>NZ_OY763919.1:0-1444758 GCF_963667735.1 uncultured Methanoregula sp.
GCAACAGGGCGAACAGGTTCTGATAGGCTCGCTCAACGTATCCGTCAAAAAATTCTTTTTCCATGCCTACCTCACCAACCAGCGGATCTTTCTCATCGATACCCAGGAGAAGAAACTCAAGGTCACCGCAAAGGACGTGCCGCGCGATACCATCGTGGGGAGCATTGTTGAATTCTCCGAGAACTCGGATCCCGTGCTCGTCCTCTCCATCCGTTCCCAGGATGACGATGTCAAGACCTTGAAACTGGTCTTTGCCCAGAACGGGATGGACCGGTCCAGCGAGATCGACGAATGGATCTCCCTGCTCCAGGAGGCAGAAGCCCCCAAGAAAGGCCGGAAACCGGCAGCAGAAGTCAGGCGCGAACCGGAACCCGTTGAGGAGGAAGAGCCGGAACCGGAAGAAGTTGAAGAAGAACCGCCGGTGGTGAAGAGGCCCGTAAAACCACCGGTACGTCAGGAACTCTCCCCGACAAGAAAACCGGTCAAGGATTACGAGCGGCAGCCACCGGTCAAGCGGATCCAGTCGCCTTACAAGGTCCCGGAAGAAGAGCCCGAGCCGGAACCCGAAATCCCGCAGCCCCAGCGCCGACCGGTTGTGCGACCGGTTACCGAACCGGTGCGACGATCGGTCATATCCTCAAGCTATGACGAGGATACGTATTCTCCCGAGCCGGCAGTACCCCAGGTCAGGAAACCGGAAGTCCAGACCGCCATGAAAGTGGCAATGAAGGGTGCAGTAAAGAACCCCGTCCCGCAGGCGCCCCAGCCGGTAAGAAGGATGGTTGCCCAGCCGGTACGGGAGCCTGAACCGGAACCGGAATTTGTTCCCGAACCCGAGCCGGAAGTACGGCAGCCGGTCCGCAGGCCGGTTGCCCGGGAGATCCCGCCGGAACTGAAACGCCACGAAGAGCTGGCAGCCGAATCTCCCCAGTTCTGCCATAACTGCGGCAAGAAACTCCCCCATTCAGCCAATTTCTGCCCGGGCTGCGGCACAAAACTGGGCCAGCACAGGACCCTGCCCCATTCCCGCACCCCGACTGTGCCGGCTGACCGGAAGATGACACGAACGGATCCTCCCGCTCACGAACAGCGGTCGTCCCGCACCAGCGATGATGCTGATGAGGATGAGATCGGTGAAGTCCCGGTACCGGTAAAACCACCGGTCAAGAAAGCCCCAAAAGGCAGCGAGATGACAATTCTCCATAAATTCCTCAGGCGATAATTTTTTTTATCGGATCTTGTTCCCAGACGGGCATCCGCACCGGATACTCCGGCCATTATTCCTGCAAGAAATAAACCGATTTTTTTGTGAAACCCGGAATTACACCGGACCGTGTATTACCAGGAATAATAAAAAAGCGGAAACAATTGTGCTATTAGAAATCGTTATAACAATACCAGTCCTTTTAATAGTACGAAGTGTCACGAGGAAATCAATGAAGAGAAATATCCAGATCGAAGCCTTGAACCAGATCCCCTTGGAAAAGCAGCGCATTGAACTTGCCGAGCGCAAATGCCTTGGCCACCCGGACAGTCTTGCTGATGGCATTGCCGAATCGATCAGCCAGGCACTCTGCAAGACCTACCTCGAAGAGTTCGGGGTCGTTCTCCACCACAACACCGACCAGGGTGAAGTTGTTGCCGGTGAATCGGCACCCAAGTTCGGCGGCGGCCGGATGATCCGCCCGATCTATGTCCTCCTGGACGGGCGGGCAACAAAGCAGTGGAACGGTACCACCGTCCCTACCGATGCCGTTGCCGTTGAGGCAGCCCACAAGTACATCCACAAGATCCTCCCCGAGCTCGATCTCAACCGCGAGATCATGATCGACTGCCGGCTCGGCACCGGTTCCACCGACCTGCGGGACGTCTTCAAGCCCAACCAGGGCAAGGCACCCCGGTCCAACGATACCTCGTTCGGTGTCGGCCATGCCCCGTTCTCCGATGTAGAGAATATCATCCGGAACAGCTCCGAATATATCGATACCAAGCTCCGGAAGAAATACCCCGCCATCGGCCAGGACATCAAGATCATGGGCCTGAGGGACGGGAACAACATCACCCTCACGATTGCCTGCGCCATTGTTGACCGCTACTGCAAGGACATCCGGGAATACTCGGAGTACATGAGCCTCCTCAACGAAGAGATAACGGCGATTGCAAAGAAGAACACCAAGCGCAAGGTCACCGTCCACGTCAACACCGCTGACGACATCAAGAAGAAGAGCGTCTTCCTGACAGTTACCGGCACCTCCGCCGAGATGGGCGACGACGGCTCGGTCGGCCGTGGCAACCGGTGCAACGGGCTCATCACCCCCAACCGCCCGATGTCCATGGAAGCAACGAGCGGGAAGAACCCCATCAACCACATCGGCAAGATCTACAACCTCCTCTCAACCCAGATGGCACAGGAATGTGTGAAGCAGGTTGACGGCATCGAGGAGCTGTATGTCCGGCTGCTCTCCCAGATCGGAAAGCCCATCGACCAGCCCCTTGTGGCAAGCGTCCAGGTGCTGCCCAAGTCCGGCGTGGCGCTCAAGGAGATCAATGCTGACATCCTTGAGATCGTGGACTCCCAGCTGGCGAACGTAACCCAGGTCACCGAGAAGGTCATCGCAGGCAAGCTCAAGACATTCTGATGGAACAATGGCGAAATCTGCAAAAAATATAAAAAATACCGCCAATACATCCTCTTTTTCCGATATTGTCCGGCTGGCAATTCCCAACAAGGGCCGGATCGCTGCGCCCATCATGGATCTGGTTGAGAAGAGCGGTCTCCACCTTGCCGAGAACGGAGAGCGCCGGCTTATTACAAAAACCCTCGATCCCCACGTGGAGATCCTCTTTGCTCGGCCGGTGGATATCCCGGAGTACGTTGCAACGGGAGCTGCCGATCTCGGCATCACCGGCCACGACATGGTTGTGGAACGGGAAGCAGATGTCGAGGAACTGCTCGATCTCCAGTTCGGAAGAGCAAAACTGGTGCTGGCCGTGAGCGAGGACTCGGATATTTCATCGGTAAAGGAACTTGCCGGTAAAAAAATTGCAACCGAATTCCAGGTCATTGCCCGCAATTACTTGAAAAAGCATAAAGTGAACGCAGATATCGTTCTCGTTGGCGGCGCCTGCGAGGCAACTCCCCATCTCGGCATTGCCGATGCGATAATAGATCTCTCCAGCTCGGGAACAACGCTCAAGACCAACCGCCTCCGGGTCATCGACGAGGTCCTGATCACGTCGACCCATCTCATAGCAAACCACAATTCCCTCAAGACCAAGAGAGAGAAGATCGACGAGATCCATCTTGCGCTGGAGAGCGTGATCCGGGCCCGGGGCCAGTGCTACCTGATGATGAACGTGAAACGGGCCTCGCTTGAGACTGTCAAGCGCGTGCTGCCGGGCCTCTCGGGCCCCACCGTCATGGACGTGGCCTCGAGCGAGGATCTTGTTGCAGTCCACGCCGTTGTCAACGAGGAGCGGGTCTACACGCTGATCAATGCCCTCCGGCGGGCGGGGGCAAAAGACATCCTGGTCATGGCCATCCAACGGATGATCCGCTGAGGTATCATGAGAATCTTTCCTGCCGTCGATATTCTTGGGGGACGATGCGTCCAGCTGGTTCAGGGAAAGCGCGAGAGCGCGACTGCGTACGGCAACCCGCTGGACTGCGCCACCCGGTGGCTGGACGAGGGGGCGGATGCTCTCCATGTCATCAATCTCGACGGGGCGTTTGGCAGCGCCCGGAAAAATGCCGATCTCATTGCTGACCTGATCAAAAAGACCGGCGTGGAGATCGAGCTGGGAGGCGGGATCCGTTCCCTTGAGGATGCAAAGCACTGGCTCGATACCGGCGTTTCCCGCATCATCATCTCCACGCTTGCCACCCGGGAGCCGGACTGCATCCGGACATTATCTGAGGAATTCGGGAGCAGCCGGATCATGGCGGGAGTGGATGCCAAAGGCGGCCAGATCGCGATCCACGGCTGGCAGGAGACGGCCGGGGACTATCTTGGCTGGGCGAAACGTTTCGAGGACCTGGGAGCCGGTTCCCTCCTGTACACGAACGTGGATGTCGAGGGGCTCCAGCAGGGCGTCCGGTTCGAGCCGGTAAAACGGCTGATCGATCACGTGAAGATCCCGGTAGTTGTTGCCGGGGGAGTCTCGTCCCGGCCGGATGTGGCGGGACTGAAAGATGCGGGAGCATATGGAGCAGTCCTCGGCTCCTCGCTCTACAGCGGGAAGATATCAATAAAGGAGGCCCTGGAGGAATGCAGATGAGAATTGCAGAAGTTGTGCGGAAGACAAAGGAGACCGATATCACGATCAGGATAAACCCCGATGGAACCGGGAAGGTGACCGCGGACAGCGGGGTTGCGTTCTTCGATCACATGCTCAACGCCATGGCACGGCACGGAGGGTTCGACCTGGACCTTAGGGCAAAGGGCGACCTGCACGTGGACTGCCACCACACGGTCGAGGATATCGGGATCGTGCTCGGCGATGTCATCAAACAGTCCATCGGCGAGGGTAAAGGGATGAAACGGTTCTCCCACGCGATCATTCCCATGGATGAGTCGCTTGCCCAGGTCGCCCTCGACTGCGGGGGCCGGGGGTACCTGGTCTGGACCGGCTCGTTCGGCAACAAGGCTGTGGGGAACATCCCCTCAGATCTTTTCGAGCATTTCTTTTACTCGCTCTGCACCCGGGCAGGGATCACGGCGCACATCTCGTTCTCCGGTAAGAACGATCACCACAAGTGCGAGGCGGTCTTCAAGGCCTTCGGGATCGCACTCGGGGAAGCCCTCTCCATCACCGGGGATCCAAAAGCGGTCCGGAGCACAAAAGGGAAGTTCTGATCCGTTCAGAGGAACTTCTGCATCCAGACCGTATCGAAGACCGTTCCTTTTTTCTCTGCAACCTGAGAAAATCTCCCGCATTCCACGAACCCGTGATGCCCGTGGAACCGGATGCTCCCTTCATTCAGAGACGAGATGCTGGCAAGGAGGGTTGTTATCCCCTGCTCTTTTGCGCAGGCCTGGAGATGTCCGAGCATCAGCGACCCGATTCCGTTTCCGGTAAATTCCGGTCGGATGAAATATGTGATCTCGGCCGTACGGCTGAACGCGGGCATGGGGTTGTGGGGACGGAGCAGGCCAAAACCCACCGGTTCCCCTCCGGGCCCCCGGGCAACAACCGCCGGGTAATTCCTGCAGGTTTCCAGGAGATGATCAAAAAATTCGTACGGCACCGGGTTCTCCGGATATGCAGCAAAACTGTTCGCGATATAATAGTTGAAGATATCCACGATGGCTTTTCGATCCGATGGGATCAGAGGAGTCAGGGTATAATCCTGCATGTACAATCACCATGACAAACCCGCAACTGCGCAGGGAGTGACCATATATTGTATAGTATCTAAACTATTTAATTTAGTATCTAAACAATATACCCATCCGGACCCGGCAGACGGGGTTCGCCAATCTGAACAATTATCCAGTCTTCCCGGAAACATTCCTGCGCAGTTTTGGACAATCATCAAATATCTTCTCAAGGGTCGAGAGAATGTCCAGCAGGTTCTGCCGGTCTTTTTCTCCCAGGGATGCAACTGCCTGTTCGATCCTCCCGTTGACAAGACTATGGTACGCAGCATGCCAGGCAAAGGCTCTTTTTCCTGCATCCGTAAGCCGGAGATAGACGGTCTTATTGTCTCCCTCGCCAAAACTCCGCCCGAGATACCCTTTCTCTTCCAGCTTTTTTACAGTCTGCGAGACGGCTCCTTTCGTAATACCGAGCCGCAATGCAATCGAGGACAAACTCTCTTCCGGGAAGCGCCCCGCCATATCGATGAGATGGATCTCGGAGGCATGGAGCAGCACCCCGTCACCGGTATCCACCGGCTCTTTCTCAATTGTGGCCGCCTTGGAAAAGAGCCGGGACATGGCATCCATGAATTCCTGCGCCCCGCTATCCCCGTCAGTGTCCGGCGTATGGTTTAGCATCTATACTATCGTGGGGCCGTGAAAGATATCACTTCTTGCATACAAAAACCAAAAAAACAGAAATTTCGAGCGTGAAGAAGAGAAAAAGAGTTGATCAGTTGGACTTTGCAGCCAGGTCAACGTCTTCTTTCTTGATGGTCTTGCGGCCAGCGTGCTCGGCAAGCTTGTTGGCCTCTTTTGTCAGCTGGGCGATGTACTTCTCAGCCTTGACAACAAGTGCTTCTGCTGCATCGCTTCCCACTCTTTCGGCTCCGTTTTTCTTCGCAATCCTTACAACTGCGGCGATTGGTAAATCTGCCATGTTTCTTACCTCAAAAAGAAAGTCTATTGGTATATTTAAATACTTTTTGGCGAAATACGATAATTTACTCAGTAATACGATATTGGAGGGCATCCTGCAAAGCAAGTCAGGAACGGGGTTCAGAATTTCGCAGAATAATTTTAAAACGAATTAAACGGTTCTTTTTGAGAAAAGGGGGAGAATTATGCGTTTAAAATTATTCCAACAAAGATGCTGCGAGCAATAGCGCATTCGTGTAATTTGGTGAGGCGCGCGAAGTATCCACGAAAATTCTGCTGATATTTACAACAGGCGCGCCATGGCCGAAACCGCCCCCAAGAAAGGTGAGAGTCCGGAAGACAAGGTTGCCTGATATCCCGTCCGGTGCAATTATGAGACCGCAATCCCTGATGGCATCTTCAATAAGAATCTCGCAATGCTCGGACCCGGTGATCCGGGCAACCAGTTCGGCATCGGCCATGCTGGCATCCACCTGGGGGTGCCTGCCGATGTCCCCCAGGCGCCCGCCGGAGAGAACGCCGACCTTTTCCGGAAGACCGAATTTTTTTGCAATATTTTTCCCTTTCTTTATCAGTTCAACTTTCTCAGGAACGGTCCAGCCTTCATCAACACCGACCGGTGTGAAAAGGAATTTTTTCCCGTCAACGGTCTCAAGAAGCGCAATCCGCTCGAGATGATCCACCTTCTCGCCGCATTTTAACGCTTTTAAGGTTGTATTCGATGGCAGGGTCCCCCTCACCGCTGCATCGATCCGGCCTGCCATGAGGTCATCGATCATGACCTCTTCGGGATTCGGACTTTCCGTGATCAGCACCGCAGGGTTTGCAGGTTTTCTCCCGATACTACCCGGCCGGCAGTAACAGATCGTTGTAAACGGGCCGCTCACACGCTCGGCACTGAGGAGGACTTTCTCAGGATCTTCTCCAATGCCTATCCCTATTCGCTTCAGTGCAGCGGGCATCCGATATCCTCATCGGAGAGGTGCATGATCCCGTTGTTGACGAAATCGAAAACCTGCGTCTCGTTGCCATCGTACCGGATCCGCAGCTCCCGGCTGCTGTTGACCGTGCCGATATCTTTTGCCGTGATCCCGACTTCGGCAAAGACCCGGATCAGTTCAGGAACCTGGGACTTGTCTGCCGTCATGATAAAGCCCATGCCGGGATACATCCGTACCCACAGTTCGAAGGTGATGTTGTTTGCTGCAAGCGGGGGTTTCGGGATAAGATCGAGATCGATCTCGGCGCCTTTCCCGCTCACTTCGAGGAGCATCCCGAGGGTCCCGATGATGCCCGGGTTGCTGATGTCTTTTCCTGCGGTCACCAGGTGCCTCTTACCGATCGTCTCGAGCACGGCAATCTGGGCCCGGACCTGTGCCGCAGTCTTCATGGTCACCGAATCCCAGTTGAGTGCACAGGACGGGTGGACCCGGCCGGAGAGATCGATCGCCGCTATGACCCGGTCGCCTTCCTGGGCCGTGTGGCTGTAGATGATGGAGTCGAGGCTGGCAGAGCCGAGGATGGAGACATCGATGACGCTGTACGGGGCATCCGGGTGAAGGTGTCCGCCAACGATCGGCACGCCGAACTGGGCCGATGCATCGTGCATGCCCTTGACCACCTGCTCCTGCACCGTAGACTTGGAGATCGAGAAGATGTCCACCATGGCGATCGGCCGGCCGCCCATGGCGGCGATATCGTGGATGTTGACGAGGACCGAGCAGTATCCTGCCCAGTACGGATCCACGTCCATGATCTTGCTCCAGATCCCGTCGGCTGCCAGGAGCAGGGCTTCGCCATTGTGTTCGATAACTGCTGCATCCTCTCCGAACGAGGCGACAACGTGGGGGGCATCGATCTTCAGTGCCTTGACCATCTCCCCGATGGTATGTTTTCGCTTTACCCCTTCGTATTCCCTGACAACCTTTGCTATCGTCTCTGTGGAGCAGCTGTGGACCACGAAATCACCTGAACACTAACCTAAAATAATTGGGTTAATGCTATTTTCACGTTATCAGAGATAATGTATTTGTTCCGATCCCGCAGCCACAAAACCGCCATTACGCAAGCGTTGATTTTATTCATATGACCGCCAACGTGTTGGTATGGACTGGGCAGAGAAATACCGGCCTGCACACCTTGCCGATCTGGTCGGCAACACGACTGCGGTCCGGCAGATTGCCGACTGGGCAAAGAACTGGTCGCGGAAATCGAAGCCCCTGCTCATCTACGGCAAGCCCGGTATCGGCAAGACCTCCAGCGCAATTGCCCTTGCAAACGATATGAACTGGGAGGTGATCGAGCTCAATGCGAGCGACCAGAGGACGGCAGCGGTCATCGAGCGGATCGCAGGTGCCGGAAGCACCACAGCAAGCCTCACCGGTTCCTCCCGGAAACTGATAATCCTCGACGAGGCCGACAATCTCCAGGGCACTGCCGACCGGGGGGGTGCCAAGGCGATCATCGAATGCATCCGGGAGACAAGGCAGCCGATGGTCCTGATTGCAAACGATCTCTACGGCCTCTCACCGGAGATCCGCACCCGCTGCGAACCGGTCCAGTTCAAGGCCGTTCCCGCCCGGTCGATTGCCCCGAGGCTCAAGTACCTCTGTGCTGCGGAAAAGATCGCCTGCAGCGATGCAGCAGTCCACGCGATAGCCGAGAGTGCCGAGGGGGATATCCGCTCGGCCGTGAACATGCTGTATGCCTCGGCAATCGGGCGGACGAGCCTCGAGGATTCGGGCGTCCACACCTCGCAGAAGGATGAACGCGTCTCCATCTTCACGTTAATCTCCGCCCTGTTTGGCAAATCCTCCGACAGCGAACTGCTCCGGCTCTCATACGATGTGGATGACACGCCGGAGACCATCGAGCAGTGGGTAGAGGGCAGCATCCAGTTCATGCCCGATGCCCACGCCGCGGGCACCGCATTCCGCCACCTGGCCCGGGCCGACGAGTACCTGGGGTACACCTACCGGCGCCAGTACCACACGCTCTGGCGGTACGCAACCGCCATCATGCTCCTCGGGGCTGCGGATGCGGCCGGGGGCAAAGGCCTCCATGCCCGCATCATGCCGCCGGAGCGCTGGCAGCGGATGTCCACGGCAAAGAAGCAGAAAACCATCCGGATTGCCACCCTGAACAAAGTCTCCGGCATGATGCATATCCCCCAGAACACCCTGCGGGAGAGTTACCTTGGCACAATCTCCATGCTTGTCGAGCAGGATCCTGCCGGCTATGCACGGGACCTGGCATTCGATGCCGACCAGCTCAATTTCTTCCTCAATGACCGGGCAAAATCCCAGGAAATAATAAAGGGACTCCTGCAGCAGGAGAAGGAGAAAGAAAAAGATCAGAAGGAGAAGAAACCAAAGAAGGAGAAGGCGCCCAAGCAGGAGATCCTTCCCGAGGCTAAAACTCCTCCCGAAGTATCCATTGAGCCTCCCGAAAAGAAAGCCCCGGCAAAGACCCAGTCAACCCTCTTTGACGGGTTCTGAGATCGAAACATACCGGTGCAGGATCACCCCGCAGTCGATCTTCTCCCCGCCATCCCCGTACGTCTCGAACCCCAGGTGATAGACAACGAGATCCGCCCCCGCGGCCTGCGCAAGGGAGATGAGGGGCGGGATCATCTCGATAGCCGGCCGGACTGCGTAGATGACATCCGCTCCCCGGTAGAGCGAGAGTTCGGGCTCGAAGACATCATCGACGGAAAACGGGATCGGACTTTCGGGCAGATCCTTAATATCGGTTGCCCGTATGAGGACTCCCGCGCCAAGGAGGATCTCTGCTGCCGTGGTATTGCGCCCGATCCCGACCTCGACGGCAGATTTGTAGCGGGTTGCAATGTACTGCCCGATAGAGGTCTCAATATGTTTATAGGAGCCCATTTAAACAGAATATAGCGATGCATATCCATATCTTTTGGGATGCAGAATCCCCCGCGGGCCTCCAGATGCCGGTTGCCCGCAAGATCTCTTCCGTCCTGGGCGTCCCGTCATCGGTCTCGGAGAATCATGTCCGGATGATGGGGTATGTGGTTGCCCGGAGGCAGATCGATGCCCCGGCGCTCCTTGACAGTGTCCAGACCTACAAACACCGGCACGGGATAGCGGATCCGGTCCTCCTCGTGGTCAACCATGACCTCTTCCGGAACGGGAACAGTTTTGTTTTCGGCCTTGCGCGCCAGTCGGTCGGCGCTGCCGTGGTCTCGGGTGCCCGGCTCTGCAATGAATATTACGGCCGTCCCCCGGATGACGATGACCTGATCGACCGGCTGACCAAGGAAGGGGCGCATGAAGTCGGGCATCTTCTCGGGCTCGATCACTGCGAGAACACGGAATGCATCATGTTCAAGCCGGACACGCTTGACGAGCTGGACCGGAAGAGAAAGATGCTCTGCCCGGCCTGTTCTGCCCGGCTGGCTGCACACCGGGAAGGAGAATAAGACCGGGAGTATCCGGCCCAATCCCCCCGGGCAACCGGGTTTCCGGTCGTAATCCAGATATCGGATCTTTTTTTATCCGTCAGAAGGGGATCGCCGCGTATTGCAGAACCACAGCGGGTCCGGCCTGGCCGGGGATCTCACAGGCCGGTTGAAAAACCTGCATCAGACAGAACAATCTCCCCCGCTATACGGAGGGACGGATCTCGATCTCTATTTTGCTGATCTGCTGGTAGGTCTTCTTGAGCCGGAGGATGGGCCAGAGCTGATAGAGCAGCACGGTCACGGGTTCCCACATGGCAGCCCAGCCGATGATGAGCAGGGCATCGGCAAACAACTGGGCGACAAGATCGCTGCTGTACGTGAAGATCAAAAGCCGGGCAAAGAGGGCAATGGCAAGGAATCCGAGGCCGATCAAAAGAGCGCTCCTGCCGAACCGGAACCGTGACCGGAACTGGAGATCGGCATCGAGCATCTTGTACCGGAAATGGTTGTGGATGGCAGGTCCGATCTGCCGGGCATCGTCATTTCCCGCGAGCTCCGGTGGCAGAAGAATGATGATCCGGAACCGGGTTTTCGCCGGAAAATCCTCAATAACATTTACGATATACTGCTCGGCCGCGCTGTCAAGTTCCTTTTCCCGGAAAGGTGCCGGATCGAACGAGTTGAAGAGCTGGATGATCGATGAGAGCTTGATCTCGATAAGGATGGTGCCGTTCTCTTTTTTGTAGAGAGACTCGATCTCTTCCATGCCGGTTCTCCTGTATTATCCTTAAGTACGGGGTTTGATATCTTTCCTTTGATGCGGTCCGGCGATTCGCAGGTTCCGCTTCCGGATCAGGGACCGGGGGATAACCCGGCCTGCTGGATCGATTCAAGGGCTTCCCGGATTATCTCCTGCGCATCCTCGTTCTCCATGCGGTAAAGCCGCCGGAGGGGTGCGACTGCGCCGGGGTCGCCGATCCGCCCGAGCGCCCAGGCTGCCTTGAGCCGGACCCGGGCATCATCGTCCCAGAGAGTATCGATGAGCGGGGATACGGCCTCGGGACTCCCGATTCTTCCCAGGGTTTCAGCCGCTTTCCACCGGGTCTGTTCATCGTCATCGGACAGGAGCCCGACAAAATGGGCTATGCGCCCGGATTCGGAATTCACACCGGGCCCGTCATCAGCATTTTCAGGATCTTCCCCCGGCATCTCCATAGTGTACCGGGCGATCTCCCGTTAAAAAAAAGTATCTGAAGAGGATGAAAAAATTATTCCCGGTCCTTGACGTACAGGATACCCGCCGGTTCCTTGTAGTCGGTCTTGATGACGATAGTGTTGGATATCCGGTTGCAGACCCGGAGTTTGGTTTCGGGCATGGCAAACCACCCGATCAGGCAGTCGAGGATGAGGATGGGAACAAATGTTTTCCCGAAACTTTCGATAGCTGCCTTCCAGTAATTGATCTTTGTCCCTTCCCGGTTGACCACTTTCAAGTTCATCACCATCTTGCCGATCGACTGGCCCCGAAACCCTTCCATGATCGTCCAGTACAGGAAGAAGAAGAGGGTCAGAAAACCGACCGCGAACGGATCCCAGTGGGGAACATCCCAGTAGAAGGGAAGGACCCAGACGGGTTCGAGAATCCCGTGAACGATATTTAGGAAAAGGGTGACAAGGATGATATCGATAAGCCATGCCCAGAATCGTGAACTCCATTTTGCCAGGTAAAGGGTCTTCTCCGGGGGGGCCGGGCTGACACAGACCGGCTCGGTTATCTGCGGTTCATCTGCCATAAGTGTAAGCTGTATATGCCGCAGAAGGGAATGAAGGTTACGAACCCAGTTGCAAGGCCCGCTCCCTTTCGGACTCCTGCCGGATCCGCTGCAGCCTGACAAACTTATTTGGCCCACAAAGAGCAATGTAAGAAAAACGATGCAGAGTCCAAGGAGATTCCCATGACAGATGCAGTGATAACCGAGCATACAGGCACGAGGCATGGAAGCATTGTCCGGTATTACCAGTACGGGAACGGCGGCATCCGCGTACTGGATGACAAGAAAACGCTCCGGCGCCTGTACTTCTTCGATCATGCCTCCAATATGATGACCGAGAACGATCCTGTCCGGAAGGATAAGATCCTGAGGCGTTTTGTCTTCGACCCGTACGGGATGCTGGAAGAGACGTTCTCGTTCGGCGAACGGCCCCGCACATTCCGGTACGAGCAGGGGGCGTCCCGGATCGCAGTCCGGGAAGGCGGCGATTACGGCGCAGTCGGGAAGACGTTCACGTTCGAGGAGAGCGGTGTGTCGGAGACCGGCTGGGGACGGAACGGGGAGATCGAGCGGGTCTTTATTTTCGAGCCCGGGAATGATACCATTGTCGAGCGGGCCGGGGGATGGTTCGGGGATATCGATCGGACCATCGTGTTTGAAGGGATCGGTGCATCGGTCTTCCGGGATCCGGAATCCTTTCTCCAGTTCCTGATGTTCACCGAGTGGCATCCCCAGGAGGTTGCCGATACGATCGAGCGGGCCGCAGCAGAGATCCGGCGCGGCGGCAATGTCGTGCCCCCGGTTCCCAGGAGCCGGTATGCCTATACCGGGGAACGACGGGCCGATTCGGATCCGGGAATGGCCGGGGGGAGGACGCCTGCCTCGCGCATGCCGGTGCAGGAGACCCGGCAGCCGGCCCGGAGCTCCCGGGGCGGGAATGCGGATTCCGGTATCGATTTCATTCCCGATGCGGATACACCGGCCCAGGCCGCCCCCCGGGGTCAGCCGTCCCGGCGGAGCGAGAGCATCCCGGTCAGTGAAAGCCGACAGCAGCGCGAGCGCGATGTCCAGGACCGGTACACGAATGTGAGGAGCGACGAGATCGCGCTCCAGGAGCGGTTCGAGCGGGCACGCGGCGAGCGGGGCGAGTTGTCGATGGGCAAGAGTGTGGAGATCCCGATCGCAGACCGGTTCGAGCATGCCAGGTCTGGCCGCGAACCCCTGTCCAAGGGAAGGAGCGTCGAGATTCCCCTGGAGGAACGGTTCGGCAGCTCACGGGAAGACAAAGAACCACTCTCCCGGGGGAAGAGTGTCGATATTCCGCTCGAGGAGCGGTTCGAGAACGCCCGCAGCGACCGGAAGAAGCTCTCGCAGGGAAGGAGCGCGGAGATCCCGTACGATGAGAGACGGGGCGGGAGAGAGCGCTGATCCTTCCTGTCCGGGAAAATAAAAACTTTTTTCAATCGCACCGGAGTTTTCCGGCGTTTGCGATATCGTCGGGATCGTGCTCTTCGATAAAGATGGTAACGAGACCGGGATTTACTCCGACCGTGGCAACAAGTGTGTCGGTAAATTCCTGTACTATCCTTGTGTTTCTATTCCGTTGACAGGCCTTTTCGTATCTTCAGGATAATGACCGGCATCCGATAACCTCCCGGTACTATTTCTCCGGGATCACGGTCATTTGTTCCGGTTATGTTCAGCAGTTTTTTTCTTTTTTAAAGATTCGATCGTCACCGGCTCCATAGAGAAGAAGGGCGACGCAAACGGGTTCACTCCCCCGTCATACCGGAAGATCTGTGGTTTCTCTCCGGTCGAGATCGCCGGCGTAATGAACCGGAAAAATTCATAGCAGTACTGCTCGTAGCTGAATCCTTCCGCCTCGATCACCTGTTTCCACTTCTCTTCCATGGACAGGATGCCCATGAAGGAGATCATCAGGTACATCGAGACAAGCCACGGGTCGAGATCGGCCCGGATCGTGCCGTCATCGATACCTTCCCGGACCGCATCCCGCAGGATCAGCCGGCAGGTGCCGTACCCTTTGCCGATCTCAGCGGTACACGGGTTCTCTTTGGAAAACCGTTCGGTCCCGTAAAATTTGATCAGCCGCAGGTAATCAGGGTGTTCCTGGGAAAACCGGTAATAGGCTTTGCCCAGCAGGGCTACCTTGACAATACCCGAAACCTGCTCTTTCATACATTCCCGGTATTTTTCCTCCAGGATCCGGATGCCCCGGAGCACGACCGCAGCGAAGAGCGCCTCCTTGTTCTCAAAATAGAGATAGAGGGTTGCCTTGTTCAGCTCGACCTCATGGGCGATCCCATCCATGGAGACGTCATCGTATCCCCGGGAGAAGAAGAGGCGCTCGGCGGTATCGAGGATCTCTTTCTTCCGCTGCTCCTTCTCCCGCATCTTTCTTTCAGATATGCCCATTCATTCCCCCGGCCTGCAACCTTTGGTTGTACACTAACCGGGAGTTGCAGGGATTAAAGGATTTGGCCTGCACAGCCCGGTCTTCTCTCATAGAGTTCCGCATCTTTGCCGGTGACAATATTATAAAAAGAATTCCGGATCCTTCCGCTCGTTATGCAATGTGTAAAGACGCAGCGACGCGTCCCTGACCAGGCCGGGTTTTATCGATCTCGCATGACGGGGACAGTTTTTGATACAGGCGCAGCACGTGATGCATTGTTCCGTATCGATTGCTCTGCTGTTCTCCGGATCGATGGCCCCGACCGGGCATCCCCCTGAACAGATCCCGCACCCGGTACACGCATCGCTGACTGCAATGAAATCAACATTCCAGAATGCCGTACCTCTCCGGTAAGGATGACACGGCTCCTGCCGGTAGGGATGGCAGCCGGGGATTTTTACTTCAGGAATCCGGTCAGCGGATGCAACCAGCCGAAGGTTTTCTGCAATTTTCTGCCCGAACAATGCTGCAGATTCCAGGTCACCGGCATCCGGACGGCCCGTGGCTGTCGGTGTTTCGGCAGTGGAGAAGGAGTGCTCCCCGATGAATACTGCGCCGGCGACCGGCCTGCACCCGCACCGGATCAGGATATCCTTGAGTTCGAGCAGGGCGTCTTCGTACGCGCGATTGCCATAGACGGCAACGCAGACCGCGGGCGTATTCTCTGCCTGTATCGTATGCAGCCATTCGCCTGCAAGGGCCGGCACTCTTCCCATATATACAGGTACGCCGACAATGAGCAGGTCGTGTTCCGATGTCCGCAGCCTCTGCTCTCTCGCACCCGGCCGGGTGATATCCAGCACTTCCACATTGTCAGGATTCATTCCGCGTGCAATGCTCTGCACGGCCGCTTTCGTTGTTCCCGTTGGGGAGAAATAAACGATTTTTAATGATTGTATTTTCATCAGATTCCTTCCCTGAAGCTGTAGGTATTCTCCCGAGATTATCCTGATTCGATTCGCTTTTGTTGATATCAGGAATGATCCGGTTATCTATCGGACTTACACTACAATTATAACTTTTAGTTAAATTATAACTATTGGTTATTTTATAACAGGAAATATCAATTATTGGCCGGATGCGATCGGGCGGGGCCAAACTTGTGGAGGGAGTCCGTTGTCAGTTGAGGGTATCCGATGGGCATCCGTCCGATTGCCCCACATCCCAGCTTCACCGGCTCCCGGATCTCCTCGTTTTCCGGCACCGGAATGACCCCATTTATTTTCGGGCCATAGCGGCCGCCGGGGGGATCGGACTGCGGGACAGGCTGCCGGAGGGTCCGTTTTTTGCGCATTTTCTCTCGCTTCTAAATTGCACGGTTTTTTCTCGCTTAAATTAGGTATTTTCAGGAAATACCGATTTAAACAAATAATCTTTCCGGGAGTTGACACCATTTCCACTGCCGAATTTTTCCGGATTTTGGCCCGGAAATTTCTCCGACGTGGGAGGGAGGGCAGGGGACTTACCGTCTTCCCCATCCGGGAATATGTAAAAAGAGGGTCGTGCCAGGGATGGGGGGGCCGGGCTCATGTGTGGGCAGACGGACCCGGGGCCGGGTTGGTACCGGGGACGTCGTCAATTGCTGGTCCTGAGGGCACGGATAAGCGCCGGGACCGGCCCCGACTATGACTATCCCCGGAAAAATTCGCATAATTTTATAATCATCTGTTTGTTTATACCTTAATGATCAAAATGAAGTCTGAATGATCGGGGTGGAAATTACATCGAAAGACAGGAGAGGAAATTTCTGTGACAATAGATAAAAAATCCC
Source organism: uncultured Methanoregula sp. (assembly GCF_963667735.1). NCBI lineage: Archaea > Methanobacteriati > Methanobacteriota > Methanomicrobia > Methanomicrobiales > Methanoregulaceae > Methanoregula > uncultured Methanoregula sp. Next base: position 16,748 of record NZ_OY763919.1, read on the forward strand.
TTGCTCTTGTTGCCATGTCGGCAATATTTTTTTCGATTTTTGGCATGTTCCTGTTACTGGCAATCTCGGGAATTTCCGGATGGGGATACGATTATCCTTTTTTTGGATCCAACTATATCATTCCAAGCTTTGGAATTTTCGGCTTGGTCTCTTTTTGCGGATGCATATTCTTTCTCATCGTTACCAGAAAAAATTCCCGGCTCTGGTATTTTGGAATCCCGCTCGGTATTACTCTTGCAGTGATACTCATCCCAACAGGTATCTCCCACAACCTGAGTCTCGGGCTTGTTGCAATCTTTCTGCTTGGACCCTGCAGTGCTCTTTTCTTCTATTCAGAAAAAAGGATGAATAATGGAAGCATGGGTCTCGTGATCATTGCAATCATTGTCAGCATCCTGTCCGCAGCTTTCCTCTATAGCATGATCTTCCCGATTCAATATGCCCCCGGTGGCAAAACCGGAGTCGGCCCGGATGCAACTGAACTCTATTTCTGGGTCTACTACATGCTTGGGTTACCTGTAATCGGGGCGTTGTTCCTTGCCCATGCGTTTGGAGTACATCATCGGAATTCAAAATCCGGGAACCTGCCTGCCCAAAAACCTGCGGAAACTCCTTGAACAAGGAGAAAACTTCCGTTCGCGAGTCAATTGTGGTGCGGACACGGGATCTGATTGATGCTGAGACCGTTGTGCTTATCCGGAACCAGTACCGCAGCGTCCCGGATGAATGCGAGTGTGGCACAATTTCCCCGCAGGAAAGATCCCGGGGGATCGGTGATTACCACAGCTACCCGGGAAAAAACCCCTGCATGGCGGTGCGACCGCTGGCCGGGTCCGGATCAATCGGAGTTTTGATCCTGATAGGCAAGAACTTCAATCTCCTGGACATGGAGGAGCAAAGAGACATAGCGGGAATGCATGCGGCGGGGAGGGGCGCGGCAATTACGGGGGGCCAGGATAAAACCGCTGTAGCGCAGGTTACTCCCCGCTGATCTCCCTGCTCCGGGTAATTCCCGCCCGGAGCGCAACGGAGAGCGAATTTCCCGACCTTATGCTCAGGACGATGGCGCTCGTCACCCCGCCCGGGGTACACATCTTTGCGATATAAATTTCTTCGTCAGAACGGGAAGCAAAATCCGGAACAACCTCTTTTGCCCATGCATACATTCCGGCGAGCAGGGGAAATTCGTGTCCGGCTTTAAAAATCCCGTCATCCGGTTCGCGGCCGGTTGCCCGGTAGGCAAGGATAGCTGCCGGCAGGCAGACCCCGGCAGTGAAGACGTGCATCGACTCCTCTTCCGGCAACACCCGGACATCCAGGCCCATTCCGGAGAGGAGGCCTGCAAGCTTCGTATGCCCCGGGCAGATTGCAGCAATTCCTTTGTTGTGCCGGATCGTATCGGGACCGCTCGGCATCATCCGGATCACCTCAATTCCCAGACTCTTCTCAAACGATGCACGGGGAATTCCTGCTACGCAGGAAATCACGAGTCCATCGCGGGGAAACGGGAGTCCTTCCAGTGTCGCAACCGACTGCGGCCTGACCGTGATGAAAATCACGGAGGAACGCCCGCAGATCTCACGGTTTCCGGAGAGATTATTCTCAAGACCAGCATCAATGATCGCCGCACGGGTGGCAGGACTCCCCGCATGGGAGATCAACAGGTTCTCCCGTGGAAAGCCATGGCTGATGAGGGCGTCGGCAAGGCTCATGCCGAGATGTCCCGCCCCGATAATACCGATAGTCTCGCGGGAAAACCCGGGGTGATCAGCGTGACCGTTCATTTCTCAACGATCCGGTGGGATGCGTGGAGACGTGAACATTTGGGCGTACTCCACGTCCGTCAACTGCGTGCGGTATGGCCGGGGCGGGCCCGGGGGTTGGCGGACCTGGCGGAGGGAAGGATAGGAGGCCGTCATCAATTGCCGGAACCGAGGGAATAGAGGTGTGGCGGCAAAAAAGAGGCCCGGCACCCGGTCCTGCTCTGTTTAACAGAACTACCCTGGGAATTGCTTCCGGTACCTTGTTATCTTTCCGGTAAAAACCCATGCCGGGAAAAACAAAACGCAACCGTTAATGTATCGGCGCCCGGAATCCGGTATATGCCAAAAAAACGGATGTACGTCTGTCCGATCGAGGCGGCAATGGACGTGATCGGCGGGAAATGGAAACCGCACATCCTCTGGAAGATCAAGGACGCCCCGCTCCGTTTTATGGCAATCCAGGAAAAACTGCCGGCGATCTCCCAGAAAATGCTCACGCGCCAGCTCAGGGCCCTTGAAGCAGACCGCCTGGTCTCCCGCACGGAATATCCCGGTATGCCCCCCCGTGTCGAGTATGCCCTGACGGAGCGGGGCGAGACCGTCATCCCGATCCTCGCGCTGCTGAAAGACTGGGCGGAGGAGGAACTGGCAGACCAGATCAACGAGATCCACTGACCGGGCCGTTCGCATGTGCCGGGACCGGTTTGTTTTTGGCCGGGCCTGCTGACATTGTTGTCCCTCTCTTTCTGACATTTTTGTCCCTGTTCCCTATTTATCCCCGCAGGATCTTCGTAATCTTAAGAACGGTGAGAAGATGCTGTACAGGAAGTTCCCCCGTGTCAGTAACGATGTTTCAATCCTCGGTTTCGGGTGCATGCGGCTGCCGCCAGAACCGGGCCAGCAGGCCGGAGGTAAGATCGATGTGCCGCAGGCAACCGGTATGATCCGCACCGCCATCGACAGCGGGGTCAATTATATCGATACGGCCTACCCGTACCACAATGGGGAGAGCGAGGTTGTTGTCGGGAAAGCGCTGGAGGACGGGTACCGCGAGAAGGTCTTTCTCGCCACCAAGCTCCCGAGCTGGCTCATCACCAGCCGGGAGGACATGGACCGGTACCTGGACGAGCAGCTTGCCCGGCTCGCCACGGACCATATCGATTTCTATCTCCTCCACGGGCTCGGCCGCGAAACCTGGGAGAATCTTTCCAGGCTCGGGGTCCTTGAATTCCTTGACAGCGCCAGAGCGGACGGCCGGATCCGGTACCCTGCGTTCTCCTTCCACGACCAGTTTTCGGTCTTTCAGGAGATCGTCGATGCCTACGAGTGGACCTTTGCCCAGATCCAGTACAATTACATGGACGAGCAGTTCCAGGCCGGCACGCAGGGGCTGCAGTACGCGGCGGAACAGGGCCTTGGCATCGTTGTCATGGAACCGCTCCGGGGCGGCCTTCTCTCAGGAGACGTCCCCGCAATCCGAGGGCATATCGAGAGCGCCCCGGTCCGGCGCACGCCATCGGAATGGGGACTCCGCTGGGTCTGGAACCACAAAGAAGTCACGGTCGTGCTCTCCGGCATGTCAGCACCGGAGCAGGTTCGTGAGAATCTTGCCTGTGCAGAGCAGGGCATAGCGGATTCTCTCTCACCCGGAGAGATTGCCGTTGTGGAAAAGATGCGGGATGAGTTTGCCTCCCGCGTGAAGATCCCCTGCACCGGCTGCCGCTACTGCATGCCATGCGAGAACGGCGTCGACATCCCGTCGTGCTTCATGTATTACAACCAGGCGTACACGTACGATGCAAAGGAGAAAGCTGCGGGCGTGTACCTCTGGGCCCTCAACGGTTCATTCTCCGGGGGGATACCGGGGTTTGCCTCCTGTTGTGTGCAGTGCGGGGAGTGCGAGGAGAAATGCCCGCAGCATTTTCCGATACGGGAATACCTGCGGGACGTGAATGAATTTTTCGGGAAATGAAAAAACTGAGGTAAAACAATGCCGGTAATTACGATTGATCTCTGGGCAGTAAGCCCGGAAATAAAAGCAGAACTGATCGAGAAACTGACCAAAACAGCCTCGGAGATCACAAAACTTCCGCCTCCCGCATTTTTTGTGTATGTCCGGGAGTATCCGCTTGACGCTATCGGCACTGGCGGGATCCCGCTCTCACAGCAGAAACTGCCACCGGGTGCGCCCTCCAAATAAGAATCTCTTGTCCCGGTCGCGCTGAGCGGGAATAACCCTTCCATCATTACCATCCGGACCAATGATCGGATCACCAGATGCTCCGGCCCGGTTACTGCCCCCTGCTCCCGGCGAGGTCCTTCCAGATCGGGCCGTCGAAGACTCCGTTTCCGGCTTCTTCTTCCATGGCGCAGAAGAGGGAGAATGGGACGGCAAGCGTGAAGATATTCTCCGGCATGGCAGCCCCCATATTCACCCGGGCCGCAAGGTCAGTATTCCCGAGCACTGCCCGGGGGTGCTCCTTTCCGGCCTCGCCGTACGCGTACGCCCCGATCTGCTGGCAGGCAGCCATGGGCGGGACGAGGACCGGATCGATCCCTTCGCGGACAGCAGCAACAAGTGTGATGAGCCCGACAAGCCGGAGCGGGTCTGCGGCGAAGACAACAATGACCGGTTTTTCTCCCGCCTTCACGGTGTCGAGCGGAGTGAAGATCACATATCGTTCTTTAATATCCGTGATCGGGAGTTCTTCCGCCATCCATTTTTTTGCCTTTGCCGGAGTCGTATGCAGGCGCTCGCCCTCAAGGAACTTGGCCTGCTCGTTTGCGGGAACGCGGTTTACCACCGCACGGTATGCTTCAGGGCTGCTGCTGCTCTCCACGCCTTTGCAGAAGAAGGCAGACATGAAGTCGAACCCGGCCCCGCCGAAGGCATCCGGGTACCCGGTACCGAAGCCGAGACCGGCTTTCGCACCCGGGCAGCCGTAGGACTCACGGTCAAAGACAGCGGTCTTTCCTTTTGTCAGGACCGATGCAAAGAATGGCATGATGCAGGTCCGTGCACCCGGCTTGATCCGGAGCGCTTTTTCGGGAGCGGTATCGCTCCACAGGACCGCAACGGGTCCGTATGCGAGCCCGGCTTTTCTGGCTGTGATGCTTTCCATATGCTCACCTCTGGCTGATCTTCTGATTGGTACGGGCGGGTATATTAAGCTGACAAGTCCGGCCGGAGTGCTCCGGTTTTTTTGGCTGTGAGCGGGTGGGGCGAGGTCTGCGTGCGGTGGAGGAGGGCGAGCGAACTGCTCTCAAGCGATCATGGCGGGCGGGTTGGGATGGAGACGGGAGGGGCGGTTTTTCAGGTGGCCCCGTTCACCGGCCCGGCTGCCGTGCTGCTGTTTTTACTGCTGATTTTCCCGGAATGGCAGAGAGCACTTTTTTCAGCTGCCGGGTCTTCTTTGCATCAAGCTCATCGAGCGGGAGACGGACCGGGCCGCCAGCCATGCCGGGAAGTTCCGCTGCCTTTTTCACCGGTATCGGGGTGGTATCGATAAACATCGAGCGGAACAGCGGAGAGAGCCCGTAATGAAGGGCAAGGGCTTTCTTGTAATCTCCCTGGTTTATTGCATTGTACATCGCGACCATGCGCCCGGGATCTACATTGGCTGCAACACCGGTTGTTCCAACACCCAAACCCGCGTCATTCAGCATTCTTTTCCCGTTTGTCACGATCGGAGTTATAGGAATTATCCGTAATCTCACCGAATCCCGCAGATGAGATCTCCTGATTGAAGAGGGGAAAAATTGTAGAGAATTTTTCTCACAGATTTTTTGGATTTCTTTACCGGATTTTTTTACAAAAACTTTTTAGAAATATTTTTAAAAACGTTTGGAGATTTTTTCAAAAACTAAAATTATGATAAAAAACCGGGAGATTTCCGGAAAAATTCCCGGAGTTTTTTTCAATAAGAATTGTTTCACAGGTAAGAATTTTTTTAAAAAATTCATACCCTGCGAATTACACAGGCCAAAAACCTATTCTTCTTTTTATGAATTTATTTAGATGAATCTAAATAATCATTCGTGCTAGTTTAGTAATTCCCATGTTCATTTCTCGTCTCCATCCATCCGGTCTCCCTTCAAAAATACAGGATAGTAAAAAATAAGGTAGCGATCCTATGCAACATAACCCACTCACTCTCCGTCAGCTTTTCATTCTTGTTCTTGGTGTTGCACTCATAACTTCAATCGTATCAGCAGCTGACCCGGCTCTGCATCCCAACCTTTCCAATACAAAGGATCCTGTTCTCTCGGCAGCGGCCATCAGCTCCCCTGATTCTCCACTCTCCGGGCAACTCATGTTCTCGTACGGGAACAGTACGCCGGCATGGACCCTGCAAACCGTCAGTGCCGGGTGGAGGGCACGATTATCCTCCGCCCGCATTGCAACACCGGACAGCAAACAGGCGCTCCTCTCCACCGGGGGTACAAAGGAAACCCGAACGGGCGGCAACAGTACAGACCCCTTTGCCGTGATCGATGAGAAGCTCGCACCATCTGAAGCAGCGGGACTGAAGTCCCTGATACAGAACACACTCCATGCTTTCTCCTATAACGAAGCGACCGGTGACTGGTATGCCCGCAATGCGGCAAACCGGATCACGTTCACGTACACGCGGGACGGCACGGCAAAATTCTCCGGAGGAGAGAGCGCGTTCGGGCTGACCCTTCTTGGCATAGGGAGGGGTGACGGGGTCTCCCCAGCCGGGAATGGTCATGTTCAAGCGGAAGGGCGACAGCTGAATATCACGCGACCGGATTTCACGGAGTGGTACAGGAACAATGACGCGGGTGTGGAGCAGGGCATAACCATCGCGAACCGCCCGGCAGGGAGCGGTCTGCTGCATGTCGGGTTTGGCCTCACCGGTAATAACTCCCTCTCCCTCAAGGATAAAAAGACGCTCATCCTGATCGATGCATCGGGGACACCTTCTTTTGAGTACACCGGTCTGCACGCGTTCTCTTCTGACGGCAGGGATCTCCCTGCATCCCTCGCAACCGATGGCACTACGCTCTCATGGGTTGTGGACGACACCGGTGCTGTCTATCCGGTCACCATCGACCCGGTGGTTGTATCAGCTTCAAAGGCGACCGCGACCTTCACCGGCGGCGCCGGCGGCGACATAGGGTCGTTTACTGGGGGCGACTACTTCGGCACTTCCGTGGCGCTCAACAGTTCGGGGGGAATGGCGCTCGTCGGGGCGGTTGGAAATTGTACGGCCGCTGATCAGGCCGGCGCTGCGTACATCTTCACTATGCCGGCCGGGGGCTGGAGCGGGACAACATCTGCATCCGCCGCGACTGCGACCTTCACCGGCATCGGCAAAGATGACAACTTCGGTACTTCCGTGGCGCTCAATAATACAGGGGGAGTGGCGCTCATCGGGGCACCGCAACCCAACGCCGCCGGTAAGACCGGCGCTGCGTACATCTTCACTATGCCGGCAGGGGGCTGGAGCGGGACTACCTCTGCATCCGCCGCGACTGCGACCTTCACCGGCATCGGCGATGGTGACAGCTTCGGCAATTCCGTGGCGCTCAATAGCAAGGGGTCAGTGGCGCTCATCGGGGCGTATCACAACGATGCCACGAGCGAAAAAGCCAACGAGGGCGCTGCGTATATCTTCACTATGCCGACAGGGGGCTGGAGCGGAACAACATCTGCATCCGCCGCGAACGCTACATTCACCGGAGGCTCATGGCAAGACCAGTTAGGCAATTCCGTGGCGCTCAATAGTTCGGGGACAATGGCGCTCATCGGGGCGATGAACAACAAAACTGCCGAAATGGGTGGCGCCGGCGCTGCGTATATCTTCACTATGCCGACAGGGGGCTGGAGTGGGACAACATCTGCATCCGCCGCGAACGCTACATTCACCGGCGGCGCAAGGGATGAGGCCTTAGGCTGGTCCGTAGCGCTCTCTTCCGACGGGACTCGGGCCCTCATCGGGGCGGATGTAAACGACACTGCCGGTTCGGATGCCGGCGCTGCGTATATCTTCGAGGCGCCCGGGGGCGTATGGGGCGGGACTACCTCTGCATCCGCCGCGAACGCGACCTTCACCGGCGGCGCATCGGGTGACCGCTTCGGCTATTCCGTGGCGCTCTCTTCTGACGGGACTCGGGCGCTCGTCGGGGCGAGTTACAACGACACTGCCGATACGGATGCCGGCGCTGCGTATATCTTCACTATGCCGGCAGGGGGCTGGAGCGGGACTACCTCTGCATCCGCCGCGACCGCGACCTTCACCGGCGTCGGCGGCTACCAAGGAAAAGATGATCCGTATGGCGACATCTTAGGCTGGTCCGTGGCGCTCAATAGTTCGGGGGCAGTGGCGCTTGTCGGAGCGACGTACAACCAAACTGCCGGTTATGGGGCCGGCGCTGCGTATATCTTCCAGCCACCCTACGTTCCCCTCACTGCGACGGGCATCACCACAGGGGCTGCGGGGACTGCTGTTGTGGACGGTCTGAAACTCAATCCCACCACCACCCTCACGAATGTAGATCTTTACCTCGGGACCAGCAATACCCAGATAACAGGGACGAAGATAAAGACCGGGGTTGCGTCCCTGCCAGCCTCTGTTGCGACAACCGTTGACGGAGTGAGCCTGGTCGGGAAGACTCCCGGCACATACTACATTATCGCCTGTGAAAGTGGCACTACCAGCATCCTTGGCGCAACAACCTCGGGGGTGTATACGGTGACTGCCGCCCCATCAATTGACGGTGTTATCGGTTTCCGGTGGAACACCTCCGATCCATCCCCCCGGTTGTACCAGATAGATTCGAACGGTGCGGTAATTGACCATAACGGGACCTGGTTCAACGACCATCTGCCGTGGAGTGGCATGAAAACGGTTGTGGTAAATGCAAGCAACTCAACGCCGGTCCTCTACGGCACAAACAATCGTGGTGACGGTTTGGATTTAACCGGCACATACGGGGATGTGATGGTAGAGATCCCGAAATTTTATACGTGCAGTACCTATTCGAATGGGAATTTCTCTTACTGGATTTCACCCACTGCACAAGAAGCACTCCATTATACCGTAGCACCGATTTTCAACCAGCGGGGTACCGGAACCGAAGCGGGAACCGCAGCATCCTACTATTACGTGGGCAGATACGATGCGAATCTGGTTGGCGGTAAATTACAAAGTGCAACCGACAAATCGCCGAATGTGGATATGACTCTCGGTACCGCACGAACGTATGCTGAAAACAAAGGTGCCGGGTGGGGTATAACCAACGTATGGACGTTATCAGCGTTACGACAACTGTTCTATACCGAAATGGTTACCTTAGACAGTCAGACCGCATGGACGGGATCGAGAGGAATTGTCGATACGGGGGGCTCCACCCCTTCAACCAGTGGAGCGGATGGCATCGATGCAGCAATCTATTCAATTAATGCCACGGGTAGCGGGACGGGTGTAAATGGTAAAACTCCGGTATCCTATCGGGGTATTGAAAACCTGTGGGGTAATGTCTGGCAGTTCCAGGACGGGTTTACCGCAACAACAACCGGTTCTAATGTAATTAATGCAACGGGATTGGGACTGACCGGTCAGGCAACAACCTTTGCCAGTCCCCTTGGGGTAAACGACAACCAGTCTGTCGGAGCACTTCCTGCAGAAGGCTGGCAGATGCAGTTAATGAATGCGGATGCTGCCCGACCGTTATTCTTACCGTCATCCACAGGAGGTTCAGATGCCACCTATGTATCGGATTATTATTATGCTCCGCGATCAGAATCTGCCGCCTCTCCCAATATTCTGCAGTCGGGCGGCTATTGTGATGATGGCGGCAAAGCGGGTGTCGGGGCCCTGGCTCCGTCCGATATTGCGTCGTATACGTATGCGGTGGTCGGCGCACGCCTTGAGTTCAGAAGGGTTCTGGTGCCTGTCGTGAGTTTCAGTTCCCGGAACACCTCAGCAGCAACCAACACGAGCTCGCAGGGCTGGGCGGGTGTTGCACCGTTTAGCATGGTGTTCAACGACACATCGACCGGTACTCCGATAAGCTGGGTCTGGAGCGCAACGAATGTAACCGGCAATAATGTACCGTTTTATATCAACACCACCACCGTGACGCTGGCAAACATATCGTACGAATTCAAAACGGCAGGCAACTACACGATCAAACTGAACGCAACGAACTCGTTAGGGTCGGGCACTTCAACGCAGGTCACATGGGTGAATGTGAGTGCAGCTCCGGTAACCCCGGTCGCCAGCTTCAGTTCCACGAACACATCAGTAGCAACCAACACTACCTCGCAGGACTGGGCAGGGGTTGCACCGTTTACGATGGTGTTCAACGACACATCCACCAATACTCCGACGTCATGGAAATGGGGCAGGAACAATCTCACGGTTGCAACATGGGAACAGTTCAGCACAACCAACAACGCAACACAGGTATTTGTTGCAGGGAACTGGTCGGTCAATTTAACCGCAACGAACAGCGCAGGATCCGGGATGTCCGGAATTACGTGGGTGAATGTATCAGCAGCTCCGGTAACCCCGGTCGCCAGTTTCAGTTCCACGAACACATCAGCAGCAACCAACACTACCTCGCAGGGCTGGTCCGGAGTTGCACCGTTTAGCATGGTGTTCAACGACACATCCACCAACTCCCCGACAGCATGGAAATGGGGCAGGAACAATCTCACAGTTGCAACATGGGAACAGTTCAGCACTACCAACAACGCAACACAGGTATTTGTTGCAGGGAACTGGTCGGTCAATTTAACTGCAACGAACAGCGCAGGATCCGGGATATCCGGAATTACGTGGGTGAATGTATCAGCAGCTCCGGTAACCCCGGTCGCCAGCTTCAGTTCCACGAATACATCAGTCGCAACCAACACTACCTCGCAGGGCTGGTCCGGAGTTGCACCGTTTAGCATGGTGTTCAACGACACATCCACCAACTCCCCGACAGCATGGAAATGGGGCAGGAACAATCTCACAGTTGCAACATGGGAACAGTTCAGCACTACCAACAACGCAACACAGGTATTTGTTGCAGGGAACTGGTCGGTCAATTTAACCGCAACGAACAGCGCAGGATCCGGGATATCCGGAATTACGTGGGTGAATGTATCAGCAGCTCCGGTAACCCCGGTCGCCAGTTTTAATTCCCGGAACACATCAGTCGCAACCAACACTACCTCGCAGGGATGGGCAGGGGTTGCACCGTTTACCATGGTGTTCAACGACACATCCACCAACTCCCCGACAGCATGGAAATGGGGCAGGAACAATCTCACGGTTGCTACATGGGAACAGTTCAGCACTACCAATAACGCAACACAGGTATTTGTTGCAGGGAACTGGTCGGTCAATTTAACTGCAACGAACAGCGCAGGATCCGGGATATCCGGAATTACGTGGGTGAATGTGAGTACGTCGCCAGCTTCTCCGGTCGCCGGCTTTACCGGAACTCCCCTCTCCGGCACGGCTCCGCTTGCCGTGACCTTCACCGACACCTCAACCGGAACCCCGACAAGCTGGAACTGGGTTTTTGGTGACGGAAACACCAGCACAATTCAGAGTCCGGTATTCACGTATGTAACCTCCGGCTACTTCACGGTCAAGCTGACTGCAGCCAATGCCTTCGGATCGAGTGCCAAAACAATATCCCAGTATATAGCAGTCGCTGCGGTTTCCCGACAGAACAGCACAGAAAATAAAAATATCACCCAAACGATAAGCAGTGGACAGACTAATGTTAATGTTTCCACGTGTGATCCGGGAATGACCGTAACCAATACCACCACCCAGGTGCTTGTGACCAATCCTGCACTCGGGTGGCAGAAATATACCTTTGAAGGCGCGAATATTACGAAAAATACCTGCTATGTAAACATATCAGTTTCCAATGTCACGATGGACAGCACCCCATTTACCGCACCATTACCCGGTCTTGGAACGGTGAGCACTTCCCTTACCATTGGACAGAACCAGACAACAAGCGGCACACTTCAGCAGGAGATTATACCCGGAGCTAATACAACAGTAACGAATGCGTTCCAGCTTGCTGCAACAAACATCGGTCTGACACTCGGAAATATCGCATACACATTGCAAATTGGCGGCGCTGCACCGTTCAACAGAAATCTCACTTCAAGCGGCGTGATCATCAACATGAGCGCCAGTCACTCATGGGTTCTTGCAAACGGAGGAACGGGGGCTATCAGGATCTTCAGGTACTCTGATACCGGGGCAGTGCAGGTGCTGCCAACTACGTTCGTTGGCACCGATGCGGGAAGTATTGATTATTTCAGAGCAACTTCAGTGAACGGATTTTCAGAATTCGGGCTCGGTGGAACAAGTACTACCCCCGGTCCTTCCGGAGGCGGGGGCTGGGGCGGAGACAGCGATGGCCCCGTCAGCATGGTAACCCCGCAGCAGGTACCCGGAACCACCAAAGTAAATGTAGGCGGTGATTCTGCCGTCACACAGGTTGCAATTACCGGCACCGGGATCTCCGGAGCCATTGTAACCGGTACCGTAGTCTCCGGGCCGGGACTGAACACTGAGCCACCAACCAGGATGGTTTATGAATATGTGGATATCACACCGGCACGGTACACCACCATCAGCGAAGCGGTCATATCATTCACGGTGCCGGTCACGTGGCTGACTGAACGCCAACTCACCCCGCCGAATGTTGTCATGTACCATCTGGTGGGACAAACATGGGTTGCACTCCCCACAACGCTGGTCAAAGTTGAAAACGGCGTAGCGTATTACACGGCAGCAAGCCCCGGGTTCTCGCGGTTTGCGATCACCGGACAGGCCGGTGTCACTTCCGGTACACCGCTGGCAACACTTACGCCAGCAGGGCAGACCTTTGGGGATCTGTCACCAACAACATCTGGTACCAAAACCCCCACACCCGCTGCGGTTACCGTCAGATCCGTAACAAAGCAGACCACAGCTATACCGGCGGCCTCCCAACCGGCACCCGCTCTCCCGCTTCCGACGATGGCGATTGTTGGGGGGATCGTTGTGGTGCTTGTCGCGGGAGGTTTCCTGATCCGGCGCTGGTGGATCCGGAGACAGAACCCGGCGCTGTTCCGAAATTACGATTAATTTTTTTTCAAAACTCCAGGGGTTACACTTCCCCTATCGAAAAAATCCGGCCGGGTTGTAATGAAATATGTGTATTGAATTGAATAATTACGAATGGTTCTTGTCGGGGATGCAGGCAGGCTGGATCATGATTCCCCGGCTCATTTTCAGGGTAAACCCCCCGGAACCAAACCTATAAAACGGGCAAAACCTCACGTTTCGACAATGATGGGCGGAGCGATTACACAAAAGCGCGTGTTCGTCGTTATCTGGGCTGTACTGCTGATAACGGCTATGTTCCTGGTTGCAGCCTGCGTTTCGGCTGCCTCGCAGGCCGACTACAAGAAGGGTTACGAGATCGGTCTCGAGGCATATACGTACGGCCTGCCACTTCTTACAACCGACACGACGTTCGAGACCATGACCAGTGTCGATGTCACCGAGGGTGCATTCGGCCCGGTCAACCAGTTCAACAACCAGCGCTCCCTGAACAACCCGGGAAACACGGCTGTCGTGGCGCCGGGCTCGAACGGGCTCTCATCGATCGCATGGGTCGACCTGAGCGCAGAGCCGCAGGTCCTCCACGTGCCGGAAGTGAAGGACCATTTCTTCGTCCTCGGCTTCATCGACCCCTTCACCACCAACATCCTCAACCTCGGCACGGCCAGCGGGACCCTGCCGGGCGATTACGTCATCGCGGGCCCCGGCCAGGGTACTCTGCCCATCCCGCAGGGGACCCGGCGCATCAATGTCGATTACAACCGCATCTGGATCATCGGATCGACCCAGCTGAAAGGCAGCTGGGACATCGCAAATGTCACCCGGATCCAGGACGGTTACACACTTACGCCCCTGAGCAGGTTCGGTACGAATTATACGCCGGTAACCCCGGCAAATCCCAACACGACTGCCCGGGTTTACACGGTACCGGCCGGGCTTGCATTCTTCGATCTGCTCGGGCAACAGCTTGCACAATTCCCGCCACCGGCGGCCGACCAGCCTGCGCTCGCCCGGTTCGCTGAGGTCGGGATCGGGCCCGGCATGTCCCCCTCGCGGAACCCGCACCTGAGCAAAGACACCCTCCGGGGTCTTGAGGATGCCGCTCGCGCCGGCCCTGCGCAGATCAAAAACGACACCCCGGCCCTGTATCTCGCCAGCTTCGACAAGCACGACGGCTACTGGCTCGGTGGCTTCGGGCAGTACGGGACAGACTACCGGACGCGTGCGGTCATCAGCCAGGTCGGCCTCGGGGCCTTTGACTCCCACCAGACGATCTTCGCCATGAGCTGGGCAGACAACACCAGGAAGCCGCTCAACGGATCGACAGATTATGTCATACACATGACCGCTCCTCCTCCCGCGGACGAGGGCTGGTCGCTGACCGTCTACTCCCTGAACGGGACCCTGATCCAAAACCCGATCAACCGCTTCCAGTTCAGCGACTCATCGCAGCTCACGCGGAACGCCGATGGCTCGGTGGACATGTACCTGCAGTCCGTGCAACCATCGGACCCGGCCCGGGTGAACAACTGGCTGCCGACCGCGGACGGGCAGGGATTCGAGATCATCTGGCGGCTCCTGGCCCCCCGGCCGGCCGAGATTTCGGGCATTCTCAACGGCACGGGCTGGCAGCCGCCTGCAATCACTGCGGTGACGTGATCGGTGAGGGATGGGAACCGGTGGGACCCGGGACCGGATAGTACCGGACCCGTCGCGAATCTCCGGTAGTAAGGGCACTGAAGAACAGCCGGTACTAACGGGTCGGGAAAGCCATGATGAAACAATATATTCATCTGACAACATACGCAAGATAGAGATCGGCAAGAGGTATTCGAGATGGCACCGGATTCCGACGAATGGTTCAGGCAGGCACAATACGATATCGGTACCGCAGAATCACTCGTCTCCGCAGAGCGATATCCCCCGGTAATATTCTTCTGTCATCTTGCTCTGGAAAAAGCTTTGAAAGCATTGTACATGGAAAAATTCCATGACAATCCGGATAAGACTCACAGCCTTGTATTCCTGGTTGAAATTCTCGAACTGGAATTACCTCACCAGTACATGGACTCGCTGTTCGTCATCAATCGTATCGGGATTACCGGACGATATCCCCATAACCTTGATGCGGTTCTCGAACAATATACCAGAGAGAAGACCGAGAAAATAGTTCGCGAGACAAAGGAGATTCTTACATGGTTGATGCAAAAGTCCTCGAAGCGGTAAATTTTTTTGGCGCTGTCGCAAGGAAAAACGGGATCCATATCCACGATCTCATCCTGTTCGGGTCTTTTGGTCTTGGAACGGCATCTCCCCACAGTGACATCGATATTGCAATCGTCTCTGCTGATTTTACCGGCAGGGATATTTTCGAACGGGCTCTTTTAACGAAAGATGCCGAGATCCAGACGGTCAGGAAATTCAAAGTTGCTCTCGATGTGCTCACCCTGACGCCAGAAGAATTCCGGGACCCTGCATCGCTTATTGCCGGCGCAATCCGGAAAGGAATTGTTGTTCCGATTTCTTCATCTGCCTGAGATCCCCCGGGACCTGGATTCAATCCCGGATTTCTTTCCTGCCGGTCGCATGCGTTGGGGCGGGGATTTGGATCGTGGGTTTTTTTCTGTGGTATCGGGTTCTGACCGGGAAAAATTCCGGCATGAATGCCCGGCCAAAAAAGGTAAATGCTTACCATTTTCCAGGAACTCCCGCTCATGTATTCCGAAGCAGAATGATCAGGGAGGCAGAGCCATCTCCAGAATGTGCCGGATCTGATATTGAATATTTATATGGTGCACTATCCACAGTCATGGTATGGGAAAGGTCTTTGTCTATATTGCAACCAGTCTCGATGGATTCATCGCCCGCCCGGATGATGATATCTCCTGGCTCGATCCCTTCAGCGCCTCAGGCGAGGATTACGGGTACGGGGATTTTATCAAAAACATCGGAACTGCCGTGATGGGAGCCCGGACGTACGAGCAGTCACTCGCCCATCCGGAACGACTCCTTACCGGCCTGAAAAACTATATTCTCACCAGCAGATCCCTGCCCCTGGCTCCAGGAACCAGTACAGAACTCTGGCACGGTCCGCTCTCCCACCTCATACAGAAAATCCGGCGGGAATCCGATAAAGATATTTTTATTGTCGGTGGCGGCCAGGTGATCTCCCGGTTTCTTGAGGAAGGGCTTGTCGATGAGATTCTCCTGTTCATTGTCCCGGTGATCCTGGGGGAGGGGATCCCGCTGTACACGGGTTTCAAGAGAGAGATATCCCTCAAGCTCATCGGGGCAACACCGTACCATACGGGAATCGTGAAGCTGCATTTTGTTCCGGATCCGGCACAACGGTAGATCGTACGATCCGGAATTCCACATACAGGAAAACATTGTAAGCATGAATATTTCCGGCGGTTTTTTCCTTCATTGTGTGGGGCGGGGCCGGGGTTGTGGTGATCGGGCGGACCCGGGGCCGGTTTAGTGCCGGACCTGTCGTGAATCTCCGGTATTAAGTGCACTGAATAACTCCGGTCCTGGCGGATCGGGAAAACCCGGTGAGAGACCGTCATAAGGAATTGTGTGCGACCGCAAACCCATTGAAATAAAAGATTCTACCCTTTTCTTAATGGACAGCAATAACGACGACTATCCATCGATGCATTCATGGACGGTTATTACGATTGAAGGATACTGTATGCTCAATGTGGGATATGGCTCACATAAAGATCCGTACTGCTATCTGCTCAAACCGGATAGATCGTTTGAACAGGTGAAAAACGATCGATACGATCCATCTGCACGTCCTGATCCATGGCCTGCCGATTGCCACCATGCAGTCAGTTCGGATTGCATACCGTGTCGGCATTTTGGATGGTGCGATGTGGATCGACATGCAAAACAAAAACTTCATCGCAGCCGGATAAACCGTCCACGAATTAAAAAAATAACCCGGCGGGAAAAACCTAAAGAAAATCGCCTGACGAATACGTCCACATTTTGAGATCCTGCCAGCCATGCCAAGAAAATTCCCGTAGTCCCCGGAATTTTCTGATCGTTCCCTGTACGGTTCTGCATGTCGCTCTCCGGGATTATTCCAGGCACAACCACGGCAGATATGCCTATAACCCTGATGCGGTTCTCGAACATTATCCCAAAGAAAAGACAAAAAAAAAGTTTACGAAACGAATCCAGTTCGATACCCGGTTCCTTGCTCCGTGTTGTGAGCAGGAGCCGGCCAGCTCAGAAGACTTGCATATAGAGATTCGTGGGGGGGTGGACCGTAGCCTGCTGGGATGGGAGAATCAAACCGAAGTACGTTGCAAGGGCGAGTATCGTGCCAAGGATCGCGAGGCATACCAGGAATTTCACAAGATTCTTCATCGCATCGGGTTGTATTGCTTCAGACATAATTATTCGTTACCCCGGATAATTATAAAGGATACCGTTCGATACATTGCACGGAAATCCGGTTCAATGCCCGGTTCCTTGCTCCGTGTGGTGGGGCGGGGCTGTCGTCAGGTGATGGTACGGAAGGGCATCCGGGCGATGACCCCAGATACCGGCTGGCTTCTGGCGATATCCCGGCAGCACCGGCTCCCGGATCTCCCCGTTTTTCCGGGAAAAAAACATCGGTTTTTTGGCGCCCGAAGGACCCCGTTTATTTTCGGGCCATAGCGGCCGCCGGCGGGCATCGGACTGCGGGACAGGCTGCCGGAGAGCCCGGTTTTTGCGCATTTTCTCACGCCTCTAAATTGCACGGTTTTTTCTCGTTTAAATTCGGTATTTTCGAAAAAACACGAGTTTAACGAAGAATTTTTCCGGCGGTTGGCACCATTTCCACTGCCGAATTTTTCCGGGTTTTGGCCCGGAATTCTCTCCGACGTGGGAGGGGGTGCAGGGGACTTACAGTCTTCACCAGCCGGGAGTGTGTAAAGAGTGGGGCGGACCCGGGACCGGGTTTAGTACCGGACCCGTCGTGAATCTCCGGAACCATGGGCACTGATAAGAGACAGGTTTCCGGGAAGCGTCTCCAGAATAACTATGGCTCACAAAAACCATGAACTCGGCAATTTGTGTTTTCATCGTGATTAAGGAATACTACGAGGCTAAAATCCGGGTGATATTAACCGATAACAATTTGGGATCATTCTCGCCATCTAACCTTCATGCATGAAAAAAAAATTCAGTCTCCTAAGATCGAGAACAATGCTGATTCGGATTCCATCTCCGATGCCATTGAGATCGAAGTAATTTCAACGAAAATCCTGAAGGGAGGACCGGCAATCCACACCGTGTCATCTCTCCTGGTATATCGACAGGATCTTAACCTTTCATCTGAATCTATAGATTACGCCGCTCTGGTGATAACATCCCTTGAAGAGAGAGAAGATGGATCGATTTCAATAACTCCTCTCGCTCTTGCAGCTACATCAATGGACCATGTCAGTCAGTTTTCCGGGATTCTTGAGTGGATCCAACTCTAAATCCTTACTCTGCCCGAGTACGGTGCATGTGCCGGTTCCTGATAAATTGTAAAGAATAAGGTGATTTTTTTGTCTCTTTTCCCGGGATATTGAGTCTCGGAAATACCATTTTCACAATCTCCGGAGTAGTAGATTCTCATGTTGGCTTGGGACTTTTTATTCTCCATAACTATGTCTTTTTGACCCTGTAAGATTTTGGAATAATTGATCGATAACAATTTGGGATCATCATAGCCATCTAACCTTCATGAGTGAAAAAAAATTTCAGACTCCTAAGATCGAGAATATCGTTGGTTCAGGAACTATCGCTGATTCCATCGATCTTGAGATGCTTATTGATAAAATGGAAAACTACGAACTCAATAAAAAACGATTTCCTGGTGCAGTATTACGATTGAAAAACCCCAAAATCGCGGTACTTGTATTTTCTTCCGGAAAGGTAGTAATAACTGGCGCAAAAAGCCCGGAAGATTTCGTCCGGGGTCAGGAGATTCTCATTCAGAAAATGAAAAAGGCAGGAGTAATCTGTTATGATATACCTGATCTGGCTGTTACAAATATGGTCTGTTCGTATGACCTCGGAAAGTACATTAACCTGAACAAGGTTGTTATCACGCTTAACCTGGAACATATCGAGTATGAACCAGAACAGTTTCCTGGTTTAGTATATCGTATATCAGATCCAAAAATTGTTGCTCTTCTCTTCTCATCAGGAAAAATAATCCTGACCGGGGGGAAAACTATGGAAGATATCGAGCGAGGAGTTGCATTCCTTGAACAAAAGATAAGTGGTCTTTGTTTTTAATATCTGACATTGAAACGGACAGGATCGTGAATTCATGAACTCCGTTATGCAATCGTTGGGAGGCAAAAGTCGGGGGTGCAAGGGGTACAGGAGGTGCCGGATGAAGGGGAGGGGGTGACCGGATCGGGCGGTCTGCACTGACTGACGGCCTCGGGGCCAGGAGAGGTGACCCCTCTCGCCATCCGGACCCCCCCCTTTAGGCCCTCCGGGCCGATCCCCCCTCCCCGGCCACCCCCCGGCGCCAAACCCGCAGCGCCGGCTCCCGGATCTCCCTGTTTTTCCGGGGAAAAAACGTCGGTTTTCCGGCGCCGGAATGACCACGTTTATTTTCGGGCCATAGCGGCCGCCGGAAGGCGAAGGACTGCGGGACAGGCTGCCGGAGGGTCCGGTTTTTACGTATTTTCTCACGCTTCTAAATTGCACGGTTTTTTCGCGCTTAAAACGGGTATTTTCAGGAAATACCGATTTAATCGAATAATTTTTCCGACTGTTGGCACCATTTCCACTGCCGAATTTTTCCGGGTTTTGGCCCGGAATTCTCTCCGACGTGGGAGGGAGTGCAGGGGACTTAGAGTCTTCACCATCCGGGAGTATGTAAAAAGGGGGTCGTACCAGGGATGTGGGGGAGGGGGGGTAGAGCGGACCCGGGGGCAGTTTAGTACCGGACACATCATCAAGTGCTGGTAATGAGGGCACTGATAAGTAGTTGTTTTTTTTTTAGTCCCCAAAGCATTCACCTTTTATTCAATTGCTTCATTCAATTCAACATGGACCGGTTTAAGATCCAAAAACTGGAAGAACGCTTAGGGTATGAATTCAAAAACCGGAATGAATTGTACCGAGCACTTACTCATTCAACTTTTTCGAAAGAGGAGAAGGAGAAAAAAGTAGGAGCTCGATTATGCCCCCATCAGGGCACGTATGCCACATTAGGGGATGCAATTTTAAAAGCAGTTTTTATTTGGGTGCTTATGGAGAAGGGACTAAAAACCAAAGGCGATATAACAATTTTCAAAGCCGGCCTGGAAAAAAATCTAAAATTGGCCGAGGTGGGAAAACGACTCCGTCTTCTTGAGGACAATTTGATCCTGCATAGAATGGGTGAGGGGGAACAATTAGAGAAAGGCTCAAAAAAATTGTGTGCTGATACCGTTGAAGCATTGGTTGGAGCTATTTTTGTCGACACGGGGCACTCATTGCCCGAAACAAAGAACTGTATTTCAAAGATATTTGCACTTGAATTAGATGGACTCGAAAGAAAATATCTAAAATAGAGATCACACGGCAGGAGAGCATACGCAAATACGCGGTACTTTGATTGATTCTGCATTGGAAAGAATTGGGTTTTTCCGGTGATACCTGCATGCGTTGGGGCGGGGCCGGGGTTGTTGTGGCTGGGCGGACCCGGGACCGGATTTAGTACTGGATCCGTCGTCAATCGCTGGTACTGAGGGTGCTAATAACTGTGGATGGTATGACAGGTCGGTATGACTGCGATCCTGATCGAAGTGTTTGCAGTCCCACTCGGGATCTTCATTAGGATGTTCGAAATAAGCTAAAAAAACTACTCAATATGGGAATGAGGGGCCATGTTCAAATACAATCCCATTCACTCCAATTTTATTGTCATTAACGATTTTTTGGGCGATATCATTTGCTTTTTTGTGGAAAATCATTTTTTCTTCTAATACCATTTTGTATTCATCATAATTACAATTCATTTCTTCATCATAAAGATAGAATAAAGGCATTGCTTTTTGTGCCTTTTTTCCTAAAACAAGGAAAAAAAGACCATTCAGGTATCCACGAATATAGGCAACATGAACATAATTTTTCTCTTTGGAAAATTTTTCAACTAATGTTTGATAAAAATGAATTTTTGATGTAATTTGACAACAATTAGAATATTCACCGGTGTTCGATCTCATCAATATACGATCAAAAGCATCCTTAATTCCATCTTGATAAGATAATGTGTAAATACTACTTGGATATGTTAATGATAAATTGTCTTCAGTTATTTGTTGGTGGATCACACTTATCTCTCGACGTTTTTGACAAACATCAATAAAGATTTTTTCATTTAGTAAGTATTTTTCTTTGATTAGCTTGATTTTTAATTTATGAAGAAAAAACACAGCATCCGTAAAAATCGGTTGAATATTGAATTTTTCTAATTGTTCTCTATCAATTTGATGATCGATCGTAACCAAATAGAATTTTGGTGAATACTCTTTTAATTCCTTTTTTAATAATAGCAAAATTTTTTGGAAATCCGGATCCCTCATGGAAAATCCACAAAACACAAACGTAAAGGTTGAAAGCGCAATTTTCAGATAATTTCCGATCAATTTACCCTTTAATTGACTATAACTTCGTTTATAATCATCTTCTGTGGCAATAATTGAACCAATGTTGGAAATCGATCCGTGGATTTTAAACACTTTTCGTTCAGGAAAATTCCAATAAACAAAATCTTGGGATGTTACAAAAGGTAATGCACCACAAACATCTTCAAAAAAAGTATCCCAATTCGTTGTAAAGATCGTTCGTATCTGGTAGATTGTCGATAATTCTTTATGAAATTCCGTTGCATGATAGTAAAGTGAAGGATATGATTGGATTACTTGAAAACGATTAAAGATTTTTTCAATAAATTTACTTCTACCAAATTTTTCACAATACTTCGTCATAATTGTAGGAAATGGATATTTTTCAGGATTTGGTTTAATTTTTAATTCCTTGCAAATTTCATCATAAAAAGAAAATTGAAGAATACCAGATTTTTCTGTACTAATTCCCGAACCAGCAAAAATTATTAATTTTTCACTTATAAGAGAGTTATAAATCTCCTTTGGCATTGTAAAGGGTAGATTATTTTTACAAAAAGTACAATCCGGGTTGCATCTCATTTTGATTCCACATTCCGCATTACAGTATAGTCAATTTTGTCTCGAGGTTATATAATATTGATAGATTATTTATTTTCACTTTCATGCCCCAAACCTCACTCCTTTAACTACCGGAGCTGATTGACTCAGCACATATTCATGAAAGACATCATCATCAAAGGTGCACGCCAGCACAATCTCAAAAATGTCAGCGTCACGATCCCGCGGGACAAGCTCGTGGTGATCACGGGAGTCTCCGGCTCCGGGAAATCAACGCTCGCATTCGATACCCTCTATGCGGAGGGCCAGCGGCGGTACGTCGAGTCCCTCTCCTCGTACGCCCGGCAGTTCCTCGGCATGATGCACAAGCCCGACGTGGACTCCATCGAGGGGCTCTCGCCCGCCATCTCCATCGAGCAGAAGACCACCTCGAAAAATCCCCGGTCCACGGTCGGGACCGTCACCGAGATCTACGATTACCTCCGGCTCCTCTATGCCCGGATCGGGACGCCGTTCTGTCCCGAGCACAACATCCCCATCGCTGCCCAGAGCCCGGATAAGATCGCGGACCAGATCGCTGCCGAACACCCGGGCCAGGTCACCATCCTCGCCCCCATTGTCCGGCAGAAGAAAGGCACGTACCAGCAACTCCTGAAAGATCTCAACAAGGAAGGCTATGCGAGAGTCCGGGTCAACGGCAAGATCATCCGGACCGACGAGGAGATCAGCCTCGACCGGTACAAGAAGCAGGACATCGAGATCGTGATCGACCGGCTCGATGCCGCCGACCGGACCCGGCTTGCCGAGGCGGTGGAGAACTGCTTAAAGAAATCCGAGGGGCTCGTGCTCGTTGCCGATGAGGAGGGGAAGGAGTCCACCTACTCGTCGCTCATGGCCTGCCCGGTCTGCGGGATGGCGTTCGAGGAACTCCAGCCCCGGATGTTCTCGTTCAACAGCCCGTTCGGCGCCTGCGAGGAGTGCCATGGTCTCGGGGTCAAGATGGAGTTCGACCCCGACCTCATCATCCCGGACAAGGAGCGGTGCATAGCAGACGGCGCCATTGCTCCCTATCGCAACCCGATGGACGGGTTCCGGGGCCAGTACCTCGCAACCGTTGCGAAGAACTACGGCTTCTCGGCCATGACGCCGATTAAGGATCTCACCGAAGAGCAGTACAATGCCCTGATGTACGGCTCATCGAAGCGGATGAAGTTCTCGATGAGCATGAAGAACGGCGATGCCGAATGGTCGCACACCGGGGAATGGGAAGGACTCCTCCCCCAGACCGCCCGGCTCTATGCCCAGACCCAGTCCGACTGGCGCAAGCGCGAGCTCGAAGGCTACATGCGGGTCTCCCCCTGCCCGGCCTGCAATGGCAAACGGCTCAAGGACAAGGTGCTCGCGGTCCGGATCGACGGGAAGTCCATCATCGATATCACCGACATGTCGATTTCGGAAGGTATCGCGTTCTTTAAAAACATCCGGCTGACCAAAAAGGAAGCGGAGATTGCCAACCTCATCACCAAGGAGATCAAAAGCCGGATCGATTTCCTGGAAAAAGTCGGCCTCGGGTACCTCACGCTCTCAAGGAATGCAGGCACGCTCTCGGGAGGAGAAGCCCAGCGCATCCGGCTCGCCACCCAGATCGGCTCGAACCTGATGGGCGTGCTGTATGTCCTCGACGAACCCTCCATCGGGCTCCACCAGCGCGACAACCGGAAACTGATCGAGACCCTCCGGACGCTCCGCGATCTCGGGAACACGGTGCTCGTGGTGGAGCATGACGAGGACATGATCCGGTCCGCCGAGCACGTCATCGACATGGGCCCCGGAGCCGGGCTCCATGGTGGCGCTGTTGTAGCGGAAGGAAACCCCAAGCAGATCGAGAAGAACAAGAAGTCCTTAACCGGCCAGTACCTCTCCGGGGCAAAGATGATCGATGTGCCGGAGACCCGCCGTTCATCCAAACGGTACATCACGGTCAAAGGCTGCACGGAGAACAATCTCAAGAATATCACCGCGAAGTTCCCGATAGGCCTTCTCACGGTCATCACCGGTGTCTCGGGCAGCGGGAAGTCGACCCTCGTGTACGAGACCCTGTACAAGGGCATGATGCAGATCATCAACAAGTCAAAGGAGCAGGCCGGCAAGCACGAGAAGATCGTCTTCGACGCCGAGATCGACAAGGTGATCGTGATCGACCAGTCCCCGATAGGAAAGACCCCCCGGTCCAATCCCGCTACCTACACCAAAGTCTTCGACGAGATCCGGACGGTCTTTGCCGAAACCAAGGAAGCGAAGATGCGGGGCTTTGCGCCGGGCCGGTTCTCCTTCAACATCCGGGGCGGCCGGTGCGAGGCCTGCGAGGGCGACGGCCTCATCAAGATCGAGATGAACTTCCTCCCCGATGTGTACATCGAATGCGAGGAGTGCAAGGGCAAGCGGTACAACCGGGAGACGCTCGAAGTCCTGTACAAGGGCAAGTCGATCGCCGATGTCCTCGACATGAGTGTCGAAGAGGCGATGAAGCACTTCGAGAACATCCCGTCCATCCGGACGAAACTCGAGACCTTATCAAGGGTCGGCCTCGACTACATCAAGCTCGGCCAGAGCTCGACAACCCTCTCGGGCGGGGAAGCCCAGCGGATCAAGCTCACCCGCGAACTTGCCAAGCGTGCTACCGGCAGGACGCTCTACCTGCTGGACGAGCCGACCACCGGACTCCACTTCGATGACACCAAGAAACTGATCAAAGTGCTCGACGATCTCGTGGAGAAGGGCAACACCGTGATCGTCATCGAGCACAACCTGGACGTTGTCAAGTCGGCCGACCATCTCATCGACATTGGCCCTGAGGGAGGGGATGCCGGCGGTGAGATCGTGGCAACCGGAACCCCGGAACAGGTGGCTGATGTTGCCGGAAGTTATACCGGGCAGTTCCTCAGGCCCATCCTGAACGCGAAGTAAAAGAAATTCTTTTTTGATTTTTTTTGAACCGGCATTGAACCGGCTGTCAGGAATTGTATAACAAGAACCACGTTCCGGGTTTTGCGAGGGTTCTCCGCCTCAGGCACACCGCGGGGCACGACAGGGCATGTCCGGTATATACAACCACAATGCGATTCTTCACCGTTCTGGTTTGCCGTGGGGATGCCCCGGCGGGGATGGCGACGCTCCGCGTAAACGAGGCAGTGGGGATCCGGCCCCTATCAGGCAAGAACCCTCAGGCTTAAACGAATAAAGATCAGAATTTAAAACCGGTAAGGAGAGATCCGCTCTCCCCGCAGGTCTTTTGAGAAATGAATGGCTTTGAATATTACCCTGAAAGTTCCGGCCCGGAATACGCAACCCTCGAGGACTGGGTTCTCAACGAATCGATTCGGTTCTCCCCCGGTTCGCCCGGCATCTTCAACATCACCATAAAAAGGCTCATCGGCCTCCTCAGCCCCGCAGTCGAACTGCTCGGTTTCGGCGAGCCACTCCATGGCGGCGAAGAGATCCTCCTGCTCCGGAACCGGCTCTTCCAGCAGCTTGTACAAAAGCACGGCTACAGCGCCATCGCCATCGAGAGCAGCTTTCCCCGGGCGCATGCGGTGAACGAGTATGTCAGCGGCCGCGGCCAGGGATCGTACGATGATATACGGGAGACCGGGTTCAGCCATAATTTCGGCCTGCTCGATGCCAACCGGGAACTCATAGAGTGGATCCGGCAGTACAATGCCGACCATTCCCACATAACAAAAGTCCGGTTCTACGGCTTCGACAGCCCGACCGAGATGACCATGAGCGACAGCCCCCGGCAGATCCTGCAGTTCGTTCTTGGGTATCTCTCTTCGGCTGACGAAACCGATGACACCGATCGTTCTGACCGGATCAACGCCCTCCTTGGCGAAGATTCTGCATGGGAGAACCCTGCTGCGATGACGGACCCGGAGCAATCGATCGGACGTTCGCCGGCCGCGAACGGACTGAGGATCGAGACCGAGGATCTCATCATGGAACTGGCCACCCGTTGCCCGGAACTGGTGGCAAAGACCGGCGGCGACAACTACCGCGAAGCGGTCCAGTATGCCTCGGTGGCCCGGCAGCTCCTGGACTACCATGCCCTGCTCGCAAAGAAGATGGCACCAAAGGAACGGATCAGGAACAGCCTTGGCCGGCGCGATGCGATGATGGCGGACAATCTCGCGTATGCAGTCTCGTGTGAACGGGGCCGGGGGAAGGTCTTTGCCTTTGCCCACAACAGCCACCTGCAGCGCGGACCGGCCCGGTGGCAGCTCGGCAAGCATGCACTCACCTGGTGGCCTGCGGGAGCGCATCTCCAGGAGATCCTCGGCCCGGGATATGCAGCCATCGGGTCTGCAGTTGGCGCCTGCGAAGGGAGTGGTGCCGGGGAACCTGAAAACGGCACGCCGGAATCTTTGCTTACTGCCGTGCCGGGGCCGGCCCGGTTCATCCCGACCTGGCGTGGCAGGGGGCTCCCGGCATCAGAGATCGCAGCCCTGCGGGTCCGTCCGGTAAGTCAGAAGAACCCGGGATATTTTGCCCTGACTCCTCAGAGCTTCTCCGATTTTGACTGGCTCGCAGTCCTGGATTCCGTAAGATACGCCCGGGGCGACCCGGAAGTCCCGTAACAGAGGGTCTGCCGGCCACCCGGCAGCCCGTTCCACTACCCCCGGTCTTGCGCTCCCGCAACGGGTCCCGGGAGATCCTGATATGTTCGCCGCCCACTCCCGCAGCCGTCTGGGGGGTATTGAACAATGCCTATCCCTTAATAGCTGGCACGCGAGACCCTACTACAGCAATGTTTGATACGGCCACCCTCCCGGCGAACCCCGGGTGTTACCAGTTCCTGGACAGTGCCGGCACGATCATTTACGTAGGGAAAGCCAAGAATCTCAAAAAACGGGTTGGCAGTTATTTCCAGAAGAAGGACCACGACCCCAAGACAAAAAAACTCGTGGAATCGATCGCATCGGTCAGCGTGATGGTGACCAACACCGAGACCGAAGCCTTTCTCCTTGAAAATAATCTCATCAAAAAATACCAGCCGAAGTACAATATCGATCTCAAGGATGCCAAGCGCTATGCCTATATCGAGATAACAAAGGAGCCGTTCCCGCGGATTGGCATTGCGAGAAGGACAATCTCTGAGGAGGGGATCTATTTCGGCCCGTTCGTCTCTGCAGCCGAACGCGATGCCATCCTGAAAGTGATAAAGAGGATCTTTTTGCTCCGCTCGTGCAGGAAACTGCCGAAACGCGCCTGCCTCCGGCACCATATGCACACGTGCAGCGCTCCCTGCGCCGGGGCCGTGAGCCTGGACTCGTACCAGGAGAATGTGAACCGGGCCATGGCGCTTCTCAAGGGAAAGGGCAGCGAACTGCTCGCGACCCTCCGGTCGGAGATGGCCGCACTCTCGGCGCACCAGGAATATGAAAAAGCCCTTGCCATCCGCAACCAGATATCAGCAATAGAGCACCTGTCCGAGCGCCAGCATGTCGAGCAGGTGAGAGAGACCGACCAGGACGTGATAGCCTACACGGTCGGCGGCTCAACGGTGTACCTGATGGTCTTCTCGGTCGAGAAAGGCCGGCTTGCAGGAAAACAGGAGTACTCGTTCGATCTCCGGGAGGATTTCTTCGAGGAGTTCCTGGTCCAGTACTATACCGACCATACGCCCCCGGCCGAACTGATCCTTCCCCATGAGATCGACGAGGCGCTTGCAGCATATTTCACGGAACGCAAAGGCCACAGCGTGACGGTCACGGTCCCGAAGATTGGCGAGAAGAAGAAACTCCTCGCCCTTGTCGAGAAGAACATCGAGCACGCATTTCTGAAAAACGATCTCAAGACCGGGGATCTCCAGGCAAATCTCGCCCTTGGCAGTGCCCCCGAGGTCATCGAATGTTTCGATATCTCCCACCTGTCCGGGACCGCGATGGTGGGCTCCATGGTACAGTTCCGCAATGGGATTCCGGACAAGAAGAATTACCGCCGGTTCAAGATCAAGACCGTGGAAGGCATCGACGATTTTGCCTCGATCGCGGAAGTGGTGAGAAGGCGGTACCGCAGGCTGATCGAAGAGGACGCGGAACTTCCCGACCTGGTCCTCATCGATGGCGGGAAAGGGCAGCTCTCCGCGGCTGCCGCTGTGTTAGAAGAGCTCGGGGCGGATATTCCGGTGATTGCCATTGCAAAACGGGAGGAGGATGTCTATCTCCCGGGCGAGATGCTCCCGCGCAAGCTGGACCCCAAGGGGCCGGCCCTGCACTATCTCCAGGAGATACGAAACGAGGCGCACCGGTTTGCAATCGCCTACAACCGCCTGCTTAGGAAAAAGAAGATGGTCACGTGAACCGGTCCGGCCCGGTCATCCTGCACCGGGATTTGTACCATCCGCGTTTTCCTGCTCCTCCTCAAAGAGATGGCTGACTCCCAGCACCCGGTTGATCCAGCGGCAGTCTTCGAAGATCTGGAACGCAAGGAAGAGCATCAGGGTCAAGGGAATGGCAAAGAACATCCCGATGAGGCCCAGCAGCCATCCCCAGAAGATGACCGAGATGATGACGATGAGGGCCGGGACTTCGAACTTCTGGGCTGCCAGGTAAGAGTAGACGGGGTTTTCGACAATAAGATTCAGCACGCAGACAGCAGCAATCACGGCAACCGCACCCCACACCCCGAACTGGAGCCAGGCAAAAAAGATCGCGGGCACCGATGCGATGATGAGCCCGATATACGGGATGTACCCCAGGAGGAATACCAGGATTCCCCAGAGTATTGCCGCATGGACGCCCATGATGCTGAGGAACCCGCCAAAGAGAATCCCGTGAATGAGATTGGTCTCGGTTCTTACAACAATGAAGTCGGTCACGTACCCCGCCATGCGGGAGACCTGCTTGATCGTTTCCGGGCTTTTTCCCCCAAGCTGCCTGAACCGGACTTCCAGGTTCGGGGTCTCGAGCAGCAAAAAGAACGTTGTGACGCCGACAAAGAAGAGAAATATGATGGCTTCGCCAAGACCCATGACGGATGATATCACGATCGAGAGGATGCTTTCGATATTTATCTGCGGGAGGGTGAGCGCGTTGCTCGGGACCCCGAATGTCTGGAGCAGGCTCGTGATATCGGCAAGCCGCATGTTGAGTTCCTGCTGGAATTGCGGTATGTCGCTGACCAGGGTGTTGACCGACAGCACCGTCAGCAGGATGAACCCGACGATCACCAGGCACGCAACCACAGTTATCATCAAGACCGCAATGATATCGGAGACCCCTTTCTTCTTGAGCCAGGTCAGGCTGGGATACGCGAGCATGGCAAAGAAGATGGATGTCAGGATGATCGTGACAAAAAACGTTGTCATCTTTACGGCGAGGATGATGATGAAAACAAGTGCGATAACGAGAAGCGACCGCTCAATCCTTGAAAGTTCAGCGGGAAACATGGTTATCTCTCTATCTGCTGGGCCGGAATACAAAGATTGGCATATGGTCCGGTAGGGCGGATGGAATGAAACTCACCCGGGTTTACCATCAGTAGCGGTTCCGGGTTCCCGGTCGTGAGCCCGGGCGGTCAACTGCTCAAAGGTCAATCCATCCGGTCGCTGTAACCGGCAGCCCAGTACATCAGTCTCATGAGATCCAGGAACGGCTTCTTCTCCGTACCCCTCCGGGTGATGAATCCATAGGCATCGTGCAAGTACGCGTCATTTTTGAGAGCAGCCGAATCATCCTCGGTAAAAAAGATGAAGGGAGTCTGCACGTTCTGCTCCCGCAGGGAACGCAACAGTTCGACACCGGTCATCTCGGGCATCCGGGATCCGGATACGATCACGTCCACATCGTTGGTAAAGAGCCAGACAAGAGCAGCTTCGCCGGATTCCGCGGTATGGACTTTGAACGAGCCGGTCTTCTCACAGATATAAGAGATGTACGAGCCCAGGCCAGGATCCGAATCCACGACAAGAGCGGAGATCATGAGATCCACCGAAAAAGTCCTGGTTCCGGTCCGTGCAGGATGCCGGCAGCAGGGACACCGGCCGGGCAGAGAGGTTCCATGGAATTATTCACATCCATTGCCGGATCGGAGGATGGCGGATATGCCGGAACGGCAGATGCCTGTGCCGGGGATGCGATGATAAAAAGAACCGCAATTACGACAAGAGTGGCATAAAGAAACAGATTATGGCGCTCTCTAATTCTGGGAATCAGGGATGTGTGGTTACCTGATGGTTTTGAGCTGTTCCATGGTTTCATGGCAATAAATCCCCCAATGGTTTCCGGTTAACGATCTTTGATGTTATAATTGATAAAAATTTCTTTTATTGATTATACAATCGTATAATGAATACACCCGCGGGATGAGGCATTACCGACGGAGATTACACCAAAGGAGCCCGGGTTCTTTCAAATGAGCGCGGGCTGTATCAGGACACGGATACAAGGGTAATGATTCAGGGATTGAATCCGAAAGAAAAAGTGAGAGGGCGGGACCGGCCGATCAGATCACGAGATGAGCTGCTGAAGGGCGGTGATACGATCCTTTAATGCCCGCTCCCGCTCGGCAGATTCTGTGATATCGGTTATGGTCATATACGTGCTCATCGTATTTTCCCGCATTGCAGCAGTAATCCTTCCAAGGAGGCAGCGGCGGGTTCCGTCCTTGCGGTTGATCCAGAGAGTGAGTTCCCCCATCTTTTTCGCATCGCGGCTTGCATCCAGAATCATTTTTTCCAGGTACTTCTGGTCTTCAGCGGAAAGAAGATCCGAAGAGTGCATCTGGATGAGTTCTTCCATGGAATAGCCGGTTATCTCGGAAACTCTGCGGTTGGCATAGGTAAAATTCCCGTTCTCCACAATGATGAGGCCGTCCTGGATATTTTCCGCCATCAGCCGGAACCGCTCCTCGCTCTCCCGCAAAAGAAGCTCCTGCCGTTTGGATTCGGTCATGTCGGTAAAGATCACGAAATTGTAATCGATATCCTGATACCGGACATAACTGATGCGGGCGGATACGAATCTCCGCTCCCCGTCTTTTCGGATGATCCAGAGCTGGATCTCTCCCGGTTTCACGGGATTCTTTTCCATATCCGCGATCTGCTCTTTCATTCTTTCATGGCATTCAGGGGCAATAATCGCGAGCGGATCAAGGAGGTCCGCCTCTTCCTTCGTGTACCCGGTTATCTCACCAATCCGACGGTTGGAGTACACAGTTTTGGAATTTTCCATGATGATGAGGCCGTCCTGGATATTTTCCGCCATCATCCGGAACCGCTCCTCGCTCTCCCGGATCTGCCGTTCGGCAAGGATCTGTTCGGTCACATCCTCAAGAATGATGGTCCGGCCTTTTCCGCCATCCTCAAAAACGGCGGGAATCGATTTCTGCTTGAAGATCCTCTCGCCCATATCCCGCACATGGAAGGAGAGCGTATGCTCCTTGCCAGGGAACTTTTCAGAAATGGTCCCCAGCAATTCGTGCATGTCCACATCCGGGGGGGAGAGATAAGAAAGATTCTGCCCCACCGTGGCTTCCCTTGTTAAGTGGAGGAGCTTGAGAAAATTATCATTGATCTGGACAATGCGGGAGTCCGCATCCAGGACCATGATGAGTTCGTTTGAGTAGCTGATGAGGGCGGACAGGGGAACGCGCTGGGAGAGGGAGAACACTTTTGCCATCCCATAAGTCCTCATGTCAACCTGCCCGGAGATGAGCAGGATGTCCAGGTACCGCCCGACCGTGTTCTTGTTCTTGCCCAGCGCTTTTGAGAGATCAGTTACACTCATGCCTTCGGGTTTTTTCTTAAGGAGATCTTTTATGAGGCTGAGCTCGTGCTGGTAATCCTGCATCATTGCTATCAGTTCAGATAATTAGTTATGTGGCATGAGAAATTTATAATTGTTCTTAATCATTCACATGTATACTTGATAAGCAAAAATTATATCTATTGTAATTATCAATATTAATGTGGAAGTACATTCCAAAACATGTAGGAAGTTTGTGTTATGGTGGATACAGTAACTGTAGTTACGCAAAACCGGTGGATGGACATGATCACATCGTCCCTCCCCGCAATTCTTGGCGCGATCATTATTCTCCTTGTCGGCTGGATCATCGGAAGGCTTGTCGGAAAAGCAGTTCGGTTCGTCATTGACAAAGCCGTCTCGTATTCCTCGGTGAACCAGACCGAACTCGGCGGCAAACTCAAGGATTCCGGAGTCTCGCTGGGATATCTCGGGGATATAGCGGCCCGATGCTGCATCTATCTGATTGCAGTCCTGGCTGCGGTTGATTTCCTCAACATGGATTACATGAGCCTCCTGATGACCGCGATCGTCGGCTACATCCCGCACATTGCAGCATTCGTCATCATCCTGATCGTAGGTTTCATCCTGATCGACTACTTCCTGGATCTCCTGGTCAAGTACCATGACACCAAGGACGTGGATCTCATCAAGCCGGTCCTGTTGATCCTGCGGATTTTCTTATACTTCGTCATCGTCATCCTCGCACTCTCGCAGCTGATGATAGACCTGACAATCATCTACACGTTCATCACCCCGATTGCCTGGGGTATCGGCATCGGCCTTGGTGCTGCGATCGCAATCACCTTCTGGTTCGGCATGAAGAACCGGTCCGAACAGCTCATCGACCGGTTCCTGGAGGCAATCGGGAAGAACAACCAATAACCTGATCCCAACCCTCTCTTTTTAAAACGCTCCGACCCCCGCGAGTGTAAACGGCCCCGGGAAATCCTGCAAGGTGCAGGATACGGTCTGGGAACATCCGGGCACCGGCAGATCCGGAACAGAACGGTTCCGGGAGAGTGAAATCTTTGCAAAGCCGGATTTATCTCCCGCAGAGATGCACAAAAAAACACGATGATCCCCTCCACCAATATTCATACCCTGCCCCGGTCTACATCTTTTTTACCCGGCAAATCCTTTAGAGGTACAGGATTACTATGGCGATTGACTGGTACAATGAATTTGTCGATACGAACTACACACCGGCAAAGGACGATCTGGTTACCCTCTTCTATTTCGAACCGGCTGCAGGGATCGGGCCGGAGGAAGCCGCAGGCCGGATCGCCTCGGAGAGTTCGACCGGCACGTGGACAACGCTCTTTACCATGCCGCCGCGGATGAAAGCGCTCCAGGCAACGGCGTTCGAGTTCGAGGGAAATTTCGTGAAGATTGCCTACCCGCTCGAGCTCTGGGAAGAGGGAAACGCAGTCCAGCTGATGAGCGGGATCGCGGGCAACATCTTCGGGATGAAAGCCCTTAAAAACCTCCGGCTCGTTGACGTAACATTTCCCCAGGCATACCTGAAAAACTTCAAGGGCCCGCACTTTGGCAATGACGGGATCCGGAAGATGATGAAGATAGCAAAACGCCCGCTGACCGGCGCGGTCCCGAAGCCCAAGATCGGATTCACCGCAAAGGAGCACGCCGAGATCGGGTACGAGACCTGGATGGGCGGGTTCGATTTCGTGAAAGACGACGAGAACCTGACCTCCACGTCATTCAACCGGTTCGACGAACGCGTGAAACTGATGGCAAAGCTCCGGGATAAGGCGGAGAAAGAGACCGGTGATGTCAAATCCGCGTTTCTGAATATCACTGCCGACACGGAGACCATGAAGAAGCGGGCCGATCTCCTGGCAGAGTACGGCTGGAACTACTGCATGATCGATGTCGTGGTTGCCGGGACAGCAAGCGTCATGACCATGCGGGACTACTGCTCAGATCTCGACCTTGCCATCCACGCCCACCGGGCCATGCATGCAAGCTTTGACCGGAACCCCAAGCACGGCATCACGATGCAGTTCCTCGCAAAGCTGATGCGGCTTGTCGGGGTCTCGCAGATCCACTCGGGCACCGCGGTCGGCAAACTGACGGGCACGAAGAAAGAGTCAACCGTGATTGCCGATGTGCTGCGGGAGAAGAAGACCAAGGCGGTCGGAAACCTCATCCTCGACCAGGACTGGGGAAAGATCAAGACCGCGTTCCCCGTCTCATCGGGCGGGCTCCACCCGGGCCTTGTCCCGGATGTGCTCGACATCTACGGCACCGAACTCGTGCTGCTCGTCTCGGGCGGCATCCACGGCCACCCGAAGGGGACAAGGGCCGGGGCAAAGGCCACCATGCAGGCGATCGAGGCCTGGCAGGAAGGCGCAACTCTCGATGAGAAGGCAAAGAAAGCCAAAGAGCTCAAAGGGGCTCTTGAGAAGTGGGGATACTACAAGCCCAAGTGAGAGCCAACCAATTTCTTTTTCGAAAAAGTTTTCATACAATTTTCTCAAAAATTC
This sequence comes from uncultured Methanoregula sp., assembly GCF_963667735.1. Lineage (NCBI taxonomy): Archaea > Methanobacteriati > Methanobacteriota > Methanomicrobia > Methanomicrobiales > Methanoregulaceae > Methanoregula > uncultured Methanoregula sp. Next base: position 51,096 of record NZ_OY763919.1, read on the forward strand.
TTTTCAAATTTTATTTAAAAAAAAACCCGGTAAAAAAATTTCCAGAAATTTTTGTTCAGATTATTTTTTTTAATTCCATAATTTGTAAAAAAAAATCCGGAACATTTTTTTTATTTTTTCCGGAAATGATCCGGCCCCGGACACTGCCCGGCATTGGAAACCATGCCGGAAATCTCCCCCTGAAAACCCTCATTTCGGGTCCAGGAAACACCAAAACCGGCCCAGTCCGGTACAGGAGTACTGACCCCAAAAACCCCGCATTATGCCCGGATTGCCAATCCGGGCATTTCCGGAAAACCCCGAAATGAACACGGATTCCATCGGGGCCAGCATTGGGCATATTTTTTGAAACCGGGCCCATATATCCATTTTAATAGACGCGTTTCCTGCCCCGATCACGGGAGGATCGGGCAAAGGTCGGGAGCCCGGAGAAAACGCCCGCCAAACGCTTCCATGAGGCTCCGGAGGGCATTATATGCGGCCCGATTTGGGCGTATTTCTGTAAACGGAGTAAAAATTGAGGGTTGTTTGCCGTCGGAGACCTGCTTCTCCGACGGAGAGAGACTTGCGGATAACCGGCAGATGATCAGTGAATCGGACCGGGCCAAAAAAATACAAAAAATATTTTTCCGGTCTTTCCGGCAGGTACCAGAATCTTTTCCAGGACCCGGCGCTCCTCAGGAAGTCCGACGGGTGGGCATCCGACCGGTCACAAAAATAGTTCGAGCGCCGGCCCGGGCTGCCGGCCATTCACTTTCGCCCCATGCAGCCCGGACCGTTAATACCCATTCGCATGCACGTTCCAGTATGACAGCGAAACCCGCAATTTCGATTGTTGACGTACCGCCCATGGAAGTTCTCGGGACCGAGAAGACCGGGACCTATGCACTCATCCCGGAACTTTTGATGACGGTCCTCAATTACATGCTGGAACAGAAGATCCCGATCGCCGGGCCGCCGGTCTTTGTCTGCCACGAGACATCCCCGGAAGCAGCGAAAGGGGCAAATGCGAAGGGAACCGCCCGGGTCGAGATTGCCTGGCCGGTGAACGGCCATGTTCAGGGCGCCGGGAACATCCGGAAGTACACGCTTTGTGGCGGCCGCATGGTACACATCGTGCACAAGGGCCCGTACGAGACCTGCGAACCCACCTACCTTGAGGCGTTTGCCTGGATCCAAAAACAGGGACTTACCATCCAGGGCCCGATCCGCGAGGTCTACCCCAACGATCCTGAGGAAGTTCCCCCGGACGAGATCCTGACGGAGATCTACATTCCCGTTGGATGAGATCCTCCATTCCCTCTGGCTGGATCCGGAGATACCAGTCATCTCGTACGGCCTTTGCCACTGTCGTAACATTCATTACTCCCCGCTCCAATCGGACTGTATGCACGACATCAAAGCCAGCAAGAAGATGGGAAACGACATCATGGTCTCCTTTGAAGTGGATGGCAAAACCCAGTTCGAGGCATTCAATTACCAGGATCTTATCGACATGAAGGTGAACGTGCTCGACCTGCTCGACCGGCCCATGTCCTACAGGGTCGATCGGGAAGCGCACAAAATTTTCTCGAAGAAGTGAGAAGAACCCGGTCTTCCGGCCGGCTGCCGGAACGATCCATGACAGTCGGATGAGAGCACAGACCGGTTGCCAGGCACCTGTATCTTCGCGATACCGGAAAAACACTTCCGGTGCCCGGCCTGCAGATCGCGGTGAGAGGAAAGATCCATCTCAATAAATCCTTATTATATACAAGCCAGAAAAATATTTGTGACTGATCCCGGGCAGAAAACAAAAAATTGCCGGACAGGTTCCGGCATTGTACAGAAATTGGCATCTCCGATCCTTATTGCCCTCCAGTACGGTCTTGGATCGCTCATCTCCTTCTCCGTCGCTCTTCTCTTCTCCAGAGATATCATCCACATTACAAGCGGTACGGCGATGATCGGAGCCCTGTGGGCGATGATCACGTTCATCAGCGTTACGCAGGACTGTCGTTCCTCAACACAGGATACAGCCCGGCTTCAGGTCCTGGGAGCATTTCTGGGAGCGGTTTTGAGCGGGATATTCCTGATCACATTTCCCTTCAGCATACCCGGCATGGCGTGTCTTATCGGCCTTGTTGTCCTCCTCTGCCAGGTTCTTGGGATGCCGGGCCCTGCCCGGCTTGCGGCCCTCACCGTCGGGATCGTTATGGTGATATCGGCAATCAACCCGAACATCCCACCGGTTGTCAATGCCATGACCCGGTTCCTTGAAGTGCTCATCGGCAGCACGGTTGCGATTGGCATTGTATGCGTCTGGCAGTATCTCCCGGGTAATTCCGGAAAAACCGGATAACCCGGTAAGGATAATCTGCCGGTATGAACGGGCGGGGGCGTGCTGAGGAGCCCGGATAAAAGAGAAAGCCTATAAGTGTATAAGCAAACACTTATACAGAATCCATGGAACCCTGCAACAAATGCAATGTCTGCAACAAACTCTGCGAGATCGTCCCGGTGATGGCCGGGAGGTTCAAGGCCCTTGGCGATCTCACCCGGCTCCAGATAATCTACCTGCTCGCAACCGATACGAGCGGTACGCTCGGGGTCAGTGAACTCGCAGCCAGGCTCAAGATCTCCCAGCCGGCGGTGTCGCAGCACTTGAAGACCCTCAGGGGAGAAGGTCTTGTCGATTCACGCCGGGAAGGATTCTATGTCTACTACACGATCAACTGCGATCGCATGGTCGAGTTCCGGGAACACTTCGAGCTGATGTACTCGTGTGTCATGGAGAACTGCAGCAGGGAACTGGTCCGGAAATCAAACCGGGACCGGATGATCCGGGCATGCGTCATCTTCTACTCCTACACCGGGGTGACCCGGGGGATCGCAGAAGGAATAAAAAATTCCAGCGGGTGCGATCTCATCGAAGTAAAAACAAAGAACGAGTACTCGAACTTCACCGCGTACACGACCGGCGTGCTCCGGTCCCGTAAGGGAGCCGCTGACCCGATCGTGCCCGAAGAGATCGATGTCTCAGAATATGATCTGCTCATCATCGGCACACCGGTCTGGGCCTGGAAGCCGGCGCCCGCGATCAATGCAGCGGTCAGGGCGCTGAAAGGGTGCGAAGGGAAGATGGCAGTCACCTTTGTCACCTGCTGCAACAAGCCGGGCGAGGCCCTCCCGCTCCTGACCGCTGCCCTGAACAAACGAGGCATCGATGTCTTATCAGAGATCTGCCTGACACCGGAAGACACAATGAACCCGGCCGCGGGCAATGAACTGCTTTCCCGGATCGCTGCTGCAATCCCGGTCCAGCCCGATGGCGGAGAACGAACAACAACCCAGAAAACTGACGTGAAATCATGAAGACCTGCATCATCTACCATTCCCATTCCGGGGTCACGCGTGGCGTGGCCGAACGCGTGAAAGAGACCTTCGGGGGGGAACTCATCGAAGTAAAACTCAAAGAAGGCCATACAACACCCATTGCATATTTCCTGGGCCTGTTCCGGGCAATCCGGCACACGTCCGATCCAATCGAGCCATCCGCGATCGATGTCTCCGCTGCCGATGTCGTGGTGATCGGCACACCGGTCTGGGCGCGGAAAGCAACACCGGCGATCACATCGGCAGTTGCGGCCCTCCGGGGATGCCAGGGGAAAAAAGCGGTCCTCTTTGCAACCTGCGGGAGCGCAGCCGGGGAGGCGCTGCCCGATCTCGCGCACGCACTGGAAGAGAAGGGCATGACCATTACCGGGCAGGTTGTCTTCACCCGGCAGGATCTTGAGAAGGACGACCGGATGAACGCACTTGCGGAGTGCGTGATGCAGGCAGGAAGGGCTCTATGAAGACCATCATCTACTATTTCACCGGCACCGGCAACTCGCTTGATGCTGCAAAGAAGATCGCAGCGGGGCTCGGCAACTGCGAGCTGGTGCCGATTGCATCGTTCAGGGAGACACCGGGAGATATCGTTGTGGCAGCAGACCGCGTAGGGATCGTATGCCCGGTCTATTTTTCCGGACTGCCGCTCATGGTGGCATCATTTGCGGGACGTCTGGATCGTGCAGCAGCAACGTATGTTTTTGCTGCCGTCACCCATGGCGGGGGAGGCGCGTCTGCCGCCATCGTACAGCTTGACCGTATACTCCGGGCGCGGCAGGGACGGGGACTTGATGCGGGATTTGGCATTGCCATGCCCGGCAATTATATCCTGATGTACGATTCGCCCGCAGGAAAAAAACAGGAGGAGATCCTCACAAAGGCAGACGAAGAGATCGCGGGAATAACAGGACCGGTATTGCGGTGTGAGAAGCGGGATCTGCCCTCCGCGATCGTCCCCCGCGTGCTGTATGCCCTGATATACCCCTGGTTCAGATCCCACGCCCATAGCGATGACAAAAAATTCTCCGTCACGGACAAATGCACGTCCTGCGGAACCTGCGTTGCAGTCTGCCCGGCGGACAATATCGGCCTTGTTGAGGGAAAGCCGGTCTGGAAACACCGCTGCGAGCTCTGCTGCGGGTGCATCCATGCCTGCCCGGTCCAGGCCATCCAGGCAGGGCCCGGAACAGAAAAACGGCTCCGGTACCGGAACCCGTCGGTAACCCTCACGGAACTGAAAGGAAAACCGGAGGAGAAATTATGAAGACCATCATCTACTACTTCACCGGCACCGGCAACTCGCTCGCTGCTGCAAAGAAGATCGCCGCAGTTCTCGGCGACTGCGAACTCGTACCGATCGTATCGTTAAAAGATGCCACGGGGGACATTGTCCCGGCCGCAGACCGGGTCGGCATCGTCGCACCGGTCTATGACATGGGGCTGCCGTCCATTGTTGCGGAATTTGCCGCACGGCTCGAGCTCACAAAATCCGGCTACAGTTTCTGTGTCCTGACCATGGGAGGATTCGGGGCCTCCGCCCTTCACCAGATGAACGGGATCGTGAAGAAGAAGAACGGGATGCCGCTCGATGCCGCCTGGGCGATCCCGATGGTGGGAAACTTTATTCCGCTCTATTCCCCGGCCGGGGGAAAAAAGAGAGAGGCCCTCCTTTCAGAAGCGGATATACGGCTGCAGAAGATAGCCGGCCAGATCGATTCGGGGATCGCTGTCCGCCCGGGATGCTCGCCGTTCTCATCCCTGTTGAAAAGCCTGATGTATAACGGGTTCATCCGGCAGATCCATGAATCGGACAAACAGTTCATCGCCGATGAGAACTGCACCCGCTGCGGCACCTGCTCTCGGGTCTGCCCGGTACAAAATATTGCGATGGTGGACGAGAAACCGTCCTGGCAGCACCACTGCGAACTCTGCATGGCCTGCCTGAACCTCTGCCCCGCAAAGGCGATCCAGTGGGGACCAAAAACCAAAGGACGGGAACGGTACCGGCACCCGGACCTGAAGATCGCCGACATGAAGATCCAGCGGGGAGATGAGCCATAGGATATGAACAGTCCGGAACGTTCGATGACAGGACATAGCGGGATCGAGAACGGGGACGCACCGCCCGTAAAATCCCTTGTTGTTGTTTTTTCCTATCATCACAAAAATACCGAGAAGATCGCAAACGCCATAGCTGGCGTACTCGATGCCCCGGTAAAAACACCCGGCCAGGTTACCCCTGAAGATCTGCAGGAATGCGATATGATCGGCTTTGGTTCCGGGATTTATGCTGCAAAAAACCACGGGTCGCTCATCGATCTTGCGGCGGGATTGCCAAAAGAAACGGGCAGGAAAACGTTCATCTTCTCCACCTACGGGGCGCCGGCCGGCTTGTACAATGGAGAACGGCTCAGCGAATTTACGAGGAACAACCATAAAGCGCTCAGGGAAAAACTAGAGGAGCGGGGCTGCACGATTCTGGATGAATTCAGTTGCCCGGGTCTCAACACCAACAGCTTTCTCTCCCTGTTCGGGGGCCTGAACAAAGACAGGCCGGATGATTCTGACCTCCGGCATGCCAGGGAGTTTGCAGGGAACATAAAACGCCTCGCAATTATCGGAAAACCTGGAACAGAGGAGAAATTACCATGACAGGGACCATGGCCGAAGAACCGTATCATCATGGCAGGACCACCGGAAAACCACGGTACCACCACCCGGACGTGACGCTTCGGGACATGCTGGACCAGCGTGGGGAATGATCATGGAAGATGCCGGCGGAGAGTACCGGGACGCGTTCGATCGGACGATCGCAGAAACCCTCTCCCAGGCCATCCGGATCATAGCTGCGGAGCCGGCGCTCTTCCTTCAGGGCTCGGTCATCCTGCATCACCAGCGCAGGGCATCCGGAATCCGGAAACGATACGAACAGGAGGGGCTCCTTGTCCCGCCGGTGATGATCGTCAGCATCACCTCGCGCTGCAACCTCTCCTGCGCCGGATGCTATATGCACGGGCGTCACGAGATACAGACGCCGGAGATGAGCCCGGGAGTCCTGGCATCCGTGGCACGGCAGGCCGATGAACTCGGCGTCTCGGTCCTGGTCATCGCGGGTGGGGAGCCGCTTGTCCGGGGGGACGAGATCTTCAGTCTTGCAAAAGCGCACCCGAACATCCTCTTCCCGGTCTTCTCAAACGGCCTGATGATCGATGAGACCGTTGCCGGCCGGATCGCACAGCACAAAAATATCGTGCCGGTCCTCAGCTTCGAGGGATTCCGCGAAGAGACCGACCTGAGGCGCGGCAGCGGGGTCTTCGACCGGCTGCTTGCAGCCTGCAGTCTCTTGAAAAAACAGGGCATCTTCTTCGGCTGCTCGGTTACGACAACGCAGGAGAATTTTGATCGCGTCACGGGCGAGGCATTTGTCCGGCAGATGCTGGATAGCGGCGCCCGGGTCTTCGCGTTTGTCGAGTACGTGCCCATGGCCTCCGGCACGGAAAATCTTGTCCTGACACCGGAACAGAAGAAAGTCCTGCAGATTGTTCTTGCGGATCTCAACCGGAAGTTCCCGGCCATCTTCATCGGCTTTCCCGGTGACGAGGACGAGTACGGCGGATGTCTTGCGGCAGGCCGGGGCTTTGTGCATGTGAGCCCCTCTGGCGATCTCGAACCCTGTCCCGCTGCCCCGTACTCGGATGCTAACCTTGCGCAGGTATCGTTAAAACGTGCGCTCGCATCCCGGCTGCTCTTTCGGATCCGCAACGGGCATGGGCTCCTCACCGAAAGTCGCGGTGGCTGTGCCCTCCGGGCAAACCGGACCTGGGTGCAGCAGATCCTTTCGGATCCATAAGAACCCCGTTCTCACTCTGCTTCCACCGGCTCGAGCCGGAGCAGGACAACGTCCCCGGCTTTCCGGGTTGAGACCAGGAATGAGACGGTCTCCTTCGTACCCCTGATCTTACGACAGAGATCTGCAGGGCGCCTTGTTATTTCATCACCGGTTGCGTAGGTTTCGTTCACGGACGCCCTGATGGGACAGTCAGGACAGAACGGGGTTTTCCCGCACCCCTCGGGGAGGACCGCATTCATGCATTCCAAAACTTTTCCGCCGAGTTTTCCCGTGATCTGTTCAACGGGCTTATTTACCGCAGTAATTGCAAGAGTATTGGCCGCAAGGATCCTGACATCATTGTCCACGAGAAAGACCGGGGTATCGAGCATGTTTAGGAATTTCCGGATATTGAACCCGTGGGTTGAAAGGATCTTATCGTAACAGGGTTTGCAGACCCCATGACTGACCGGCTCATCCGGGGTTACCCCGGCCCGGGTGACTGTGTTACAAAATGAGCAGACCGTCGTCATGGCAAATCACGTAATGTGCATGGGAATTCCGGGGATATGAATCCACGTGTCTTTTCAATAGGTGAGGGTGCAGGAACTCCGTAACTCATAGTATTTTTCCCGGGATTTTTCCAGACCAACGTAAAAAAGAGCGTTAAAGACCTGTAAAGCGATTTTGCAAAAAATTTCAAAATCATTTCCGGAAAATTCCCGGGAAAAACCGGATCGAATTCGCGTTTCGAAAACCCGAAACAAAAACGCCCGTCCACCGATCCTCAACCACTATATTCCAATACAACCCATTTCTACCCATGGCAGTTCACCCCATTGAGGAGCGGTACGGCACGAAGGAGATGCGTGCCGTCTGGAGTGAGAAAAACCGGTTTTCGGCAATCGTCAGCGCCGAGGTTGCGCTTGCAAAAGCCGAGGCCAACACCGGGCTCATCCCAGCAGCAGCGGCAGTCGAGATCAGCGAGAAGGCCCACAATGCATCGCTTGAGCGGGCAAAAGCGATCGAGCTCGAGATCAGCCACGACATGATGGCCATTGTGAAAGCGATCTCGGAAGTGACCGGAGAGTCCGGCAGGTGGGTGCACTACGGTGCGACAAGCAATGACATCCTCGACACCGCAACCGGCATCCAGCTGGGCCAGACGCTGGACCTCATTGATGAGAAACTGCGGAGGCTTCTTGGGATCCTGTTGAAAAGGGCGGACGAGAACAAGACGCTTGTCTGCATCGGGCGCACCCACGGCCAGCACGGGGTTCCGACAACGTACGGCCTCCGGTTTGCCATCTGGGCAAGCGAAGTGAGCCGGCATATTGAACGCCTCGAACAGCTGCGCCCCCGGGTCGTGGTCGGTCAGATGACCGGTGCGGTCGGGACCCAGGCGGCCCTTGGCCCAAAAGGCATCGAAGTCCAGGCATCCATGATGCATTTCCTCGGCATGAGCCCGGTGGATGTCTCCAACCAGGTCATCTCCCGCGACCGGTACGCTGAATTTTTTATGTTCTGCGCCGGTGTTGCAACAACCCTTGACAAGATAGGCGTCGAGATCCGCTCGCTCCAGCGGACCGAGATCGGCGAAGTAGAGGAAGCCTTCGGTGCAAAACAGGTGGGCTCCTCCACGATGCCGCACAAGAGAAACCCGATCAAGTCCGAGCAGGTCTGCGGCCTTGCCCGGATCATCCGGTCGTCGGTCGAGCCGGCACTCCAGAACAACACGCTCTGGGACGAGCGGGATCTCACCAACTCGTCCTGCGAGCGCGTGCTCTTCCCCGAGGCCTCCATCCTCACCGACCACTGCCTCCGGCTCATGACCATTGTTCTCGAAGGGCTCGTGATCAACAAGCCGGCTATCCGCAGGAACCTGGCCTTCCTTCACGGGATCAACATGGCCGAATCGATCATGATCGAGCTGACCAAGAAGGGCATGAGCCGGCAGGACTCCCACGAGCGGATCCGGACCGCCAGCATGCAGGCCCTTGCCGAGGGAAAACCACTTGCAGAGATCCTGGGCGCGGACCCCGAGATCACCAGGTACTGCTCGAAGACCGAGATAGATGCCCTGCTCTCGCCCGATGCCTATATCGGGACTGCTGTTCTGCAGGTCGAGCGGCTCAAGGAGAAACTCTCCCCGCTCACGGTCTGACTGCCATTTTTATAAAAAACCAGAAATTTTTGGTCCGTTCCATAAACACGGACTGATTTAAGCAGGCAAGGGCACATTTTCACCTGCAAAAGACTGGATTTATTAACTTTGACCGTGAACTACGGAATGTCAATGGATCGGTACATCGCAATTGCAGGAAAACGGATATCCCATACGGATATCGTCAGGTTATTTGTCATCGCGTCCCTTACCATTTCCTGCATCTTCATCACATCGATCTCCCTCTCCCTCCGGGTTGAAACGATCTACTCCCAGCTCTTCTATTTCCCGATATTGTACGCAACCTACTTCTTCCCCCGGCGCGGTCTCTACCTTGCCGGGTTCTGCGCCGTGGCATACGAGATCCTGGCCTACGTGTACATTTTTCCCGACGTGGGCGCTCTCCTCATAACAACCGGGCAGGCCATCCTGTTCATCTGCATTGCCGGTGTCGTCTCCTATTTCATCGAGAAGATCAATGCCAGTGAGGCGCGGTACCGCAGCATCTTCGATACCTCCCTTCTCGGAATAATCCTCTTTGACCAGAACCGGTTTACCATCCGGATGGCCAACACCTACATCTCCCAGATCCTGGGATATTCCCGCCAGGAACTTCTCACGATGACACTTCCCCAGATCCTGCCATCGAAAGACGAGCAGCGGAGATTCTTCGAGTACCTGGGCTCAAGCGAGGACGTGACGAATTTCGAGACCATGTTTGTCACAAAGGCCGGAGAGCCTCTCTGGGTCAATCTCTCGTGGAGCCGTATTGACGGGAACCTGGTCAGCTGCTCGGTCATCAACATCGATGAGCGCAAACGGGCCGAGCAGGATGCAAAGGAAAATTTCCTCCAGTACAAGCAGGTTACGGAAAATGCACCAACTTCGATCATTATTCTCAAGAACAACACGATCGTGTACGTGAACCCGTCGTTTCTGGCTTTCTCGGGATACGAGCCGGAGGACCTGATAGGAAAAGACCTCATCGAGTTCGTCCACCACGAGGACCGGGACGAATTCCCGTTCTTTTCCGAGACGGCAGATGCGAGGATCCCCCTGCCGGGCATGACCGAACTCCGGCTGCTCTCCCGGTCCGGCGAGAACAAGCTTGCAGCGTTCTTCTTCACGTGGATCGTCCAGAAGGGCAGCCCGGCGGTCCTGATCAACCTCATGGATATCACGGAAAGGGAGCGCCTCAAGCAGACGATTGCGAAAGACAATGACCGTAGGCGCGGGATCATCAGCACGGTTGCCCACGAACTCCGGACACCGCTCCAGCCGATCATGGGCTACCTGAACCTGCTCACCGAAGATCCCCAGACCTACGGGGTCACCGACGAGACAAAAGCGATCCTGAACCGGTGCGCGAAAAGCGTTGACCGCGAACGGCAGATCATCAACCAGATGCTGGAACTCTCGGTTCTCGATTCCGGCAAGATCCCCCTGAAGTACTCCAATTTTTCCGTGTACTCCATGCTCAGGACAATCCTGGACGCCGGAGGATACATAACAAAAGCCGAGATAACCCTGGATGTTCCCCCGGAGCTGACCATCGAAGCCGATGAGAACAAGATCTCGATCGTGATCGAGTCGATGCTCTCCAATGCCATCAATTACTCCAAGCCGCCCCGGAAGGTCCGGATCATCTACTCTACGACTTCAACGGAACCAATGCACCGGCTCTCCATCCAGGACAACGGGATCGGGATCACGAACACCCAGCTCGACGAGATCTTCGAGCCGTTCCAGCTCCCCGACTCCGGGAACATGAGCCGGAAGTACGACCGGATCGGGCTTTCGCTCTCCATTGCAAAAAAATATGTCCAGATGCACGGGGGGTTCATCAGCGTGGACTCCATCGTGAACCTCGGGAGCACGTTCACCATCCATCTCCCGAAAAAGCGCCCCGAGGAGGAGATCCCCCATGATGCGTAAGATCCTTGTTATCGAAGACGACCAGCCGATCCTGGACTTAATGGAGATCCTCATCCGGAAACTGGGGTACGAACCCGTCCTGATTGCAAACGGCCTCGAGGCTCTTGAACATATCCGGAAGGAGCCTCCCTCGCTCATCCTCCTCGACATCATGATGATGCCGATCAATGGCTGGGAGATCCTGGACAAGCTCCGGTTCGAATACGGGATAAAGGATATCCCGGTCATCATCTTCTCGGCATCTCCGGCGGTTGACGAGCGTATTGCAATCATCAAGGATCCCCACCTTGGGGTGCTCCACAAACCGGTCACGTTTGCCGAGCTCAGGACGGGAATCGAACGGTATCTTCCATAAAAGCAGGACTTCCTTTTTTTAGGAGATCTCTATTGAATTGGGAGGGGGACCCCCACTCTATTGAATTTTTTCCCTGCGGTTAAACAATTTTGATCCGTTCTACGGAGAGAGAGAGAGAGAAATTGACTGGCTCGGGCATACAACCTAACGTGCCGTGGAGCAATTACCTAAGCTACGTGCAGGTAACTGAAGCGCTGCGGGCGCATCCCTTCGGGTGCGGTGCCGTTCATCCTGATTACAGGTTGGCAGTTTTCGTGATATCTCCGGAAACAGGGTTTCCCGAACAAAAAAGAAAAAATCAGATGTACCGGGCTTTCATGGAAAGCTTCCGGGGGGTATAGAGCGGGCGGAACGGTTTTCCTTCCGTATCCTTCTGAACAGCTGCTATCAGGGTCTCGGCAGTCATCTGCTCCTTGAACGGCTTGTTGGGCTGCGACTTCTTCCGGATCGTAACGGTCAGGTTCTTGGACGCGACTTCCTCATCGCCGACAACGATCACGTAGGGGACCCAGTCCATCCCGGCTTCCCTGACTTTCTTGCCCACGCTCTCCTCGCGGTCATCCACATCGCACCGGATCTTTGCAGCGTTTATCTGGTTGCAGACTTCTGCTGCAAATGCCCCGTGCCGCTCGGCAACGGGCACGACCCGGACCTGTATGGGCGAGAGCCACGTGGGGAGGGCAGGGACCGGCTGGGTCGAGATGTTCTCGAGGATTGCGCACATCACGCGCTCGATGCTGCCCGTTGGCGAACAGTGGAGGATCGGCGGGTGGACGGGGGTTCCGTCTTCCTTGTGGTACTTGATGTTGAACCGGGTCGAGGACTCGACATCGATCTGGACGGTCGGGTTCTCGATCGGGCGGAGCTGACCATCGATGGCGGCGAGGTCGATCTTTGCCACCCAGTAGTGGACGCGGTCGGAGAGGATCTCGATGAGCATCGGGCAGTCGGATTCCTTCACGATCTTCTTGACCCAGGCCTCGTGCTCGGCATAGAACGCCTTCGTGCACCGGAATGCAGCAACGAGTTTGGTCTCGAAGTCCCTGCCGGTCTGCCATCCCATGGCAAGCTGCTCCTCAAAGCACTTGAGGGCCTGCGGCATGTCGAGGCAGAGCGAGTGCATGTCGGGCATCGTGAAACACCGGAGGCGCTTCAGGCCGATGACCTCGCCTTTCTGCTCGTGGCGGAAGGAATAGGTCGAGAGCTCGTACATCTTCATCGGGAGGTGGTTGGGCGAGATGTGCATGTCCCGCATGATCGAGAACATGCCAAAGCAGGCCGCGAACCGGAGCATCATGTTCCGGTTGTTGGACTTGAATCTGTACTGGCGCTCGCCGAACTTGTCGGCATGCTCGAAGATCGCCTTGTCGCCAAGGTCGTACATGACCGGGGTCTCGACCGGGGTCCCGCCGTACTCAAGCACCATGCCGAGCACGTAATCGCCGAGGAGGTCGCGGACGATCTTGCCCTTGGGCATCCAGCGGAGGCAGCCGACATCGCTTGCCGGCTCGTAGTCCACGAGCTCCTTTGAGCGCATCAGGTCGACATGGGCCGGGTCGCCGCCGACCGGGACCGCAACGCCAAGCTCTTTCTTGACCAGGCACCCGAACGGGGTGTCGTCGAGGAACTCCTTGTAGTCGTGCTGCTTCCCGTCGGGAGTGAGAACGAACCAGTCGTGGGTGACCTCTTTCTTCTCTTTCTTGACGGTTCCTTCCTCGCCGGGGATGATGGTCCTCGAGAGTTCCGAGAGCGGGTGGCCCTTGCAGGAAAGTTTGAAGGACTTGTACCAGCCGAACGGCGCACGCTTGACGGCAAATCCCTCGGCCTCGAGGCCGGCCCTGAGGGCATTGAGGACGGTTACGGCAGTCTCGGGTGACGAGAGGTCGCTTGAGAGGTGGGCGTACGGGTAGATGACGATCTTCTTTACATTGACCTGCCCGGCGGTCTTGGTCACTTCAGAAATTCCCTGGAGGACAACGCCTTCAAGGTCTTCCTCGTCGATCGATTCCACGGCGCAGAAAACAGTAAGTGCCTCTTCTTCCCTGTCGGAAAGAACCGAGCACTCCTCCGCCATCTTCGTCTTCTTTTTAGCTTCGTATTCTATGTAATCTGAATGGATGAGAAGAAGTCGCATTAATTCATCTCCAATTGGATCTGATCATTGATCATAAATGGGATTTCCCGGTATATTATAGTGGGTAATCCGGTCAGCCGGAAGAGCTCTGCACGCACCGGAGCATCAGTCGCGGATTCCGTACCATTCCCGGATCTGGTCCCGGATTGCAGTAAACACCGGTTCCTGAAGGAAGATATCTCCATGGAGAGCTCCGGGGATCCGTATGGTCGGCAATCCGGCAGTGCTCAGGGCAGTGCATTCGGCCGCAATCTCCGGGGCATCCCGTTCAGCATAGATGATCCGGGCACCGGCTCCCGATGCTGGATCAAATACCGGCAGGGTCTTCTGGACGTCAAGTAGGGTTTCAAGATCCGATGGCCGCACCCGGTAACTGCGCAGGGTTTTAAGCATCTCGCAAGTCCGCTCGCCATAGGTCCGGCCAAGCGAGGGAGACAGTGCGATCCGGTAATCTGCATTGCTCATGAGAGCCAGTCGTCCTCCGAGCGAATGGCCGATGGCCGCAACCTTTCCCGACCTGCGGCAGAAGCGGATAGCCGCTGCCAGATCGTCACCAGCTTTTGCGTCCAGCGGGAGGGGATGCTCCCCGTGGCCCCGGAGATCGATGATACACGTCTCAAGGCCTGCTTCCGCTACATGGAACCCGAGGCCCAGCTGCTCCTCCTTGCATCCCCCGTACCCGTGCACGATCACCGCTGCACCGAGAGGCTGCGGCGGCCGGATAAGTATTGCGGGAATCTGACAGGAATCCCCCGGAATTAAGCTGCGTTCAATATCCATAGATCAGATAGGGTGATTCAGAAAAATAATCAGTCGTATATTCCGGAACAGCGCCGGGTTCTGCCTTCCGATATACCAGCGCCCAAGATACCAGCCGCTAACGATAAGGACACGGTATCCTGCAACGATGCGTCCGTTTGTATCCGGTCACCGGATATTATCTCTTATTCCCGTGATACCGCGAGAGGGTGGCCTGCCGCTGGTCGAGGTACTTGGCATCGCATTTCTTGTCATAGGGAATCTCGGCCCGTTCGGTTGTGTAAAAAACCAGCTGGCCGATCGGCATGCCGGCATAGACTTTGACCGGCCTCGCGTTGACGTTTGCCATCTCCAGCGTGATCGTACCCCGGAACCCGGCATCGATCCAGCCGCCGGTCTGGTGGAGCGTGACCCCGAGCCGGGCAATGCTGGACTTTCCTTCGATCGTGGCAACGATGTTGTCGGGGAGGCCGATACATTCCAGGGTCTCGGCGAGGATGAACTGCCCCGGGTTGAGGATGAAGAAATCCGCATGGGTTTCTTCAACTTCGGATGCAACGCTCTCCCGGTTGTAGGGATCGATGACCTCTTTTCCCGGTTTGTACCAGACAAAATGGTTCCCGAGGCGTATATCCAGCGAGTTCGGCTGGATGAGCCTGGGGTCGTACGGATCGATTTTGATATGACCCCGCCCGATGCGATCGAGTATCTGCCAGTCAACAAGAATCATGGAAACAGTATGCGTGGTCATCCGTCTTTAGCGCTTCTGACAGCGCAATCAGATCTGGTGCTTATTTAACCAATAAACGTTTGATTCCGGCTATATTTATATAAAAACATTTAAGAGATTTCAGAAAAAATATTTAACATTCGTCCAGAGAGGTCCGTTCATGCGAGCCGATATTCTTTTCGATAGTGCTTTTACCGGTCTTGAAGCCGCGATCGTACTCATAGCCTTTGTTGTTGTTGCTGCAGTATTCTCGTACGTTGTCCTCGGGGCCGGCTTTTACACAACGCAGAAGAGCCAGGAAGTTGTCCATACCGGGGTCCAGTCTGCAGGGTCCAACATGCAGGTTGTCGGGAATGTGTATGGGGTTGGCACGCAGGGAGACACGATAAACAAGGTGAACTTCAGCATCGCGCTTGCCCCGGGGGGAACGCCGATAGATTTTGAGAAACTGGTCATTGTCTACAGCAATGCCACCACGCTTGAGACCCTCCGGCCGATTGCCGGATGGCAGGGATCCGGGGTGACTGCCGGTACCTGGGGGATAACAAGCGTCCAGAACCCGGTCGGGATCTCCAACAACCTGCTGGAGAAGGGCGAGCAGTTCGACATCTGCGCTGCTCCGACAAACGGCATCATCAAGAATGACGCGTTTACCCTTGAAGTCAAACCGGACATCGGGGCAACAATCGCGATAAAGCGGACGGCCCCGCCCTCCATCAGCGGCGTGAATGTTCTCTTCTGATCTTTTCTTTTATAACGCTCATGGACCGGCAGGGTTCCTGGCTGTATCTTGAAATGGTAAAAAATGGCGATGTTTCATAAGCCCCGGGGCATCATATCCCCTCAGGGAATCCTCCTGGCATGAACAGGATCCAGGATACCTGCCGGAAACGGATAACTACACCACGTTATGAACGGATCCAAAGATACAGGAAAAAATGGTATTCAGCCCTGAACAATTTGTTCGAACTTCTGGGCAAACGAAGGGAAAAAATCCAGTTTTCTTGACATAACACCCTCAAGCAGAACCGGTTGTTCTGCATACCCGAGTTTTTCCAGCAGATCCGGTGTACCTGCCGCGAACAGATACGTCCGCTGATCGACAATATCCGTTACGAGAACAATACTCACCACATATCCATGTTCTGCCTGAAATTTGTCGAGTGATTCACGAATTTCTTTTTTGTTTTTCTGAGAAAATTCGTCTGAATCGGTCATAATCTGGGCAATTGACACATTCCTGCCCTGCAGGGTATACTCTTTTGCATCACGGACAATCAGTTCCCTCGTGGGGATGTTGTCAAGTTGCAGTCCCTTGTTAATCAGGGTTCTTCCAAAACGTTCCGGATCAATTCCCGTCATGTTCGACAGATCTGCTACAGCTTCTTTGTCCTTGTCTGTCGTTGTTGACATTCTGAGCCCCAGGGTATCGGAAAGAATACCTGCGAGAAGGAGTGTTGCAATTTCCGGGGAGGGAGTGACCTGTTCTTCGCGATATCGCATCGTAATGATCGTTGCGGTAGCTCCAACAGGTTCATTTCTGAACCGTATCGGGTTCGATGTTGTAATTCCCCCGAGCCGGTGATGATCCATGATCTCCCTGATTTCCGCAGTCTCGATCCCTTTGACTGCCTGATCATATTCGTTATGATCAACAAGGATGACGGATCTGTTGTGAGCGCTTTCTATCAGCACCGGTGATTCCAGACCCGCAGTCTGGAGAGCATATTGAGACTCGGCATTCAGCTCACCACACCGTGCAGGAATATAAGGAGAGCCGGGAGATATCCGGTTCAGCAATGCGGCATACGCAACGGCACTGGCAATGCTATCCGTGTCCGGTTGCCGATGACCGATAACATATACGGGCACGGGTGCCGGGGAGACGACACTGCTGTTACTGCCGGTCAGCCCGTGAGATCCTGACGTTCCCAATGTTGGCTGCGGGGTCTGGGCCGCCATCTGCTGCGGCTGGGTACAGCCGGCAATCAGTAACGCCGAGATGGCAATGAACGTGAAAATGAAATAGAGCTGTTTGTTCACGGATCACCTTTTATTGGTGAGGTTCTCTGATTTTTTTGGGTATAGTCCCATCTGAGCGATTAAATCCCGTGTTCCAATAGCCTGACGATAAAATATATTTTGTGATAATCATTTTCGTTTCTATGATTGTACCTCCCCATTTGGGGGCATGGTACCCGCCCTCAAGCAGTGCGGACTTGGGATGGATACAGCACAGGTTTGCCCCGCTTAAAAAGACCGGGCGGATGGCAGTAGTGCTGGATACCGGAGCAGTCTCACGGGGCTGCGACTCGAAGTATAATTCAATAAACAGGTATATAGCCAGAGCACGAATAATACAAGAATAACAGGAGCATGACATCATGTCACCCTCAACTGCAAAGAAAAGGATCTACAACCCGGTGACCCACAAATATTACGAGATCCGCCAGAACTCCAGCAAGTACGGTGAGCCGGGTCAGATCAAAGGGTTGTGGAGTTCCAAAAAGAAGAAAAGCCATTGATATTCTGAGGCGATACAATCTCCAGTAAAGTCTGGTTTATTGATGCAAATGTTTTAACCCACTGGGTACTGGGATCCGGCGGGGTCCTCGATATTTTATGTAACGGGTATCATCTCACGAAGGAATTCCGTGATGTCTACAACAGCCATTACACCGAATCCATCTCTTTTATCGATGCAATTGTAAAGGAAGAAATTCCTCATTCAGACCACGAATTCTATGTTTCTTCTCTTGCTATCAATGAACTTTTTTACGCTATGAAAGATGAACTGCGCAGCATCATCCTGTTCAACAAGGGGATGCCGATCTCCCGGTGGCGGGATGCCCGGACCAACCCGGATATTCCGGAGAAATGTTTCAAGGCGATCTATAACCAGACACTCACTTCGTTCGATACGCTTCTGGGAGAAGGATCGATTCATTATCTTCCGGAAGGATCTGCGGAGAGTGACCCGGAGTACTGGTCGATCTACGCCCCGCTCCTCTTCCTCACAAAGGACGCCAAGACGCAGGACGCAACGCTCCTGACAACGGCTATCATCAACCGTGCGGATTATTTTGTGACAAAGGACGAGCCGCTGATCAAGGCCGCAAAGAAACAACTGCTGGCGGATTACCAGATGGAACTCATCAAGCCATCATCGGGACTGGCGATGCTGAAGAAGAAGGGCCGTTGATAGCGAATCCGGACATGCCTTAATCCGGGCCCGATACGGCCCCGGTTTGCCATTCCGGCAAGTCCATTTCCGGACTATGTGCAAAAAACCGTAGATTTTAACACCCATTTTTCAAAATCCCATTTTGATTGCGATTTACGCCAAACGGAGCGTTTTCCATAGAGATATAAAACGCTCATATACGCGTTTGGGAGGCAGAACCCAGTCCGGATCGACCCACTGTAGCGGAAATCGAAAAGAACCCCCGTTTTGGGGTCCGGATCGAACCTGCCCCACGATCGGACACCGACGTGAATTTCCCGGTTCCTGCCGGACCCCCTCTTCATACAATTCCTCCAGGAGTTTTCGATCAAACAGGGGGTGATCGGATCGGAAACGGGGCTCAATCTGGGCTTTGTTTGGAAATTTTGGGGAAACGGGGGCCGTCGCGTGCCCGGATTGGAGGGGTTGTGAAGTGCATTTTGGGAGGGTTTTTTGAGGGGGGTTTCAGGACGGAGAACGGGGATTTTTCGTTCTTATTGATCGCGTGAAATTTTTATTTTTTTCGCGGAAAATTTTTCGGGCAAAATATTTTCAAAATTTTTTCTGGAAAATCCGGTTGGAAATTTTTCCGGAAAAAATTTTTGATCGGTACGCAGCTTCCTGGCAGGGGCGGTGGGGCCGGTTGAAATTTTCCGGGTCGGGTTTGATTATTTTTTTTTCAACCGGGGGTCTGCTCATTATTTTCGGCCCGGGTCCACCAGTACCGCTGAAACCCGGGGGCTGGCCGGGTCTCATCTGTCGGGGCAGCCGTGTGCCGGTGAGTGTGGGGTATTTGGCAATTATCCGGAACAGGAACGGGCACCGGACCGGGCATGTTCCCGAGATTTTGGGAGATGTGGGCGAACCGGAAAGGGCTCCGACCACTCCGGGACCGGATGGTTGTGCCCCTACGGGAACTATTGGAAAAATAGGCAATATATTATCAACAACTTTATTCTAATTTATTCATTATGACGGAAGAGATTCCTAATACTCAAGATATTACAAATCTCTTTACGATTTTCACCTTAATCTTAATAGGAATTGCAATTATTTTTGTTGTTTTTTCCGGATATTTCTTATACAGTTCAATCCCGTTGGAAACTCCGTTAATTTATCAAAATTGTTCGAATAACGGAAATGCTAGTATTTTAACACCATCTTCATTAATTTTTCATTATTGTTCCAATGAAGGAAACACAACCGTATTGAATACAATAAATCGATTTTTTAGTCTATCTAGTGTGTCAACGATCTATAATTCGTACTTTCAGAATGGGGGATTACTCAAGTTATTGGTCTCTAATTTTACAATTTTTGTAGCGATTATTGGTGTATTTTCTTTATATTGTTATTTTTTCTACAATATCACGTTCAATGCGAATATTATCTCTTCATATCCGAGTTCTGAACAACACAATCTCAAAATTTTTCTCCAAACACTTTTTTTGATGCTCTTGTTACTGCCAATTTACATAATTTTTATTTATATTTCCATCATCCATCGATCCAACTCATCGATTCAACCCATCGAAGCATGTTTAGTCGCTGTTTTTTTTATAGCCGCAATGTTAACGTCAGCTACTTTTTACGATTGTGATAGGAAAATACGCCCATTTTTTGAAAATAGGGTCCAATTTGCAGCATTACAGGATTCAAAAAGATTTTTAGATACACTAATTTATTTTATCTCAATTATCGGTTTTGTTTTTCCATTATTAGTCATTCTTTATGGAACCATCTCTAATTTCAATATTTTTTCTATAATTTTTACCATCAGTTTTTGTTTTATCATTATTTGGCAAATAAATATCATAAACAATATGCCCCGAAATATTTTCAATATAAAACTCAAAGACAACCGAAATATTTGCGAAGGAATTGTTTTAACAAAATTAGATACGGAGATTATCCAGATATCTGTCCAAGATACTATTAACAATAAAAAAATAATTCATATTCCGAGAACTTCCATTGAATATATTTCCTTAAACAGGACAATCAAGAAAACAGATTTTATTAATCCACCCGTGAGTTATCTTCAGGCAATTTTATCATTATGGAATTCATTAAAAACGTTGAAAAATTTTCTACTTACATTTATCTGTTTTGATTTAGGTTTTTTCACAGGTCTCATTCTATTTTTAGGTGTAGCAATACTCACTTCTTATCTACCAATACCTGAGCAGCTACTAATAATTGTTTTCTTAATTTTTTCTTTCAGCTTCGGGTTTTTTTATGGTAGATTGTATACCCCACTCATCGACAATGTTTCTGGAAAAATTCTTTCGTTAACGAATTTTATGGAAACTTCGAAGAATTTTCTAGTTACCTTAATTGATTTTAAACTCGGTTTTTTAGCGGGTTCTATCTTTTTTTTAGCTATAGCTGTTTTTAACACAGATTTTAAGGAACTGCCACCACAATGGCTTACACTAATTATTTTCATTATTGTTTTGATTATAGGTTTTTTTTATGGCCGCTATCATCAATCTTCTATAGTTGTTCCCACTCTGGGTCCGGTTCAACTTTCCGAAGTAGTTCGATATCCTGAAGATATTCGACCCCCCGAGGAAATGGATTCTGAAAACTGGCGAAGTTATTATGCCTACAATGATGAATTGACGAATATTCAATATCCCGAAGAGATTCATCCACCCGTAGATGTGAATTCTGAAAACTGGCGACGTTATTATGCTTACAATGATGACTTGATGAGGAAATAGAACGGTGAAAAACAAATCTGGGCAAGAATAGTTACTAAGCACAACATTTTTTTTTACTTTCACTATATAAAATCAGAATTAAAAAATTCGATATCGTCTAAAAAAATCATATACAACTAAGACACACAACCAAAATAAAATCATAAATAGTAAAAATTTCACGGCTTGACTTTCACCCATTGCTATCCACACCCATGCAGTGGAAAAAACAATTGCAACTGGGAGAGTTACTTTTGTAAAATTTAAAGCAAGGTCCAACATTTTTTTCTCCGGGTTGAAAAAAGAGTTCTTTACTTTTTTTTTAAAGATTATTTTTTATTTAATTCAAATGTCGTCTTCACAATTACTTCAGGAGTAATTACAGATAATTTAACTTCATATAATGAGGGTGTGAGATTAAATGTATCGAGATCATAAGAAAATGTATTTCCAAAACCCAAACAATCAACATTTCCTTCATGAACTATGAGATTTTTTCTTACTTTGATAACTTCCCCAATTATCTGATTTCTCTCTTTGTCAAATTTGGATTGAATAACTTCAATCGTAACTTCATTATTTGCGGACAAATTAGTCGCACCTTGAATCGTAAATTTATCTCCTACAAATTTATTTTCAAGAGAGACTAGCCGAATGACTAATTCTTTAACCTCGAATGATAGTTTTGTATAAGTATCATCAATATTAGGATCATTAATAGCTTCAACTAATTCTTCCGCTGCTCTTGATGCTGTTAGACTATTCTCACCAATAATCAAAAATTTTTTAGTTCCGCGTTTAGGATAATTCCCTAAAACGACCTTCTTCTCACTGTCAGGATAAATATCAAATTCATTATTGAACATCGGATGTTGAATAATCACATTATATCGGCCTGTTGGTAATTCTCGAGTTATCGATCTCCTTAATTCGTAGATAAATGAAGAATTCTCTTGAACCGGTTCAATCGATTGTATTGCGGTTTTCTCTCCAAATATCCAAATTTGAACTCCCACTTTTGGATTTCCTCCGGCAGTCCCACGAATAAGGAGTTGATCGCCCTGAACAACTGTTGCTTTGGATAGGGATGCAGTGATAGTTGGTACGGTCAAAATTATCGATAAAGTACCATATCCTTTTCCAGTGAGATGTTCTGAAGAATTTGGTCCTTCCACAGCATAGATCGTATACATGCCCGGTTTTAAAAGGTGAGAATTTACTGAGGTGTCCCAATCATATGACCATGTTTGATAATTATCTACGTCGACTCTAACGAAGGTATTCGGATCATTGTTTTTGCAAAAGAGTGAAGATCCATCCAATTTTCGTTCATCTTGATTCTGATCCGGGCCTTTCAAAAATAAAAATACTTTATCAGAAATAGTGTCCGTACCCCCAAGATGAATCTTTTCCCCGATTATATACGATTGGCTCCCTGTTGCCACAATGGTTATCGATCCTTTTCGAGCGGTAAAGGAAATACTTTCAAAAACCCTTTTTTCGGAATCGTAAACTTGGATCTTATAATCTCCAGGTTCAATTGAATCGTCGGGTTGCCATTCATAATTCCAAGTATTTTTTGGTGATACTTGTGTAGTGGCAATTTCGATGCCATTTTTAAAGGTTCCAGGACCGGTCATAATTAAATGTACGACGTTTCCCGATTGGTTCGATGTTCCCGAGAATGATATTGAGTTGCCAATAATAAACGAGTCTTTATCCGCTTCGATTGAAACGATCGATTTTATTTCTTCAGTGGCAGTAGGTTCTGTGGGTGCAATACTGCTCAGGAAAATGTAATCCGGCAAATTATTAAAAGTAAATTCCAAATTTCCTCCATTTAAAACAGAAAGAATCCTATCATTCGTTTTGTATTTTCCAAATGTTTTTCCTTGTCGTTCTCTTTCTGCCTCAGTCATCAATACAAATTCATTTCCGTATTCCTTATCTACCCAAATGGGATAGTTCTCCCCTTCTTTAGCGTAACCTTGAAGCAAAAGTAAAAGCATATGATCTTGTTTGATTTCTCCAATAAATTCCTGAGAAATATAATTAAGAATTGACCATTTGATCAATAGCTCTTCGTGAATATTTAAGCCGTTAATTCGATCTTTAAGGATCATCATTAACTTCAGGGAATTGATGAATTGTTTAACTTGTCTAGGATTATTTTCCGATCCTGAAATAATCAAATCGGTATAATTCTGAAGCGGTTCATCAATGATCAACTCGTTCTCTACAAATTCCTTGATATCCTGTTCTCGAATTTCTGGAAGATTGAATTGTAACTGAATCATCTTTTTAAGATAATCTGGACCGGAAAATCCGTCATAATTATTATAATGAGAGTCAATTGCCTTTGAAATTAAGTTGGTATCCATACCAAAAACGAAAATGCATCCCTTCTGGTCAAAAAATAAATTAATTGATTCTAATATCTTAGCAATTGATTTTGGCGGACAACGATCTAAATCATCAATGAATATTACAAGGACTCCTTTTCTATCATCAAAATTTCCATTTTTCTCCTGAATAACAAAAAAATTCAGAATTAATTGCATATATTTTTGGAAGGCATCAAAAAATGGAAGATGCTTTTCATATTTTGGAGTTTTACTCCATTTATTAAAATCGGGCGCCAATCCAAGAGTTAATATTTTTGCTAAATCTGTGATTTGTTGGGTTGTGTTAACTCTCTCATAAATTGTGATTGTCCCAAGGTTGACTCTATCAAAAAAACCTTGCTTTGTGAAAAAATTTTGTCTGTCTATCTCATCATAGATTTCTCTTACTAATGAAGCAAGCAATGTATCGGTTTCTGAATATTTCCATGCATTGAACCAAATTGTCCTGATTTTTCTGCTTTTTGAATTTTCGACTTGTTCGTTTAATCTTTTTCGTAAGGTTTTCATTAATGAGGTTTTTCCACTTCCCCATTTGCCATTAATCGCAATAGAAATAGGTGTGCAGTTATCTGGATTAAATATAATTTCGGCAATCGTTTGAGAATATGATTCAAAATTAAAATATTTTGCATTTTTTGTGGGAGAATCACAAAAAAATTTATGCGTTTTATGTGGATTTTTATCCATACTATTTCTGGTATACTTTTGGAGATTTATATTCAATAGATTAGATGAAGGGACTATTTTATGCCGGATAATTATCTTTCACAAATCTTTATTAGGGTGTGAATACCCCACTACCGCTCCTCTTTCTCTTCCCCAGACCGCCGGAGATTCCCCGCCCCCGTCTTATCCCGGTCCAGCAGCGCCGGGTCGATGTGCCACTCGCTCCGGCGCAGGAGCCCGTGGAGGGTGCTCGCTTCCCGGATGGTCAGGTTGCACCGCCCGAGAACCCGCCGGATCAGGATCATCGTGTTCTCCCGCTTGAACTCCGGGTGATGAATCTCGTCGAGATACCGGTCAATGTGCTGATACAGGTACTGCAGGTCCTGGGGCGGGGCAAGCCGGATCTCCGGCAGCGGGAGATTGGAGAGTTCATAGCAGACAACCCCCACCGCGTGCGAGAGATTGAGGATCGGGTACTCCTCGCTCGTGGGAATCGTGCAGATCATATCGCTCCGCTTGACCTCCTCGTTGTTGAGACCCCAGTTCTCGCGCCCGAACAGGATAGAGATGCGCCCGTCCACATCCTTGATCCGCTCCCGGAGTTCCTTTGGCGAATAAAACGGCATCCGCATGGCATGGCAGACCGATTTGCTCACGGCACCGGTGGTCGAGATGACGATGTTGCTCCGGGCAAAAACATCCTCAATGGTGCAGACTTCGGCACGTTTCAGCAGATCCTGGGCATGGGATGCCCGGCCCTTTGACTCCTCACCGAGTTTGCACGGGTTGATGAGGACAAGCCGGGTGAACCCGAAGTTCTTCATCACCCGTGCTGCAAAACCCACGTTTCCTTCATAGAGGGGCTCGACGAGGACGATGTCAATCTCGGGCATAAAAAAAGTTACTGGACCGCGTCAACGGTTGCTTTCAGGACACCGGCACCCTGGTCGTAGACAGCATTGCCGACAACGATGGTATCGGCATATTTTCCCATCTGCGCTGCCTTCTCCGCGGAGTTGATGCCCCCGCCATAATAGAGGATCGCCTTGTCAACGGCTTCCGATGCGGCTTTCACAACCTCCGGGTTGCCGAACGTGCCGCTGTACTCGATGTACACGATCGGGAAATGGAAGTAATGGTCGGCAACCGAGGCATACGCTGCAACCTCCTCGGGTTTCAGGTCGCAGATGGATTTCGTTACCCGGCCCACCGATGAATTGGGATTGAGCACAATGTAGGCTTCGGGCACAATCGCATCGCCCCACGGGATCTTTCCTTTGCTCATCTGTACCCAGGCCTTGTGTTTTCCCACAATCCACGTGACATCGGTCGTGTTCATCACGCTTGGGACAAAGACGTAATCGATGCCTTTTGTCAGCACCGCTTCCGGTCCTGCCGGTTCCATGACCAGCGGAAGATCGTACGCCTTGACCTGCTTCAAGAGTGCGGATAAATTCTCCTCGGTAACGTTCAGCGTGCCCGAGAGCATGAGGGCATCAGTACCGCTCGCTGCAATCGCATCGATATCACCGGGTTTCAGCTGTTTGTCGGGATCGAGTTTTGTCACATGAACCCAGTCTTTCCACTTCATCAGAATCACTGTATTATTGGCGCTTCACCCTCATATACCGCTATCCCTGCCGGGATCCATCCGGCTCAGGTAATAGCAGAATATTAATATTGCTTCAGCCGTAATCGGAAACATCCCCGGATCATCCCTATGAAACTCCAGGAAAAGACGAGCCTCATCCTTATCGTCCTCTTAATGATAATCCTCACCCTGATCATCTTCTTTGTTTCCGATGTTTCCCTCTCCAGCTACAGCGCTCTCGAACACCGGTATGTTCTGCAGGATGTTGACGAGGCCGTGAGCCGGCTGGAGAGCGAGTACTCATCGCTCTCCGCGATCAGCACGGACTGGGGGCAATGGGATGACACCTATGCGTTCGTCAACGGGAACAAACCGGATTATGTTGCCGGCAATCTGGTGCCGGGGATCTACAACAATCTCCGGCTCAACCTCATCGTTATAACGAATAAGAGAGGCGAAGTGCTCTATGCCGGCGCATATGATCTCCGGAACCATACCACGACGGCGATGCCGGCCGCATTCGGGCAGTACCTGGGAAAGGACAGCCCGCTTCTGAATATGGAAAAGCCCCAGGATACTACCTCAGGTCTCCTGGTACTCGATGGCAGGCCGATGATTGTTGCATCCTGCCCCATCCTCCATTCGGATCTCTCCGGCACTCCCCAGGGGGTTGTGATCATGGGAAGGTACCTGGATAATTCGGCTGCCGTTCTCCCGGGAAAACCGGCTCTCCAGACTCTCCGTTTCATCCTTGTAAACGATCCGGAAAACAGCCGGGAGCGTCTCGCCTCCCTGAAAAACGCAGCGGGCAGCTCCGGTATAACCGAGACCATGGATGACAACCGTATCGCAGGATATGCCCTCATTAGGGACATCTATTCGCGGGACGCGCTGATCCTTGAGATCGCCGAGCCCCGGGATATTTATAATCAGGGGGTCTCGTCAACAACCCAGTATATTCTCATTGTCCTTGCAGCAGGGCTTCTTCTGGGGGTCACGACGCTCCTCATCCTTGACCGGCTGGTCCTGTCCCGACTCACCTCTCTTGGCACCCAGGTGCAGGAGATCGGCCGGCAGACGGTACCCTCCGGGAGGCTGCGAATCATTGGACGCGATGAGATCTCCGAGCTCTCGCAGGAGATCAACCGCATGCTCGAAACGGTCGAGAGGACCCATGACGGCCTGATGCAGAGCGAAGCGCGGTTCCGCGAACTGGCCGAGCTCCTCCCCCAGTCCATCTTCGAGATGGATGCCGATGGCCGGCTCCGGTATGTCAACCGGGCGGGGTTCGATATCTTCGGGATGAACGAACGGATGATAGCGGAGGGGGTGAATGTCCGGAATTTTATCATTCCCGAAGATATCGGGCGCGTGAACAGGGGCATGGAGATCGTCATGCAGGGAAAAAAATCCTCCGGCGAGATCTACCATCTCATCCGAAAAGACGGAACCATCATGAGTGCCGTGGTGTTCACGGCCCCCATCTACCGGAACGGAACATTCCAGGGATTCCGGGGCAGCGTGAATGATATCACCGACCGGGTGAATCTCGAGGAGGCTTTGATCGAGAGCCAGGAATATCTCCAGACGCTCCTGTGGTCGGTCAAGGCGGGGATCATTGTTATCGATGCCGAGACGCACCGGATCGTTGATGCGAACCCCGCGGCCCTGGAGATGATCGGGGCCACAAAAGACCAGCTTATCAATAAGATCTGCCATGAGGTCATCTGCCCGGCCGAAGAGGGCCGGTGCCCGATCACCGATCTCAGCCAGGCCGTGGACAATTCCGAGCGCGAACTGGTCAGAACGGACGGCAGGACCATCTCCGTCATCAAGTACGTTGTCCCGGTCCTGCTGCAGGGCAGGCCCTGCCTGCTGGAGACCTTCATTGACAACACGGCACGAAAGAAGATCGAGCGCGACCTGCGGGAGAGCACAGAACTTATCACCGGTATCCTGCAGGCGTCCCCGGCCGGGGTCTTCCGGCTCGATGCCCGGGGCAATTTCACGTTTGTCAATGATATGTTCACCAGGATTACAGGTATGAGCGGGGATCAGATCCGGGGAAGGTACTGGCTTGAGATCCTGCACCCGGACGATCAGAAAGAGCATCTCGCAGCACTGGCCGATGCTATCCACAGCCGTTCCCTGGTCTCGGCTGAGTCGCGCTTCGTCCATGCCAGCGGAACGGTCTCCTGGCTCCTGGGCCAGGCAGTCCCGCTCATCGATCCGGACGGAAACCTGACCGGCTGGGTGGGTTCGATCAATGATATTTCCGAACGCAAGAAGATGGAAGAGGCATTGCGGCAGAGCCGGGAGCGGCTTTCAAGCATCCTCCGGGCTTCACCCGTGGGGGTGTTTGAGACAACAGAGACCGGCACGCTTCTCTATGTCAACGAGCGCTGGGAAGAGATGGCAGGCATGACGTTCGAGACCATGAGAACGCGGCAGCCGGGAGAGATCCATGACCCTCTGGACAGGACACGGATATCCAAAGAGATGTGGAAGAAGTTCCAGGCCCGGCTCCAGCCCCGGGCCGAGACGCGGTTCATGAGGCCGGACGGGAGCGTGATCTGGATCTACGGCCAGTCCGTCCCGGTCTATACTCCGGACGGGAAGATCCGCGGGTACGTGGGTACGATCACCGACATCTCCGACCGGAAGCGCATCGAGGATGCCATCCACCTGGCAAACAAGAAGCTCAATCTGATGAACGATATCACCCGGCATGACATCCTGAACACCATCACCGGCATCTTCGGGCTCATCGATATGGCCGTGGCATCCGGCAACCGGGAGGAGCTCGCCCAGCTGCTCAGCCAGATCAAGGACGAGGGCCGGCTCATCCAGCGCCAGATAACCTTCACCCGCGATTACCAGGGAGTCGGCGTGAACGCACCGGTCTGGCAGAATGTGAGGGATGTAGCGGGCCGGGCAACCGCCAGCGTCGGCACTGCGGGAATCTCAATTTTAATCGAGCTCGAAAATACCGAGATATTCGCCGATCCGCTGCTGGAGAAGGTCTTCTATAACCTGGCCGACAACGCTATCCGGTACGGGGGAAGTCTGACAACCATCCGATTCTTCTACCAGATCTCCGACAGCGGCCTTGCACTCATCTGCGAAGACGATGGAGACGGGATCCCAAAAGCGGAAAAAGAGCACATATTCGAACGGGGTGTTGGCAAAAACACCGGCATGGGCCTCTTTTTAACCCGCGAGATCCTCAGGATCACCGGCATATCGATCCGGGAGACCGGCATCCCCGGTAAAGGGGCACGGTTCGAGATGCTCATCCCAAACGGTATGTGGCGGTTTGCAAAGGAGCCGGGGCAGGGGAACGATTAAACATAAAAGGTGGACCATCCATCAGATTATAGGAGGGGACAAGAAGTGTCGAATGGAAAAATTCTCCTTGTTGAAGATGACGATATCATAGCAAAAGTGGAAGACTGGCGGCTCAAAAACCTGGGTTACGAGGTGTGCGGCAGGGCCACAACCGGGGCCGAGGCCATGGAACTGGTCGTGAACTGCAAGCCGGACCTGGTCCTCATGGACATCAATATCAAAGGGGATGTAGACGGGATCGAGACCGCGAAGATGATCAAGAAAGGATTCAGCATTCCGGTCGTGTACGTCACCTCCCATTCCGACGGCCCCACCCTGGATCGGGCAAAAGCCACCCACCCGGATGGCTTCATTGTCAAACCTTTTGAGGACAATGACCTGCGGGTTGCAATAGAACTGGCACTCAGAAAATAGAAAATTATTTTTTAAATCTGGATAACTGCAGTATCCCGTCTCTTCTGGCAGAGTTTCTGAAAGTCCCGGATCTTCTGTTCGGGAATTCCCGTTGCTGCAGAAAGAGCTGCAGCATCGGCCGCAAGGAGGGCATCGCCGTTGATGACATCTGCCCTGAAGAGTTTTTCAAGAGTGGTTTCCGACAGACCTTTGATGGCGAGAAGCTCCTTTTTGCCTTTCTCGATCTGGAGTTTGTTGACTTTCTTTGGCAGGGGCTTGTTGAGATACCGGCAGACCAGCTCGACATGTTTCTGGACAGTCGCAGTCGACATACCGGTGAGCTCCCCGAGCGCTGCCGGGGTATGGGTGCAGAAGGATTCCGGGTCCATGATACCGGCCGCAATGTATTTTTTCAGGCTGACTGCGGGGATGCCGATCTCTTTTAAAACCTGGCTGTGATAGAGCTTTTTTGCCTCAAGAAGGATCGTCTCGGCCTCGGCATCCCCGATACCGGCGGCTTTGAGATTTGCAGCCGTTGCCCTGGCAAGACCGGAGAGTTCGGAGATCCCGGATTCCTTCAAGGAGCTCATGATCTTCGAATAACTCCTGCCTTTTCTCGGGATGAGATTCTCCCGCAGGAATTTCCGGCATTCGGACCGGCGCCTGAGCATGGCAAGTACTCCCTCGGCACCCCGTATCAGGTTCTCCGCGGTGCTTACGGAAATGTCCAGTTTTTTTGCCAGTACGTCGGGTGCACTGTGGGCCAGCTCGGCAACGGTATAGATATGCCGGCTCCTTAGTTTCTGCAGGAGCGGCTCGTCCAGGCCGGGGATTTCGGCAAGCGATTCGCTGTTGGAGTTGACATGATGGCAGAGCGGGCAGCCGATGTCCCAGGGCCGTGCCCCTTTCCGCACAAGCCGGACAAAGTTCAGGTGGTGCTTGTCGCAGATGTCATCCGTGCGGATGGCAAAACCCCACTGGGCCATGGGGAGGCCAATATTGAACGTGCATTCGGGATACCGCGAGCACCCGATGAACTGGGTGTTGCCCCGCAGGTGCTTGATGGCGAGCGTTCCCCCGCAGACCGGGCATTTGCCAAGGTTCATCTCCTCGGCAGTGCGGTTGCGGATATCGTCGCCTATCACCTGGTCGTTTGCCTCGAGCTGGTCGAAGGCATGGTGAAGCATCTCCCGGGATTCCTTGATCACGTCTTCCCTTGTTCTCTGGCTCTCCTTGATGAGCTGCATATGCGCTTCGAGCGTCTGGGTCATGTCGGGTTTTGTGATCGTGTCCGCATGCTGCTCTAGGGATTCGGTGACCACGGTCCCGACCAGGGTCGGGCGGAGGGGATTGCCTTCCACGTATTTGCGCGAGACCAGTTTTGCGATGACCTCGTGCCGGGTGCTCTTGGTGCCAAGGCCCAGTTCTTCCATCCGCTGGATGAGCTTGCTCTGGGTGTAGCGCGCCGGGGGCTGGGTCTCCTTCTCGTCGAGGGTTACTTTCTTTATAGGCAGCTTCTCGCCGGTCACAAACTCCGGAAGGAGCATCTCCCGGGCTTCCGAGAACGGATAGACCGTGTGCCACCCGGGCTCCATCAGCTGCCCGCCGGTTGTGGTGTATTCCTCGCCACCGGCATCGAAGAGGATCTTGAGGGTCTTCCATTGCGCATCGGGGGCAAGGGTTGCAAGGAACCGGCGCAGCACCAGTTCGTAGATCCTGAAGACATCATCCCCCAGCATCTCTTTGGTTGCAGCACCGGTCGGGTGGATTGGCGGGTGATCGGTAGAGGACTTCTTGCCCCGGGTCGGCACCGCCCTGCGGTGTGCGATCACCCAGTCGACATCCTTTTTGAACGGGGAAGCGCGGAGGGTCTTGAGGATGCCGTCCAGGTCGAGCGACGGGGGATACACGGTATTGTCGGTCCTCGGGTACGAGATGAAACCGTTCATGTACAGGTCTTCGGCAATCCGCATTGCATTGGCTGCCGAGAACCCGAGCCGGGCCGCGGCAACGATGTAGGTCGTGGTATCGAACGGGGACGGGGCCCGGTCCTGTTTGGCGCCTATCTTGACATCGGTAACAAGGAGCGGTTCAACAGAACGGTCCCGCGCCTGTTCCGCGAGAGCTTTGTCGTGGAACCGGCCATTGGTGTGCCGGGCCTCGATGGGTTCGCCCCGTTTCTCGGTGAGGAGCGAGAGCTGCCAGTACTTCTCCGGCACAAAGGCCTCGATCTCCTTCTCCCGGTCAACGATCATCGAGAGGGTGGGGCTCTGGACCCGGCCCACCGAGAGGATGTTGTTGCCACCGCGCCGGGCGGCAAGCGAGATGAAACGGGTTAGGGACGCCCCCCACATGAGATCGATGGACTGGCGGGCTTCGCCCGCTGCCGCAAGGGCGAAATCCAGCTCGGTTGTGTGGGAAAAGGCATGGGTGAGTTCCTGCTCGGTGATGGCTGAGAAACGGGCCCGGTCGATCTTGACACTGGCGTTTGCCTGCCGGACAAGTTCGTAGGCCTCCTTCCCGATCAGTTCCCCTTCGGTATCAAAGTCCGTTGCAATGGTGACCCGGTCGGCTTTTTTTGCCAGTTTCTGGAGGAGCGCAACGATCCGCTTCTCGGTGGGAACCTTGATGGTCCGGGCATCGATCAGGCTCCGGGGGGTGTACTTGTCGCTCCTCCAGTTCTGGTATCCCGGCTCGAAATCGATCTCGACCACGTGGCCCCGGAGCCCCACGGTTGTGGTATCCCCGTAACTGTACGTGGAAACACCGGCATCCTTGTGCTCGGTCACTTTCTTCCCGTTACTGAGGATCTGCGCAATGCGCCGGGCCGATATGTTCTTTTCCGCAACAATAAGGTGCACGAAGATTACGCCTCCCGTGCCTTGAGCGCCTCAAGGAGCAGACGGTTGAGTTCGGCCGGGTCGGCTTTCCCGCGGGTCTTCTTCATGACCTGCCCGACAAGGAAGTTGATGGCCCCCGCCTTGCCGCTCCGGTAATCCTCGAGCGCCTTGGGATTTTCATTGATCGCGTCATCGATTGCTTTTGCAACGATCCCGTCATCGCCCGAGGTCTTTGCCAGGTTGAGCCGGCTTACGATCCCCTCGGGAGTTTCCACGGTCTCTTTCTTAAGGCGCTGATCGAGCATCACCCGCAGGACTTCGACTGCGTTCTTGTCCGTGACGGTGCCGGCTTTCAGGATACGGATGAGGCCTGTCATGGCAGCAGGTTCCACCAGGTCGAGGCTCATGTCCCGGTAATTCAGCTCGCCTATCAGGGTGTCGGCGATCCAGGTCGACGAGAGCGGGGAGAGACCGGCCTTATCCGGAGCAACAACTTTCTCGAAGAAGTTCGCAAGCCTGAGCTCGCCCGTCAGGGTGCGGGCATGGTTGAGCGAGCAGCCGTACTCTTTCATGAACCGCTCCCGGCGGGCATCGGGCAGCTCCGGGAGAGCAATGCCATCGAGCCAGGACCGGACCCGGAGCGGGCGCAGGTCCGGCTCGGGGAAGTAGCGGTAATCGTGCTCCTGCTCCTTGGACCGGCCGGCCTGGGTGACCCCCCGGGCTTCAAGGTAGTGACGGGTCTCGCGCTCGATCTTCTGGCCCCGGCGGATGAGGTTCCTCTGCCGGGTGACTTCAAACGTCAGCGCCTTCTCAACGCCCTTGTAGGAGGTGATGTTCTTGACTTCCACCCGCTCGCTGCCCAGAATCGAGATGTTGGCATCCACACGGAGCGATCCCTCCTTCTCGGAATCGAAGACGCTGAGGTATTCAAGGGTTGCCCGGAGTTTGTTCAAGAACTTCCTGGCTTCCTTGGGCGAGCGCATGTCCGGCTCGGAGACGATCTCGATGAGCGGGATGCCTGCACGGTTGTAGTCCACGAGCGAGTACTTGCCCCGCTCGACATTGCCCATATGGACGAGACGGCCCGGGTCTTCCTCGACATGGATCCGGGTGAGGCGGACTCTCTTCTCGCCGCCCTCGTCGCTCTCGATCTCCAGGTACCCGCCTTCCGCGAGGGGCTTGTCGTACTGGGTGATCTGGTAGGCCTTGTCCAGGTCCGGGTAGAAGTAGTTCTTCCGCGAGAACTCGGACTCATTCAGGACCTCGCAGTTGAGGGCCTTTGCCACCTTCATGGCATACTCGATCGCCTTTTTATTCAGCGCCGGCATGGCACCGGGGAGACCGAGGCAGATGGGGCAGACATGGGTGTTGGGGCCGTCGCTCCGGTAATCCGTGGAGCAGCCGCAGAAGAGCTTGCTCTTCGTGTCCAGCTGGCAGTGCACTTCAAGCCCTACGATAACCTGGCCTTCTGCATCCACCATGATCAGCTCACCGCCTGTTCGTACGCATAGGCGACATCGACGATACGTTCGTCCTCGAACATCCGGCCCATGATCTGGAGACCGACCGGCATGCCGCCGGATTTGCCGCAGGGCACCGAGATCGCCGGGATCCCGGCAAGGTTGGCGGGCACCGTGAGGATATCGGCTAAGTACATCGAGAGCGGGTCGGACTTTTCCTTTAATTTGAACGCAACCGTCGGCATGGTCGGGCCTGCGATCACATCGACATCCGCAAAGATGCGGTTGAAGTCATTCAAGACATTCTGGCGGGCAACCTGGGCTTTTGCATAGTATTTACCATAGTACCCGCTCGAGAGCGCAAACGTCCCGAGCATAATCCGGCGCCGCACTTCGGGGCCGAACCCGTCCCGGCGCACGTCCTGGTAGGCATCGTGCCACGACTTCTTCGTATCAACGGTGGGGCCGTACCGGACCCCGTCGAACCGGGCAAGGTTGGAGCTGGCTTCGCAGGTGCAGGTGACATAGTACGCGGCAAGGGCGTACTCCATGGAGGGGATGCTGCAGGGAACGGTTGTGGCGCCCAGCTCTTCGAGCTTCCCGATGGCTGCCTTTACTACCCCGGAAACGCCGGCATCCACACCGGGCCCGAAGTATTCCTGCGGGATACCGATCCGGAGTCCCCTGATATCGGCAGAGGGAGTGTGGGTATAGGGCTTGTCCCGGGACGTGGAGTCGTGGCGGTCGTAACCGGCAATGACGCCCATGAGATCCGAGACATCGTTGACCGTCCTTCCCATGGGGCCGATCTGCTCGAGCGAGTTGGCGTACGCGATCAGGCCGTACCGGGAGACCCGGCCGTACGAGGGCTTCAGCCCAACGATACCGCAGAATGCGGCAGGACACCGGATCGATCCGCCGGTGTCGGTCCCGAGCGCCATCCGGACCATCCCGGCAGCGACCGCTGCTGCACTGCCGCCGCTCGATCCGCCCGGCACCCGGCCGGTGTCGCAGGGGTTGAGGGTGGGGCCGAATGCGGAGTTTTCCGTGGTGGTTCCCATACCGAACTCGTCCATGTTGGTCTTTCCCACAATGGCGGCCCCGGATTCCCTGAGGAGCTGCACGACATGGGCATCGTACGGGGGAATGTACCCTTTCAGGATCCGGGATGCGCAGGTGGTCTCGATCCCCTGCGTGGAGATATTGTCCTTGACGGCAACTGCAACACCGGCAAGTTTTCCGGAACCATGGGATGCCGCTTTGCAGGTTGCAAGAAAGGCATTGTACCGGTCATCCGGCTCAAAGGTGATCTTCCCGCTCACTACATCACCTTCGGCGCTTTGATGAAACCGTCTTCTTTGAGAGGCGCATTAAAAAGCACTTCGTCCTGGGAGAGCGATGGCTCCACAACGTCTTCGCGCAGGACATTGTAGAGATCTCGCACAAAGCCCGAGTCCCCCGGCACGCGGTCGAGGGTATCGAAATATTCAATAATTGCATTGAACTGGTGCGTAAAGGTGCCCAGTTCCTCATGGGGGATGCCGACATCGGCAAGCTCCGCGATATGTTGTACATCTTTTTCAGTGACCATGGTCCACCCTGCTGATGTGGTCTATGTAATCTTGCATGGACGTTTTATAACCGTTTTTCCGGGCAAGCTTCCGCAGCACCCCGTACACCCCGCTCCCGTATTGCATGGCTTTCTTCTCGTACCATGCGAGATCCGGGGAAATATACCGCTCTGCAACCTCCCTTAAGGGGATCTTACGCCGGCCATTCCGGACTTTGTCCGCGGCCGGGATCGCCCGGGCAGCGCGCACAACCCGCGCATCCAGGTAAGGCATGGACAGGTACGTGCCGTGGAGCGCCGCTACCGACTGGTCGCGCCGGGCCTGGTCTTCGAGGCCCAGGAAGTCCCGGGCCAGATCGGCCTCAAGGGTCTCCGATTCGAGATAGCGGGAGTACCCCCCGAAGAGCTCGTCGGCCCCCTGGCCGGTGATGATACGCCGGTACCCGTTCTCGCCCGCCCACCTGGTGATGAAGAACTGGGTGAGGGCGATGCCCGTGTTGACCGGATCCTTGCGAGGGATCGTCCGGATAACTTCGGGAAGTGCCGGTTCGAGTTCGTTCTCCGGGATCGTGACAAACGTGCAGGAGAGCCCGAGGGAAGCTGCAGCCTTCCTGGCCTGCAGGAGATCGTGCGATCCTTCCAGCCCCACGGCAACGCACTCCCGCTGTGCAAGGCATGCAACGAGCGTGGAATCGACCCCCCCCGATAATGCCACCACGCCCTCGTCGCTGCGCAGTTTCACGGCAGTAACAATCGCTTCTTCCAGCGGCATTTCCGGAACAACAGGTTCGATATCTCCCTCGATCCTGCCATTGC
Organism: uncultured Methanoregula sp.; assembly: GCF_963667735.1. Lineage (NCBI taxonomy): Archaea > Methanobacteriati > Methanobacteriota > Methanomicrobia > Methanomicrobiales > Methanoregulaceae > Methanoregula > uncultured Methanoregula sp. The sequence continues at coordinate 87,391 of NZ_OY763919.1, forward strand.
AGACCAGTTTTCCTCTCGGGCCGGTCCCATTCATGACCCCGAAACAGTCCCGGGCACTGCACCCGTCCCAGGAAAGGAAAAATTCCCCGCCGAACCGGAGGATCTTTTCCTGCTGGTTTCTGCAGATCTCCTCGATCTCAGAAAGTGCAAGCCTCCTCCCGTCGAGTTCCACCCATCCGGCAACCTGTATCCCGCTCATGTCCAGCTTATCAGTCCCGATCGTTCACACTCAGTACCCCGGCAATCTAATAAAACATATCTTTCCGGGTTGCGACGGGCGCAGGATCTGCGACAGCCCGGCCCCGCCATAATTTCCGGGGAAATTCAACGTAATGGCAGCTGTCGTCTTTGCGGAAACCCTGCGAAACTACAGAATTGTTTTTTGACATGGAGGGTTAATAGTTTAGAGCACGGGAAGCGCTGCACCGGTCAATGGAACCGGGCATACGATCTCGCTGCAGAGCCAGCACATCTGCGAGCGGGAGGATAGGAAAGCTGGCCAACTCCGCCGGACTTAAGATCCGGTCCTTAGTGGTTCTTGGGTTCGAATCCCAATCCTCCCATTCTTCTTTTTGAAATTTCTGACCAGCTGCAGGATATCCGGTTGCACTTTGCCCCCGATTGTCAGAGCAGGGTTTTTGGTTTGTATACCAGGTTCCCGACAACCAGGCCGATTGCAAGCGTCACGGCCACAACGAACATGTGAGTGAACTCCTGGAGCCCCAGAAGCGTGCTGCCGGTGGAAATGGCCACAAGTCCCCGGAAACCGATACTTCCGCTCACCATGAAAACAAAAGCGGGCAGGATCACATTGGATGTCGGGCGGTTGGTTTTATCGGACCAGACATTGGCAAAGACCATGGCCATGGCCGTACCGAGGAAGTTGCCGAGATCGTTTCCCTGGATATGTACACCGAGCACAATCCCGAGGCAGGCAGTTGCGCAGCAGGCCATTGCCCAGACAAGATCCCGCGGGGGGGTCTGGAATGCGATGCAGAGTCCCGCGGCAAGAACCATCGCAAAGACCCAGATCCAGCCAGATCCGATGGACGCTGCTGCTGCACCGGAGACCGGCAGGAAGACCGAGACGAGCGTGACTGACGTCCATGCCCCGGCAAAGAGCAGGGCCAGGCAGATCAGGCCGCTGGCCAGGTTACTGAGACCGGAGACCACGTGCTTTGAGGTCAGTTCTATGACCCCGACACTGATGGAAAATCCCGGGATGAGGTAAATGATAGCGGAGAGAGTGACGAGATACACCTGGACTCCCGGCAGGAGGACCCCTGCAGCCGCTGCAAGCACCCCGGCAACAAACGCGCAGAGGAAGGGAGTCCAGTCCAGGAGCCGGCCCGGGGACTGCTTCGCGAGGGTGACGAGCATGAAGACACCCAGGCTCAGGACTGCTGCAAGAAGGATATCCAGCCATCCCCCCTGGAGGAAACCCGCAAACCCGGCCCCGCACAAGGCGTAGCCCAACGCCACCAGGTAATTCCCATAGGGTGGCGGCATTGCATCGATCGCATCCAGGGCAGCGGTTGCCTCATCCAGGCTGACGGTACCTGCCTCAACGCGGGATACCAGTTCGCCGACTTTTGCAAGTTTGGCAAGATCGAATCCCGTTCCCGTAAGCGGGACTTCGTAGTGCCTCTGCCAGAGTTCATCATCCGGTTTTGTGAAGGTGAAGGAAAGGCTGGTCGGCGTTGATGAGAAGAACCCGGAAAATCCCAGGGCAGTTGTCGTGCGGGAGAGGTACGACTCCAGCCGCCGGGCCTGCGGGCCGTACCCGTGAGCGAGCGTCCCGAGCCGGATCACGAACCTGCAGACGGATTCAAACCGTGCTTCTGCATCTGCATCCATATCAGGCATGGGTTCTCCGTGTCATGTATCCCGGCATTTCCCGTTACGGGTCATGAAACAGGTCCGTCCAGGGTGTTTTTGCAGATCGAACCCGCTTTCATGATGAGCAGGATGTTACTGCGATCGGTGAGTACGGTAATATCCTTTGACGGGTCTTTGGCCAGGATGAGGAGATCGGCAACAGCATTTGCGGAGATCTCGCCCAGGTTTCTGGACTGGTTCAGCACCTCGGCATTGATCTTCGTCGCAGAGATGATCGTATCGATCGGTTGCTCGACTTCGGATCGGAGCACGAATTCATTGCTCTGCTCTTCCCAGAGCGGGCCCAGAAGATCGGTGCCAAACCCGATCTTCACCCCGTGTTTCCGGGCAATCCTTACTGCCTCCAGGGCCTGGACCCGGACAGAACCCAGTTTGCCAAGGCTCACTTCCGGAAACCCGTATGCTGCACCCCGCCGCGCAAGCGCGTCATACGTGATGACCGTAGGGATCAGGTAGGCACCCGCATCTTTCATCAGGACTGCAGTCTCATCATCGAGCAGGTTGCCGTGCTCGATGGTCCTGACCCCGTGCTCTAAGCAGATCCGGATGGCCTTTGACGAGTACACATGGGCGGCAACATACGTACTCTTTGCCTGTGCCTCCTCTGCTATGGCCGCGAGCTCCTCCCCGCTGTACTGGGTATCGGTCACATTATCCCCGGGGGAGGCCACGCCGCCGGCTGCCATGATCTTGATAAACGAGGCACCTTTCCGGAGCTCCTGCCTGCAGGCGCGGCGCACTTCCGTGATCCCGTCGGCAACCTGGCCGATGCTGGTTGCCGATGACTGCATGGGAGCCCCGTACACGCTATCATAGGTTTTGGCCCTGAAATCCCCGTGACCGCCGGTCTGGCTCAGGGCGCGGCCGCAAAAGAAGAGCCTCGATCCCCGGATCACCCCGCTTTCGACTGCCATAGCTAACCCGAAGTCTGCGCCGCCCACATCCCGCATCGTGGTGAAGCCCCGGTCCAGCCCATCGGAGAGGTTCTTTGCAGCACAGCAGGTGATATAGGAAATGGGCAGCTGGGGGGTTGCCAGGTCAACGGTTGCCGAGGTCACGTGCACATGGGCATCGATAAGACCGGGGATGATGTATTTCCCGGACGCATCGATGATAACATCACCGGGGAGGGAGGGAACCGGAGTGTCCGCGAGAGCGGTGATACGGTCGCCCGTGACAACGATGTTCTTCTGCTCAAACTTCGACGTATTGACATTGAGGACCCGGCCGTTGTTGATGATCGTTCTCATGGTATTACATCCCCCCTGGTGACACACAAATCCCCCGAAATTACTCTGGCGGAAATACCGCAAAAGCAGGTCTGGAGGCGCACAACTCACCTATGATCCGGGTTCTACAAAAAGGCTTTGAAGGGAACCGGCGTTCTTCTCCGGCCGGGTGGGAGACCGGCTTCTTCCACGATAAAAGATAAGGGGAATGGGGCTGACCAAAAAGGCAGATCTGGCCGGATTATTCAGATCCGTTCCTCCGCCTCACCATTCAACGGCCGTGAGAGTCTTGACAAAAGACTCGGCAAAGGCTTTGGATGCGGAGGGGCCGTTTGCCGTGACGATCCGGTTATCGATAACAACCGGCTGGGGAACGAGCACCGCTGCCCCCGCCCTCATCTCGCGGAACGAGACCGGGCTCTCGAAGTACGTTGCCTTCTTCCCTTTGAGAAGACCGGCCCGGGCAAGGATCACCGGGGCTAAGCAGATGGCGCCCACAACCTTCCGTTTCTCGACAAAGTACTTTGCCAAGAGCTGGAGCAGGTCGTCGTCCCAGAGATGGGCTTGCGATCCGGATCCCCCGACAATGATCAGGCCGTCATATCCCTTGGGATCGATCTCCTCGAACGAGAGGGTTGCGTTCGCTTTTGCCCCCAGCATCCCGGTGCAGGTTCCCCGCTTTGTGGAGGCGATCTCAAAACTGATTCCCGCCTTCTGCAGTGCTGCAACGGGCTCTGCCAGTTCTTCATCCCTGAATTTTTCCGGTGCTACGGCAATGAGGATCTTCATGATGATCGAGATCTTCTCTTGTTTGTATTTGAGGTTTGGCGATCCCGCACCCGGGTCCGGTCGGGAATGAGGAAAAACGCAGAAGACCCGGTGCGCCTGACGGACGTCAGATCACCTATCTCGTTCCTGCGGGGTCCCGTCCGTAACGATCGCGGCCACCCGTCCTACCCGGCCGTCAGCTAGGCGCACTTTGATCCCATGGGGATGGAACGAGGAGTTGGTCAGGATCTCGCTTACGATGCCCCGTACTCTCCTGCCGCTCTTCTGGTCCTGTTTCTGCACAATCTCGACCGCGAGACCGGGCCGGATCGCTGCCCGTTGCCTTGGATTTCCTGGGGCATCCATGTTCAATAGGAGTTGGTGTAGTATCGGAAATGCCTGTGCATAGAAAAGGGAGGAAAGGGATAGGATCAGGCCTTTATGGCGGGAGCATCATACGATCCGCTTCCGCTGGCAAGGAATCCCGGGACTGATGACCACCCGTGATTCTCCCCGAAGAGCAGGAGGCTGATATCGGTAGAATATTCATTGGATGCGGGCTTGAAGATCTCCCAGCTGTTCTTCCCGGCAAGGGACGACGTGAACTTCACTTCGGCACCCGGTGTTGTCGTATAGTCAGCATAGAATGAGGTTGAGTACGTGTAGCACGTTGCTCCCGCAGGCGAATCTGCCCGGCAGGTGGCCTTGTTCAGATTCTGGACCGGCCGGAACATTGCGCTGTTCACGATTGGATCCGCCGTGTCAATAGGCCCATTTACTGCATATTCCGATGCGAGACTGATGATATAGGGATTCTCTTTTGACGTTCCGGCCGGAGGAACGATCGCGGGCGTCGTGATCTTGAGCATCGTCATCTTCCCGGAACCAAACAGGGTGGTTGACCAGGATGCCGGCATGCCGGAGAACCCGTGGCCGCTGAACTGGCTGACCATGGGGGAATTGCCGGACCGGTCCGCGGGCACCGGGATGAAGAGCGTCACATTGTACAGGGGCGAATCCGTGCTGAACGTGCAGGTATACGTATAGGTGCTTGAAAGCGATGTCCTGTACGCGTTCTCCGTATAACTGGTATAGAGAAATACCCCGGTAAAAAGTACCAGGATAATGATGAAGAGTCCGAGGGTGATTTTGATGATCCTGTCCATAGTATCTTCCTTCCGGCATCTTTGTCAGGCCCATTGCAGTTCTGCGGGCATGCCGGTAGTATAATAAGGAATTATAGGCCAACCCGTATTGAATAGTTATCGCAATCCGGATCCCTGCACCTGCCCGCAGGCAGTACCGGTTATCCATCCACGATCCTGTGCAGGCTGAAGAGAGACCATGAAACCAAAAGAATCCCTCGTGCTTGAAAATGTTGCCATTCCCGGCGGCCGAATCGCGGATCTCACGCTTTCGGATGGTATTGTTAAGCATGTGGGGGCCGGCTCCGTACCGGATAACGCGATCGATTGTACCGGCCTGCTGGTGCTGCCGGCCGCGGTTGACATCCATGTGCATATGCGGGGTGGGGTACAGTCAGCAAAGGAGGACTGGGGTTCCGGCAGCAGGAGCGCCCTTGCCGGCGGGGTGACCGTTGTCGTGGACCAGCCCAACACGATACCACCCCTCACAACTCCCGAAGCCTTCAGAAACCGGGTGGAGGATGCCAGGGAACACTCGCTGTGCAATTTTGCAATCAACAGCGGCGTTACACCGGATACGCCGCTTCCGGCCATGTGGGAGGCCGGGGCCATGGCATTTGGCGAGACCTTCTTTGCCCCGTCAAGCTATGGCGATGCCATCGATGAGCCGGGGCTGAAGGCAGCCCTGGCTGGCATACACAGGCTGGGTGCGCTTGCAACCATCCATGCCGAGGAAGTGACAACTGGTGAAGATCTGACCCTCGAATCCCACGCAGCCCTCCGGTCGCCGGAAGGGGAAGTGAGGGCGGTGGTGGCCGTAGGGCGCTGCAATACCCAAGGATGCCGGCTCCACTTCTGCCACATGAGTACCGGACCGTCCATCGATGCTGCCGCGGGAACGGTCGAAGTCACCCCCCACCACCTCTTCCTGTCCCGGGACCGGTTTAAAACAAGCGACACGTTTGCCAAGATGAACCCCCCGATCCGGAGCGAGACAGAGCGGAAGGAACTCTGGGCCCGGTGGAAGAGGATTGATGTCATCGCCTCCGACCATGCGCCGCATACAAGAGAGGAGAAATCCGCAGGGTTCGCTGCCGCCCCCTCAGGAGTCCCGGGGGTCGAGACCATGGTCCCTCTTCTTCTTGCGGAGGTGCTCGAAAAACGGGTCGATCTTCTGGACCTGATCCGGAAAACTTCGATCACCCCGTCTCTCCTGATGGGGATCCCCCCGGCCGGGTTTGCCCCGGGCAACCGGGCCGATTTTGCCATTTACCGTAAAGAGCGGGTACCCGTCCGTGCAGACAATCTTCACAGCAGGTGCAGCTGGACACCGTTTGAGGGAATGCCGGCGGTCTTTCCCGTAATGACCATCATGGATGGCCGGGTCGTGTTCAGGGAGGGCGAGTTCCTCCCGGGACCCTCGCGATGGATACCCGGCGCCGGGTATGTTTCCCGTTAACAGTCCTGCTTGAGGCAAAAAAGGATCCCTGTGCTCCCCGTACCGAAGTGCTATATAGCGGGAACACAAAACAGCTCTGGCCGACAAAGCGCAGCCATAGGTCCCCGGGCGATCGATTGACAAGCGTCTGGAAGTGAACCATGGGACAACCCGGTTGCGCGACAGGCATACGCCCGGTTGGGTTTAAACACAGGTGAAGGACGGCAGCAGCCACTGGTGATCCATGTGCGTTAAAACCGGGCAACATTTCCTCTTATTCCGGTGAACTTATGCCAGAAATCGCCGATGCCGTGACGGAAAACCCGAAGGGTACGGTCATCGCAATCGAAGTTACCGCAAATGCAAAGACCGCTGTTTTTCCGGATGGTTATAATCCCTGGCGGAACGCGATTGGCTGCCGGGTTCCCGCAGAAGCCGTTGACGGGAAAGCGAACAAAGCTATTCTCCAGCTGGTTGCAAAAACGCTCGAAATCCCGCAATCGGCAGTAAGTATCCAGTCCGGCGCACTCGCTTCCCAGAAGAAGATCCAGATCGCCGGCCTCTCCCGGTCCGCGGTTCTCGAACGGCTGCAGGCACATTCCTGAAACACTGCCCGTGATACGGGAAAACAACCACCGATCTCAAAAAAGAGGGAGATTTGTTCTATTTTGCCGCCTGCTCCCAGGCCACCTTTTAAGTAATTCCACAGGATATATATGTCCTATACCTATGATCAGGCATTTCATCTATCGCATGATTATTGGGGGTGCGTTTACTTGTATTCACCGGATACTACCAAGTACCTTATTCACATCAGCCTCACTGCAGAGGGGGTGGTCGAGAAACCTGACGTAGTCGGCGCCATATTCGGGCAGACTGAAGGGTTACTCGGCGAAGAGCTGGATCTGCGGGATCTCCAGAGGACAGGAAGAGTAGGACGGATAGACGTCCAGATCACGAGCAAGAAGGGCGAGACCAAGGGGGAGATCCTCATCTCCTCCTCGCTCGACCGGGCAGAGACGGCCATCCTTGCGGCATCGCTCGAGATGATCGACCGCGTAGGCCCCTGCGTTGCCCACGTCACGGTGGCCTCCATCGAGGACATCCGGATCAGCAAGCGGAAGCTGATCGTTGAGCGGGCAAAGGAGATTCTTGTCGAGAGGTTTGAAGACGGGGCTATAGACAGCGACGAACTGCTCGACGAGGTCCGGCAGACCCTCCGGATCGAGAAGATCGGATCGATCGGCGAAGAGCGGATGCCGGCAGGCCCGCATGTCCTGGACTCCGATGCCATCATCATCGTCGAGGGACGGGCCGATGTCATCAACCTCCTGCGCTACGGGATCAAGAATGCTGTCGCGGTCGAGGGAACCAACATCCCGCGATCCGTTGTCGAGCTCTGCGAGAAGAAGACCACAACGGCATTCTTCGACGGGGACCGTGGCGGCGAACTGATCCTGCGGGAACTTCTCCAGGTGGCAGACATCGATTTTGTCGCGTTCTCGCCCAAGGGTAAAAGCGTCGAGGACATGACCAGGAAAGAGGTCATCAAGACCCTCCGGAACAAGGTCCCGGTCGAGTATGTCCGCGACCAGTATTTCGAGGATTCGGCCGAGATGCCTGCCGATCTCAAAGTCCAGCGGCCGGCTCACGATGACGACGAGAGCCAGGATAAGAGATCCCGGCATGCACCGGCCCCAAAACGCCAGCGGGATACCTCAGGCGGACCCCAGAGCATCCGGGATCATATCGAGGATGTCAGGGGAAACAACACGGCCCGGTTCCTTGCCGAGGATCTAAGTGTGGTAAAAGAGCTGCGATCCGATGAGGTTGAGAAAGCCATCGAGACGCTGGACAGCACGGCAACCGGCCTGGTGGTTGACCGGCCGGTTGACCAGAAGCTCCTGGACCGCCTGGTCTGGAAAGGGCTTTCGTACGTTGCTGCCCGGGATTTCAAGGGAATTATCAAGCGGCCTTTGACGATCCGGCTGATGAAAATGGGATGATTTTTCCCACACAAATTTATTTATGCTGATTTAGACCATGTTAATGTCTGGAGTGAGACTATGCACAAAGAGGAACTGATCAATCTTCACCAGATGCTCTACGAGGTGAAGGATTACTTCGAGGAACTCAATCCCGAGCTGAAATTCACCCAGTACAATGCCTTGAAGATCACCCCCTCCCAGCAGCATAAGAGCAAGATGGAGCACAAGTACGCGATCTTCGTTCTCGGCACCGAGATCGCCAATGCCATGAAAGAAGTGGATTACACTTCGTCGAGCCGGATCTCGGCCCGGATGAAAGAGCTTGCCGACAAAGCCTTAAAGGAAATGGACAGCCAGTAATTTTTCTCTCCCGCTGTTTCATTCCATCCGACATTCCCGCTAACCGGTTGTTTTCCTGCCTGCCCTGAGGCAATGGTCCATATCTTGAAATCTTAAAAGACCGATACTCGCTCATGCAGTATATTCCCGATACCGGGAAGGATCTTGATGTTGGCGGGATCAACCGGGCCGTTGAGGCTGCTTTTTCTGATCACGGGAACGGCCTCGTCCAGATGCCACCCAAGCTGTACGTTACGCTTCCTCGTGGGGATTTCCGGACCATGCCCGCGTATCTCCCCTCGCTCTCGATAGCCGGGGTCAAGATCGTCAATGTCCACCCGGGGAACCCGGCGATCGGCCTTCCCACGGTGATGGCCCTGACCATCATCCTCGATATCGCCACGGGACAGCCGGTTGCGGTCATCAATGCAACGAAACTCACGGATCTCCGGACCGGGGCTGCCGGTGCGGTTGCCTGCAAGTACCTCTCGCCGAAGAAGACGATCACGCTCGGGGTTGTCGGGACCGGCAGGCAGGCGGAGGCGCAGGTGATGGCTGCTGCAGAAGAGGTTGAACTTGAGAAGATCCTCATCGGAAGCCGGAACCCTGCCCATGCCGAAGCATTTGCACAAAAACTGAAAGGCCGGTTCGACTGCTCGTGCGTCTCCATCGAGAGAGCCTGCGATGCGGATCTCATCGTGACAACAACGCCGTCCAGGTCGCCGATCATCAGGAGCGAATGGGTTCACGAAGGCACCCATATCAATGCCATCGGGGCGGATGCCCCCGGCAAGGAAGAGCTGGACCCGGCCCTGCTCCGGCGGGCCCGGGTCTTCGTCGACGATTATGCCCAGGCCGTCCACTCGGGCGAGATCAATGTCCCGATAAGCCTTGGCCTGTACCGGGAGGACGAGATAGCGGGAACGCTTGGCGAAGTGGTGATCGGGAGAAAGAAGCGGAACCGGGAGGACGAGATCACGATCTTCGATTCCACCGGCCTTGCAATCCAGGACCTGGCGATAGCAAAACTCGCCATGGAGAAAGGTTCGATGATCGAACTGCCGTTCCCGTAATCCTGATGATGGAGATCCCGGAGACAAAAAAGACAAGTATTCGTGCGTTTCTGTTCGGGAACGGGCAATCACCCGGTTCCTCACTCTTTTAAAAAGGGGGTGTTTCAGGCAGGGTTGTTGCCGGCCGGCGGGATTTTTGGGATCTCCCGGATGGATTTCCAGAGGAAGAACCCGACAATCCCGAAGGTGATGACCGGCGAGACCCAGAACGGGATATGGACCCCGAAACTGTCCAGGATCATGATCACGCCGAGGAAGAAGATGGAGTACATGGCGCCGTTCTTGAGGTAATTGTATTTCTTGATATTGTCGACATTCCTGACTGTCAACTCCCGTACCATGATCGCGCCAAGGCCGCTCCCGATCATTATTAAGGGAACCGCCATGGTAAAGGCAAATGCACCGACAACGCCGTCGATCGAGAAGGTTGCATCGATCACTTCGAGGTACAGGAGCTTGCTGGTGTCCGACATATGGGATGAATGCAGCATCTTCTCTTCGGCCTTCTCGGCGTTCTGCCGGAACCCGTGGACGATGAAGAATGCCGTGGAGCCCATCACGGCCCCGAACGCGACCATCGTGTTATAGCCAAGGGCTGTCCAGACAAGAGCCGCAAGGATGACCGAGACGAGTGCAAAGAACCAGACACCCTTGGATGCAAAGAACCGCTCTCCCCGGAGGCCGAACTTCCTGTTCTCCAAAAAGAGCCAGTGGAAGAAGAGGAAGATGAGGAACGTCCCGCCGAACATCATGAGCGGGGGTGCCGACTGTTCGATGGCCTGGACCACCAGCGGGTCGCTCGAGAAGGTTGCTGTCAGGGCCCCGAGGGGGCCGAGCGCCGGCGTGGAGAGCCAGACGATCAGCCAGGGGAGAAGGCAGCGGATGCCAAAGACAGCAATGATAAGGCCCCAGGAGAGGAACCAGCGCTTTGCCCGCTCGGCCATGGTCGAGAGGACTTCGGCATTGATGATGGCATTGTCTATGCTTGTTATCGTCTCGAAGATGCAGAGGCCTGCGATAGTAACGAGAATGTACAGGATATCCATTGGGCAAGAACATATGGAACCTCCCCTGCAATAAATTTCTTGGGAGTGTTTCCTGCAGGATTCGCAGGGTGCGATGTTACCAGTTGTCCCGACGGGATTTTCCGGTTAAGAATTCCTTTCCCCTTGGGGAACATCCATACCTATTTCTTGTGCGTAACCGAGTTTTTTAGTGAAATCCGGGAAGATATGACCGTACCAACGCCCGAGCCCCACGAGCGGGAAGGAACTGAGGAAGCCCGTTTGCCGATACAGGAGGCGGTATCCCGTTTCAGTGCGGCAGAGACCAAAGGCGCTCTCGGGATCCTGCTTGCAAAAGAGGTCCTGTCCTACACCCTGTTCGATCTCCAGATAATCGGCGGAAGGCTCAACAGCGAGATCGAGAAACTCCCGTCTCCGTACAGGGAAGCCATCCGGCCCTATTTCCGCGAGCAGCTCTTCGGGAAGCACCACCGGCTCATCGAGGCCTACCGCACGGGAGCGTTCACCCGCATGCATGCGCCGCTGCGGGACTGGGAACTCTTCCGGAAGTTCTGCGATATTATCCCGGAAGGCTGTTTTTCGTGGGATGATCTGCACGAGAGGAACCCGTACTTCAGGAACCCGAAGAACCGCCTCTTCTATTATCTCATCGCCGCGTTCACGATGTTCGTCCTCGACGAGCCGGGCCATCCGGTTGGCATGCCGTTTCCCGGGGGGTTCACCGTGGAACAGCAGGGATCCGACTATTACTGCCTGATCCGGGACAAGGAGAAGGAAGTTCCCTATTCCATCTGCAACTTCTGCCCGGCCATCCAGACAGAAGAGACCGGATAAGCCGGGAAGGCTCCGCGGAATCTGACCCGGAGACATACGTCACAGAAAACCCGGCGGTAATGCTGCTCACGAAAAGAGTGAAAAAGAAATGAATAGTCTGTAAAAAGATATCGTGTCAGTCGAGCGGGATCGTTTCCAGCTGGGACACGAGCTCCCAGATCCGTGTCCGCGCATGAATGGGCATATTGGGATCATTGGAGATTTCATCAATCTTGGAGATTGCTTCCGCGGCGCGCAGCCCCATCGCCTTGGAATTGTTCAATAGCAGCGTCCGGGTCTCGTCAGCTACGCGCCGGATATTTCTGGGAATCGAGCTGTCTTCCTGAACGTGCTGCAACATCAGGATACAGTTTTCCATAGTTTTTTCAGGGTTGGGCATGGTATCACCTACCTGGGTACCTGTAGTTAATATGCGTGACCGGCATATATAGGTTGAATATCAAACCGACGGTGAACCCATGCCTGCACGAAAAGAAGACGAAATTATGGCCGAGTACCTCCTCAAGGGAGGAAAGATGCTCGAGAAGACCTGCAAGACCTGCGGCTGCCCGCTCTTTGAAGTAAAAGGGAAGACCGTCTGCGTGGTCTGTGCGGAGAACGCGATCGCATCCGGTGCGCGCCCAGAGGCACCTGCACCGGCAGCAGCCGGGGCGCCCGCTGCCCATTCCCACCATGCCCACGAGCATGGCGAAGCCTGCTCCTGCGGGGCTGACCACGATGAGGAATCCTGCGGCTGCGATGACGACGGGGGACTTACCGAGGAACTCGCGTTTACCGTCCACTCGCTCTGCCTGCGCATCCAGAACGAGAAGGACCCGGAGCGCGTCCTTGTCCTGATGAATGCGATAAAGAGCGGGACCGAAGCGCTGGAAGTGCTCTGCCGGCTTTAAATTTTTTTATTGCAGGGTACCCCGGAACCTGCCGTTTGCTGATCCCGGGTGCCCTGCCGGGTATTGATCTGAACATGACCCCCATCTGGTGGCGACAGGTATGACGTCCTGGCACGACCGCGCCCTGATCTGGCACCTCTCCCTCCTGGGATTCTTTGCCATCTTTTCTACAACCATCTCCAAGAACCCGGTGCTCCCGTTGTTCGTCCAGGCCCTGGGCGGGGGAGACTCGGTGCTCGGCCTTATCGCGGCGGTATCCCCGCTGGCCGGCATCCTCTTCTCGTTCCCCGTGGGGGTTATTGCGGATCATATCGGCAAACGGCGTCTGCTGGTTGTATCCGGCATCGTCTTTCTCCTCTCCCCTATACTCTATCTCTTTGTCACCGATCCGCTCTGGCTGATCCCGGTCCGGTTCTTCCACGGGACGGCAACCGCCATCCTGGGGCCGGTTGTTTCAGCCATCATTGCCGAACGGTTCCCGTCAGCAAAAGGCGAGATGCTGGGGAGGTACTCCTCGGCCACGCTCATCGGCCGCACCCTGGCACCGCTGGCCGGCGGGATCATCATCTCGGTGTTTCTGTTTCTTCCGGGTCTTGTCCCGTACCGGATGGTGTACGTTGCTGCAGCGCTTGCCGCAATTCCCGTGCTGTACCTGACCCTGGTGTACCGGGAAGCGCAGCCCGGGACGCTTTCGGTGCCTGGATTTGCTGCCTTCAGGGAAAGTCTTGTCACGTTCGTCACCAACAACCGGCTGCGGGCAACGGCGATGGCGGATATGGCAACGTATTTTGTTTTCGGCGCATTCGAGACTTTCCTGCCGGTGTACCTCTACTCGCTCGGCTTTGGCGCCTGGCAGATCGGGATCATCTTTGCGGTCCAGGTACTGATCATTGCTCTCTCCAAACCAGTCTTCGGGAGGATTGCCGACCGCATCGACAAACGCATCCAGATAGGGGCGGGACTGCTGGTTACCGGGTGTGCGGCTGCACTGATCCCGTTCACGCCAGGCTTTTTCGGCCTTCTCATAGTGAGCACCCTGTTCGGAGCGGGTATTTCGCTCTCGACGGTTGCAACCAGCGCGTATGTTGCGGACGTGGCAAAAAAAGAGCAGCTCGGGGCATCGATGGGTGCTCTCTCATCCATCATGGACATCGGGCATTCGGCCGGACCGCTCTTTACGGGAATTATCATAACCATGGCCGGCTATACGGAAGGATTCCTGGCCGGCTTTGCGCTCACGCTGGTTGTAACGGCAATCTTTGTCCTGTCCGTGCGGGGCATACCCGCGGGAACTGCCGGGCAATAACTTACAAAAGGATTCCCTTTTTTCACGCGGGCCCTGCCGGAAAATTTTCAATCGCGATCTGAGGGTGTCAGTTAACGAACCGTGGCACGGATAATTATCCGTGCCGCGGATGTACAACTTACCCGGTTGGGTTTTTGCCGGCGTGAGTGATCGGGTTGATCAACCGGATCCTGCCTGAAAAAATGTGAGCAGGGGGTTGGGGGTCGATTGAAAAATTTCCGGGCGCAAGTGGGGGGGTCCGATCGTTTTTGAAACATGAAGGCGGGGGGGTTACCCGGGCAGATTACCGGATTTGATAATTAAGTAATTGAAGCCGCCGCGGGGCGCCCTCCGGGGCGGCGGCAGGGCATCACAAATGGAGGAGAGATGAAAAAGGAGATGCTCACCCGTACACCTTCCGACACAGCTCGAACACCCGCTGCGCGGTCTTCTCCCCGATCCCCTTTATCGCTACCAGCTCTTCGAGGGAAGCATTCGCAATCGCCTGGATCGATCCGAAATGGGCAAGCAGCAGCCGGGCGTTCTTCATCCCGATATCGGGGAATGCCGAGACAATGTACTCCTGCTCCTCACGTATCGATGAATGCGTCTTATGCGGGTGGATCTTGCGCTCGCCCCGCTCTCCTTCTTCGCGCTTTGCCAGCACCATGAGCATCTGGGCCGTGTCCTGCTCATCGCGGGTGAAGAGGAGGGTCACCCCCATGTCCACCGTGAGGGCCGCAAGCACGCCCTTGATGGCGTTCGGATGAAGATCCCGCTGGGTATAGAGATCGCCGCCTTCCACTATCAGCACCGGCCGGGGGACCGCCTCGGCCATCGCCTTCACCTGGCCGAGAAGGTCGCGCTCGATGAGAGTGTCCACGAAGTCGCGGGCGGTCTTGCGCTCGACCAGGATCCGGTCACCGATGGCATAATCCCCCTGGGGAAGCCGTTCGAGCCGGATAGCTGCTCCCATGCTTGAAAGCACTTCGACAACCTTTGAGGAGGTCTCGCGGTCATCGATGATAATTTTCGGACCCTGCGGCGTAAATTCCTCAATCTCTGCCTGGTCGGTTATGATCGGTTTCTGCACGGAAGCCGCCATGTTCCCCATCGAGCGCATGCTCTTGTGCATCATCTTCTCCTTCGCCGTACTGACGTGGCGGAAGACCTCATCGGAGGTTCCCTTGGTGACGAGAACGATGACCCGTCCGGCACCATGCCGCCCCGTCCGTCCCTTGCGCTGGATGGACCGGATCTCTGATGGGACCGCCTCGTAAAAGATCACCAGGTCCGTTGACGGGACATCGAGCCCCTCTTCTCCCACCGAGGTGGCAATCAGGACCTTGAACTCTCCCGAGCGGAACCGGCCCAGGGCCGCGATCTGCTTCTTCTGGGAGAGCCCTTTCTCGGCATCCTTCGTGGCCTGGCCCACGAACCGTTCGGATACAATCCCGTGGGATGCAAGATAATCCACCAGCAGCTGGACGGTATCCCGGTACGTGGCAAAGATGATGATCCGGCTGTTCGGGAACTGTTCGAGCTGGTCGCGGACAAGACCGAGCGTCATCTCCATCTTCGGGTGGAGCTCGTGCGTCCATTCCGTGGACCGGCTGAAGAGCTCCTGGAAGGAGCGGTCGGCCACGAGCCGCTGGCTCGCCTTGCTCCCGCCTGCCCCCTTGCCCTCGGCAACGAGTTTGGCAAGATACCCTTTGAGCACCCCGCTTCCCTGCGACTCGGCCAGCATCACAGCGTGCTTGAGTTTCATGCATTCGGCATAGACCGATGCTGCGGAGTATCCCGCCGGGTCACGGTTCGCGATCCGCTGCTGGATCTGGGCATTGATTGCGTTGAGCTCCCGCATCGAGAGTTTTTCCCGCTTTGGGACCGTGAAATGGAGCGATGCGAGCAGGGCCAGCCGTTCCTCGATGAGCCCGTTGATGGCGTGGATGGCCACCTTGAGTTCCGAAGGAAGGCTGATATTGATGTATTCCAGGTCCCGCTCGAAGACATAGGGCCGGACATCCGGGTCATCCTCGGTCCGGGTCTCGACCTGCTCGATCCCGAGGTTCGCGCAGACCTCCTGAACCTTCTCCTGCGCCCCGCCGGGCGACGCGGTCATGGCGAGAAGGCGCGGTTTTGCAGCCGTTGCAAGATAACGCTGGGCAAGGAAGACATACGCGTAATTGCCCACCGCCCGGTGGCATTCATCGACAACGAGGAGCGTGACATCGTTCAACGTATACCGTCCGGCTATTACGTCGTTCTTGATGACCTGGGGGGTTGCGAGGATGACGGTTGCCCGGTTCCAGTCCGCAGTCCGTTCATCGGGAGGAGCTTCCCCCGTGAACATGACAAACGGCGAACCGGCCTCCCCATCCGGTTTCTTCACCAGAAGATATTGCGAGAAATAGCGGAGGTGCTGCTCCACGAGCGGCTTTGTCGGTGCGAGCATCAGGATCTTTCCCTCCTCGTTGTAGAGCCGGGAGGCTGCAACGATGAGGGCGACCGCGGTCTTGCCAAGACCGGTTGGCAGGATCACCATCGTGTTGCCGTCCAGCGCCCGCATGGCTACCGAGAGCTGGTACTCCCGCTTCTCAAGGGAGTCCGGTTTTATCAGGGGGTGGCTGATGAAACTCATGTATCTGTGTGTGGGTTGGCGTGGATGAGTAATATAGGAATTTGTGCTTCAGAAAACCGGTTCTGATTCCATATAGTATGAGTGTGACCCCCTCATTCCCCCAAAGGGGGAGGCAGCCCAAGGGGAGCATCTCCTCGACCCCCATTCACTATTTTCTCTCCCGGCGAAATTTAAAAAAAATAACCGGACAAATCGCTGGAATTAAATTAAAAGGATATTGAAGCCGCCGCGGGGCGCCCTTCGGGGCGGCGGCAGGCATCGTAACGGGGGGAAGGGGTATTAGCCCCCATCAGCATTCAATATTATTTATCAGAAAAATTAAGAATCGATTATTCTAACGAGGAGAATTTTATGCTCCCTTCAACCAGCGCACTGACCAGTTCCGGCAGTTTCTCAATTGCGACGCGGACCTGCTTCATGCTGTCCCGGTCCCGGAGGGTGACGGTATTGTTCTCTTTGGTATCGTAATCGACCGTAACTGCAAACGGGGTGCCGATCTCGTCCTGCCTGCGGTACCGCCGGCCAATGGCGCCCGAGTCATCGTATTCCGCCTGGATGCCTTTCTTGTGGAGCGAGCGGGTGATCTCGTCGGCAATGGTGTCGAGCCCGTCGCGGGTCATGAGCGGGAAGACCGCGACCTGGACCGGGGCAACCTTCGGGGAGAGGCGCATGACGGTCCGGACTTCGCCATCGGCAGTATCTTCATCATAGGCCTGTTCGAGCACGGCATAGCACATCCGGTCGATACCATACGAGGGTTCGACTACGTGCGGGACAACATCCTCGCCCCGCACATCGATGACCTCGTCCCGGACCTCGAAGAGATCGGCCGGGATATGGATCTTCTCGCCATCGACAACAACATCGGCACCGTTCTCCGTGGGGGTTGAATTCCCGAGGGCTTCGAAGATCGCCTTTGCTTTGTTCCGGTACTGCTTCCCGAGGACTCCCATGTTCGGGATGATCCGCCGACGGGCCACTTTTTTGGGCTCGGCGTACTGGATGAAGACCGTCATCGGCGTGCCGCTTGCCTGGGCATGGGCATTCAGGTCGTAACTGGTCCGGTCCGCAAGGCCGACCGTCTCCACCCAGCCGAACCGGTCGGAGAGGATCTCGGCATCCCAGCAGTCCGTTGCATAGTGCGCCCGCTCGTCCGGCAGGTGCTGCCGGAAACGGAGCCGCTCGGGCTTGATCCCGATGGTGACCAGCAGGTCGTGGGTCAGGGCAACGTAATAGGCAAGGTACTCGTTCGCAATAACGCCCTTGTCAACGGCTTCCCGCATCGAGAGGGTGATCGCCTCTTCGCACTTCTCCTGCTGGACATAGGTCAGAAGCGGCATCCGGTAATCCGCATACCGGTGGAACCGGGGGTGCCGGTTCTTCTCGTCCGGGTGAACGAAAATTTCAGCCTCGGCCTGCGTGAACTCGCGGAGCCGGATCATCCCCTGCCGGGGGGAGATCTCGTTCCGGTAGGATTTGCCGATCTGGACTGCACCGAACGGGAGCTTGTCGCGGTAGAACCGCAGCAGCCGGGTGAAATCCACGAACATGCCCTGGGCAGTCTCGGGCCGGAGATAGCCGGTCCGCTGCGTGCCCGGGCCGATCATGGTCTTGAACATCAGATTGAAGTTGAAGACTTCCACGTCCCCGAGCACTTCCCCGCAGGCAAGGCACTTGCAGCCCGCAAGGGCTGCTGCCAGTTCCTCTTTCTTCATCGTTCCCGCGTTCGGGACCCCGCCACCCTCAGCCACGTGATCTGCGCGGAGGAATTCCTTGCAGTGGGGACACTGGCACATCTTGTCGGCAAACCCGGCCACATGGCCTGATGCGATAAAAACCGATTCCTGGGCAATTGTCGGGCACTCGATCTCATAGTAGCCCTCGCGGATCACATAGAATTCCCGCCAGACATTCTCGATCCGCCGCTTCATCATCGCCCCGAGCGGCCCGTAATCGATGAAGCCCGCAACGGCGCCGTAACATTCTGACGTGGGCCAGATGAAGCCCCGGCGTTTGGCAAGTTCCATCACATTCTCAAAAACATCGCTCATATGGATCACGAATCACTAGTCTTCTCTAATGTTGAACCACTGGCGACAAAAAGACTCTCATGCTAATTGGGGTACAACTTGAGTGGAAATCCTTGTGCAGAACCAGTTAACATTTCATGGTTTTCGCAGTTTAATATCACAATATTTATTTTGCAGAAACGATTGATTTAAACGTCTTTTGGTCAAACAAAGCGTAAAGATAGCATTAAATAGTACTCGAAGTATTGTATATCCTAATCCCAATACGGGGTATGCAATGACCGAAGACAAACGCAAGGCACATCTCCTGAAACTCTTCAGCTCCATGTCGGGCAAGACAAAGATAGTCGAGCCCATGAAGAATATCCATGGTACTTTAAGAGACAGCGACGCGATCGAACGCGAGGTCGCTCTCGTAATGAGAGAGATCACGGAACAGGGAATTTTCAAGACTTCCTTAAAACCGATCCAGCTTGCAAAGCTCGTCACCTCATTCTACGCAGGGAAGAATGATACTGAGATTGCCCGGGAACTCGGTGATGAAAAACTGAGCAAGACCGTTGCACGTGCACGGGTCAGGCTCAAACTGTTCCGCGAACTGGACTTCAAGATGCCGTTCGACAAGGAAAAGATGGAAGAACTCATTGAATCCGGTAAGACCATGAAAGAGGTCTCGGAGGAACTGGGCGTCAGCCCCTCGACCCTCCGCGAATACCGGCATGTTATCGAAGAGCAGGAAGATCCGACTATCGACCCGTACATCGACCGGATCCGGGACGTTATGGAAGACCGGGACCTCACTGAGCAGATGACCCGGAGTGCAACCGCCGACAGCCTTGGCGATTCCATCGATATCACGGAAGCCGAACTCATCGATGTGACATAAAAACAAAACCAGCCCCGCAAGGGTTCCTGTCGCCCCAGGCAGGACACTCGCATTTTTTTTTAACATCCGGATGGCAAATTTCATCCGCGTGCACTTTGATCTGCATATATGCAAATTACGTACCTTGGACATTCCTGCATACTGCTCTCCGGTACAAAACGGGTCATCATCGATCCGTTCATCGAGGGAGGGAGTGTCCGTGCAGCGGATCCGGATATCGTTGCCGTGACCCACGGGCATTCCGATCATCTGGGCGAAGCGGTTGCCCTCAGTAAAAAGACCATTGCCATCACCGAGATCGCCCGGTACCTGAAATCCAGAGGAGTGCCTGCCGAGAGCATGAACATCGGGGGAACTCATGTTGTGGATGGGGTCTCGTTCACCATGACCCCTGCCCAGCACTCATCCTCCATCGAGGAAGCTCCCCCCGGGCTTTCCGGCGGCGCTCCTGCGGGTTTTGTCATCCGGATGGATGGCACAACCGTGTACCATGCCGGTGACACCGGGCTCTTCTCCGACATGAAACTCATCGGGGAATTGTATCACCCGGACATCGCGTTCCTTCCCATCGGGGGACGGTACACCATGGGCACCAGCGAGGCTATGATAGCTGCACAGTTTATCGGAGCAAAGACCGTCATCCCCATCCACTACAACACGTATGACCGGATCGCCGCAGACCCGGATGCATTCAAAAAAGCCATCGAGCGGACAACGGATCTGAAGGTGAAGATCCTCAGGCCGGGCGAAAGTTTCACACCCGGGCCCTGACCCGCCCTTTTTTTAGGGGCGAACGAGCCCGATCTTTTTTATAGATCCTCTTCATATGATCGTGCAAGAATACACCCCGGTGCTCCCATGTCGAACTGTCCGAAGTGCGGGTCGAAAAATACCGAATGGACTGACTGCAAAACCGTTGAGAACAAGACTATTGTTGTCTGTCTCTGCAGCGACTGTGGCCATACCTGGGAACAGAAGCTCTGACGAATTCCTGCACGCTATATACCAATCTACAAACAGCAGGAGCACCTATACATCCAGACAAGAGGAACTGTCATGGCGCTTGAATGGGATCCCATAACGTTCGTCAACCTGGTGTTGTGCATCATCATCGTTATTCTCGGGATACTCTGCTTTGTTAAGAGCCGTGAGAAACTCCCGCTCTTCATCGGGGCCGCCTTTGGCCTTTTCGGGGTCTCCCATGCAGCCACGCTCGCAGGCCTGAAAAATCCGCTCACCGTCCCGCTCATCATCATCCGGACTCTCGCCTATATCCTTGTCATCGTAGCCCTCTGGCTGTACCTCCGGGAGAACCTGATCTTCAAAGAGACCCGCCAGGGATGGATCGATTATTTCAAGAGCGATATAACAGAACCCGAGACAAAAGAAGAGAACTGATAATTCAGGCCATCTTTTCAAGAGCGGCGGCCCGCGTCTGGCTGATGGGGAATATGCTCGTGAACCCGGCCATCTCAAAGATCTTGAGAACCTGGGGGCGGATCTCGACGAGCGCCACTTTCCTTCCGGCCTTCATCTGGTCCCGGGTCACCACCAGGAGGACCCGCAGGCCGGCGCTCGCCACGTAATCGGTTTTTGAGAAATCGAAGATCATCTTCCGGGGAGCAGTGGCAAGAAGGCGTTTGAGGTCTGCTTCAACCTCCGGTGCATTCTGGGCATCGAATCTTAAGGGGAAAAGAACAACCTGTGCGTCTTCCAGCGGAATTATCTCAAGAGTCATGGACATTCCCTCTCTATTCTACTATCGTTCACTTCAACGGATTAACATTGAGGTCCGGCTGAACCCGGTCTTCGTGTCCGGCGGGAGAAGACAATCACAGGATTAATGAGGGTCTCAGGGAAACAATGGACTGGGAGCAGAACCAGCCATGTTCGATACCCTCTTTGAACGTGAAACCAGCGGCACCTTGAAAGCGCTCACGCTTGAATGGCAATGCCCGAAATGCCAGGGGCTGAATTTCAGGATCCTCAGAAAAGGCATCCGCGAGACGGGGCTCTATCACACGCGATGCCGGTACTGCAAGGCAAAATTCCGCGTCAGTTATCCCAACCCGAAACGGCCCATCCCCGGCGAAGACGAGTTCATGGAGCGGATCTTTGACGAGGATTTCACCAATGATGAAACGGACGACATGATCAAGGATTTCGCAGAGATCGAGTACCTGAAAGTCGACAAGGCTGCAAGCGGGGTTATCAAAGAGAAACAGAAGGCGCTTGAAGACAAGATAACATTTGCGAAACGGCGGAGACGCTAGATTTCCTGCATCGCTTTTTTGCAGGACTACAAAAAGCATGGTTCTGTTTTTGTAACCGCAGCACCTAGAAACCTAAAATATTTTAAAACCGTATAGCTGTAAAGAAAAGCCCGCTTCCTGCAAAAGAAACGGGCGGAGAATCTTAATGAGCGACGATTCCTATCTCGATCAACAACCTCTCGGACCGGTAACTTTTGCGGAGAACCCCGAACCCCGCTGCCCGTGCCTGCTGCTGCTGGACACCTCGGGGTCCATGGCAGGCCAGCCCATTGCCGAACTCAATGCCGGCCTCCGCGCCTTTTACGAAGAACTGCAGGGGGATTCCCTGGCCTCCAAGCGCGTGGAGGTTGCCCTCATCTCGTTTGGCCCGGTCCGGATCATCAGCAATTTCAATACGGTTGATTATTTCCTCGACCCCACCCTCGTGGCAGAAGGGGACACTCCCCTCGGGGAAGCCATCCGGCAGGGAATCGATCTCATCAGGAAACGTAAAGACGAGTACCGGGCAAACGGGATCTCGTTTTACCGGCCCTGGATCTTCCTGATCACTGACGGATCCCCCACGGACGACTGGCAGCATGCCGCCTCAGCAATCCGGGAGGGCGAGAGCTCGAAATCCTTTGCATTTTTTGTCGTCGGTGTTCAGAATGCGGACATGAAGACCCTCCGGCAGTTGTCCGTGCGCGAGCCTTTGAAACTCCAGGGGCTCAAGTTCCGGGAATTCTTCCAGTGGCTCTCCAATTCCATGAAATCGGCGTCGCGGAGCAATCCCGGCGACCGGATTCTCCTCTCTCCACCCTCCGGCTGGAGTGAGATATGACATGGAAGCACATCGCAGCTTCGGTTACGGGAATCTCGCACACAAACCGGAATGAGAACGGCCAGGACTACTGCAGGGCAATGGTGGTCCAGTTCTCGGACCGGGAATTTTTTATTGGTCTTGCTGCCGACGGGGCAGGGAGCACGGCCGAAGGGGGAGTCGGGGCACAGATCGCCTGCGACACCATGCTTGCCGGCATCACGGACTCCATCCGGGCCTGCGGGGATCTCGCGGCCGTACCCGATGGGGACATTGAGCACTGGGTCGAAGTCTCCCGCGGGGCCATAGCAGCGCAGGCGCTCGAGAGTGGAAAGCCAATCCGGGAATACGCCTGCACCCTCATCGGATGCATCGTTGCAGACAACCATGCAATCTTCTTGCAGATCGGGGACGGGGGCATTGTCATCCACGAGGAGACCGGATATACTGCCGTCTTCTGGCCGGACCAGGGGGAGTACGCCAACACCACTTATTTCATCACGGACGAAGCGTTCCTCCCACATCTCAGCCGGCACCGGTCCGGAACTCCCCCGGACGAGATCGCCCTGTTCACGGACGGGCTCCAGAACCTGGTTCTCTCGTTCTCGCAAAAAACTCCCCATGCAGGTTTCTTCAGGCCCCTGTTCGAGACCTTGAGAAAGAGCCCCGGGGGAGAGAACCTGGTACTTACAGAACAGTTGCGGACGTTTCTTACAAGTCGCGAGATCAATGAGCGCAGCGACGATGACAAGACCCTGATTCTTGCCGTGCGGTAGAGCGGATCTTCTATGGACGGACCACCACCCGGATCATTCTATGACAGCAGGGGAAGAAGCGTACCCCTGGGAAAGATGGTTGGCAGCGGAGGAGAGGGAAACGTCTTTGAGATAGGCTCTGCAAACCCGAAGTTCGTTGCCAAGATCTACCACAAACCGCTCGACGAGCAGAAACAGGAGAAGCTCCGCGTCATGGTCCGGGGGTGCAACGACACCTTAAAGGAGATCTCTGCCTGGCCGGTGGACCTGATCCACAAGGGTGCCCCGGCCGGGCCGATCTGCGGTTTTGTCATGCCCCGCGTCTTTGACTGCGAGCCGGTCCACAAGGTGTACGGTCCCACCCACCGCAAGCAGTCGTTCCCCGAGGCCGACTGGAAGTTCCTTGTCAGGACGGCCAAGAACCTTGCAGCCGCTTTTGACGCCATCCATTTCTACGGGTACGTGATCGGCGATGTCAACGAGGGAAACATCCTGGTCGACAAGCACGCCTGCGTGACCTTGATCGACTGCGACTCGTTCCAGGTGAAGACAACGGCAGACGTGTACTGCTGCGAGGTGGGGGTTGCCCAGTTCACCCCACCGGAGATCCTGAACGGCAAGGACTTCAAGATCCAGCGCTCTCCATCCCACGACACGTTCGGCCTTGCGGTTCTCATATTCCAGCTCCTCTTCATGGGAAGGCACCCATATTCCGGCGTTTACTCCGGCCGGGAGGATATGCCAATCGAGAAAGCGATCGCCGAGTACCGGTTCGCGTTTTCGAAAAATGCAAAGCAGAAATCCATCTCCCCGCCGCCAAACTCCGTGGGACTCTCCATTGTTCCCCGTGACCTGGCCGAACTCTTCGAATCAGCGTTCACGGAGACCGGTACATCTCTCGGGCGGCCCACGGCAAACAAGTGGTGGAATGTTCTCAATGCCCTGGAAAAACACCTCAAGTCCTGCACCCAGGACTCGTGCCACAAGTATTATGCAGGTCTCTCTGCCTGCCCCTGGTGCAGGCTCGAGATCCAGTCCGGCGTATTTTTGTTTCTGAGCCGGGACGCGATCTCGAAATTCGATCTCACTTCCGAGTGGCGGAAGATTGAGGTGATCAAACCCCCCGGCCCGGCCCCCGTCATCCATCCCCGCAATTACCCGGCCCGGCCAGCTGCCCTTCCCCCCCGGCTTGCAAATGCCCTGCTCTTCACGAGGGCCCGACAGATCGTCGGGGCAGTCACCATGATCGGGTGCATCCTGTTAGTTCTGCTTGGCCTGACCGAAGATTACTGGGTGGCATCCCTGGTCGTCATCGTTGCTGCCATCCTCATCCTCTTCCCCGGCAGTGAATCTGCCGAGAAGGCACGCAGGAAGAGCGTGTTTGAGAATGCCCGCTACAACTGGGGGCTTGTGGAGAAGAAATGGATAAAGGATGCCGGGGATGAGGAGTTCAATGCAAAACTTGCGCGCCTCAAGGCGGTCCGGAGGAACTACGAGACCATCGAACGGGAGTACAAGACTGTCCTTGCCTCGATGCAGCATACCGCCCGCGAGCGGCAGCTCGAATCTTTTCTTGAGAGCTGTTTCATCGACGGTTACAATTTCCTCCGGATCGGGGCGAACCGGAAAGCCACGCTCCGGTCGTTCGGGATCGAGACCGCAGCGGATATCACCCGGGCTGCCCTCATGCGGATCACCGAGCTCGACGAAATCCACAAGGAAGAACTCCTCACCTGGCGCCAGCAGATGGAGAACAAGTTCCGGTTCAATCCAACGGACAGTGTTGAGAAGACCGATATCCAGCCCCTGATCCATAAGTTCCAGCCCCGGCTCAAGCCCCTTGAACGGGAACTGCACCTCGGGCCGGAGGCGCTGTATGCAGTCCAGCAGAAAGTCCTGAACAACCGGGCACGGTTCCAGCCGATAACCGAGAAGAGCGCCCGGGAACTTGCCCAGGCCCGGGCCGATTACGAGGTCTTCTCGTTCCCGCTCAGCCTCCCGTGAACTGAACTTTGAAAACGAGATTTTATGGGTTTTCCATCACCGGGCAGGTCTCTCCAGAAATACGGGGAAACCTGATCTGCCGAGATGGTTTACTGAGGTTTCCTGCCGGAGACGAGCGCAATGGTGAAGGACCGGGCCTGACCGTCAGATGAGATTTTTGTCATGGTTGCAGCAGTACGGCAGCTGACCTGTTCAAAACCGGCATGCCGGAATGCCGCCATCTGGGCATCCCGCTCAAAACCAAAGTGGAAGACACCGGTATTATCATCGTGGAATCTTCCCTGGTCCGGGTCGAGGTCGGCAACGCAGAGCCAGCCTCCCGGGAGCAGGACAGAGTGGAGCTGGGCGAGCAGGTGCGGGATATCCTGGACATGATGGAAGGTCATGCTGCTCACCGCGAGGTGATAGCGGCCCGAGAGAAGACCCCCACGGTCCAGATCGAGGGTAAGGGTTTTTGCATTCCGCAGGTTCATGAACCGGATCTTCTCGTCAAGGATCGAAGTCATGCCGGCCGAACTGTCGACACCGGTGATCGAACGGACGTGCGGCTGGAGATGGATCGTCAAAAGACCGGTGCCGCAACCGAAATCCAGCACATCCATTGTGGGCGAGAGCGGGATGGTATCGATTATGGCAAGGGCAACATCGCCTGCCAGTTTCACCCGGCCCGGGTTCTCATCCCAGGACGGTGCTGCGGTATCAAAGTCCCGTTTTATGCCGGTCATTATTATCAGGGAACATGGGACGGGGGGCAGGAAAAAGCTGGCGGCGATAAGGAAAATACCCCACCCATCCCAGCTGAATGAAAAGAGGGACGGAGTTCCCATACATGAATGATTTTCAGATTTTTCCGGCAATCACCGTGATGATCCCGTTTTCCGCTTCAGACAGACTGATCCCGAATCCTGCATCAGCCAGAATACCTGCAAGCGCTTCCGTACCGACACGGCATTTCTGGTAGGTACTTGCAGTTCGTTCCCATCTTCCGGACTCCTGGGAGAAGAGGATATCCGTGACATGCACGGAATCTCTTGCATATTCCAGCCGGCAGAGAAAGATCCGGTCCGCATCCCGGCGCACCGGGATGACAACAACGGAACCCTCCGGCTCATATGAATAATCGCGGAGCGAGAGGATCAGTCTCCCCTCCGGTTCCAGTTCCGCATGGCACTGCCGGATAAGGCACCGTACGTCATTGAGATCCCCGAGATGCGTCAGCGTATCTCCCATACAGACGATAAGTTCCGGGCTCCTTTTTGCCCATGCAGGGAAATTCAGGATATCCGACTGGATGGTCTCGACAGGAGAGGGCCCGGCCCGGTTCCGGAGCTCTGCCAGCAGAGGCTGGCAGAAATCCACCGCTGTAACCGAGAACCCGGTCCGGGCCAGCGGGATCGACTGGAACCCGCATCCGGCACCGAGATCCACTGCCGCCCGCGAACCGTGCGGGGCAAGATTCTGCCCGGAAAAAAACTCCCGGTTCCTCCGGATATTGGTATCGAACCCCCCGGCCATCCAGAGATACTGTTCTGCAAGGAACCGGTCATAATGTGCTTGTGTTTCTGTCGAACGGTCCTGCATGATGTCGCTCCTTGGGAAACTGCTGTACTTCAGTTGGCCAGCAGGAGCCAAGAAACTACCATATGGATATCCGGTTCAGAATCGCGAATCCAGCCGGAGACTGTTGAAGATGCGCTGGGATACTGCATCGGGTATTCCGGGGTCCTTTCCGGCATGATAGAGGGAAAAGACACCCCGGGTGTTCATGCCGGTCACAATCGTGCAGGCGCCGGTACCTTCCGTAAAACCAGTTGCATTGATCTTCCCGAAATCATAGTGCGTGCCCCGGAGGGGAACGCCCGCAACGGGAACATCTGCAAGACCGGTGATCGAAAACGTACCCTCAGGGGTATTGGCGCAGTGATCCGGCTTCCCGAAGAAGGAGTTGGCAATGTCGGCATACACGATCTGCCCGTCAAACCCGCGGGGCCAGATGTCCCGCTGGGTGCTCACCATGGACACAAGCAGGACGGACTTACCGTCCGGGGATATCCAGGTGCGCTTTTCCTGTTCCAGCTGGTACGCCTCGGTGACCATGCACCCGGCGCCGGAATACAAATACTGGCGGAGGGGGAGGCGGGTAACAGTTGCATTCCACCCGGCCGGATAATCGATCGCATAATCCGGCCCGGTATACCGTTCAAAGGAAACTGCAGGGGTTTCCACGGGCGTTCCTACGGGCGAGACCGTGCTCGGGAGTTTTGTTGCTGCAGTTACAGATGTAGTATTTACGCTGGTATTGGCCGGTACAGGCGGTGGGGAAGGAAGGACCGAAGGTGTACTATTCACCAGCGCCGGGGCTCGGGCAGCATCCGGCTGCGAACAGCCGGCAAGTGCGAGCAGGATCAATAATACCATGAGAACACCGGCCGCTCCGCGCAGAGGGATCATCGGTGTATGATATCGGGTACAGGAAAAAAGAAGTATCGATTCATGCCGGGTCAGGATCTCACAAAAACAGAAATTCCCAAAAAACATCTTTTCGTTCATCCCCGCATCACCGGGAGGCTTATGGGGTGGCGGGGATAAGGTTATTCAAATACAAACCCAATGAGTTCTGAAATGCCAAAACCCCCAGAAAAGCAGACGTTCTCAAGGCCCGAGCCCGAGTTCCGGTACAAGCAGTGCCTTATCATCAGAAACGACGTCAAGATGAGCTGCGGCAAGCGGTGTGCCCAGGCAGCCCATGCATCCCTTGGCGCCTACAATGGCGCAGACAAGACCCTGGTAAAAGCCTGGGCAAGCGAGGGACAGAAGAAAGTGGTCCTCAAGGCAAACGACGAGCGGACGCTGTACGAACTCAAAGTGCTCGCCGAACGCGCCGGCATCTCCACGTCATTAATTCAGGATGCCGGCATGACCGAGATCCCGCCCGGCACCATCACCGCCCTCGGTCTTGGCCCGGCAAAATCCGAAGACCTCGACAAGATCACCGGGACCCTGACACTCCTATGATGCAGAGCCCGTATCCCCTTGAACGCGATCTCGGTATGCGGTATTACGCAAGCGATGCACCTGGGATCGGTGGGAAACTCCGATCTGTTCCGGAAGATTTCATTGTCGAAGAGATCCCGCTGGAGAAAGGCGGGACAACAGGACCGTACCTGATCTGCAACCTGACCAAGACCAACTGGGAACTCCAGCATGCGGTAAAGGAGATCGCAAAGCGGCTCGGCATCAGCCACCGCCGTATCGGCTGGGCCGGCACCAAAGACCGCAATGCAATCACCAAACAGCGGATCTCCATCTACGATGTGACCGCAGAGAGGGTTGCCGAAGTCAGGCTCAAGGATCTCGTGCTCGAACCGGTAGGAACATCGAACGAGAGCCTGCTGCTCGGCGACCTGCAGGGAAACCGGTTCGATATCCTGATTCGGGATGCGGATTTGCCGGATCTTGCAGGCCGCGTGGAGAATATCACGAAGACCGCAAGCGAGGAAATCCCGAACTATTTCGGGATCCAGCGTTTCGGGGCACTCCGGCCGGTCACCCACGAGGTGGGAAAGTGGATCCTCAAAGGAGATTATGAGCAGGCGGTTGTGACCTACATCGGCATGGCATTTCCCGCCGAGTCGGAAGCGACAAGGATCGTCCGCTCCGCGTTCATGGAAAGCCGCGACATCGAGACCGCACTCCACCGGTTCCCGGTCCAGCTCTCGTTCGAACGGTCGATGCTCCATCACCTCCAGGGGCACCCGGGGGACTACGCCGGCGCACTCCAGGAGCTCCCGCCCAAGCTCCTCTCGATGTTTGTCTCCGCGTTCCAGTCATATCTCTTCAACTGTGCGCTCAGCCAGCGGTTCGATGACGGGCATACCATGCAGGATCCCCTCCCGGGCGACATGCTGATCTTCGGAAACGGCCGGACCGACACCGCAACAGCCACGAACCTTACGGCCGTCTCCCTGCATATCGGGCGCGGGAGATGCACAATTGCTCTTTTCATGCCGGGAAAAGAGATGGCAGCAGGCCAGGTGCCCGATGCGACAACGCTTTCGCTCCTGGAAGAGCACCAGATAACACCGGCCGATTTCGGGCGCGCGGCAAAATTCGTCCGGACAAAATTCGAGGGGGCCTATCGCCCCATCTCGCTCAAAACAGAGATCGGATCTTCACTTGAGAACAACAACGTTCGCCTGAAATTCACCCTGCCGCCCGGCCATTACGCAACAACGGTCTGCCGGGAGTTCATGAAAGCGGACCCGGAAAAGATGGTTTAGGCCCGGGACCGAGCCATCTTTTTTGCCCCGTCGATGGCATCGTGCAGGTTCCCGAGCTCGTCGATAACATTGATCTTTATCGCATCGGCACCCCGGATCACCCGGCCGTCCTCGATATCGGACCGGGCGATCATCCGGTGGGTGGTTACATCGGTAATAAACGTCTCGAAACTGTCGCTCACGATCTTCTGGGCGTATTTCTCCTCATCGGAACTTAACGGACGGGATGTGCTGCCCATGTCCTTCTTGCTGCCGGATTTGACGACGCTGACATTGTACCCCTCGTTATTCATCCAGCGGCTGATATCCGAGAACTTCCAGATAACCCCTACACCCGCGGTGAATGTATCGGGATTGGCGTAAATCCGGTCTGCGTGGGCGCTCACGTAATAGGCAGCCGAGGTCCCGATATCCCCCATCGAGACGACAACCGGCTTCTTGGACTTGGCGTATTCAAGGTCGCCGATGATCTCCTGTGCGGCAGAAGGGGTCCCACCCGGACTATCCACCCGCAGAACGATCGCTTCCACCATCGGGTCATCCGCCGCAGCCCGGAGCTCTCGGCCAACAACTTCGCTGCCAATGGAGTCCCCGTCGGAAACCTCACCGGTCACCATGGTCCCTTCCATCCGGACCACCGTGACCCCCCGGGTCTCGTCGTGCGTGAGATAGTACGTTGCAGCAACAAAAGCGGCCACAACCACGAGTGCGAGCGTTATCGCGAGAAACCATTTCAGGCCGGACCGGGATCTCGGCGGGCTTCCGGAAGACTGCCCGCCAATGACCGGCCACTGTATCCCCTCATCCCCGCTCATGGGGATGCCTCAGAATACAGGACGTCGAACTCCGACACCAGATTACTGCCGCACATATAATATTTTTTCAGGTTCAGACGGATCATCTCATTCTCGGAATTGATGTGCATACCCCCGACAAGCGACGGGGTATCGGAACCGCCCACGATGAAGGGCAGGTGGATGAGCCGGATCTCGTCCACGAGCCGGTCGTGCAGCATGTGCCAGTTCAGCGTGGGTCCTCCCTCGATCATCAGCTTGTTCACGCCGAATTTCTCCTTAAGTATCGTAAGGAGCAGGGGGAGTTCTACCCGGGTCTTCCCGGCCACGATGATATGGGCACCTTTCTTTTTTATCGCCTCGACGCGTTCGGCCGGGGCTGCTTCCGATACAGCGATTGCCGTAGGAGCATCGTTCCCGAGCACATTGGCATCCAGGGGAATATCTGCCATGCTGCACGGAATCACCCGGAGCGGGCTCTTGCCCTGCACGTAGCGGACCGTGAGGAAGGAATTATCGATGCGGATGGTATTGGCCCCGACCATGATGGCATCATACTCGGCACGGGTATTGTGCAGCAGAAGCTCGGTCTCGTGCGCCATATATTTCATCAGGATCTTGGAGGAAGCACCCTTTTTTAAGGTAAGTTTGCCGTCGGCCGTGATCTCTGACATCATCAGCACATGGGGACGGTCGCAAGTATTGGTCATTGCAGGTCTACTCTCCGGTACCATTTGATGCCTTGTATAAATAAAGTGCTCATAGCGGAAGTTCTGGTATCAGCATCTTCAGGATACAAGAGCAACTATTAATGGTTCGCGTACTCATGAATTAAGTTATGAATATTACTGCCCTCCGGCCCAGGTTCATGAAATATCTCGAGCCGGTCGCAGATCTCTTTGTCCGGCTGAAGATCACCCCGAACCAGATCTCGCTCCTGGCGCTTCTTGCAGGCATTGCGTGTGCGTACCTCTTCTTCCAGCGCCAGTTCGTTCTCGGGGCGCTTCTGCTGCTCTTATCCGCAATCTTCGATCTGGTTGACGGCAGTGTTGCACGGAAGACCGGGGCACACACCAACTTCGGGGCAGTCTTTGACTGGATCGTTGACAAGTACGTGGACGCGCTGGCCCTGCTCGGGATAGGCCTTGCCGGCATCCCGATCATTACCCAGTTCTTTGCACTTCCCCCGGTTGCCGATTTTGCCGTGGTAACATTCGCCATCATCGGCTCCCTGATGAACACATTCATCAAACCGGTGGTCTATGCCGAGATCGGGTATAAAGAGAAAGTGGAAGGAAAGATCGATGACCCGCTCGAAGGGGTCGGGTTCTTTGGCCGGCCCGAGACGTTCCTCGTCCTGATCCTTGGGGGCATCACCGGTTTTATCTGGGCATCGGTCATCATCATTGCGGTCTGCACAAACCTGTCTGCGATCCAGCGGATCATATATCTTTACCGGACGCTTTCCTGATACGGGAGCATCCATTTTTTCTCGTCACCGGATTTCTCCCGCAGCCGTTGCGAGACATGCAGCAGCAGACAACCTGCAGAAGAAGGATTCAATCACGGGGGAACATGCATGATCCAAAAGGTTCGCATCCGAATCACGAAAATATAAGGGGAATTTTTTTAAAACCCATAAAAGGGGAGATTAACATCCGGTCCCGGGGGCTCCTGCAACGGGAAGCTTATTCTCGTTTACCGAATGCATTCCTGATCTCGCCGGAATACAGCTGGTAGACCTCGTCGGCGAAGGTTCCCAGGGAGGGGATGAGGCGGAAGAGGCCGTACGCGATGAAGATGAGTACGATAAGGGCGGTCAGTTCAGCAATCACGTTATGGGCCCAGAAGAAACTCTCGTAACCGAGTTCCCCGTTGCCTGCGATCTCAGGGTAATACGGGAACCACTGGTTGGTGTAAGCCATGATGACAAAGACGTTCCGGAGCAGGTTGAGGAAATAGATGGTCGGGGCGATCAGCAAGAACGCAAGGATCTTCTGCCGCAGGGTTGTCGGCACTGCAGCTGCAACCCCGAGGAGGATTGCTATGCTCTGGATACCCGTACAGCCAAGAATAATCTCAACCCGGAAACTATTGTGCATGATGATATTCCAGGCATCCAGGGTGGTCGGAAACTGCAGGAGGTCGAGGATCCAGACCACCTGACCTACAACCATCCCGATGAGAGCGTTGCCAAGTGCGGCAAATAACGGCACCTGGTCAAACCCGAAAGGCGCATAGATGAGGAAGGCAACTGCCGCGGCCCGGGAGAGGCTGACTGCCCGGCTGTCCCCTTTGAGAAGATATTTTATCGTGATGACGAGGAACGGAACCGAGAGTATCGCGATTAGGGGATACATGAAGTTGTTCTCGGAAAAATATTCCGGTAATTCGGCAAAGAGAGTCAGGACAATAAAGATCCAGCCGATGATGGCGGCATAATACCGGTGACGACCGGGTACGAGGAATGCAAGAAATCCAAAACAGGAGATCAGGATCAGGTACTCGATCATTATAGAATTATCCACGCAATACCAAAAAAAGGATTCTGCCGGGATAATTTTCCCGGGACGGCCATCCGGGAAAAATGAGGTGTCGGAATGATCCGGGCGAGAATCCATGATCCTGCTTCCGACACGAGGCTTAATCTTCTAGCATCACGAAATAGTATACCGATGTTTTGTCCTGAATGTAAGAGCCTTCTCATGTCTTCGGGAGGTCAGCTCAAGTGCCGGAAGTGCGGGTATATCCGCAAGATAGAAGGCACTGACAATATGAAGAAGAAGGTCGACCGCCGGGAAAACGAGATAACAATTGTTGAGGAAGAAGATGGGGAGAGCATAAAGACCATGCCCACCATCCAGATCCGGTGTCCCAAGTGCGAGAACAATCTCGCAATCTGGTGGCTCCGCCAGCTCCGTGCTGCTGATGAGAGCGAAGTGCGGTTCTTCCGCTGCACCGAATGCGGCCATACCTGGCGGCAATACGACTAAGCAATATTTTTCTTCTTTTCCGGATATTATCCTGTTTTTCCGGCTCCGGGGTAACCGGGTTTAGATCTCATCTCTCATGTTTTTTATAGCGTCAGTGCGAATAAAAAGAATCATAGAACCAGCACATGGGGACCCTGATCATGATACCTGCCGCACCTCCGGAAAAGAAAGGACCCGTAACCAGACTTCCGTCAAAAAAAATACTGATGACTATTGGTATAATCGTCGTCATTGTAATCATCGTCGCGATTCTTGCGGGAGGCCTGCTCAAACCCGCGTCCCCAAACCCCGGCAGTGCCACAGCCCCGTCCCGAGCGGAAACGCAGCAGCCGGTCTCACAGGGTGCTGCTGCCCAGGTTACACAGCAGAAGCCGGTGGATTTTGTTATCCAGACGGGGCCCCAGGAGAAATGCGGGCTGACCTGCCGACAACTCACTCCCTCCATCACCAACACGGGCACTGACACGGCTCACAATGTCTGCATCTCGGTTGTGCTGTACAACAGCGGCGGAGATCTCATCGCCCTGAACGGTGGCCCGTCCGTCAGCAAATGCGTGGGGGATATTGCCAGCGGCGAATCCCGGAGCGAACCTATCACGATCGAAGCGGACTGCGGTTTCCTTGCATCCAAA
Organism: uncultured Methanoregula sp.; assembly: GCF_963667735.1. NCBI lineage: Archaea > Methanobacteriati > Methanobacteriota > Methanomicrobia > Methanomicrobiales > Methanoregulaceae > Methanoregula > uncultured Methanoregula sp. The sequence goes on from NZ_OY763919.1 coordinate 121,391, forward strand.
TGTGTCAGCCAGACCCTGATCCTCAAAACAGAAGCGGTCTGCGATGAGACCACTGTCCGGTTCCCGGATAAAACCATCAAAGTATAGGCCCCGGGCAGATTCCACCAAAAAGACTTGGGGGATCTCTCGTACCGGGAATTATGTTCCCAGGATAGCGTTCAGCCGTGCAGATACTGCCTGTCCCCGGAACGGGGTGGTGCGGAATTTTTTACTCTCGCCCGGAGCAATCCCGCCCATCATCACAAACGTGGACCCCATCAGTTTTCCCCTGGTATCGAAAAGATCGTACTGGATCGAAAATCCCTTGTACGGTTGCGTGCCGGAATTCGTTATCGTCCCGGTAACCCAGGAGCCGGTGCCATCCCGGAGCAGTTCGGCATCGGAAATTCTGAGATCCGATTCAGCATCCGGAATACCTGAAGATATCATGATGGTATTCAGGGAGTAACTGGGCGTTGCGGACGAACCACCGTTACTTCCGGAAAAAGGGATGAGATAGGACATAAGGGGAGTTGATACCAGGATGAAACAGATAAAGGATCCTATTATCGTGAGGACAAGAAAGACATAGACCGCAGTCAGCCTCGTGTTCCGGTATTTCATCTTCCGGCGGCGTTTCAGCTGCTCCATGAGTTCGGGAAGCGAGGTGGGCTGTGACATGGGGTTCTTAACAATCAAGTGGAGAATGAGAGCTGAAAGATTTTACCCTGTGCGTACCCGGTTTTTCAGAACAGAGCTGATCTTTCAGGTTTTTGTTACCAGCACCCGAAATCGTTATGCAGCTCGCGGGAACACGGTAAAGCACGTACCGGATACCCGGATACTCTCGGTGATCCAGTCTTCTCCTCCGGCGCTCATGCAGTCTGCTGAAAAACACGTACAAATAACACCATAATCTCGCTGTTACAGTTCCATTTTTTTATCATTCCCAGAAATTATCGCTGGATTTGTCCCATCATCTCGATTTCGACCAGAAATACTATAATCCAGTATACAAGAACATATAAACAAGAGACCGTAGTCGGTGTGATTTTCAAGCCCCGTGTGAGAGATTGTGATGAACGGCCCCCCGCCAAATGGAAGCGAGAATGTCATTGATATTTTCGTTTTGAGTAAAAGTGAAACACTGGCACCGATGCTCAGGGAGCATCTGGAGCAGAACGGCTACCATGTAACCCTTTTCGATGATGACGAACACCTCCAGACATCCCTGAAATCCGGCAAACCGAACCTGTTGATCTGCGATACAACGGACCAGGAACTGCCATCGTATGATATCTGCAAACGGATAAAGGCAGACCGGGATCTCTGGATCATTCCTGTCCTGATACTGACCCGGGTTGCGGAACTATCCGATCTCCTCTTCGTTCTGGACAGCAATGCCGACAATTTCATCTCATTCCCGTACGATCTCCCGTACCTCCACTCCCTTATCGGGGGAATGCTGGACACACCGGTGGAGCGGCCGACACCCGAGCAGATAAAGACCCAGTTCAAGATCCAGCATAATGATCATGTCTTTGTCATAACCGCCGATCGCAGGAAACTGCTCGAATTCCTTCTTTCATCCTTTGAGATTGCCATAACCAACCATGAAGATCTTAACCGGGCAAAAGACCAGATCCGGATACTTGAGGAGGCTGTGGATAAACTCGGATCGGATGCAGCAGAGAACAAGCGGATCCTTTTTGCCCTCAATGAGAAACTGGAGCAAAAAGAGCAGGACCTCGGCGCATTACGGGGAGAGATCCGGGAGAAAGATCATCTCATTGGAGGAAAGACAAGGGAGAATGAGACACAAAAAAAGGAACTTGAGACCCTCTCATCGCTCCTATCCGGCACTAAGGAGAACCTGAGCACACTGACTCAGGAAGCCTCTGCAGCTGCCGTTTCATACCAGGCTGAGATCAGCACCCTGAACGAGCAGATAACTGTCCTGAAAGAGATGGCTGGCAGGCTCGAACAGGAGATCGGGGAGACCAAAAATTCGCTCCGGCAGGTTTCCGGACAGTACGCCGAAGCAGAAAAGAACCTCGCTGACACCAGGGAGCGAAAAGACCAGCTGGAAAAAGATCTTGCGGCACGCACGTGCGAATGCGGCGAGGCAAACGCAGCCTGCGAGAGGGAGAGAGAGCGGGCTCTTGCAGCGGAGACTGAAATAAAAACCCTCCTTGCTTCAAAGACAGAGCAGGAAACAACGTTAAGCCGGGCTATAGAGGATCTTGAAGCTGCAGTAAAAGAACAGGAGTCCGAAATAGCAAAAAAAGCCGGGATGCTTGCAGATGCAGATGCCCGTTGTTCAGGCCTTGAAGAGCAGATTGTCCACCTCAATGATGAGAAAGCACAGGCTCTTGCAGCAGAGACTGAAACAAAAACTCTCCTCGCATCAAAAGAGGAGCGGGAAGCGGAATTAACCCGGACAATCAAAGACCTGAAAGAAGCTCTTGCCGTGCGGGAGACCGATATCGCGAAAAACGCCGAACTGATCTCAGAGGCAGAGGCACATAATGCCAATCTCGAAGTCCGGATTGCCAGCCTCGAAAACGAGAACAGACATGCAAAAGCCGAATCGGGAAAACGAATCGATGAACTGCAGGAACAGCTCGCCAATATCGAGATACAGTACAGTGCGGCAACGGTAAAGATCGAAGAGAAGGATGCAGCCCTCAAGACACGCGATGCCGATTGTGCAGCAGCAAACCTCGAGATGGACAGGGAAAGAGAAAGAGTCCGGCTCCTGATCGCCGAGAAGGAAGAGACCCGGGCTGAACTGACGGAGGAGAAACTGAGCCGGGAGGCCCGCGAAGATGAGATTGCCGAGATCTCTTTGGAAAAGGAGCGGATTTCCGAACAGGTTCGTTCCCTTTCCCAGAGCCTCGAGGAAGCCCGGCTGTCCCTTGCAGCTGACAGGGAAGAACGCAGGATATCCGAAGAGAAACTGGGCATAGTGATCCAAGAGCAGGCAACAATGCTTGAGTCTCTTCGCGGGGCACACGATGATGTGAAAAGCGATCTGGATCTCCACCGGAATGACCTGGTCCAGACCCGGCGCGATCTCGACCTGGCACTCAAGACAAGAGCCGATCTCGAGGAGGCCTTATCAGCAGCCCGGGACAAGATCCAGTTGCTTGAAAAGGAACTCCAGTCAGTTTCCTCCGGCCAGACATTGGCGGGACAGCAGGTCCGCTCACTTGGCGATGAACTCGAACAGGCCCGGGCTGCACTGGAAACAGAACAGCGGCTGCGCCATGTTGCCGAAGAGAGCCTGCACTCTGCCGTTGCAGCCCACGAACGCTCCGGTCAGGATATCGGCCGTCTTATGAGCGAGCGGGGTTCCCTGAATGCAGCAATCGACGCCGAACGTAAATCCCGCGTTGAAGCTGAACATGCAAGGGAATCAGCCCAAAAAGAACTTGCATCAGCCCGCGAACAACTCGAAGAGACAAGGAAAGCGCAGGCAGGCCGGGCCGAACAGCAGGATCTGCAAATCCGTACCCTGTCCGGGGACCTTGAGTCAGCGAAGGCAGAGCAGAAATCCCTGGAGGAACTTGTTGTAACACTCCGCAGGGAGAAAGAAGAAGCCGAGAAGACTGCTGGTTCACTCTCGGATGAGATCGAGCAGGCACGATCCGCTCTTGCAGATGAATGGGTAGACCACATGAATGAGAAAGAGTCTGCGGAGAAGACTGCCAGCACCCTTACAACGGAAATAGAACTGGCAAGGACAGCTCTTGCAGACGAATGGGAAGACCACATGACGGATCATGAGCGGCTGGATGTGGCAGCTGAACAAAAGGAGCAGCAAAAAAAGCGGGCAATTATTGTGAAAGGCCCCGATCTTCCCATGGTCACGAGGCCCGTGCATCCCCCTATGGTTCTCCACCAGGCACACGAACCTGATCATCCGGTGATCACCGGGGTCGAAGACCTTTTCGAAGATCCTGAACCGGAAAAGAAGAGTGACGAACCTGCATCGAAAACTCCCATCATGGCCGGGCCGGTTGAACCGGATATTGAAGAACCCGTGATGGAAACCGATATCTCCGCACCAGATCCGGGGGAGGATGAAGGTGCCGGTTACGATCAGGATAATGAAGAGGACGAGTCAGATGAAGAACCTGAGGAGCCGGATGACCTTCCCGCAAGGGCACGGGATTCCGGAATAAACCCGGGCGTGTCATTCAACCGGGCGCAATGGTTCGATCTCCTCCGGTGGTCACATCATTCCGGCGCACTCACCCAGGAGCAGCGGATGCAGATCGTACGGATGGGCCGGCTTATCCAGCGGGGAAGAAGACTCACTGCCCGGCAGGAAGAACAGGTTGTGGAAATGATCACCCTTGCCCAGGCACTCGGGTACCGTTTCACGTCATAACCGGAATGCAAATGTACCCGGGTTCAGGTACAGGGCTGCACGATTCCCTGGTACGATCTATCAGGTCGGTAGGCTCCCCGGGGAACGCTCATCTCGAAACACGCGCCGGACCCGTAAATCCCCGTTTCCCGGATAGAGATTCCGGTGATGGATAAGATCTCGCGGCTGAGAAAGAGACCGAGACCGGTGTGTTTCCCCACACCCTGCTCAAAGATGCTCTCCTTCTCATGACCGGGAACTCCGCGGCCGTTATCTTCCAGGAGTATTATAAGCCCGGCGTCAGTCTCTTTTGTTGTAATCCGGATCTCCGAGACCGTGTTCCCATGGCGAAGAGAGTTGTCGATCAGGTTCTCAAAAACCCGGGGACACAGGGGATCTGCAAAGATCTCAAGGTGCGGGGAGTCTACCGAGATCTTCAGGTCCCGCGTTTCCCGTGAAATTCTCCCGTAATCGAGAAGGGAATGGAGACTTTGCCATTGCGGGAATGCCAGTCCCATATCCTGGTACATCCGGGCCATCTCAAGATAATTGAAGATGTCCCTGCCGGCGATCTCCACTTCCTCGAGCTCGCGGATGACCCGCGGATCTTCTGATGCCATCCGGGCCCGTTTCACCCTTCCCCGAAGGACAGTCAGCCGGTTGGCGATGTCGTGCCGGGTAAGGTCATTCAGAAGGCCGATCTTCCGGTTTGCGAGATCCAGGGCGGCCTCGGCATGTCTCCGGTCAGTCACATCGGAAATAAAACCCAGAATCGCCGGCTGCCGGTTCCATTCAATTGCAGTTGCCCGGCCCTCAAGATACCGTACCGTTCCCTTCGGTGTAAGGATCCTGAAGCTGAACACCCGGTCCGGTTTTTCAATGCAGGCCTGCTCCTGCAAAAAACCGGATACGATCCCGAGATCCAGGGTATGGACAAAGTCAGTCAGCCGGCGTCCTTGAACCTCTTTAAGCGCGTATCCCCCAAACATGATCCTGACAGAAGGATTAGAAAAGACAATAATGCCCACCTTCACCACAAGAACCCCTTCGCGGGAATTCTCAATGATCCGTCGGTAATGCTCATTCTCATTTCGGTACCTGACCGTCTCCAGCAGGGCCGGTCCAGGAATATCCACCGGGGACGTGCGGTGTATTTCCATTTCCGGTGCGGGCTCATGCTCCGGCAGGAGGACACGGTTCCGGGGATCCACGGGTTTTTTGTCTGAAAAAAAGAAAATGGGGAGGCCGGGATCTTCGGCAGACAGCACACGAGTCATACATCGGTCTTGATTAAAGGGTTGAATCGATATCGCCGAGCAGCTGCTTGATATCGATCCAGATGATCAGTTCGTTGATCTCCTTGTCCTTGACCTTGATCTTCCGCTTGATGATCCCGATAATGGATGTCTCCTCCTTGCTGACCGAGGCCGAGGTATAATCTACCTGGTTTCCCTCGAACGTGGATACGGAGGTAACATCGTCAACAAGGATGCCGATCTTTGATTTGGCAATCTTATCGTCAAGGACAATAATCCTTGAGGCTTCCAGGGAGTTGATGCTCTCCTCGGTGATATTCAGCCGGTGCTTGAGATCGATGATCATCGTAATCTCGCCACGAAGATCAATAATCCCGCGGACATAGGACGGCACATTGGGAAGTTTGGTGATGGTGGTGTATTCCACAACTTCCTTCACGTCGAACAGGTCGATTGCAAAGTGCTCGCTGCCGAGCACGAATTCAACAACCTGGATCGTTCCCAGACCTTTTTCTGTTGTGGCGGAATTTTTTGCCGTTGCAATGGGTTCGCTTGCCTTTGCTGACATGGGCAATCCCCCCGCTCAATCCACCTTGAACCGCTTGTTGGCTTCCATGGCCTGGACCGCAACATCATTGACGGTCTGGATCATCCGTGTGATCTCGTCAATGGCTGCGGCAGACTCTTCTGTTGCCGCTGCCGCATCGCCGGCTTCTTTTGCAGTGCGTTCAATCAGGTTGCCCACTTCGTGGACACTTGCTGTGATCTCCTCGGTGGTTGCTGCCTGTTCCTCGGTTGCTGCAGCAACTTCCGATGCGCTGTTTGCAACGGTCTCAGCTGCTTTCTGGATGGTCTTGAATGCTTCAAGTGCCTGCTGCGACTCCTGGAAACCTTTGTTGACCAGGACCTTGGAGGCTTCCATAGCGTCCGTTGCCTTCTTGGTGGCAAGGTTGAGCTGCGTGATCATCTCCTCGATCTTCTCAGCACTCGACCGGGATTCCTGTGCCAGCGATTTGACTTCGGATGCAACAACGGCAAAGCCCCTTCCATGCTCGCCGGCGCGGGCTGCTTCGATTGCTGCGTTGAGTGCGAGCAGGTTGGTCTGGCTGGCGAGGTCGCGGATCAGGACGATGATCTTGCCGATGTCGTTCATCTGTTTACCGATATCCCGGACAATGTCATACACATTGTTCGTGGAGTGCGTTATCTCGGTCATGTCCTTGTTGACATTCTCGGCAAGGATTGCTCCGCTCTTGGCCGAAGAGTTCGCATTGTTGGCCTGCGATGAAACGCTCTCCATGCTTGAGGTGATTTCCTCAACAGCAGCGCTCATGTCCTGCATGGCCTTGCTCATCTGCTCGACACCCTCGGATGCCTTCTGGGCATTCTCGGAGACAATACCGGCATTCTTTGCGATCTGGTTGACGCTCTTGGAGGCATCCTCAACGCTCTTGGTGGCATTGTCAGCCGTCGAGGTCAGGTTCAGCATCTGCTTGTTGACATCGCCGATGTTCTTTTCGAGGTTGACTACAATCCCGCGTACCGAGTCCCGGAGCTTGATGATAATGTCGTAGACAGATTTCGTGTCCTGGTCGGGTTTGGTGATCTCGTACCGGACAGTAAGATCTCCTTCAGCCATCTTCGCGTAGACTTTACTGAGTTCGTCCACCTCTTTTGACATGAAGTTCTCGCTCTTGACCATCCTCGTGATCTCGTTGTACGTAACATAGACGTACCTGACATCATTTTTGTCACCAAAGATTGGGATGTTTGTCCGGACTACAATGTGAACGCCGGTTGGTGTCTCGAAGGTGCTCTGACCCACGGTAATTCTCCGCATGGCAACAGCGTCTCCAACGGCCTCTCCGGAGTTCTCGAGATATTTGATCATGTTTTTATTCTTGAAATCCGTGAACGGCATACCGGTAAGCCGGTCCTTGCTGAAGCCGACCAGTTTGGTGAACGCATCATTCGTGATGACGATGTTAAGATCGGCATCCACGACCGCATGTGCCAGCGGATTCTTCTCGAACATTTCCATCATTTCTTTTAATTCAATCATCTTTTTCACCCGAGTTTGACGATTTTCTCTTTGTACACTTCATTCATGACTTCCCCAAGACCGGTATACATAGCGGACAATCCACAGATAACACCTTCAATACCCGCTATCTGAATGATCAGTTCACTCCCGAGGAAATTCCCCACAACGAGCAGGAAGAACAGGATGGTAAGCAGTGCAAACACAATCTGGAGTGCTTTGGAGAGGCGCAGGGTGATGACAAACATCACGAGCGAGAAGAGTCCCCAGATTGCAAGGAATGCTACAAGTCCCATCTTCGGAACAGCAGGACTCCACCCGAGGGTTGGCATCAGGATGATGAAGACCAGAGCAATCCAGAAGGATCCGTAAGAGATGAAGGCAACCATGCCAAACGTGTTGTTCTTCTTCCATTCCATGATTCCTGCAATAATCTGGGCTATTCCCCCATAGAAGATGCCCATGGCAAAGACTACGGAACCCATCCCGAAGAGTCCTGCATTGTGCAGGTTCAGGATAATCGTAGTAAGCCCGAACGCCAGGAGTCCCAGCGCACCGGGGTTTGCGGTCGTGTCTGAAATTCTCATCTCGTTTTTAAATACCGGATCAACAGTTGTCTGCATTGTAATCACCAACATCCCTTACATTCATTCATCTCATCCATGCCGGTTATATGTAACCAGCCATAGAGCAGCTGTGCCCTGCCGGCATCGGAAGAAGTACCCCGTACATGGATGGGCATCTCTTTCCAGAGACCTGCATTACCGGAGAGTTTCACATCCTGTGGTAACATCCTGCTACCCTCCTCGGGTGTCGTCTTCAGGCCCGAAGGTGCGAAGAGCAAAGTATTCGTCAAGTTTTTCAGACAGCTCTTTCAACAGGATCACCTGTTCAGAAATCCCGTCCCGTTCTGCCCCCGTCCCGATAGAGGTCTTTCCTGTGAAGAATGTATTTGTCATGTCTGCTTGCATCTCACTCACCTGAATTATTAATCATGCATCAGATTTGCCATGCCCTTTCGGCCGACAATCAATCATGTGGAAAGAAACCATTAATAAACGTGTGCTTATGCGTGGCTCATTTGCAAGGCAAATAAGGAAATTTTATATGATCTCTCGTCCAAGGTTGATCCGGTAATACCCATGGAAGAGTACCAGAGCGAGATCGAACGAATCAAGGATCTGTTATTCTCCCATCCGGAAGGGATGAGCATCACCGATATTGCAGGGCAACTGCAGATGAACCGGAATTCCGTTGCCAAATATATGGATATACTCCAGATCCAGGGTGCTGCCGATGGACGGAAGATGGGTACATCAAAGATCTATTATCTCTCCCAGAGGATCCCAGCTTTTTCTTTAAGAAAAGTCTGCTTTCGCCCCCTGCTCATCTGCAACCAGGACTTAATTATAACGGACGCAAACCAGGGATTTTTATCCATCCTGGGCATGCATTCAGATCAGGTGATCAAGAAAAATCTCGAATCCCTCCCGGTCCGGTTTCTTGAAGGGGGCACGGCCCAGCAGGTTCTGAAAAAAACCCTCCGGGGCATGGAGCAACGGATTCGTGCACAGGTTCAGGCCGGGGCAAAAATCAATCCCTGTAATATCCTGCTCGTTCCCGTTGTTTTTGAGAACGGGAAGCCCGGCATTTCCTTGATCATTGACGATGCGGCACCTCCATCGGGGGTTTTGCCGGCAGAATCCCCTTCAACAGATCTCCTGGAGATCCTGGACGATGAGATAGAATATATTGTGAGATACACTCCTGAAGGCATCATCCGCTATGCAAACGAACCCTACTGCCGGGCCGTTGGCAAGACCAAGGAAGAACTGGTTGGCAGGCAGTTCAAACCCCTGGTATCCCCGGAAGACTCCCAGAAGATCCGGGCACATCTCGATCGCCTGAGCGTCCAGTACCCGGTAGGGGTCATCGAATACCGGGCGATCATGGCAAGCGGCGATATGCGCTACCTCCGGTGGCATGACCGGGCCCATTTCAACTCCCGGGGAGAAGTCATCACGTATTCGTCGTGCGGCCTTGACATCACGGATCTCGTTACGGTTGGCCAGAAACTCAAAAAAACCCAGGAGACGCTGGAGGAGACCATTGTCAGCCGTACCGAAGACTTACGGGCGGTCAACCGGCAGCTGTACGAGGAGATCGCCCAGCGGGAGAAGATGGAGGAGGAACTGCGCCGCACGCAGTTTGCCATGGACCATGCCGCAGATATGATCTTCTGGGTAAACCGGAATGCCCGGATTCAATATGCCAACAGCATGGCAGTGCAAACACTCGGGTACGCCGGGCCGGATATTCTCGGACTTCCCTTTGAAGAGATAATCCCCCTATACTCACTCTCCTCATGGGACGGGATCTGGGATACGCTGAAAAAAACTGGAACCATCTCGGAAGAGACGCTTCTTGTAAAGAACGACAACAGCCGTGTTCCTGCTGAAGTCACGCTAACCTACCTTGAATACCGCGGAAAGGAATTCGCCTACTGCTTCTCCCGGGACATCTCGGAACGCACCCGGATGGAGCGGGCGCTGCAGGAAGCCAACAAGAAACTCAACATCTTTACCAGTATCGCGCGCCACGACATCCAGAACAAGATAACCGTTCTTTTAGGATATCTCGGACGGACAAAGAAGGCAGTAAAAGATCCCGTTGTTCTCGAATACCTTGAAAAACAGGAGACCGCGGCAAAAGCCATACGGAACGAGATCAATCTGACCCGGGAATTCAAGGATCTGGGGGCAAGCCCACCCGAGTGGCAGAACATCAGGACCGTGCTGGACGGAGTCATCCAGCAGCAGGACACGGATGGGATATCCTTCTCGATCGATCTCCCTGATCTTGAGATTTATACCGACAGTCAGCTCGATCGCGTGTTCGAACGTCTGTTCGAAACAGCTAAACCCTCCGAGAAAAATCACCGGGAGCTCTGCATATCCTCGCTCCAGAAAGACCGCGATCTGGTCATTGCGCTAGAGTACGAAAGCGGGGGTATCAAACCCGAGGACAAGGAAGGGATCTTTGAAGTGCAGGCATCGAATAACCGGGGCCTGTTCATTGCCCGCGAGATCCTCTCCTTGACAGGCATATCATTAAAGGAGACCGGGATCGTGGGAAGGAATACCCGGTTTGAGATAGAAATTCCGGACACCTATTTCAGGTACTCTCATTAATTGACGCAAAGCAACCGCGATTCCCACAAGACAGGTTAAGTCACCTGTTCAGTAGTTTTCATTCATAAACAACAATGCATAAATATCTCTCATTTTTAACACACATACGGGAAAGGTATCCCGAGAGAACATGATCCATATACTCCTAGTCGACGATGATAAAGACATACTCGATATCATGCGCCTTGATCTCGAGGATGAACCGGCATTTTCCGTGGATACCTGCAGTGCATCGACCGAGGCAGTCGAGCGGACAAAAAAATGCAATTACCAGGTGATAATTGCCGACTGGCGCATGCCGGTGATGAACGGGACTGAACTCATCCGGCAGTTGCGCAGCAGCGGGTGCAAAGCCCATGTCATCCTGTACTCCGGACACAATGTCAGTTCCGATATACGGACCGCGATCGAGAGCGGGGCAGATTATTATGTTCACCGCGGCGGGGATCCGGACACGGAATTTGCTCAGTTGCGGCAGCTCATCTCAAAGGCAGCCGGTCCATCGGGAACGGAGAAAACTCACTGATTCATCTCCGGTCCTCCGGAGAAACGATCCTGTTTTAAGTGTGATTTCAATCGTTGGAGAACGAGATCTTTTACTGCCAGGCATTACGGGTCCTGAAGCATCTTCCGTGATCAGGTCCAGACCGTGCACTCTTGCCGGCACACCGGTCTTTTGAATAGCGATATGCGTGGCGGACAGGATCTCACCGATGAGGAAGGGCCCCATACTATTGTTGTTCCCGAAACTGAAAACCGATGAGTTAGTATCGTATGCAATAAAAACTACAACCGGGTTACCATGATGCAGACAAATGGCAAAGGGATCTCAGGGATTGCAGGAATTCTTATCCTCAGCTTGCTATGCTGCGCCGGGTTCATAACCGGCGCATCTGCTGAAGGCGGCATCCAGACCGCGATGGGGGATTCCGTCACTCTTTCCGGCTACTCGTATGGCGGCCCGAACGCCTATCTTTTCCTGACCGGCCCAAACCTTCCGGCAAACGGGGTTGCTCTGGACAATATCAACCGTCGGGCTGACCAGGGGGGATTCACGGTCGTGAGCATTGACGGGAACAATCACTGGACCTACAAATGGAATACCGCAAATATCGGCGGCCGGCTGGATGCCGGCGCGTATACTATCTGGGTAGTTAACGGGCCAAACGACCGCTCCCGCCTCAATGAAGCGGATTACAACACAATCCAGGTAAATCTCGGGGTCCCGTCTATTTCCGTAGACACGCCCTCGGTTCCTGCAACCCTTGATGTCACAACAGAGCCTTCCGGCGCTACGGTCAGGCTCAATGAAAAATACCTTGGCAGAACACCCCTGAACGTGGGCAATCTTGACCCGGGAACCTATACCCTCTCACTGGTAAAAACCGGATACCAGAATATCACTACTCCGGTAAGGCTGGATGCCGGGAAGGTCACCGAAGTGCAGGCACCCCTCGCTCCCGAGGCCGCTATCCCCCTCCCCACGACAACCATTGCGAACGCCCAGTCACCGGTAACGATCACCCCGGATCAGGGAATGGCTGCAACCGTTGTCTCACCATCAGCCACAACTCCGCAGCGTGCCGCAGGGCTCATTGCGGTACCGCTCTCTGCCCTTGCCCTCGCGGCCTTCGCAGGACTGCGGCGCAGGTAATCTATAAAAATGGCCCGGAATCCACCCCATCCCCCTGTTTTATAATGAAAAACAGGTAATGGAATTATACGATCCAGATGAGTGGCACACTCTTTGAAATCCTGATGGTACTGACGCTCGGTCTTCTTGGAGGGGCCTGTTTTGGCCTCCTCATCGGGTACTTTGCCGGGCTGCAGAAACCGGAATGGCACCAGATGACCTCCCGGCAGAAACTGCTCAACTGCGCTCTTGTTGCGATATGTTCAATTGCCTGTATAGCAGAGCTGGCATGGTACGTTCTGGGATAATCTATCCTGGTCTGCCCGGCCCCGGGGCAGCTCCCGGAACAGTGGGCGTGTTATGAGTTATACCATATCCCTGATCACCCAGGAGGAGAACGAGCGGCTCACCCGGGAGTACCTGCCCCGGGTCCGGTACGAGATCAAGTCCCAGATATACGGGTGCTGCATCAAGCTGCTCTCGGACAATCACGCCCTCAAGGAGACCTGGCAGGAAAATTTCTATTCCATGTCGGAAAGTATCCGCTCCCACGGGCGCATGTTCGTCTTTTCCAATTCGGATTACCCGGATAATACCCTTCTTTTCGATCCCTGTTCGAAGACCGCGTTCCTTTTCAACTTCAGCTATTACGGCTGGATAAAATCCATTGCACTCGGACTCACCGGCGATATTCTCGAAGACGAGCACGGGATCTCATCCATCCACGGGGCCTGCGTGGACATCGGGGGACAGGGTCTCTGTCTCATTGGAACCTCCGGGGCGGGAAAGACCACCCAGACCTACGGGCTCCTTAATGTCTCCCGGAGCAGGGTTATTTCAGACGACTGGTTCTTCTTCCGGGTATTTGGCCCGGATATCCTTGCCTACGGCTCCGAGAAGAATTTTTACATCCGGGAAGACCTGGCCGGCATCTGGCGGGAGTTTGGGGGCCTTGTCGGGAAAGACGAGTACGATGCCGACGGAAGGGCCGTGGCAGATCTCCGCTGGGTTGTCGGGAAAGGGCGCCAGCTCCCCTTCACGACACTGACAACACTCATCATTCTCAAACGCGATCCCGCCGATCAGCAGATCAGCCGGAAACTTGATTCCACGGAAGCCTGCGACATTTTTACCGAGAACAGGTATTTCAATCCGCACCTCCTTGTCAACAACCCACGAAAGGAAAATCTTCGCAAAAGATCGATCCAGGACCTGCTCCAGCGGACAACCGCATACCAGGTCAATACCACGAAAAGCCCGAAGGAGACGCAGAGCCTGATCCGGTCCCTTGTGGGATTGAAAGAATAATTCCCGTTCTCCTGCACCTGCAGATGACTTCTGCCTGCCCAGACTGAAAGGGCTCATTCCCGAAGGACATACAGCTGTTTTCAGGTATGCGCAAAATACGTGCCATTCTGGATCCGGGATAAAACAACTGCTGTTTTGCGACGTAAAAGCACAATGGTTATCCCTTTTTGGATGCCAGCCTTCTTGAATGATCTCCATCCTGTATGTGGATGATGACCCTGCACTGCTCAGTCTCTGCCAAATTTTTCTGGAGCGGGCCGGGGATTTCAGGGTAGATACTCTCGATTCAGCGGTTGAAATTCCCCGCATAATAAAAGAAAAACAGTACGATGCCATCATCTCCGATTACCAGATGCCGGAGATGGACGGGATCACGCTCCTCAAGACCCTCCGTGCAGAGGGCAGCGGAATCCCGTTTGTCCTCTTTACCGGCAGGGGCCGGGAAGAGGTTGTGATCGAAGCCCTCAACAACGGGGCGGATTTTTATCTCCAGAAAGGAGGTGCCCCGAAAGCCCAGTTCGCAGAGCTTGCCCACAAAGTGCGCCAGGCTGTGGGAAAGCAAAAAACAGAAGAGGACCTGCGGGCGTCGGAGAAGCGGTTGGCGGATATCATCAACTTCCTTCCCGATCCAACGTTTGCCATCGATCGCGACAGGAAAGTAATCGCCTGGAACCGGGCCATGGAAGACTTAACCGGCGCAGGAGCCGCAGAGATGATCGGGAAAGGAAAACAGGAATACTCCATCCCGCTCTATGGCCACTGCCGGCCGCTTCTCATCGATCTCATCTTCGAACCGGAGGACCGGATTGCACAACAGTACTATGGGATTATCCGGGAAAACGATGTTCTTATCGCCGAAACAGATCTTCCCGATCTCAAAGGATCGCCGCGTATTCTTATGGGCAAGGCAAGCCCGCTCTACAGTCCCGATGGAGAGATCATCGGTTCCATCGAATCGATCCGGGACATAACGTCCATAAAAAAAGCCGAGCGCGAGTTGCGCTCTGCCTATGAGGAGATCGCTGCAGCGGAAGAAGAGCTCAGGGGGCAGTTCGATGCCCTTGCACAGAACGAGAGGAGTCTCCGGGAGAGCGAAGCCCGGTTCCGCCAGCTCTCGGAGACCATGACCGCGAGCATATTTGTCTTCCGGAAAAAGCTCCTGTACGCAAACCCTGCAGCCGAAGTCCTGACGGGATTTTCCCGGGATGAACTTCTGTCCATGGACTTCTGGGAATTCGTTCATCCCGATTTCCGGAACAAAGTAAAAAACAAGGGTATCCTGATGCCGGACAGCGCAAAAAACCCGTCACACCACACATTCAAGATCATCCGGAAGAACGGGGAAGAGCGCTGGGTGGATGCCTCGACAACACAGATACTCTACGATGGCATCCCGGCAGTTATCAGTATTCACGTGGACATGACCGAAGAAAAGCAGGTCATGGACCGGCTCTTCTGCATGTACCAGGCATTCCACCAATTTGGATCCGATCCCCGGAAAAATATCGGTATAATCACCGCTCTTGCCGGAGAGAAACTGCAAGGGGCAGCTGCATTCTATTGCCGGCTTGAGAAGAACAGCCCCAGGTGTGTCGGGCAATGGAACTTCCCGGGCGACAGGGATGAGAAGGAACGCCTCATCAACCGGGTATGTGCAGAAATTTCCGTTTGTGGGGAGGATGCGCCGGTCATAATAACCGATCCCTCCCGTCCGGACAGCACAGCAGAGGAATCTGGATCCGGGAACTCTGCCTTTGCTACCTGCGTGGCCAAAGCCGTCAGGATCGGGGAGGATTATTGCGGGGTGCTCTCGGTGCTCTTCCGGGATGCTGTTGTCCTGAAAGAGCCGGACCTCGAATATCTCGCCATCCTTGCAAACGCCGCAGCCATCGAAGACGAGCGGTGGCTGACTCATGAATCTCTCTCGGACAGCATGGAGAAGTACCGGGGGCTTTTCGAGCTGGGAAGCGAAGCTATCTTTCTCATCGACAATGAGACAGGCAGGCTGCTTGAGGCAAACGAAGCTGCAACCGAGATGTACGGGTTCAGCCACGAGGAACTGCTCCAGATGAAGATCGGGGATCTCTCGGCAGATCCGGAGATGGCTCAGGCAGTTACCAGACAGTCGGGATTTGGCAGCATTGCCATTTCCCTGCGCTATCATAAAAAGAAGGATGGCACAGTCTTCCCGGTCGAGATAAACGGGCGGTTCTTTGTCTGGGCAGGAAAGCAGGTCCATGTGGCTGCGATCCATGACATCACGTCCCGCAGGCAGGGGGAGGAGGCGCTCTGCCGGGCCAACAGAAAACTGAATCTCCTCAACAGTATCACCCGGCACGATGTCGCAAACCAGCTCACGGTCCTGCAGGGATATTCCCAGCTTGCACTCCTGAATGAACCCGATCCGGTGATAGCCGATTTTCTTGCAAAGATCGAATCGGTAAGTGAGACGATAGAGAGGCAGATCACCTTCACCGGCATGTACCAGGAGCTCGGGGTGCAGGCTCCCGGTTGGCATAACCTGCACGAAGTTCTCCTGCGGGTCAGGCCAAAGGATATACTCTTTTCGTGCTCCTGCAGCAACATAGCAATCTATGCCGATCCCATGCTCGAAAAAGTCTTTGCCAACCTCTTTGACAATGCCAGGAGGCATGGGGAGCATGTTTCGCAGATCACCATTCATTGCGAAAGGGCAGGAGAGGAACTCGTCATCTTCGTAGAAGACAACGGGATAGGAATTCCGCTGGACATCAAGCCGAAGATCTTCTTGAAAGGTTTTGGGAAGCACACCGGCTTCGGGCTCTTCTTGGTCCGCGAGATCCTCGCGATTACCGGCATCTCCATCCATGAGACCGGCAGGCACGGGACCGGGGCCCGGTTCGAGATCACGGTGCCAAAAGGCGGATTTAGGGATGAGACCGGCTCACGGAAATGACCGGGGATTACCCGGGCATGGTTCCCCGTCAGTACCCGGCAGCGTAATAGTACCCGCCGGATTCTGTTATCTCCAGCGGTACATCGAAGAGATTCCCGATCATTTTTCCCGTCAGGAGATCACTCTTCGCTCCATCCTTCTCGATTTTGCCGTCTTTCATGAGAACGACCCGGGAGATCTCCGGGATGATGTCGTGGAGATTGTGCGTGACCAGGATGATACCGGTTCCCGACCGGGCGATCTTCCGGATAGTCTGGCGGAACGTGTGCAGGGTATGGAGATCGAGGCTGTTCGTTGGTTCGTCAAGGATGAGTGTCCGGGGGTTGTGGACCAGCGCCCGGCCGATGAGAAAGCGCCGGGCTTCTCCCGAGGACATCTCGGTCATTTTCCGCAACGGGAGATGATCGATCTCAAGAAACGCACAGATCTCATCTGCCTTCTCCTCCATTGCCGGCGTAATCTCCTGGTTGAAGAGCCCGATGCTGGAGAAGAACCCTGACAGGATCACTTCCCTGCCGCTCATCTCCCGGGTGAAGGTGTACTGCAGCTCGTTTGAGACGATCCCGATGGTGGACCGCAGGTCAAAGACATCCCAGACATCAGATCCCCGGATCCGAAAGATCACCGGCTCATCGGAAACCACCGGGTAGAGCTCCCGGGTGATGGTCCTGACCAGCGTTGACTTTCCTGCCCCGTTGGGCCCGAGGATGGCAATGTTCTCGCCCTCACGGACGACAAGAGAGATCCGGTCAAGGGCCCGGGTATTGTCCCGGAATACCGTGACATTCTCAAATTCTATCAGGGGATCTTCTTTTCCATCAGGTTTGTGTGTCATTGTCAGAATCCCTGCGGATGATTCCGCTCTTGCATTGGCGAGTTGCCCGGGCCGGTCATGGGAAAACACCGGAATGTAAATTTTTTATTGACCGCGTTTCCGTATCAGACAGGAAGAGATGCCGGGGAAAGACCCAGGGTCACCTCAAACCTGCACATTCCTTCACTATTGGATGTTGCAAGACTGCCTCCCGCCTGATAGCAGAGCCGTTCCAGGAAATGCCAGGTCTTCTTCTTCTCTGGCACGGAGGTGCCGGGGGTTTCGCCGGCAATGGTGACAACGGCTTCACTTCCCTTCTCTTTTGCATGAATCACAATCCGGCGCGAGCCGGTACCTACCAGTTCTTCGAGAATGTACATCAGGAGATCCGAAAAATGCTCGCGATCAGCAATCGCAAGGATCGGCCGGTTGCCGGTATCGAGGGTGAGATCTACTTCTTCAAGAAGCGGCCGGGCCCCGACCCGGGCAAGGAGCATCTCCACAAAGACCGCATCGTCATCGGCTGAAGCGAGCATATCCTCATCGGAGTTGACCGATACCGAGAGGCCGGTCACCAGGGATCGGATCTGCTCCGAGATCTCGCATTCGGCAAGGTCGCTTGGAGGGCAGAAGCCGCGCAGCAGGGTTGTGTAATCGGAGAGGAGCCGGCTTGCCCTCTGGACGAGCGTGGGATCGATGAACCGGGCCAGTTCATCTTTTTTGAATCCCCGGTCCAGCTTGGCGATGACCTGGCCGGCTTTGAGTGCCAGGTAGATCGAGACGTTTTCACCCCGGTGATGCTCGTCTGAAAAATCCTTGAAGGCTTCAAGGAGTTCATCGATGGCATCGCTGTCGTAATGGGATGCGAGCCTTTCTGCGATCTCGGGCTCGCCCAGTTCCTCCATCACGTACGAGATGTAATAGAGACGCCCGGCGATTATCGTGAAGATCTCGTTCACTTCGTCCATGCAGTCCTCGGCGTATGCCGCAGTCTCCTTTGCCCGTTCGCTGTTCAGCTCGGCGATGTTTGCAAGGGCGAGCGCATCGCTCCTGACACTGGAGAGTATCCGGACGGCATCCGCAGCCGCGAGCACCCGGCCGTGCCCGGGACATACCGTACTGACGCTGCCTTCAGAAAGGATGGCGGTGATGACCGAGAGGGAATGAACGAGTGCCTCCTGGGACCATCCACATAACCCGGCAATCCCGGGATTTGCTGCAAACAGGATATCGCCGATAAAGAGGAGTCCGCCTACCCGGATGCAGATGCTGTCCGGGCTGTGACCTGGGGTATGATAGACTTCAATTTCGGGTCCCGGACCAAACGAGATCCGCTCGCGGACAAGACCGCCTTCAGTCTTCGCACAAATCGTATCCTGGACAACCGTGACTTCGGCCCCGTTGGAGTAGGAGATGCAGACCGGAACTCCGGGGAACTCTCCCCTCTCCCGGGTCAGGAGAGGAAAGCCGGTCTTCATGGGGGAGAGAGAGACCCCGAGAAGATCGCCCTGGGTCAGTTTTCCATCACCGGAATTGAGGGCCTCGGCCCCGCATTCCTGCACCGAGAATACCATGTTTTCAGCATATGCAAACGCGGGGAGATCCCGGGTGCCTATGAAATGATCGATGTGGGCATGGGTGAGGAAGACAAAAACGGGACGGTCGTGTTCAGAACGGCATGTCTCGATGATCCGCAGGAGCTGTGCGGCCTGGTCGGGAAGCCCGCCCGGATCAATGAGCAGGATCACCTCAGGAGTAGTTATGATATAGGAATTGGAGGAGATGGTATCGATCTTCCGTATAAACGGAAAAATTGCGGCCCCGGAAGCTCCTGCAACCGGTTGCCATTCGGAAGGGACGAGCTGGCCGTTACCAGCCGGCAAGGGCCTCTCCCTCAGAAGAATAGATAGAGAATATCGATGTGAACCCGGCGAGTTTGAGGATCTTGAGGACTTCGGGAGTCAGGTTGGCAAGGCCGAACCGGTCCGCCGGCCCTTTGAGCTTCTTTGCTGCTGCCAGGAGTACCCGCAGCCCGCCGCTGCTGATATAGCTGACACCGGAAAAGTTCAGGAGGATTCTGCGGTGCCCGAGATCGATCTCCTTGTTGATTGCCTGTTCAAGTGCCGGGGCTGTTGCGGTGTCGATCCTTCCGGTGAGGGTGAGGATCGTTCCTTTTTCCTGGGTAGATGATGAAATCTCCATGTGAATCCCACTGAAGTTTAATAATAATCTGCTGTGAATGTCGGCGTTGTAAAAAGATAATCCTATCCATACACCCCACACGGAAAACAGGCAGACGGGAGACTATTAAATTAATGGATGTTTAATGCGATATAGAGAAGAGAGCAATGGCATCCGAGATCCTTTCATCATGGTTCATCCGCCTCCAGCTGATCGGTGTCAGGTTTCTCGCCGCCTGCATACCTGCGCGGAGAAAGTCCTTTTATGACATTCGGGATCCCCATTCGTTCCTGAAGGTCCGGATCCAGCCCCATTTCCTGCCAGATACCATCACGCGGGTCGTGAGATTCGATAGCACGCTGATCGCGATTTCCGGAGTCTGATCCCCATGAACAATTCGTTTACCCTGACGATCAAACCGGATCTCAATGAGATCCCCGTGATCTCAACGGCTCTTGAGGACGTGATGAAGAACCATTCCTTCAAGGACGAGGAGATCCTTGATACCCAGCTTGCCGTGGAGGAGGCGATAACCAACGCGATCGTGCACGGGTATCACGAGACAGGGACAGAGGGAGAGATCGCTATCCGGTGCCAAGCGACAAAGGGAATCGTGGAGATCCAGATCGAGGATACGGCACCACCCTTCGATCCGCTCTCCCTGCCTGAGCCGGACCTGACGAGCGATATCGACGACCGGCAGATTGGGGGTCTTGGGATCTTCTTAATCCGGCAGGTGATGGACGAGATCGTGTACCGGTATGAAAAAAATAAAAATATTCTTGTTCTTGTCAAGCGCAGACCGGCGGAATCGTAATACTCATATCTCCCGCGCAATATCCTGGATATAGGAGACCCCGATCTTTGCCTTCCGGAGCCGGGTGGAATCGAGCAGGTGGCGCATGTCCACGAATTCCCCGTCGGTTACAATCTTTTTTACCTGCGTGTTGAGATCGAGGGAGGCATTGTACGGGATGTTCCGGAAGACAACGCCATGGTTGTGGAGGTACATCTCTTTTGCCGCGCCCTTGTTCAGGGGATTTGCATAATACAGGGATGCGAGATCTTCTTCCCTGAAGAACGAGAGATCGCTTGCCAGGTCGAGTCCTATCCCGAAACCAACGAGCGTGTCCCCTTTGTAGGGCGATGCGGTCTCCGAAGCCAACCATTCATGGACATGGGAAGGGGCCATGATCGACTGCCCGTCCTTCGGGGCCGAACTGGCAACAGGAGATTTTTTGAGACCGGAACTGGCAAGACCGGAAAGAACCCCCCAGAACGTCACGGCCACGATCCCGTGATAACTCCGGACCCGGCCCTTTGCGGAGGAGAAGATGATCCGGTAGATGTCCGAGACGGAGACCCCTTTCGGATCCGCTGCATCCAGCGTGTAATACTCATTGAAGGGACCGTCGAGAGTGATGTTATACCCGGTATAGACCGGCACATCCCCGCCGGCAGTGTCAAGAGGCGTTAAGAAATCAGGGGTGTTGTTGCCATCGGTCGGGAGCCAGACCATGGAGCCGTGGAGGGTGATCATCTCGCCAAGGAGCTGCATGGCATCAGCCTTGTCGGCGCCAAGAGCGCCAAGGCCCAGGGAGTACGTGACTTCCGAGAATTTCTTCTCCTTCACATCCTTCTCGGTAAACCGGGAGAACATGACGTTTTTTAGATCCCCCATCACGCGGAGTACCGGGGGGGAAGTCATCCACCCGGGTTCGATCGTCAGGTTCACGCCTTCCCCAACGATCTTCTTGTAGAAGAGCTCGTTGAAAAGCGAGGGGTTTTTCCGCTTGGAAACGATATCGGCAACCGCATCTTCCGGTGTCGGAAAGAGGTCAAAGACCGTGGTGAAACCGGCCATGTCCAGAACTTTTTTCGGATATTCTCCAACACCGGACAGGGCGAGCCGGCCGTTCCTCCGTTTCATCTCGCGCTTTAAGCTGTTGAAGCTCCGGATCCCGCCGCTGCTCAGGTACGGCGAGGCGGTCATGTCCAGGACGAGTTCCCGGTCATCGTCGCTCAATGCTTCCCGGGCCCAGGCATCCAGTTGCTGGGCGCCGAAGGCATCGAGCCTACCGCTCACGTAAAAGATCAAAACTCCCTCTTTCCTCTCGCTCCTCGCTTCCATGGTTGCACGTCTCCTGATGAAGTATTACGTGTCCCGGATTTTTAACATTGGGGTACGCCTGTCGGTATATTGTACGGGATTCCTGAATGGAATTCGGGAGATGAACGTAAATGAGGGAATCAGGAAAAGGGAAAAAGCATTGAGAGGGAAATTGTTCATGATACCGGAACAGGAGGAGTTCCATCCTGCCGCAGTCCCGGGCCCGGTTTTTTGAAAGGAGAGTATCAGGATCCGGCGGATACAAACGCAAGGAGCGGTGTCCCATTCCTGTCGTACAATCTGAGCTGCCCGGCATTGACCCGGAACTCCGCTGCAATCGCAAGGTCACGGAGATAGAGGCTCTCATTGTCCATCACGCCCGGCGCCGGACAGTATTTCAGCGACGTGACCGGCGGGGAGATATCGATGGCATAGTTGTGGGTTGTATACGTTGCGCTGTAATCATTGCAGCCGGCATTGCCGCCAAGCCGGCCATCCCTGCCGAACCGTACAATTATGACCTGATCGGCGGGTGACAGGTTCCCGCCCGGATTTGCAAGGGATGAAAGCTGCCAGGGGGTTGTTGTCAGGGTGGTCCCGGCTGAAGCCTGGATTGCCGGGATATTCAGGATCACAACCAGCAGGACTGCGCACCCGAGAAGGGCGATGGCGATGTACAAATAGAGGCCCGGCTTCTGCGATTCCCGGCACGGGTTATCTGTATCGGGATCATCCTCCGCATCGTTTGGATCATACGCATAGTCCGCATCTTCCGGATCGGGTCCGTGCTCGCCGGTCATGGTCACACATTGGATGCAGGCGGCATTAACATTTATTGCAGCAGGGAAATTCCGGCCATGATGGGAGAAATCCGGGTGCACATCCGCGATAGGAAAGAGGGAGTAACAAGGTGCGGGGGCTGCTGATCAAGGATTAATTCCCTATCAGCAGAGAGGATGCTAACGGTGAAAAAGCCCTTAAAAAAAATTCTTCTGTCCAGGCCGGCATATACTATTCCCCATTGCCGGGCCCGGAGAATTGATCACATGAAGCTGCCAGGGATGAGAACCGATCTTCGCATATACGCCCTGATTGCCCTGGGCGGATTCCTTGGGGCGGTCCTGCGGTTCCTCATCGATGAACAGATCCCATCGTTCCCCGGGACACTTGTGGTCAATTTCCTCGGCTGTATTGTCATGGGCATGTTCATGTACGAATCGATCTATATCGGGAAATTCAGCCGCGAGACCCGGATTTTTTTTGGTGTGGGCCTGATCGGCGCCTTTACCACATTCTCGGCCCTTGCAGTGCAGAGTTTTGCTTCATCACCCGCAGTTGCAGTCCTGAACATTGCAGCCAATCTCGTACTCGGGCTCTTCGGGATATTTGTCGGCAGGTACATCATCACCTACCAGAGGGGAATCTGATATGGAACCGTTCATGCTCGTGGGATTCGGCGGGGCGATCGGATCGATCTTCCGGTACGAACTGGCAAAACTGCAACCGGTCCGGGGAATTCCGGCAGGAACGGCTCTTGTGAATATCCTGGGCAGTTTTTTATTCTCGCTTGTGGTCTTTGGCACACGTTCACAGGATCTCTACCTGCTTATCGGAGTCGGGGCCCTGGGCGGCTTCACCACGTTCTCGACCTTCTCGTTCGAGACATTCCGGATGCTCGAAGACCAGGATTATCATGCAGTGATCACAAATACACTCATCAATGTTGCCGGCAGCCTTGCGGGAGTTGCCGCTGGATATCTTCTGATCTTGTGGCTCGGGTGAAAGACAAATGCTGACCGATGGCAAACTGTTGCGAATCTACATTGCGGAATCTGCACGTATCGGAGAGAAACCGGCGTATAAATATCTGCTGGATTATTTCAGGGAGAAGGGATTTTCCGGCTGCACGGTCTTCCGGGGGATGGCCGGGTTCGGCCACGAGAACAAGATTCGGACCGTGGACGTGCTCCAGCTCTCGCTCGATCTCCCGATAGTTATCGATGTCATCGATACCAGCGAGAAGATCCTCTCCGTGCTGCCCGAGATCGAATCGATGGTGGAGCACGGGCAGGTCATGATTCAGGATGTCAAGACCGGCCGGAAAACCAACCGCTGATCTGATGTATCATTCCTCTGAAATTTAATAGTCAGGCGCCCAAGTACTGGTATGGATAGTGCAGTTGTAAAAAAATGGGCGATCTTCTTTCTTTGCATCCTCATTGCAATCCTGGTCGCGGACCGGCTTGCAGGACTCATTGTCGGCGCCCTGAACATAACCGGCGGGATCGGGATTGTGCTGAACTTCGTTGCCTACGCCCTGATCTTCTTTGCCGTGCTCTTTGTGATCGAGAGGGTATTCAAGATCGACTTTTTCGGGTTCTACCGGGAGTAAGGGAATTCACGGGTCGGGGTGTCATCTCCCACCCTAATCCGAGCCCTTAACGAGCTCCGTTTCACCCTTCCCGGACACCTCTGCAGGTTTCCATGGGAAATGATGCCAACCAAACGGGAAAAGTAACCATTTTTCGCCCCATTTTAAAAAATAATGGTAATTTAGCGAATTCAAGCGTGCAATTTAGCGGCCTTCCAATGGCCGTCATTTTTGTCACCTGCATCATCCCATCCAAAGGGAGAAATGCCAGCAGAACGCGGATATGAACGTTTTTCAAATTTACGTCGGAGAATTGCTCTGGGGGGGTAGGGGATTCAAAAGTTCAATCGATATCTGCCGTTTCGGGCTCTTCCTCATAACTGAACACTTCTTCGATATTCACGTTGAAATACCGGGAGATCCTGAACGCAAGGTCGAGCGAGGGGACGTACTTTCTGTTTTCAATGGCAAGAATGGTCTGCCGGGTGACACCGGTTGCCTGTGCCAGGTCTTCCTGGGTGAGATCGTGCATTGCCCGGAAAACCTTGATCTTATTCTTCATCGGTTTCCCAGTCCCCGTATTTCCGGGCATAGTACATCCGGAACCCGACATAGAGGAAGATCATCAGACAGAGAAGCCCCAGCTGGAAATATCCGATCATCTTCGGGGTGAAGAGTCCCATCGAGCGCCCGATGAAACGTTCCTTTGAGAATTCCGGAACATACAGGAGCTCCATGACCGCCAGGATCGAGATCGCACAAAACCCGACCCAGAAGATCTGGAACGTCCGCAGCACGGCCTGTTCGGTGATCTTTGCACTGCGTTCATCCTCGCTCATATCAACGACCCTTCTCCGGATCAGATACGCGAGCGCAACCGCTATGATAAACGCAGCTTCGATGATGAAAGGATTATGGATCTCCACGGAGTACCAGAAAACGGCCAAAAGGATGAGGGAGATGCATCCGATCAGGAGATAGAATGTATTTTTTTTCATGGCAGCCCTTTACAGAGACCGTTGTTATCTGACATTATGAAAACACCTCCGCCAGCAGGGTTATGGATCTTCTGGTGCCTGTATCGGTACTGAAAAAAACGGGGAGAATCCCCGTCCCTGGCTTTGGAGGGTAAAAGGTGCTGATTCTTTTGGAAGTTGTGCTTGTTGGGTCATTGGTTACAGGTGTTCGTATGGCTGTGCTGCAAATACCCGCATCACAACACACGGGTATTTGTATAGTATATTTTACATTTTGTTTCAAATACTTTCCGATTGTGCCAATAAAAAATCCGCAGGGGCCGGGGGAAATAAAAAGATCTGGCGGTTCCCCTCATTGCGGTTTCCTGCCTGCCACGATGATAATGCCGGCAATCCCGATGGCACCCAGGGGGATAAAGGGCGGGAGCGGGGAGCCGGGGGAATGCGAGCCTTCGGTCACGGTGATGTAGGAGGTCTTTGTGATCGGTTTGTTGCCATACGGATACTTCGCGGTCAGGATAACCGTGTAGGTGCCGGGAATCACATACGTATACGAGGGATCGCGTTGTGTGCTGGTACCGCCATCGCCGAAATCCCACGACCAGGACGTGGGGGTCCCGGACGTTGACACTTCGAACTGAACATTGAGCGGCGCAGCTCCGGATGTGGGGGTCCCGCTGAAAGAGACTGACGGGAATGTGGGTACCGGTGTGGGCGTTGCGGTTGCTGCAAATGTTGCCACAGCAACCGGTGCCGGGTTCACCGTAATATAATCCGATTGTTTTACCTGATTGCTCCCGGCTGAGTTCGTTGCCGTGAGCGAGACCGAAAAGGTACCGGGAGTTGTGTAACTATGGGATGGATTTTGTTCGGTGCTGGAACTTCCATCGCCAAAATCCCAGGACCAGGCGGAAGGTGAATTTGCAGACGTGTCAGTGAACTGAACCGTGAACGGTGCAGAACCGGAGGTGCCGGATACCGAGAACGAGGCAACCGGTGCAACCGTGACACCATTTACCGTGATGTAACCGGTCTGGGTGTCGGTGTTGCTGCCCGCCGCATTGGTCACGGTAAGGGAGACGGTGTAATTCCCCGCGGTTGCATACGTGTTGGAAGGATTCTGGATCGTGCTGGTATTCCCGTCACCGAAATCCCATGACCACGACGTGGGGGTATTGGTAGAAGTATCCGTGAACTGAACAACGAGGGATGGATTACCGGAGACCGGACTGCCATAAAATCCCGCAACGGGCAGCGGCAGTGCGGTTGTGGTTGTTGTTATCGGTTCGGTTGTTGCAGTAGTTGTTGGTTCTGTGGTGACTGTCATCACGGTAGCGGTCGTGGTGTCCGTAGTTACCGGAACCGTTGTTGCAGTTGTCGTGGCTATCGTTGTAGTTGTGGTTGCCGGGGCAGTAGTTGCGGGGGTTACCGGTACCGTGGTCGCCGCGGTTATGGGTTCAGTAGTAGCAGCAGTTGTTACTACCGCAGTAGTTGCAGAAGTTACCGGTACGGTGGTTGCAGTTACCGTGACCGCATCATCCGCACCTGCCGGCAGGATGATGACTGCAATAAAAAAGAGCATTAGGCAGAGAGTGAAAAATACGTGAGCGGAGATATTCCTGCGGGAGATGCAGGCCGACAGCTCATTGCCGCGGGGACTGAGTTGCATTGTTTCCTCCGCTTCTTACACGGCTGCTCGCATGAATTCCCAGAGCATCACTGAGCTGCTGCGGGGTTACGCCAATCTTCCGGGCCGCAGCAGAAAGATCCGGCCGGCCGCTGGTTGCATTTCTGGTGCTGTCCAGTGCGTTCTTCATCTCCTGTTCGGAGACGCCCAGTTTCCCGGCTGCGTCGGCAAGCAGGGTCTCGTTTGAGAGAAAATTCTGCCCGCCGAACTGGCGGGTCCCATTGAAGTTACTGTTCCGGGCTCCGTCAGTAGCAGAAGGACGTTCATCCCCACCGGAAGTTGAATAGTGCTGGCTGTTTGCATTCGGAACTGATCCGCTGCTGCCATCCTGCGTACATCCGGCAATGAGAATACCGGCTACGAGTATGGCCGCAGCTAGAAGCGCAAGGATACGGTTTCTTTTCATGAGTATTACCTCAAAATGGAAATCCACTACAGAAAAATTGGCAAAAATGTGATTATGCCCCTGCTGTGCGTGCGGGAACATTTTTACCGGCAGCGAAACTCGGATGGGTTACCGTCTGATTGCCGGAACCCGGGGTGTGGGGCTGGAACGAACCGTTTTTCTGCAATTGGGTACGGTTACTGCTGTTCAGGGCAGTGAGGTTACCGGACTTGACCGGCGGATGTGCTTTCATGTACGCTGCCATCCACTGCATTGCTCCGTTTATATTGCCGGAAGTAAGATTCGCCTGAGCCCCGCTCACGTCAACGCCCTGCTGCGAGAGCCGGGTGATGCGGGTCTGGAGCTGCTCGGCCTGCCGGGTACTGTTTGCCACGGTAGCCGGCCGATCCTTGCGAATAGCCATGAGGTCCTGCATTGCCTTTGTCGTATTGCCCGCGGTAAGATCGGCGAGAACGTTTGTTACATCCACACCCTGCTTTGAGAGTTTTGTAACATCATTCCGGAGTCGCTCTGCCTGGGCTGTGGCATTGACCGCATGCTGGCGGGAGCTGTTCGCAGCGCTGATGGCCGGATGATCTTTGGAATAGGTCCTGAGCCACCGGGCTGCTGCGGTCGTGTTGCCTGCGGCGAGATCAGCCTGTGCCGCACTGACATCCACACCCTTCTGGCTGAGATTGACAAGAACTGCCTGGAGCCGCGCAGTCTGCTGGGTGCTGTTGAACATATGATGAGAATCAGCGTTTACGGCAGGAGTTCCTGCCCCTGCATTCATTCCTGAAGGGGAGACTGCAGCCGCGGCGCTGACCGGACTCATGATGAGGCCGATCACCGACAACACTATCGTTATGAGAACGACTGCCTTTGAACGTGTATGGGTGAGTTTCATTCCTGGAACCTCCAGATGGAAAGGTTTCCGATGCGGGCTGAGAGGGAATGCCTACATCTTGTAAAGTATATTTTACATTTTGTAATATAAAGTTTCTGTTTTATCGAATATGTATTACAATTATGGAGAACGTAGATACTGCTGACAATACAGTAGGGATATTTTTGTTATACGCGGAGAGCAGTCTCACATCAGTCCGCTATGGAGATACAAGCAGAGCGCAAATATGTCCACTTCAAAATTCACGTTAATACTACAGGAGAGAAGAATAACCCGAAACGCGGTCACTCCCGTTCCCAGCTCCCGTCATCCCAGGTTCTGAGAATATCCAGGTCCCGCATCAGCGTTGCCCTGCTCATCGCCTGGGCCCGGGTCAGCATCCGTTCCTGGATAAAATCATACTCGCAGAGAATTTTTGAATTCCGGAGCAGGGTTGCCCGGATCGGGTGGTGCCGGTGAATGACCGGTTCCTGGTTCCGGAAATACCATTTTATCCGGTGGAAGGTGAGCCAGTCCAGTTTCATCGCAAGCGTTGCGTGAAACGAAAAATCCCCGGCAGAGTCCAGGTCATATCTCCGCAGCGAGCAGTACGGGGCGATCGCTGTTGCGAGATCGTACCGGAACTGCCGCAGAGTATTGTCGGGAGTGATCGTGACATACACCACCCGGGTATCGCTAAAAAATCCATAGCCCCCGACCTCGTATTTCGGGATCTTTTTCTGGTGTCTGCAGACTGCGGTAAAGTCCCCAACGAGTTTTTCTTCATCCTCGCAGGAGAACGGGCCGGCAAGCGTGATATGCGGGACAACCAGTTTGTTCCCGAGGCTGAATTTCTCAGTCAGATGATCGCCCAGCTGCCGGATCTGGTTCTTCACGGAGCCCATGAGGCGGATATCGATCAGATAGTGTGTCATTGATCCCACCCGGTCACCAATACCAATCCGACAACCTCACGACAACAGTTGAGGTACTCTTTTCCTAGGCAAATGCAATAAAGGCTGTTCTGGATCGATCTGGAAAATAAACCGGATTGCATGGAATTGACTGCCGGGGCAGATCTTTACGGATGTATGTATATCCGGACATTTTAGAAACGATCGCTCAGCTGAATAAAAAAAGGAAAAGACTGATCACATATCGAAATACAGGTGGAACTCCCACGGGTGGGGCCGGAGCCTTACCGCATCGATCTCCGAACGTTTGTACTCGATCCAGACATCGATGACATCCTGGGTGAAGACACCGCCTTCAAGCAGGAACTTGTGATCCGCTTCGAGTGCATCGATCGCCTGCTCCAGGGAACCGGGAACGGTCGGGAGCTTTTTTGCCGCCTTTCCTTCGAGTTCGTACGTATTGCCTTCAAACGGCTGCCCGGGATCGATTTTTTTCTTAACCCCATCGATACCTGCCATCAGCAGGGCCGAAAAAGAGAGATACGGGTTGCACATCGGGTCCGGGGGCCTGAACTCGATCCGTTTCGATTTGGGATTCTCTGAATACATCGGAATCCTGACTGCCGCAGAGCGGTTCCGGAGCGAGTAGACAAGGTTGACCGGAGCTTCGTAGCCGGGCACGAGCCGCTTATACGAGTTGGTTGAAGGTGCGCAGAATGCCATGAGTGCATTTGCGTGCTTGAGGAGCCCGCCGATATAGTACTTTGCGGTCTGGCTTATCATGCCATATCCCTTGGCGTCAAAGAAGAGATTTTTTCCCTCCTTCCACAGGGACTGGTGTGTGTGCATACCGGATCCGTTATCTCCAAAGAGAGGCTTGGGCATAAATGTCGCAACCATGCCGAACTCCCGGGCCATATTCTTCACAATATACTTGTACATCATGCAGTGATCTGCCATCTTGACAAGAGATCCATAACGCATATCGATCTCGTTTTGTCCTGCAGTCGCAACTTCGTGGTGATGCACCTCGACAGGAATACCGGTCTCGATCATTCTGAGGATCATCTGACTCCGTATGTCCTGGAGCGAGTCATGCGGAGGTACCGGGAAATATCCTTCTTTGTAGCGCGGCTTATACCCAAGATTCGGCTGCTCGTCCCGGCCGGAATTCCAGCTGCCCTCCATCGAATCTACAGAATAGAAACCCTGGTTGACCGTCTGAGAGTATCGTACATCATTAAACAGGAAGAACTCGTACTCCGGCCCCCAGAAACTTTCATCTGCAATACCGGTTGACTTGAGGTATTCCTCCGCCTTGTGGGCAATAAACCGGGGGTCACGGGTGTATGCCTGTTTGGTGAGAGGATCAAAGACATCACAGATGATCGAGAGCGTGGGAACTTCACAGACCGGATCGACAACTGCTGTGGAGGTGTCCAGATAAAGGAGCATGTCGGACTCCTGGATCTTCTGGAATCCTCGTATGGATGAGCCGTCGAATCCAATCCCATCCGACCAGATCCCGGACTTCGGATCCGAAGAACCATTCAGTTCAGATGCCGGGATTGAGAAATGCTGCCAGAGGCCAGGAAGATCATTGAATTTTAAGTCGACAATCTGGATATTCTTCTTTTTGATAAGAGCGTGAACACCACTTATCTGTTCTTTTGTCATTTCTGACTGTTTTTTTTGTTTAGTTGCATGTGCCATTCTAACACCAATCCAACATACGGAAGCACTGATAAGGTGCTCAATGCATGTGCAAACCAGGTCAGGGATTCCTGTATGCCAGATCTGCACCAGTAAATATCTTACAAATTGGAAATATTTAAATATGCAGGAACGAATATTCTTTCCTACAAATCTTACCCATGGATCAGGAGAGGGAAACAGACATGATGATTTCAGGCATGAGGGGGAACACCGGTTTTTGGGATATGCCGAATTACCGGTTCCTCTTGTGCACCCACATGCAGAGTTCTTCCCTGATCAAAACCACCGGTCCGGAACCAACCGGTCTGGACTTGTGGAAACATTACAGTATGTTCATTACAGGTGAAATGAATGGCAATTGATTCAGGAGCAACAGCATGGATCCTCGCCTCAACGGCGCTCGTCATGATCATGACGCCGGGCGTTGGTCTTTTCTACGGGGGTCTTGTCCGGAAGAAAAACTTCATCAACATGATCACCCTTTCGTTCGTTGCCTTTGCACTCGTCAGCATCCAGTGGGTGCTCTTCGGGTACTCGCTGGCATTCAGCAATGATCCCACCAGTTCGTTCAACGGGTTCATCGGCAACTTACAATATCTCGGATTGAATAACGTGGGCATGGACCCGGGGCCGTACAGTTCGGTAATACCAGGTCTTCTGTACATGGTCTTCCAGCTTGTCTTCGCAACAGTGACCATGGCTATCGTAACCTCGGGATTTGCAGAACGCATCAAGTTCAGCTCGTATCTGATCTTTGCCCTGCTCTGGACAACGATAGTCTATGATCCACTTGCCCACTGGGTGTGGGGCGGTGGCTGGACATCCCAGTTCGGCGCAGTGGACTTTGCAGGAGGCACGGTCGTCCACATCAGTTCGGGTTTTGCAGCGCTTGCGCTTGCGATTGTGATCGGCAAACGTGTCGGATATGGCAAGTACGCCATGGAGCCGGCCAATATCCCGTGGTCGATCCTCGGTGCAGCCCTGCTCTGGTTTGGCTGGTTCGGGTTCAACGCGGGTAGCGCAGTTGCGGCAAATGGCCTTGCATCGGTTGCGTTTGTTACAACCAACACGGCAGCTGCAGCAGGTGCCCTTGCCTGGATGCTCGTGAGCTGGGCTCATGGTGGCAAGCCAAGTTCGCTCGGGTTTGTCAGCGGTGCAGTAGCCGGTCTTGTTGCGATAACTCCGGCAGCCGGTTACGTGACACCGATGGCATCGATCATTATCGGGGCTGTTGGCGGCATTCTGTGCTACAGCATCATGCTCTGGCGCCAGAAGAAAGGTGTTGACGAAAGCCTCGATGCCTGGGCAGTGCACGGCATGGGCGGCCTCTGGGGCGCCCTTGCAACCGGTATCTTTGCTGTCGCATCCATCAATGGCATCTCGGGCCTGATTGAGGGTAACACGCACCAGTTCATTGCACAGGTGGTAGGCGCTGGCGCAGCAGTCATCTACGCATTCGTAGTCACCTATGTACTCGCGGTTATCATCGACAAAACGATCGGGCTGCGCGTATCGGAAGAGGAAGAATATGTCGGACTCGACATATCGCAGCATGCGGAACGGTGCTGATCCGGAGGGATCATCATGAAACTGGTTAAAACCATCATTAAACCGGAACGATTTGAGTTTGTTAAAAAAGCACTGGAGGACAACGGATTCAACGGCATGACTATCACCGAGGTCAAAGGACGCGGTGAACAGAAAGGCATCTCCCTGGAATACCGGGGAGGCCTGATGACTGTTGATCTTCTACCCAAGATCCAGATCGAGCTCGTGATCAAGGAAAAGGATGTTGACACCGTTGTCAGTATCATTTCCGAATCCGCAAGGACCGGGAAGATTGGCGATGGAAAGATCTTCGTCATCCCTGTTGAAAAGTCAATCCGCATCCGCACGGGAGAAACGGAGGTGTAACAACACATCCATAACAACACCTCTGTCCTAAATCACATCCGCTTCCGGCCCGGGAAAATCCTCACCCGGACCGGTTTTTCAGGTTCCTGATTCGCAGCAGGAAACCCGGAGATGACACAATGGTAGTCTGTACCCGATTCAAGTATACAGATCAAAAAACATTGCCGGGGAATTTTATCTTCTCTTTTCTCTTGAAAGATCCACAATTTCCCGGCGGGACCGGGTCGGGAAGTGAAAACCGGTCATGAAGATGATATGGGCGGTCATCCGACCCGAGTCGGCGCAAAAGGTGATAACCGCTCTCGATACCGCCGGGATCGGGGGCATGACCCGGCTCCACGTAACAGGGCACGGCAGGGAGATGGGAATTGCCCTTGGAACAGTCCGTTATACGGAAATTCCCAAGGAGATGCTGATGCTCGTTGTTCCGGACAATGAAGTAGCAAGAGCGGTGACGATCATCCGGTCGGAAGCAAAAACCGCAGCGAAGAGTACACTCGCTGAAGGCACAATCGGCGACGGAAAGATCTTCGTTACCTTTGTTGATGATTCATTCCCGATTCGTACCGCGGGAAAAACCGGCGGAGCATGAAAATGAAGCAAATTATCGCCATCCTCCGGGAGGAACAGGTTGAGAATACCAAACAGTCCCTGCTCGCCATAGGAATTATGGGAGTAACCTTCCTGTATGTCACCGGCCGAGGCCAGCAAAAGGGGAGAGTCAGCGCACGGGAGCTGGGTACCTCATTAACCAGAAATATGAGGATGCAGCTCGTAAACGCCCCTTCCTGGAATGGCGCACCGGATGCCGGAGCCGGAATAACCGGGTCTGCAGGTCACCCGGATACTGAGTTCTCATTCGGGTTTTTACCAAAACGGATGCTCATCATCGTTGCGTACGATGAAGATGTCAGCCGGATCGTTCAGGCAATCGTGGATGCCAACCAGACAGGCCGCCATGGCGACGGGAGGATCTTCATCTGCCCGATGATCAGTGCCATGCGGGTCAGAACCGGGGAACTGGGCGATCTGGCCCTGTCATGAAAAGGATGAATCATGCCCGTGGGGAAAAAAACCTGTTCGATCTCACACCCCCCACCACATCAGGGTGAACAAATCAGAACATTCCCCATGATTTGGTCCTGAAATGCAGGGAGGGGGAAGACACTCACGTCCACGTTAATCCGGGCCCTGTAAGGGCTCCGATTGCCCCGGCCCGGATCCGGGTACGGGGTTCTGTGGGAAATGATGCCAACCGAAATGGAAAAGTAACCATTTTTCGCCCCATTTTAAAAAATAATGATAATTTAACGAATTCAGGCGTGCAATATAGCGGCCTTTCCGGGGCCGTCATTTTTGGCACCTGCAGTATCCCGTCCGGGCAGAGATATGCCAGCAGAACGCGAATATGACCGTTTTTCAAATTCACGTCGGAGAATTTGGAAAAGGACATCGGGAGCTATGAGGAATGTGGTGGCTTGAGTCCGCATAGACCCTAGAGATTCATTAAGCGGGTTCCTGTTAAACGAGCTGGTTTATATGATCACTAAATGGAAGTATATTCAATTTTAAAAAAATGAAAAAATAAAATGAAAATTTTTTTATTTCCACTAACCTTAATGCAGATCAGTGAACCCTCTTGAAAATTAAAGAAATAATGACTCCCAATCCTTTAGTTTTTTCTGAAAAAACTGCGATTTCTAAAATTGAAGAAATTTTTAAGAAAAAATACTATTGGAGCGTTTACATTGGGAGTTCAGAAAAATATGTGGGTATAATCACAAGAAAAGATCTTGAAATTCGAGGTCGTAATAAAAATCCCTCAACGCCGGCGTCTACGATAATGTCAAATCATGTATATACAATTGATCTTGAAGAGGACGTAAAAAATGCTATAACAATAATAAATGATAAAAAAATAAATGGGCTTGCAGTAACAAAAGAGGGTAAACCGTGTGGAATTATCACGCGTTATGATATTCGAAAAAAATATTTGAAATCTATCTCCCCTTTGGATAGTATTGATAAAGATAATACCGGGGATTATTTAATAAAACATGAAAAAGACAACGATGCAACATATTTAAAGTCATCAAAGTTGGTAAATATCGATGATTTGGAAGTTCTCATAAAAAATTATGAGGAATTCGAAAGAGTTTTGAATAAAACTGAGTATGAAAGATATCTTGGGGAATTGGAATCTGAATTAGATAGACTATACTTTAAAAGATCAATTTTGAAATCTTTGAGTGGATTCTCCGTAATGAATATTTCAATAGAGACACTTGATAAGAAAATATTAATTCTCGATTCTGATTTAATTGAAGCAAAAAGACCAAATTTCATAAATGATGAAATACGAAATGAATTCATTTCATTATTTAAAAAAATTGTTTTAAGAAAAAATGAATCCCATCGGAAAGAGGAAATTGAGAAATTAAACATACTA
Organism: uncultured Methanoregula sp.; assembly: GCF_963667735.1. Classification (NCBI taxonomy): domain Archaea; kingdom Methanobacteriati; phylum Methanobacteriota; class Methanomicrobia; order Methanomicrobiales; family Methanoregulaceae; genus Methanoregula; species uncultured Methanoregula sp. The sequence goes on from NZ_OY763919.1 coordinate 156,513, forward strand.
ATACTAAATAACGTTGTTTTAATTTGGAATCGATCAACAAAATACCGATTAAAGAAATATAAATCTAAAATCGAACAAGGAAGAAAATATCTTGCTCAAATGAAAGATTCCCAAATAAAATATGAAAATCTTGAGAGGGAATTGGATAAGAATAATGATGAAAATGATCCTAAAATAAAAATCGAAAAAATTGAGGAGATATACGATAAAATACCTAATTGTATCCACGAAGCAGATATTGCAATTGAAGATTCAAAGTGGTTAAGAAATCTAACATATTCGGGGTTTATTTTGGGGATTTTTGCTATTATTTTGGCATTTGTGATGTATTATCATTTAATATAAAATAAAAAATTTAGTAAAAATATTATTTGCATGATGCAAGACGGGGCTTCGCTTATCCAAAGCGATGTCCCACGCGCAAAACGCCTCGTCGGGTTTTGCGCTACGCATTTACCGGCTAAATTTTTTTCATTCGGAATCTCATCCAGGCAGGACCCTACGAACTGTTGCACCGATCTCCTGCTCGTGGACGAAGAGAAAGAACCGGAATCAAACAAATTGTCAGAATTGTTTTTGAAACCATTCTACCCCTAAAAATTTAAGAGATTACATGGGGGCCAGAAAAAATACAGTGGATGAGAGATTACACCATTCTAAAAAAATCTTTATTCCTTCGCTCTCAGCGAATGGATCTTGATGATCCCGGCGCAGGACTTGCAGGTATAGAACTCGTCCTTCCAGCACTTCTCGCAGCCCCACCGGCCGCAGAGCACGCACTGCCGGAGCTCCGAGACCGCGTGCGGCGTGTTGCAGAGATCGCAGATGTACCGGGAGAAACTCCCGGACTCTTTTGTCGGCGGCTCGCCCTGCTTGCGCATGACCGGGATCTGCTCTTTCAAATCCCGGAAGAGATCGCCCGTTGGATTACTTTTTGGCGGTTCCTTTCGAAACAAGCTCTTTTTCAACACGGTCAAGCCGGGCCTCCAGCTGCACAAGATCGTTCTGCATCTCTGCTTCGAATTTTTTCAGGTCCGCGAGACGGGCCTCGTCCTGTTCGAGCTCCTGGTACTTCGCTGCCTTGAAATTGCCGAGCTTCTTCTGGTCCACGAGCTGCCACTCTTCGACCAGGCTCTGGAACCGGCGGTCGAGATACTCGTCCACCCTGCTCTCGATCGGGCGGGAGAGATCGATGTCGCCCTTTGCTCCCCGGATGTAATAATATACGAGGAAGAGGATGACGACAAGGATGATGACGACGAGGATGAAAGTCAAGAGATCCATCTCAGACACGCTCCTTCAGCCGCTTTGCACGGTTCTCGAGCTCGGTGAGCTTGTCCGAAGCCGCATGCGACGATGCTTTCAGCGACGGGATCTGCCGCTCGACTGCATCCAGCCGGCTCGTGAAATCCGCGATATCGATGGACCGGGCAAGATCCCATTCCTCGACTACCATCTGCATCCGGCGGTCAACATAGGCATTGAGATAATCAGTCATGCCGATCATACGGACTTCTCCAGCGAAGCGATGAGTTCATCCAGGTTTTTTGTCCGCTTCTCAAGCACGCTCTTCTCTGCGATCAGGTCGCTTATCTCGTTTGTCACGCTTGCGAGCCGGTTCTCCAGCTTGTGCAGGTCGGTCTCGGTCAAGAGCTCCCACTCCTCGATGACCGATGCGAACGTTGTATCGAAATAGGCATCGAGCGTCTTGTCCATCGAGGGGAGCCTCGACTCGATGGCACCGGGGAGCTCTGAGACCTGGTCCCAGAAAGCAGGGGCTGTCGGGTTCTGGTTCTGGTTTACTACCGGGTACATTTATTTCACCTTCTTCTCCTCTTCGCTGATCTTGCCCATCATGTTGTCAAGCTTCCTTGTCTTGACATAATTCTCAAGCCGGGTCAGCCTTGTCTCGACGAGTTTTTCCTTTGCAAAGATACCGGTCTCAAGAGTTCTGTTCTCATCCTCGACGGACCGGATATCCGCGGTCTGCTCCGGGGACAACCGGGTGAACGGGAAGTTCTTGGCATCCGCATGCTGCTGGAGCAGCTTGAGCTTGTCCTTCTCAAGTTCTATCTCGATCTGGCGGTTGGATGTTTTCATCAAGCGCACTTCACGGATCATGAGGTACACGATGAAGATGCCGATGACTGCCAGGGCAATGATGATGACGGTATCGTTGATCACCGGAGCCTGGACAATAACGGTCGGGTCTGCCATACTATCTGACCTCAACACAACAGGAAATAATTTCTTTCATCCCCATGCATCCTGTTTCAGAGCTCATCTTTTCCCTTCAGGCGATTCTTGACAGCAGCCGAGGTCTCGCCGGCAACTTTTCCGGCCGTGTCCGCTGCTTTTTTTGTTCCGGTCTTGACAGCATCAGCGGTCTTTGCAGCACCGGTCTTCACGGATTCTGCAACTTTTTTTGTCTGGGTTTTCACAGTGCCGGCAGTCTTTGCAGCCTCGGCCGAGACCGTTTCGCCGGTTTTACGGATCTTCGTGTCGAGCTTCCCGACACCTTCTGAAAATGACTTGTTGGCATCGCCGGCAGCTTTCTGCACCTTCTCCTTTAAGGGAGGCGTCCTCTTCACGGTCACTTCAGCGCCTTCCTTAAGACCGAGGGCTTTCAAATCTTCCCCGCTGACGCGGACTTCGCCTTCCCCGACCATGCGGTCGGCGATCACGGTAACGGTGACGGTCTTCTTGCCGGCCTCGTTTACCAGGTCCACGTGATCTCCTTCAACAATCCCAAGCTCGGTGAGCTTTGATTCGTGGAGACGTACTCTCCCGTGGCTTGGGAACTTCCGCTCCTTTATTATCAATCGCAAGTCAGCCATACTAGCTTACCTTCACCGGAATACGATATAGGTTTTGCGTATAAGAGTATTGCAGAAAAATACCGCCCGCAAACGGGAAAAGAGACTCGTATTTACGATCCGGGAAGTTTCAGGGGAATTGTTGTGACATGCACGAAGGGAATTTTCGGGGAGAGGCCGAGCAGGTTCAGCGTGGCCGTGCCTTTGACCCGGAGGGTGATCTTACCTTTTGCCACGATGAACACAAGAGCGCTCATCAGTTTCAGGTTGTTGAGGGTCACCGGGATGGTGATCTCGTTCTCTCCTTTTTTCACGGTAATCTCTTTCTCACTCCCGCAGGTTAAGTACGTCCAGTTGTCGCCATCCTGGTAGAAGACATTGAAACTGAGGGTCTTGATCGTTACCCCGATCAGGTTCGGGTTCACCACCGAGAGCTTGACACCAAGCGAGAGCGAATCCAGGGACAGCGATGTGAGCACGACATCTTTCACATCGATCTTCGGATCCCTGACAAAAAGCCCGCAGCCGGAGTGCGCTGTTCCCGCAGATACGAGGGAAAGCCAGATCACAGAACCACCCGGAAGGGAGACATAAAAAAGAGATTGGACGGTTGCTGCCTTATGCAGCGGCCTGGGCCTTTTTCACCGTGAAGGAGTAAGCAATCGCGATGATACCCATGACAATGCCAAACGCACCGGCAATGAACGGCAGGAGTGCGGCGACAATGAGCGGCATGCAGAGCAGAAGAAGACCGAAGATGATGCTGATTATCCCGAGCACAGCGTTTCCCGCATCCTTTGCAGAAAAGCCCTGGAACAGGTGAGCAGCCCCGATGAAGATGGCCCAGAACCCGACGAAGATGACGAAGAACGAGAGCACGAAGACGGTGCTGTACAGCGGGTAACAGAGGATCACGATACCGGCGATTATGTTGATGATCGCAAGGAAGATCTTCCATCCCATGTTCGTGCGGTCGACTGCAAGACTGCAGAGAGCAAACAGCCCGCCCACAAGCCAGTACGCTCCCATAAGCGTGATCAACAGTACCGTTGTCATACCGGGAGTTGCAAGCAGCATGCACCCGATGAGAAGAGTCAGGACACCCCAGACGAGGAGCAGCCACCAGGGAAAGAGTTTTGCGTCCGTTATATCCGGGACAACAGAAGGAACTACGTCAGCCATCAGTATATCACATCTGAATCATACTCCGATTAAGTATATCTAGACTCCGGTTTTTCCCCGGCCGGTACGTGTCATCCACCGCGGCCCGGGCCGGACAGGAACGTCAGGATTTATTATCCATGCCGCCTAGAGACCATGTGAGGCCGGATATTTTCTTTTATACATCCAGTTCGATCAATCCTGGAAAATACCCGCCGGGGTACGCGAAGACCCCCCGTCTGTCCATGAACACCGTTCCCTGCTCTTTGTGCAGGAGAAACCGGAGGAATCCATGAATCTTGAAGAAAAACTCGTGGTTGGAATAATTGACGACTGTATGCACACGGACACCCCGCACGGGCGGGCCATCCAGCGGATTGCAGAAGGTCTTGAAGAATTCGGGATCTATGTAGGCGATGTTGCATCCCCATCGGACGCCCGGGCTGCGTATTCGAATCTCCCGGCCGTCGACTGTATCCTCATCAACTGGAATCTCGGGGGAGATTCCGAGAAGAAGCACAAGGAGACGCTCGGACTCATCCACCAGATACGGGAGCGCAACGGGGACATCCCGATCTTCCTCATGGCAGAACCCACAAGCGAGGCCCCGGCGTCGCTGACCGTGGATATGATCCGGGAGATCAGCGAGTACATCTATGTTATGGAGGATACGCCCGAGTTCATTGCCGGGCGCATCATTGCCGCGGCCCGGCGTTACAAGGAGCGTCTCCTTCCGCCGTTTTTCGGGGAACTGGTAAAGTTCTCGGAGGATTTCGAATATTCCTGGCATACCCCGGGCCATGCCGGGGGGACCGCGTTCCGGAAATCCCCAGCCGGCCGGCTCTTCCACGAGTTCTTCGGCGAACAGCTCTTCCGGTCCGATCTCTCCATCTCAGTTGGCGAGCTCGGGTCCCTTCTCGATCACTCGGGGCCGGTGGGTGAGGCCGAGCGGTACGCAGCCAAGGTTTTCGGCGCCGACATGACGTACTTTGTTACGAACGGGACGTCGACCGCAAACAAGATCGTTTACTTTGGCAGGGTGACCAAGGACGACATCGTTCTCGTGGACCGGAACTGCCACAAGTCGGCCGAGCATGCCCTGACCATGACCCACTCCATTGCGGTCTACATGATACCGACACGGAACCGGTACGGGATCATCGGCCCGATTCCCCCGGAGGAGATGGCTGCAGCCGCGATCAAGAAAAAGATCCAAGCCTGTCCGCTCGTAAAACCCTTGAAAAACAAAAAGCCGGTCCACGCGGTTGTCACCAACTCGACCTACGACGGGCTCTGTTACCATGCAACCCAGGTGGAGGAACTGCTCGGAAAGAGCGTAGACAGCATCCATTTCGACGAAGCCTGGTATGCTTATGCCCGGTTCAACCCGCTGTACCGGGACCGGTTTGCCATGCGGGACGGGGCAAAGGATGAGAAAGGCCCGACAGTCTTTGCAACCCAGTCCACCCACAAGCTCCTCGCCGCCCTCTCGCAGGCGTCTATGATCCATATCCGGAACGGGCGCGTTCCCATCGATCACGGGAGGTTCAACGAGGGGTTCATGATGCACAGCTCCACCTCGCCGCTCTACACGATCATCGCGTCCCTCGATGTATCCTCAAAGATGATGGACGGCGCCTCCGGCCGGCACCTTACCGGTGAATCGATTGAAGAAGCGATCCGGTTCCGCCGCACCATGGCCCGGGTGGGAAAGGAACTCGCCACCGGAAAGAAGAAGTCCGACTGGTGGTTCTCCATGTGGCAGCCGGAAACCATTGTGGATCCAAAGACAAAGAAGAAGATCTCCTTTGCCGATGCCGCAATCGAGACGCTCCGGGACAATCCCTCCTGCTGGGTGCTCCACCCGGGCGAGACCTGGCATGGATTTTCCGGGCTCCCGGACAACTACTGCATGCTCGACCCGATCAAGGTCACCGTGCTGATGCCCGGCGTAAACACGGACGGATCCCTTGCAGACTGGGGAGTCCCCGCAGCGGTTGTCGTGAAATTCCTCGACACCAGGGGGATCATCAACGAGAAGTCCGGCGATTATTCCATCCTCTTCCTCTTCTCGATGGGAATAACGAAAGGCAAGTGGGGCACGCTCGTTACCGAACTCTTCGAGTTCAAACGGCTGTATGACGAGAGTGCGCCGCTCGATCTGGTATTCCCCGACCTGGTGAGGAACTTCCCGGATGCGTACGCGGGCAAGACATTGCGGGATCTCGTGGACGAGATGCACGCGTTCAAAAAGGAGAACCATATGTGCGAACGGCTCCAGAAAGCCTTCTCGATCCTGCCCGAACCGGCCATGACCTATGCGGAGACGTACTCCCATCTGGTCCGGGGCGATGTCGAGCACCTGCCGCTTGCAAAGGCAAAAGACCGGATCATTGCAACGGGGATAGTTCCCTATCCCCCGGGAATCCCCCTGCTTGCCCCGGGCGAGAAAGTCGGCGGCAAAAACGAACCGGTGCTCCAGTACCTTTCCGTGCTGGAAGCGTTTGACCGGCGGTTCCCGGGTTTCGAGCACGACACCCATGGAATCGAATGTGAGAAAGGCGAGTACAGGATGTACTGCCTCAAGGAGAACCTATGAGCGATACAGTAGCACCGGCGAGTCCGGTTGTCTCAAAAAAAGTCCTCGGGCTCTTTGCGCTTGCCATGATCAACGTGGCCGCAGTCCTGAGCATACGGAATTTTCCCTCCATGGCCATCTACGGGTGGCAGTGCATAGGGTGGTATATCATCGGGGCAGTCCTCTTCCTCATCCCCATCTCGCTTGCGGGTGCGGAACTTGCGACCGGATGGCCGCAGGGCGGCGGTGTCTATGCCTGGGTGAAGCAGGCTTTCGGGGAGAAAGGCGGGTTCACCGCCCTCTTCTGCGAATGGTCGAACAACCTGGTCTGGTTCCCGACCGTCCTCTCGTTCATTGCGTCCACGCTCGCTTTTGCCCTGACGCCGGCGCTTGCGAACAGCTCCTGGTACATGTTCTCCGTGATGATGATCGCCTTCTGGGGCACGACCATCATCGCATTCTTCGGTGAGGAAGTCTCCACGAAGTTCGGGAACGTGGGAGTTATCATCGGGAGCATCATCCCGTCAATCCTGATCATCCTGCTCGGGCTGTGGTGGATCGGGTCGGGCCAGACGCTCGTCATCCCGCATTTCACCCTCAGGGCGATCGTTCCCGACATCAACGCCTCGACCCTGCCGTTCTTTGCAACGATCATCCTGCTCTTTGCCGGCATGGAGATGGCCGGGTTCCACGCACTTGAGACCAAGAACCCACAGAAGGATTTCCCGAAAGCAATGGCCCTCTCGGCCGTGATCATCGTTGTCTGCACGGTCCTTGCAACGCTCGCAATTGCGGTCGTGATCCCGGCTGACCAGCTCAACCTCGCATCCGGGGTCATGCAGGCCATCCAGTACTTCTTCACGGCCGCTGGTATACCCTGGCTGGTTGCACCCATGGCAGTACTGATCACCCTCGGGGGAGTTGTCTCGCTCGCAGCCTGGCTGATTGGCCCGGCCAAGGGACTCGGCATCGTTGCCGAGGAAGGCAACATGCCACCCCTGTTCGACAACACCAACAAGTACGGGGCACCGGTTGCGGTCCTCATCATCCAGGCCCTGATCGGATCGGCCATCTCGCTCCTCTACGTATTCCTCCCGTCCGTCAACCAGGCCTACTGGATCCTCTCGGCAATGACGGTCGAGCTTCTCTGTATCGTGTACATTCTCGTCTTTGCGTCGGTTATCAAACTCCGGTATTCCCAGCCGGACACCCCGCGCCCCTTTCGGATCCCCGGAGGAATGCCGGGAGTATGGCTTGTCGGCGGGCTTGGTCTCTTCGGCACGGTCTTTGCTTTCTTTGTGGGCCTCATGCCGCCGTCATACTTCACAACGGGATGGATCACGTACGTCGGGGCAGTGCTGTTCGGGACCTTCATCCTTGCCGTGCCGCCTCTGGTATTCCTCAAACTCAAAAAACCCGGCTGGCTGAAAAGTGCCAGGCAGACGGAGGGAAAACAATGAACCTGTCGTATATCATCAAGAGCATCGGAGGGCGGGTATGAGCAAAATTACCGTGGAGCACGGCCTTGTCCTGTTCATCGTTATCATGTTCCTCATACCCTGCGCCCTCATCATCTATGCTTCCGAAGAAGCCGGTTATCACCAGGTGAGTGGGGAGCCGGTTGCAGAAGCGGCACAAATGAACAATATCACGGTCGTCAGTTCAAAGGATTCGCAGTGGAACCTGCCGGGCGCAACCGGCGGCAAGACGTACGTTCTTTCGGATAAAAATGGCAATACCTTGACGCTCGCAACCCAGGCATTCGACAGTGCGGAATCCCGCGATGCTGCGATCCGGTCGTACAATTCCCACCCGGTAGGACGTGGCAAACCGGTCACCGGTCTGATCGTTGTCGGGCAGCACGTGATCTATGCTTCTCCGGCAAACAGCCCGATCCTCAAAGAACTTGCCCCGGCGCTGAAAGGAAAAACCGTTGTTCAGCAGCAGGGAAAATAACTTTTTTTAATAATCCTTCAGAAAAATTAAATAAAACAGGTACTTTGCAACAAGTGTTGAGCGGAAATAGTGTCACGCTTCCGGGCCAGAAGAACCCCGTGAAAAACACAATTCCGGAATTTTCTCAAGAGCACGTGAACTCTTCTCGCAGTTGTTACAATCTTTTTTCCTGGATATAACCCCGGATCGCGGTCATGGTCGTGCTGTCGAGCATCACGGAGAGATCGAGGTCGACAACACAGACGGGGAAGGCGCCGAGAAGGGTGTGCTGCCGCACCTGGTAAATCCGGGACTCCAGCAGGGTTGTAATCTCGGACGGGTTCCTCATAGTATCATCAGACTTTTTTGCGCTCTCCTGGATCAGGCCCCGGAGCATGTTCTCCTTGTAATCGAGGAGTCGTCCTGCCATTAAGCGGCTGCTGAAGCCATGGATATACCGGATGACAAAATACTGGCTGATGGCAAGGATGACGATGAGGCCCACCAGATGCCCGAGAGCCTCGAGACCGGATTCGTCCAGGAAGGCTGCAACCGTCATCCCCGGAAGAAGGATGATCGTTGTCAGGATCAGGATCACCCCAAAGGCGAACCCGACCATGAACAGGGCCGAGATGAAGTATTGCGGAATGTTGAAGAGCGAGAGCCGGGTCTTCACCTCCTCGACATTCTTTACAAACGTTGAGGAGAACGGCTCAACTTTCCAGATCAGGAGATAGAAGAGGGCGATTGCAGCGCACTGGGAGATAACAACAACGGTACCCCAGAAGGAGACCCGTGCCAAGGTATAATCGATCAGGGCGAAGAGGATATCGATGGTGAAGATCATGCCGATCCCAAGGGAGAGCGACCGGCTGTTGATGAAAAATGCGTTCAGGAAGAGCCGGGTGAACCGCGTGGTCCCTCCCATGATGCCCATCTCTTGGAGCCAGGTCCGGGATTTCCTGATATCGCCCCGGTGGATCAGCGCGGACTCGCGGCTTGTCGGGATGAGGAGGGAGATGAAATAGAACATGTTGAGGTAGAAACTGGCAGCAATGAAAAGGGCAAAGTAATCCCACCGTACGAGGATAAAAATCGCGTTGACCAGGATACAGCAGAAGAGGATCAGACCGTGCAGTGTGCCAAACCGGGTCTCTGCGGCAATGAGCCTGCGGCTCTTCTGAACGGACGCAAGCTCTTCCTGGATCGCACGATTGAATGCGAGCATCTCCGGCTTGGCGGTCTCTTCTCCGGGTCCTGGCACAGGAATTCCTTCCGCTTTGTATTCTGGTTTGGTCCTGCTCATCCAATAGGGTTCCGGTTGCCCCAAAAAAACAGGATCAGGAGACACGGGGCATGAGAGATGCCCCGGGGTTCCTGTCCCCGTTCACCGGGTTTTTTCCGGATCCCGGCTCTCCGGGCCGGTCAGCTGGACGGTTGTTAAGGGGAACGGGATCTCGAGGCCGGCCTCCTCAAGGGCGGACTTGATCTTCGGGAGGAATTCGGTCTTTAAGGACAGATCGTCCTGGGTGTTGGCCCAGACCGACGGGACCCAGAACCGGCACTTGATCCGGATGCTGCAGGGATCGATATCGCTGACAAATACCTCGGGCACCGGATTTCTGAGAACAAACGTATGGCTCTCCAGGATCCCCCTGATGATACCGATGGCCCGGGAAGAATCGTCCTCGTACCGGATCCCGAACTCGTAAGAGTACCGGCGGGCAACATGGGCATGGAAGTTGGAGAGCGTGGTACTGTAGAGCATGTTGTTGGGGATCCGGACCAGGACTCCGGTCGGGGTCCGGATGATCACCGAGAGGAGATGGACGGCAACAACCGTTCCCGAGACATTGTTGACTTCGATAAAATCCCCGGGACCAAAGGTGTGCTCGTAGAGAAGGCCGACCCCGGCCGCAGCGTTCCCGACAACCGCCGAACTCGACATAGCGATAACGATGATACACCCAAGAACGATCAAGAAGACGATCGTCATGCTCAGATTGAAGAGGCCCGGCAGGGCAAGGGCAAGGGCGATGAAAACAATGAGGACCCGGACGATCGTTGACGCGAGTTCCAGCTGCTCTTTTTTCAGTTTGTGGCTGAGCCGCAGCTTCATGAAATGAGCAACGACAAGGCCGACAACATACGCGGCAGCGAGGAGGAGGAGGACAAAGACGAGGTCGCCCCAGGTGAAATCCGAAGTTATCGCTTCGGCATTCTGCGAAACCTCGCTTATCGTTGAATTGAAGTTCAAGAGGTCGCCAAGTATCATGTCACACCCGATTCCATGTAGAATCCCTGTTCGGGAATGATCGGCAGTTTGCGGCTGGAGTACAGGTCGATGCCCCGGTTCGGGCAGTCGGAAGGCGGTAGCGCTTCAAACGACGTGACCGCAATGGCCGAGGAGATTATCTCCATTGTCGCACTCATGCCCACGTGAGATCCATAGAACAGCTTCATGCCGTGGCATTCGAAGACTGCCCTGGATACCTCGACTGCACCGGCATAGCGGTTCCGTATCGCAAGGGTCATCACCCCCTCGCGATGCGGGTCGGTCGGTGGCGGCTCCTGGAAGATGTCGCTCTCGTAGTAGCGCGTGATGAGCCCGGTCACCGGCTTCCCATACAGGGAATACTTGGCAGCATTGAGGGAGAAGATATCGATGACCGAAGTATCGGTACCGGTCTGCAGGAAGACCCCGATCTCCACCGGGAACTTGAGGCTCACGGTCCTGGCTTCCCCGGGCTGCATGACGATCCGGGGAAAGACGATCTCGAGATGATGGGCGATCTCCTCGGGCAGATTGACCGGCTCGACAGGGCTTATGATGATGACCGCATCGGGCTTTATTGCAAGGATCGTCTCGATCCGGCTCTCCCCGCACCGGCGCTCGTACCGCGGCACCGGACCCGACCGGTCGATCGTAATGGCCAGATCCTTTTCCGCATAGGAGAGATCCCCGGCATGATATCCGAACACAAAAAGGGGTGGGTCTCGCGGGCAATAAAGGTGACGAAACCTGCGGTCAGCGGGCCGGCCGGAGTGCCGGGGTTCGAACGGCATGCCGGAGCAGCCTTTTCTCTTTTGCACCGGATAGGATGAATTTTGTAGTTGTATCGCAAATCAAGTAACCAGAAGCGAATATATCGCTGCCGTGTTGGTGAACTTATGTTGGACACAAAGATGTCGTGCCTGCTCAGAGGCATCGTGGGGGTAATTTTTGGGTTTCTGGCACTTATTGTTCCTGAATTCATCCTTGGAGCGTTTTCCGGCCTTTTTTTAATACTGGTCGGACTCGGTATAGCACTCTTCCTCTTCCTTGCCATAACCTCAAGAAACGATGAAGCGCTCCTCTGGTTCGGGCTTGCAGCAGCGCTGCTTATCATCGGGGTTCTCTCGTTTATCTTCTCAGGATTCGTTTCAATCCTCTTCATCCTGATAATAGCGGCGATTGCCATCTATAACGGTTTCACCGATATCACGCTCGCACTCACGCACCCGAGGACAAAATTCATCCTGATCCCGGCAATGATCGCTACCGGCATCGTCTTTCTCGGCATCCTCTTCTACTACTTCCCGGATTTTGAGAAACACCTGTACCTCTCGATTGTTGCAACGTTTGCCCTGGCCTTTGGTCTCTTCTCGATCATCCTTGGCTATTACAAGTCCGAGAGTCCTGCCGAGTCAACAACCCAGAGTGCAGCCTGCTCGTTTGGCAGCGAGAACATAAAAAAATAAATCCTCTTCCTTTCTGGCCCGCATTTTTTAAATTATCCGGTAGAGCAAAACTATGACGTTCGATGTAGTGGTTGTCGGTGCAGGACCTGCGGGAAGTGCGGCGGCAGGGGAGTGCGCCCGGCTCGGGCTCTCGGTCCTCTGCATCGAAGAGCACGGTACAATCGGCCAGCCGGTCCAGTGCGCCGGCCTTCTCTCGAATGCCGCGTTTGCCGAGTGCCGGGTCTCGGAGAGGCCGGTCCTCAACCGGGTGACCGGGGCACGGCTCGAATCGCCCGGGGGCAGAAGCATCCTTATCGATGCCAGGAAGACCATGGCCTGCGTGGTGGACCGGTGCGCCCTTGACTACGAGATGGCGCAGCAGGCCGCTGACCAGGGTGCGGAGTTCCGGCTCAGGACCGGCGTATACGGGATCCAGGGTGATACCCTCCTGACCCGGGGAGCAAGCGGCCATGAGGAGATCCCGTTCAGGATCCTGATCGCAGCGGACGGCGCACGGAGCAGTATCGCGCGACTCCTCAGGATGGAACGGGCACGAATATTCCTTGCCGGGATCCAGGCCGACATTCCCTGTGCATCGGATCCCCGGTACGTGGGACTCTACCCGGATGCGGCTCCGGACTTCTTTGGCTGGGCTATTCCGGTAACACCGGCCGTAACCCGCATCGGCCTCTGCACCGGATCCCATGTGCCGGAGAGGTTTTTGCAGTTCAGGAGAAAATTCGGAGAGAACTGCCTGCACCTTGTCACCGGCACGCTCCCCATGGGCGTAATGCCCAGAACCTACGGTCACCGCACCCTCTTTGTCGGCGATGCAGCCGGGTTCCCGAAACCAACGTCGGGCGGAGGGATTTACACGGGCGTCAGGTCCGCCCGCCATGCTGCGGCAGTTGCAGCCGAGGCCTGCACAAAGGGCGCGTTCGATGACGGGGTCCTTGCCGGGTACGAGCGGCGCTGGCAGGCCGATTTCGGGAACGAACTCGAACTGGGTTTCCGGCTCCTGGGCATGCGCCAGCACATGACCCGCGAGGATCTCGAGGCGATCATTGCAGCGCTCGATGATCCTGAAATCATCCGGACCATCGAAGAGTACGGGGACATGGACCGGCCGGGAACGGTAGTAAAAAAACTGCTCTTCAGGCCGGGAATGCTCCGGCTCCTCGGCCCCCTGCTTGCAACAGGACTCCGGTCGTTCCTGTAAGAATGCCGGATCCCGGTTTACGGGGTTTCCTTGAGCAGGATATGGCAGCAGTCGCTTTTATTGCCTGAGGGGGATCGGAACGCTCCGTGGGGAACCGTCAGTTCGAACCGGGCGCCTTTCTGGTATTCGCCGGTCTCCTTTATGGTGATCCCCGTGATGGAGAGGATCTCTTTGACAAGGAACAGCCCAAGGCCGGTATTCTTGCCAAAACCTTTTGAGAAGATCTTCTCCTTGTCAAATGGAGGGACTCCCGTTCCATCGTCCTCGATGATGACCGTTGCCGACTCTTTGCCGGCCCGGGCGGATACCCGGATCGTGCTGACCCGGTTCCCGTGCTTGAGGGAGTTCTCCACAAGATTGTAAAAAGCCCGTTCCAGCAGCGGATCGGCAAAGATCTCGATCCCGCCCACATCGGACTGGACGCAAATCTTCTTGATGTCCACGTGGGTGCAGGCATGGAAGAAGGCATCGTGGACGTTCTGCCAGGACGGGGCGGTTGCACCCAGGTTCTGGTACACCCGGGTAAACTCGATGTTCTCGCTGATGGTCCGGACCGTGTCGTTGATCTTCCGGAGATACATGGAGTATTCCGGCTCTTCCGGCCGGTCCCGCACGAGATCGAGATAGCCCCCGATGACCGTCAGCTTGTTCCGGATATCGTGCCGTGTTATCTCCGAGAGCAGGTTGAGTTTCCGGTTCGAGAACTGGAGGGCTTCCTGCGTCATCTGGATCTCGGAGATATTGTGGGCAATGCCCATGATGCACCGGCGTTCCCCATGGTAAATGGCTGTTGCGTTAATGATGACCGGAACCTGCCGGCCGTCCCGGTCGAGAATGGGCAGCATCTGGGAGCCGGAGCCTTCCCGGATCAGCCGTGCGAGATAATCCAGCGATTCGGATCGGAATTCAGGTGGATGCAGCTCGTTGAAATGCAGGGTGCGGATCTCTTCGAGAGTTTTGCCTACAAGCTCCTGGGCTTTCCGGTTCGCTTCGAGCAGCATACCCGTCTCTGCATCGGCAATGAAGATGGCGTCGTTGGCATGATCCATGAGCCCCCGGTTCTTCTCGTTCTCGATCCGGAGCTCGTCCTCGACCCGTTTGCGGTCCGTTATGTCGATGGCCGTAAACGTGATGCCCTGCGAGATATCCCCCGGGATCAGGGGAGCTGAGCTGAGCAGGATATCGAGGATAGTTCCGTCCTTGCGTTTCCACCGGGTCTCGATCTTGGCAAGGCCCCGCTCCAGGATCTGCCGGTCCCGCTCCCTCTGGACAAAGTCAAATTCCTCATCATCAGGATAGATCATCCGGGATTTCTGTCCCGTCAGTTCCTCGGGGGTATACCCGAGTATGTCGCAGAAGTACTGGTTGATCTCGCGGAATTCCTTGTTGACGGAGACGCCGATCCCGCCGGGAGCCGCGGCAAAGATGCTCTTGAGTTCCGCCTGGCGCTCCTCCAGGGATATCTCGTTCTTCTTGCTCTCCGTTATGTCGCGCACCGATTCGATTGCGCCGGCAATGTCCCCGTTCTTGTCATACAACAGGGAAGCTTTTACCTGGAAGACACCGGGTTTTCCCCGGGGGCAGGGTGCATCGGTCTCGGCAACAAGTACGCCTCCCTCCTTCTCGAGGATCGTATAGCCGAGGTCTTTGAGGGTTTCGGACGATTCCAGGATGAGATCGATCAGAATAGGGCGGCGGGTCGGGAAAAATGCAAGCGCATATTCATAATTCCCTTTCCCGATCATGGAGGAGGCAGGAATTCCGCTCATCACTTCGAATGCCTTGTTCCATGCGATAACAACTCCTTCCGTGTTGATCGCAAACGTGGCATCCGGCAGAAAATTGATGATATCGGAAAGGCGCTGTTCGGAATTCCTGAGGGCTTCGACTGCCCGCCTTCGTTCAAGGGCTATCAGGAGCTTGTGCCGGAGTTCGGCAAACTGGGCTTTGGGATCCCCGCCTTTCTGGAGATAAAAATCTGCACCATTGTTGATGGCCTCGATAACAACCTCTTCCCGGCCCCTCCCGGTGAACAGGATGAACGGGATTTGAGCAAAACTGGTCCGGACCTGCTTGAGGAACTCGATCCCGTCCATGACCGGCATCTGGTAATCGGATATGATGGCGTCGAATACATGACTGTTGAGAAGTGCAAGGCCTTCCGCAGCTGAAGAAGCCGTCTGGACGAAAAAATCCCCTCCCCTCTCAAGGAAGATCTTGCCGAGCTGCAGAAGCTCCGGCTCGTCATCCACATAGAGGAGAGTTATCATTCATGTATGGTCTTATGTGACAATGGAAATAATTTTTTTTATGCGTGATTTTTATATAACTTATTATTTATCCCGCGCACCTATAGTCAGGGAGCGGCAATGGCTTTTTTCGCCATGCATAAAAAAATGATCCCCGCCAGGGAGAACAGACATTTTTATAAAGCGCATGGAGAACCCATTCGGAGTGAGACCGAAAAAGAACCTGGCGAACAGATACAGGGACACTCCTGCCCGCCAGCATGTGCCCGGGACGATCCCCCACCGGAGCTGGTGGCAGAAGGATAGACCAAAAAAGGGATCCTGATAATTTCGGCCCCACACCGGCATAATTTTATTCTTTCTTTTCCAAAGGAGCCGCAGGGCAGGCCCGCATCGAGCGGATTATACCGATGATGATCGAGGCTACCGCGATGAACGAGATCCCGATGATGGCATAGATGATGTAACTGAAGTTCTCCTTGACTATCGGCATCTGGCCAAAGAAGAAACCTGCAAGGGTGAAGGCCGATATCCAGAGGATGCCGCCGATGACGTTGTAAGAGAGGAACCAGCGGTACGGCATCTTGCCGACACCGGCAAGGAAGGGGGCAAATGTCCTGATGAACGGGATGAACCGGGCGATAACAATGGTGAACCCCCCGTATTTTTCAAAATACTCGTGGGTCTTCTCAAGATGGTCCTTTTTTACAAAACTGCACTGCATGTCAAAGAGTTTCATCCCGACTTTGTTCCCTATCCAGTAATTTACCGAATCGCCCAGAACGGCTGCAAGGATCAGGGTCCCTATCAGGATCTCAGGATTGAGATACCCGGCACCTGCCAGCGCGCCGGCGACAAAGAGGAGCGAGTCTCCCGGCAGGTACGGCATGACAACGAGACCAGTCTCGCAGAAGATGATCACAAAGAGGATGAGGTAGGTCCAGAAACCGTACGTCTCGATGATCCCCGGCAGGTACTTGTCGAAGTGGAGGACGAGATCGATGAAAGTCGAGAACAGCAGATCCATTTCCGGTTATCTGTGCGTTTGTCTGGCATAAATGAATGCCTTTCCGGGCAGGGTGTTGCACGGGTGCAGAAAAAAGTGCGGGCTTGTACCGGATATCACCCGGGAACAGGCCTGGAATTAAAAATTATTCGGTTTGCCCGGTTTTTCCTGCAGAATACCGGTGATACGCCAGCCTCAGGACAAACCCGACGACAAGGATCGATGCGGAAGCAAGGATGATCCGGATCCACTGTTCAGGGGAGAGCGGTACCGTCCCGAAGATCGCTCCGCCGAACTGGACGATCGCTATCTGGATGAGAACGATCGCCCCCATCACCGCAAAGAAGGTCGGGTTGCCGCGGAAGAAGGCAGGCATCTTCCCGTCAAGGGCGCGGCAGTTGATCCCGTTCCAGACCGCGGCGATGATGAAGGCCGAGAAGAAGACCGTACTCACTTCCGCGGGAGTCTGGCCGCCAAGGAATCCGGTCCCGAGCTGGAGGATACCGGCCAGGATCAGGAACGTTGCCGTCACGATGATCGAGAGCCACATGAACGGCGTGACGATCTTCGCGTCCTGCGGCACGGGCCGGTGGTTCATAAGCCCGCCGTGGGGTGCTTCCGAGCAGAGGGCAAAGGCGGCAAGGGTGTCCATGATGATGTTGATCCAGAGGATCTGGATGATGGAGAACGGCTCGGGAAACCCAAGAAGCGGGGCGATGAAGACAAGGATGCAGGCACAGAAGTTGATCGTGAGCTGGAAGAGGATGAACCGCTGGATGTTCTCGTACAGCGATCGTCCCCACCAGACAGCGCTTGTGATCGACGCAAACGAATCATCAAGAAGAATGATATCGCTTGCCTCCCTTGCAACTTCCGTTCCCGCGATGCCCATCGCAAGGCCGACATCGGCATGTTTGAGGGCGGGGGCATCGTTCGTCCCGTCACCGGTCACGGCAACAACCGCACCGGTCTTCTGGAGGGCCTCGACAAGCAGGAGCTTGTCCATGGGCTCAGCCCGGGCCATCACATCGAGGTTCCGGGCTGCTTCGACCTGCTCCTCTTTGGAAAGGGCCCGGAAGGCTCCCCCGGTCATGACCGTCCCATCCGTTAAGATCCCGGCCTCGCGGGCAATGGCCCGGGCAGTCTCGGGATTATCGCCGGTTACCATCCGCACGCGGATGCCGGCACTGCGACAGGTTGCAACCGACTCGGCGATATGATCCCGGAGGGGATCGCGGATACCAACGAATCCGTCCCAGGTCAGATTCTGCTCGCTCTCGTCGCCGTCCGTGATCTCCCGGTGGGCGAACGCGAGCGTCCGCATGGCCCGCGAAGCAAGGGCACTCACACCGGAGAGATCGGGTTTTTCCGTGCAGAGCGAAGCGATGATCTCGGGGGCGCCCTTGACAAGCAAAAACGATCTGCCTTCGAGCCGGATGACCGTGGACATCCGTTTCCGGTTGCCATCGAAAAGATACTGCTTGGTCACGTGGTTCTCGGCCCGGATCTGCATATAATCGAGCGACTCGGCCCGGAGCCAGCGGAGCAGGGCACCTTCTGTTGAGTTCCCGATCACGATGACTTTTCCGTCGCGCTCATCCAGATGCGCAGTCCCGTTCACTGCAGAATTGAGCGTGATCCATGCGATCGGGGTCTCCGGCAGATCCGAAGGATTCGCCGGTTTGCCGGCAGAGGATTCCACAACCTCCATCTGGTTCTTTGTCAGCGTGCCGGTCTTGTCCGTGCAGATGGTGGTTGCCGACCCGATAGTCTCGCAGGCAATGAGCCTCCTGACAAGACAGTTGGCCCGGGTCATCTTGCGCATGGCAAGCGAGAGCGAGAGCGCAACGCTCATCGGGAGGCCTTCGGGTACGGCGGCGACAACGATCACGACCGCGAGCATGAAGTACTGGAGGACATTGTTGGCCGAATCGAGGTTGAGCCCGGTCACGTCCCCGACCAGAACGCCCCGGATGAAGAGCGTGACGCAGATGAGGACGGCCATGGCGTACCCGAACTTGCTTATCACGCCGGCAAGAGACGTGAGTTTCTGTTCAAGGGGCGTCTCGGTGGCATGGTCGATCCCAAGCGATGCAGCAATCACGCCCATCTGGGCGGAGTCGCCGACTGCTGCAGCAATCATATGCCCTTTTCCGGCGGTGATGAACGCACCCTTGAGAACCTTGTCCCGCACCTCTTTTTTCACCGGCTCCGTCTCTCCCGTAAAGGCGGATTCATCGGAACAGAGGTCGTCGGATAAGAGAACCCAGCCATCCGCCGGGATTGCGTCACCGGCCTCGAGAAGGATCAGGTCGCCGACAACGATCTCCCGCGAGGGAACCGAGGCTGCATGACCATTGCGGATCACCTTGACCGCAACATCGTCCCGGTGCGCGTTGAGGACATCGAACTCCCGGCTGCTCCGGTACTCGTTGAAGAACGCAATGCCGGTTGCAAGAAGAACAGCGACAATGATCCCGATGGTGTCGAGGAACCCGCTTCCCTTGATCACCGATACGATCAGGGAGACGGCAACAGCAAAGAGCAGGATCCTTATGATCGGGTCGTTGAATTTTTCCAAGTACTGTTTCCAGAGCGGCTCGCGTACCGGGGGGGTCATGGCATTGGCGCCATAACTTGCGCGGAGGCGCGGCGCATCCTGTGCGGTTATACCGGAGGTACCCGTGAGGGTAGCAAGTTCATCAAGAGGAATGAGGGCGGGTTCTTTCATACAGGTTCCACGCGGGACAATTGGGTGAACAGAATGGGTGTTTGGAGATAATAGCAGTTCGTCAGATCCGCGTGCGTCCCGGGCTGCCCGGTACGAGAGGGTTCGCGGCATAAAGGTCTGCCGTCTTTGGGCAATACCGGATCCTGCAGGGCTTGCTGCGAAAATTTGGGATGATACCAAACATTCATGAGCAGCGCCGGATAACTTCCATGCATGGAAATCCGCAACGGCCTTGAACTCTCTCCAAGGAAATCCGCGTACATCCGGTACATCCACGAGAAAGGGGGACCGGTCCGGACAAGCGAGATCGCATCGCGCTTCAGCGTCGATCCCTCGACGGTTACAAAAACGATCGGCGAACTGGTCGAGAGCGGCCTCCTCACCCACACTCCCTATTACGGGGTCCGGCTCTCTGATGACGGACGGTCGTACGCCGGGTTTCTCGTTAAAAGGCACCGGATCCTCTCGCTCGTCTTCACCCATTACGGCCTCTCGGACGAGCAGGCTTGCGAAGAAGTTTCGCGGTTCGAGAGTCTCGTCTCCAAGGATGCCATCGACCGGATGTGCCATGCCATGGGACATCCCCGGCAGAGCGTCTGCGGCGAGATCACGCACGATCACGGGTGCCTGGATCATGTCAGGTGATCCGCTGCGGGTGCGGGCCGTACCGGTAAGAACATACCAGAAAAAACGAGGCTGTCTCCCATGAGTTCCGCTGCATTCTCTCCTCATATCCCCGATCTCGATCTCATCACGTACTATGCCGAGAAGCAGGCAACGTTCTTCTCCCGGGTGAGCCCCTGGACAAAGTTCGGCAGCCTGATCTTCCTCGTCCTGGCCATCACCCTCACCCGCAACCTCGTTCTGCTCCTCGGGCTGTACCTCATTGTCGTGTCCCTGTATGTGCTGGCCGGCCTGCCGGTGCGAAAACTGGTTGCCTGGTACACCCTCCCCCTCCTCTTCGTCATATCGCTCATCGGCCTCATGATCTGGAGCGAACCGGGCATTCCCCTGTTCAGCCTTTCTCTCTGGGGATTTACCCTGACCCTCACGGACAACGGTCTTCTCCTCATATTGACCCTGACCCTGAAGGCATTCATCTCAGTCACCTTCTCGCTCTTCTTCTTAATGACGACACGGTACCAGCACTTTGCAGCCATGATCTCGCGGATCTTCCCGGCCCCGCTCGACCAGATCTTCCTCATGGCGTACCGGTTCCTCTTCCTCACGCTTGCGATGACTGCATCAGTCATCAAGGCCGTCCGCTCGCGGGGCGGGGGCCTCATCCACAGCGTGCGGATGCAGGGCCGGCTCTTTGCCGGGATCTTTGCCCATGTCTTCATCCGATCCTTCGAACGCGGCGAACGCGTGCACAAGGCCATGACCGCCCGGGGATATTCCGGATCATATGCTTCGTACGGGGATGTGCCAAGGCCGGCCCTGGCGGGATTCGGTCTCCTCTTCGCTCTTGCGGTCATCTCGTGCGTACTTGTGATCACTTCGCCATACCGGGGGTGGTGATCGTATGACATCACAACCACCGGTCCCCTTACCGCACCACTGCCCTCCCCTTGACCCGGAGAATGAACTGATCCACGTGGATTGCGCAAGCCATGTGTATCCCGACGGCAGCGTGGGGATACACGAGATGTGCTTCTCGGTGAAAAAGCACGAGATCGTGGCGATCTGCGGTCCCAACGGATCGGGGAAATCCACGCTGATCGAGCATCTCAACGGCCTGCTCCGGCCGACCATGGGCCGGGTCTGGGTGAACGGCAAGACCATTTCGGAGGGCGATCAGGCAAACCTCTGGAAAGAAGTCGGCCTCGTCTTCCAGCAATCCGACGACCAGCTCTTTGCCCCGACCGTGATCGACGACGTGATGTTCGGGCCGCTGAACATGGGAATGTCAAGGGAAGAGGCACTGGCCCGGGCCACAAAAGCCCTTGAGACCGTCGGGGCCGGGGATCTTGCAGGCAAACTCCCCAATTATTTGAGCGGCGGCCAGAAACGTCTCATCTCGATCGCCGGCATCCTTGCCATGCAGCCGCTCGTCATCGCCATGGACGAGCCCACGTCCGATCTCGACCCCATCCATACCGCACTTGTCGAATCGATCATCCGGGATCTCCGCGACCGCCAGAACATATCGGTGGTCATTGCCACGCACGACCTGGACCTGGCAGCCCGGATTGCCGACCGGATCTGCCTGGTCCAAAATGGCGCCGTGTATATCCAGGGAACCCCGCAGGAGATCTTTTACAACCCGGACCTTGTACAGGAAGCCGGACTCGCCCTTCCCTCGACCGTCAGGACTTATCTTGATTTCTGTAAAGCATCAGGTACCAGGCCTGCCGATCGCCCGGTCCGGCGGGACGAGTTGACGCAGGCGCTCCTGAGGATCCGGTCAGGTACCTGAGCCCGGCAATTTTTGGGCTCTTACCAAAATTCCCGCAACCTTGATATCCGCTCCCGTGAGATGTGTGGATAACAGACCGGGCGGATCTCTTTTGCCCGGGATCTCTCCGGGGTCTCATAATCATGGCGCATATCCATCTCGAGGACGGTTCTTTTTCCCTCCTGTGGGTTTTGGTCTGGTGGGCATCGGCCCTCATTCTTCTCGGCTTTGCCCTCTATTTCCTGCGCACATCGAAAAAGCCGGATCCCCGGCGCATCACGATAGCAGCATTCTGCACGGCAGCAGCGTTTGCGATCTTCCAGGTCGACATCCCGATCGCCGGAGGAGTGCATATCAATCTGACGCCGCTCATCGGGATCCTGACCGGCCCCCTGGTCGGGTCGCTCATCGTCTTTATAACAAACATCCTCTCCGCAGCGATCGGCCACGGGGGATGGGGGATGATCGGGGCAAACACGCTTGTCAACTTCTCGGAAGTGGTCTCTGCCTACGCAATCTTCCGCATCCTTAAGCGCCGGCTTCCCGATCATTTCTCCCGGGCCGCTCTTGCCACCCTTGCCGGCCTCTTCATCGGGAACTGCGTGATGATCGCAATCATCATGGTCTCCGGCATCCAGGGAGTGACCCAGGGGAGCTCCCAGATTCTTGCCGGCCTCTCCCTCATCTTTGCCATCAACATGGCAGTCGCAGTCATCGAGGCATTCGTAACAGGTCTCACGGTCGCCTACATGGGCCGGGTCCGCCCCGATCTTCTGGACGAGGGAAAAGCATGAGCGGAGAGGAAGAGAAGAAAAATGTTCATGGCATAGCACTCTTCCTCCTGCTTGCGGTCGTCATCGGGATAATCGCCATCATCGCTCTCGGCATAACCGGCCCTCTCGGGATCGAGGAGCGGTTTGCCTCCGCAGTCGGCCAGCAGCCGGGCGGAGCAGTTCATGGAGACGAAGGCGGCGGGTTCTCCATCGAGGGGCATCCCCTCGCCTATGGCGCGTTCCTGGTCATACTCATTCTCGTATGCATTTTTATGTACCGCAGGTACCGCATCTGACGGGGAGTTGGTTGTTGCGGAAACACACGAACCCCATCCACCGGGTATTTAAGCCAGCGGACATATCACTCATCTGAACATGAACCGACACCGCACCGTGGATCTCAGAGCCATTGCCTGGTCTGCAATGGAGAAGTACGGGTTCAAACCGGCATTTCCTCCCCAGGTTATCCGGGAAGTCGAAGCCATCGAGGAGTTCGCACCCGCGGACGAGGGGGAAGCCCTCGATCTCCGTTCCCTGCTCTGGTCCTCGATCGACAACAGCGATTCGCAGGATCTCGACCAGATCGAGTACTGCGAGGAGAACCGGGACGGTTCGATCCAGGTCTGGGTTGCCATCGCCGACGTGGATGCCTATGTCCCGAAGAACTCGAAAGCCGACCAGTACGCGGCCCACAACGGCACCTCGGTCTATCTCGATGTCCAGACCTTCCCGCTCTTCCCCGACCGGCTCTCGAAGGGAATAACGTCGCTGCTCCCGGGCCGGGACCACCGGGCTATCGTGATCGAGTACACGGTCCGGACCGACGGAAGCTTCGAGCCTGCCGGCGTATATCGTGCCCTCGTGCGCAACCAGGCAAAACTCGTGTACGAAGAGGTGGGGAACTGGCTGGATGAGATCGGGAAGATCCCGGCAGGAGTCCGGAACACCCCCGGCATGGAAGAACAGGTCCGGCTCCAGGACAAAACTGCCCGCCTTCTCAAGCAGAAACGGCTGGAGCAGGGGGCGCTCGATCTCGAGACCATAGAGCCCAGAGCGGTGATCGAAGATGGCTCGGTCCGGGAGATCGTTGTTGTAAAGAAGAACCCGGCCCGGAGCATCATCGAGGAGTTCATGGTGGCGGCAAACGGGACCATGGTGAGAGTCCTCGGGAAAGCGAATGTCTCCATGATCCAGCGGATTGTCCGGGTGCCCAAGTACTGGGACGAGATCGTGCTCACCGCTGTGAGTTATGGTGCGCACCTGCCAAAGGAACCGGATGCAAAAGCCCTCTCCGACTTCCTCTTCCGGCAGAAGGACAAGGATCCCGAACGGTTCCCCGATCTCTCGCTCACCGTCATCAAGCTCCTCGGGCCGGGGGAGTACCTGGCGCTCGATCCCGGTACTCCTCCCACCGGCCACTTCTCGCTTGCCGTCACCGACTATACCCACTCGACAGCACCCAACCGGCGGTACGTCGATCTCATCAACCAGCGGATGGTAAAAGCGGTCCTGGATCATAAGGAGAGCCCGTACTCCCCGGAGGACCTGGCCGATGAATCGGCATGGCTGACCGACCGTGAAAAAGCTTCCAAGAAAGCGGAACGGTTCATGCGGAAAGCGGCAGCAGCGGTCCTCCTGCAGAACCGGATCGGCGATCTATTCGATGCACTCGTTACCGGCGCAACGGAGAAAGGCGTGTATGTCCGCCTGCTCGATCCCCCGGCGGAAGGAAAAGTTGTCCAGAACAGCCAGGGCCTGCGGGTGGGCATGAAGATCCGTGTGCGACTGCAAAAAACCGATCCTGTCCACGGGTTCATCGACTTCGAGCGGGTTGGCGGGAACGTTCGATAAATTATTGTCCGGGATCACATATCCCGGATTTTTCCTTTTACTCGCTTTTTTTCTGGAGATTACGGTTCAGGAGAGATCATTCGTGTTGCGTTCCAGCAGAATTTGTGAGGCGACCCCCACTCTCCCCCCAAAGGGGGAGGAAGCCCAAGGGGACAAGCCTCCATGACCCTCGTATAAAAAAAACCATATGGGTTCTCGTAAGGTCGTGCTCCACGGGGCGATCCCCGACGGGGCGGCGAGCGCCCGTGGCTTCATCCCCATCTGATTCCGACATTTACTGGTTTTCTCAAGAGCAAAAATTACCCCTTCCAGCTCCCTGCTTTGAAGGAATGATATGACAGAAATGGCCTGCCGTGCAATTTTCCATACCAAACTATAAATGATACGGAGATAGATCCCCTCATACCAGGATTTTTCGGTCATTATGAATGAACGGGGCCGGAGACTGGAGGGGAGAGAGGGGCGGGGCCGGCTCTTTCCAGATTGCTTCTGATAACAAGGGGTGCAGGATGGAATTTACCGTAGTTCAGATGGATGCAATGCAGGAGCTCGCCAATATCGGGGCCGCCCACGCGGCCACAACGCTCTCGCAGATGCTCGATACCCAGATCGGGATGAGCGTGCCGGAGATCAATGTCGTGGACATTTCCCAGGTTGGTGAGTTCCTCACCGATGAACTGACCACCCTCGTTGTTTTCGAGCTCCAGGGCGACATTCCCCACGGGGGATTTTTAATTTTGCATTTCCCCCGGGATTCAGCCCTCAGGACCGCAAATATCATGCAGGGCAGCGAGCAGACCGAACATCCGTTCGGCGAGATGGACAAGAGCGCCATCCTCGAAGTCGGGAACATCATGGTCTCCTCGTTCTTAAGCGCCACCTCCGACCTGCTCGGGTTCATCATGCTCCCTTCCCCCCCCGCTCTTGTCTTCGATATGGCCCATGCAGCGATCACCTCCCTCATCGCCCAGATGACCGTTGAAGTGGATGACGTGATCCTCTTCCGCGTCAAGCTCACCTCAGAGGAGCACAATATCGCCGGCAATATCCTCATCTTCCTGGAAGTCTCCACGCTCGACAAAGTTGCAGCGCGGCTGGAAGAGCTGACAAAACAGACGCCGTCCTCAGCGTAAGAACCGGTCGCCCGGGAGAAAGCAGGGCACGGGCACCGATCAGGAATGTTTTTTTATCGTATTTATCACCGGGTGAATACCCAGACGGCTTAAAACGCAGTCGGAATTTATCCGGTTCTCATTCGTGAAACATGGACCGGTCATGGTACTTGTCATGGTGCCGGTCTCTGCGCTCAGGCCGGCGGCCCGGTTCATCCACCTTCACCCTGCACCCCCACATCCATAAAACCCACGAGCGCCAATACTGGGTACCAATGGAGAGCATCGATACCTACTTCCCGTACAGCGGATACCGGCCGGGCCAGCGCCACATGCTTGAAGTCGCAGCGCAGGTGGCAAAAGAAGGCGGCATTGCCATGATCGATGCCCCGACCGGCAGCGGAAAGTCGAGTGTCATCGCATCTCTCCTTGCCGAGCGGAACAAACGGAAGATCGTGGTCGCGGTCCGGACCGTGAGCCAGCTCGCAACATTCATCCGCGAACTTGAACTCGTGCGGAAGAAGAGGCCGGACATAAAGAGCGTGTACCTGGTGGGGAAAGGAAGCATGTGCCCGCTCGGGGGGGAAGGCGACATATACCGCAGGTGCGAAGGGGTCAAGAAATTCTCAAACGCCCTCATGCGGGACCGGGCCGACAAAGGCGCCCTCACGCCGTCAAAAGATCCGTTCATCATCCAGCAGATCCGCATGATGGACAAGGAGCACCCGCTCCTCTGCCCCTATTATATTGCAAGCAAGATGTTCGTTCCCGCCGAGAGCGTGGGCGTCAAGATGGTGCCGTCAACTGCATTGCGCACCAAAGCCGACCGGGTGATCGCAAACCCGGTCCCTCCCCGGGAACTCGCGGAGTTCTGTGCCGAGATCTGCCCCTACGAGCTGATGATGCAGGCGGCGAAGAACACGGACATCGTGATCCTCAACTACTACCACCTCTTCGACCGGGAGATCCGCGAACAGCTCTACGCAAACCTTGGGGTGGAGCCGCAGGACGTCCTGCTCCTCATCGACGAGGCGCACAACTGCGGGGATGTTATCACAACAATCGAGAGCGTCTCCCTGGAGCAGCGCGATCTCGAACAGGCAGCCCGGGAACTCTCCGGCCTGCGCAAGCGCCACAAGGGAGCGGAAGCCGTCCACCATGTTCTTCCCCGGCTCACCGAGTTCATGAAAGGCCTTGAAAATTCCATCGAGGCAGAGGACTGGTTCGATCCGGCCATCTTCGACCGGATGGTTGTCCGCGAATCGCTGTACAAGAACATGGACGAGATCGTCGACGACCTGATCGGGATCTCCGAAGTGATCCGGGAGAACAGCCAGAAGACCGGGCAGTTCCGGGAGACCGCGATCGAACGGCTGACCGAGTTCCTCTTCCGGCTCTCGCAGTCCTCCACCGACCCGGCCTTCCTGACCGTGTACCGGAAGGACGAAGCCGGCATAACCCTCGAAGTCCGCAACATCGACCCGGCAGCGCCCTTAACGGAGGTCTGCGGGATGCATGCCTGCTGCATCCTCATATCGGGGACGCTCTCACCGGTCGAGAGCTTCCGGCGCTACTATTTCGGCAATGCCCCCGTGACAACGCTCGCCCTGCCCAATGCGTTCCCCAGAGAGAACCGGCTCGTGGCCTGTGCAAACGATATCACGACCGCGTACTCGATGCGGCAGAACGCGGAGAACACAACCAAGATCACCGAATATATCCGGGCATTCTCCTCCCTCAAAGGGAACCGGGCAATCTATTTTCCCAGTTACCAGATCCTTGAATCGTACGCAAACCTTGCCGCCCCGCATATCCGGGGAAGGAAAGTCTTCATCGAACCCCGGGACTCAGCAGAAGCCGGCGCAGCGCTCAAAGAATTTCTCTCGCTCCCGATGCGGGGGGATTCGGGGGTCATGTTTGCGGTCTGCGGCGGCAAATGGAGCGAGGGGCTCGATTACCGGGGCGAGATGCTGAACGGGGCGATGGTGGTCGGCCTTCCCCTTGCGCCATTCAACCGGGTGCGCAGGATGATGATCGAATATTACCGGCACAAGTTCGGCAACGAGGGCGAGTTCATCTGCTACACGCTGCCGGCCATCAACCGGTCCCTCCAGGCGCTCGGCCGGGTGCTCAGGACGCCCGAGGATCGCGGCGTTTTGGTCCTTGCCGAGAAGCGGTTCCTGGAGAATCGCGTGAAAGGGGCGCTGCCCGGCTGGATGCAGGAAGAGATGATCGGATGCGATGTGAAAAAATTCCGCGAGGTGATCGGATCCTGGAAATGATGAGCGGGTCCTGCCGGCTCGGGCTCTGGCATGTCCAGGTCCACTGGTGCGGGGATACCATCCACCAGGTACGGTTTGCCCGCGAAGGTATACCGGGTACGGTGCCCGAACCGATCCGGCAGTACTGCGCCGGACAACCGGTCGACCTGACCACGCTCGACACCATCCCGCTTCACGATACCGGGACGTACAGCCGGATCTACCGGGAGGTCCGGAAGGTTCCCTATGGCCGGACTGCAAGCTATGGGGAGATCGCGCTTCTCGCCGGGACCGGGCCCCGCGTGGTCGGACAGGCCATGGCCCGCAACATAACCCCGCTCGTCATCCCCTGCCACCGGATCACCGCCGCAAAGGGCATCGGGGGATTCTCGCCGTCGGTCGAGATCAAGGAGGCCCTCCTGGCCCTGGAACAGAAAGGACTTCATAAAATACTATTGCGCAAAAAGATCTAAGAATCAGGCAGGTAAATCCTGACACGAAGGAGATCTCCAGAACAGGCAGATTTCCCGGAAGAGACGTATCGGCAGGTGAGCAGATGAGATCGGCAATTATTCTCGTTGGAGGCGAGGCCCGGCGTGCCAATGGACAGGAGAAGTACTTCTTCGTGTACGAGGGAAAGACGTTCATCCGGCGCCTGATCGATTCGCTCAGATCCGTCGTGGATGAGATCATCCTGGTTGCCCGCGATCCGGATCAGTGCCAGAGGTTCCACGGGATCAGTGGCGTGCGGTGCATAACCGATATCCGCACCGGGATCGGCCCCATCGGGGGTCTCCATGCCGGAGCCCTTGCAGCCAGGGGCGATTACCTGTTCGTCTCAGCCTGCGACATGCCCTGCATCGACAGCAAAGTTGTCGAGTATCTCTTCTTGGAACTTGGCTCCTCCGATGCGGCAATTCCGAGCTGGAACTTCGATATGATCGAGCCCCTCCACGCAGTGTACCGCCGGGCAGTGCTTCTGGATTACTTGAAAAGCCACGAATCGCTCTCCCTGCGCCCGATGATCCGCAGCATCAATACCCGGTACGTTCCCATAGAAGCAATCCGGCAGTTCGACCCGGAACTCCGCACATTCACCAACATCAACAAGCTCGAGGATCTCGAACAGATCAACGGCAGTACCGGAAAAGGGAACAATGTTCCGGAATGACCGGGTGAGTTCCTCTTTTTCACTTCAAGGGTTACAAAAATATATGTGATGAACTCCCGAGTATACATAATGGCCCGGCCGTACCGGCGCATTTCCTGCAGGCTGCAGAACGGGTGATTCAGACCTTGAGAAGCGAAAACGACGAGGCCCTGCGTTTTTTTATCATCGCCGCCGCATCCATCGGGGCCGTTGTCAGCACGGTTTTTTCCTTAACCCACGGGATCTTTGAGATCTTCCCGTTTCTGTATATCCTCCCCATCATCCTAGTTGTGTACTTTTACCCGGATCGCGGCGTGGTCTTCTCCCTGGGCATCAGCCTGATGTACATCTGCCTTGTCTATCTCTTCGGGTACAGCAACCCGGGGCATATCGCCATTGCCACGGCATGGTTTGCCATTTTCATCATCATCGGCGTTGTCGTCTCATCCTATGCCACCAAGCTCCAGCAGGAGAAGGCGCGGATCCGCCAGATCCTGAACAACTCCCAGGACGGGATCTTCTGTTTCGATATCAAAACCGGGCAAGTGCAGGAGATCAATGCCAAATGCGCCCAGTGGCTCCGCTACGAGAGGGCGGAACTGCGCGGGACAAGCCTTGCAATGATCTGGTCGGATGCAGGAGAGCGCGAAGGATTTATTGCGAGGGTGAAAAAAGATCCCTGGAACACCGAGACAGAGGGAATGTTCCGGGCAAAAGACGGGACCATGCTCAGGTTTGTCATCTCTGCAGCTCTCGTTCTGCCGGACAGGATACTCTGTTCCGCCATTGATATCACCGGCAGCAAGATCGTGGACGAGGAGATCCGAAAGACCCTCGAAGACCTGGAGGAGCAGGTGCGGGCCCGCACGGCCCATCTCGAGGCGCTCAACGAGAAACTCCGGGCCGAGATCCTTGAGCGCAGGCAGTTCGAACAGAAGATGCTGGCCGAGACCATGAGATCGGCCCGCGATGAGGATGAGATCTGATGACCGCATCCCCGTCAGTACAGCGCCAGGCTTTCTGGGCGGTCATCATTCTTGCAACAACCATCTTTGCCATTTATTCAACCATCTTCTCCCTGACCCACGGCATCTACGAGGTGTACCCGTTCCTCTATTTCCTGCCCATCATCCTCTTTGTCTACCAGTATCCGCGCTGGGGAGTTCTCTTCTCCCTCTTCATGAGCTCCATCTACCTGCTCTTTGTCTATTACTTCAGCGGATTCGACCCGGCTTACATTGCCGTCTCAACAGCATGGTTTGTCATCTTTGTCACAATCGGCGTTGTCACCTCCTCGTTTGCCGAGGGGCTCAAGGCGGAAGAGAGAAAATACCGGGGCATCTTCGAGAACTCGCAGGCAGGTATCTTTACGGTTGACCTGACAACCGGAAGGATCCGCGAGCTCAATCTCAAGTGCGCAAGGATGCTCAAGTACACGCGGGAGGAACTCATCGACAAGGACCTCTCCGTGATCCTCCCGGGGGCGTATGACCGGGATACCTTCCTGCACGATATCCGACTCAATGAAAAGTCCGGGGATGTCGAGCTCCGGTTCCAGACCCGGGATGCTGCTGTCCGCCATTTTCTCATCTCTGCATCCCTCTCACCCGACAATATCGTGATCTGCTCGGCTATCGACATCACCGAACGCAAGCTGGCCGAGCGGGTGATCCAGAAGGCAAAAGACGATCTCGAACAGCGGGTGCGGGAGCGGACGGACGAACTGCTCAGGGCAAACGATGCCCTCAAGGCCGAGATCCAGGAGAGAGAGCGGTTCGAGGCTGCAATAAAACTCACCAACCGGAAGCTGAACACGCTCTCCTCGATAACCCGGCACGATATCCTCAACCAGATCAGCGCCATCGTCATGTACCTCTCGCTTGCAGAGGAGACCTCGACCGAGCCGGTGGTGATCGATCATCTCAAGAAGATCGAACAGCTCACTGAACTGATCCAGGCCCAGATCCGGTTCACCCGCGATTACCAGAGTATCGGGGCCAACGCCCCCATCTGGCAGGTCGTGGCAGCAACCGTCAGGAGCGCCATCCAGAATCTCAACATGGGCACGATCCGGGTGGAGAACCTGCTCGGCAGCCTGGAGATCTATGCCGATTACCTGCTCGAGAAAGTGTTCTTCAACCTGGTGGACAATTCCCTCCGCCATGGCGGGAACGTCTCGGTCTGCCGGTTCCTGTACCGGAAGGAACAGAACGGGGTGACCATCCTGTACGAGGACGATGGTATCGGGGTGCCGGCAAGCGCCAAGGACAAGATCTTCAAACGGGAATATTACCGGAACACCGGGTACGGCATGTTCCTTGCCCACGAGATCCTCAGCATCACCAATCTTTCGATAAAAGAGACCGGAGATCCCGGGCATGGGGTCCGGTTCGAGATCTTTGTCCCGGAAGGAACGTACCGTCTCACAGACGGCAGCGATGCAACGTAAAACAGAATGTTAAGAATTTTGTTCCGCAGGTTTTTCATTCCCGGCTCCTCTATTTTCGAGGGGGACCCCATCTGCCGGCTCTGATGGGATCGGCCAACCGGTTAACGACTGCCTCATCGGGGCACGGAAACCGGTTATCAGATTGTGTCCGGTTCCTGAAAGTGCCGTGGGGGCGCCAGTCCGGAGCGGCGCTGCTTATCGCAACATGAGGGTATAGGGGCCCCCCGTCGTTGATGTGCCACGGGCGGATCGTATGCAAAACAAATAGCGATCCGTACCAGACATCCCGGTCAGAGGTTCTTTTTCCGGCCGCTCGCATCCCGCATGTAGTGCCCGAACTCGCTCTTCTGGAGGACATCCCCCGAGAAGACCGGGCCGTCCCTGCAGACCCGGAGACCGGAGGAGTCCATGCAGCACGACCCGCAGACCCCGACGCCGCACTTCATGTACCGGTGAAGGGAAAATTCCGTTTTATGGGCAAGGCCTTTCTCGCTGACTTTTGCCAGAACCGCCCGCATCATGATCTCGGGCCCGCAGACCGCAAGCCGGTCATAGGCGGCAAGGTTCAGGTCGTCCATGAGAGTAGTTACAAATCCGTGATGCCCGAGCGAGCCGTCATCCGTTGCAATGATCACATCGGTACACTCGTCCAGCTGGTCGAGGAAGAGAAGTTCGGTCTCGCTCCGTGCGCCAAGGAGAAGCGTCATCACACAGTCCGACCGGGCGAGCGGCAGGAGCGGGGCGGCGCCAACGCCGCCAGCGATTGCCAGCACCCGCTCCCCTTTGGTAAAACCATTGCCGAACGGGCCGCGGATACCGAGCTTGCTCCCGGGCTCAAGATTGAACAGGGCACTCGTTGCATCGCCCACGTTCTGGACCGTGATGCTGTTCTCGGAGGAGAGCGCCATGGGGATCTCGTCCACACCCGGCACCCAGACCATCACGAACTGCCCGGGGGCGAACGCAAAGGAGGTATCGAATACAAAAGTCCGGATCAGCGGTGTCTCCTTCTTTATCCGGAGGATGCTGACCGGAACCGGCAGACCCTCAGCCATGGGCGCACCCCACGATCCCGGCAGGTTCGAGCCCGTCTTTTGCATACAGATCCTTCTTTATGGAATCGAACACGTTCACATCCCCGTGTACAGCGCTCCCGATCTCAACGGCAGAAGCTCCTGCCATCATCATCTCGATCACGTTGTCGGCCGATGAGACGCCCCCGCAGCCGATGATCGGGACCTTAACCGCTTCGTACAGTTCGTACACGCACCGGACAGCTACCGGGAAGATGGCCGGCCCCGAGAGGCCGCCGAACCCGTGCCCCAGAACCGGCCGGCGAAGTCCGGTCGAGATCCGCATTGCTTTTACAGTGTTGATGGCGACAATCGCGCCGGCGCCGCCTTTCTCGGCAGCCCTCCCGATAGCCGTTATATCGGTCACGTTCGGGGTCAGCTTGACCCATGTCGGGACTCCGGTTTTGCTCACCGCCCGGGTGCAGGCCTCGACAAGCGCCGGATCGCTCCCTATCGCGGCACCGTACCCTTCCGCATGCGGGCAGGAGAGATTGAGTTCGAACCCGGCAGATTTTCCCTTGAACCAGCCGGCCACTTCCGCAAACTCCTCCGGGTTGCCGCCAAAGATGCTCACCACTACCGGTTTTTTGGCAAGACCGGTCAGCTCCTCAACAAAATCCTTCGAGGGATTGGGAAGCCCCATCGCGTTCATGAGCCCGTCTTCCAGCACCACAAGGCAGGGGCCTGCATGTCCCTCCTTCGGAGCCGGGCCTATCGACTTGGTCACAACGCCGCCGGCGCCAAGAAGCAGCATCCGCGAGAGCGATGCCCCGGTTGTACCCAGGACCCCGGCTGCAAGCAGGAGGTGATTGTCAAGGGCGATCCCCCCCACGGTTACCGGGCCCGGCCTGATCTGTACCATTCATCAGGAAATGGTTGTTAATTTATTATTAGCATACCCATACTGTAACCAGATGGCGCGCCTGGCAGTTGTCGGAGTCGGAAGGATCGGGGGCGAGGTCGCATACCTTGCAGCATCGCTGGGGATTGCCGACGAACTGGTCCTGTACGACAGCGCCCGGGATCTCCTCAGGGCCCAGGTGCTCGATATCGAGCACACCGGCCTTGACATGAGCATCAGCACGGACAAGAACGATATCAGGGACGCGGATGTCTGCGTCTTCTCGGCAGGACTCCCCCGCAACCCGTCGGTCAGGACGCGGGCAGATCTTCTTGAGACCAATCTTCCGGCGCTCAGAGAATACACCGAACTCCTTGCCGGGTTTGGCGGGATCTTAGTCACCGTCACCAACCCCATGGATATCAATAATTTTTATCTCTGCAAACAGACGGGCCTTGCACGGGAGCGCTGCATCGGGTTCGGCGGCCAGCTGGACAGCGCACGGTTCGGCATCGCGCTCCGCAACCGCTCCATCAAGGGGTTCCCGTTCGTTCTCGGGGAGCACGGGGAGCACCAGGTGCCGGTCTTCTCCCGGCTCGATGACCCGGTCGGTGAGGCGCAGCGGGAAGAGATTCTCGCGGAACTCCGGGGGGCGAGCATGGAAGTCATCAAAGGCAAGGGAGGCACGGTATTTGGTCCCGCCCTCCATCTCGCCCACCTGGTCCGGATGATCCTCTCGGACAAGCGGGAGCTTGCAATCTGTTCCGCGGTGCTGGAAGGTGAATACGGCCTTTCCGGTTGCTCGCTTGGTGTACCGGTGCGGATCGGGCGGGAAGGTATTCTCGCCATTGAAGAGTGGCCGCTCGATTCCTGGGAGCAGAAGAAGATGGACGAGGCGGGATCCTTTGCCTGTGCACTCTCCCGGCACGCGGTGTCCTGATATGGCGCCGGGAACAGAGTGTGCGAACACAGCGCTCGACAGCACCCGCACGCTCGACTCGTTCTGCGGTCTCCGGATTGCAATCAACCAGGTGGAGTACAGCAATTCGCCGGATGGCCCGGTCATCCACATATTCGGGAGGGATACATCGGGAAAGGCCCGGCGGCTGGACATCACGGGGTTCCGCCCGTACTTTTATGTTGTGGCCGAGCAGGCTGAGACACTCCCCCTTCCCCCGCAGGCGGATCTTGAGACGGGGACCAGTTACCGCTCGATCCGGAACGAACCGCTCCGCCGGATCTACACCCAGCGGCCGGGCGATGTCCGGGACGTGCGGGAACGCTACCGGCATTTCGAGGCCGATATCCCGTTTGCCACCCGGTTCATGATCGACTCCGGGCTCACCGGGGGCGTGACCGTCCCGCAGGAGACCGCTGACTTCCATGAGATATCCCCGGCCGATGTCGATGCCCCGGCCCGGAACTGCATCATCGATATCGAGTGCGAGGACGAACGGGGCTTTCCCGATCCCCAGCGCGACAAGATCACCTGCATCACCTGTTTCGATTCCTTTGACGAGGACTATACAACTTTCCTGCTGGCAGACGGAATGCCGGGCGATCTCGCCGGCAGGCTGGGCGGGGATGGCCTGGAGAACGGATGCTTCCGGAAAGGGACCCACACGATCTGCCCGTACGCGGACGAGACCGAGATGCTCCGGGCGTTCTCGGGCTACATCATTGCCCGCGACCCGGATGTCCTCTCGGGCTGGAACTTCGTGGACTTCGATATGCCCTACATCACCGGCCGGATGGAGCGGCTCGGGCTCCGGCCGGACTCGCTGGCCCGGATCCCGGGCCAGACCGAGAGAAACGCCCTGCGTGGCCGGGCGCTCTTCGATCTCCTGACCGCATACAAAAAGATGCATTCCTCGCTCAAGGAATCATACCGTCTCGATGCGATCGCCATGGAGGAACTGGGCGAGCAGAAGGTCCGCTACACCGGGACCGTTTCCGATCTCTGGAAGAAGAATCCGGCGCTCTTTGTCGAGTACAACTTCAAGGACGTGGAGCTCTGCGTCAAGATCAACAAGAAAGACAACATCATCGGGTTCTACCGCGAGATCGCCCGGTACGTGGGCTGCCCGCTCGACCGGACCCTGAACTCCTCGAACGTGATCGATATCTATGTCCTGAAAAAGGCGTTCGGGAAGTACGTGCTGCCCTCCAAGGGTTTTGCCAATGCCGAGGAATTTGAAGGCGCAACCGTCTTCGAGCCGAGCCGGGGTGTCCGCGAGAACGTGGTAGTGCTCGATCTGAAATCCCTCTACCCGATGGCGATGATGACAATCAATGCCTCGATGGAGACCAAGGACCCGGGTGGCGAGCTCCATGCCCCGAACGGGATCCGGTTCCGGAAAGAGCCGGACGGCTTGACAAGGAGCATCATCGCCGATCTCCTCAAGGAGCGGGACGAGAAGAAGCGCCTGCGCAACACGTTTGCCTTCGGTTCGCCCGAGTACCTGATGTACGACATGCAGCAGAATGTGCTGAAAGTGATCATGAACACGTACTACGGGGTTTCGGGATACGTGCGGTTCCGTCTCTTCGACCGGGAGATCGGATCGGCCGTGACCTCGGTGGGCCGGGCAATCATCGAGCACACCCGGCGCACGATCGAGGCGCAGGGCTACAAGGTGATCTACGGCGACACGGACTCCTGCATGATCCAGCTCCCGCCGGTCGACCGGGAGAAGACGATCGAGCTGGCCCGATCCATCGAGAAGACACTCAACGCAAGTTACTCGGAGTTTGCAAAAGCCGAGCTGAACGCAGATGTGCACTTTTTCTCCATCAAGTTCGAGAAGATCTATGCCCGGTTCTTCCAGGCCGGAAAAAAGAAGCGCTATGCAGGATCGCTTGTCTGGAAAGAAGGAAAGGAAGTCAGCGAGACCGATATCGTC
The DNA here is from genome assembly GCF_963667735.1 of uncultured Methanoregula sp. Classification (NCBI taxonomy): domain Archaea; kingdom Methanobacteriati; phylum Methanobacteriota; class Methanomicrobia; order Methanomicrobiales; family Methanoregulaceae; genus Methanoregula; species uncultured Methanoregula sp. The sequence goes on from NZ_OY763919.1 coordinate 192,739, forward strand.
GGGTTCGAGATAAAACGGAGCGACACTCCCCAGATCACAAAAATTGTCCAGATGCGGGTGATGGAGATGATCCTGGCCGGGGAAGAGTATTCCGTGATCAAGACACTCCTGTCGGATGTGATCAAAAAATACCGGGCCGGCAAGTACACGCTTGACGAGATCGGTATCCCCGGCGGCATCGGGAAAGCGCTTGACGATTACGAGTCCGACGATGCCCAGGTCCGGGGTGCAAAATATGCCAACGAATATCTCCACACGGAGTTTGGCAAAGGCAGCAAGCCGAAACGGATCTACATCAAGACCGTTACTGCGAAATACCCCAAGACCGATGTCCTCTGCTTCGAGTATGCCGACCAGGTGCCAAAAGAGTTTGTCGTGGACTGGGAGCTGATGCTCGAGAAGACCATCAAGCAGCCCATCTCCCGGATCATCGAGTCGCTGGGATGGAACTGGGACGATCTCGATCCCACAAGGACAACGCTGGCCCAGTGGGGACTGGGGTAATAGAGCCGTTTTTTTTTAATATTCTTGAGAAAACCTGCGAAGATTAAAGACGATTGACCCGGCAGGAATTTTTCACGGATACGAACATTGGTACCGATCTTATCCGGACCGGCAGTACACAAAAATCCATTGAGTTACCCGACTATCGGGTTGTCAATATCCGGGGGAAGTCTGGTGCTGCTTCCGGACGGTGCCTACCTGCCGGCTCCCGCCAACGGAGCGATCCCCACTGCCGTAGGTCCCGCCGAAGGAGGATAATTGGTGAGTTCGCTTTTACAGGTTGTGGGGGGTGAACCCCCCTTTTCCAGGAGACCGAGTAATCCGGGTCCAATTCAGACCCCGTTTGTCCTTTTTTGTTGGATCGTGACCGGAGAGTTTCGGCCCTTTTTGAGGGTAGTTTCCCGGAAAATCATGCTATCGTCCCGGTTTGGCAGACCAGGGGTTTTGCGCTGAGAATAACCGGAGAATGTATAATTGTTACAGCAGCGATGGAGGCCGGATGGCGTAGTTCTGGATAGGGAGGGAAAAGGGCCAAAAAACGGGGTATGGGGGATCTATCGATTCGTCAGCCAGCCAGAATTTTCAGATATTGCGATGAACGCCGCCGCCCCCGACGGGGCGCCCCCGCGGCGGATCGATTACCTGCCAGCACAAAAAAAAGAATTGCCTTGCCACAACACGTGTTATCCTGCCGTTAGATATCATCGGCACCGGTGCAGAAGAAAATCGCCGGGGGTCAAGGGGACGCTCCCCTTGGGATGCCTCCCCCTTTGGGGGAGCGAGGGGGTCACCCTCGCACCTTATTGGCACTACACAACAAGCGCAGAATTAACAGGAAGAAAAATTTGTTGCAGTCAAACACTCAGTGATCCAAACCGGCTCATCCAAGCCTCGCATGCAGCTGCTTGATCTGCTCCCGCAGGGCAATCGCCCGCTCGAAGTCGAGCCGCCCGGCCGCATCCTGCATCTCTTTTTCAAGTTCGATGACCACGTTCGGGATCTCGTTCTTCGGCACATGCTTGGTATCGGTGATCTCGACTTCTTTCTCCTTGACCGGTTTTATGATGGTCTGCGGCACGATGTTGTGCTTTTTGTTGAACGCTACCTGCAGGGTGCGCCGCCGTTTCGTCTCGGCTATTGCCCGCTTCATGGAATCGGTCATGGTGTCGGCATAGAGCACCACTTTTGAGTTCACGTTCCGGGCTGCCCGGCCTATGATCTGGATTAAGCTCTTTGTGTCCCGGAGGAATCCTTCCTTGTCCGCATCCAGGATCCCGATGAACCCGACTTCGGGGATGTCGAGCCCTTCCCGGAGCAGGTTGATCCCGACCAGCACATCGAACTTGCCAAGCCGGAGCTCGCGGATGATCTCGGTGCGTTCAAGGGTCTGGATCTCGGAATGGAGATACCGGGTCTTGACGCCCCGGTCAGATAAAAATTCGGAGAGCTCCTCGGCGAGTTTCTTGGTGAGCGTGGTGATGAGGACCCGGTCGCCCCGCTCGATCGTCTTCTGCACTTCCCGGATAACATCGTCGGTCTGGCCTTCTATCGGCCGGACTTCGACTTCGGGATCGATAAGCCCGGTCGGGCGGATGATCTGCTCGATCGCTTTCTTCGATTTCTTGAGCTCGTACTCCTGCGGGGTTGCCGAGACGAAGATGACCGAGTTCATGTACTGCTCGAATTCGTGGAACTTCAGGGGCCGGTTGTCGTACGCGCTCGGGAGCCGGAAGCCATAGTCGATGAGCGACTTCTTCCGCGAGCGGTCTCCGTTGTACATCCCGTGGAGCTGGGGGATCATCTGGTGGCTCTCATCGATGATCATCAGGAAATCGTCTGGGAAATAATCGAGCAGGCAGTAGGGTTTCTCGCCTTCGCTCCGGCCATCGAAGTGCCGGGAATAGTTCTCGATGCCCTTGCAGGAGCCGGTCTCCTGGATCATCTCCAGGTCGTACCGGGTCCGCTGTTCGAGCCTGTACGATTCGACAAGACCGAGCGTGGGCAGAACTTCGGCAAGTTCATTCTGGATCGAGGCTATTGCTGCTGCCCGGGCACTCTCGGGCGTGACGAAATGCCGGGCCGGGTAGACATAGAAATATTTCAGCTGTTCTTTCCGGTTGCCGGTGTTCTTGTCCACTTCGCTGATCCGCTCGATCTCATCGCCGAACATCTCGATCCGGATGATATCGTTGAAGTAACCGGGGATGATATCGATGGTGTCGCCTTTGACCCGGAACCGGCCCGGCATGAGTTCGAGATCATTTCGCTCGAAGAGGATATCGAGGAGCCGGCTCATGATCTCGGTTCTTGATATCTTCTGGCCAACCGAGAGCTCAAAACCCATGTTCCGGAAATTCTCGGGGTTACCGAGACCGTAGATGCAGGAGACGGATGCAACCACGATCACGTCACGCCGATTCGAGAGCGAAGCCGTTGCAGAGAGACGGAGCATCTCGATCTTGGGATTGATGGCCGAGTCTTTCTCGATATACTGGTCCTTGGCCGGGATGTAGGACTCGGGCTGGTAGTAATCGTAATAGGAGACGAAGTACTCGACCCGGTTGTTCGGGAAGAAGTCGCAGAATTCCGAATAGAGCTGGGCAGCCAGCGTCTTGTTGTGCGCAAGAACGAGCGTTGGCCGGTTGGCCGCCGCAATCACGTTTGCCATCGTGAAGGTCTTGCCGGAGCCGGTGACACCGAGAAGCGTCTGGTACTGCTCGTCTCTCTCGAGCCCTTCGGTCAGTTGCCGGATCGCTTCCGGCTGGGAACCGGCCGGTGCAAAACCGGATACGAGCTGGAATTCTGTCACGATGCATAGATCTTTGATTGTGATATTAAAAGGGATCGGGATGCGGCAGGAAAGTATAACGGGAACTGTCCTGTCCCGCATCGATCTGCTCGTGCGAGAATATCGCTTCAGATTTTCTCCTGTTACGATTACCGGCCGGTAATCGTTCCGGTGCGGAGGGTGAACTGAGATCATTCTCACCGACACTACCTGCTGAAGGCGTTCTGTCGGTTGCAGGATCTTCGTTCCATTGATGGAAGGAAGGTTCTTACCAGCGAATATAAATATTTGCTAAAACAGAATGAATAGTGTAACAAAGAGGAGACTACATGCGACAGGACGCACGGTATACCAGGGGAAGTTGCGGCAGTGCTGCACTCCCTGCTTCGGGATGGCACACCGCAGATAACCCCCAGGGGATATCTGCCGGGTATCCCGGGCCAGATGCGAAGATTGAACTCGCCGGCTTACATCCGGGCGGAATGACTCAGGACGCTGAGCCGGAGATCTTCCGGTTCCTGCATGCCAAAAGTCCCGAACCGGTCATTGGGTATGGCGGAGTAAAGGGAATTTTTGCCTATTACAAGGCCGTACACGACTTCGGATTCTAATCGGGATCATCAGAACACAGACGAACAAAAAGAAGCCCGGCAGACACGGACGTGCCGGGCAAAATGCAAACAACCAGAGGCGAAAGGAAATGGCACGACAAGTGGCAATTTACGGAAAAGGCGGTATCGGCAAATCGACTACAACCCAGAACACAGTGGCAGCGCTCGCGGAAGCGGGAAAGAAGATCATGGTTGTCGGGTGCGACCCCAAAGCGGACTCGACCCGGCTTCTCCTGCACGGACTGTGCCAGAAGACGGTTCTCGACACGCTCCGGGACGAGGGAGACGACATCGAGCTCGATGCGATCTTAAAGCCCGGTTTCGGAAACACGCTCTGCGTGGAATCCGGCGGGCCGGAGCCGGGCGTTGGCTGTGCAGGACGGGGTATCATCACGTCCATCAACCTGCTCGAATCGCTCGGGGCCTATACACCGGACCTCGATTACGTCTTCTACGATGTGCTCGGTGATGTGGTCTGCGGCGGGTTCGCGATGCCGATCCGGGAAGGAAAGGCAGAGGAGATCTACATCGTTGCATCAGGCGAACTGATGGCGCTCTATGCAGCCAACAACATTGCCAAAGGTATCCAGAAATATGCAACGAACGGCAAGGTCAGGCTCGGCGGCATCATCTGCAACAGCCGTAAAGTGGACAACGAACACGCCCTCCTCAAGGCCTTTGCCGAGGAACTCGGGAGCCAGCTCATCTACTTCGTTCCCCGTGACAACCTTGTCCAGCGGGCCGAGATCAACAAGAAGACGGTGATTGACTTCGACCCGGCATCGGGACAGGCCGGCGAGTACCGCAACCTTGCCCAGGCGATCGACAACAACAAGCTCTTCGTCATCCCGAAACCGATGAAACAGGAGCGGCTCGAGGAACTGATGATGCAGCACGGGTTCCTTGACGCAATGTAAGGTGTACGAACAACGGACAGATCAATGGTGTGTGTGACAATGTTACTGATAAGAGCAATCGTACGGCCGGAAAAGAAAGATGAAGTGCTTGCTGAACTCTCGGGCGCGGGATTCAATGCCGCAACCATGGTCGATGTTGTGGGTCGCGGAAAGCAGAAGGGCATCAAGATCGGGGGTATGGTCTATGACGAGATCCCCAAGATCCTCATCCTCATGGTGATCCCGGACGAGGAGAAAGAAAAAGTCGTGAAGATCATCCTTGGAACCGCCCGGACAGGAACCGACGGGACGTTTGGCGATGGCAAGATCTTCGTGAGCCCGGTTGAGGAAGCGTACACCATCTCGCGGAACAGCAAAGGCCTCTAGAGGCGATGGCAATGAAAGAGATCATGGCCATCGTGCGGATGAAAAAGACCGGCGCAACCAAAAAAGCCCTTGTCGCAACCGGCGTTGCCGGGTTCACTGCGGTAAAAGTGCTGGGCCGGGGAAAACTGGTCACCGATCCAAAGGAGCTCGACAAATGCAGGGAGAAACTCCTTGCCATGGGACTCGATGACTTCAGCGATGCGGGAGATACCGAGAAACTGGTCACCAGTTTCCTGGACGGGTCCAGGTTCTTCCCGCGGCGTCTCTTCACGATCCTGGCGCACGATGACGACGTGCCCCGGATTGTCGAGGCAATAACAAAAGTAAACCGGACAGAGTACGGGATTGGCGACGGAACCATCTTTGTCCTGCCGGTTGAGGATGCGGTCCGGGTCAGAACCGGAGAAGCAGGAGAAGCAGCTATCTGGTGAGGAGGTGTCAGAATGGCAGGAATCGATGTAACCATAGAGGAGATGCTCGAACCTTACCCGGATACCGTCAAGAAAAACCGGAAAAAGCATCTCATTGTAAAGAACGAGGCAGCGGAATGCTGCCCCCAGATCGAGGCGAACACGCGGACCATCCCCGGCATCATCTCGCAGCGCGGCTGTGCCTATGCCGGGTGCAAAGGTGTCGTGGTCGGCCCCATCAAGGACATGATCACCATCACCCACGGCCCGGTCGGCTGCGGGTACTACAGCTGGGGCACCCGCCGGAACAAGGCGCGGGCGAATGACACGACCCCAAAAGACAAGGTCTACTCCCAGCTCTGCTTCACGACCGACATGCAGGAGCCCGACATCGTCTTTGGCGGCGAGAAGAAACTCGCAAAGATGATCGACGAGGTCGTCGCGACCTTCCATCCCAGGGCCATCAACATCTGCGCAACCTGCCCGGTCGGTCTCATCGGGGACGATATCAACGCGGTTGCAAAAGCAGCCGAAGAACGGCACGGGATCCAGGTCCTTAGCTATAACTGCGAGGGCTACAAAGGGGTCAGCCAGTCGGCAGGCCACCATATCGCGAACAACAATCTCATGGAGAAAGTGATAGGCACCGGTACCGAGAGAAAACCTGGGAAACATGTCATCAACATCCTGGGCGAGTACAACATCGGCGGCGACGGCTGGGAACTGGAGCGGATCTTAAAAGAGATCGGCTACACGGTCAACTGCGTCCTCACCGGGGATTCGAGTTATCTCGATATCAAGAACCTGCACCTGGCCGATCTCAACCTCGTGCAGTGCCACCGCTCGATCAACTACATTGCAGAGATGATGGAGACAAAGTACGGCACGCCGTGGCTCAAGGTCAACTTCATCGGTATCGATTCAACAAACCAGTCGCTCCGGCAGATGGCAAGATGCTTCGGAGACGAAGAACTGGAGAAACAGACCGAGATTGTGATCGAACGCGAGACCGCCCGGGTCCTGCCCGCCATGGAGCAGTACCGCAAGATCTGCACGGGCAAGACAGCGTTTGCGATTGTCGGAGGCTCCCGGAGCCACCACTACCAGTACCTGCTCCGCGACCTCGGTATGGAGATGATAATCGCCGGCTACGAGTTCGCCCACCGCGACGACTACGAAGGCCGTCAGGTCATCCCCACCATCAAGAGCGACGCGGACAGTAAAAATATCCCCGAACTCCACCTCACCGCTGATGAGAAAATGTACCGGGAAGCCCATGTCCACCTCAACCTCTCGAAAGAGAAGTTCGAGGAACTCAAGAGCCAGGTGCCGCTCAACTACTATGAAGGCATCTACCCGAACATGAAAGACGGCCAGGTCATCATCGACGACGCCAACCACCACGAGGTCGAAGTGCTGATAAAAACAGCAAAACCCGACCTCTTCCTCTCCGGCGTCCGGGACAAGTACATTGTCCACAAGATGGGAGTTGCCTCCAAACAGCTCCATGCCTATGACTACAGCGGGCCGTACGCCGGTTACAACGGGGCGCTCAACTTTGCCCGCGACGTGGCAAATGCCCTGACAACCCCGGCCTGGAACCTGATCGTACCCCCCTGGGAACAAAAAATTGAAGGAAGTGAGAACAATGCTTGAATGTATCCCGGAGAATGCAGCCGGACACACGACCGGCAAGATCAACCCGGCAAAAACCTGCCAGCCGATCGGCGCCATGTATGCTGCGCTCGGTATCCACGGGTGCCTGCCCCACAGCCACGGCTCGCAGGGCTGCTGCGCGTACCACCGGATGCACCTGACCCGGCATTTCCGGGACCCGGTGCTGGCCTCATCGAGCTCGTTTACCGAAGGAGCTTCCGTCTTCGGCGGGGCAGCGAACCTCAAGACCTCGATAAAAAACATCTTCAAGATCTACAATCCCGAGATAATAGCTGTCCACACCACCTGCCTCTCGGAGACCATCGGCGACGACATCCCCAACATCATCAAACAGTCCGAGATTCCTGAAGGAAAAGTCGTCATCCACATCAACACCCCGAGTTACCAGGGCTCCCATATCACCGGTTTCTCCGGCATGTGCAAAGCCATGGTCTCGTACCTGGCCCAGAATGACGGCACGCAGAAAGATCAGGTCAACATCCTGCCGGGATTTGTCAACCCCGGCGATATGCGGGAGATCCGGAGGATCGTGGGAGATCTCGGAATTAAAATGATCATGTTCCCGGACACCTCCGGTGTCCTCGACACCCCTCTGACCAGCAAGTATCAGATGTATCCCGAGGGCGGCGCAACGATTGATGAGATCCGCGATTCCGGCAACTCGGCCCTGACCATCGCCCTCGGGTCGTTTGCCTCGAACGATGCAGCCGAAGTCCTGCAGGAGAAATGCGGTGTCACCGGTATCCCGCTCAAACTGCCCATAGGTCTCAAAGCAACGGACGACTTCATCATGGCCCTCAAAAACTGGTTCGGCGTCGAGGTCAAAAAGTCCCTCACGATCGAGCGCGGCCAGGTAGTCGATACGCTGATCGACACCCACTTCCACTACCAGGGAAAGAGCGTTGCCATCTTCGGCGACCCCGACCACGTGATCGCACTCACCGAATTCGTGCTCACTATGGGCATGGTCCCGAAATACGTCCTGACCGGTACCCCGGGTAAAGCATTCGAACCGGAAATCCGGAAGATGCTCGAAGAAGCAGGTATCACCGGCGCGAAAGTCAAAGCGGAAGGCGATCTCTTCGAGCTCCACCAGTGGATCAAGGAAGAGAAAGTCGATCTTTTGATCGGCACAAGCTATGGCAAGTACATTGCCCGGGCCGAGGACATCCCGCTTGTCCGGGTCGGCTTTCCCGTTCTGGACCGGGCAGTCCACCCCCTGATGCCCGTGGTCGGGTACCGGGGATGCCTGCGCCTGATAGAGCAGATCTCAAATGCTCTCCTGGAACGGCGGGACCGCGACTGCCTTGACGAGGACTACGAACTGGTATTGTAAAAAAAATTATCAGCAAAAACAAGTTTGACGGAGGAAACGAGATGGAGGATAGTTGTACCCTGCCGGCAGCACAACCGGCGGCCTGCATCAGCGAACGCGAACAGTCCATCATCACCGCAGGCAAGAGCAAGACCGCTATCCACTGCGCAGACGACAGCCTGGCCGGCTCGGTGAGCCAGCGGGCCTGCGTCTTCTGCGGGGCCCGGGTGGTCCTGAACCCGGTAACGGACGCGGCCCACCTGGTCCACGGCCCGATAGGCTGCGCCACGTACACCTGGGATATCCGGGGCAGCCTCTCAAGCGGCCCCGAGATGTACCGCAACAGCTTCTCGACCGACATGAAGGAACGCGATGTGGTCTTTGGCGGCGAGAAGAAACTGGCCACCTGTATCGACGAGATCGTGGAGAAGTACCACCCGCCGGCCATCTTCGTGTATGCAACCTGCGTCACCGGCATGATCGGCGACGATATCGTGGCCGTCTGCAAAGAAGCCTCACGCCACCATGCGATCGATGTGATTCCCGTTGAGTCGAGCGGCTTCATCTCCGGCAACAAAGTGGTCGGGTACCGGGCCGCTGCCGTTGCCCTGATGAAACTCATCACGCCAAAGGATGGCGAACAGGTCGAGAAGACCCGGAAGCTCAACTTCCTCGGGGAGTACAATCTCGGCGGCGAGACCTGGCTTACCAAACGCTACCTCCGGGAGATGGGAATTGAGATCAATGTCGCATTTACCGGCGACTCAACCGTTGCAGCGCTCAAACAGGCGCCCGGCGCGTGCTTGAACCTGGTCCAGTGCACCGGGTCCATGCACTGGGTGGCCATGCAGCTCGAAAAGACCTTTGGCACTCCATTCATGGACGTCAACTTCTTCGGGGCGGAGAACACCGCAGAGAGCCTCAGGAAGATCGCCCGGTTCTATGATGACCCGGAGATAACGGAGCGGACCGAAGCCCTCATCGAGCGGGAGATGGCGAAAATCCGGCCGGAGATCGAACGCTACCGCGGGAAACTTGCCGGCAAACGGGCAGCGATCTACGTGGGCGGGGCTTACAAGGCAGTTGCCATCATCCGGCAGCTCCGCGAGCTCGGGATGGAGATCGTAATCACCGGCACCCAGACCGGCAAGAAAGAAGAGTATGCAACCATCAGCGGGATGCTTGATGAAGGCGCAATCGTGGTCGACGACGCAAACCCGGCCGAGATCGAGCGCTTCCTCTTAGAGAAGAAAGTCGATGTCATGGCCGGCGGGGTCAAGGAGCGGGTGCTTGCCTACAAACTGGGCATCGGCTTTGTTGACCACAACCATGACCGGAAGGAATGCCTTGCCGGTTTCGAGGGAGCCGTCACGTTTGCCCGCGAGGTGTATGTAACCACGTGTTCACCGGTCTGGAAACACCTGCGGCCCGAAGCCGGGGGTGCATGATGGCGCCCGTCCGGACTGCCGGCAGTGTCCGGCAGGTGAACGAGAACCAGTGCCAGCAGTGCATGCCGCTTGGCGGAGTTATCGCGTTCAAAGGGATCGCGGGAGCAATGGCGCTCGTCCACGGTTCACAGGGCTGCAGTACCTACATGAGACTGACAAATGTCGAGCATTACAACGAGCCGGTGGATATCGCGTCCTCGTCCTTGAACGAGAAACAGACCATCCATGGCGGCGAGGCGAACCTGAAAAAAGCGCTCGACAATGTGAGCCGGGTCTATGCCCCGTCCGTGATCGGCGTCCTGACCACCTGTCTTGCCGAGACCATGGGCGAGGATCTCGACCGGATCATCAGGGATTACAAGAACGAGCGGGGTCCGGCCGGTGCCGATATCATACCGGTGCCCACGCCCAGCTACAGCGGCAGCCACACGGAAGGGTTCTGGGCGGCAACAAAAGCCATCATCGCCCATTACGCCCGGCCAACGGAGCCGCACCGGCGGATCAATGTCATCATCCCGCACATCAGCCCTGCCGATATCCGGGAGATCAAACGGATCCTCTCGCTCATGGGGCTCGCGTACACCCTCATTCCGGATTACTCGATGACGCTCGACCGGCCGTATGGCGGGAAATACCAGAAGATCCCGACGGGGGGCACCCAGCCGGCGGAGATCGCAGCCATGTCAGGAGCGCCGCTCACGATCCAGTTCGGGGAGACCTGCCCGGACGAACTCTCACCGGGGCTCTGGCTCCAGCAGGAGTACGGCGTCCCGCTCGCAAACCTGCCCCTGCCCATCGGGCTCCAAGCAACCGATCGTCTCATGGAACTCCTGCAGAAACTCAGCGGGCGGAGCCTGCCTGAATCTCTCGCAACCGAACGCGGCTGGCTTCTCGACGGGATGGCGGATGCCCATAAGTACAATGCGGAAGGCAGGCCGGTCATCTACGGCGAACCGGAACTCGTGTACGCCATGACCCGGGTCTGCACCGAAAATGGTGCGGACCCAAGGGTCATTGCCAGCGGGACCCGGAACAGCCGGCTTTCCCTCTGCCTTGAACCGCTCCTCGCGGGGCTGGATGAGCAGCCGGTCCTCCTTGAAGAGACGGATTTTGCAACGATTGAGAGTGCGGCCTTAAAAACAGGAGCAAATATCGCGATCGGCCATTCGGGCGGGAAGTTCTTGACCGAGCGGCACAGCATCCCGCTTGTCCGCATAGGTTTTCCCGTCCACGACCGGATCGGGGGCCAGCGGATCCTCTCGGCCGGTTACGCGGGTACGCTCGCCCTCATCGACCGGCTTACGAACACCCTGCTGGAAGCCAAGTATGCCACATACCGCCAGCTCCGCAGGGAAGAGATGAACACTATTCACGTTACGGAAGGTATCTGAAATGCAAAAACCGAAGTATCACATTTTCGTCTGCACCAGCTCCCGGGCCAACGGGCAGCAGAAAGGGTTCTGCCATGCCAAGACCAGTGTCGAGGTCATGGCAAAATTCATGGAAGAGATAGAAGAACGCGACATCGGCGGTGAGGTCTTCCTCTCCAATACCGGTTGCTTTGGCATCTGCGAGAAAGGCCCCGTTGTCGTAGTCTACCCCGACAATGTCTGGTACGGGTCGGTGACGCCCGATGACGTGGCCGAGATCCTCGACCAGCACATCGAAGGCGGGACACCGGTGGAACGCCTTACCCTGTGAGGGCAGGAGCTATCATGTGCATTGCAGAGATCGCAGCATTCCTTGGTGAAGAAGGAAAGACCGTTCCGCTGAACGAACCGGGTACCGTCACGGTATTCCGGCGGGAGCGTGGCGCATGGGTAAAGAACCGGGAGACCGCCTTTGCGCTCAACCCGGCTCATGGCCTGCGGGAACTCAGGCAGGATGTCAGCGGGCTCTTAGAGTTTTTTGGCGACTGCCGGGTTCTTGTGGTGAAATCGGCCAGCGGGGCATTATATTTCGAGCTCGAAAAGGCCCGGTGTTCCATCTGGGAAATTTCCGGCGTTCCAAAGGAATTCCTTGACGAAGTCTGGCGCGATGAGAAGGCAAGCGAGGAGGCCCTCTCCCTGCCGGCAGATGCCGGCATTCCCTCGCCGCTCGAGATATCCCCGGGCAGATTCTCCATATCCATCCTGGAGATCCAGGGAAAACGGCCCGAAGTGAGCAGCAAGCAGGTGCTCCAGAGGTTCGTGCAGCAGGGTGCGTTCTCTGAGCTCGAGATCGTGTGCGATCATATGCCGCCTTGGATCGAGATGGAAGCGGAGCGTCGCGGGATCCGGGTTGAGACCACGTATGCCGGCCCGCATGAAGTCCGGGTCGTACTCAGGACATCGCAGGAAGGAGCGTGCTGAAAAAAAGGGAAAAACGCCGGAATACCTGATGATTCACCTGCCGGTTTTGGCCGGACAATACCAATACCCCGATAACTCTTTTTTGCTCACCGGTTTTTCGGTTTTGGCCGGACAATACCAAACCCGGATACCTTTTTTGTTCACAGTTTCTTCCGGATTTTACCGGACAGTACCACACCCCGATAACTCTTTTCCCTCACCGGTTTTCTGCCGGACAAAAACAAAACCCGGATAACTGCTTTTTTGAATCGCCAACGGGATCCGGACCCTGCAGATCCTGCATCAACTGCCGGAGAAATACCGGCCTGCACATCCGCATCGCTCAGGGCTGTGTATCCGGTTCAGGCTCCGGTTCCGGGGCCGGCGGGCAATCGTACGAGAGGCCGACAAAGAGGATGACCGGAACAAGATAGAGGAACATGGCCGGCACTTTCGAGAACGTGATATACCACCCGTCAAGGACCATCCCCACGAGGGCTGTTGCCGGGAAGAGGAGCGTACGCAGCGAGAGGTTCCGGATCACCCGGGGATCGATGCCGGAAACGCACAGCCGGGGGGATGTTGCCACGTACCGCCAGAGAAGGTACACGAGGCTGCCGGCAATCAAGATATTGACATGGAGGATGATGCCGTACGGGACAGGGGCAAGCGAGAGCGCATAGAGGAGCGAAGTCAGGGGTATGAAGAGAAGCGAGAGGAGGAAGACAAACGTCAGGCAGACGATACCCCGGTCGATGATCCGGTTGCAGCCCATGATCTCGAAGAACTGGATATAGAAGAACGCGAGGATGATGAAGAGGAAGAGGAAGCTTGTCCCGTCGTTGATGATGTTTCCCAGGTAAGAGCCGAAGAAGACCGCTTCGTCCGTTGGAACGCTTGTCGGGAGTTGTATGTTGTTGCGGACAATCAGGGTTATCGCAAACGCAAAGACACCGTTGACGAGAATTTCGAACATGTCCTTGGGAACCACCCCGTCTTTTTTCTCCTTGGACACGCCCGCTTCCTCAGCTGTTCCTTTATCCCCGGTCATCGGTTATCCCTCAGGAATTTTTTTGCCCGTCCGGCCAGCCCCGTCCCGGTAATGGCAAGGACGAGCATGGTAATGAAATACAGATACTGGGTATCGGGGAGATCCCAATAGACCATCAGGCATCCCGCAACCGCGGTGACCGGGATGAGCAGCACGCCGATATCGGTACTGGTCCGTTCGCCTGCCGTAACGCCGGGCCCGATCAGATACGGATTTTTGATGCAATGCCACCATTCAAGGGCGATCAGGATCCCGATCGCGAGCATGTTCAAGTGAAAGAGGTAAAAGACATCCGGGATGCTCGAGAAGAGGAGGGCGTGCTGGCTTGTGATCGGGATGAAGATGATGAACATCAAAAGGGTGAAGTGGAGGTAGAGGTACCCCCGGTCGAAGAGCCGGTACTGGTGGAAGACATGGAAGACGAGGATCCAGATCATCGCGAGGATCAAAAAGACGTTGAGAAAATTGACGATGATGGGAGACTGCATAAGCCCGAACTGGTCTGCCGTGGCATTTGCCACCCAGTCATCGTACGTCGGGGTCCGGATATACCGGAAGAGAAGGAAAAAGGCAAAGACAAAGATGGTGTTGGTGAGCCGTCCGATGTTGGTTTTCGTCACCGGCCCTTCGGCATCTCTTTGCATATCGTCTTATTTCTCTATCCTTGGACGAGATAAGGATCGCGATGGACAAAGGTCATGGAGGAGACCCTGTAAAAACCGGATGCTGTCATCCGGAAAAAATCTACCGGTTATTACCGGTATCTCATGAAAGTATTCTTCCGGCTTATCCCATTCCGCCCTTGCAGATGCCGCCCCAGCACCCGTTTGCAGGCGTTGAGAGCGCAGCCTGCTGCACCGGGAGGTCGACGGCAAAATACCATCCGAATGCCACGATGCTCCCGATAACGGCAAGTCCCAGGATGAACAGTACAAGATTTTTCATTGCATCAGATTGTTGTGCTCCGGTCATTGAATTCACGCCCTGCAATTCGTTCATAACAATTGCTTTTCCCCAATAATATCTCTTCGTGAACTGGGTGGGGAAGGGATCTTCAGCAACCTCTGCATCAGGGTGACAGGAAGCCCTGGTACCAGGGTACATTGCAGATGTCCGGATGAGTCTTTAACAAAAACAAAAGGCAGAGATGCGAATTGTCCGCCGGAAAGCAAAAGCATTGTATAGCCGGACTGCGGAGTTCTCATGAATGAGCGTGTCCGAGAGGGTCTCCCGCGGCTGCGGGATCCTTGCTGTCATCATCGGGTGCCTGGGTCTTCTTGGCTGGATCTCCAGTTCCCGGGTCCTGACCGGTGTGCGGACGGATTACATCCCCATGGCGCCCAACACGGCCGTCATTGTTATCCTGCTCGGAATCTCGCTCTGTCTCCTTGCTGCATGGCCAACGCACCGCACGATCCGGATCCTTGTTGCATGGTTTGCCGGGTTCGGCATCCTGATCTCAGTCCTGACCCTTGCCGGCAACATCGCCGGGTTCGATACCGGCGTGGATTACCTGTTCATCAGTACATCCGGGAGTCTCGGGATCGTACCGGTGGGTCACATGTCTCCCGTGACCGCAATCTGTTTTACGATCGGGAGCACGGCATTTGTCCTGTTCCTCCAAAAAAAGAACGATCTGACGGCGATTCTGGGCACGGCAGTCTCACTGATCGCCGGGGTCCTCCTTATCGGGTACTGGTACGGTGCTCCCCTGCTGTACGGGGGAACCGTGATCCCGGTTGCTTTGACCACCGCGGCAACGCTCGGGCTGCTGGGCATCGGGCTTGTCACTCTTGCAGGCCCGGCCTGCTGGCCCCTGTCCGCCATATCCGGCACATCGACCCGGGCAAGACTGCTCCGCGGGCTCCTGCCGGCCGTCCTCACGGTTGTCCTGGTTGCGAACTGGATCGATGCGATGATCCTGGGAACCGCCGACAGTACGGTTGTCCTGTTGTCGGCAATCGCAATCATCGTCACGGTGGCTGCCGTATCCCTTGTTGTATCCTATGTATCCCGGGAGATCGGGGATGAGATCGATCTGGCCGAGAACGAACAAAGAAAAGCAGAGACCGCCCTGCGCGAGAGCGAGGAGCGGCTGAAATTTGCGCTCGAAGGATCGAACGACGGGATCTGGGATGTCCGCATGGATACCGGGACAACCTATATCAGTCCCCGGGGCTGGGAGATTCTCGGGTATCTGCCCGGCGAACAGCCGGACGTTATACCGGCATGGAGTGATCTTATCCATCCAGAGGATATGGCAGTCACCAATGCCGCTCTCACCGCATATATCGAAGGTGAGGCACCCCTCTTCGATGTCGAGCAGCGGTTAAGAACCCGGACCGGCACCTGGAAATGGATCCGGGCACGGGGCAAGGCGGTTGCCCGGGATGCAGCGGGAAGACCCCTGCGAATGACCGGGACCCATACCGACATCTCCGAGCGGAAAGAAGCGGAAGTGCAGCGGGAGAAATTCATCCAAGAACTCGGGCTGAAGAATGCAGAGCTCGAACGATTCACGTACACGGTCTCGCACGATCTCAAGAGCCCGCTCCTCACGATCAAGTGGTATGCCGGGCTTCTGGAGGACGATGCAAAGAAAGGGGATCCGGATCAGCAGAAAAAGGATATCCGCCACATCGCCGGAGCTGCCGATATTATGCTGGAACTGCTCACGCAGGTTATCAGGCTCTCGCGGATCGGGAGAGTGGTCTCTCCTTCGGAAAATATCGCATTTGGCACTCTTGCCGAAGAGGCGGTAAGTGTCCTTGCCGGGCCGCTTGCCGAGCGGGGCATTGCGGTTGAAATCGGACCCGATCTGCCCATGGTCCATGTCGATCATGCCCGGATCCGGGAAGCCCTGGTCAATCTTATCGAGAATGCCATCAGGGTCCTGACAGACCGGCCGGATCCGGTGATCCGGATTGGTGCCGACATGAGCGGGACGAGCCCGGTCTTCTTTGTGCAGGACAACGGCATCGGGATCGATCCCAGGTACCTGGAACGGATATTCAACCTGTTCGAGAAACTCGACCCGTCAACCCCTGGCACCGGTGCCGGTCTTACGATCGTGAAGCGGATCATCGAAGTGCATGGCGGGAAGATCTGGGCGGAATCGGATGGTGAAGGAAAAGGCGCAATATTCCGGTTCACGCTGCCGGAACCGGCATCTGAGGGATAATGAGCGGGAGGAAACCGCTCAACGTGAATAGGATTGTCATCCGGTCAATCCTTAGGGGGTAATAGAATTTGCGGAGAAATGGGGGGAGATTTTTTAAAAACCGGGATAGACTCCCCCTCATGATTTGGATTGAAGGGGTCAACCGTGGGCGGGGAAAATACGCCCTGTACGTGCCCGGATTCCCTTTTTTGGATCCGTAACATTACCGGAAAACTCCACAAATCACTTCTTTTCTGTTCGCGTGGAGAATACGGCCGTATATCGTTCTGTTTGCCCAAATTCGGCCGGAATGCACCTCGTAGAATGGCCATTATCGACATTCCGGCAGGGGTATTTCCGGGCATGCAGTTTCCCCAATATGAGCTAAGAAACGCCCACAGAACGCGGATATGGGGGCCGGTTTTTCCGGCGAGGATCCCAAAAAAAAGGGAACATGGAAAAGGAGAAGCCGGCAAAAAGCCTCCGCTCGGGAGAGCGCTTATATGAGAGGGCCGGACACCTCACGCGTACTTTGCCGGGTCGGTATCGAACTTCTTCTTACAGCCCGGGGCACAGAAGTAATATTTTTTCCCCTGGTACTCGCTTGTGAACTTTGCAGTCTTCTCGTCCACGGTCATTTTACAGATCGGATCGATTGCCATACAATACCTCAGTCATTCTCCTTACCAGGATGCAGGTAAATATCTTTTCTCTCTATGGGGGAACGGAGGTTTTGCGGATTTCGGGAAATAGCTATATCATCCCTAAAGATACTTGATTCAGTGTCTGGTTCATGCAGTCTGATGTACCGGGTAACGGCCAATTAAAACGCGGGATAGGTCTCTTTGGTGCCACGGCGCTCGGCATAGGAGCGATCATAGGTTCCGGCATCTTCATCGTTACAGGAATCGTTGCCGGCATTGCAGGCCCGGCAATGATCTTCTCCGTTATTATTGCCGGGGTCATAGCGGTCTTCTCAGCGATGAGCGTGGCTGAACTTGGCTCCTACCTCCCGGAAGAGGGCGGAACCTATGCGTACGCACAAAAACTCATCTCACCGTTTGCCGGGTTTATCGCTGGCTGGATCTGGATCTTCTCCAATATTTTTGTCGGCGCGGCGGTCTCACTCGGATTTGCGCATTATTTTGCTACACTCTTCCCGACAGTCCCGGTAAAAATCATCGCCATAATAATCTGCCTCGTTTTCATCATCATCAATTACATCGGGATCAGAGAGTCACTACTCTTCAATAATCTCCTTGTAACAGCAAAAATCCTGATTCTTTTGTTCTTCGTGGCGTTCGGTCTGGGCGTTTTCCAGCCAAGTAAGTTCATCCCTTTTGCTCCGGAAGGTTCGATGGGGGTCCTCAACGGTGCGGCCCTCATCTTTTTTGCCTATACCGGATTTGCCCGGGTCACTATCATGGCGGAGGAAGTAAAGGACCCGGAGAAAACCATACCACGTTCCATCTACCTCGCGCTTGGAATCTCGACTGTCATCTATCTGCTCGTGAGTATTATTGCCATCGGCATTGCCGGTGCCCCGGCCCTTGCACAATCCGGCTCCCCTCTCGCTGACGCAATCGGGGTTACGGGAAGTTCCGGGGCGGTCCTGTTGATCTCACTCGGGGCGATGATTGCAACGGCAAGCGTACTGCTGACCACCATCATGGGAATCTCCCGCATCGTTTTTTCTATGGCCCGCAGCCAGGATCTCCCTCCGCTGTTTGAAAAAATCCATCCCCGGTTCAGCACTCCCTATTACGCTATCGCAATCACCGGCATCTGCATGATCGCAGCAGTCATCCTTGCAGATCTTGTACTGGTCGTAGCAGTCAGTACGTTTGCCATGCTGATCTACTACCTGATCGCCAATATCGCGGCATTCCGGTTGCCTCATGAACACCGCAAATATCCACAAGCCGTACCGGTCATCGGGGCACTGAGCTGTCTTGGTCTTCTGGCATTTCTCAGCCCATCATCATGGATAATCGGTTGTACCGGTCTGGTGATCGGGGGAATATGGTTCGTTTTCCACAGGAAAACGGTTGCATAATCCCTGCCGTGATCCTCAATGGATTTAATAATCCGGACCGCTTCAGTGAATCATAAGGATGCTTATGAAACGCATAACCGTCAATGCCCTTGTCGATATCGGATGTCTGATCACGTTCATCCTGTCGCTCATCACCGGACTGGTGCTGTACTTCTTCCTGCCATCCGGTAGCGGGAGAGGCGGAAGCTGGTCCACATGGATGGGGATAACCCGGTCGAACTGGGTTCTCTGGCACGACATAGCAAGTTTTGCTTTTGCCGCCCTGCTCATCGTCCACCTGCTCCTGCACTGGAAATTTTTCCGGCATATCGGGAAATGCCTGAAACCCGGGGGAGTGAACCAGTGCGAAGACATATCGTGATTATTATTAACTCACATGTCCCATAATTTTTTATCAGCGGGAAATAATGAGGTCCTTGCAGCAGTGTGATGTCGGAGGAACCTGGTGGAAGACGCTGATGCATCCCCACCCGGTCATTTTTGTGCTGCTCATCTTTGCCGGTCTCGCCTCAGAAATCGTGGTTCATTATATTCTCGGAATCACCATCGTTTACACACATTTTTATTACCTGATCATCGTTGTTGCCGGCCTCTGGTTCGGGAGAAAAGCGATCTGGGTTGCCCTCTTTTTCGGTAGCCTGCATATTATTGTGGCCTATATTCTCACAGGGGGAGTCCCACCGGATGCTCTGGTGAGAGCCATAATGATGTTCATTGTTGCGCTCGTCATCGGGACGATAGTGGAACAAACGAGATGCTACTACAACCAGATACTGGAGCAGAACCGTAAGTTGAACGATATCAACGAAGAGATGCGTTCCCTCAATGACCAGCTCAAAGACTCCGAGGCTGCATTCCATACCGCCAATAAAAAACTCAATCTTCTCTCCAGCATCACGCGCCACGATATCAAGAACCAGCTCCTCGGGCTCATGGGTTTCATTGAACTCTCAAAAGAGAAGTGTACGGATCCCGAGATGCTGCATTTCATCGAGCGGGAGGATACCGCAGCGCAGACTATCCGGAGGCAGATCGAATTCACGAAAAATTACGAGGATATCGGGGTCCACGCACCCACATGGCAGGATCTCGGCGTGCATTTAGCAGCGCTGCGATCCCTCCTATCTTACGGGGAGATCGAAGTCACGGTTACTATTGAGGGAGTTGAAGTTTTTGCCGATCCTCTCCTGGAGAAAGTCTTCGAGAACCTGATCGAAAACTCGCACCGGCACGGCGAGCGGGTCCGGCATATCTCATTCACCTCAATCCAATCAGAGCCGGATACCCTCACTATCGTGTACGAAGATGACGGCATCGGGGTGAACGAAACTGACAAAGCGCGAATCTTTGAGAAAGGGTTCGGGAAAAATACCGGGCTCGGCCTGTTCCTCTCGCGGGAGATCCTCGCCATCACCGGCCTCAGCATAAAAGAATCCGGGGTTTACGGTAAGGGCGTCCGGTTCGAGATCCTTGTGCCGAAAGGAAAATTCCGGTTTGTACATCCGACGGACAGATCCGGATGATTGTCGCAACAGCGGCAGCGTTTTTTATTATGGGTATGTTGTAACCTCGACCGGATCAATGTTTGCATCGATGAGGCAGCTGAAGGAGATGGTGTTGAGCCAGCCGGCTTTTTCGAACATATGCATGAAGCAGACCCCAATCACCGCCGCACCGGGATATTTTGCAAGTTCCGCTTTCACCTGTTCTGCCTTGACCGGAACATTCGGCATGGAGAGCCCGCCCATGATGACGATGACTTTTGGCTTCAATGTCACGGGCGCCATGCGGGCCTGCATGCCAACATCATCGATATAACCGATCTTTTTTGCCCGGGTCTTATCAATGTACGGCACAAAAACCTGCTCAAGCTCAAGCGAGCGGATGGCAAATCCAAGCAGCTCGACAAACGGGGTGCAGGTTCCCGGGACACCGTAATAGACAATCTGGTCGCCTTTTTTCAGACCGGTTTTCTCAACAAACTCCTTAAACGGGCGCAGAATTCCCGGAACCCCGCGAAATGGTTCTTTCTGATTCATGATAGATTTACACTTCCCCCGGAAGTTGATATAAATACCTGAAATCAGAACAATTCCGGTCACCGGGGTGATGTGCCCAGGATATGTTTACAAAATTTATTTTATTTTTAGTTAATAACAATTACAATTAATTAACTATATTACGAAATACTACCCATATGAGCGATATGAAAGCCACACGATCTGTGCTTATCTGTACTCTCCTTGTCGTCTGTGCATTGTTCGCAGCCGGCTGCACTTCAACATCGAACACAGGAACACCCGCAACGGTCACGACTCCGGCAGGCGCCCAAAGCGGCATCATCGTATTTGCCGGAGCCGGACTGAAAGCCCCGCTTGACGAGATCGGACCGGCCTTCACCCAGAAATACGGCATCCCGGTGCAGTATAATTACGGCGGTGCAGGCACCCTCGTCTCCCAGATGAACCTGACCCGGAAAGGCGATGTTTTTATACCCGGTTCAACGGTTGAGTTCCAGACTGCCAAAGACCAGGGACTTGTAACAACAAACCAGCTGGTCGCCTATCACGTACCGGTGATTGCAGTCCAGAAGGGCAACCCGAAGAATATCACAAGCCTGAAGGATTTCGCCCGGCCCGGCCTGAAGATTGCCCTGGGCGATGCCAATGCAACGGCGATCGGAAAAGCCGGAACCAAGATGTTCAACAAGCTCAACATCACCGCAGCAGTAGAGAAGAATGTTGTCACCAGGACCCCGACCATCAACGAGCTCACGATTATTATGAACCTCGGTCAGGCAGATGCAGCGCTCCTGACACTGGATCAGATCGATGCCACGAAAGTGGATGCGATCACCATCCCGATTGGCGACAATAATGTCCTGATCACGCCGATCGGTGCAACAACGTACTCCCAGAATACCGATGCAGCAAACAAATTCGTTGCCTATGTCGCATCCGACGAAGGAAAGGCATACTTCGCAAAACACAATTTCCCCACCTACCCGGATCCGGTCTATGCCAATGTCAAACCATGAACGCTCCCGATGTGAGGGGAAACCTGCCATGATGGAGTTCGAACCAGTAGGGATCGCCCACTCCCGGCTCTCGACTGCCGGTGCTCCGCCATTCCAGAGCGTCTTCTCCCGGGAAGAAGGGACGATAGAAATATTTGCAGAATTCCGGGAGGGGCTCAAGAATATCGAGGGGTTTTCCCACCTCATCGTCCTCTCCTGTTTCGACCGGGCACAAAAACGTGCCCTAACCGAACAGCCGTTATTGGATGCGGAAATGGATCACGGCATCTTTGCATGCCGCCATTTCAACCGCCCCAATCCGATCGGCATCTCGTATATGGTTCTGACAAAGGTAAACGGGTGTACGCTTTTTGTCAGGGGCATGGATCTCCTTGACGGGACTCCCATCCTCGATATCAAGCCCTATATCCCGGCGTTTGACAGCATTCCCGATGCCCGGTCCGGCTGGGTATCCGAAGAGCATATCGGGAGGATACGCGAAACCAGCCTTCGGGCACACCAGGATCTGAACGAAAAGCACCGGCAGGGATAGCAGCAGGATGATTGCTGATGCGAAAAATCTCTCTCGCTATCACCATCATTCTGTTTTTCATCATCAGTGCAACCCTTCTCGGTCTGATTCTCTATTCCCCGCTCCCTGTTCTTGCCCGAAGTCTCGCGAGCCCGGAAATCCAGTTCGCAATTGTACTCAGCCTTGTCACGAGCATACTATCCACCCTCATCTGCATCGCGGTCGCCATCCCGGTGGCCTATGCTCTCGCACGGTACGAGTTCTTCGGCAAGCGGATCGCAACCCTTGTCCTCACCATTCCCTTAACACTCCCTCCGCTGGTTGCCGGTATCGCGCTCCTGCTCTTCTTCGGTACGACCCCATGGGGCAAGGCATTGGAGAACGCCGGTTTCGCAGTGATTTTCACCCCGCTTGGGATCATTGTTGCAGAAGTATTCGTGAACCTTCCCTACCTGATCCGCATCCTGCGATCCGCATTCTCATCGGTGAACCCTCGTTTCGAATACGTGGCAAAGACGCTCGGATGCACGGATACCACCGCATTCTTCCAGGTGACGCTCCCCATGACACGCCACGGTCTCCTTGCCGGGACGGTCATCACGTGGTCGAAAGCGATGGGAGAGTTCGGGGCGGTGCTGATGCTCGCCGGTGCTACTACCATGAGAACCGAGACACTGCCAATTGCACTCTACCTGAATATATCGGCAGGAGACTTCGATCTCGCTGTTGCAGCTGCGACCATCCTGATCCTGATCTCGCTCTTCACGTTGTGTACTGTGGAATACTTTGACCGGGATGTGCATGTTTTTTAGGAGGTGTGGGCAGTGCTCCGCATAGAATCCCTTTCCATCACCCTTGGCGAATTTTCGGTACGGGATGTCTCACTTGAGATACAGTCCGGGGAATATTTCATCATTCTCGGTCCGACCGGTGCGGGAAAGACAGTTCTTCTGGAAACAATTGCCGGCATCCATACGCCAGAGTCAGGAAAAATTTTCCTAGGCAGCCGGGAGATCACATCAACAGAACCGCGCTCACGGAATATCGGCATGGTATACCAGGACTACATGCTCTTTCCTCATCTTTCGGTACAGGACAATATCGCGTTCGGGCTGCGTCAGAAAAAGACCTCTCCGGGTAACCAGCAGGCGCTGGTGGATGAGATGAGTTCACTCCTGGAAATTTCCCATCTCAAAAAACGATTTCCCGGGACATTGAGCGGGGGCGAGCAGCAGCGGGTCGCTCTTGCCAGGGCACTGGTACTCAGGCCGGAGATCCTGCTGCTCGATGAACCGATGAGCGCACTTGACGGCCGCACGAGGGAACGGATGCGCATGGAATTGTCCCGCATCCGAAAACTTACAGGGACGACAATCATTCAGATTACGCATCATTTCGAGGATGTTTTTGCGCTTGCCGACAGGATTGCAATCATGCAGGAGGGACACATTGTCCAGATCGGGGAAACATCGGACGTATTCCTGCATCCTGCCGATACCTTTGTTGCAGAGTTCCTGGGTATCGGCAATATTATCCGGGGGAGTTCATCGAAAGCCGGAAATATTACCCGGATCACGCCCATTCTCGGCCCGTCATTCTTTGCTGCTTCCGAGATTGCCGGGGACGTGGTTGCCACCCTGCATGCCGAAGACGTGATCCTGTCCGTAGAACCTTTCGCTTCCAGCGCCCGTAACTGCCTTCCGGGAATCGTCTCAGAAGTCGTTGCCTTTGGGAGTACGGTCAGGGTTATCCTCGATGTGGGTTTTCCGCTCACGGCACTCCTGACCCGGGAGAGCTGCCGGGATCTGCATCTCGAACGGGGAAGCAAAGTCTATGCAACGTTCAAGGCGTCGGCAGTCCATGTGATCCCGGTAACCCTGTTCTGAATTACCCGGGAGAACAATTTCAGGATTTGCGTACCGGATCTCTTTCTTGGCGGATTTGCCCGTGTCATGAGACATGAGATGGCGCGGGTTCGGGACATACGATAAAATACCCCCGGTACTGGCTCCGTTTCCCTTGCTGATATCCAGACCCCTACCGGAAAACCCCATAAAATCGCCCGTTTCTGTTCCTGTGGAGAATCCCCTTAATTATTACTCCGTAAGCCAAAATACGGCAGAAATGCACCTCGTCTTTTGACCATTAATGGCCATAGATTCGAGGTTGTTTCCGTCACATATTTTGCCCAATCCGGACCAGGAAAGGCTGCCAGAAAGCGAATATGAAGGTCGTTTTCCAGCGAAGGAATCAAAAAAATGCGGAATATCGGGGTGCGGTCACTAGGGACCAATCGATTGTTTCCGCTCAATAGTTACCACAGATGCCAATCCCGGAAATATTTATTAGTGACTTAATCATTAAGTTACTAAGCAATTGATCATTATGAGCCAAACCACCATTACAATGCCGGAACTTTACCAGGTCTGGATGAGAATCCGGAACAAAATGAACGTCATGGAGAGCATCCCCCGTGATTTCGGTGTGGACGACCCGCTTTTTCTCTCTGAGATCCACACCATCCAGGCAATCGGGAATACGCCGGAGAACAACGTCAGGATCATCGCAGAAATCCTGGGTGTGACACCGTCCGCGGCATCGCAGGTGATCACAAAACTGACAAAACGCGGGCTGGTGCGTAAGATCCGGGGAGTCCGTAACGAAAAAGAAGTCTCGCTTGAGCTGACCGGGCAGGGGTTGATCGCGTTCAAAAATCACGAACAGGTCCACGCACAAGTTCAAACACGCATCACCGAACGGATCGGCGATCTTAACAAAGAGGAACTGGATACCATCGGGCGGGTCTTTTCTGCATTCGAATCGGTGTACGATGAACGCATCGATGCACTCATGCAGGCCGCTGACAGTAAGACCGGGACGCGATCAGATTGAGCAGCAATTCCATGACAACCACTCCGGAAACAACAATCCGCCGATCAGGTCATACGTGGGAACTCGCCCGGCTCACCCTCGCGCATCTCATAAACGATACGTATTTCCCGGTGTTGATGGCGTTGCAGCCGATCCTGATTACAACTCTTGGCTACAGTTATTTCCAGGCAGCCCTCCTGGTGGTGACGTACAGCCTGCTCTCCTCGCTTCTCCAGCCGGTCTTCGGTCACCTTGCCGATAAGAAGGGATTTCGGGTCAGCATCGGCCTCTCGATCCTGTTGTCCGGATGCGGTATCGCACTTCTTGGCCAGCTTTCGGATCATTACCTGATCATGCTTGGATGCGTTGCGTTATCCGCCGTGGGAACTGCAAGCTTTCATCCCGGGGCGCTCTGCAAGGTCGGCGCGTTAGCGGCATCGGGCAACCGGGGGAAGATTACATCGTTTTTCATCGTAGGGGGAAACCTTGGGCAGGCAATTGGCCCGCTTATCGCTGGGCTCGCTCTCGCATACGGGAGTATCCAAGCGGTTACATGGCTGATTTTACCGGCTGTAATAATGGCTCTGTTTCTCCTTGTTTACCCGATCCCGGATACCTGCCCGGTCGCTCTGAAAACTACAGGAACCGGAAACGAGAACTGGAAACCGGTCATCCTGCTCTTTGCCGGTTCGACCCTGAGAATGTGGGTAACCTACGGGGCGATGACGTTCCTCCCAACATTCCTTGTCCTGAACGGGTATCCCATACTTGAGGCAACGATACTCATCAGTGTCATGCTTTTAGCAGGTGTTGCCGGCCAACTCACCGGGGGTATGCTTTCAGATAGGATCGGGAGAAAAACGGTGATTGTAATAACAACATTTGCAGCCATACCGGCATTTACCGCCATCCTGTTCGCGCACGGCTTCCTTCTCATTGCTGCGATCATTGCGTTCGGGTTCCTTCTCTGGTCATCCTTTGGAGTCACCGTCGCGATGGCCCACGAGCTGATGCCAACGCAGATTGGACTGGTCTCAGGTCTTTTCCTTGGAATCGCCATGGGGGTTGGCGGGATTGGGGTTTCAGTATCGGGGGCCCTTGCAGACCGGATTGGGCTTAACGCAAGCCTGTTCCTGTTCCCGGTGATCATCCTTGCTACAGCGGTGCTCTTTTTGATGGTCGGATATCCACGAAAAGAGGTAAATTGCTGATAAACCCGACAAACGGTAAATTATAGGGAGATAACACGATCAGAGGAAAAAACCGGCAGCAGATCTCTGCCGGTATTCATTCTGGCCCGGACGGATTAAATAATGAAAGGAAAATGCGGTTGTGCCTCTTTTCCGCAAGAGACTTTTTCAGGACAGTCGCAATAGTGTTAAAAAACAGAACTAATTTCGTCCATAGGGTTCCAGCCAGGCCGTCCCCACCCATTCCAGGAACCGGGATGTCCGTTCTTTTGGCTGCGCATGAGTCCTGAAATATTCAAGCAGTGTCCGGACAAGATCACGGACCTCACCGGAAGTCAGGCCGGTCGTGACCTGTTCACCCTGACAGGATTTAAATCCGCTGTGCCCTCCAAAGAATACGGTCCAGCCCTTTGCGGTGCCCATGATACCGATATCCCGGACACGGCTCTCTCCACAGCAGCGCGGGCATCCGGAATGATGTCATAGTGCAATATTTTAAATGATTTATGCGCATATGAGTAAATATCGTACGGCAGCCGTACGGTTGGTGACACTCAATGCAAAAGAATACAGACACAGCAACCAGCAATGTCAAAAAATCCGATGAACAGAACGAATCCACCACCCTGCACACCTGTGCCTGCGGCGAGCAGCACGAAGAGATCCCGGATTCCCCCAGCCACCGGGAAACCTGCACGTCTCCCAAAAAATTCGGGAACTCCTGCTGCTGCGGATCCGGAGAGGAAGCAACTGCGGCACGTCTCCGGTGCGGCCA
The DNA here is from genome assembly GCF_963667735.1 of uncultured Methanoregula sp. NCBI lineage: Archaea > Methanobacteriati > Methanobacteriota > Methanomicrobia > Methanomicrobiales > Methanoregulaceae > Methanoregula > uncultured Methanoregula sp. The sequence continues at coordinate 219,756 of NZ_OY763919.1, forward strand.
CGGACCCCGGTGCCACTAGCCACACTTTTTTTATCCATTCTCCGGAGGCCATGCCATGACTCATCACCCGGAACTTCCCGGACTGCTGGAGCAGTTCATGAACGAGACCGGTATCGATGAGCAGTGGGTGACGGTCCAGGAGCTCCGCGACCGGTTTGACCTGGACGCATCCGCAGGACCGGCCATCTCCGGTTTCCTCTGTAAAATCCACCACGGGACCTCCGTCTCCTGCCGGTACCGGGTGGTACGGATGGAGAAATATCAGGACTCCGTTCCCCCGTACCGGATCATCAAGCGATATCTTGTCCGTGAACGCCCGCTGCGGAATCCTGCAGGATCCCGAACAAAGTATCCCTGCAATGAATTCCGGTAAACCTGTTATACTTACGAATTCACACTATGATCAGGAACCTCTCCATGGCAGCGGATGAAAACAGCGAGATGAATGAGTGTCCCCGGCGGGGAAGACCGCGGCTCAGGCGCACCATTGCCGGCAATTCGGAATCCCGCTGTTACAAACCCTGTTGCTGTCCGGAGCAGGAAGGAACAGGCATCTCGCTGCAGCCCGATGAGATCGAGTTGATCCGGCTCATCGACCTCGAAGGGCTCGAACAGGAAGAGGCTGCCGAGAGACTGGGGGTCTCGCGTAAGACCGCGTGGCGCGATCTCCATGAGGCCCGGCGCAAGATTGCCGATGCACTCGTCAACGGGAAAGGGATCGAGATGGCCGGCTGCACAAAAGCTGCTGAAGGCCGGTGCCCGAAATGCCCGAAGGATACGACTGACCGGATCTAAAAGTAATTCTTCTTTTTTTAGGAAGCGGACCGGGTGACCGGCATGCCGGTACCAATGGCAGCCGGGAGATGCACGCCGTCACACGCTCCACATTGTTCCTGTGATCCCGATCCTTAAATCTTTATGCTCATATGTGTAATAATTCCCTACGAGCAATCATGAGGTTTTCCAATGCCGAATTTTGATGGAAACGGACCGCTGAAGCGTGGGCGGGTAATCGGACGGGGGCTTGGGCCCTGCAGGAGAAGCGATGATGGATGCGACTGTTGCACCGAACCACAAACCATTGTAAAAAGTAAAGAGAAGCAGGCTGAGTGAACGGGGGAAAACAGCATGCCAGAACCATTCATCAGCGTACAGGATCTCTGCATGGACTTCGACGGTTCCCGGGTCCTGAACAAATTATCCTTTGAGATCCCCGAGGGGGAGATCATGGGTGTCATCGGGAGGAGCGGGGCCGGTAAAAGCGTGCTGATGCATCTTTTGCGGGGAGTTGAACAGCCGCCTACCAGCGGCTCGATCATCTACCACATGGCTGCCTGCAACCGCTGCACGTTCATGAACGTCCAGAGCAGGGCGGGAATGAAATGTCCCGAGTGCGGGGGAGATCTTGTGGCGGTGGATGTCGATCTCTGGGATGACAGGAGCAACGGCTTGCGCTCCCGGGTCATGAACCGGACCGCGATCATGTTCCAGCGGACATTCGCACTCTATGGCGATGACCGGGTCATCGAGAATGTCCTCCACGCGCTCGACGATATCCGCTACCCCCAGGAGCACGCGATCAGCCGGGCTGCCGACCTGATCGACCAGGTCCGGCTCTCGCACCGGATGATGCATATCGCCCGCGACCTCTCGGGCGGCGAGAAGCAGCGGGTCGTGCTTGCCCGGCAGCTTGCAAAGAACCCGTCGATGCTCTTCGCCGACGAACCGACCGGGACTCTCGATCCCGAAACAGCCCGGCTGGTCCACGGCATGCTCACCGATGCGGCAAAGAAGAATTCGATGGGCATGGTCGTCACCTCGCATTTCTCCCAGGTGATCGAGGATATGGCGAACCGCGCCATGCTGCTCGTGGATGGCGAGATCGCATCCATCGGCTCTCCAAAGACCGTCATCCGTGCGTTTGCGAAAGATTTTCACGAGATTGACGAGTCCATACCAGTTGAGCTGGGAGAGAAGATCCTCTCGGCCCGGGACGTGACCAAGCGCTACATCTCGGTAGACCGGGGCGTAGTGAAAGCGGTGAACATGGCAACCTTCGATGTGGCAAAGAAGGAGATCTTCGGCATCATCGGTAAAAGCGGGGCGGGTAAGACCACGCTCTCCCGGATCATCTCCGGTATCATCGAGCCCACGAGCGGCGAGATGAACGTGCTCATCGGCGACGACTGGGTCGACATGACAAAACCCGGTATCGACCAGCGGGGCAGGGCAAAGGAGTACATCGGTCTCCTGCACCAGGAATACGATCTCTTCCCGCACAGAACCGTGCTCGATAACCTGACGGATTCGATCGGTCTTGAGTTCCCCAAGGAGCTTGCGGTGAGAAAGGCGGTGATCACGCTCCGGATGGCCGGCTTTACGGAAGAGAAGGCCCGGGAGATTTTAAACCGGTTCCCCAAAGAGCTCTCGGACGGCGAGCGGCACCGGGTTGCCCTTGCGCAGGTGCTCATCCGCGAGCCCCGCCTCGTAGTACTCGACGAGCCGACCGGTACCATGGACCCCATCACAAAACAGGACGTGAAGCACTCGATCCTGCATGCCCGGGACGAGATGGACGAGACGTTCATCGTGGTCTCCCATGACATGGACTTTGTCCGCGACATCTGCGACCGGCTCGCCCTGATGCGGGGCGGGAAGATCATCGATATCGGCCCGACCGCGTCCATCCTTGCCCAGGTCACCGAAGAAGAGAAGACCGGCTGATACCCGGGACATACAATTCCTGTACATTTTCTGGATACTGATACCATGACAGAACATTCCGCACAACAAGATACGCCCTGCGATGAAAACTGCAATGAGAACTGCGATACCTGCCCGTCTGGACAGCCGCACAATGCCCCAAAAGGGCTGCCCCCGAAGGCAAAGATCGATGTGAAACATGTCATCCTGGTCCTGAGCGGGAAAGGTGGGGTGGGAAAATCCACGGTCTCGGTGAACCTTGCATCCGCCCTTGCCGGTCATGGAAAAAAAGTCGGCCTGCTCGATCTTGACTTCCACGGCCCCAATATTCCCAAGATGCTCGGGATTGAGGATCAGCGGCCCGCCGTGCTTGCAGACGCTATCGAACCCGTCCATGTCACCGGAAACCTTTCGGTAATCTCGATGGCGTTCCTGCTCCCGGATACGAGCACTCCCGTTGTCTGGCGCGGCCCGATGAAGATGATCGCCATCCAGCAGTTCCTTGCTGAGGTGAACTGGGGAGCGCTCGATTATCTCGTGGTTGACCTCCCGCCCGGAACCGGGGACGAGGCGCTCACTATCGCCCAGCTGGCCCCGAACGTCCGGGGAGCAGTCATCGTCACCACCCCGCAGGATGTTGCAGTGATGGATGCGATCAAGGCTGCAAAATTCATTGAGAAACTGGAGTTGCCGGTCATCGGGGTTATTGAGAACATGAGCGGGATGGTCTGTCCCCACTGCGGGGAGGTCGTCAACCTCTTTGGTGCCGGTGGCGGAAAGAAAGCTGCCGAAGATCTCGGGGTGCCGTACCTTGGTGCGATTCCCCTTGACCCGGAGATGGTGAAAGCCGGCGATGAGGGCCGGCCCTATGTCCTCCGTCATGCCGATTCCCCCACATGGAGAGCGGTGGATACCATCATGGAAAAACTGGTTGCCGAGATCGAGGCAAACCCGGCATGACTGCCGCCTGTCCCAGACAGAAGTTCCCTGCGTAAAAACAATGAGAAAATATAACGGTATACCCGAACTGCTGGAGCAGTTCATGCAGGACGAGGGCAGGGATGAGCGATGGATCACCGTCCAGGAACTTCGCGATCGTTTCGGTCTGACCCGGTACCAGTGCAACACCGTATCCGGTTTTTTGCGACGGCTGGAATTCACGTCGTTCGGCCAGTGTCCCTATGTCGTTGCCAGGATTGAGATCGCCGGCAGGGCCAGTGCCTCGGATCCCCCGAAATGCCGGTATCTGGTAAAACGGAAAAATCTGATAACCCCCACGATTCCCGGAACACGGTATCAAACCGGCATGCAGGCACGGCAAAAAGCCGATAACAATGAATTTGTGTAAAGTCCGGATATCCATATATCTCCACCACTCAATGGACGATATAAACGGAAGGTGAGAGAGATGAAAATTACCAATGTTTCGAACGTCGTTTCGGGCCCGAACCCGCACCATGTCGATGCCCGGAAGGTTTACGACACCCCGCATGCGATGGCGGTTGTCATCACGCTCAAACCCGGCGAAGCGTTAAAAAAACACATCACGCCGGTCGATGTCTTCTTCTACGTGCTGGAAGGAACAGGCATTGTGGAGATCGGAAACGAGAAGCAGACCGTAGGAAAGGACATGCTGGTTGAAAGCCCGGCAAAAATTCCGCATACATGGTCCAATGAATCCGCGTCCGTTTTCCGCGTGCTCGTAGTAAAGGTTCCAAAACCCACCGAAGAGACAAAACTGCTCTGATCCCCCTATCCTATTCCTGGGGTAAACCGGTTACGGAGAAATACGCCATGTATGGGCCCGGATTCAGGTTTTTACATTGTGACCCATTCCGGAAAGTCCTGCATTTCGCTCCGATTCTGTTCGCGTGGAGAATACGTCCGTATTTCGTTCTGATTGCCCAAATTCGGCTGAAATGCACCTCACCTGATGGCCATTAACGGCCTTCCGGCAGGGGTATTTTTGGGCATGAAGATTAGCCAGTTGGAAGAGAGAAACGCCCACAGAACATGAGTATGAGGGCCGGTTTTTACGACGGGGGATTTTAAATCGGGGATCGCGCAAAAAGAAGGGAATTTACAACCCTGCCCGGTCAACGATGACATCGGCAACAGACTTTGCATTCGTGAACGGGAAGTCAGAAGCCTTGAGCAGTTTTCCTGCCTCGCCGGCAGTCATCTTCAGATCTCCGACCTGGCAGGTTGTTTCTGCACCATTCGGAAACGCCGCAATAAGATCCTTCGGGGTTTTGACCGGGAATTTCGCTCCTTTCAGGGCACCGGTAATCTGTCCGTGAATCTGGTCCTTCACAGAGATGGACTCGCATCCAAGCATCTCAGAGACTGCCCCGGCAGCACTGGCAATCGGGCAGTCAGCGCTGTGGGTCCCGCACCCGAAACACGCACCCTTGATCGACTTGAGGGATTCTTCTGCCTTTGCTTTTGTTACATCTTTGTCTGTGTACTTCCATGTCGGCATTCTTTTCACCATACACTGATGGCAATATTATAAATATATACTTGAGCGTCATTAAAATATACAAGACAATGCGATACAGAAAAATGACCCGCAGGGTAATGAGCATGGATTTCGAATTATTGTACCGGAAACAGGTAAATTATGGGAGCGACAGCTGGAACTCTGACAGAAATGCGTGAACTCAGGGCTGAGGTCACCGGGCTTCGTACCGATCTGAAACGGTTCATCGAACGGGCAAACCAGCAGCACATTGACGGAGTTCTTTTGGATCTGAAAAATAATTATTCGGAACTTTTCACAAACCATCAGGTCGAGAATGCGAAAACGGATCTCTCTGCACACATGGTCGGGGACTGCAAGATGCGGAACAAGTGCTACGAGGTATTCATGGATTTTTTACAAAATACTTCGCGGCATATCAAAGAGGGGAAAGTCTCTGATGAGATTATCCAGTCTTACCGCGAGCAGATGACGACTATGCGGAGTAAGGGTCCGTACGACCGGTGCGATACCTGTTTTTCCGAAGTCCACCGGCTGTTTGAGAAACAGATTGACCTGATGCAGTCTCTCGGAATCTACGCAAAGACCCCTGAGGCCGGAAAGACCAGTCTGGAAATCCCGGATGACGCCGTCAAGGATCTGCTGGAACCGGTCGCGAACATCCAGCGCTTTCAGATCCTCAAGTCCCTTGCGGTTCAGACCAGGACCTTCTCCGATATTACCCAGACAACCGGGCTTAAAGGAGGCAACCTTCTCTTCCATATCAGGAAACTGACGGACTCCGGTATGATCCTCCAGCGCCACGAGCGGGGAGATTATGTCATAACCGACAAAGGATTCAGAACCCTTACCTCTATCGCCGATCTGTACCATGGGCTGAACCATATCTGAAAACAGTTCGCATCTCTTTTTTCACAAATATCGACAGCAGGAAGCCGCTGTCACTTGGATACTGGTAAAAAAATACAAAAAATGGGAATCAGGCCGAGGGCTTCTCTTTCCCAAACATCCAGAACAATTTCCGGTATCCCTTTGAAAACGGTGTCCGCTCCAGGAGGAAGATCAGGATCGAACAGACAAGGATGCTGAAGAAGATCACGATATACGTAACATCCTGGATCGTCTGCCCTGCCGCAACACCCGCTTCAAGCGGCAGGGATGCAAGGACTGCTGCTGCGAGTCCCTTGGGCTCCATGACCGCGACAATCGCCGCATCCGATGGAGGAATGTTCCGGGGAATGGTTAACCAGACGATGACGATCCTGGCAAGGTAGATGATGATCGTGAGCAGGGCCCCGATGTAGATGATATCCATGTTCGTGAAGTGAATGGAGATGCCGATATAGATGAAGAAGAACGTTTTCAGGAGAGAAACGAGCTGGGCAAAAAATTCTGTCTCAACCGGGGTGAGTTCAACCTGGGTGACATCGTCTCCAAGGAACGGGAGGATCTTCTCGGCCTTGAAGTAGTTCAGGTTCCCAAATGTCAGTCCGAGCGCAAGGGCGGCAATCGCACCGGAGAACCCGAGCAGGCTGACAAACCCGAAGACAATGAAGACGAATGCCGGCGTGATGAAGATACTCTTGATGCTTGCGAGTTTATGGTATACGGATGACCACCAGATACCGGCAATAACGCCAATGATGATGGCAACCAGGAACGACGAGAGAAGGTTCCCGATGATGTGACCGATATTGAACTCCTGGTATTTCACCACATCGAGGAGGGGGAGCAGGACCACGATACAGAGCACATCGCTGATTGCCGATTCGAGCGCAAGGATCGCTTTCGTGTCGTTCCTGATGTTGAGATAGTTGGTGAACGGGATGACAACTGCCGATGAGGTGCCGCCGAGAATCGCACCAAGCATGCAGGCTTCGATGATGGAAAATCCTGCCCAATAGGTCATGATCGCGATGCAGATGACGGTTATTATCACAAAATTGGCAACGGTTATGGCAGTTGTTCCTGTGATGGCTTTTTTTAACGTTTCGATGGTGATATGCAGGCCGCCTTCAAAGAGGATGATGGCGAGCGTGACCATGGTAAAGAGCGGGCCAACCACTCCGAATGCGGAAGGGGTAACAAGGCCCAGGAACGGGCCGACAAGGATACCAATGGCGATAAGAAAGAGTACATCCGGGATCTTGGTGAGCGTAAAAAACCGTGAGAGTATATTGCCGAGGAATATGAGAAGACCGAGAAAGAGTACGGTTACCGCGGCATCCATTGGATATCCGTTGATCTGAATGGAAAATATATGTTTCCCGGTTTATTCTTGTAAAATTCCTGCCGGTACGGAAACGAAACCGGAAATTTGGCACCTTTCTTTTATTAAAATGCCCGGAAAAGATTCCAAAAACAATGATAGCAATCCGGTCAACGAACCCGTGGGGATAACCAGCGAACTGGTGCGATCGGAGCAGGACGGATTTTTTATCGGGAGCCCGGTATGCTGTTTTCAGTTTCTTGTTCCTGCTCTGCAATATCCTGCACGAACCGGATATCGTCATGGTTTCTCCCCCTTTTAAACCCGGACCGCGAGATTCACCGGATAAAACACAAAGGGTTTCTCATTGCAGAATTGAGTGTATTGGTAATGGGAGATAACGCCACTCCATCCAGGATAGTCAAATCCCTTGGCCTCGTGTTCGGGGATATCGGGACAAGCCCGATCTACACGGTCGGCGCCATCCTGCTCTTCCTGCTCCCTACGAGCTTCAACATCTTCGGGCTCCTCTCCCTGGTTACCTGGACGTTGTTCACCATCATCACGGTCCAGTACATCTGGCTTGCCATGTCGCTCTCCGATAAAGGTGAGGGTGGGACGATTGTCCTCAAAACGCTCCTTGACTCGCTATTGAAGCCAGGCATCACCGCATCGGTTGTGGCCGTCCTGACCATCATCGGGATCGCTCTCTTTATCGGGGACGGTGTGATTACCCCGGCCATCAGCATCCTCTCGGCCGTCGAAGGCCTGCTGCTGATCCCGGGATTTGAGGAGATCGGCCCGGCCGGCATTCTTCTCATCGCGGTGATCATCGCGGTCGGGCTGTTCCTTTTCCAGCGGAGGGGGACCGACCGGGTGGCCTTTGCATTTGGTCCCATTATGGTGATCTGGTTTGGTGCACTTGCGTTTTTTGGCATTATCTCCATCATCGGCGCCCCGCAGGTGCTGTTTGCCCTGAGCCCTACCTATGCCCTTGCCTTCATTCTGGAAAACAGTTGGGGATCCTTGATCGTCATGTCCGCCGTGATACTCTGTGTAACCGGGGGAGAAGCGCTCTACGCTGACATGGGACATCTCGGCCGGGAGCCGATTGTCAAAGGCTGGATCGTGGTCTTTCCCGCCCTCGTGCTCAGCTATCTCGGCCAGGGGGCGTATGTCCTGATGACCGGCAATACCCATAATGTTCTCTTCTCGATGGTCGATCACATCAGCCCGGTTATCTATATCCCCTTCCTCCTCCTGAGCATCTGCGCAACGGTCATCGCATCCCAGGCAATGATCTCCGGCATGTTCTCGATCGTTTACCAGGGCATGACCACCCGTCTCCTCCCAAAGATGAAGATCGAGTATACCTCTCCCGAACTCCGGTCCCAGATTTATATTGATGCGGTTAACTGGCTGATGCTTGGTGCAGTGCTTGTTGTGATGCTTGAATTCCGCTCATCAGAGAACCTGTCAGCAGCATACGGCCTTGCCGTTTCGGGCTCGATGCTTATCTCCGCTATCATGATGGCAATCATTTTCCTGCACAAGAAAAAGCCGGTTCAGATGTTCCTCTCCGGCGCACTCATCATCATTGACGGATTGTTCTTCATCTCCACGCTGTTCAAGATCCCGCATGGAGCCTACTGGTCTTTCTGTATAGCGGCTATTCCCCTCATCATCATTGTCACGTTCATCCTTGGGCAGGAGAAACTCCACTCCATGCTCAAGCCGGTTCCGCTTGGGGAGTTCCTCCCCCGGTACCAGCAGAGTTACGCGAACCTTCCGAAGATTCACGGGACCGCGCTCTACTTTATCGGAGATGTCAGGAAACTGTCCCCCTACCTTTCCCAGGTCTTTTTCCAGAATGAGATCCTGTACGAGAATAATATTTTCGTATCGATCAAGGTAACCGAAAAACCGTTTGGTATCAGCACAACATTTGATTCCGATCTTGGCCCGGGCCTCCACCTCTTCACGATCACCGCCGGATATATGGAAGTTGTCAACGTGGTCGGGCTCTTGAAGGAACGGAAGATTGATGAGAAGACCATATTCTATGGTGTTGAAAATATTGTAAGCGACGTCCCCCTCTGGAAACTGTATGGGATCATCAAAAAGAATTCCCCGCCGTTCATCCAGTTCTATGCCCTGCCCCCGGAGAAGATCCACGGGGTTGTTACAAGGATCGTGATGTGAGATCTTTTCATAAATACAGGAAACCGGCTCAAACGCCAAAACGCATCCGGGAAATAACACATCCTTCCGCAGGGAGTTTGTCCACAGGTGATCATTCCGGAACTGGTGAAATGGCACTTGTCCGGAAAATGCAGGCCCGGTTACGGCGGATGGAACGATTCTTTTTTCAACTATTTCTTTCCTGGAGTGAACGGATACCTTTGGGAAAAATTGTTAATAATTATCCCGCGGTTTTTTTATCCATGCGGGAAGCGAGAGTGTCATCAGAGGTTGTGACCGAGACGGTTGTTGACGAAATAGTAATTGTATCTTCTTTTTCGATAGTGGCAAGGATCAACTCGCTCAGCCGGGATCGCAGAGTCCTGCGGGTGCGGGCATCGGAAATGTAGCGCACATCCAGGGTAATCCAATTGTCTGTGAGGGTAATGTAAGCTGACGGTTCAACAACTTTCTTTGGCAGGTAATAATTTTCACCAATACGTTCGATCTCTTCATCCGCCTGCTTTGTCATTGAAGCGGTTTCTTTGATAATAATTCCAAGGATGAGATCTTTTGCACGTTTCCAGTCGCTGTCATAGGTCAGGGGTATTGAGATCTCGTCCCAGACAAACGAATGGTCACGGGTGTAATTGTACATGGCCTGATTCATCACAAAGCCATTGGGTATGAAAAGCAGGCGCCCCGAGGGCTGGTCCCCGGAAACCCAGCCCCGTATCTCCATGAGCGTCGTGTTCATGATACCAATGTCCATTACGTCCCCATACTTGTCGTCAATGGATATCCTGTCGCCGACACGGTACATGCTGGAGATAATAATCAGGAAACCCCCGACAAAATTCTTAAACACATCCTGCAGGGCAAAGGCAATCGCGGCACCAATGATCCCGTATGACACAATAAGGGATGACGTGTCAGTAACCCAGATCCGCAGGCAGAGGACCAGGATGAAAACAATTGACAGTATTGAAATGGCCTTGTTTGCGGTGTACCGGGTTTTCAGGTCGGCGATTCTCCGGACAAGAAATATTCCGATAATAACCGGGAAAATCAGATACGTGGCTGTCAGGACAATTGAGGTGGAGAAAAGATCCATGACAACCGGATCGTTGATCACGTGCGCAGCTGCGCCCAGCCCTGCCGACAGGAGGAGAAGCGCAGAAAAAATAAGCAGTTGCCGTTTCATGACCTGATTCCTGTAACCTTTCTCTTCTCTCTTTTTCAATTATAAAAAATACCTCCTCAAAACCCCGGTAAACTCCGGTGATGAATGAGGAATGACAGATACGGTTATGGTTTATTTGGCGGGAACTGCCCGCTCAAATCGCCCGGTGGGGGAACAAACGACGGTGGACGGATCCCCGCTTTTTTAAATTCGGCCCATGTTCTCCGGGTCACTTCAGACTTGAACTCGAACTCCCGCCGGAGGTCGTTCACGTATCCCTTTGCACGGACGCGCTTGTAAAAGGGAAAATCCTCGAATAAGATGGTGTAGGTATATTTCTTTGAGATTATCACGTACTTTGACGTAACAAGAGCATCTTTTAAGATCTTCATTGCTGTTTTTGCATCAGAATCCGGGTGGATAAAGAGATCAATCACGACCATCATGGCCAGGTCCCCGGCGTTCCCGCTGGTTACCGGCAGGCTGAAGATAGAGTAGTTCGGCACCGACACCAGTTCATCGGCAGGGGTCTGGATACGCGTGGCACGGATACCAATGTCTTTTACTTCCCCGTACTTGTCGCCGATTGTAACCTTGTCCCCTATCTGATACGGTTTTTCAAAGATGATTACGATGCCTCCCACGATGTCAGCAAAGAGATCTTTTAAGCCAAACCCGATCGCAGCACCAAAAAGCCCCGAGAATGCGATCATCTGGGTGAGTGACGGTTCGATGACAGCGAGAACAATATAATAAAGTGCAAGCGCGTAGACAAGGAGTTTCAGCAGGGGGATGATCAGAGTCACCGATGTCCGGTACCAGCCTATCCGCTCCGAAACATGGACAAGGATGAAACTGAGCAGGTAACCCAGGACATAGGCAATGATGATGATAAAAACAACATACATGATCAGGTTGGCATCGATGGTTTTTATCGGGAGGTCTGCCGTTACATTGGAGAGCAGGGTATCGGCCATGGTCACCACAACCTGCGGGTCTTCTTAAGGTAATCTGTCACCGGGCCAAGGGCAAGGGCCTCGACATTGTAATAGCCTGCACTTTCCCAGACAACGCCCTGCTGGACAAGACGGTAAAGCACACGCTCAATATTCATCTCGGATCCGGCAATTGCGGAAAGATCTTTTGCATGCAGGGATCCCATGGACAGGATGAGGGAAAGGATAAATGATTCATCCGTGTCAAGCGATATGGAAAACGGGGTCTCGGTAATCGCGTTTAATGAAATTACATTATCTTTCAGGCTGTTCTTCCAGATCAGGATCGCAACTCCGTAATTTCCCTCCGCTATACGGTTGATCTTTTCAAAAATTACATCCTCTATTGAGATCTGTACATGTTTTTTCCTTGGCAGTTTCCGCAGCATCAAAGTAAAATTCAGCTTTATGAACGGGATTGAAATGTCGGTTACAGTCAGCGGCAGCCGTACCGTACGGTGAATTACCGAGAAAAACATCGAGCGCTCTGCAACTCCCTCGTCCACGAAGCGGATATCCCCGGGTTTGTACCGTGACAGGATCATCTGTTTGAGAACCGGGGTGTCCATCTTGGTTAAGGTAACGATAGTGGGGAAATATGCATCAAGATTCATAACTGCCGAGAGGTACTGCCAGCTGAAGATGTTCCACGTTGTGATGAAGAGCTTTTTTGACGTGATCTGCATGCGCAGGAATGTATCAAGAGCATCAAATCCCCCGATAATCCGTGTCGCAAGAAACTGGCAGTTGTCGATCAGAATAATATCACTGGTCAGAGCAGAGAAATCCGAAAGGATGGATTGTGTCACAACCGATTCCAGGGCCAGGTAGTGTACCTTGTTCCCGTAAAGGCGCAGGATCTCGGAAACAATTGTCGAACTGCCTCCCATTTGTTCTGCAACTATGGCAATATGGGATGGTGAGCCGGATCCAGAGCGTTCGATAGCCTCAGTTATTGTTTTTAATTCCAGTTCATAGCCGATGACGGGGCTCTTGGAAACGGAATTTTCCTCTCCGGTCATATTCAGCCAGTCCTACTAGTGAAGATATACGGGGGATTATTAAAGTATATGCAGAAACTGCTCGTTTTTCCCACGGTCGGATGAATCTGTACCTGTTTCATTCTGTCCGGGTAATCCGGTATTCTATGAGTTCTCCCTGATCGAACACTTTAATCCCGACGGGCCTGCCCAGACAATACTCTTGCATACGCTGCTGGTAAACCCCGGGATCATGCATGAGATCACACAATGTAAAATATTCGTGAATGGTTTCAAGGAAGGATATCTGCTGATTGAGAAATGCGTTTTCATACTCCTTGATCTCCCGGGCAATCAACAGGCATTCTTCAGGAGACGGAGTCTGATCGTATCGCCCGTGTTCGTTTTTGTGTGCGAACTGTTTCCAGACAACCTGCTCCGGAGTGTCAGCGCTGCGGCGGAGCATATGGGGATACATGCGGCAACCGGAAAACCTCCGATCGTAGATTTTGCATTTCCCGTTTTTGAGAAACCAACAGGATCCGATACCATCATTTCTCATTTTGAGCGCATACCCGGAAACATATAACATACCGTTCTGGTCACAGAATTCCGGGTCCGGCGCAGGTTCAAGGGCGGCAGGATCGATCTTTTTTACTTCCGTTACATCGTGATCCAGCAGAAAGATATGCGGGTTGACTGCCCTGGTACAGCACTTCCCGCAGCAGTCGCACCGGAACCGGGTTTTCTTAACTTCAATCGCAAGACGTTCAAGCGGGAATGCGAACAGCCGGTTTCGCTCCTGCATCAGGGCAACGATCTGGTACGGAAGCGGGATATCCGGGGCGGGTTTCATCAGATTACGCTTCATTTTTCTTCCCCGTATGGTCAAGACCGATTTCCGCAATCGAATATTCGAAAAAAGCCTGTTCTCCCCCGGGAAGGATGAATTCGGACGCAATCTCCAGAGGAATTTGATAACCCCGCATTTCGGAATAGGATGAGAACCTGCACTCAACGGGGCCCGGAACCGGTCCGCCTGTTGACTGATGCAGTTTTTTATCTATGCCAGCACTCTCAATCATGCCCCTTTTATTGAAACGGACAATGGCTTCGGCTGAGTGTTCCCCGTCATGGATAATTGCCTTTGCGGTCAACTCGTCAATATTTTCCCACCGGATAATATCTGAAGAACAATGGATCATCGGGAAAACGGGCATCCATGCCAGGTACCGGAAAAGGGAAGAGGTTTTGATCTCCGGGTCATGCGAATTGTTCAGCGGGATGAGCGAGAACAGGTTGAGATTCATTCCTGCGTCATGGCTGACATAATAGTCAAGGGATTCAAGCCATATACCGGGAGCATAGGAAATTGTCGTATGCCATACAAAACCCGGTGTGGCAAGGGAGAAAAACGCCTCGCCTCCCATTGCCATCCACCGCCCGCTTTTCCCGAACCGCATCCTGCCGGTATGCCGGAAATGGATGTAACCGACCGGATTACGGTTTGTACCCGTTGCCCATGCACAATATCGTGCCACCGGTTCGGGCATTAAGGGTGTCCGCATGGTTGCTGGCAGCGGTGCGTTATGGATGACCAGGCGGAGATCGCGGCTCTTTTCCGCAACCATAATCGAGAAAACCTCATGCCCGGTGACAATTATGAAGATGAAGATGACAATCCACAGGATGAATCCGCAAATCAGCTCTTCGTACATCAGCAGGCACCCGGCTCCCTCATCCTGATATCCACCTGCCGGAACGGGATCTCGATCTTCTTATCGGCGAATCTGGTGGCGATGCGGCTGTTCACATAATCCTGGACATCCCATGCATAATCATAATTGCTGGTCCAGAGGATGAGCTGCCCGTTGAGGCTGGATTCCCCGAATTCAAGAAAATAAACCGATGGTGCAGGATCGGTGATAACCCAGGGGGTCTTCTCCGCAGCCTCCCGGGCAATGGAAAGAAGGATCTCTTTTACTTTTCCCATATCGGATCCATAGGCAACCGAGAACGGGATCCGGACTTTCATCTTCAGGTCCGGCATGGCGTAATTGATGACAACACTGGATGTAACTGTGGAATTCGGGACTGTGACAATCTGGCTGTCCAGGGTTCTGATCCTGGTACTCCGGGGGCCGATACTCAGAACATCGCCAAAAAACGTATCGATTTTTACCCGGTCGCCAATCTTGAACGGTTTGTCCATGGCAATTATCGCTCCACCAAAGAAATTTCCCAGAATATCCTGCACAGCAAGGGCGATGGCAAGCCCGGCGATACCGGCACCGGCAAGGAATGGCGTGATATCGATTTTAAAGTCAGCAAGAATCAGCAGGAATGCCACGAACCAGATCAGGTACCGGGCTGCGATTTCCAGTATCGGAATGAGCCGGTCATCGAGATCGGTCTCCGTTTTATCGGCAATCTGGATTCCATACGTATGTATCAGGTTGTAGGAGAAGACCGAAACAATCCATGCACCGAACAGGATAAAGACTGCATTGATGACCTGATCGGTGATGAGCCAGTTCATCGATTCAGGAACGATATCAAAAGAAGTAAGGGCGACATAGAGCGACAGGATAATGATGGCAACAACGAGGGGGGTACCAATGGCCATAAGGATGATGTCATCCAGTTTTGTATCCGTGGCATCCGCTCTCTTCTTCAGCCACCGGATGATAACATGTGCAAAACCTGCAAGAACCAGGCCGGTGATTACGGTTATCGCAGCATAGAAAAAACCGTGATCCATCCGGGATCACCATCCCTGAAGATTAACCAGGATAATCCGGCTCATGGATTCCCCACCTCCAGCGTTTTGTACCAGACATTCATGCTCTCCACCGAACCGCAGATGTTGGTATTATTGGGAAGCAGGCCGCCGTACCGGTATCCCGCTTCGGCGAATATTGCATTGATCGGCCCGAAACCCGCCCGGCAGATCGTGTAGGCAAGCAGAATCCCTTCTTTTTTCATATCGGTCTCCATGGCATGGAGAAGCAGACTTGCAAAGCCACGGCCCCGGAAAAGCGGACCTGTTGCAAAATCGGTCACTTCAACATTCCGGTTCCCGTAATCGATATCGCAGGACGCAACTGCGGACAAGAGGTGGGATTTTTTTATCACGTAATACCGGACTGATCCCTGCATCGTCTCACGGATGTAATCGGGGTCAATGATGGGAAACGGGTATGTCCTGAAGACATTGCGGTAGATCGCTGCAATATCCGCAGCATCACCTGCATGGGCATGCATGAGTGAGAACCCATCCGGCAACGAGTGAGGGGTCCGTTCACCGGAATACCCAAAGGCTGCCGAAAGTGTATCGGCAATTTTTGCCTCATCGGGAATCATCTTCCGGGCCGGATTCGTATATTTCGCCATGAACACTGCCGATTCTTTGCCCTGGAAGAAGAACGGGACTGTTGCTTCCGTGATATACCCGGCGCTGGAAAAAATTTCCACCGCGGATTCCGGCACCTTGACAAAGATTTTGGAATATCCTTCTTTATGGGCAATATCATCGGCAAACCGGATGATGTCCGGAATCTCTTCCATGGCCAGTTTCATGACATAGACCCGGTTGTTGAAATGGCCGTGCTGGATAATGCTCCTGCCCCGGTGGAGGACAACATCACATGTTTTCATCGTGCCTCCGTTCCATCCGGTCGGTATTTTCCGGAATCAGGGTCGTGGTCTCATCGTAATCGGCGAGCAGTTTTGCCACACCTACAATCTTTGATTCATCGGCGCGGCTGATATTCAGCTGGAGTTTGCAGGCTATGCAGTCACCATTGCAGAAGATGCGTTCATAGTGTGCCGGTTCCTGGTACGTGCAGATCATTCCCTCGTAATTCCGGAGCACGACCTTGTGGACCGACCAGGTCAGCAGGTAGTTGGGAAATACCGGGATCTTTCCCCCACCGCCGGGTGCATCAACTACATAACGCGGAACGGCAAATCCGCTCGTGTGGCCGATCAGGTTCTCCATGATCTCGATCCCTTTGGATATCGGGGTACGGAAATGGCTGATACCTTCCGAGAGATCGCATTGGTACAGGTAGTACGGGCGGATGCGGTTCCTGACAAGCTGGTGGACGAGCTCTTTCATGATCCTGGGGCAGTCGTTGATGCCTGCAAGGAGAACGGACTGGTTGCCGAGCGGGATACCGGCATCGGCAAGTCTGGCCACGGCAGCCTGGGCAGAAAGGGTCATCTCTTTTGGATGATTGAACTGCATGTTGACCCAGAGCGGGTGGTGCTTTTTCAGCACTGCAACCAGTTCATCCGTTACCCTGAACGGCAGGACTACCGGGACCCTCGTTCCGATACGTATCACTTCGACATGGGGGATGGCCCGGATCTCCGTTAAGATCCAGTCCAGGTAATCGTCGCTGAGCATGAACGGGTCTCCCCCGGAGAGGAGGACATCCCGGATCTGCGGGTTTTTCCGGATGTAATCGATCCCTTCGAGAATTTTCGTCCGGTCCGGGATCGAATCCCGGTCACCCACTTTGCGTTTCCTTGTGCAATGACGGCAGTACATAGCGCAGGTGTTGCTGACGAGGAAGAGGACCCGGTCCGGGTAGCGGTGGGTGATGCAGTCGCACGGGCTGTCCTTGTCTTCTGCCAGCGGATCTGCAAGTTCGTAATTTTCAACAATCAGTTCAGCGGGAGATGGAAAGGCCTGTTTGAATATCGGATCGTTTTTGTAATCGTCCACATCGATGAGCGAGAGATAATACGGTGTTATACTGAACGGAAACTTCTCGATGGTTTTTTTAAGTTCTTCCCGTTCACCAGGACTGAATTTAATTCCCAGTAACTGCTGGAAGGTATCGATATCCCGGACCACGTGCCGGACCTGCCAGCGCCAGTCTTTCCAGTATTCCGGAGTATTCTCTGGTTCCGGGCACTTCTGGATCAGTGCCGGATCGCCATGGGCTTCAGCTCCCTGGTAGTGCCCTTTAAAGATTGAGACAAGATCCTTAACGGTACTTTTCACATCTTTTTTCAGGTCCGAAAACCGTCTTGCAGGATCCAGCGGCGGCAGCGTCTGCCGGGTCCGGTCGGGGATGTCGGGAGCAGTTGTCATCTCTTCTGACCCCCTTAAAACAACCATACTTTTTTCGGCTCGAAGTCGGTCTGCGCGTGACGATAATCATCGAACCACCGGGCCATCGGGTTTGCATGAAAAACCATGAACTTCCCGATATTAGCCGGATGGGCAGCCTGGTGATACCGCATGAAGACATGACCTGCAGTCTTCCCGACGATCTCGATCTTTCCGGTTGCATGGGACATGACAAAACGTGCCCGTTTCGCAAGACCTGAACAGGCCTGATACGATTTCTGGAGAATCTCGTAGGATTGTTCGACCGGTATCTGGAAGAGATGGTTGCCGGTCGTTGGCCGGCACTGGAAGACATAATACGGCGAGATACCTGCAAAAGACAACTGGCGGAAGAGAGTGGTCAGGGTTTCCGGCTCATCATTGATCCCGTTCAGGATGGGGGTCTGGTTGACAACGATGACGCCGGCTTTTCGGAGCGCCTCGGCGGCTTGTCTTGAAACCTCGGTCAGCTCGCGGGGATGGTTGAAATGCGCCATCAGGTAAATGCGTTTTTCCGGGGTACTGTATCGCGAAAGGAGACCGAGAAGGTCGGGATCATTGAGGATTCGGTACGGGTTATAGGCAAGCATCTTGCTGCCGATCCGGATAATGCTTACATGCGGGATCTTCCGGAGTTCTCTGAGGACCGGTTCGATCTGCCGGGTTTCGAGCATGAGGGGATCGCCACCGGTCAGGAGGACGTTGGTGATCTCCGGGTGTTCCCGGATGTACCCGATATTCTCGGAAACATCTTTTACCGTCTCGCGCTCGCAGGACATGAAAAGGCGTTTGCGGAAACAGAAGCGGCAGATACCGGCGCAGACATCGGTGAGGAGAAGAAGGCCGGTCTGATCATATTTATGCTGCAGGCCGGGTTTTTTTGTATACTTTTTTTCACACGAAGGATCCGCTGATCCTCCGGATGTAAGTTCCCGTATATCGGGAACAATGATCCTGCGCAGCGGATCGTGCCCGTCCTTCCAGTCGATGAGCGAGAGGTAATATTCATTGGAACGGAACGGGAACTGGTCCGTTACCGTCTCCATCTTCTCCCGCTCTTTGGGAGCAAGCCCGACCATATTGTCAAGCTCTGAAACTGATGTAACGTATTTGATGTTCATATGATTCACCTCGGTTTTGGGGGGAAAACTCTTACCCTTAAGAGGGCAGGGGTCGAGCGGTGCGGAAAATTTCCAGGAATTATTAACAGAAATTGATGGTAACCAAGTGCACCACTCAGTAAACGTTTTTTTGGGGCTTATCCTTTAAACCCTTTCTGATATTCCCCGTTTGTAGAACGGAAACGGCAAACAGGCCCCGGATATTGCTCTGATTTCACAACCGTTGCGGGTTGTTTCTTACACACTTGCCGGAAAAACCAAAACAAAGATCGCAAGAATTTTCACTATATCATTGAATACGTAAAGATCTATACCGGCTTCAATAACCAACGGAGGAGCCCATGCCCCCTGCCCGACACCATAAATCGTCTCCGCTGACAAAGGTACTCAGTTCTCTTTCATCAGATCTGGGTCTTGTGATGGTGATCGCACTAATCCTTGTTGCGGTCTACCTTGCCGATACGATCACTCCGCTGGGAGAACCGATCTGGGTTCTATATTTTATTCCCCTTGTCCTCTCTTACTGGTCAAACCGGTTATATGCAATTCCAACCGTTTGTGTTGTAACCCTGCTCTTCCTGATTGGCGGTTTTATTGTCTCCCCGCAGGGAGGAGTGTCCGTATCCCAGGCCATCATTTACCGGTTCACGTTTTTTGTTACCTTCATCGGGTTGTCGCTGGTTCTCTGGGCAGTACGCCGGCAGCGGATCCTTGAAGACAATTTAACCTGACGATTCTTTGTCACCATTCGGAATTACCTGAAAAACGGAGTGTTTTATGTCATCTGCCGGATGTAATAACCAGTCACCGCTGATGCAGAAACTCAGGGCCCTGGCATCCGGCCCCTGTATTCTGGTTATCGCCGCACTGGTCCTGCCTGCAATCTGTCTTCTCGATATCACGACCCCGCTGGGAGTGCCGGTCTGGATTTTCTATCTCATTCCCCTCACCCTGTCCTACTGGTCAGGATGGCGTTATGCAATTCCCATGGTTTGTATCGTAACCCTGCTCTTTGTTTCAGCAGGATATCTCTTCTCTCCGCCGGGGATATCCGGGTCCGAAGCATTATTTTACCGGTCCTTTTTCTCGTTCATTTTCATTGGTTATTCCATCATATTCATGCTGATTCGCCCGTCACCTATCCCTGCAAAAATGTTTTGACATTGGATCCAGTGTCCAGGCTCAGAGTGGTGTGAATCGGTAATTTATTGCCAGAAAAGATATAATATCGTTGAATCTGAATACCTTGCCAGTCGAAATGCAGACTGAATGATGGGAGTATTGCGGCCAGCTAAAATGCAGGGCTGTTGTGAATGAGAAAGGATTTGATACCATTGGATACCGCTCCAGACTCGCTCATACCCGTTCAGGGATCCATGAAAGGACTGACCCGTACTGAGGTAACCGAGCTTCACAACCAGTTCGGTTTCAACGACCTCCCTGAAGAAACGAAACATCCGCTGCTCAAATTCATATCCTATTTCTGGGGCCCGATCCCGTGGATGATCGAGATCGCTGCAATTCTGTCAGCAGTCATCGCGCACTGGGACGACTTTTTTATCATTCTCCTTCTTCTCATGACCAATGCGGTTGTCGGGTTTTTCCAGGAGCGGAAAGCGGAGAACGCCATCGAACTTTTAAAAAAGCAGCTTGCGCCAAAAGCGCGGGTTCTCCGTGACGGCACCTGGCAGGAAATTCCGGCCCGCGAACTTGTACCCGGGGATCTCATTCATATCCGGCTTGGTGATATTGTGCCAGCAGACGCAGTCCTTGGTAAGGGCAATTATCTCCTTATCGATGAATCGGCCCTGACCGGGGAATCCCTGCCTGTTGAAAAGAGAGCGGGCGACACGGTATACTCCGGTTCGATTGCACGTCAGGGCGAGATGGATGCAAGTGTCACCACAATCGGTGAAAAGACCTTTTTCGGGAAGACCGCCCGGCTGGTCCAGACCAAGCCCCCGCGAAGCCATTTTCAGGCTGCCGTCGAGAGGATTGGAAATTTCCTCATCATCCTGGCAATAGTGCTCGTCAGTATCGTTGTCATCGTTGCTCTCATCAGGTCTGCATCCATACTGAATACAATTCAGTTTGCCCTTATCCTCGTTGTTGCGGCAATTCCTGCTGCGCTTCCGGCGGTTATGACCGTGACTCTCGCCGTCGGGGCGGTGGCTCTTGCAAAGAAGGAGGCTATCGTCAGCCGGCTCTCCGCCATTGAAGAGATGGCCGGGATGGATATCCTCTGCTCGGATAAGACCGGGACCATTACCCGGAATTCCATCAGCATCGGGGATGTCCGGACCTTTCCCGGGATTTCGGAACATGAAGTTATTATTGCAGCGGCACTGGCTTCGAAAAGAGAGAGCAACGATCCCATTGATACCGCGATCTTCTCACGGTATGATCACTTAAGCCCGAACCAATTTTCTGCAGATCCTGAAATTGTGGATTTTGTCCCCTTTGATCCGGTTGCCAAATTCTCAAAAGCCACGGTAAGGGAAAGATCGGGAAGCACGTTCGATACAGCCAAAGGAGCGCCCCAGGCAATCGCATCCCTTGCAGGGACGGACGGCACAACCGCTTCTACGCTGGACGGGTGGGTAACCGGGTTTGCACAAAAAGGATTCCGTGCTCTCGGGGTTGCACGGACAGATAGTTCCGGAAAATGGCAGTATCTCGGCCTGATTGGGTTGTTCGATCCTCCCCGCGAGGATTCTGCATCTACCATCACGGAGGCAAAAAACCTCGGTGTAAATGTGAAGATGGTGACCGGCGATCACGTTGCCATTGCGCAGGAAATTGCCGGACAGGTGGGTCTTGGCCAGAATATTCTTCCGAGGACTGCATTGATTGCCGGGGATGGTGAAAAAACCCGCAAACAGCTGGAGTCTGCCGATGGGTTTGCCCAAGTGCTCCCCGAGGATAAGTTCCGGATTGTGAAAATCCTGCAGGAAGGCGACCATATCGTCGGCATGACCGGTGATGGCGTAAACGATGCGCCGGCACTCCGGGAAGCTGATGCCGGTATTGCCGTTGCCGGCGCAACCGATGCGGCGAAGTCTGCCGCAGATATTGTTCTGACAAAACCCGGTCTCTCGGTCATCATCGATGCAATCGAGCGCAGCCGCGAGATCTTCCGGCGGATGGAAAATTATGCGGTCTACCGAATCGCCGAAACGGTCAGGGTCCTGATCTTCCTGACACTGTGCATCGTACTGTTGAATTTTTACCCGGTTACCGCCCTCATGATTGTCGTCCTGGCCATCCTGAACGACCTCCCGATCATGATGATTGCATTCGACAATGCACCGGTAGCACCAAAACCCGTGCGCTGGCAGATGAACCGTATCCTGACACTCGCAACAATCCTTGGTATCCTGGGTGTGATCTCCAGTTTCTTCCTCCTCTGGGTGGCACGAGAATATTTCCATCTTGATGCCGGTGTAATACAAACGCTCATCTTCCTCAAGCTGGCGGTCGCCGGTCACATGACGATTTACCTTGCCCGCACCGGCCAACAGCATTTCTGGGAGCGCCCGTATCCCTCGCTTCCCCTTTTTGGCACGGCAGAGATTACACAGGTTGTTGCAACCCTCATCGCGATCTATGGTGTTTTCATGACGCCGGTCGGCTGGGCCTTGGCGCTCATTGTCTGGGGTTATGCCCTGGTGTGCTTCCTGATAAACGACCAGATCAAGGTGTTACTGTTCAGAAAAATCCATCCCTATTCATGATCGGTTTTTTGGCAATCACTATAATCCGGTGGACAGAATCCTCAATAATTAAATACTCCTTCCTTCTCAATACCCTGATAAGGGAATGATAATGCCGCCGGTTGCTGTAGATATTGGGATATTCCTGTATGAATATGTAAAAATTCTTGTTGCTTGTATCGCGGTTTTCCTCGCTGTAAAGTGGAAAAAAAATGAATTCCTCGCAGGCCTGTTCTTCCTCCTGCTATACACGATTTTCAATGCGATGACTATCTTTTTCTCAACTCTTCTCGAACAACCATTCATAGATGTTTCACAATTCGGATTCATTATGCTGGCCCTCCTCGCATTTATCATTGGCATGTGGCAGTCCGTGAAAGGAAAATCCCTTCCAAGTTAACATTTTACATCAGGCCGAAGAATCTGGGTTGACAGAACTTCCGGTTCTGAAAGTTCACGCACAAAAAAACGGATATCCTCTATATTTGTAATTTTTCCTGTTTACCTTGTTTTGGAAATAAACAAGAACAGTAAAATAGAATCGGGCAAAAAATAGAAAAATCTGCGGATTCCATGGCATTCTCTTTTCCTTCCGGCATCACGCCGACAAAACGGGTTCTCGTTATCGCAATAGTCGTGGGTATCATTGCCGGGATCGGGGCTCTTCTCTTTTTCGAGGGGCTGAAGATCGGAACTGCCTTTTTTATGGGGTATCTCCTGCACTGGGCATATCCGCAGGAAGGACAGAGTATCGCAGAGATCAGCCAGTGGTCGGAACCGAATTCCCTGGCACTGCTGCTTCCGATCCTCATATTCGGGAGTCTTCTGACCGGGATCCTGATAACCCGGTTCGCTCCCGAGGCTGAAGGTCACGGCACCGATGCAGCGATACGGGCGTTCCATGGCGATGGCACAATCCGGAGAAGGGTTCCGCTCCTCAAGGCAGTTACTGCGATTCTCACGATCTCAACCGGGGGAAGCGCCGGACGGGAAGGGCCGTCTGCCCAGATCTCCGCAGGTTTCGGGTCAATGGTTGCGGATATGCTGGGCCTTTCCCCCCGGGAGCGGAGGATTGCCCTGACAACGGGAATCGGAGCCGGCATAGGCACGATATTCAAGGCTCCTCTCGGTGGTGCGGTCCTTGCAGCGGAAGTTCTCTATACCCGGGACTTCGAAGCCGATGCCATTGTTCCGGCATTCCTTGCATCGGTGATCGGGTATGCGATTTTCGGTTTCTTCGAGGGCTACACCCCGATCTTTGCGCTAGGTCCGCTTGTCTGGAATATCTGGCAGATCCCCATGTTCCTCCTGCTCGGGATCCTGTGTGCTGCGTTCGGGCTCCTCTATATTTTTACCTTTTACTGGAGCCGCGACCAGTTCGCAGCAGCATTCAGGCGATACAATCTCCCGATGTACTTGAAACCGGTATCCGGGGCAGTTCTTCTCGGGATCATTGTCATCGCACTTTCCCTTATATCCAAAGATGGGGAGATGCTTGGCCTCGCGAGCCTCGGGTCGAGTTACGGTTTTGATCAGCTCATGATCTATTCGATGGTACCGCTTGCCGTGCTCATCCTCCTGCCGTTTCTCAAGATTCTTGCAACCTCCTTAACCCTCGGCTCCGGGGGAAGCGGGGGTGTCTTTGCCCCGGGACTCACGATCGGTGCGGCAATTGGCGGGGCACTCGGCGTGACCCTGCACCTGCTGGCTCCTGCATATATTCCGATGGAAACGATCCCGGTCTTTGTGATTGTCGGTATGATCTCGCTCTTTGGATCCGTGGCAAATGCCCCGATTGCGGTATTGATCATGGTTGTCGAGATGGTCGGAAGTATTACAATCCTGGTACCGGCAATGGCTGCCGTTGGTATCTCGACCCTTCTGAAAGGGGAGAAGACGATCTTCCGGGCACAGGTTCCGACAAAAGCGCAGTCCAATGCCCATCGCGGGGAATATGACCGGGAAACGCTCGAACGGATCCTGGTCCGGGAGGCCATGACACCTCCTGAGGCGCTCGTGACGCTCTCATCGTCGGATGCATCGATCAAAATCCCGGATCTCATTGCTGCAACCGGTCATACCGGTTTTCCCGTAGTCGATGATGGTCGCCTGGTTGGGATTATCACGAACCGGGATGCACGTACCCTCCATGTTGCCGGGGGATTGCATCCGAACGTACGGGATGCCATGACACCCGCTCCGCTCGTCATTCACCCGGAGGACTCCCTTGAAACGGCCCTTGAGATCATGGTCAGCCACGACTTCAACCATCTCCCTGTTGTGGAAAAAGAATCACCGGACCGGCTGATCGGGTTCCTGACGAGAACGGATATTCTCAGAACTTATGCCCGGACCCGACAGCCGGTTTAAGGTTATTGCTTCACATTTGCAGACCGGGAAGAAATTTCATAATCTCAAATACAATCCATAGTGATCCCGTATTGAAACTGCCGCAGTGCGCCCTTTTAGTAGGAGGCATTTCTCTTAATGGGGTGTGGGAACAACAGCCCCCACCAGAGTAAAATGAGGATTATGACAGAGCTTATGGTTTTGGTTCACGGAGAGGCATGACCTGCAGTGATCAGGACCGGGCAGTGCGCTCTGCGTATGACCGCGTTCGTTGTACTTCCGATGAAGAGCGCCCTGAGCTCCCGTTTCCAGCCCTCGCCTTGCGGACTCATCAGTATAAGGGTGATCTCATCCCGTTCAGCAGCTGCATTGATCTCGTCCGGGGGATACCCGACATGGACCCGGGCCTCAGCAGAAATGCCGGCCCTTTCAAGATCTTTTTTTATGATATCCAGTTTTTCCCTGGCGGACTGGACCAACGCCTGGATTTCAGTCTCGGATTCCCCCTTGTCCACGATGTGGAGGAGGAAGACCTGACCGGATGGTTGGATATCTTTGAGGAGTCCGATCGAATGCCCTGAGGGTTCGGAGAAATCCACCGGCACCAGCACCCGGGAGAAAAGATTTCTTCGATCATCCGCACCACAGGCATCCGGGGGGAAGCGCATGAGGAGGACCGGAATTTTTGCATTCCGGATGACATTTGCAGACACGCTGCCTAAGAGGATGTTCTGGATCGTGTTCTTTCCCCGGGCACCCATGACAATCAGCGAGGTGTTTGCCACTTCAGCTTTCCTGATGATTGCAAGCGGGATATCGCCATAGGTGATGGTATTCACAAGCGTCTCAACATAGACATCGGTCTTCACGCCGGCGGTTGCCAGCGCATTCCGGTTCTCTTCCAGAAGAATTTTTGCATTCTCGATGTGCGGTTCATGGTCCCATCCCCACTTCGACAGATGGGTGGCATCAACCACGTGAAGAAGAAGAACTTCCCGAACCCCGGGAATATCTTTTACATACCAGAGAATTCTTTGCGAATCGTGTGAAAAATCCGTTGGTATCAGCACTTTTTCAAACATCGTCTATGCTCCTGAAAAATAGATAGTATTCCGGTTATTTAAGAGGATGCAAAAATCTCCTGACAATTTCGGTTTCCTGAATTTTGGGAATTATTAAAAGTCATTAAAAATTGGTTTGCGTTTATTTCCCTTCGTCGATGCACATGCCTTTGGCATCGTACCGGCAGTCCCCTGACCTGAAGAGCCAGTTCCGGTACACGATGGGGGTGATGATCGTTGTCAGCAGGCTCATGAGCACGAGCACAACATAGACACCCTGGTTGATGATTCCCGCTTCAAGCCCGATAAGGGCCACGATCATCGCCACTTCCCCCCGTGGTGCCATGCCGAACCCGACAATGAGCGCGTCCTTCCGGCACAGTCCCATGAGCCGGGCCGGTATCCCGCAGCCGATAACCTTGGTGACGATTGCAACTACCGTGAGAACGATGAGGAACAGGGCAATTTCCGGCGTAACCGCTTTGATATCTGCAAGAACCCCAAGCGAGACAAAGAAGATGGAGGCAAAGATGATCTGGAGATATTCTGCCCCCTCCTTGAAATTCTTGCTATGGACCAGCTGCACGCTTTCAAACGATACTCCGGCAATGAAGGCTCCGACAATGGCCGAGAGCCCGACTGCTTCTGCACACATAGCATAGAGAAATGCCACCATCATCGCAAAGATGAAGATGAATTCAGGGAATTTTTTGCAGAACCCTGTCGCATCGAGCCTGCTGACATATTTGCTTACAACGAAAATACCAAACGCCCCGCCAATGAGGATGAACGCAATGGCTTTGATGGCGACAATGGCAATCCCCCCGGCCGTGACGGTCCCGCTCACAACATCCGTGCTGATGGCAAGGGCGAGCAGGCTGAGGACATCGTCAATGACAGCTGCACCGATGATCGCTTTCGCGGCATCGGTCTGGAGTTTTCCCATCTCCCGGAGCACGTTTGCCGTGATGGCGATACTGGTCGCGGTCAGGGCAGTCCCGATAAAGATCGCACTTGCCGTGCTGAACCCGAATACAATAGAGATCCAGTACCCCCCGATCCATGGGATTATGACCCCCACCGCGGCTATCATACCGTTCCGTAACGAGAGAATTTCCCGGACATTGAACTCAAGGCCGATGACAAAGAGCAGGATCACGGCGCCCAGATGGGCAAGGCCCCGGACAAAATCCGTGTACGTGATGAGACCCAGAGCACTCGGGCCGACCAGGAGACCCACGAGGATGAGCCCGATGACCGCCGACTGGTTGATGCGTGAGGCAATAAGGTATCCGCCGAGCGCCACGAACAAAAGCAGACTCATCTGGAATTCAGGTGAGGTAAAGAGGCTGTCCATCGGGAATAACTTGGATCGGGGGGTAAAAACCTTTTCCGGTGCTTTCTGATAACCAACGGTCTGTCGCAGAGAAGGCGCAATGAAAAAATACGCTTTATACGAGCCTGGATCCGGGCTTTTGGATCCGAGGGGTCTTCCGGAAACTCCATAGAACGCCCGGTTTCTGTTCGCGTGGAGAATACACGATTTACAAGCACCGTTTGCTGAAATACGGCCGGAATGCACCTCATCTTTTGGCCTTTATCGCGCTTCCGGTAGGGGGTTTCCCGGGCATGCAGGTTCCTCAATCCGGACTAAGAAAAGCCAGCAGAACGCGAATACGAGCCCCGGTTTTTCCGGGGTGGGAGAAGGGACGGATCAGTACGCCCCTATCTCGATTTTTGTCTCATCGAGGATCAGCCCGAAGGGATCCTTCCCGTTCACCATAGCATAATACCGGTAATCCCCATCAGGTTGTGGGATGAAACGCACGGTCCCGGGACACGAGTTTGCACTTGCGGCAAGACTGGTATTCCAGCTCTCAAGGGTGGCGTTGCCAAACAGCGACCGGTCTGATCGGATGGATATGGCTGCAACCCGGTCGAGCTGCGTTCTGTTCACTGCCGAGATCAGTTTCAGGGAGCCGTACCCGTTGCCGCTTGCAAACGGGTGATCCGGGGATGCCAACAGACGCACGGCACTGAGGACAATGCGGGAACAATTCCCGACCGCTGCCGACTGGTTGACCATGAAGTCTGCCGATCCGAACGAACGGGCAAACGATCCGAGGGATGCACTTTTGTCAAAATCATAATTCACGTCGTTCATGGTGGAATATTCGAGCGGGCTTTCAAGTGCCTGGTACTTGGTGATATTGACAAAGCCCCGCTGCCACCGGTATCCCTGGTCCTGCCAGAAGTTGCCCGAGGGCTGGTATGAAATGTTCACGAGCGTTCCGTTCACCTGGTGAATCGCAGAGATGCTTTCATCATAGAGGGTGAGCGTCCAGGCCGGCTCCGGCTCATCCAGAACCGAAAGAGAACCTCCTGACCTGAGCGTGCTCGCGAGGCAGTCGCCTCCCCCGAGCGGTACCGGTTCGCTCCTTGCCAGGTTGTCCTGCCGGGAAGAGACCGCATCCCCGATATCCGATGAAAACCGGAGAAAAGCCGATTCCACGATCCGGAGATGTTCGATCTCCGATGCCTGCTTCTCTGAAGGGATGTAGACAACGTTCCAGACAGTCAGGGCTGTCACGGCCACGGCAAGGATCAGCATGACCGCAATAACCGGGGCAACTGCCTCGTCCTTCATCGCGAACTCCTCCCGACCCTGCCGGAGAAGAGAACCGCCCGGTCGGTTGCAAGAGCAACCTCCTCGTCGCCGATGAGGGGCCGGCCGCAGTCAGCGGTGATGTTTCCCCCCAAATCGAATGCCTGGGTATCGGGGACAATTACGAACGGGCGGCTGCTTTTTTTTGTAAAGGATTCCATGGAACTTGCGTTCGAGATTATAACTTTCAGGGAATCGGCCTTCACCCAGTCGCCGCCCTTGTGCCACAGGACAACCTGGCCCGATGAATCATTGACAACCATCCGTATCGTGACGGTCGGGCTCCTCTCCGAGGGCAGGTAATCCGGAAGCGAAGCGGAGAAGACACAGACAAGGATGAGGACCATCCCGATCATGAGCATCTCTCCCACGACTTCGGAGACTGCGGCGTTGTGCACATCTTCCGGCTTCATGGTACTCACACGAAAAAGACGAACATTGCAACCGCTGCGGCAAGCAGGACAATACTGTGCTTGAATCCCGCAAGGATGCTGTTGGAACCAAACTGGCCGGCCATGATTCCCGAGAAGAGGGCGAGGATGATCCCGATCCTGAACATGTCGGTGACATTCTGGGCAAGGTTGAAGTTGATGTTGTATTTCACAAAACCCGCCATGAACGGGCCGTTGAGCTGGTACGCGGTATAGAGGAAGATCCCAAAGGAGAGGTAGATGATCATGACGTACACGATCGCCGTGTTCGCCCGCTCCCGTTTCATCTTCAGGTAGTGCTCGAAATCGGCAATGGCGATTAAGAAGATCTGCCGCAGGCTGGACGTGACCTCGCCCGCTTTGACGATCAGCGAGATGGCCCGTTTGACCGAGACAAGACCTATCCGCTCGTCCATCCGGACCAGGGCTGCGTTCACATACGAACCGGTCGTGACATCGCGGGAGACTACCCGGAGTTCCGAACTCAAAAGACCCAGTTTTGCAGTTGCGATCCGCTGGATTGCATCGGGAAGCGTGAGCCCTATGTCCTTCATATCGCAGAGCTCCCGCACGAACTCGGGGATATTCTTCTCGATATTACTGACATACCAGCGCCGCCCCTCGTACGAGAGGGAGATCGGGAAAAGAAATGCGATGATGACAATGCAGGACGAGGTTTCAAGCATATTGTCCGGAAAGATTCCGTTGAAGAAGCCCGCAAGGACAAGGAGAAGTACAAGGCTCCCGCAGACACAGCCAAGAGCGATCCCGTACTGGTAGTGGGAGATATAGGTCCGGAGGGGGTGGCGGAGCCGTTCGTATATCCGGTACCGTTCTTTTTTTGCCTCGATCCGGCGGATAAATTCAGCATCGACAGATCCGGCGTTTTTCCCCGAAAGCGGACGTTCGTATTCCTCCCCGGCCGATTCAACGTGGCTGATCTCCAGGTTCTCCGCGGGAAGCATCAGCGAGAGGATCCAGATCATCAGGATAGCTCCTGCGGGGATGCAGAGGTACATGAAGGGAAGGAGCCAGGCCATCGTGCCCCGGCTCGTCATTCCCTGAGCAACGATCATGATGATGAGCGCGATCGGCCCCGCAACGAATGCCGAGACGTACACTTCCGCCATGATCTCGATGGTCTTTAAGACCACGTCGAGTTCCCGTTTTGCCTGTTCGTGGAAATAATCCGTCTTCGATGCCAGGTACGAGGTGAGATCTCCCCCGCTCTCAAAGACTATGCCCATATCGTTGAGAAAATCCTTCAGGAGGGGGGACGGCGTGGTTGCCTGGAGGTTTTTCATGGCGGTGATCAGGTCGTCCCCGAAGAGTTCCACGTCCCGGACGATCTGGCCGAACTCGCGGGAGACTTCCCCGAACATGACCCGTTCTTCGTAGATTCTCCGTATGATCAGAAACGGGGGCATGGTTGTGGAGAGGGCCTGCATGTACGAGACGGCATACGGGAGATCGAGATCGATCCTGCTCTTCCTGCCCCGGGCAATTATGGCCGGGTAATATACCTGGAACAGGTACGGGGCAGGGATCATGGCAATGAAGAGGAATGTGAAAAAAATAACAGGAGGAATCGCCGTAAATACCCGGGTGCCAAGGGGAGTCGTGAGCAGGAGTCCGGCAATCAGGAAAAAACCGGCGGAGAAGACGAGAAGGTTGGTCCGCAGGGTCCGCAGGTACGTTTCCGGCGTTCTCGGGATGCGGGCGGAGAGGAGGCCGCCGTCGAGGATGGTTCCAAACAGGCCCATCTCGATCTTTTGTGGCACCAGGCCGATTTCAGGGAACCGGGAAGGAAACGTCATCTCAATCACTGAACTCGTGGATGGCGCTTGCAAGATCGTGGATCTCCGGAGTCGGAACATCGAGGGCGATCGTTAAGAACTCCTCGCGTTTTTTAAGTTCCGCATCGATCCGGTCATGAGTCCATCCCATCATGGCGCAGATCTCTGCAAGGACCCGGGAAGACTCAGCGGTCCGCCGGAACGAATCCGTGCCCACATCCCATTCGAAGAGTTTCTTCGGGATGATATTCCCGTTTTCGTCCACGCTTATCTCGTGGATGGCAAGGCAGCGGCGCGTGCGGTTCGTCCCGAACGTTGCAATCGACTGGCTGATGACCAGGTCAAGGGCCGTGAACATAACCGGGGGGACATCGATAGGCTCGTGGGTGAGCCGGTTGATCGCCTCGTGCACGCTTCCCGCATGGATGGTCGAGAGCGTTGCATGGCCGGTATTCATGGCCTGGAAGAGCGTCTGGGCTTCCCGGCCCCGCACTTCCCCGACGATGATGTACTCGGGCCGCTGGCGCATCGAGGATTTCAGGAGCGAGAAGAGATCGATATCCCCCTGGACCCCGGGGATATTCAGTTCCCGGGTCAGGGTGGCAAGCCAGTTCTTGTGCGGGAGCTGGATCTCGTGGGTGTCTTCGAGCGATACGATCTTGGCATTCTGCGGAATGAAGAGGGAGACCGCGTTCATGGTCGAGGTCTTGCCGCTCGCCGTGCCTCCCGCGATGATGAGGCTTTTACGGTGGGCGATGGCAAGCCAGAGGAAGGCGAGAATTTCAGCACTGTATGTCCCGTACCGGAGAAGATCGACAGGCGTCATCGGCTCGGCCCGGAATTTCCGGATGGTAAACGAGCTGCCCCGGAGCGAGACCACGTTGCTGTACGTGACCTGGACCCGTGAACCGCCCGGGAGGGTGGCATCGATCATCGGGCTGGTGAGCGAGATCTGCTTGTTTGCTTTCTGGGCGAGTTTTAAGACAAACGCGTTGAGCTCGCCTTCCCGGAAGAGGACGCTTGTCGGCAGGCTGCCGTACGTGCGGTGGAAGACAAAGACCGGGAGATTGTCGCCATTGCAGCTGATATCCTCAAGCGCCGGGTCCTGCATGAGGGGTTCGAGCGGGCCAAACCCGGAGAGATCCCGGCGAACATAATACGCAAGGACATCGAGCCGCTCACCGGTAATATCCGGGGAGAACTCGCGGATGATCCGGCTGACCGCTTCCCTTGTGAAGTGATGGAGCGGGGGATCTTTTGGATCGTCGTAGATGATCACCTTTCTCAAGCGGTTGTAGGTCTCGCTCAGCACAACCCGCTCGCGGGCAGAGAGCGGGGGTTCGAGAACCTGGTAGGTGAATCCCTGGTTTCCCACCCGGATGATCCGGATGGAGACGTACGGCTCTTCGATCCAGTAGGTATCGAGGGTCCCGGTCGGCTGCTGAAGTGGGGATGGCAACACCTGCCCGGCCGGAAATTCCGGTTCAATGGCGGGAATCGGGAACGCGGCTGCCGTTTTTTTGGAATCGCTCTTCCTTACACGATACCATATCGATGTTGCTGCAAGGGCGAGCAAAACAAGCGAGATCGCCCCGGCTGCGGCCAGGACCGGGAGTGGCAGGAGAATAAAAAGCGATACGTACCCGGTCAGGACCAGGGCGGTTCCGGTAATAACGAGAGCGATATCTGCATTTCGCGTGCCGCTGCCCAGAGTACGGGGAAGACTGCGGACCCGGCTGGTGAGCGGAGACACCGGTTTATCCGGATGATCCGGTCCCCGCGCGGGGATAGGACTGATTTCCTGACAGGACGTACCACCGGCACGGCATCTCAGGTCCGCAAGGCCACAAACTATCCGGTCAAAGAAGGTCATGCAGCCCCCCGGGCTTCACGCAGGGCAAGCAGTAATTCCGGTGGAACAGATTGTACCTGCCGGCTGATTATCGTAACAACCGGCGTAGCAACAGTGCGTGGTGAATCGCCGGTGGTAATCGAGAGCGTGACGTCCAGGTAATTACCGGTCAGCGTGAGGTGGTACCGGCCTTCCCCGAAAATCTTCACGGTGCGGTTGGTCTTCTCAGAACTGTATTCCCTTGCGTACCCGTCTTCCGCAACGATCTCCTGGGTAGTTAAGTTCCGGACTGTGAGGATGAAGTACGGCCGGTTGATGGATTTTGCCATGGATCCCCGGCAGGATTCCGGTTTGTCAAGACAGTCGTAAAGGGGTTTGATATCATAGGAGACCAGGAGCGGTCCCTTCGTGACATTGACCGTAAGGCCGGTTGCATTGCCCCGGAGCGAATACTTCCGGGTGAACTCCGGCACAAGGGGTGCCGGGGCGGGGGTTGCGCTGGCCCGGACATACACCGGGACCGGGTAGGGATCCGCAGGGAGGATTGGAGGAGATTCGGCCACGCGTTCTGTCAGGGCATTGGTCTTCTGCGGCTGGACGGATAAGGCTTTTACCAGCTGGCCGGATGGCGATGAAACAGGGATTGCCGGCTGCTGAACCGAGGGTGACGGTACCGTTGCAACCGGCTTTTCTTCATTTGTCTGGTTCAGGAGCACAAGGCAGCCCGGGACCAAAACGGTCGTGCAGAGCAGGATTGCAAGAAGACAGATGCCCCATGCTTTTTTTCCTGCCGGTCCCGGCCCGTGTTCACGTCGCAGAAACTGGATTGTTATTCCCCCGGTTGTTCTTTAATTCCTGATGCACTAGTTGGTTAGACAGCCCAATTAATAAAGTTTATTTGTTTTAAAACAAATTAAAATGATCAATTAAAATAGTTTTAAAACAAGCTAAGTTGTTCGTGTCATCTACGGTTGGACCATGTGGTCACTGAAACCCGCCAGGATTTCTTTACTCATCGCATGATGGCCAAGAGATGGAGAAAACATGAAACACAGAAGAAAATCTGAACCGGAGCAGGCAGTCTCGCCCGTTGTCGGTGTGATGCTGATGCTCGTCGTGACCATAATTATTGCAGCAGTCGTGAGTGCGTTTGCGGGGGGTCTCAGTTCCGATACCCAGAAGGCACCCCAGGCATCGATTGATGTGAAAATCAAGACTGCTGCCGACAATACCATGTCAGGTACTGAAACCATTATGACTTTTACCGAACTCAGTGGCGATCCCATACCCACAAAGGATCTTGCTATTGTGACGTATTACCAGAACAAGGCGGGAATGATATACAAAAACAAGCAGGTTGCAACAAGTTCCGCAATTGATATTGACGGATATAGCAAGACCACCCGGGTTCCTTTCATCAACGACATGCGTTATGGCTATTCCGGCAACAATCCGGCGAAGGATTTTGGGAATTATACCTGGAAAACCGGGGATGTCCTCAGTACAGGGACTACCGCAGGAACCGCGTATCTCCTTGCTATAAATTCTACGACCACTCCCTATACCATCGCTGATAAGGACTTTGGTCCCGGCAGTATTGTAGATGTTAAGATTCTCCACGTGCCAAGCGGTCAGTATATTTTTGACAAGGAGGTGTCCGTGCAATGAGTCGTTATGCTGATTCTGCAGTTTCGCCCGTTGTGGGGGTTATGCTCATGCTTGTTGTGACGATCATCATCGCAGCAGTGGTCTCCGCATTTGCCGGGGGCATGGGAAGCGAACAACATAAGACCCCGCAAGTAAGTCTGAATGCCAAAAGTTCCATCCAGAACATTCAGGGCACTATTGACCCGGACTCCTACGAACTGACCTATCCTCCGGGTTTTTCTGCTGCAAACGGCCTGCAGTTCGAGAATACCGGAGGAGACACATTCTCTCTCAATGACATTGAGATCCAAGTACAGACAGAAGATACCAAGTATACGATCCGGCCGACCGATACCTTACCTGCCAAGAGTATTCTGCCCACGGGAATCTCGAACGGGGGCTATTTCCAGAAACTCGGGAATGTATCGCTCTCCGACCGTATGATCGCACCGGGTGACAAGTTCATGCTCTATGCTGATGGCTGTGCAAATGGGGTCACATATACCTGGGACCACTCCTATTACGGTCCGAAAATTTCCTGGAGACCCACCGATTCAAAGGCCGGGTTTTCGATCTACCTGAATAAAAAAGCCCAGTATTCGGTCATTGATAAGATAAGCAACCGGGTAATAGCGAACGGGGAACTGATCCTCACCTGATCAGGAAAAAGCCGTTTCCATTCTCAGCGGTTCATCCGTATTGAACCCTGAGCGCTCCCTTCGCCCGGGAGCATTTTCAAAGATCCGCCAGAAGAACACCAGACGTAAAAACAGAGGAATCGTATGCCAAAAATCTATGGAATCGAACCGAAGCCCGCAACAAAGCAGCTCATTGAGAAATTCGAAGACGAGGTCGTTATCCGGCACAACAACCAGCAGCTGGTCGGAAACGTGTATGTGGACATGCAGCCTGACCGGTGGGCGGTCGCATTTGCGTATAATTACACCCGCCGCCCCGGCATCCACGGGCACGAGAACCCGCTCGAAGTGCGGTACTCCTGCCCGGCGCAGGAAAACACGAGCGTTACGATGTTCCGCTCGGACACAGCCGATGAGAGATCGCTTGTGACCGCGCCGCTCAGGGACGGCGATGAATTCATCCGGTACGTCCTCTCAGAGGAGCGGTCGCAGGTCGGCAGGGCCGCATAGCCGGGGGGATACAAACGATCCCCGGCTGTTTACGGAGTAATGGTAGCGAGGGTGACCGCCCGGGCCGGGCAACCGTCCGGCCACGGACCATTATTCGCGGCTGCTTCCGCGTATCTCACCGGCGTGCACAGCCGGCATATCCCAAAATAACCCGCACGCTCGGCAACCCAAGGGAGTGATCGCCGCTTTGTCCCGCACCATCCCCCTCTTCCTCTGCATGACCGCAGCCGCGATCCTGACAATCGCTCTTTGCACGTTTATCGGCCCGGCCGGTTTCGGGATCCCCGCCACCGGACCCGGTGCAGCAGACATCATCGGGGGCATCCGGCTTCCCCGGGTCCTTGCTGCATTCTTTGTCGGAGCCAGCCTTGCAGTAGCCGGGGCAGCCATGCAGTCGCTCTTCCGCAACCCGATGGCCGATCCCTACATCCTCGGCACATCTTCCGGGGGAGCGCTCGGAGCATCGCTTGCCATTGTCTTCCTGGGCGGCTTCTTCGTTCCCGTCTTTGCATGGCTCGGGGCGGTTGCAGCGATCCTGATCGTCTGGTCTATTGCCGGCCGGCATGGAATCATCTCGGTCGAGACCCTGCTCCTCACGGGCATCGCGGTCTCGTTCTTCTTCTCGGCCCTCGTCTCGTTCCTGATAGCAATTGCCGGCCAGAATGTCCACCAGATCATCTTCTGGCTCATGGGCGGATTCTGGAACACATCGCCATCCGATGCCATCCTCTCGGCTGCAATTCTTCTTCCCTGCGGAATTTTCCTCTTCTTCATGGGCCGCGATCTCAATGCCCTCTCGCTGGGGGAAGAGACCGCAGCCCATCTCGGCATCGATGCCGTAAAAGCCCGGTGGGGGGTGCTCGGCGCAAGCACCCTGCTCGTTGCCGGCGCGGTTTCTATCGCAGGATCGATAGGCTTCATCGGGCTTGTCACCCCGCATATCGTCCGGATGCTCGCCGGTCCGGACAACCGGGTGGTAATCCCGGTATCCATCCTTGCCGGGGGCATCATCCTTGTCCTGTCCGATACGCTCGCCCGGACATTCTTCTCGGACCTGCCGGTCGGGATCATCACGGCATTCATCGGGGCGCCGTTCTTCATCTGGCTCATCTACCAGCGGGGGTCGGCTGCATGAACGGATATACCTGTATCAATGCAGAAAACCTCCGTGCCGGTTATGGCACGGAAGAGATTGTAAAAGAGGTCAGCTGCTCGTTTGCAAAAGGATCCTTTACCGGTATCATCGGCCCGAACGGATCCGGGAAGACCACGCTCCTCAAAGCCTTCAGCCGCGTGATACCCTCGTGCGGTATCCTGGAACTGGACGGGAGGGCTGTCAGCGACTATTCTTTCGCGGAACTGGGCATGGCGCTCGGTTTTGTCCCGCAGGACGAGGGCCGGCCGTTCTCCTTTACGGTGATCCAAATTGTCCTGATGGCAAGGTACGCCCGGACCAGCAGATTTGCTTCCCTCACACCGGACGATTATACCCGATGCCACCGGGCCCTCGAAGAGACCGGGATTGCAAATCTGGCCGATCGTTCGATTCGGGCCCTGAGCGGCGGGGAATGGCAGCGGGTGCTCATTGCCCGCGCCCTTGCGCAGGACACAGGAGTGCTCCTGCTCGACGAACCGACATCCCATCTCGACTTATCCCACCAGTCCGATGTCCTCTCCCTCATGCGCAGTCTTGCCGCAGCGGGCGCAACCATCATCGGCGTATTCCATGACCTCAACATGGCAGCGCTCTACTGCGACCGGCTCATCATGATCAGGGATGGGCAGGTCGTTGCCGACGGCATCCCCTCAAAGGTGCTGACACCGGAAAAAATCCGGCAGGTCTACGGTGCGGAGGTTGTCGCCTCATTCCATCCGGCCACCGGCCGTACCTTCCTTATGCCCCTCGATATCCAAAACCGGGACAAGGTACCGGACAAAAACCGGCACATCCTTGTTATCTCGGGAGGGGGAAGCGGTACCGGCCTTTTGCACTTCCTGTCCCAAAAAGGATACAGAGTCTCGGCCGGTACCCTTGCCACCACCGACACCGATTATGCCACGGCACAAGCGCTCGCGATCCCCTGCATCGCGGTTCTGCCCTTCTCGCAGATCCCGGCGCACTCGCTGGAGAAACTTAAAAGTCAGCTTGCCCGGGCAGACCATATCGTTCTCTCGTCGCACCCTGTCGGAACCGGAAACCTTCCCGTCCTTCTCGCGTTACGCGAAACAGATCCTGCCCGGCTCGTCATCCATCTTCCCGAAGGGCAGACGTTCTCTTCCTGCGATTTTGCCAAAGGTGCTGCCGCCGCAGTTCTTTTTGAACTTTGTTCAGCCGGGGCACAATGCACCGACAGTTACAACGGGATACTCAGTCTTATCGACAAGGGATCAGGAAAAGACGATCCCGGAACGGAGTGATTCCATGACCAGTCAGCCATTATTCATCTCGACCTTCTGCTGTATCGACCATCCGCTCGAAGCAGCACTTGAAACCCTGGCATCGCGGACATCCCATGTGGAGATCCTCTCGGACGGCCTGCACGATCTCCTTTCGTACAGCACGCCCTGCAGCGAGTACCCGTTCTCGTACAGCGTCCACGCACCGTGCAGCGAAGTCAATATCGCTGCAGTAAGCGAACGCATGCGGAGCGCTTCGATCGATGTGCTTGCCGAAGTCCTTGCCGCATCAGCCCGCATCGGCGCGGAACACCTGGTTGTTCATCCGGGATTTTCACCGTACGAGCAGGTGAAGGACCGCTCCATTGCTTCCCTGCTCCGCTCGCTCGACGACCTGGTCCTGCTCCAGGAAGAACACGGGGTACGGATCTGCATTGAGAACATGGGAGCCTGGGAGTGCTGTCATTTCCGGACCCCGGCATTCCTGCCGGAACTTGTCTCACGGGGACTCGGGTGCACGCTCGACTGCGGCCATGCCCGGCTCAACGGAAACCTCGATGAATTCCTTTCAGACGGGAGATTCTGCCATGTCCACCTCCACGATAATGGCGGGACCGTTGACGACCATATCGCGTGCGGTGCCGGAACGATCGATTTTCCCGGGGTTATGAGACAACTCCCGCAGCAGGCAACCCTTGTCGTGGAGACGCGGGAACTCGGTGCAGCCGAAGAGAGCCTCCGGTACCTTTCACCGTTCAGGAATGGAGAGCGGAAATGAATCCAGGACCTGTTCCCAAAAAGCCGATCCCGGCTGCGCTTTGCATCCTTTTGGTCATACTCGCCCTATGCATCCTGCCGGTATCCGCAGTAACCATAACCGACGATGCAGGGATGAATATTACCCTGAATGCAACACCTTTGCGGATCGTGTCGCTCTCCCCTTCGAATACCGAGATCCTTGCCGGGCTTGGCCTGACCGACAGGATCGCGGGGGTGACCGATGTCTGCGATTATCCCCCGGAAGTGATGAACAAGACCCGGATTGGGAGCTACTCGGCCATCAGCATCGAGAAGGTAGCCGCAGCCAGGCCGGATCTCGTTGTTGCATCGGACCTCACGCCCAAAGAGACGGTGGGGCGGCTTAGGGATCTCGGCCTGACCGTTGCAGTCATTGCACCCCGGAATACCAGCCACATGATCAAGGATCTCCGCATGGTCGGCATGCTGACCGGTACGGAAAGCCGGGCCGATGAAATAGCTTCCCGCCTCTCGTCTCGCCTGGACGCAATCCGTCCCTGCACGTCAGAAGTAAAAATCCCCACCGTCGCCCACATTGTCTGGAACGACCCGCTTTACGTGAGCGGCAACGATACTCTCCAGAACGATGTAATCACCATGGGCGGGGGAAAAAATGTTTTTGCAGACCGGAACGGGTGGGGTACGGTCACTCTTGAAGAGCTTCTGATGAAAAACCCGGATATTATCCTCGTGAACGGTGGCGGGGGGATGGATGCTTCAAAAAAGGATGTAATCCTCACAGCATTCATGACCAACCCGCAGTATGCATCCCTGTCAGCAGTAAAAAACAACCGGGTTTATGCGGTGAATGCCGATATCATCAGCCGCCCCGCTCCGAGAATCGTGGATGCAACAGAGACGGTATCACGGCTTCTCCATCCGGAATGTTTCACAAAAGTAACTGCATCATCCGATGTAACACAGGTTCCTACGGTTAAATCACCGGGGTTCTGTGCGGGAAGTACGGTTTTGCTCATCGCACTCGTCCTGTTCTTTTTGAGAGGTGGGAAAACGCGATGAAACCGGCAAGCAGCTACCGTGACCGGAATACCGGCCCGGTCTTCTCATCAGGAGCCGGCCGGAAATGGGGGCGGACCGGAATCCCTGACGCCTGCTCGCAGGGGGAATTTTCATGCCGGTAAGCATTCCCCGGATCGTTATTGCGGGAACGCACAGCGGATGCGGCAAGACAACGGTGGCCAGCGGCCTGATGGCAGCCCTTACAGAGAGGGGATTGAAAGTCCAGCCGTTCAAGACCGGCCCGGACTTCATCGATCCCACCCACCATTCTGCTATCTGCAAGAGGATCTCCCGAAACCTCGATCCATTCATGATGGGAGAGGCAGGCGTCCTGCGGACATTTGCCGCAGCAGCCAATGATGCAGATATTGCAGTCATCGAGGGAGCCATGGGACTCTTCGACGGGATTGATGGCACAGACTTCGCGAGCACCGCTCATGTGGCGCGAATCCTCAAAGCACCGGTTATTCTTGTAGTTGACGCATACGCGGCATCCCGCAGTGTCCATGCGGTTGTCAGGGGTTTCCAGAAATTTGATCCCACGATCCGGGTTGAGGGGATTATCTTCAACCGGATAGCAACCATGAAGCACCGCGAGATGATTGCAACCGGGGAATTCGTGCCCGCGCTCGGATGGATTCCGTACGAGAGGGGATCGGAAGTGGGCAGCCGTCACCTTGGCCTCGTCATGGCACACGAGTCCACCGGAATGAGTTCATATGGCAGCATTGTCGGTGAATCGTGCGATCTCGATGCAATCCTTGAGCTGGCACGGAGTACACCATTGCCGGCAAATCCCCGTAGCGTAAAAACCCCGGCTGCAGAGAAACGTGCGATCATCGCTGTCGCCCGCGATGAGGCGTTTTGTTTTTATTACCAGGACAATCTCGAATGTCTTGTGAGGGCGGGATCAGAGATCCGGTTCTTCTCACCGATGCACGATTCCCTGCCGGAGGCAGATGCCATCTACATTGGCGGGGGATACCCGGAACTGCATGCAGGAAGGCTCGAAGATTCGCATTGCCGGAATGAAATTCGTGATATGGCCGACAGGGGCATGCCGGTCTATGGAGAATGCGGAGGACTCATGTACCTGTGCGGGTCGGTTATTGCCGATCGCGAGTATAGTATGGCCGGTGTTCTGCCTGCCCGCGTGGAGATGACAGATACGATCCAGGCTCTGGGCTACGTGAAAGGGAGGTATGACAGCCGGCACGGGCTCTGGCCGGGAACCATCCCGCTCCGGGGGCACGAGTTCCATTTCTCCCGCATTGCGTGCGATCCCGATGCACGGTTTTCAATCCGGCTCGTGAGGGGAACCGGGATATTGGAAGGAAAAGACGGTCTTTTTGAACAGAATACGCTGGGAGCTTACACCCACGCGTACTTCAGCGATACATTCTGCCGGCATTTTGTTGCGGCTGCAGAAAAGTTCCGGGGGAACAGGTAGATGAAGGCGGATAAAGATTATGCGGTTTTTTCCGGGAAGTACCGCAATTGGCAGACATGGCGACAACCATTACGGAAATATGGGAGCTGTTTTGCATGAAAACACCGGGTGATGAAGAGATTGATCCCCGGGACACCTCCCTTGTCATCCGCTTCCCCGGGCGCCGGAATGTTCTTGCAACCTCATGGCTTGGCGGGGGATACCGGGAAGATCTGCAGGCGGTCTTCAACCACCAGATCCCGCTTGCCGCCTGCGAAGCCTGCCATTCCGGAACGAGCGTGAAGGAGTATCTCGGGGGAGTTGCCCGGTCCCTTTCGCTGGATCCGGAAAAAGCCTGCGGCCTTGTCACCCGGGCAGAGATGAAGAACGCGGCAATCGTCACCGAATCATACCGCGAGCTGTTTGTGAGTGCCATCGTTACCGCAGGCATAGACAAGAACGGCGGGAGGGCCGGGGACCCGGCCTCGTATTATGAGAACGGCAGTTCCTTTGAACCGGTCGGGGGAACTATCAACACGATCCTCATCATCGGGGCCGATCTCCCGGACTATGCCATGGCCCGGGCGATCCTGACTGCCACCGAAGCGAAAACGGCAGCCCTCCAGCAGCTTGTGGCCCGGAGCATCTACTCGACCGGGATCGCAACCGGGTCCGGGACGGACATGATCGCGATTGTCTGCGATCCCGGTTCCGCTCTCCGTCTTTCGGATGCCGGCAAGCACGCAAAACTCGGGGAACTGATCGGGAGAGCCGTTATCACAGCAACAACGGATGCGCTTGAGCGGGAGACCGGGCTTTGTGCAGAGTCCCAGAGGAATGTGCTGGTGCGGCTTTTGCGGTATGGGATCACGGATGAGGTTATCTGGAACGCCGCAGTGTCCGGGGGTTATGTGGAGAACACTACGCCGGAAAAGCGGGAGCGGTTTTTGCAGTGCATACGAGCTCTTGCTCTGGACCCGGAGCGTGTGGCACGGGTTGCGGCAGCGCTCCATCTTC
Organism: uncultured Methanoregula sp.; assembly: GCF_963667735.1. Taxonomy (NCBI): domain Archaea; kingdom Methanobacteriati; phylum Methanobacteriota; class Methanomicrobia; order Methanomicrobiales; family Methanoregulaceae; genus Methanoregula; species uncultured Methanoregula sp. Next base: position 262,055 of record NZ_OY763919.1, read on the forward strand.
TCGACGAAGCGGGATGGGGGCTTATCCCCGGGACTGCGGCACGGAACATTGTCATCCGCCTGCTGCAGGAAGAAGGGGACGAGATTTACGGAGCGGAAGACCGGGCCATGGATTGCGTCCCCGCCCTGCTGGCCCGGCTGGTTACAGGGAAGATCTCATCTGCCCCGGCTCTGAACGGGAAAGACCGGAGAGATGAAGAAGAGACCGGGTGATCATGCCAGTATTTCACGGGATCAGCCCGGAGCCGGCAACAAGGCTGGCTGCGGAGAAGTTCGAGAACGAGGTAATGATCCAAAAGAAGAACCGCTTCCTTGTTGCCAGGCTTTACCTCGACATGGAATTGACCCGCTGGGCGGTTGCCATTGCCTACAACCCGTCGCGGAACCGGGGACTGATGGGACACGAGCATTTGCTGGAAGTGCGGTACTCGTACGAGCCCCGCACGGGTCACCGGATCCTGATGTTCCGCTCGGATCCTCCGGAGATGACGCATCTTTCCTGCAACCGGTTCCTGGATCCGGATTCGTTTGCCCGGCATGTCCTGCAGCAGGAGCGGGAGATCGCAAACCGCGAGGCGTGACGGGCAGCGGGGTGTTGGTACAGGGGGTATGACCCCCGGCTCTCGACCTGATCTTCCCTGAAGGAAAATACGCCCGTTACGGGCCCGGATCCCGGTTTTTCGATCGGGGTCATTCCCGGAACTCCCCAAAAAATACCCCGTTCCGGTTCGCGTGGAGAATAAGCCCGCATTACACGTATTTTCCCGAAATGCGGCTGGAATGCACATCGTCTTTTGGCCCTTAACGGCCTTCCGGCAGGGGGTTTTCCGGGTATGGAGATTAGCCTGTTGGAAGAGAGAAACAGCAGCAGAACACGAATACGAGGATGGTTTTTTTAGGGGAGTTTTTAAAAAAGGAAACTGTTCGGGAGAGAAATCCAGTCCTGCCAGCGGGAAGCATGCACCCGGAAAAAGGCATTAATTTGAAATTTTTAGATACTTAATCAGTAGAAATTATAATATTTTACAATAATAACCACATATGATCATATTTTAATAACACTTGATTTTAATAAATTTTAGATTCGTATGAAAAAAACCTTGCCGATTTTTATTGTCGTAACAACACTGGTCCTTGCATTCGTTGTATGCACCGGTTGTACCGGATCAACAGTATCATCAATGAATAAACAGGCGAGTATGGCAGAGCCGTCAAACAATGCCACTACAACCATCACGGACGGGTACGGCCGGACGGTCACCATACCGACGAGTCCCAACCGGATTGTCTGCTCCGGTTCCGGGTGCCTGAGATATATCTCCTACCTGGGGGCGCAGGACAAGATCGTTGGCGTTGACAGTATCGAAAAGACCCCGCAGGCAGTTGAAGGCCGGGCATATGCACTGGCAAATCCCCAGTTCTCCGCACTCCCCCTGATCGGGGAATACCGTGGCAAGGATGATCCCGAGAAGATCATCGGTATCGGACCGCAGGTGGTCTTCAAGACCGCGTCGCTGACCGAACAGCCGGCAAGTGCCATCGCTGCTGCGGACACACTCCAGAATAAAACCGCAATTCCGGTTGTTGAGATGCCGTACGGGGATCTTGCAACCGGGGCCGGCAAGACCCAGTCATACGGGACACTCCGCATGATGGGTTCCATCACCGGCAGGAGCGCCCGGGCAGAAGAGTTGATCGCATATATCAATGCGACGACCGCCGACCTGAAAAAGCGCACCCAGGATATCCCTGAATCCCAGCAGAAGACAGCATATGTCGGCGGTGTATCCTTCAACGGCCCGCACGGTATTATCTCAACCGAGCCGGCCTACCCGCCCTTTGCCATGGTGAATGTCAAGAACATTGCCGGACAGGCAGGAACCCAGCATGCGGACATCTCAAAAGAGGTCCTAGTTAGCGCAGATCCGGAATTCATTTTCATCGATGTCGGGACAATGCAGATCCCGGACGGCGGGGCCATCACGGAGCTCAGAACCAACCCGGCGTTCTCCAGCCTTTCGGCGGTGAAGAACAAGAAAGTGTACGGGATCCTGCCTTACAATTTCTATTCAACGAACTATGAGTCCGTTCTTGCGGATGCCTATTTCGTTGGAAAAACGGTATATCCCGATCGTTTCGCAGACATCGATCCCTCGCAGAAAGCCGACGAGATCTACACAATGTTCGTTGGAAAACCGGTCTTTGCGACCCTCAACGCAAACTACAATAGTACAGGATTCCAGCCGATAAAGATCTGATAAGCCAGGAACACAATGCACACCGAAGATGGAAAGGTACCCCACGATTACCTGCGCTATACCCGAAAGAAAGTTGCCTGGATAGCCGCAGGTCTCGTCCTGGTCTTTTTCCTCTTCATCCTCGCCATATCGGTCGGTGCAGTAGCTATCCCGCCGGTAGATGTGATCGGGACCCTCCTTGGCATTGGCACATCGGTAAAATGGGACCGCATCATCTGGAATATCCGGCTGCCGCAGGCACTCGCTGCGATTGTTGCCGGTGTCGGTCTTGCCGTAGCGGGTGTTGCCATGCAGTCCATCCTGAGAAATCCGCTCGCCTCCCCGTTCACGCTCGGCATCTCCAGTGCCGGCGCCTTCGGGGCGGCAGTCTCGATCATTGTACTGGGCGCGGGAAAGATACAGTCCACGGTTGCAAACCCGGTAACGATCTCGAACCCGTACCTGACCACGTTCGTTGCCTTCATGTTCTGTATGATCGCGACCGGCATCATTCTCCTCATCTCCCACCTCAAAGGGGCATCTCCCGAGGTAATGGTTCTGACAGGAGTTGCCCTCTCGTCTCTCTTCGGAGCCGGGGTCATGTTCCTCCAGTATTTCTCCAGCGACACCCAGCTGGCGGCAGTGGTCTTCTGGACATTCGGGGACGTTGGCCGGGCAACCTGGGACACGCTCCCGCTGATGGCGCTCGTGGTTGCCGCTGCAACCCTGTACTTCATGCTCAACCGGTGGAACTACAATGCGATCGATGCCGGCGACGAGACCGCACAGGGCCTGGGCGTCAACGTTGTCCGCATCCGGCTTCTGGGGATGACCGTTGCAGCACTTGTCTCGGCAGTGGTTGTCTCCCTTCTCGGAGTAATCGGATTTGTCGGGCTGGTGTGCCCGCACATGGTCAGGAGAATCGTCGGGGACGACCAGCGGTACCTGATCCCCGGATCAGCAGTGGCGGGGGCAATCCTGCTGCTCGCGTCAGACACGGTGGCCCGGATCATTGTGGCGCCGTATATCCTTCCGGTCGCGGTCCTGACGGCATTCATGGGAGCGCCCGTATTCATCTACCTGTTGTTCAGGGGGTACAAGCGATGATGTTATCGGTAAACGAACTGAAATTTTTCTACAGGAACCGGCAGGTTCTCAGGGAGATCAGCTTCTCGATCGAGCAGGGACAGGTTATAGCCGTGCTCGGCCCCAACGGGGTCGGGAAGACCACGCTCCTGAAATGCCTCAACCGGATCCTCAAACCACGGGAAGGGACCGTGCTGCTGGATGATGAAAACCTGCTCGATCTCGGGACCATGGACATTGCCCGCAGGGTCGGCTACGTGCCGCAGCGGGTGGAGACCGGGCGCCTGACTGCGTTCGATGCCGTCCTGCTCGGCCGTCGCCCGCACATAGGATGGGATGTAACCCCCCGCGATCTCATGATCGTGGACTCTATCTTCACCAGGCTTGGCATGGAATCGCTCCGTCTCGGGTATATCGACGAGATGAGCGGCGGGGAACTCCAGAAAGTTGCCATTGCCCGGGCGCTCGTGCAGGAACCTAGGATCCTGCTTCTCGATGAACCGACAAGTAACCTTGACTTGAAGAACCAGGTGGAGATCCTGACTACCATCCGCGACATTGTCCGCGATCATAACATTGCGGCCATCATGACGATGCACGACCTGAACCAGGCCCTGAGGTTTGCGGATACATTCATTTTCATAAAAAACGGGGCCGTATACCGGCACGGGGGTAACGATATCGTTACCCCCGCTATCATCGAAGAGGTGTACGGGCTTCCGGTCATGATAGGAGAACTCGGAGGCGTCCGGTGCGTTATTCCCGGCGCCTGCAAAATCATATAGGAGATAAGAACATGCACACTCATCACCATGAACCCCAGCCAGTAACGTTCGAAGACTGCATCCGCTTCCACGGCCATTCCTGCCCGGGCCTTGCAAATGGCTACCGTGCAGCAACCGCCGCCATGGAAGCACTTGGCGTCACCCGCCCGGAAGATGAAGATCTCGTAGCCATCTGCGAGACCGATGCCTGCGGTGTGGATGCGATCCAGGTGATTGCCGGGACAACGGCCGGTAAAGGCAACCTGGTCATCCACGATTACGGCAAACACGCGTTCACGTTCTATAACAGGAAGGATGGACAAGCGGTCCGGATCACGTTCAACCGGAACGATGCAACCGAAACCGGTGATTTTGCCGCACTGCGGGTCAAGGTCTTCTCAGGCAAAGCCTCTCAAGAAGAAGAGGCGCGCTTCCACGATCTGATGCACAAGGTAACAATTGACCTGCTCCACGCTCCGGCAGAAAAGATACTCACCATTGAGAGGATCTCGATGGAGGCTCCGAAGAAAGCCCGGATCTTCGCGTCGGTTACCTGCGAGAGTTGCGGCGAATCGGTTGCCGATGCCAAGACAAGAAACGTCGGGGGTAAATGCGTCTGCATCCCCTGCGCAGAAGGAACGCATCTTGCGAAGAAAAAATAAAAAATTCCTTTAAGGAGCAGGAATGTATGAATTTTACAATTCAGCCAATTGGTCACGTGAGATCTCCGTATAAAGAGAAGAAGGATGCCCCCCGGCAGGGAAGGTTGTCAGACACCATCTCGGAGATCGTCATCGATGAAAAATATCTTCCCGGTCTTGAGGATGTCGAGAAGAAAAGTCACCTGATTGTCCTTTCATGGTTTGACCGGGCGGACCGGACCACTCTTCGCGCTACACCCCCGCATGAGAAGATCGAGCACGGAGTTTTTGCTACCCGCTCACCCAACCGTCCCAACCCGGTTGCATTCTCGGTGGTCGACCTGCTCGGATGCGAGGGAAATGTCCTGAGGGTTCGCGGGCTCGATGCGCTTGACGGTACACCGGTAGTGGATATCAAACCGTATTCCCCGGATATCGATTGTGTTCGGTGAGCAGAGAGAGATGAATTGTGCACATTCATTGCTTTTGAAATAGATCGAAACACGCCCTGTACGGGCCCGTATTGCTATTTTTATTAGAGCCCCTTACGTGAAGACGATATGCCCTCAAGGGTGGCGTTGCCAAACAGCGACCGGTCGGATAGGACGGATATTGCTGCAATCCGGTCGAACTGGTTTCGTTCACGGGCGGGATCTGTTTCAGGGAAGTACCCGATGCGTAAGGTACCGGGTAAGAAACAATTAATATACCCTTTTTAATATTTTTGTTCGGATACCTACGACCGGCCGAGGGGAACGGAAGCTCCTCTCACCCGGTTGCCGGTGTCCGTTACTGAACGAACAGGGTCTTCCCTGAGGTGATAGAATAGAAAAAAGACAATCCAGTAATCTCTATTTTTCAGCCGGGCTCATGGTGAGTTCGGCTCCAGATGCCTGCTTCCTGACCGCATCGTGCTGCAGGGAGCGTGAATGACGCCGGATAAGAGCGAACGCCCTGACGATTTTTGCGATGTATCGCAGGGTAACGTTCCCCGGTCCGATCAAGGTTATCCCGGGCGGGAGAACGAAGAACCGGAATGGGGAAAAAGAAAGAGGGGAAAGGATGAGCCGGCGATCCGGCCGGTGAAGGCGGTCTTCCGGAAAACGGAACTGCATGGCACCTTATCAGCGTTCACACCGGACGCGAAGAAAAAAACCCGGAAACGGACCTTGCACCGTCTCAAAGATCCCGATGCTGAAGTGACATACCAGCAATTCGAATCCGTGTTCCGGGATTTTGTCGGTTCCCTCATGGAACGGCAGGACAGGATGAACGATGAACAACTCCTCCATGTTGCCGAACTCAGGCAGCATATCGACGCCCTTGAGCGCAGGCTGGATACACTAGCGCAAGCCTCATCCAACCCCTCGTCAATCAGGGGGAGGTTCGGATGACGAAGAAGAGATCCAGGACCGAGACCGAAATCCCTCTGTATCTCATTCCGCAGGCAGTTACGGAAAAGGTATGGGAATGGGGCGATGTCCTGTACCGCATCAGCGTGAAGAGGACGCACTGGCATCACTACAACGTGACGGCCCGGACAAAACCCCCGCGGCGCGAGCTGTCAACCCGGAGAATCACAGCGGGTTCCCCGGCGCCGGAAAAAAGCGGGACACCTTTACCGCAAGCAAAAAGCCGGCGCAGGAAGTGTCCGGTATGACACGAGGACCGGTTCCGGTTGTTGCAATCCGGCAGGCGGTCCGGAATGCAGCGGACCGCGGTACCATCCTGGACCGGGATCAGCTCAGGGAATTCCGGGCAGAGCTCACTCTCTTCTGTACCTGGATCACGGTCTTTGTACGGGTCAGGCGTTCCCGGCAGCATATCCTGACTCCGGATGACTGTTCTGCGAAGTTCAAATCGGAAATCCACGGGCTCCGCCGGGTTCCGTTGACTTCGGTCACGGCCCGCGAGCTCTGGCTGCTCTCACCGTGGGACACCTGGCAGTACTTCCGTATCCTGGACGACCGGGTCATCGAGATCAGGAGAGACGGCGTGCCGCTGCTGCTGGGTGGGGCAGGAGAGCCGGCTCACCCGACCGTGGAAAGGAACGACCCTGCCGGACCCCCCGGACCCGGGGGCTCACCTTCGGGGGGTGATACTTAAGATCGCTTTTTTGACCAGTGGGGGGCTACCCCCCCTTTTTCAGGAAAACGGGGAATCCGGGCTCACAACGGGCTCCGTTTCCTATTATTATCAGGATCACGACCGGATAGTTTTCAGCCTTTTTTGGGGTAGTTTTTCAGAAAACCATGCAATTGTTCCGGATTGCCCGACAGAGGGTTTTACGCTGAGAATAACCGGAGAGTACAGATCTATTCCAGCAGAGGTCGGGCGTTGGGAGCGTATTTCTGGATTCGGGGGGTATGCCCGGGAAATGCCGATCCGGGGGTATGGGGGCATCCGGGTGACGGGGGCAACCATTTGATCACATTCACCCTCCTGATGCTGGGTACCTTTTAATAGATTATAAAAAAATCTCTTGTATAGTTCTATGTCCCGTTCATCTCCCGATGTTGTCATTGTACCAGATGTATTCCAGTGGCTTTGTGGTAGTTCGGGCTTTGCACCATCTGAAATTTCCAAGAAGATTGGGGTGTCAGAACGTGTAGTTAAATCGTGGTGTAACGGGACACAGAAACCGGTAATTCCCCTCACGAAAGTTGAGCAACTCTCCGAGATGTTCAGGCGCCCTCTCGCAACCTTTCTTCTTTCAGAGCCCCCAAAAGAACCTGGACTTCCTAAGGATTTCCGGCGGCATCCGGATTCCGACAACGGCTATTCCAAAGAAGTGCTTTTGGTAATTCGCAAAGCGAGACGGATTCAAGAGATCCACCATGAGCTGACTGACAATCTGAGTCTTCCATCGAAAGTTCGCCTGAAGATTAGAATCCTGAAAGAGGATCCCGAGGAAGTGGCACGACAGGAACGTGAGCGTTCAGGTATCCGGATATATGGTGATTCGGCGGGCATAACCCCGGTAAAGGCATTTGATATCTGGCGGGAATGGCTTGAGTCCCGGAACATCTCGGTCCTGAAGATCAAGATGCCTGTTGATGAAGCCAGGGGTTTTTCCCTCACGGATGGCGAGCCTTATGTCATCGTTGTGAATTCTGGTGACGCAGACCGTGCCCGGCTCTTTACCCTGTTCCACGAATATGCCCATATTCTCCTGAACATGCCGGTAGTATGCAACCAGGGCGAGAATGATCTCAACGAGTATTCCGGGGTCGAACACTGGTGCAACCATTTTGCCGGTGCGTTCCTTGCTCCCCAAGAGGAGATAGAAGAGAACCCGGTGATCCGGCAGGCAGTTGCATCCGGGAATTATTTACGGGCGGCAGGTTCGATCCGGCAGCGCTTCCTGATCAGTAAGGAAGCCGGGCTGATGCGCTTGCTCACGCTGAAGAAGATCTCGCTAGCGCAATACATCCAGGGAAGAGATCAGCTGCGTGCAGAATACGCTTTGCGGGAAGCGGAGAAGAAAAGGAAAGAACAGACCGGTAACGAGGAAGAGAAACCCTTCAGGCCGATTTCACTGGACCGGAAATGTGTGGCGGAGAAAGGTGCCGGATATGTGTCCCTTGTCATGGAGAATGTCCGGAAAGGTCATATCAGCAACAGCGATGCCCTTGATTATCTCGATGTCAAGCTCCGTCATCTGGAAAAGTTCCAGGAATCGATGGGCGCGTAAATGTCTGAACCCGGCGAACCTCTTTTTCTTTATGTTGCTGACACATCTTTTCTTATCGAGGTTCACAAGCGCTATCCCGAAAAGATGCTGCCGGGCATCTGGAAGGATATCGAAGCGCTCATCCGGGAAGGAAGGATTGTTGCCCCGGAATATGTGAAAAGCGAGATCAACCGGCAGGATGACGATCTGACAGACTGGGTGAACAACAACAGCGGGATGTTCGAGAGTATTGGTCCGGAATTACTGGTGACAACCGGTGTTGTTGTCAACAGGTTTATCCGGACAGCACAGGCAAGTTCCCAGAAGCCGGATCATGCCGATCCCTTTGTGATCGGTCTTGCGATGAAACTGGCAAAACAGAGTTACTTCGAACCCCGGACGGTTGTTGTCGTTGCTGAAGAGAAGAGCAAGCTGGCCGTAAACCCGGATCTCCGGGATGCCGAAATCGAGAAGATCCCGGATGTCTGCCAAAAACTCGGGATTCGTTGTATCGGTCATCTGGAGATGTTCAAAAGGGAAGGGTTCAGGTTTTATTGATTCCGTATTTCAGGAATTCTCTGATGCCCTGACCAGTTTGAAACTAACCTGATAACGATAGAATTCAATAGTGTTTACCATTTTCAAAGAAAGGCAATCGTTTTACTCACTATATCAGTACATTTTCCATCAGGTTATTTTTCCTCCATCCCATTTTGTCAAAAAAATCCGGTCAACTACTGCGCCCCAATTGCCCGCAATCCTCTCCAAAACCTGCCATTTCTCATTCTGAAAATTTATTCAGCCAGACCCATCTCCTTGTGAAATCCATACTGGTATGTCAAAGGGCCCCGCGACAAAAGCGAAGATCCACGGAGTGGATCTCCACCCGGTTGAGGTTCACATGAACCTTCGGGAAAAACAAAGGAGATGAAAAACCAATGGCAGATTTCGTACAGAAAACCGTAGTAAAGACCGCGACCCGCAAACTCGCGGTCCCGATTGCAGATGCGGCAGCGTTCAACACGATCGTCCAGTCGGTCATCACGACAAACCCGTTTGCCTGCACAGCCTATGAGACCGCCGGCGTGAACCATGCGCCGGTCGAGAAGACCAGGGAAGCCTACACGGCGAAATTCTTCTACCAGGACGATGATGCGAAGAGCATCGGCACCAGCTCGGAGAAGTACAACACCCTTGCCGGTTACAATGCGGGAATCACCGCGATGCGTGCGGCAGCCGACAACATCGCGGCTCACGCAGGCACGATCGTCCACGATGCCGAAAACGACACCTTCTCGGCTACCCTGAAATGCCATGATGCGAACGGGGAGGTCTACATAGTAACCTTCGGCCGCACGACCATGAGCATCACCTCGTATGAGGACGATGCCATCCGGACCAAGGTGGAGACCTGGGCCGACTCGGTAGCGGCACTTGCCTGAACGTTCCGGACGGAAACGATCCGGGGGGAGGAGACACTATAGTCTCCTCTTTTCCGGGTCGTCCCATCCGGACAGAGGTTCGTTATGGACACTGAACTTTTGGGAATAATGCTCGGGGCAGTGCTCCCGCTCTATCCCATGCTTCTTGCCATCTACCAGAAGATCGGCAGGTATGACGAAGTGGTCGCGGAGTTCAAGAAACTCCAGAGCGAGCACGAGAACCACCGGGAGCGGTACCATGGATCCTGAAACGATCGTGCAGCCGGTCGCAACCGTGACCGGCCTTTACCGGGGAAGATTCAGCGGTCTTGTGCCGCTCACACAGGATAAGCCCCTGACTCTTGAAGAAGTGCACCGCAATCCCGTCTTCTACGAGCTGGACCTGCACCCGGGGCTTGACGATGAAAATCTCATCATCGACCTGATCTACGACAACCTCGCGCCCATCCGGCTGCCGGACCTGATGCGGGGAACGGATATCCCGCACGGGTTCCGGTTCTGGTCCGACTGGTTTTACATCCCGCCGTACGGCGAGATGCACGACATCGACGGCCGCCGGGTCTATCCCCGGGATCCGGGGATCCACACGATCCAGATCCGCACGGGGAGGCGGAAGTTTGCCCAGATCGGCCGGGTCCGGGACTTCAGCCCCGAGAACGGGGGATACACAAGCCCGGTCTTCAAAATCCGGATCGCGGAGGGAGGAAATGTTTGAGAACGAGATGCAGACCCGGGCCGCCATCTGTGCAACCGGGCTCCTGCTCGGGCTCGTCCTGGTGCTGGCCGGGCTTCCTCTCCTGCTGCTGATTATCCCGGTCGCGATTCTCTTTCTCGGGCTTGTCGCCGATCCGGAAGAGACGCATGCGGTCTGGTACGGGATGCTCTCCACCCTTGGCATCTTCGATCTTCCGGCACTCACCGATGCAGAACGGCTGAACTACGCGGCAAAGAAGCATTACTTCTGGTTCGGCGAGGTTGCGATGGCCTCGATGCTGGCCGGGGTCTTTGCAGTCCCGGTCGGGATCTTCCTTGCAGGCCGGACCGAGATCACGCTCGCGTTTGTCGGTGCTGCGATCCTTTTCCTCCCGCTCTTTGTCTTCCTGCCAAAGCTGATCCGGAATGCGATGAAGGCCGATGCGGATGCTGTCATCGAAGCGTTCGGGAAGAATGAGCATGTCAAAAAAGTGTTCTGGGCCGTGTTCGTTGCGATGGCCGGAATGATGCTGGCCCGGGTGCTGGACCCGGTGACGGCGCAGCAGGTTGCAGGAATGATCGCAGGGGTGGTCAGGTGATGATCCACTCCCCAGGGCGGGTGAGCGTGGAGACAGATACGGAGGTTGCGGGCACATGACCGGAACCGTCCGTCTCTCCCCGGTCGAAAGGGAAGCCTGCACAATCCTCGAAAACGAGGGGTACCGGGTAATGCCGATGAGATCCTGTTTTGCTTCGCGCTACAAGCCGGTCAACCTGATGGCACGGAGGGAACCAGGCGAGCTGGTCTATCTCAAACTCAGGCAGATTGCCCGGCTGCCGGACAATCCCGGGACACGGGAAGAGTTCTGCCGGGAGGAGGCCCGGCTGCTCCGCACATTTTTCCCGCTGGAAACTGAAGGGGTAAAACTCAGAAAGGAGATCTGGGTCCAGTTCCCTGAGGGAGGGTTCTGGTGTTTTGAGATTCAGGCCAATGGGATAAAGGCGCTGGCCCGCAGGGATCCGGTCACTCCGCCTGGCAGGAAAAAGACAGGGAAGAGGAACAGATTGGCGTAAGAGACCAAAAAAACCCGCAATACGCCCGGGAACAGAAGAGAGAAACCCGGACGCGGATGGATCCACGGGAGCCACAACCGGATCCCCGCGTTTGTATCCCGGCAGTATCCGGGAAGGCGACTATTTTTGAACCGTTGTTTCCGGTGAGAATGGGGATGGCATAAGGTACATACCAAGTACAACGCATTCACCCTATTTTTCAAAACCTTAAAAAAGGATCAGCTATGATATTCACGTACGGTTATGACTATGGATGACGATCTCTCACGGATTGGAATATCACTTCCCAAGAACCTGCTCGACCGGTTTGATGAAATCCTGAACTATCGCGGGTACTCGTCCCGTTCAGAGGGAATCCGCGATGCAATCCGGACATACATCACCTACTACAAGTGGATGTCCGATGTCAAGGGAGAACGCGAAGGCGTTATCACGATGGTGTACGACCACGAGCAGCGCAATCTCTTGACAACCATAACAGAGATAGAACACGAGCATCACGATGTGATCAAGGCGTCGCTCCATTCCCATGTCACCCACGAGCGCTGCCTCGAAGTTATCCTGGTCCACGGGGACGGCGAACAGCTCAAGTCGCTCGCCGAGCGTCTTATGGCCCAGAAAGGGGTCGAGTCAGTCAAGCTCACAACGATCAATATCGAAGAGTAAAAACCAATACACTTTTTTATTGTTACGATTCACGACATTCCCTTCCCGGGATATAATACAATACCATCACCTGGGGAAGTCGTGAGGGATTCTTCGTATTAATTCCTGAATTGGTATGAACAGGTAAGAGGTCTCAGGAGTGTTGAGATGGCTCCCGTATGATAACCGGAGCCATCCAGAAGGGAATCAGTGTGGGATGTGATGCTTCACTATACCACAATGAAGGTAAGTACCTGTTCAGTAATTAATTTTTTCATTTTTGTATGATTTTATCATACAAAAATATTTTATGATCCGTTCATGCCTGCAGGGGCGGCAATTGGCAAGGAAAGATCTGTCCGGGGTCGGGTGCACCTCAGCCGGTACGATAACCGACCCGCGCTCCGTACATATCCGGCGGACAGCAGGAATAGAAACATCGTATGCAGACATGTGAATAAAAATATAATGAAATTTTACAAATTGCTAATTTTTTCATAATATTAATGAACACCTAAAAATTAACCTATACGTGTTATGACCACTGACGATGATATCTCCCGGATCGGTATTTCGCTGCCGGAAAACCTGCGCCGGGAATTCGATGAGATCCTGACCCTTCGTAACTACCATTCGCGGTCCGAAGGAGTCCGCGACGCAATCCGGATCTACAATCATCATCACCAGTGGCTGGTGGATGCTCAGTGTCCGCGAAAAGGCGTATTCACCATGGTCTATGACTACACGGACGACGATCTTCTTGGCAATCTCGATAACATCAGGACACAGTACAAAGATCTGGTCAGGGTCTCGCTCCAGACGCAGGTGACAAAAAAACGGCGCCTCGAAGTCCTCCTCGTGGAAGGGGAGGGGACCCGGCTCAGGGAATTGGCCGAACGGCTGCATGCCCAGAAGGGACTGGAATCCGTGAAACTTACAACCACAACCGGGGAATCGACCCGTACCGGCAGGGCCTGAACGTGGAGAACCAGGGCCTGGCATCTGCAGGGGTAATCCATTAAAAGAAACAGGATTATCTAAAAATTTTAAAAAGAGCAGGGAGATGTTCCCTGCACCTGCATATTCATCAGGACGTGCACAAGAGCCGGGTACCATCACCGCGCCGGCACGATAAGCGAGCGTTCGCCGGCCGGATCGAACTCCCGGATCGCGCCCCGGGCAAATTCCTTTCTCGGCTCTGCGAAGTTGAACTTCATGGATGGATCGGCAAACGTGATCTTGACCCGGGGATCATAGCAGAATGCATCGGCCCGGCCAAGGTGCGCACTGGCAACGATCGCAGCATATTCTCCCTGGTGGCCCACGTTCATCGCGTAGTTCGGGTAGTTGGGCCCACGGAGTTCGCCCATGGCGCCCCGGTCCGGTTCCATCGAGAGCGAGTTGGCCGACCCGCACTGGTCCTGGAGATCGTACCCGAAGAACCCCAGGCGCGACCAGCCATCCTTGTGGATGATCATCGAGCAGTACCATGCGTTCAGGCCGGCATTCGAGTTGCCGGTTGCAATGGATGTGGAAATCCCGGACGCAGCCGCGATCACGGCTGCCCGCTGGGAACCGCCGAAGTGGTCCTCCATCAGGGTCGGGAACTTCTCGTACTGCTCCATGCTGTAGAGCGTGACTTCGGTTGCGATATCGTTGACGATATCCTGCGTGGGTCTGATCACCTTGTCCGCTCCCGGCTCGCGGTAGTTGTAGCCAAACTTGTCCTTGACATAATCCATGCCATAATAGGTGAAGTCGTCGAGGATGTTGTCGGTGTACGCGGCGGTTGCATACTGCGTGAAGCCGACACCGCCCGACATGTAGGAGCCAAGCCAGATCTGGTCGAAGAGGACAGCTCCTGCTGCAACGACTTCGAGCGCTGCGTGGGCCGGGTCGTCCGGGTATTTCCGGTCGGCCTGGATCATGTCGGAGAACATCCCGAACTTGATGCCGCCCGGTTCGTTCGGGCCCCGGGCCCTGCGGGCCGGAAGATGCGATCCCATCTGGATGACGCCGGCATGTTTTGCCGCAAACGAGAGATCGGCCACAGCCGCTTCTCCGGCACAGGTGCGGTACGCGGCAATGAACGACATCCCTATCTGCATCGCGGACCACCGGCTCGTTGTGCCGCCGTCGCAGGTCCGGACAACGATGGTCGGGACGTGGATGGCCTGGTACATCGATTTCCCGATCTCGGCCTTGAGCGCTTCGGCCTGTTTCTTCGGGAAGAGTTTCTCGATATTCAGAAGGTACTGCGGCTCGATATCATCGGCTACCTCGTCATTGCCGGTAAACACCTTGACAAAACAGTCGTCGACAAGACCGGGATTCGTCTCAACCATGTGCTCCTGGACAACAGCGCCGCCGGGCATTGCGTGGTTGAGGATGTGGAGATACTCGTTGATGGTCTCGGGTGTCACTTCCTTCCCGAGTCTCTTCTGGAGCGTGTTATGGGCAATGTCCATACCCACGATGATCGTCCGCTTGATCTCGTCCGACATCTGCTGCATGGCGGAGTTGTTCACGAAGTGGAGATCGTCGCCTTCAACATAGGTGCCGGTGCCCGAGACCTCGTAGGTCATCAGCTGCCGCTGGCCCATGGGGATGCCGTTTAAGTGGCAGTGCTCGGGATCGTACATCGAGATCCCGCGATCCGCTACGATCTTTTTTGTCTCTTCCATGAACTCGCGCTTGCGCGGGGACTGCTGCACTCCGCCGAACTTGTAGAACTCGGTCTTCTGCGATTCGACATCCTGTCCCTTGAATTTTTCCTTGAGTGCTTTTAAGAACTGTTTCTGGGAATGCTCGACAGATGTCATGATAGTTCAGGCCTCCTTTGGCATGAAGCCATAGCGCGTCCGCAGCGTGTGGATCCGCTGCAGGTATTCGACATACTCGCGATCCTCGCGGAGGGCGGTCCCGACAAGGGAATGGAAGATCGTTGCGTGCTCTTTGAGCCACGGGTGATCGAGCGGTTTTCCAACCTCGACCGGCCGGTTGAGTGGGAGGCCGATCTGATCTTTTGTGTACCGGACCATCCCGTCGGTTCCCAGCACGCAGCGCTGGAGGGCATCGAACTGCATCCCATCCTCGGAGAGTCGCAGCGAGTGGCCGTGGACGGTAGCTCCCCGGAGGCTCACGAGCGCCGGGTCGAACATCTCGGTCTCTATCAGGAGCCGGCAGTACTCTTCGAGATCCCGCTCGCGGCACTCGACGATCTGCCGCCCGGACAGGGTGCCGGGATCGATGCCCCGGAAGCGGTACATCTCGGCATAGGTCCGCTGGTAGGGCTGGCAGGGGGCGTTGAACATGGAGTCGGCGAACTGGACGTACCGGACCCTGTCGCCGTGCTTTGCCCCTTCGGTCGGTTTCACGAGCCGGCGCATGGGACAGTCCGGCTCCTGCTGCTCCGAGATCGGGGGATGCATGGTCCTGAAACTCGCACCAGGTGCCCGGTGGCCGAGCAGGAGGACGATGTCCTCGTCCGTAATGCTTCGCATGACCGTGAGCTTGTGCCCGGGATCCATCTGTTTGCGCCGGTTGATCGCAACTACCGAGGTCCCCGGCCCGTATTGCGGTGTCCGGGTCATCAGAGCTCATACCCCCCGCAGACCCGTTCCCTGGACAGATTGATAACCGTGGGAGCCTCTTTTCGTTTCGGGTCGACCAGGCCGATGACGGACGGGTCCGCACCTGGACCATACCTGGCATAATCCACCATGCTCGGCCGGGTTTTCATGAATTTTCCTTTCTGGATATAAAACGAGAAATCGACGAAAAATGCATCGCAGATCTTCTGGATCTTATCAGTGACAGCCTTGTCTTCGATCTCAAGCGTGATCGTGCCGACCTGCACATGAAGGTCAACAGAATTGCCGGCGATCTCGACCGTCTTTCTCAGGTTTGTTTTATTCTCCTTACCCCGCGCCGGGCCGTAGGGAACGACAAGCGGGATGTTCTGGCCGTTGAGGAGCACCCTGCGGATGCCTGGCACTTTCACGATCTTTGAAAGCAGCCTTTTTGTAGTATCGGGAGAGAGGAGGCGCATCGGGACGATGCGGCACTGGGGGTAATCTGCTGGTTCTGTCATCGTTACACCACCTGCGCGATCTGGTGGATCGGTCGAGAGAAGACATCCATCTTCCCGTAGGTCTCGCCCATGATCTTCGACGTTCCTTCCGGCGCAAACATCTGGGTGCCGCCATCCATTGCCGCTGCGGCGACAACGCAGGGGATAGCCATGCCGTACGCATGGCGGGTCACCACGTGGTTGCCGTTGAAGATGCCCGGCCCGCCGCCGCCATAAATAGAGTGGCTGAAGAACGAGAACCCGACTGCGGTTCCCATCACGCGGCCGAAGTCTGCACCCGGAAGACCGGTCTCGTGCTCGATTAAGTCATTGAAGTAGAGAAGAGTCGATGAGACTGCCTGCACGAACCGGCCGGCGCCGCAGTTGACGATGCTTGCCGCAAGGGTGCCGGCCGAGACATACGCGTTCCAGAGCATCGGGTCCTTCGTGTCATAGAACTGGAAGTACCCGCCTTTCCTGCCGGAGGTTATGACCCGGTCCTCGATTGCCCGGTCGACGAGGGACTGGACCACGGAGCCAACGGTTCCGGTCTGGCCGTTCTCTTTTACGATATCGTAGACCATGTTGTTGGCATTGAGCCCCTGGTACCCGTAACAGAGCAGCTGGTTGCGCTCGAACGGCCCGATGGCCCCGCCCATCTCGAAGACGCCGGCCATCTCGTACGTTGAGGCAAGGGCTGCGCCCTGGAGGGCGTTCCGGTTCGTCATCATCACGAAATGGTTGACGCTGACATTGCGCAGCGCGTACCCGATTCCCTCGTTATTCTGGGGGATGGTGAGAATGGAGGTGACAAGCGCGCCTTCCATATCCTGCGTGTGGGGATAACTTCCCCAGGCTGCTGCTTTCACGGTCGAGGCGTTGAACGCGTCGATGTTGAACTCGTCCACGATCGAGTAGGTTACGGCAGATGCAACTGCCGTGATAGCGGCATCGTACGTCGATGCTCCGTTCAGCCTCAGGGTTGGCGCCCGTACGAGCAGGAGCTTGCCGCCGTTGAACTGCTGGATATCGGTGTCGTCGCCTTCCTCAACCTGGACCATCGACTTGATCTTCGCGATCAGGGCATCTTTATGTTCCATGATCGGGAGATCGAGTTCCCGGCCGGGAATACGACCCTTGCCGAGCTTTGCAGTCTTCAGGGCCTCTTCAATCCCGGCAAGGTTCACGTTGATCGTCCTTTTTGTCAGGTCAACGATCTTCTGTGCCGCTGGATTTGTGAGCGGGCTGATGCGGTGCAGCTGCACACTGCTTTTGAGCAGTTTCCCGTCATCGGAATAGAGATCGATAGTTTCAGTATAGTGAGCCAGAATCATCCTCTCCTGTGCCTGCATTCCATGATCCCCTGATACAGAGATACATGATAATTCGGACGCCGGTACCTGTGCAAAGAACATTGCTTCATAGTAACACCATATTAAAAATTTTTATTATTTCATAATACGAATGAGCCCGGATTATTAATAGTATAAACTTTATAGCAATGCAGTAACTATGGACGAGGAAAGCGACCACACCTGCCTGTGCTGTCTCCGCGGGATCATGCCAACCATCTCAAAAAAATGGGCGATATGTATCATTTCATCCCTTGGCCGTCACCAGACCATGAGGTTCTCTGAGATCATGCTGAACTGCGGTAGTATCAGTCCCAAGTCGCTTGCCGATGTTCTTAAGGATCTCCAGAAAGCGGGCCTGATCAACCGGATCTCCTACTCGGAAATTCCTCCCCGGGTGGAATACTGCCTGACCGAAGACGGCAAAACCTTGCGGGAAGCCATAGTCCCGCTGCTGAAATGGGCAAAATCCTGGAACCAGAACCACCGGTACAGGATCACAACACCATGCCTGCCGGCGCCGGATCCCTGAATCATTACCAGGAGTGCCGGAGCCGTCGGTACCGGAATATCCAGAACGCGACATCGTAGTTCCTGCATTTTTTTCATGCTCACGCATTGGCCGGGATAACCGGGGGTTTTCTTACGGACACCCGTTCATGGACGTGAGGGGATTCGGGGCGGCCGGATTTCCGGGGTTGTCTGGTCATGTATCACATAATTTAAAAATTTACACATTTAGTGCTACAAAAATAAAAAAGTATAATAACAGAAGCACCCAATACTGGATCCAGGGTATGACTGGTTCTCCAGGAACTGCCCGCACCTTCGACAAGTGCATCGCTTCATGGCTGCGCTGTACAGCCGACTCTGGACCGGTGGGGAAACCGGTCCCGAATGCAGCAGGAGTTGATCGTATGAAAACACAATTGTATGATGGCAGCAGGAAGACCACGGTAGATACCAAGCTCGATGAATGCCTTTATTCGGCACCGAGGCCTGCAGTTCATTCACCGGATATCCTGAGACAGGGAAAAGATCTTTACTTCCATACCGATTCGGAAAAGAAGATCACGTATTACCTGCATCTCTGGTCCCTTGGAAAAAAGAGCGCAGACAAGATCATGCCCGTCTCACCGGCAACTGCGGAGCGGTTCCTGCGGAGCAAGGGACTGGTCTGCAACCTCTTCCCGAAAAACGATCCCATCGCAACGCTCTACAACTGGGGCTATGGGATTGCAGAAGAGTTCTGATCTTCCTCTCCTCATTTTTCAGGTTGCAGCGGCTCTCCCCGGACCGGGTTTTACGACGTAAAAATCAATCCGGCTCCGGATTGATGAGAATCGCTGTTTTTCCCTCTTGAGGAAGTATTGCACATCCCCTTTTTTTGATGTTGCGCAAAGGGCAATAAACCCTGAAATACGACATCGTTTCCACTGAGTAACTGCCAAATAAACGCCATACCGGCGGATTTTCCCGGTCGACCCCAATCGGGGCCCGTACAGGGCTTTTCCTCGTTCGGCCCGGTGGAAAATACGCCCGTATCAGGCCCGGTTTCGGGTATCCCCACTCTTCAGGTTTCCTGTAAATACCCCGTTATCCATTATACCGTCATCTTCCGGAAGACCCGCATGCAGACGGCAAGGACCGCAACGCACAGCAGGGCAAGGATCCCCATCTGCATGAAGGGAACTACACCGGCTTCCACCGACCGGATCGCGTCGATGGCAAAGCTGAGCGGGTTGACATGGGCGATCGCTGAAAGCCACGGTGGCATTACGCTGTAGGGCATCAGGGCGCTCGATGTGAAGAAGAGCGGCATCGAGATCATGGTGTTGACGGCCGCATACGAATCATGATCCCCGACATAGAGCGCAAGCGTTGTCGCAAGACCCGAGAGGAGGATTCCGAAGAGGAGCAGGATCAGGTAGATCATGGCATACTGGGGAAGCGAGAGGATTGTCGCACCGATGAGCGTTGCCACGACAAGGATGATCGTGGACTGGATCACCCCCCGGATGGTGATGAACAGGATCTTGCCAAAGAGGATGCTCTCCCGCGGTGTCGGGAGCGCCAGGAACTTGTTGAGAAAGCCGAGGATCTTGTCAAACATCAGAAGCGCCCCGCCCTGGAGCGAGGAAGCAAGCATGGTCATGACGAGGATGCCGGGCGTGATGAAGTCCAGGTAATTTCCCGTAAAGGTGACCGGAAGCGCAAGGCCCACAAAGATCAGCCAGGCAGCCGGCATGACGAGCATGGCAATCACGGCGACTTTGCCCCGGGCCCATTTGACCAGGTCCCGCTGCATGTAATACCAGATGCCGCTCATTTGCGCCTCCGCAGCATGGTCCGGAACTGCTGGTCGTTGAAGGACCGGGGCTCGTCCTGGTTCCCCACGGCGTGGAGGAAGACGTCGTCCAGGCTGGGCTCGCGGAGCGAGAGCGACCGGATGACCATGCCATTGTCGGAAAAAGCTCCCGCAATGAGCGGCAGAGCCTCTTTCCCGTTCTCCGCAGCAAACGAGATCTCGTCACCGTCCTGCCCGATAAGACGGACACCCTCGATTGCGGGGATAGTGACCGATCCTGTGACCCGCGCGGTAATGACGTCGGTCATCAGATCGGATTTCAGTTCGGATGGCCGCCCGAGGGCAACAACCCGCCCTTTGCTCACGATCCCGACCCGGTCGCAGTACTGGTCCGCCTCGTCCATGTAATGCGTGGTGACAAAGATGGTCATGCCGCTGTTGCGCAGGGCACCGATGTGCTCCCAGATCTTTTTCCTGGCCGCAACGTCAAGACCAATCGTGGGCTCGTCCAGGAAGAGGACTGCCGGCTCATGCACCAACGCCTGGGCGAGCTCCAGCCGCCGCCTCATGCCGCCGGAATAATTCTTGACGAGAT
Organism: uncultured Methanoregula sp.; assembly: GCF_963667735.1. Classification (NCBI taxonomy): domain Archaea; kingdom Methanobacteriati; phylum Methanobacteriota; class Methanomicrobia; order Methanomicrobiales; family Methanoregulaceae; genus Methanoregula; species uncultured Methanoregula sp. The sequence goes on from NZ_OY763919.1 coordinate 282,636, forward strand.
CGTCGGCTCGGTCGGTGAGTTCCATGATCGCGAGGACCTCGTCGACCTTCTCATTTGGCCGGGGAATCCCGTAGAGATGGGCAAAGAAGAGGACATTCTCCCGGCCGGTGAGCTTGATGTCGACTGCCATGTCCTGCGGTACATAGCTGAGCTGCCGGCGGACATTCTCCCCTTCGCGGACCGTATCGTACCCGCAGACGCTTGCCGACCCTTCGGTCGGACGCAGAAGAGTGGTGAGCATCAGCACCGTTGTCGTCTTCCCGGAACCGTTGGGTCCCAGCAGGCCGAAGATCTCGTTATTCACCGAGAGGGTGAGATGATCGACTGCACAGAGCGAGTCGTAATACCGGGTCAGGTCAATTGTCTCGATTGCGTTCATCAGGCTTCCTGTGTACCACGGTATGGCACCGCGATCATCGTGAATGTTTTGCGTGCACTTTGTCCATGAGATCCTTCATGGCGCTTCCCCACAGGGCATTGTCATCCGGAGTAACGATATCCACGTTGCCCCCCTGGAAATCGCCCTGGCCGGACTGGTCTTCCATCCAGGACTCGATCTCCAGATAGTTCTTTTTGAGCTCATCGAGCACGTGGGGATCGGCATCCCAGAGGCTGCGCTGGCTGGCTTCCAGGAGCCGTCTTGCGATCTCTTCGAGTGCATGGGGATTGTTCTCCTCAAAAAACTCCCGCATCTCCCCGCTATTGACAAACGTGTCGGCGATCTCGTTGAAGATCCAGTCGTCGACTTCCTGCGTGGAGGCGGACCAGCCGTACACGCGGGTCACCCGTTTCATGATATCGGAAGCGCCCTTGTACCCGTGGTCCTTCATGCCGTCGATCCACTTCGGGTTTAAGAGTTTTGTCCGGACAACTCTGCGGATCTCGTCGGCAAGGTCCCGGACTTCAACGTTCTCTGGCTCGCGGGTATCCCCGTAATAGGGCTTCACCTCGTTGCCGGAATAATGGCGGGCTGCGGCCGTGAATCCTCCGTGGGTGCCGAAATAACAGCAGCAGCCAAGGAGATCGTGCTCGTCGGACTGGACCTTGTTGAACGTGACCGAGACGGTCGACAAGGCAGATGCCAGCTGACCGTGGGCATCCTTTCCCTGCACATCCCGGCCATAGGCATACCCGTTGTAGGCGACAAAGATGTCGGCAAGATCGGCCTGGGTCTTCCAGGCGCTGGCAAGCACCGCGAGGTTCACGCCGCTTGCGTACGAGCCGGGCCGGGAGGAGAAGATGCGGAGCGTGGCATCCCGGAGCACGGATCCGTCTTCCGCCATTGACTTCTGCACGTGCCGGCGCACGAAATTCTTTTCCAAAGGCTCGTCAAGCGCTGCCACAGCCCGGACTGCATCGTCGAGCAGTTCATAGCAGTTGGCAAAATTGTCCCGGAGGATACCGGTGGTCCTGACCGTTATATCGATACGGGGGTGGCCGAGCTTGTGGAGCGGGATTATCTCGAATGATTTCACCTGGCCGTTCTTCTGCCAGACCGGCCGGACTCCAAGGAGCCAGAGCATCTCGGCAAACATCTCGCCATCCGACGCCATGATGTCGCCGGCCATCCAGTAAAATGCCACATTCTCGGGAATCTTTCCTTCTTCCCGGGAATATTTCTCAATAAGGGCATCGGCAAGGCGCTGGCCCACCCGCCACGCGGCCTGGGTGGGGACGCGGTACGGGTCGAGCGAATAGAAATTCCGGCCGGTCGGGAGCACGTCCTCGTGCCCGCGGGTGATCTGGCCGGATGGCCCTGCCGGTATATACCGGCCGTCCATCCCGTGCAGGAGGGATCCGGTCTCATCCGACTCATCGATCCGCCGGTTGATATCGATTATACGGGCCCGGAGAGCGTCCAGGGCTTCGACATCCCCGTTCGGGATCCGCCTCCCGAAGATCAGGGCAACGGGACAGACAGGCCGGTCCAGCACGGATGCAACGAACCGGTCCAGTTCCAGGTCGACCTGTTCGAGGATCGCCCCATAGGACAGGCAGAGTTCGTCGGAATAACGATCCTGGCCGGTGAGCAGGCCTGTCAGATCGAATCCCAGGACTTTTGCAATAATCCGGCGGGGGGACGAGTCACCGGTATCGAATCGGATGATGGAGCTGATGAATTCAACACAGCGATCGCCCGAAGGAAGTTCGCCGAAGATGTGCATCCCCGACTGGATCCGGGTGTTGCGGATCTTCGAAAGAGCTTCGTGGGCTTTTGCAACCATGATGGAAAGAGGCATCCCGCGATCCAGGTGCATGTCCCGATCAAGGTTTGCCCGGACAAGGGCATCGCTGAGCTGGTGCTGAAGTGCATGGGCCCGGGCGGGATCGTTCTTTGTGGTCTCGTACTCGGTAAGAATGGTGTCGATCTCTTCGAGCCCCTCGTACAATCCGCTGCCGGTCATGACGGTCTGCATGTGGTCGACGATTACCGCATAACCCCGCCTTTTTGCAATCGTTCCCTCGGCAGGGTTGTCGGAATTGTAGATGTACAGGAACGGGGCCGTGCCTGCAACGATATCTGGGAAGCATTCCTGCGAGAGGCCCACCCCTTTGCCCGGCAGGAATTCAAGGCTGCCGTGCGTCCCCACGTGGACGATGACATCTGCCTTGTGGATCTGCTGGATCCAGTAATATGTTGCAAGGTACTGGTGGGGCGGGGGACACTTGGGATCGTGGAGGATCTTGCAGACCGTGCCATCGCACCGCGAGCCATAGCACCCGCGCTTTGGCTGGACGTGTACCGTGGCATTGCCAAGCGACAGGCCGGTGATCAGCAGGGTTCCGTCAAGGACCATCCCCTCGCCGGGGGGTTCTCCCCAGGTATCGTTCACCCGCTGCTGCACCGGAGCCGGAAGCGAATGAAAATATTGCAGATAGGTGACAAGATCCATCCTTGCAAGGGCCCCGCCGTTTGCAACGATATCCCGGGTTGTTGTCCACCGGAATTCCGAGATCGCTTTTTTTCTCTGGATCTGTTCAACAAGATCCTTACCGGATGCCGGAACTGATACGGTGTATCCGGCGCCGGCCATCTTCGTTAAGATCCGCACAAGACTTTCGAGCGTGTCGAGATTGGAGCCTCCGCCGATATTCGCCTCGATCCCGGCGCACGGGTTGTTGTTGAGGATGAACGCAACCCTGCGATCGCTGGCGGGTTTTTTGGCAAGGCTGATCCATTGCCGGACCCTGGCTGCGATCTTCCTGCACCGGTCCGGAACGGCTTCCCGGGTCTTCCCGCCACCCTCTTCGCTCCGGCTCGTGCCGATGAAGACCGGCTCGATTGTGCCTTCGAACTCAGGGAGCGCAACCGCCCACCCGACATCCATGGAGAGTCCCTCCGAGGCCTGCCACTGATCAAGGGTCATGTACATGGAGACCACCGGAGAGAAGACCGGGATTCCTGCTGCCCGGAGAAAGCCGATGCCTCCCGATGTAAGGGACCTGCCAGAGGTATTGTCCCTCACCGATCCAAAGAGGAACGGGATGAGCTTGACAATAGCGTTGACAACGGGGACGCCGTTCCTGAACAGGTACTCCGAGACCACCTCGGTCATCCCGCGGGCGCCCAGGGCATCGTCCCGGATGGCATACGTGAAGACCGGTATGACCGAGAGACCCTCCGCTTCGAGGCTGCGGATGAGCGCATCTTCAAGGGTAACATTTCCGGCAGCCCAGGAGGTCCGGGAAAAGACCAGGCCGACCCGGTATTTTCCTAAATCGCGCTCGCCGTACCAGGCAAGATAGTCGGCAGGATTTGCAAATGCCCCGGGTGCATCGGGATGGTACAGTCCTTCCCAGGGAACATCGGCCGGAGGGGCGACAGGGCAGTCTTTTCCAGAGATCTCTTTTTCAATATACCGGAGAAGATTTGCGAAATTTTCATCGCCGTTATTGGTGATGTACCGGTGGCAGGTGGTCACGATCTCCGACTCAACGGTCGACTGCGTCCAGAACGAGGGATCGGGACCGAGCGAGATGACCGGTACCGTCTCGCGTATTATTGCGATCTCCCGGTCCACCTGCTCCCAGAACATATCGGACGTATGGTACACGAGAATGACGTCCGACTGTCTCATGGACGCGATCGCCTCGTCCCTTTTTTCAGGAAGGTCTTCCAGTACCCGGGTCGGATAGATGGCGCAGTCTATGCCACTGGCTTCTGCTGCGCGTTTGAGTACCGGGGCATACGACCCCCACATGATCGAAGTGATTTTCATGACGTTTTCTCCTGGCCCGGGTCTCCGGAGAACACAGGCGGGACAGTTTTTCGTACCTTGAAATGTGCATTTTTCAATGTTAATAATATTTTGAATCGTGTTATTCGATTATAACAAATAGAAAAACGTAATACCCCTTGATAATAAAAATACCAATTACATTATCAGGTATACCAGGATCGTTCAGCGATCACAATTCAGTAAGATACAGTATCTGATTCGTAAACTTGAGGCCCGATATGAATTATTCCGAGACCATCTACCCGTTTTCAGCAATTGTCGGCCAGGAGCAGATGAAAAAAGCCCTGATCTTCAATGCCATCAATCCCGGGATCGGCGGCGTCCTGATCCGGGGCGAGAAAGGCACGGCCAAGTCCACGGCAGCCCGGGCGCTCGTCCGGCTTCTCCCGGAAAAGTGCGTTGCAGAGGGGTGCCTCTTCGGGTGCGATCCCCGGGATACCAGACACATGTGCCGGGAGTGCAGGGAGAAACAGCCGGGACCAAAATCCAGGAGGGCTCCCATGAAAGTGGTCGAGCTCCCGATCAGCGCAACGGAGGACAAGGTTGTTGGAAGCCTCGACATCGGCCATGCCCTGAAAAGCGGGGAGAAGAAGTTTGAGCCGGGTATTCTTGCAGAAGCCAACCGGAACATCCTCTACGTGGACGAGGTGAACCTCCTGAACGATCACATCGTGGACGTCCTTCTCGATGCAGCCGCTATGGGGACGAACTTCATCGAGCGGGAGGGGGTCTCCTACACTCACCCGTCGTCATTCATCCTGATCGGCACCATGAACCCGGAGGAGGGGGAGCTCCGGCCCCAGCTCCTCGACCGGTTCGGCCTCTGCGTGGACATCGAAGGAATCCGGGATGTGGAGACCCGTATCGACGTCATAAAGAGAAGGCAGGCGTACGAGAGCGATCCGGAGACATTCATACATGGATGGGATGCAGAGGAGCAGGAACTCCGCTCGCGTATCCTCATCGCAAAGGAACTCCTTTCCCGGGTCAGCATGCCGGACGATATCCTCCGGATGATCGCACAGATCTGCATCGATATGGCAGTCGACGGCCACCGGGCAGACATAACGATGATGAAGACCGCTGCAACGATAGCGGCCTGGAACAACCGGACCGTGGTGGACGAGGACGATGTTCGGGAAGCGGCAAATCTCGTCCTCTCCCACCGCATGCGGCGCAGGCCGTTCTCGGACCAGCAGATGGATCACAAGAAGATGGAGGAGTCCATCCAGAATTCGAAAAAAGAGCAGAAATCCCCGGACCGGAAGAACGAACAGCACGATCACCCGCACCCGGAGGAGAAACCGGTGCCGGACAGCTCGGCAACGACCGCAGCTCCCGAGGGATCGCCGTTTGGCATCGACCAGCAGAAGATAGCGCTCCCGCATCGCGCGGACTCTGTCAGGCGGGAGGGAGACGGGAAGAGAAGCACAACCGAATCCCGGGACGGACGGTATGTCCGGAGCCGGGTTATGGAAACCCCGCATGCAGATATCGCGCTCGATGCAACGCTGCGGGCTGCCGCCCCGTTCCAGAACGGGCGGAAAGGATCCCTTGCAATAAAGATCGAGCCCTCTGATCTGCGCGAGAAAGTCCGTGAGCGGAAGACCGCAAACACGATCCTCTTTGTGGTCGATGCGAGCGGCAGCATGGGAGCTGAGCAGCGGATGACCGCGGTCAAAGGTGCCATCCTCTCGCTCCTGATCGATGCCTACCAGAAGCGGGACCGGGTGGGGCTCGTGGCATTCCGGGGCTCCGGTGCCGAACTCCTCCTGCCGCCCACCTCGAGCATTGAACTTGCCCGGAAATACATGCAGACACTCCCGGTCGGGGGAAAGACTCCCCTTGCCCACGGCCTTCTCAAGGGTTTTGAAGTTTTGCAGCGGGAGCAGGCCATCCACCGCAATACAATTCCACGGCTTATCCTGGTCTCGGACGGGAAGGCGAACGTGGGCATGGGAACCCGGTCTCCGCTTGAGGATGCAAAAGCCGCAGCCTCCCAGATCCGCGAGGAGGGCATCCCCTCGCTCGTCATCGATTCCGAACAGAATTTCCTCTCGTTCGGCCTTGCCCGGACCCTTTCCGAAGAGCTTGGCGCCCGGTACATCCGGCTCGAAGACCTGGAGGCCGGAGAGCTTGCCGGTCTTGTAAAAGGCATCGGGATGTAGGCGGGCACCGGCAATAACAGTGCATCACGGCAGGGACAAAAAACCACAGACACCATGGCAACCGACGCACCAGTGGATACCCGGGACAGGACAACCGTACATACCCTGTACCATGCCGGCAGTACACGGCGCATTGCCCTGATAGGGATCCTGACCATAATTGTCATTGTCTCCGCGATCCTCTCCGCCGGGATCGGGACCATTCCCATCACGCCTGAGGATACGATCCTTGCGATTGCCCACCCGCCGGCAGCAGCATTCAATGAGATCCTTGCCCGAAACCTGCCGGCAGGATCTTCGGTAATGTCCGGTATACTGGCAGTCATCCCCGCCCCAAAAAATCCCCAGGCCGAGCTGATCGTTACCGGGTTCCGCCTGCCCCGGATCTTTCTTGCCATTCTCACCGGGGCAAGCCTGGCGGTTGCAGGCGCCGTGATGCAGGGGCTCCTGCGCAACCCGCTTGTCAGCCCGTTCACGCTAGGCCTCTCCTCCGCAGCATCGTTCGGTGCGGCCATCGCAATCGTCATCGGGCCGGGCATTGCCGGGGCATGGTTCCTTCTTGGGGACGACATCTTCATCGTCATTTTGGCATTTCTTTTCGGCTGGCTCTCCATGCTCCTCGTGTACTGGATCTCCCGGTCCCGGGGAACCAACCAGTCGACCCTGATCCTTGCAGGCGTTGTCATCGGGTACCTGTTCACGGCTGGGGTCATGGCCCTCAAGTACATGACGAGCAACGACAAGCTCCGCGACATCGTGGTCTGGCTGATGGGCGGGATGTGGGGTGCGAGCTGGACTGCCGTCCTTTTGCTGCTCCCGCTCTGCCTCATCTGCTTCATCCTTCTCGAACAAAGGGCCTGGGATCTCAACGCCCTCGCGGCCGGCGACGATGTTGCAAAGAACCTCGGCATCGATGTGAAAAAATTCCGCCTCACCGGCCTGATGATCTGTACGTTTGCCGCCTCCTGCTGCATGGCATTTACCGGCATCATCGGCTTTGTCGGGCTCATGGCGCCGCACATCTGCCGGATGTTCATCGGAAACGATCACCGGTACCTCATCCCCTGTTCTGCACTTCTCGGGGCAGCCATACTCCTCATCTCCGATACGGCGGCAAGGACCATCATGAGCCCGGTTGAGATCCCGGTCGGCATCATCATGTACATCATCGGGGGGATCTTCTTCCTCTTCTTAATCATGCGATCAAAAGGGCGGGGCCTGTACTAGCGGGGGCATTATGGAACTTTCCGTAGAACACTTAACCAAGGAATTTGAATCGATCAGGGTGCTTGAGGATATCTCGTTTGCACTCGGGAGCGGGAGGATCCTTGCCCTGATCGGCCCGAACGGCTCGGGCAAATCCACGCTCATCAAAAACCTGACCCTGATCCACGAGCCAACAGCGGGATCGATCGCGCTTGACGGGGAGGACATCCGCCGGATCGATCCCATAGATCTCTCCATGAAGATCGGATATGTCCCCCAGCATTTCACCTATACCCTCTACTCCACGGTCTTCGAGACGGTCCTGCTCGGGAGACGGAGGTACATCCGGTGGTCGGTCTCCGAGGAGGAACTCTCCCGCGTCCAGGCCGCGCTCGATGCCCTTGGCATGGGGGATATGGCAGGGAAATACATGGACCAGCTCTCGGGGGGCGAACGCCAGAAAGTGTTCATCGCCCGGGCCCTTGCCCAGAATCCCGCCCTCTATCTCTTCGACGAACCGACCAGCGCGCTCGATATCCGGTACCAGATCGAAGTGATGGAGACGATGCGGAGGATCACGCTCGAAGAGCACTCCTCCCTGATAGTCGCAATGCACGATCTCAATCTCGCGTACCGGTACGCGGACGAAGTCCTCGTCCTCAGTCACGGGCGGATGGTCGGTTTCGGAAAACCTCACGAGATCCTGACGCCGGAATGCATCCGGAAGGTTTACGGCGTCGAATCGGTCATCGCCGAGAACGAGTACGGGAAGTTCATCCTGCCAGTGAGAGTACTATAACTGTATCCGGATACCCCCGGCACTATGCGCCCGGAACAGCGGGCAGGATTGCCGGTTTTTCCTGGAGCTGGGTACCGGCTGACCCAAAAAAAATCTGTCCTGGTGCAGAAAATCTGCGTCCGGGATTACCAGATCTCCCGCTGCCGCCGGCGTTTTTTGATCACTGCTCCGGCGATACAGGCAATGACGACAACGGCAATGGCGGCAACAATCCATACGTAACTGGTCCCGGCCGCTACTGCAACCGGGGCAAGGACAGCAGAACCCTGAGTCGTAAGCTGTGCAACCGGTTCCACCGGGGGGGCCTGCTGGACGATGACCGGGCCGGCCGTGACGGAAACCAGGGTGAAGGTACAGAGCCCGTCGGGGGACTTTGCCCGGAAGACGATGTACCGGCTGTCCGAATCGTATCTCCGGAATGCCGTTTCAAGAACGTTCACCCCTGCCTCATCGTCCATCCGGAGGATTTTGACCTGGGTAATCCCCCCGTTCTGTTTCACCCATTCCTGCGGAACGCTCATCTCGATTATGGCATTCTTTGTCTGGGGTATGCCCTCTTCATTGACAACCATGGAATAGGCAACGGTGCCGATATCAAGTCCCTGCCGGGCAAGTGCGGACCGGTACAGGGACCGGGTCTCGCCGGGAAGAGCCTGCACGATACTTGTCGTGAACCTGCCGCCGCCATCGGGTTTTGTGGGGATCTCGGTACTCCATTTCGCCTCAATCTCGGGCATTGTCCCGATATCGGCGGTCAGGGGCAGAATTTCCACGGTTCCTTTATCCGCAACCGTGGTCTTCTCCACCCAGGCATACGATGTAGCCGAAGGGGAACGGTACTCGTATACCTGCCCTTCTTTGGCTGAACTGCTGAGCTTCGAACCGCCTCCGCTGCTGCCACCGCCGCCGGAACTGCTGCTGCCGCCGCTGCTTCCGCTGCCGGATGAGGAGGCTGAAACCGAAGAGAGGATAAATGTCGAGAGACCATCGGGTGAGAGTGCTGAAAAAAGCTCATTCCCGCTCTTATCCGTTCCCTGGTACTGCGTGGTGAGGAACTGGGTTGTGCCATTGTCCGCTCTCCGCATGATGACGATGTGATCGCGCCCTCCGTGAGCAGTTACCCAGACAGGGCTTACCGCCATCCCGATTGTTGCATTAAGGATCGATCCATTCTCGCCATGGTTGGCAAGGCAGGTTTTGTTGAAATTCACGGTATATGCGATTGCATCCATCTGTTTCCCGGCACCGGTTGCAGCGAGCGTGAAGGAAGACTGGGACGCAGTGTCGGGATCTTTGGTGATGGTCATCGTAATCTGCGCCGAGCTGTTCGGAACTTCCTGGAGACGGAGAGTATAATTGATGGCAGGAGTTCCCACATCCGTTATAGGAACGGTGACCGGGGTTCCTGCTGCGACGACCGATGCAACCGTGCCTGAGACGCTGGCCCCGTCACTCTCCGGCAGGTCGGTTAAGAGAATATCCAGGGTTTCCCAGCCATGGCCGACACCGGTCATCGTTACGGTTTTTCCTGATACGGTGGCGTTTGCCTTGCTGACTGAAACGTTCTGGCCGGTACCGGCCTGTGTTGTCGTAAGATTCGCGATGGCAAAGGACTGGTCAACGATCGTACGCACGTTGACCGAGATGGTTATGGTTGCGGTGGATGACCCGGCAGAATTCGCTGTTGTCAGTTTCACGGTATAAGTACCATATGAAGAATACGTGTGGACCGGGTTTTGTCCGGTAGTGTTTGTGCCATCGCCAAAGTCCCAGGACCAGGATTCGGGTTCACCGGTCGATGTATCGCTGAAGCTGACGGTCATCGGGGCGTCGCCGGAGGTTTTGTTAGCCGTAAACGAGGCCGCAACCGAAGGTATCCTGGCTGTTATAAAAGAGCTGCGTGTCAGGGTGTTGCTGCCCTGCGCATTGGTAACGTTGAGAGAGACCGTGTACGTTCCTGCCGAAGTATAGACATGGGAAGGGTTCTGTTCGGTTGCAGTAGAGTTATCGCCAAAGTCCCATTTCCATGCAGTAGGCGAACCTGCCGAGAGATCCTCAAACCGGACTGTCAGGGGCCTTATGCCGCTCGTGACGTTCGATGTGAATGAGGCCACGGGTTCGCCGGATGTCGAAGGCTTGTAATCAATTACAAGGATCTGCTGGAGTGCGGCCATGCCGCCGCTGGAAGTCCCCTGGACTGCGGCTTCGTTCCCGGCAGGCGCGAGATAACTCTTCACGTCAAATATCTGGGCACCTGCACTGTACTGATCGCCCTGCCAGGCGTTCGTTCCCATCGTGTGCCCGTTGAAGACCAGATTGCCTTCATCGGGCCCGGCACTACCGGCGAAACTGTAGAGGGTGGCACTCCGGACCACACCGGTGTCAATGATCAGGCCGGTGAATGGCGCGTATGCGGTGGCTTCCTCAAGCGTTGTCCCGTAGGTTTCGCTTACCAGGAGTTCATCGCATTCTTCGTTGATGAAGATCTGTTTTCTCGTCCCCGAAGGATCGCGGTAGATGACGACAAGGGTACTGGGATACAGGGCATTGCTGTTCCCGGTGCCAGGGGTTATGACCAGATTGTTGCCGGATGTACTGAAAATACTGGTGACATCGAACCGGTACAGCCCGTACAGATTGTTAGGATAACTGCCAAAGTTGCTCCTGTCGGTATAACGGGTCCCGCCGGTGAGCGAGTTCCCGTTGAAATTTGCCGTCCAGCTCGGGGTGCCTCCCGGGGTTGTGTCCCAGTTGTACGAGACGTAAAGGTAAACTTTCTCAACAGTTGCACCATCAGGAACTGGGAGATCACTTGCGGTCCAGGTTTCAGCCCTGCTCTTCCAGCCTACCGCCTGGTACATGTCAGACGGTTGGGTGGAATAGACAACGCCACCGTTAAGATCGTAAGTCATCTTTGTCGTGATGTTGCTGCCGCCGTCCCAGTAGAGTCCCTTGCCTTTGTACCCGTTGTACCGGACGGGAAGGGATGAACTGTTTTTGAAATTGTTGGTCTCGTCGGTTTCCGCAACGAAGTTCTCCGGGTCCACAACGGCCCGGTAGGTTACGGTCCCGCCTTCGAGATTCCGCAGTGTCGGGTCGATGAGGGTCACTGAACTGGCCCCACCTCCTGTAAGGGACGAGATGACCGTGCTGCTGACTGGGGTCGTCCCGCCCGATACATCGCTTGCATACAGAGCAACGGTAATGTTGGTTACGGTCTCTGTCCCGGTATTCCTGACCGTATTGATCTTGATCGTGTTGGGTTCCTTTGCAAAAACGACCGATGGCGGAACAGTGGCAACAGTACCTGGTATGCTGAGATCCGCTGCCGCAGCGGTTACAGGAACTGCCAGGAGGAGCAGGCAGAGAAAGAGGCTGCAGAGAAATACCGGTGCTGCCGCTTTCCATCGGCATTCCCGCTGCCCGGAGACAGGCATAGGAGAGGCCGGGAAGCCGGATATGCGGGAAAATGATTGGTGCATGATTCACATTCACCTGTAGGCACGACGGGGAGGAGATAAAATTTATTTGTATTTCCGGAAGAGCGCCGGGTTCTGCCTGCGGATATACCATTTCCGGATGATTACTACGCTGACGCAGAGCACAATGATTCCGGCAATGCCGAACACAAATACGAGGGGGAACCCGGGCTGCTGCTGTGCATCAGTTGCCGGCGGGGCAGCATGGGTTTTTTCTGCGGTCGGAATAATGGTGTGCTGTGTTGAGACCGCAGCGGGAGTTGATGAGACCTGCTGCTGGATGCTCGCGGGCGTCGGGGCAGTTGTTGCAGCCGTGACAATGGCTGCGTCTTTCACGAGCACCGTTGCGAAGTACGAGAAGCCGGGGGTGGTTGCCCGGTACAGGAACGCACCGTCTTTCGTGCCGATGTACTCAGTCGGGAGCTGTTCCCATGCATTGTTGTGGAACCGCTGAAGCTGGACATCCCGGTAGGTCATCTTCTGGCTGTCAAGATACGACTGCGGGACGGTGAACTCGATCTTTGCCTGGTTGACATCGTTGCTTGTGGCATGGTAGAGATTGATCTTGTGGAGTTCGTACACCGGTACGGCCGGGGCCGGGATATCCTTAGGCAGCGAATCGGGCTTCTCGGTCATGAGGAAGAAGTCCTTGCTGAACGTCCCGACCGGCTGGAGCTCAATCTTCGCAATGTGGGTGGGGCCGTTGACGGTCTGCGTTGTCCACGGGTTGGCGGACGGGTCCACCGGGGATTTCTGGACGGTTGATTCCGAAGACTTGACAGCGGAAGACGACACAGTGTCCGTGTCGCCGTTGTTGGAGTACGAGCTGTACGAACCGGAGCTGCTGCCTGAAGACCCGGAGGAGACCGCCGAGACCGAGGCGAGCGAGAACGTCGAGAGGCCGTTTGGCGAGATGATAGTCAGCGTGTAGAGGCCGGATCCATCGGGGCCGGATACCGAAGGCGTCAGGATCTGGGTCGTGCCGTCATCGGCCCTGCGGAGGACCGCAAGAGCACCGGTTCCGCCGTGGGCGTCGACCCATGCCTTGCTGACAGTCATCGTAAGGGTTGCCGACTGGATGATACCGCCGTCGCCGGCGTTGGCAAGGTTCGTCTTCTGGACGTTCAAAGTATATGCGATATCATCGATCTGCTTGCCTGCCGAGCTGGCGAACAGGGAGAACGAACTCTGGGCCGCTGCGTCCGGGTCCTTTGTGATCGTCTGCGTGATGGCAGCCGTCGTGCCCGGCATAGCGCTCATGTTGAGCGCGATCTGGACGGTCGGCGTTCCCACCGAGGTGATCGGCGCCGTTACCGGCTCGGTTGTGGCCTTCACGGTCTCGACCGTGCCGTTGACGGAACTTGTACTGCTCTCGGTCGTGTTGGCCGCAAGCGTGATCGCAAGCGAGGACCAGCTTGACGTGTTGCTGATCGTGACCACATTGCCGCTCTTCGTGACATTACCGCCCGTTGTGTCGATGGTGACGTTCTGGACGCCGCCCGAAGTCGTGGTCGTGACATTACTGACTGCGAACGTGTTGCTCTGGACTACCGGCGCAATCACCGTGATGTACTTCGATTTCGTTACGGTATTATTGCCCGCTGCGTTCTCCGCCTTCAGGCTCACCGTGTAACTACCGTTTGCCGCATACGTGTGGACAGGATTCTGCTCAGTCGCAGTGCTGCTGTCGCCGAAGTCCCACTGCCAGGCCGTCGGGGTATTGGTCGATTTATCCGTGAACTTAACAATGAGCGGCTTGTCGCCCTCGGTCTTATTGGCCGTAAACGCTGCGATCGGCGCTATTGTGGCCGGTACCGTGCTCGTTGGCGTTGGCGTCGGAGTTACTGTCGGGGTCGGCGTGACCGCTGATGTAACCGTGATGAAATCCGTGAGCCGGTTGCTGTGCGTGCCGGCCGCATTCGTGACCGTCAGGTTCACCGTGTAGTTGCCGGCCGAGGCATACGTGTGGACCGGGTTCTGCACGGTCGCATTCACGCTGCTGCCGTCGCCAAAGTCCCATAGCCAGATCGTAGGATCGTTCTCCGAGATGTCCAGGAACTTCACCGTCAGCGGGGCCGGGCCGGTCGTCTCGTCGGCGCCAAACGCTGCTACCGGTACCCGGGTTCCTGCAGTAACGGTCACATACCCGGACCGTACCTTTGAACTGCTTCCCGCTGCGTTGGTTGCGGTCAGGTTCACCGTGTAAGTTCCTGCATTCGCGTACGTGTGCACCGGGTTCTGGACCGTTGCATTGACCGCACTGTTATCGCCGAAATCCCAGAGCCAGCTGGTTGGCGAGTTGGTGGAATTGTCGGTGAATGAAACGGTTAACGGTGCAGTGCCGGAGGTTGTGCCGGATGAGAATCCGGCAACCGGCGCTGTTGCTGCCGTGTATTTCACGGCAAGCGTTGCAAGCGTGGTCTTGTAGGACTTACCAGTGCCGCTGACTGTCGCGTGAGTGTACGTGAAACTGCTGTCGCTGCCGGCAGTAATGTAGTTCTTCACATCCCAGGAATTAGTCTCGAAAGACGGCAGGCTTGTCCCGCTCTGGCCGGTTACCGCGTTGCCGTTGAATGTATACGAAGCATCCGTTGTGGCCAGGGCAACGTTCTTCAGGCTCGCGCTGGTCCAGCCGGAGTTAAGGTTGCCGGTGCCGAACGTCGTGGTCACCGCACTGCCAGTCGAGAGCTGATAATCGTGACCCTCGTTCACCCAGTACTTCACGGTGTCGCTATCTCCATCGTTGTACGCTACTACCAGCGTCAGTTCTTTCAGGCGACCATCGAACGTTGAACCGCCTGTGTTCTGGGTAACTATCTGTGCATTGACCGTGTTCGCATTGACGAGCGAGGTTACATCGTAGGATAACCTGTAATCCGAATACTGCCGGTTCACATGGTTGTTGACCGGGTAGACATCAACCGAGTTGGCTGAAGCGGTTGCCAGCGTCTCGGTGCCGAGCAGAGTCTCGTACGTCCCGTCTCCATTGCCATCAAACGAGACAGCCACCTGACCGGCGCGGTTGTCGGTGCCGGCTGCATACACTACTGCATATAACCGAGCCCACTGGATATCCGTGTTTGTCGGGATCGTATAGGTCTGTGTGAAAGTCTTGAGACCGGGTGTTGAGGATTGGCTGCTCCATGCTACCGGCTGGTACGCTCCGACATACAGGTCGCCGGAAACCGTGCCGTTTTTGACCGTAGAGAGACGTAACGGCCCTGCCGACGATGAGATATACTGGACCTGGGTCGTGCTGTTGCTGCCGGCAGCGTTCGTCGCGGTCAGCCTCACATCATATGCTCCCGCTGCAAAACTTTTGACCGGGTTCTGAACCGTGGAGAATGACGTCCAGGAGTCGCTTGTTCCGGAGGCCCGTAATTCCCAGTTCCACGAAGTCGGGGTGTTCGTCGAGGCATCGGTGAATGTCACAGCCAGCGGGGCCGGACCAAACACCGGAGTTGCAGTGAAGTTCGCTACCGGCGTAGCGGCGGCTCCATTTACCGTGATGTAATTCGTGCTCTTCTGGCTGGTGCTGCCGGCTGAGTTCGTCGCCGTCAGGTTCACCGTATAGGTTCCTGCACTCGCGTACGTGTGGACCGGGTTCTGCACCGTCGCATTCGTTGCGTCACCGTCGCCGAAGTCCCACAGCCAGCTCGTCGGCGTATTTGTCGACGTATCGGTGAACACGACCGTGAATGGGGCAGTGCCGGAAGTTGCCGATGAAGTGAAGCCGGCGACCGGTACTGTTGCTGCCGTGTATTTCACGGCCAGCGTTGCAAGAGTTGTCTTGTAGGATCCACCTGATGGCGCGTAGGTGAAGTCACTGT
The DNA here is from genome assembly GCF_963667735.1 of uncultured Methanoregula sp. NCBI lineage: Archaea > Methanobacteriati > Methanobacteriota > Methanomicrobia > Methanomicrobiales > Methanoregulaceae > Methanoregula > uncultured Methanoregula sp. Next base: position 298,359 of record NZ_OY763919.1, read on the forward strand.
TACTGCCGGCTGACAGGAACGGCTTGACATTCCACACATTCGTCTCGAAACTGGGAAGTGTAGTTCCCGCCGTGTTTGCGATGGGATTCGAGGTAAAATTGTAGACTGCATCCCGGGTACTCAGTGCAACATTTTGAAGTGTCGCCTGTGTCCAGCCGGCGGGAAGACCGCTGGTTGCGAACGTTGTGGTGACACCGGTATCAGTTTTTGCCTGGTAGTCGTGGCCTTCGTTCACCCAGTATTTCACCTGGTCCGAGTCGCCGTCATTGTACGCAACGACCAGCGTCAGTTCTTTCAGGCGACCATCGAACGTTGAACCACCAGTGTTCTGGGAAACTATCTGTGCATTGACCGTGTTCGCGCTGATAAGCGAGGTCACATCGTAAGATAACTTATAATCCGAATACTGCCGGTTCACATGATTGTTGACCGGGTAGACATCAACCGAGTTGGCTGAAGCAGTCGCCAGCGTCTCGGTGCCGAGAACAGTTTCATACGTCCCGTCTCCATTGCCATCAAACGAGACAACTGCCTGACCGGCGCGGTTGTCGGTGCCGGCTGCATACACTACTGCATATAACCGGGCCCACTGGATATCCGTGTGTGCCGGGATCGTATACGACTGCGTGAAGGTCCTCTGGATCGGGGTTGTTCCCTGACTGGACCAGGGAGTCGGCTGGAACGCTCCGACATACAGATCGCCGGAAACCGTGCCGTTCCGGACCGTAGTCAGACGCAACGGCCCTGCCGACGATGAGATGTACTGGGCCTGGGTCGTGCTGTTGCTGCCGGCGGCGTTGGTCGCGGTCAGCCTCACATCATATGCTCCCGCTGCAAAACTGTTGACCGGGTTCTGAACCGTGGAGAATGACGTCCAGGAGTCGCTTGTTCCGGATGCCCGGGATTCCCAGTTCCACGAAGTCGGGGTGTTCGTCGTCGAATCCGTGAATGTTACGGACAGCGGGGCCAGACCAAGCACCGGCGTTGCGGTGAAGTTAGCCACCGGCGTAGCGGCGGCTGCATTTACGGTGATGTAATTCGTGCTCTTCTGGCTGGTACTGCCGGCTGAGTTCGTGGCCGTCAGGTTCACTGTGTAGGTTCCTGCCGATGCGTAGGTGTGAACCGGGTTCTGTTTCGTGGCATTCGTGACATCATTGTCGCCGAAGTCCCAGAGCCAGCTGGTCGGGGAATTGGTCGAGGTGTCGGTGAAGACTGCCGTGAACGGCGCTATGCCGGACGAGGTCGTTGACGTGAAAGAGGCAACAGGTGTTGTAACTACAGTGGGGTATTCCACTACGAGGATCTGCGGGAGGGCTAACATACCGCCGCTGGTAGTTCCCTGGACTGCGGCTTCGTTCCCGGCAGGCGCAAGATAACTCTTCACATCGAATATCTGGGCACCCGCACTGTTCTGATCGCCCTGCCATGCGTTCGTTCCCACGGTGTGCCCGTTGAAGACCAGATTGCCTTCATCTGGCCCGGCACTACCGGCGAAACTGTAGAGAGTGGCACTCCGGACCGCACCGGTGTCAATGGTCAGGCCGGTGAATGGCGCGTATGCGGTGGCTTCCTCAAGCGTTGTCCCGTAGGTTTCGCTTACCAGGAGTTCATCGCATTCTTCGTTGATGAAGATCTGTTTTCTCGTCCCCGAAGGATCGCGGTAGATGACGACAAGGGTACTGGGATACAGGGCATTGCTGTTCCCGGTGCCAGGGGTTATGACCAGATTGTTGCCGGCCGTGCTGAACTGGCTGGTGACATTGTACCGGTATACCCCATACAGGTTGTCTGCATAGCTGCCGAAGTTGCTTTTATCGGTATACAGGGCCTCGCTGTTGATGGCGTTTCCATTGAAATTCGCCGTCCAGATCGGGGTGCCTCCCGGAGTTGTGTCCCAGTTGTAAGGCACGTACAGCCGGGCGTTTTCTACCGTTGCGCCGGCGGGAACCGGGAGATCGGCTGCAGTCCAGGTCTCGGTCCGGCTGCCGGTCCAACCTGCCCCGTTATACATTGACGACGGCTGCGTGGAATAGGCTACGCCACCTTTGAGATCGTACGTTGCCTTCGTGGTGATGTTGCTGCCGCCTTCCCAGTAGATCCCCTTGCCTTTGTACCCGTTGTAACGGACGGGGATGGATGAACTGTTCTTGAAATTATTTCTCTCGTCGGTCTCCGCGATGAGGTGCTCAGGGTCCGCAACTGCAGTGTAGGTTACGGTCCCGCCCGCAAGGTTCCGGATGGTCGGATCCGTGAGGGTCACCGAACTGGTTGCACCGCCCGCAAGGGACGAAATGACCGTGCTGCTGACAGCGGTTGTCCCACCCGATACGTCGCTCGCATACAGGGAGATGGTAATATTTGTCAGTGTCGCGGTCCCGGTGTTCTTGACCGTGTTGATCTTGACGATGTTGGCTTCCCTTGCAAAGACTGCAGTAGAGGGAGCAGGGACAACGGTCCCGGTTATGCTGAGGTCGTTCGTTGCCGCACTTCCCGCTGTGATATAGCCAGCGGTCGAGACAGTACTGGCGCCTGCCGCATTCGTTGCCGTCAGGTTCACCGTATATGTTCCGGCCGTTGCATACGTATGGACCGGGTTCTGCTTGGTGGCATTGGTTGCATCATTGTCACCGAAGTCCCATAGCCACGAGGTCGGGGTGTTGGTTGAAGTGTCCGTGAAGACGACCGTGAACGGCGCGGTGCCGGAGGCTGTACTGGATGTGAACGAGGCAACCGGTGTCGCGATCACCGGGTTCACGGTAATGTAGCCGGATTTAACGGTACTGTTGGCTCCCCCCGCGTTTGTCGCGGTCAGGTTCACCGTGTATGTTCCTGCACTCGCGTATGTGTGGACCGGGTTCTGCACGGTTGCATTAACAGAACTGCTGTCACCGAAGTCCCACAACCACGAAGTCGGCGTGTTCGTTGACATATCGGTGAACACGGCCGTGAATGGGGCGGTGCCGGAAGTTGCTGATGAAGTGAATGAGGCGACCGGGGCAACAACGGCCGGGGTTCCCGGGTATTTCACGGCAAGGGCTGCAATGGTGGGTTTAAATGAAGTTCCTACCGCTGTGTAGCCCAGCGTGTTGGTTGATCCGGCGTTCAGGGGACTGGTCAGATCGAACTGGTTGTATTTCCAGTAGCTGCTTGTTCCAAGACTGGTCGGTGAAATACTGCCGCTGTTGAAGGTGTAGGTCGCATCCGAACTGGAGAAGGCAACCGTTTTCATACTGGCGGCGGTCCATCCACCGGCAAACGAGCCTGCGTCAAAGGCCGTCGAGCTTACCGTTCCCTTGGGGCCAAACCAATCGCTGCCGTGGTTGACAACGTATTTTACCTGATCGGAATCGCCGTCGTTATACGCCGCGATGAGGGTGATGCCCTTGATCCTGCCATCGAAGCTATAGCCGCTGAGGGAGGAGCTGGTGACCGTGACGGTCGGGCTGGCAGTGGTGATCAGGCTGGTCACGTTGTACGTTGCTTCGTAATCCGACATGACCTTCATGACATGGTCGTTCACCGGATAGGCATACCCGCCCTTGTCGGTCGAGAAGTCCTTCCAGACATCCAGCGTCTCATTCCCTACGGTGTTGCCGTTGACCTTGACGACCGAGGTCAGGCCATACTGGCTCGAATAGGACCCGGAGTATGTGTCGACATAGAGCCGGGCCCACGTGATGTTCCCGACCGCAACTGACGGAAGAGTGAAGGTCGGGGACGCAGTTGTGGTAAACGGGCTGACCGAGTTCACGAACAGATCACCGGACACGGTACCGGAACCGACCGTTGTCAGGTAATCGTGCTCGTTTGCCACAGAGACGACATGGGGCTTGGTTACCGTGTTGCTTCCGTTGCTGTTGGTGGCATTGAGCCGGATGTTGTAGGTGCCTGCAACGCCGGGCGTGAATGCCGGGTTCTGGGATGTCGAGAACACGGTCCAGGTGCCGGTATCCGCTATCTGATACTCCCACGTCCATGATGTCGGAGTGTTGGTCGATGCGTCGGTAAAGGTTGCGGTCGCGCTTCCCGCAAGGTCGTTGGTGGATGAGGATGTGGTAAACGCTGCTACCGGCGCGCCGCTGCCTCCCGATCCCCCGGTCACGGTCACATATCCCGCCTGCTTCGAGGAATTGCTCCCCGCCGCATTCGTTGCGGTGAGGTTGACGGTATAGGTTCCTGCAGATGCATACGTGTGGACCGGGTTCTGCTTAGTGGCATTCGTGGCATCGTTGTCACCGAAGTCCCAGAGCCAGCTCGTGGGGGTGTTGGTCGACGTATCAGTGAAGACTACCGTGTAGGGTGCTGTGCCGGATGCGGTACTGGATGTGAACGATGTGACCGGCATTGTGGCTGATCCACCATACTCCACCTGGAGGATGGCTGCGGCGAGGTTGATCCATGAACCATCATTCCGGATACCCAGTTCGTTGGTACCGTCTTTCAGGGCACTCGTGACATCGTAATACTTGAAGCCGGGATCCGCACTCTGATCTGATCCTTCAGAGCCGGTGATCGCGACATCCTGCGCGTTGAAGATGACCGTACTCTGGGGGTTATCTACACCGGACGGCACGATATTAGTCAGTCTGGCGGAGGACATGCCCTCAGCAGTCACGTTGTTGAACATGGCGTAGCCGATAAATGATGCGCCATTTGACGACCCAGATGGGACATACACCGTATCGCATCCTTCGTCCAGCCAGATCTTCCGCAGGGGCTGGCTGGCATCCTCGTACACAACCACAAGGACTGCGCCGTAGAGGCCGCCTTTCGGCTGGGACGCGGTGATGAGAGCTGTGTTCCCGCTCTTGTTGAAGTAGGGTGTCACATCATAGATGGCCTGGCCATTGTAATCCGGGTTTTCACCGCCATCGTTATAAAATGCAGTCTGTCCAACGGGATTGCCGTTGAAGGTGACCGTGAACCCGGGGTTGCCGTTATCGTTCCAGGTATACGACTGGTAGAGCCGGGCTGCCTTGACGGTTGCACCGGCCGGAACAGGAAGGGATTCGGCACTCCAGCCCGCGGTTGTGGAATACCATCCGCCACCGGTCTGGTAGCTGGAGCCCAGGGCATATTTTACCGCAACATGTCCTTCCGTATAGTTCCCGGTCTCCAGGTCATTGCCGGTGTAATACCGGCCGCCCGTGTAATAACTCCAGCCTTTGCCAACCGTTGCCGGGGTCGAGTATATGTTGTTGGTCTCATTGGTCTCGGCAATGGCATTCTCTGTGTCGAGCGTGATCGTGAGAGGAATGGTGTCGCCGGATCTCCGGGTCGTCACCGGATCGGTTACACTTATGGTAGTTGTGCTTCCTGCGGCAAGTCCGGTGATATCGAACATTGTCGTGGTACCGTTAAGATTGAAACTACCTTTGAATGCCCCGGCATCTCCGGTTCCAAGGTTCTTGATAGTGGCATTGACAGCCCCCGACCGGGGCGAAGGGGAATTGACCCCGGTGACCGTGAGATCTATGGTTTTCGCCGTGGCTGCCGGTTCGTTCACCGACGGCTCGGTATCGGCAAGCTGGCGCACAAAGACCCAGTCATAATAACCATATCTTGTTGACGACTGGGAATTCAAGTAGATGGGCAATGTTGCGGTTAATGCAGCTTTTTGGGCAAACACCGGGTTATTTCCGTCGTTAAATGCGACATGAGTTGAATTCCAGAACAGTTCCTCGGTCTGGTATAAATTGGAAACAGGATATCCGGGACTTGTCGAGGTGACGATTGAATTGACATAGGTGACTATCTTTTCAGAAGTTGACAGGGTCTGGAAATAGACATAATTTGCTGTGTCGGCACTATTTCGGAAACCCAAGTATTGGCTATATCCATACAGATTCCCGTAAAATCGCATCGATGCATTCTGGCTGAAATATTTCTTGGATTGAATTTTAGTTGATCCCGTCAGTGTCAGCCGCGAATCGCTAAAGGTGGCACCCGTACCGGAGACCAGTGTCCATTTGGTAGTGTCCAGGGACGATCCATTGAAATCATCGAACAGGGCAAAGGTTGCATCCCCGTCCGCTGCGCTCCCGATGGTCGCGTTCCCGTAATAGATATCCACGGGAACGGTATTCGCATACCCTGCCGGGATCGAGGGCACCTTGACCCAGAATGTGGCGTTGTTTATACCCGTGGGAGTCTCCATCCAGTAGCTCAACGGGGTACCGTCGCTGACGGCAAACCGGACATCGTTGTACGTGGGCTGGGCAATGCCTGGGAGGTGAATATTCTCTGATGAGTCCGTACCCGTTACGTTGTACAGGACGAACTTGACCTGGTAGTCCGTAAGAGCGGTGGCAGCCCCGTGGATGTTCGCCCGGGTGTGGCCGGTGAAATCGGACGGAGACCAGTCTGCGGCGGATGCGGCTCCGGACAGGAGCACGACTCCGAGAAGGACCAGCAGCATGAGCCGGCGGATTGCTGGATGACGAGCAGACGTGGTCTCCCGCAGGAGCCTGGTATCATTCGATAGAAAATTCATAATATTCCGGATGAGAAATTACAATTTATTCATATATAAAATAAGACTTTTTGAATTTTTGTAATACTAAATTTGAAAAACATAAATATATGCGGCACATTCGTGTATCAGATTCCAGAAAAACGTAATCATGATACGTATCATTTCTCTCATGAACGCGATCATCCCAACAGGTTACTTCGGTAAACATTGGGTGATGCAAGAACAAGATCTCCCAAAGGAGTTACTCTTATGAATCTGAAGGGGATGGTCCCCTCAGGTTCCGAATAAAAAAAAGTGAGGGTTAATACCTGACTTTCAGGATTGCAACTGCCAGCTTGTACCAGCTGTTGGTCCCGGCCCGGTCATAGGAAAAGTCATTATCCTCATAAATCTCTAGAGGAGTAAACTGGTTGAGCCGGGCATAGCTGTTGGATCCGATCGGGCTCGGCGTCACGGATGCTGTGTTCCAGGTGTAAACCCCGTTTGCCGATGCAATGTCATCGGTATAGATGGTCGCACTGGTGATGCCATCGGTAGGGATTCCATTGAAACTGGTTACACCCACGTAACTTGGATCGTCCTTTGTGCTCGGGTCCTGGCCTTCATTGATCCAGTACTTTGTCTGGGAACCTCCCGTCTGGTTCCAGCCGTACACGAGCTTTGCTTCCTTGATACGGCCATCGAACCGGCCGGAGACGTTAGTCGTGCTGATGTCCAGCGTCACGGTCGATGCGGTTATGTAATCCTTAACATCGAAGACCGCGACATAATCGCTCGTTACCCGGTTGAGCTTCACCAGGGGTGCCGATACGGACGAGTTCGAAACTATGCCGCTCGTCCTGTCATATACCAGATCCAGCGGCTGCTTGTTGGCAAGGACCACAGGAGTACCTCCGCTCGGGGTGAGGGTGACACTCAGGGTCCCATCCCAGGACTCGGTCATGTTCCCGGTGTACGGCACAATGTACAGCCGCGCGAACTGGACGTTCGATGTCGTCAGGCCCGAGAACGTTGCGGTCGTGTTGTCATTGTCGATCGGGTTGTCGGTCTTCCACGTGTTGACAAACTTTGCATCTACATCACCGGTTACGGCACCGGTAATTGCCTGGGTAGGCGCTGCGCCCTTCCAGTAGTTATCCGCCGATACCACACCGGCAAGCGACAGCATCCCCACGAGCACCAGTGCCATCATGAGGGCAAAGGATCTGCGCGGTCTGGCACCGCCCTTGAGCAGGCCCGAGAACCTGCCGGGTCTGCTTTCATTACGAGTTGTCTGCATTGTTGTTTCACCTTGTCCGCAAACCCGGTTGCGAACGATCGTGCATGGGGGTGCCAGCTATTAATACTTTATTTTATTTTTATAACACTTAGTATTACCTAAATTATTTTTTTGCTACTGAACCGGGGAGGAGTTGCATACGATGCAATGTATGTAAAACAGGGAATTTTTCTGAACCGGGATACGTACCGGCCGGGGTTTTATCACGGGAAAGGGAGGAGTTTGCCGGACCGGCAGAAGCCGGGGACCCACATCTTAAAAAAATCCGAATCCCCTGCCGGAAAAAAAGATCCCGCCATCCGCATTCCGGCTGCGGTTCGCGCTCCCGGTTGGGAAAGCATGGATGCCTGGTCTGACCCCTGCCGAAACAGCAATAGGGGGCATTTTCTGGCATCGTTTCCGCAGGCATTCCGGCAATCGGGGGCCGTATGTCGGGTTTTTCCGGTCACGATCCAATCCGGGCGAAATGCAGGCTTTTCCTGGCAGAGCTGAAACACAGGGAGACGAATCGGAGACCGATACGGGTCCGGAATACCATATGAGAGATCCCCACGGTTATGGTTTTCATCAGCCGGTCTGTACCTGGCGGGTACCCCGGTCGGGGATTTCGATGAAGTGATTGCTCCAATAGCGCTTTGTAATGACGGCGAGATAATCACTCGCGACAGTCATTTTAAAAATATCCCGGGTCTGAAAGTAACCGGATATTAATTTTTCAAACCAGTCCCGGTTAGTCCACGTCCCCCGGTTTATTTACTGTGCGGATTGGTTCATGTAACTCATCATATGTACTATGTATGTCAATTATCTAGTAATACAGATTGAGATTTTATCTGATTACTTGTACTCAAATAAAAAAGTTTATCCGAATTGGTATTATTAATTTGATAATACGTAATACAATCCGGGTATCTGTTATGAGTTTCCGCATTTTTAGTACGTTCTTGTTCATGGCACTTTTCGCCTCAATCATCTTTGTCCCGGCAGCAGCCCTGTATGATTTCGAGGGAATTCCCCTCAGCACGCATGCCCAGGGAACCGTGAACGGCGATCTCCTCACGTTCGGGAAGTACGGCCTCAGCAATCCGCCGTACGAACTTCAGTTCAGTCTCCCGTCCGCGCCCCGGTACGCCCGGGTGTATACCGGCATCTGGGGCGGCACGGAGAAGTATACCGGCTGGGCAGAGCTGAACGTCAATGACCTCAGGAAAGCAAAGTATGTCCTGAATGGCGAACGGGACCGGAACCGGGATGTGTACGAGGCCGGCCACGGCATCTACTGGATCGGGTACGACACGACCGAGGTCCTGAAGAAAGGAAACAATGTGATCACCGTCTCAACGTCCAAGAACGATCCCGGCAACAAGCTGGACGGGAGAGTCTACGGGGTCTTTGTCGTGGCGGTTGTCGACGATCCCGCCGGCGGGACAACCCGGTACTGGATCGCGGAGGGCAACGAGAACCTCCATGGCGAGGGATGGGCCGGGACCAACCCCACCCGGCACGATGAAACGAATATCACGTTTTCGGGTGCGGACATCCAGGGATTAACCGGTGCAAACCTCACCGTGCTCCTGCTTGCAGGCGGGAAAGGCCAGCCGGATTACGTGCAGTTCAACAACCGGTACCTGGGAGTGCCGGTCCGGACCGTCAATGGTTTTAATGTGACCGATATCGGGGACGAGATCTCCTTCAACGCGGAAGGAGGCAGCGGTATTGAATCGCGGTACGTGGATGCGGAAACATTCAATGTGGGTAACTCCGTGCAACCGGCAAATACCGTCCGATTCATCCGGGGCATCGACCTGAACGGGGACGGGGCGATCACCACGACCGGCGATGCACCGGAAGGCGAAGACTACATCCACCCGGTCATGGCAATCCTCACCGAGAAAATAACCGGCAGCACCCCTGCGACCGATCTTGCCATCGAAAGCCTCGATGTCAGCAACGCGTACAACGGCGAAATCGCTACCCTGACTGCGGAAGTGCGGAGCAACGGAGTCCAGCCAACGGAAGCCGTACCGGTTGCATTCTTTGCAAACGGCAACCTGATCAACACGACAAAGATTATCCTGCACCCGAGCGGGATAACCCGGGTCAGTGTACCCTGGGCAGCCACATCCGGGATGTACACCTTGTCCGCCGAAGTATCGGCCCCCGGGGATTCACAACCCGGCAACAACGGGGCACAGCACCAGGTGACCATCGGCACCCCGCCGGATCTCTCCGTATCCGTGGGAACACCGGTCCATAAGGATGCAGCAGCCGGGGCCGGGGTATCAAAAGCGCCGCTTTCCCTTATACCGGTCATTGCTGCGATTGGCGCCCTTGCACTCTTCCGGAAACGAAAGTATTTGCCAGCGGTCCCGGCCCTTGTCCTTGCGGTTGCCCTCATTGTGGCCTCGTCCGGGCTGGTTGCCCCGGCCGGGGCGGTCTCGGATGTCCAGGAGTATTCCCTGCCGGTCCAGATCGCCAACAACGGCGGGAGCGATTCCCCGGCATTCATAGTATCGGTGTACCTCGACGGGGAAAAGATAGCCGACCGACAGGTAAGCGATGGCATAAAAGCGCACTCATCGGTGTCGATCTCCATCCCGGTCTTTACTTCACCGGGTTCCCACGAGATGAAGATCATTGCCGATGAAGCCGGCCAGGTAAGGGACCAGTCCCGGTCGAACAATCTTGTGCAGGGCCGGTATGATTTCCCGAAATAGGATCCTGGCGTCCATGATCCTGGCACTCATCCTCGCGGCGCCCGTTCTTGCAACCTATGCCGCGGACAAGCCGCTCACGACCGTGTATACAGCAGAGGAGAACGGCGGGTACGTCTTCTCGGTCGGCAACAGCACGTACAGCGGAACGCTCCACCCGGGCGACCGGTACCCGGTCTCGTTCGCGATAGATATTCCGGAAGATGCAACGGTCCGGTACCAGCGGTACTATCTCTACTGGGCCTGGAGCAGGAAAGATCAGCAGGCGGTCTACCCGGCAATAACGGCAACGGGCTGCCCGGGATCCGGCAGCACTGCCGGGCCGGTTGTCAGGTACGTGGACAACAAGGGATTTTCGAGCGCGAGCGATTTCTACTCCGGGATGGACGCATTCACCTGCGGGAACCTCTCGCCCGGTAAAAATACCGTGACGTTCGAGATAGCAAATACCGGCGATGGCAACAGCACGTTTGTGGTCCAGGGAGCAGGCGTACTTGCCGCATACGCAAGCCCGTCGTCGCCACCGGGGCAGATCGAGGTCCGGGAGGGATGCGACATGCTCTACAGCAGTTATGGCATAACGCCGGAGATGGCGACAAACCGCATGGATTTTACCCGGGATATCGATATGTCCCGGCTCAAGAAAGCAACGCTTGAACTGGTTGCCCCGTCGGGAGGGTATACCCGGTCGGACATCATCCAGAAAAATGCGGTTGGCATAAACCACGAACCAAGCGGGAAACTTCCCCCGTTCATCACGTCGGTCTTGAGCCTCGTATTCCCGGAAACCCGGGGAAAAGAATGGGTGGATGTCTTTGATTCCGACCAGCAGCAGCAGATAGGAATCGAGACCCGGGACGTGACGCCGTACCTGGCTGCCAGATCCAATTTTGCAACGGTCCAGGACCGGGGGGATTATCTTCTCCTGACCAACGCGATCCTGAAAAGTGACTATTCCTGATGGAGAGACCATGACCGGGATTATCGAAGCTGACAGACTCACAAAAACCTACAAGGGATCCGTCCCTGCACTCACCCAGGCAAGTTTTGGTGTGGAGAAAGGAGAGTTCGTGACACTCATCGGGAGGAGCGGTTCAGGAAAGAGCACGCTTCTCAACATCCTCGGCTGCCTTGACCGGCCGGACTCCGGGGAGCTCCGGCTCGACGGGTCGGTTGTGGACTATAACAATCCTGCACAACTCGTCGGCATCCGCAGGTCGAAGATCGGGTTCGTATTCCAGCAGTTCAACCTCCTGCCCTACCTCACGGCCCAGGAGAACGTCGAGTACCCCCTCCTCTTCAATTACCACAATCCGGAAGACCGGGCCCGTGCAGCAGCCGAACTGCTCCGGTGCGTCGGGCTGCACGACCGCCGGGCTCACCATCCGTCGGAGCTGAGCGGGGGCGAACAGCAGCGGGTATCGATAGCCCGGGCCCTCGTCAACAATCCTCCGATCATATTTGCCGACGAGCCGACCGGGAACCTCGACCAGAAGACGAGCGAGGAGATCTTCCGGCTGATGAGATCCATCAGCCAGGAGAAGAAGACAACGTTCTTTATCGTCACCCATGAGCGGGACTTCGGGGCCTATGCGGACCGGTCGTTCCAGCTCAGGGACGGGGAAGTGATCGACACATGGTAAAACTCCTGGATTATGCAAAACTCTCCGCCCGGCAGCTCCAGAAAAAACGGACCCGGGTGCTCCTGACCGCCATCGGCATTGCAATCGGTATCGCGGCCGTTGTCGGGATCATCTCGCTCGGGGAAGGGATCCGTTACCAGGCCATCGAGACCGTAAAGCAGCAGTCGGATCTCTCGCTCATCGAAGTCACAGGCGCGGTCCGGGACGGAACCGTCATCCCCATCACGGAGTCCAAGGTAGCGCTCATACGAACCATTCCCCATGCGGATTCGGCAGGCCCGGTGTACCGGGCCTCGTTCTCAACGCTCCGTCAGACATATCTCGGAGTAACCGGGATCAGCGGCGAAGATTTTTCCAGGATCTTCAGGCCCTCGTATTCCTCGGGGACCTTTCCCGAACCCGGTTCAAACCAGGTTCTCCTGGGATACGACATTGCAGAAAAACTCCGGAAGTACGAGGGTATCCGGCCGGGCGACCAGTTCACGGTCGTGATACGGGAATACGATGCAAGCGGCGCCCCGCAGGACCGCAAACTCTCGATACGTACAAGCGGTGTTCTCAGGGAGAGGGGGGACTCGCTCGACAACATGGTGATCATGGACCCCGATGCTGTAAAAGGAATGTCTGACGGGGATACTGCCTACAGTTCCGTCTACATCCGCGTCGACGATCCGGAACATGTCTTCTCTGTGGTCGGCGAAGTCCAGTCGCTCGGGCTCTCGGCCTCGGGGGCGTTCCAGCAGATCGAGTCCGTGAACCGGTTCATGGACCTTGTCATCCTCTTCCTCTCCCTCTTTGCAGCCATCTCGCTCGTGATAGGTGCGCTCATGATCGTCAACACCATGGTCATGTCCGTGTACGAGCGGACCCGCGAGATCGGCGTGAGCATGGCTGTCGGGGCCTCCAGAGGAGATGTCATGACGCTCATCCTGCTGGAATGTTTCTATATCGGGATCATCGGGGGACTGCTTGGCGATCTTCTCGGGATCGCGTTCTCATTCTGTCTTAACACGCTCGGGAAATCCTACCTGATGGCCCAGATGGGCGATCTCTTCTCCGGGTTTGCACGCTACGATCTCACGATCGTAACCCCGCAAATCCTCGTCCTGGGATTCCTTGTCGCAGTCCTTCTCTCGCTTTTGTCGGGATTGTATCCTGCACTGAAAGCTGCCGGGCTCGACCCGGTCGAGGCCATCCATCACACGTGATACCATGATCCACAAACCCGGCATCCGGGATCCAAAAACCCTGTCAGAAAACCGCAGGATACAACGAGATGATCCAAACATGATGCAAAAAAAGAATCCCGCACCACGGCTCCACGCACTGACGGCCCTCATTGTTCTTGGCCTGGTCCTCGCTGCCGTGGCAGTATCCGGCTGCACAACCGCACCGGTCGCATCCAGGCCACCGGCAACATCCGCAACGCCGTATGTTACAACCCCGGTTGTGGTGAAAACCACCGTACCGGCTTACACGGTTCCCGTCCAGCGGATCATTGTCACGAACGCGAATTCTGCAGAACTGCTGATCGCGATCGGGGCAAAAGACCGGATCGTCGGAGTCTCCGATACGGTGAAGAATCACCCGGTTCTCGGGCCGCAGTTTGCAAACGTCCCGAGCATCGGCTCCTGGCAGACCCCGGACGTAGAGACGCTCCTCTCGCTTCACCCGGATGTCGTGATCTGCTATTCGAGTTACCTGCCAAAAAATGTCGATAAGATCACTGCCGCGGGAGTCACCCTCCTCCCCATCGATGCCTACAAGATCGATACGATGGGCGCCGATACAAAAAAACTGGGGCAGATCACCGGCAGGGAAAAAGAAGCTGCGGAATATGTATCGTTCCTTGAAAAATACGAAAATGTCATCCAGACCCGCACGGCCGGACTGCGGGACGAGGAGATGCCACGAGTATATTTCGAATCTTATTCCGATTATTCCACCCTGACCGGGGGATCGGGGGCGGACTCGCTCCTGGCCATGGCAGGGGGCAGGAATATCGCAGGACTGCTGCCGGTCTCGTCGCCGAAAGTGAACGCCGAATGGCTGGTTGCCGAAGATCCCAAGGTCATCATCAAAACAATTGCCTCCTCCACAAAAGACCAGGATCTGAAAGGGCTGCAGGAGAAGATACGCAGCCGGACGGGGCTTGGGAATATCAGCGCAGTGAAAAACAATCGCGTGTACGTCATCTCGAACGACATCGTATACGGGCCCCGGGCAATTATCGGAGCATTATATATTGCCAGGATCCTTCATTCGGAAAAATTTGCCGATATCCTGCCTGAAAAAATACTCGATGACTACGCGGGACGCTTTGCGCCGGGCACCAATACCACGTCGTGCATGTACCCGGAAAATACCGGATGAGAACACATGACACACAGGTTATCCCCCGCAATTGATCGGTCTTTGCGGCAAATCCCCGGGTATTTCGATAACCATCCGGGATTGCAGTACGGGCACCGGGTACGAAGAAAAACTGAGCGTCTGAACTCGGGATCCATTATTCCATCGGCTGCTGTTCTATTGCTGCTCATTGCAGGACTCCTCCTGCTGGTCCCGGTCGTCCATGCAAATACGTACGAAGGGGGCATCCCGCTCACGACTGAGAAGAAGGGAATGGTAACCGGTGGTCTCTGGTACGATGCCTACCCGGGATTCTCCACATCTGCCCAGAAATATTTCGTTCTCCCAAAACATACGACCATTGACTGGGCAAGGGTGTATGTCGGCGTCTATTGCGGTCACAAGCAGAACAATTACCCGGGCATCGCCCACGTCTCACTCGACCCGGACGGGAGCGGCAGCTTCGCAACCACGCTCGGGGATGAAAATCTCAATGTTCCCTACACCTATCCGGGAACGGGAGGATCCGGGCCGGTTTATGTGAACGATCACTGCAACCGGGTCACCAGCGATTACCTCATGTGGTATGATGTCGGGGACAAATTGTCCGACAAGCCTGTCGGGGTGAGCGTGAAAACGGAAAAAACCGGCGCATCTTCCTTCGATGGCCGCATCAAATTCATCGCGCTCGTAGTTGCGTACAATGACGATGACCACGACATCGTATACTACTGGGTCAACCAGGGACACGATCCCCTCAACTCCGAAGACAACAACGGGTATTCCGGCGAGACTACCTTTGGCACATCCTCGGTAATCACCGAGAACGACGAGGAAGAAGAGAACCTGGAGGCAACCTTATCCACCCTGTACATGGCAAGCGTTGACGGGAAATATACATTCAACGGCGAGGAGTTGCCCGGGGATACGCCTCGCGGCGCATACTTCGGGTTCAATAAATGGGATGTCAAGGATCAGATAATTACCGGTGACGACAGCACGCTCAAGTACGAAGAATCAGGAACATATTACAAAATCCCCCTGGCACTCCTGACGGTCCGCCTCCCGGAGCGCGATGCAGGTACCCTGGAAGTGACGTCGGAACCGCCGGGGGCACAGATCCTGCTGGACGGCGAAGTATCCGACAGGGTGACGAATGCAACGATTACCGGTGTCGGCACCGGGGAACACACCGTTGAAATCGACATGGCAGGTAACGGAAGTTACAAAAATCCCAAACCGGCAACCGTTGTCATCACGAGGAACGGAATATCGAGCGTGAATTTCCGGCTCTCATCGATCAATGGATCGATCTCGATTAGCTCGGAGCCCAAGGGGGCATGGGTATACCTGGACGGGGTAAACCAGTCAATTCAGACAGATACCACGCTCGATGATGCACTGGCCGGAAACCACACAGTAACCCTGAAAAAAGCCGGGTTCGAAGATCGGGAGATACCGGTCACGGTGGGAAAAGAGAGACCGGGATCGATTGCCGAAACGCTCATCCCCCTCTCATCGAATTCAACCGCATCGGCCGGCACCGGATCCGGCACCAGCGGGTATAGTGGCACAGCGCTCTCGTTATACCGTCATGGGGTCGTCAATGGCGGGCTCGTCATCGCAAACGCGAGTGCGTATTCCGGGCTGCTCGAAAAGGATATCCGCAAAACATATCCTGTAACCATAAATCTCCCGAAAAATGCCACGGTGAAAGATGCAAGGCTGTACGTGTACACGACCTGGAGCTACAATACTGCCGATCTCAAGGGAAAACCGGCATCGATCCGGGTGGATTATAACGACAATCTCCTGACCCGGGAACGAAGTTATCTCGACCGTAAAGGATCCGGCACCTATGATTACCCGGTCGAAACTCACTGTTACACGCTTGACAACCGTGCGATCCAGAACGGCATTACGCAGATAACCGTGGTGAACACCGGCCAGGGCAAAGATACATTTGCCGTTTACGGGGTTCTCCTGGTGATCGTGTATGAAGATCCATCAAAACCTCCCATGGAATACTGGATAGGGGAAGGTGCGGACATGGTCTATGCCAACAAGGAATTCCAGACAGATACCGCACGTGCAACAACCCGGATGGATTTCCCGGGCCAGGTCAGTTCTCCGGATCTTACGCGAGGATCCCTGATAGCTGTCAGTACTGCTTCCTCAGGCAGTCCCGGCGACGACAACGGGATCACATTCAATAACATCGGCTGGACCAATGCCCTGACCGGCGGATCGTCTGCGATAAGCATGGCAAGGTTCGATGTGGCGGGATCCGTTCTCCCCGCGGACAACACGGCAACCATCCAGAGCCGGGCTGCACAGGACAAAGGCGATTACATGGAGAACCGCAATATCATCCTGGTTCTCGAGTCCGATATCCGGAATGGAACTGAGGATATCCCGATCGCATTCTCTGATGTCAAACGCAATGATAACAGCACGGTTGCCCGCCAGGATCCAACCAATGATACCATGCTGGCACCGGCAGAATCCGGGCCGATCGAAGAGAATCTCGATCCGGCGAAAAAAACGTATACGGTCAGGGTTCTCTCGAATCCCCCGGGTGGCGTCATTTCCATCGATTACCGGTACAGCGGAAAGACTACCCCCGGAACAATTGAGCCCCTGGCGGGAGGTAATCATACGATCACGGTTGAGCTGGAAGGATTCAAACCTGCCGAGCAGAAAGTCTTCATAACGAACAACGAGACCCTGAAATTCGCGCTCAATGTGAGCGGGTCGCCGGTATTTGAAAAACTGAAGATTAATGATAATTCCGAGGCTCTTCTCGACCAGGAGTACTATGGCGGGGTTTTTGTGGATTCGAATCCGGGTAACGCCAATATCTATGTTGACGGGAAAAAAACCACGCTTGTCACCCCGAGCGTCGTGTATGGCCTTAACGAGGGGAAACATACCGTCAAGGTGATGATTGGCTCCGGTACGAAAAAAGTGGAGTTCCCTATAGAAACAAAGGATGTTTTCGTTGATGACGGAACGATCACGCCGGTCTCGTTCTCGATAAGCGAAAACCCGTACCTCCTCAACATATCGGTCATCTCGGACGAGTTTAACGGGTCCGAATTCACTCTTAACGGGATGAGGACGAAATATAAAATTCCTGCGAATCTGAACCTGCAATATTCATCGGAAAATTTCGTTGCGATACAAAAGGATAATACCTACATCTCAGTCCCGCTTGTTATCTACAATTCAGTTGAGCAGCCCCAGGTACTCCAGTCTAAAAGCACATCCTTCCACAATCTCTATGTCGAATCCGAACCTTCGGGTTCAGATATTTTTGTTGACGGGTATTCCACCGGGTATTCAACCCCGTACCTGATCCGGAACCTGTCGGAAGGCACCCATGTGGTTTTTGTCACCAAATCCGGGTACGTTCCTCTTTCCAGTACAGTACGGGTCAGCACCGAAGATGTTGTCCGGCGCTTTGTTCTTGAGGAATACCTCAACGGGAGACTGAAAGTCACCAGTGTTCCTGACGGCGGGAAGATTTACCTCAACAACAAGGATACCGGAGAGAAGACCCCCTTCACGTTCCAGTACATGCAGGCAGGGCATTATACAATCAAAGTTGTCCAGAACAAGACCCAGGCAATCGAGGAGGATGTTATCATTGAGCCGGGCTTTGTACGGGAAGTAAATCTTACCCTCAAAAAGAAAGGCAGTGCAAAATACGGTATAACATAAGATCCGACAACGGTCAACGGTCAGCGGTCGCGTTCAATAGCAGGGGATAACCAAAGGAGATTTGCATTTGCCCGGCAGGACGACCCGCCCATTGATCATTGGCAAAACATATCGTGATCGTCAGTTGGACACAGAGGAGAGATTTTTTATTTTGAGAACTCTTTTTTAAAAAGTGATACAAAAATGTAAAATTTTTATACTAAAATTTCCAACAGATATAGGGTGATGACCAGCAACACCATCGCCTCACTCTCATTTCGACAATCCAAGATTCCAGATGCATGTCCACTAAGAATCAAAATCATAAAACACCAACGTTATTTTTTATTTTCATATTAAATCATACGAAATGAAAAAAGTTTATTAATATCCTGACCTTAACTGTATCCGGGGTGATGATACCGGTTCACTTCATCTGCCAACCAGATACCCTAACCGGCCGGTTGAAGCGCGCTATCGGTAATCATCCCTTTTAAGAGGAAAATTCTCATGTATCGGAGTTGAAAACCAGATGGTTGAAACCAAGAAAAAAACCGAAGTCAAGAAACCGGAACCCAGGAAAACCGAACCAAAAAAAGCAGAGATCAAAAAGCCAGAGCCAAAAAAGGCAGACCCAAAGAAAGTCTCACCGGCAAAGACGGCAGCAAAACCTGCGGCAAAACCCAGAAAATGATTTTTCGCAGAGCACATGCGGTATTGCCGTGATTTGAAAAACCGCTGCCAGTAATACCCCGATCATCGGAAGGACCCCGGGGGCGTACCCGGGAGTACCTCCCAGAATCGCCCTATACGGGCTCTGATTCTCATCCATCGTTCCGGAAAACCCAGCAATGGACCCCGTTTTATCGGTCACTCCGGATTCTCCCGTAACTTCCGCATCCTGCCGATCCGCGCGCGGAAACAGGGCCTGATAATCGCACGTATCGTGCGTACATTCGCAACCGGAAACAGAGGGTAATTACGGCTGTCGCGGACGGCCGGAGCCCATGGGAACGCAATAGCGGGACATTTTTTTCCGGCAGAGCATTTTACCGCAAAAACCCTCGCGGCCCGGGTCTGAGCCCGGCATTCCTGCTGCACAGGACGTGCCATGGATCGAATTTCCTGAGACCGGCCCCCGGGTTCACGACAATGTCGTTTGCAAGAGAGGTACTGTAAAATTGGTACCTGAACAATGCCCCAAAAAATTTTAATTTTTTATATATCCTTCAAACCTGATAACCAAAGAACAACATTCTTAACATCTCTGGTGCTACACATTTGTATAATTGTAACAACCACTCTGGTGAAATCATGCATATACCTGACGCATTCATTCCGATCTGGCAGGGCGCAATCTACTGGATCATAGCCCTTGTCTTTGTAGCGCTTGCCCTCCGGTGGGCGAGAAACGAGATGAACGAAGAGAAACTCCCGCTGGTCGCAGTCCTTGCTGCCGCAGTCTTCGCTCTCCAGTCCTTCAACCTCCCCGTCTCGATGGGGACAAGCGGACATCTTGTGGGCGGTGCACTCGTGGCAATCGTTCTCGGCTCGCCGTTTGCAGCTGTATTCATCTTAACCATGGTGCTCATTGTCCAGGGAGTCCTGTTCGGCGATGGCGGTATCACCACCATGGGGGCCAACATCATCAACATGGGTGTGATTGGCGGTTTTGTCGGGTTCTACTCGTTCAAAGGGATCATGGGGGTCACAAAGAGCATGCCCGTCTCGGCATTCATCGCAGCCTGGCTCGCCTGCCTGATCCCGGCCCTTGCCTGTGCAGTCGAGATGTATTTTGCCGGCACGTTCCCGCTCAAGGAAGGACTCATCGCCATGGGACTCTATCATGCAGCAATCGGGGTCATCGAAGGGTTTGTAACAGTCGCAGCCATCTACCTGATCACTGCGGCACGACCGGATCTCGTGGATACCGGAGTTAAACCTGCAGCCGCAAAGGGGGCTGGTACATCATGATGGATAACAAAACATTCCTGATTGCCGGCATCGTCATTGCCCTCCTCATCGGTGCTGTGGCAGTCTTCATGGCCTCGGGAGATCCGGATGGTCTCGAAAGTACAGCGCTTGTGGTCCAGGGACAAAAAACCATGACCGGCGCAACCCCGCCCGATGCCGAGATCCACGAAGACCTGAACGGCAAGTTCGCCTATTCCGCACCCATGCCGGATTACTCCCTTGGCGAAAAGATGGGATCGGCCGGGGGCCTGATTGCCATCATCGTTGGCACGATACTTGCATTCCTCGTGGTGCTCGGGCTTGCCTACGCGATCAAGGCTGCTGCCAAACCCACAAAATAAAACCAATAGGACTTTACCTTTTTTGAGCGCAGTTTCTATACCCATGCACCTTATCGAGACCCGCGACCTCTGCTATGTTTATCCCGGGAAAGTCACGGCGCTGAACAATATCAATTTCATTGCCCCGCGAAAGGCCCGCATTGCGGTGATCGGATCGAATGGTGCAGGCAAGAGCACGCTCTTCAAGCACTTCAACGGTATCTTCAAACCAACGTCCGGTTCCGTGCTGATCCGGGGCGAACCCATCACCAAGCAGAACATAAAAGAGATCCGGAAATTCGTGGGGATCGTATTCCAGAATCCTGACGACCAGATCTTCTCTCCTACCGTTGAGCAGGATGTGGCATTCGGTCCTACGAATCTCGGGCTGGATCCGGAAACCATCCACCACCGGGTGCATGAATCCCTCAAGGTAGTGGGCATCGAACACCTGGCAGGACGGGTGCCGCATCACCTGAGCGGCGGCGAGAAGAAACGGGTGGCCATTGCCGGTGTCATTGCCATGGAGCCCGAAGTGCTCGTACTCGATGAGCCGACCGCAGGCCTGGATCCCCGGGGTGTGGCCGATCTCAATACATTCATCAATACCCTCTCATCGAAATACGGCATGACCGTCATCTTCTCCACCCACGATGTCGGGCTCGTTCCCGAGATCGCCGATTACATTTACGTCATGGACAAAGGCAGGA
Organism: uncultured Methanoregula sp.; assembly: GCF_963667735.1. Classification (NCBI taxonomy): domain Archaea; kingdom Methanobacteriati; phylum Methanobacteriota; class Methanomicrobia; order Methanomicrobiales; family Methanoregulaceae; genus Methanoregula; species uncultured Methanoregula sp. The sequence goes on from NZ_OY763919.1 coordinate 319,528, forward strand.
TCGTTGCCTGTGGAACGGTGGGTGAGATATTCGTGCAGCCGGACATGCTCAAATCCGTCCGGCTGGATGTGCCGGTACTGCCACGGATCCTTAAGTCCCTCCAGGAGAATGGCGTTGAGGTGTCGATGGCATATACCTATGCGGAAGCAGAAGAGTCCCTGCTTCGCGCCTTTGGCAAACGATCATGATTGAAGAGCTCTTCCAGATCGAGCGGGATGCGTATCGCGACAGCATCGTCCACCGGATCGATGCCCGGGTAAAGATAGCGATCGCGTTTGCTGCGATCATCGCGCTTGTTGCCGTACCCTACTCAACCATGATTTATACCGTAGGGGCGCTTTTTTTTGTATTTTTTATTGCCCTCTGGTCCTGCACGGGTCTTTCGCCGGTCGTCTACCTCAAACGTCTCCTCTCGATAGTTCCCCTCTGGGGGATCATCATCTTCTTCCAGATCTTCTTCAAGAACAAGTATTACACCGATTACCACGTGGTCATGACGCTCCCTTTTGGGATCTGCATCTATGCCGAATCCATTGAGTTTGCCTTCATCCTTCTCGTCAAATTCGTAGTCTGCATCTCGTTCATCATCCTCTTGTCATCGACAACAAAGATGCACGACATGCTCGAAGGGGCAGCCCGTATGGGACTCCCGGCGGAATTTGCCCTTGCCCTCGGGATGATGATCCGCTACCTCTTCGTCTTCGGGTACATGTTCAGGAAGATCAACGAGACGTTGAAGACCAAATGCTTCGATGCGTTCGATCGCCATCTCCCTTACCGGTACCGGCTCAGGCAGCTCGGGTACACGATAGGGACCATGTTCATCCGCTCGTACGAGCAGGGCGAGCGGGTGTACACGAGCATGCTCTGCCGGGGGTACGGGAAGGACAGTTTCCTCTTTGTTGAGAGAAAACCGTTAAAGAGAGCGGAGTGGACATTTTTGGCCCTGGCCCTGGCCTTCATCATCATAATCCCCGTTACAACCTGGATAACCTCGTATTCCCTGTTCTGACCGGGTACTTTTTTAAGTGGTTCTTTATAATTCTCAATCATGGCGTACCCGTTTGGTCATGGATTTGTGACAAGCATCCTCCTGATTGCCAGGCATTTTGCCCTTCCCCCGGCCCAGGCCTGGCCGGGAGCCGGCGATCACGTAAGCGGGCTTGTGGTGCCGGAAAAGTTTAAGGGAACGGAGATCGACGAACTCGCAACCCTGCTCCGGAAAAAAGTGATCTGGCACCAGCCGGGAACCATGGATGCCGAGGATGCCCGCGACGTGGTATTCACGCTCAACCGGCTGATGATCGCAATCGACCGGGAGCTGGGCATACCGGACGCTGCTGTCGGCGATTTTGCCTGATCCCTACTGGGCGGTATATTTATAAGAAGGCAGGACAAGTTGCAATCAGTCCAGAAAAAAATACCGGTAATACTTACCGGCATACAGGAGATGGCAGAGGTATCATGAGAACCTTTGAGCTGAGGAAATTTGTCGCACCTGAGTTCATATTCGGTACCGGTGCCCGGCACCTGGCCGGGAGATATGCCAACAATTTCCGGGCAAAAAAAGTGCTCCTTGTTACCGATCCTGGCATTCTGAAGACCGGGCTTGTCGACGAAGTGACAAAGAGCCTTGAGGATTCCGGCATTTCGTACGAACAGTTCGCGGACGTTGTTCCCAATCCCCGGTCGGAGAATGTCATGACCGGCGCCGGCGTCTTCCAGGAGGGCGGGTGCAGTGCACTCATCGCCGTTGGGGGAGGATCGGTGATCGATTGCGCAAAGGGAATAGGAATTGTCTCCTCCAACCACCATCACATCACCGAATTCGAGGGCATCGACCGGGTGAGCATCCCCAGCCCGCCCCTCATCTGCATCCCGACAACCGCCGGTTCGAGCGCCGACGTCTCCCAGTTTGCCATCATCACGGACACGTCACGGAATGTCAAGATGGCAATTGTGAGCAAGACGCTTGTACCGGACATAGCACTCATCGACCCCGAGACGCTGCTCACGAAATCCCCGGACCTGACCGCCCATACGGGCCTCGATGTCCTGACCCATGCAATCGAAGCGTACGTGTCGAACGCGAGCTCTCCGGTCACCGATCTCCATGCCCTTGAAGCGGTCCGGCTCATCACAAGATACCTCCCGGGGGCGGTTGCAGAGCCGGGCGAGATCGCGTACCGGGGCGAGACCATGCTTGCGAGCCTGCATGCCGGCCTCGCCTTCTCCAATGCAAGTCTCGGGGCGGTCCATGCCATGGCCCATGCACTCGGGGGATCGCTCGACCTTCCCCACGGCCTGTGCAATGCCCTGCTCCTGAACGAGGTTATCCGGTACAATTACCTGTCGGCCCGGGAGAGGTACGACACGATAAACGAAGTGATGAATGCCGGTATGGGCGGAGATAAAACACGATCGGAACCGCAGGATCTTCCCGGACGGATCAGGGAGTTCCGCAAATCCCTCGGGGTATCCGACACGCTCGGGTCGATCGGCGTGAGAAGCGGGGATATCCCGATGCTTGCAGAAAATGCACTCCGCGATGTCTGCATGGCCACCAACCCCCGGCGCCCCATCCAGCAGGAGATCGAAGATATCTATGCATCGGCCCTCTGAAAAAACCGATGACTGGGACGAAGTGCGGGAACGCTTAATCGGGATGGGCGAGTCCTCCATTCATAAAAGTTATTATCCGCTCCTCCAGCAGCGCCTCTCGGAGCTGGAACGCTTCCGGGCCCTTCTCGATGAAACCAACGATATCATCCTTGTCATCCATACAGCGGACAAGCCTGCCGTTGACGCAAACCGGGCCTGCAGCACCATTCTGGGCTATGACAAAGAAACACTCCTCGCAAGCCCGGTGGAGAATATCATTCTCCAACAAGAGCGGGAAAGGTTCCGGCAGATCCTGGACAGGGCCGTTCTTTCCCGGAACCAGGAGAGGGCAGAGACCTCCCTTGTATCGGCCCAGGGACAGACGATTCCGGTCGAACTCTCGATCCGCGTTGTCACGTTCGATGATGTGGATTATGGAGTAATTGTTGCCCACGATATCCAGGATCGCAAACAATACGAACGTGCACTTCTCCAGGCCCACAAAAAACTCAACCTGATCAACCTGTTCACACGAAACGAGATCCAGAGCCAGGTCTTCATAGTCCGGGCATACCTGGAAGTGCTCCGGCAGATCGCAAAACATCCTGAAGAGGCAACGATAATCGAGAAACTCACTGCCACGCTCACCGAGATACAGCGCCACATAAAGTTTGCCGAGAATTACCGGGACATGGGGGCAGAGGAACCGGTGTGGCAGAACTTCAACGAGGTTCTCCTGCTCGCTCTTTCGCACCTCCCGCCGATTACCATCGTCCGGGCAACGAATATCAAAACGATCGGAATTTTAAGCGACACCCTGCTGGAAAAAGGGCTCACGCACCTCATGGAATATCTCTATCTCCATGGCAGCATCAATGCGGAGATAACGATAACCCATGTGGAATCTGCTGGCGGGCTGCTCTTTACGCTTGAAAGGGCCGGGACCGGGATTCCGGATAACCAGAAAGAGAAAGTCTTTTCCTGGGAGAACGCTATCGACAAGAGCCACAGCCTCTTCTTTATCCGGGAAGTCCTCGACATCACCACTATTTCGATCCAGGAAACCGGCGATCCGGGCCATCTCCGGTTCGGGATTCTTGTTCCTCCGGGCATGTACAGGATCCAGCCTTCCGGCTAGGTTCCGGATCGATCGCGGCAAGGGTTTCTGCCCGCCTGAAAAACCGGCAGGATCACCTTTAATGTTTGAGAAAACCAATAGGTATTGTGATTACCACAGGGTATTATTCCTGTATTTTTTTAGGGGTTGTTTTCATTGACTGATACGTACGATGCGTCTCATATCACCGTACTGGAAGGTCTCACTCCGGTCCGGGAACGTCCCGCCATGTATATCGGCAGCACCGATACCCGCGGACTGCACCACCTTGTCTACGAAGTAGTGGACAATTCCATTGACGAAGCGCTGGCCGGAGTCTGCTCCCGGATTGCCGTTGTCATCAACCGCGACGGTTCCTTATCCGTTGAAGACAACGGGCGTGGTATCCCGGTCGACCGGATGGAGAAGAACGGCAAGAGCGCTCTCGAAGTCGTGCTGACCGTCCTCCATGCCGGGGGAAAATTCGACAAGTCCACCTACCAGGTGTCGGGCGGTCTCCACGGGGTCGGGGTCTCGGTTGTCAATGCTCTTTCCAACTGGCTCTCGGTCCGGGTTTACCGCGACGGGAATATCTACGAGATGCGCTTTGCCCAGGGCAAAGTGACCTCGGCGCTCACGACCCGCGAGGAGTCGCTTGCAGAACTGATCGCACGGTACAAGCGGTGGTACGGCGAGTCGGCCCAGTTCACCCCCCCGGAGGGGCCGGCAGAAGCCCCCGCCCCGGGCCAGATGGCCCTCACCTCCGCGTACATCATCGATCCCGGCAGGAGCGACGAGGAGAACCGGCGCGTCTTCCTTGAGCAGTTCGGCAAGAAGATGACCGGCACCTTAACCCACTTTGTCCCGGATGCCACCATCTTCGAGACCACCACCTTCGACTACGATATCCTCTCCCACCGCCTGCGGGAACTGGCGTTCCTGAATGCCGGCCTCACGATCATCATCACCGATGAACGGACCGGGGATACCGCAACCTACTGTTATGCCGGCGGCCTCACCGAGTTCGTCAAGTACTTGAACGAGGGCGCCGAGTGCCTTCACCCGGTACCGATCGACATAACCAAGAAGGACCTGGAGAACAAGCTCGAACTCGAAGTGGCAATGCAGTACACCACTGCGTACGACGAGAAGATCTACAGTTATGTGAACTCGGTCAATACCCGGGAAGGCGGCACCCATCTCGAAGGGTTCCGGAGCGCTATCACCCGGACCATCAACACGGTTGCAAAGAAGAACGGGATCATCAAGGAGAATGCCACCATCACGCTGCGGGGCGAGGATGTCCGCGAAGGCCTCACCTCGGTCATCTCCGTCAAGATGGCCAATCCCCAGTTCGAGGGCCAGACCAAGATGCGGCTTGGGAACAGCAGCGTCAAAGGGGTTGTCGATTCGCTCGTGTACGCAGCGCTCAGCGAGTATTTCGACGAGAACCCGAACGTTCTCAAGACCATCATCGAAAAAGCGCTCTCGGCAGCAAAAGCCCGCGAGGCAGCCCGGAACGCCCGGGACCTTGCCCGGCGCAAGAGCACGCTCGAAAGCGGCGGCCTTCCGGGAAAACTCGCGGACTGTTCCGAGCGCGACCCGGCCAAGTCCGAGATCTATATCGTGGAAGGGGACTCTGCAGGGGGTTCGGCAAAAGGCGGACGGGACCGGAAGTTCCAGGCCATCCTTCCCCTCAGGGGAAAGATCCTCAACGTAGAGAAAGCCGGCGAGCACCAGATCTTAAAGAACGCCGAGATCCAGACGCTCCTCTCAGCGATCGGCACGGGTGTCGGGGAGAAGTTCGATGCCGAGCGGGCCCGTTACCACCACATCGTGATCATGACCGATGCCGATGTGGACGGCGCCCATATCCGGACGCTCCTTTTAACATTCTTCTACCGGTACATGCCCAAACTCATCGAGCTTGGGTACGTCTATATCGCCCAGCCCCCCCTCTTCCGCGTCTGGAAAGGAAAGGAAGAGAAGTACGTGTACAAGGAGGAGGAGATGCAGAGAGTTTCAGCAGAGATGGGCGAGAAAGGTGTCTCCGTCCAGCGGTACAAGGGTCTTGGTGAGATGAACGCCCAGCAGCTCTGGGACACGACAATGGACCCCGAGAACCGTATCTTCCGGCAGGTGAACATCGAGGATGCCTACGAGGCCAACGAGATCTTCAAGACCCTGATGGGAAAGGATGTAGAGATTCGGAAAAATTTCATCATACGCCATGCAAAGGAGGTGACGAACCTTGACATCTGAGAACGATCCCCCGGCAGGAAGCCCGGTAACCCACCGGGTCGAGCCTATCAGCATCGAGCAGGAGATGAAGACCTCGTTCATCAACTACGCGATGTCGGTCATCATCCAGCGTGCAATCCCCGATGTCCGCGACGGGCTCAAGCCCGTTCACCGCCGCTCGCTCTTTGCCATGTGGGAGATGGGGAACACCTCCGACAAGCCCACCAAGAAGAGCGCGAGGGTTGTCGGTGAAGTGATGGGTAAGTTCCATCCCCACGGGGACTCCTCCATCTACGATACGATCGTCAAGATGGCGCAACCCTTCTCGTACCGCCACATGCTGGTGGAAGGTCAGGGGAACTTCGGTTCCATCGACGGGGATTCTGCTGCGGCGAGCAGGTATACCGAAGTCCGGCTCGACAAGTATGCCGAAGCCCTTCTCGAAGATCTCGACAAGGACACCGTTTTGTTTCAGCCGAACTACGATGAGTCGCTCGAAGAGCCCACCGTGCTTCCGGCCAAGATCCCCAACCTGCTCGTGAACGGTACCGACGGTATCGCGGTCGGTATGGCCACAAAGATGCCGCCCCACAACCTGCGGGAAGTCTGTGCTGCAGTCGACGCCTATCTCACGAACCCGGAAATTCCGGTCGACGACCTGCTCCGCATCATGCCCGGCCCCGATTTCCCCACGGGCGGGATCCTCATGGGCGTGGAGGGTGTCAGAAATATTTACGCAACCGGCCAGGGACGGGTGATTGTCCGGGGCGTTGCCAATATCGAGGAGTCCGAAGGCGGCAACCGGGGCGACCGGATTATCGTTTCGGAACTCCCATACCAGGTCAACAAGGCCATGTGGATCACCGCGATCGCCGAGATGGTCAAGGACAAGAAGATCGAAGGCATCACCGACCTCCGCGATGAATCCGACAAGGACGGGATCCGGGTTGTCTTCGAACTGAAGAAGGGCACGATGGCCCCGGTCATCCTCAACAACCTGTACAAGAATACCGCCCTTGAGTCCAGTTTCTCGGCCTCCAATCTTGCCATTGTCGACGGCCAGCCCCGGATCCTCAACCTGCACAACCTCCTTGAGAACTTCGTCCACCACCGGATAGAAGTGATCCGGCGCAGGTCCGAGTTCGATCTCAAGAAGGCGGAGGACAAAGTCCATATCTTGAACGGGCTCCTCATCGCCCTCTCGAAGATCGATGCTATCATTGCTGCCATCCGCGCCTCGGATACGGTCGACAATGCAAGGAGCGCCCTGATTGCGGGATTCGGGCTCGACGAGCCCCAGGCAAATGCCATCCTCCAGATGCAGCTCCGCCGTCTCGCGGCTCTTGAGCAGCAGAAGATAACGGACGAGAAGGCGGGCCTTGAGGCAGAGATCTCCCGGCTCACCACGCTCCTCTCAAGCGAGGCCAACATCAAGGACGAGATCCGGCGCGAGACAAGCGAGATCTCCCATAAGTTCGGCAATCCCCGCAGGACGGAGATCGCTCTCGATACCAGCAACCTCTCGAACGAAGACCTGATCGAGGACAAGACCGTTCTCGTATCCATCACAACGGCCAACTACATCAAGAGGATGGATCTGGACACCTACCGCAAACAGAAGCGGGGCGGCCACGGCATCACCGGCATGACCACCAAGGAAGAGGACTTTGTCGATTCGGTCTTTTCGGCCGGCATCAAGGATTACCTCCTCTGTTTCACCAACCTCGGAAGAGTCTACTGGCTCAAGGTGTACCAGATCCCCGAGAGCTCCCGGGTTGCAAAAGGCAAACCGATCGTCAACCTCCTCAACCTCAAGGACGAGATAGTCACGACCGTGCTTCCGGTAAAAGAGTTCTCGAAGGACAAGTTCCTCCTCTTTGCCACCAAGCTCGGCCAGGCCATCAAGATCCCGCTGGATGCCTTCTCCTACCCGAGATCCACGGGGACCAATGCGATCAGGCTCCGGGAGAGCGACGCGCTCGTCGATGTCATCCTGACAAACGGGAACAATGAACTGATCCTGACAACCCGCTTCGGCCAGAGCCTCCGGTTCCATGAAGAGACCGTCAGGACCGTTGGCAGGAACGCACAGGGCGTGCGGGGTATGAAGCTCAAGGGTGATGACACGATAGTCTCGGTCACGCTCCTGGAAAAAGACCATCTCCTCACCATCTCGGATGTCGGGTATGGCAAGCGGAGCGAGTTCGACGAGTTCCGGGGCCACGGCAGGGGCACGATGGGCGTGCGCAACATGCAGCTCGAACGCAATGCCGTTGTCATCGAGTCCCGGGCAGTCTCCGATACCGACGAGATCATCGCGATGACCGCATCCGGTGTCGTTATCCGGACCCCGGTCAGCGAGTTCAGGATCATAGGCCGGGGCACCAAAGGGGTCCGGGTCATGCGCCTTGACGAGAAAGACAAGGTTGTCGGGGTCGCATTTTTCCCGGCAGAGGCAGAGAACGGTTCGGATGCGGAACCGGATACCGTGCCACCCCAGCCGGATACAACTGAATAATCATTCTTTTTTTTTAAATCAATCGCGAACAAAATAGTTCGTACCGGTTACCAGGGCAATCGGTCCATTTCACGTCTGCAATGAAAAAAGGATTATAACATAGGCCAAAGGCCCGTATTGGGGAGGAGGAATGTGTGCCGGGACGTGCATTTGCAGGATTAACACAGCCAGTATATCACCCCGCAGCGGGTGCAATAATGCCGGTGATTGTGCTCGTACCCCTGTTCGATAACAGGAAAATCCCCGCAGGCCGGGCAGACGGGGGTCCCGTCCGCCAAGTGGAAGCTTTGCCCTGAATTGCGGTACTCCCAGGATTCAGACACATGCCGCTCGGGAGATCTGCGCAGGAATTCCTGCCGCCCCGGTGCCCGATCCAGGGACCGATGCCTGAACAGGGCTGCAAGTTCAGACAGAACAGGAACTCCGTGATTGCCGGGTATATGGTTCATGGTAATCATCCTCGCATGCCGGTATCCCAAAACCGGATTTTCAATGGATTCCCATTGTATACGCAATCGTTTGCACAAGTATAGTATAAACACACGCATTCGCGGTGCAAATATGCGAGGCGAAATATTCCTGCGAATTTGAGACGCCCGGCCAGATTTCCCTGCGCCGGAGACGGGATTCATAATTTCATGACGGGCCTGCGCAGGTTCCGGGAGATATCCCCGTATTCCAATACCCATTCCTGTTTTTTCACGCGATAACAGCAGAAGCAATAGTACCCACTCAGGGATTTCGGGAACCTGCGCGTAATTGCCGTGCAAATGTGCTAATCGGATTGGCCGGCAATGTGACACCCCCCCAGTATCCGGCAATCTCCGGCGCAATCGTCAGAATTTTTCAGGTTTGCCCGCCATCCCCCGGGCCGGAGATTGTACCGGGCTGGCAACGGGCAGGGAGGGGCCGGGATCCATCTGCAGCAGATACCCGCCTTCAGCATTTTCATGCAAACGAAATACCGTCAAAACCGGATCCGGAGAAATGGTTTTGGTGCCGGACAAAGAACCGGGTTGTACGGTGAATGCATGTTCCGCACGATACTGAAAGTGAGATCAGAAAAGGAAGGGGATATCATCGATATCACCGGGGAGATCCAAAAAGCTGCCAAAGAAAGCCGGATAACCACCGGCCTTGTCCACCTCTTTGTTCTCCACTCCACGGCCGCCCTCACGACCATCGAATACGAGACAGGCGTCCTCTCCGATCTCCGGCGCTCGCTCTCCCGGGCAGCGCCCGACGATCTGCCCTATGCCCACGATACCCGGTGGGGAGATGGCAACGGCCGTTCGCATGTGAAAGCCGCTCTCGTTGGCCCATCCCTGACCATTCCCATCGGGAATGGGGAGCTGATGTGCGGGACCTGGCAGCAGATCGTCCTGCTCGAACTCGATGTGAATGCCGGGCGGGAGCGGACGATCGTCTGCACCATTGACGGGGAGCAGGAAGAGACGGATATACGGTGACCGGAGAAAAATCCGCACATGCTCTGAAACAAGAGCGATCCGGTACCGATCTCCTTTATGACGAAGAGCAGCATGGTACCAGTATGAGTGATGAGATCCGGGCCCACATCACCGGCCTGTGCCGCGACCTCGGCATCCCGCTCGTTGGTTTTGCCCCGGCCGGCCGGTGGGATACCCCCCCGTTCGAGCCCTGGGTCCCGGAGGAATTCCGGCCCTGCTCGATCTTTCCTGAGACAAAGACCGTCATCGTCATCGGCCTGCCGGTCAGCCTGCCGATCGTGGAGACCGCGCCTTCCATCCATTACCATGAACTGTACCGGACCGTGAACTCCCTCCTGGACATGCACGGGTACCGCATTGCCGAATCGCTCACCCGCACAGGGTTTCCCTCCATCTGGATTCCCCGGGATGGCTATGGCAATGTCAGCATCCTTAAGGAAAAACCGGTGGCCTTCTTCTCCCACCGGCATGCAGCATATCTTGCCGGCCTTGGAACATTCGGGATCAACAACATGCTCCTGACCCCGGAGTTCGGGCCCCGGGTCCGGTTCGCATCCATCTTCACATCGGCAGAGATACCGGCGGGAGAGATAAAGGAGAAGGACCTGTGCACCCGGTGCATGCAATGCGTGAATTCCTGCCCGGTCAAAGCGCTGGACGGCGGGGATTACCCGGAGAGCCTGACCGAGAAGAAGACCTGCGCCGCACGATCGGAAGCTCTTGCAAACCGGTATATCTCCCCGTGCGGCCTCTGTATCAAAGTCTGCCCGGTGGGAGAAGACAGGAAGGTCTTCATCCGGGAGGATCCGGGGATCTACCGCGAGGATGACGACCGGTTCGCAGCCTATCACCGGGCCTGGAAACACGTGCGGTCGTACGGCGGGCGGTGATCTGGATATGCCGGATACGCACGGGGCATCGATCCACCTGGACGTACCTTTCTTCCGGCAGCATTATGGCTACACGTGCGGTCCGGCTTCTTTGATGATGGCAATGAAGTACTGGTGCCGGGATATCCGCCTTGGAAAATACCTGGAGATCGATCTCTGGCGGGAAGGAACCCTCGCAGCCGTCCCGGGAACGAGCAGGTTTGGCCTGGCCTACTCCGCGGCATCCCGGGGTTTTTCTGTACGGGTCACCAGCAATACCGGCGGGCTTGATTTTGTTGAGAACCTGGATCCCCCACCTGCGGATTTGGAGATGCAGTGGATCAGGGAACAATTCTCTGAACGGAGAGCCCGGTGCAGGAAGTCCGGCGTCCGGGAAAGGCACAAGACGATCACGGCAGCAACCATCCGCGAATCGCTCTTCTCGAATCACGTGCCATTGATCGTGATAAATTCCCTGTTCTTTTGCAATGAAGATATCCCCCACTGGATAGTCGTGACCGGAATCGACGACAAATTCCTGTACTTCAACAATCCCGTCGATGCCGCGCCGAGAAAGAGAAAAACGGGACTTTCCGGTCTCGGGGAGTTCATCGGGTACCATGGCAGCCAGTCGATGGTTGAGATCTGGAGACACTAGCCCGCAGCCGTTGGCGTGACCATGGGCCGGGACTGCAGAAAGACCGGACATACATTTCGGGGCTTTTTAGTATCTCAGGGGAAATACTCAAATCCACGCGGGGGTATATCAACGGTATACAGGGTGAGATGCGATGAAGGTTGTCGATGTTGCAAAGGTAGTTTCAGGGCCGAACCCCCATCATGTGGATGCCCGGAAGATCTACGATACCCCGCACGCCATGGCGGTCATGATCACGCTCCAGCCCGGCGAAGCGCTCAAAAAACACATAACGCCGGTCGATGTCTTCTTCTATGTGCTCGAAGGGACCGGGGTTGTCGAGATCGGGGACGAGAAACAGACCGTGGGAAAGGACATGCTTGTCGAGAGCCCGGCAAAGATTCCCCATAAGTGGACAAACGAAAGTTCATCGGTGTTCCGTGTCCTCGTTGTGAAGGTGCCAAAACCAACCGAAGAGACAAAACTGCTCTGACAGGAAACAATTCTTTTTTGGGATCTCGCGGGCATCGAAAAGCCCCGGCAGGGCCGGGGGAAATTACGCCTTGTACGGGCCCGGATTCACGGTTCCGGATCCGGAGCCCTGCCGGAAAACGCATGAAAACCGCCGGTTTCTGTTCGCGTGGAGAATACGTCATTAAATCGCCCTGATTGCCAAAATACGGCTGAAATGCACCTCGCCTGATGCCCCTTAACGGTCTTTGGACCGATGCGGTTTTTGCCACCCACGTTTGCCTGTCCGGCATGAGAAACGCTGCCGGAACGCGGATATGAGGGTCATTTTTTTGGGAGGGGCACAAAAAAACCCAGCGGAGAATGGGGACCCCCCTGCAGAAACACCGATTTTTCATCCGGATGCTGATTTTAATATCTTAAAAACCAAACAGGATAAAGCAAATTTTCCTTTCCGGAAATTTGCGGGATGCAATCTATCCAGAAGATCATTTACCCCCGTAGTGTAGCGGTCAATCATGCAGGACTTTGGATCCGGCGACACCAGTTCGAATCTGGTCGGGGGTATTCGGGTAACCGGTACAAATCGGGTTACATCTCTTTTTACAGGTTTTCTTGTTTATTCAGAGCTGCATCACGTATACCGACAGGATAACCGGCTATCCAATCAGGGTAAATAAAAAAATCGCCGGTTCGGATGAACGAACTGCACCCGGGTTTTACTCTGCTACACTTGGTTCGTTCTCGTCAAGCAGCTGCTTCACGAGCGCCGAGTCGAGATAGGCCCTGACTTCCATGATCGTTCCCGATTCGAACCGGCAGATCCAGCAGTACCGGTTGCTGAACGGTTTTCCATTCAGTGCCGTTGAGAGAGCTTCCAGTTCGACTGCAGCGGTGTCCCCCGAGACAAGGATGCCGGTGACCCGCAGGAGAACGCCTTCCCGGAGGACCCGGTTCAGTCGCCGGAACGTGCCGGCAATGAACGTCTCCCGGTCATGGTACGTTCCTGCAAGCGGGTGGGTTCCCATCACGGTCCAGGTCACATGCTCTGCCACATGCAGGAAAAAAAGATCTGATCTGCCCTGTTCAAGGTGCAGAAAGAGCGAGCGGACATATTCCTCGGTAAGGGATTGCATAGGATAGCTCCGGTATGACTGCAAAGCCTTGGCTGCCGGATACAAAAATCCTTTGCTCTGCTCTTCCCGGACGAATGATTATCGTTCGTATGCAGACGGAACGACAAAAAGATTATCGGTTTTTATCGGGCCATGGATCACTGCAGGCCCGGACTGCCCAAACGAATTGGTTTAAATAAACCTGTACAAAAAGAGAAGGCATGGCTTTTACGCTGACCTTCCGGTTGCGGGTCTATCTCACGATTCTTGCCATTATTCTCACGTGTGGGATGATCGGCCTGATGGTGACCGAGAACTTCCCACCCCTCGATGCATTCTACTTCCTCATCGTGACGATCGCAACCGTGGGGTACGGGGACATTCACCCCATAACTCCTGCCGGCAAGCTTCTCGTGATCGCAATCATCATCACGGGCGTTGGGTGTTTTGTCGGCGTGGTGGCAAATACCATTGAGAACATGATCGATGAGCGCGAACGAAAGGTTCGTCTTGAAAAACTGAACATGATCATCGGCGTTTTCTTCTCGGAAGTGGGATCGAAACTCCTCAGAAAATTCAGTGCCCGTGATCCTTCTATCCAGGAGATCCGGTCCGCACTCCTCGTCTCTTCTGCCTGGTCAGATACCGATTTTTCCCGGGCCTACAAAGCACTGGACAAACATGTCTGCAGCCTTGACAGCAGAGAAGTTCCTCTGGAAGAACTGCATGCATTTCTTGCACATCATAAGGGTTTCATGCTCTCCCTTCTTGAAAATCCCCAGCTCATAGAGCACGATCGTTTCACCCCACTCCTCCAGGCACTCTTTCACCTGACCGAGGAACTGCTGGCCCGGGAGACCCTGACCGGGCTTCCCGAAACGGATTATGCCCATCTCTCCGGGGACATCAACCGGGTCTATGGCATGCTCTGCACGGAATGGCTCGCGTATATGAAATACCTCAAACATAATTACCCGTACCTCTTCTCGCTTGCCATGCGGACCAACCCGTTCGATGCACAGGCATCGCCGGTTGTCCGGTAATTTTTCTCCCTGTACCGGCTTCCAGGGTCGAGGGCCTGACAAGATGGGGTTAAAAAAAACGGTTCCGTGGCAGAAATTTAAAAAAAATTGCGGCTCGATATCGGAGCTTACGCCATCATGGCATATGCCAGGATGGAGAGGAGGAACGCAAGCAGGATCATTGCAAGCGAGAGCGGGGCAACAAAGACGAGCATGGCGTTCACGGTGCTTGCCAGCTGGGCGATCCGGTTGGACCCGAAGACCACGATGTGTTCGCACTGGGCGGTTGCTGCCCCGGCTTCTGCCGGTGCCAGGTCATCGATGGCTTCCCGCACGCTCTGCATGACGTGGGGCAGGAACTCCTTGACCCCGACGTGCATTCCCACGGGGTTCTTGCCGGTGATGGTGTTGACGACATGCGAATCGGTTGTCATCACTTCGGCGTGATCGACAATGGTCAGGATCTCTTCAAGAAGGATCTCCCGGACACCGGCTGCCATATTGTTCCCGTCGATGAGGATGTACGCGGTCTTCTGGCCGTCGACTTCGGTCACCAGGGTCTGGATCCCGAGATCGCCGAATCCCTCATCGCGGCCGTACGGGACAGTGTGATGCGCTACCCCGATCCTGAACGGGTGGAGCGGGGCCGAGAGGCAGGCGTTCATCCCGTCCAGGCAGGCCCGCTGGTACTCGGTGGCAGTCAGGGTTGCAAGGAGCACCGGCGATGAGAGATCCGTCATGCAGTTGTGGCCATCGACAATCGCCACGTGGGGGAACCAGCGGTGGCCTTCGGCCATGATGGTCATCCCGATCGAGAAGTCCAGGTCTTCGGTCCGGTGGGGGGAGCGGGTGGTCACGACAAGAACCGAATCGCCAAAGCGCTGGTAGAGCACCTGGACGGTCCCGACCGAGATGCGGCCGGATCTTCCGGCACCGGATGAGTACACTACATCGTTCCGTGACTTCTGCAGCGCATCGATCACTTTTTTTATCTCACTCTCCGAGACCAGGTTGAAGTCGTGCGTTGCGCAGCCGTGGGCAACGAGCGTCTCGTCTTCAAAGCTGTCGTGCAGGACCTTGGGGAGGTTGCCGCCGCCGATCTCGCCCATCGGCCCCGGGTGGAGGTTCGGGACCGTGAAGATGACCGGCAACTTGTCCTGTCTTTTGAAGAAGAAACTCACCTGGGGAACAAAGATCTCCTCGCCTATCTCGCGGAAGAAGTCCTCCATTCCCTTGGACCCGTCGGTCATGTGGGCTATGAACGCATTGACAAACGCAAGTCCCCGTATTTTGAACGCCCGCTGCAGGGGCCGCTCGATCATCCAGACAAGGATTGCAAACCCGAGACCGAAGACCAGCTGGAGGAGGAGAGCAAAGATCCCGAACGCCACAAAGCCGAACGTTGTCGAGAACATGAGCATCCCGGCCAGGATCCCTGGGCCGCTCTGGGTGAACGCCGGCAGGATCATCCGGGGAAGGCGGTAATCGGAGATCGCGACCAGGACAAACAGGCGAAGGCCGAAGATGAACCCGAGCGATATCGCATAGAAGAGCGGGAGGTACCGGACGGAGAAGAGGAGAGAGCCAAGGGTTATGATCACCGCAAAGATCGTGCAGGAGAGGGCAAGAAGCGCGGACCGGTTCCAGGTCATGGTCTTCCCGCCAAGCTCGATTATGGGTTTGGTCAGGACAAGGGCTGCAACCGCCGGCAGCGTGAACGCAAGGGTTCCGGAGAACGGGAGATATACCCAGGCCCGGGCGCTCGCGGCATCGATGAACAGGCCTAAAAGCACGATGATGAAGAGAGAACGCTGCCACGAGGGGGCCGTGAAGATGTACTTGGTGAGCTGGCCCAGCTTGACATCGCTTCCCTGCGCCATCAGGCAAATCCTCCGAGAACGAGTTCGTGCCGGCCAACCGCTGACCGGACTTCCGAGGTTGTATACGTTACCGGCCGGGAATAGAAGGGTGCATTGAGCGTGAGGCTCTCGTATTCGCCACCCTCGCCGGCAATATTGATCCGGTAGGATGCTGCCACTTTTTCCAGACGGGCGATGAGGGCAGCATCGAACCGGGCGCCAAGGTAACTTTCATCAAGACCTTCGGCGGCGGTGACGACGATCCGGGCATCGAGCCGGTCGGCAACCTCCCGGACAAGGGAGACGGTACCCATGTGCCAGAGGGGGGTGAAGAGCCTAAGACCCAGCCGGTTGCAGATGGTTTTGACCCGTTCGGCCTGGTACACGGAAGCGACCGCGCCTGCGATCACTCCCTCGATATCGAGCGCTGCAAGGCCTGCTTCAAGGTCGGCGAGTTCCTCTTCTTTTCGCCCGTGGGTTGCGATCTCCACGTACTCCATACCGGCAACGCGGGCGATGACGGGTACCGCATCGAGGTTTGCCGAGTGGAACATGTAGGAATCGGGATTCTTTGGCCGGGCAGTCACCAGGTACCGCACGTCCTTTCCCGAGTCCAGTGCTTTCTGGCAGGAAAGGATCGAATCTTTTCCCCCGGATGTGAGTGATGCCCAGCTCATCTGTCGTCTCCTCCTAAGGTCTTGCCAGCTCGCCAAAATGCTGGCGGTACCGCCCGGTCATCTGCTCCCAGGTCGGCAAGTGGGTCTGGCATCCGACATGTTCGACCACGAACGATGCAGTCACGGTCCCGATCTTGCAGCTGGTGAGCGGGGAGTAGCCGTTGACATAAGCCGTGAGAAAGCCCGCACGGTACGAGTCGCCGGCTCCTGTCGGGTCGGCAAGCATTACCGGGACAACCGGAATGAAATGCTCTTTTCCTCCGGTATACAGGGTGCTCCCGTCCCCGCTCATCGTGAAGATCGCCATCTTCACTCTCGACACAATCGAATCGCGGGATGTGCCAAGCGTCCGGCACATGTGCTCGATCTCGTGCTGGTTGGCAAAGAGGATGTCAATGTTGTCGAGGAGGGTCTCGAGCTGCTCTTTTGTGTACCAGAAGACATCCTGGCCCGGGTCGAACGAGGCAAACTCGCTCTTCTCCGCAACCCGGCAGTTGAACTCCGGGTCTGCCGTTGCCATGTGGACAAAGGGAAGGGCCGGGGGCTCGGCCGTTGCAAATGCCTTCGAAGCGCCCCATTCAAAGAACGTCATCTGGGCCCCGGCTTCGTCCGTGAACATGAACGCCGTGGGGGTGTGGGCTTCGGGGACGACAAAGAACTGCTGGGAGACGCCCAGCTTCTTCATCCAGGCATCGTAGTCGCTGCCATAAAAATCCCCGCCAACGCAGGAGTGAAGCGTGGTATTCCCGCCAAGGGTTGCTATGCCCGCGGCAATGTTTGCAGCCCCGCCGCCGTAATAGATCTGCCGGTCCGTGATGTGGGTCGAGCAGTTCTTCTCGGGCAGGTGCGCAACCTTGGAGATATGGTCGATGGCCGTATGCCCGACAACATGGATCATGCTCATACCTGTTCCTGCACATCCAGTATTTTCAAGGGGATGTCCCGCAGCGCTTTCCCGATAACGGATTTTGCAATCCGGCCTGCATGTTCGGCCGATTCTCCCCGGAAGACTTTCATCTCGAGAACGAGACCCACAAGAGCGGTGTCGGCAACGACAATGGCGCTGGAGAGTTCCTTCTCGCAATAGGGGCAGGCAAGCATGCCCGCTTCCACTTCAACGTATTTTGCAGCCGGGTTCAGGCGTTTGCCTGCCTCGCTGATGGCGATCCCGATGGCGTCATCCAAGGATTTGACATCCTTGATGAGCCAGGCCGATTCCAGTGTAACGGTATAATCCGGCATAATTGTCTCCTCACCACTCTTCGCGGTGCACATGTTCTCCTGTCGGCATCCGTTCCGTCAGGCTGGTCTTTACATCGCCCTTTCCCGCTGCAAGCAGTGCAATCGGGCGGACGTGCTGCGGAAGGCCGAGGATCTCCCGGACCTCGTCCTCGTCAAATGCCCCGGTCCAGCACGTGTGAATCTTTCGTGCATGGGCGGCAAGCATCATGTACGTGCAGGCGATCGTCGCGTCCTCCACTGCATAGAGAATTCCCCGCTCGCCATAGCGCGACATCGAGCGGACATAGTTGGCACAGACCACAAAGACGGTTGCAGATCGTTCCAGGTGCACCTGGCCGAACGCCGCCTCAGCAAGCGCAAGCCGGCTCTCCTCGTCCGTGACAACGACAACATCCCAGGCTTCCAGGTTGCCGGCGCTCGGCGCAGTGCTTGCGCAGGACAGGATAAAGTCGGTCTCTTCCTTGGTCAGCGGCTCGTCCCCGTACTCTCGGACCGAAGTACGGCTGGAGAGGAAGCCGGAGAAATCAGAGGAGTCCATGTTCCGTGAGTACCTGCCAGGCTTCCTGTGCAGGGGTAGTGGATGCACTGATGGCTGCAGCAATTTTTTCCGAGGCCGCCTCAGGCTTGTCGGCCTCGACAAGAGAGATGGCGCTGTTGAGGGAGTTTATCGCTTTCTGGAACTCCTGGTGCCCGGTATCCCGGAGCGCGAACTGGAGCTCGGTCCTGACCGATTCCATCATCAGGAGAAGCATCCGTCTCCCGCCAGGGCGCTCCTCCTTGGCAAAGCCGGTCAGGGCTATACTCAGCTGGGAGGCCATGATCAGTCCGGACTTGGCCCGCTCGCCGAACTGGTAGTTCTTTACTGCAGTTGGAAGATCCATACTCACCATGGTTGTTTGAAATAAAATATAGTTATGATACAATATCAGCAATCACGAAAAAACTGCACATGGTTGTGCGAAAAACCAGTGGGGGGCGGGTGAACCCCTTAACCCGTCACAGGCTGTACTTGATTATGGAATTACCGGGAGGACTTTGCCTTTGCACCGAGAGCAGAGACTTTTGCCCGCTTCATGCGCCGGCGGATCATCGGGTTTGCCGTTGACTCGTTCATGCCGGATCCACCGGACCGGTCGCCGCCGCGCCTGCCGCCACGCCGTCCGCCACCGCGCTGTCCGCCCATGGCTTCTGCCATCTGGTCGACCTGCTTGACGTTCGCGCCTGCCTTGAACCGCTGGTTCGGGCCCGGAGTCTTTCCTTCGCCTTCTTTCTTCGGCACGAGCCGGATCTGTCCTTTCACGCCTTTAACCTGTGCCCAGAGGGTTGTACCTGTTTTACCCATAATTAAACTCCTTATGTAATTCTGCTGCCCCACTCATAAATGTTCGCGCTGCCCGGTCCCGAACCGGCCGGGGGATCGGATCGCGGTTATGGTTTTTTTCCGGCAGCTGCGGATTCAATCTCTTTTCTTAGGATCTCGCTGACCACTTTGCCATCAACCGATCCCCGCACTTCGGCCATGACAACGCCCATGAGGGGGCCGAGAGCGGCTTTTCCTTTCTCGGCAACAAAGTCCGACCGGTCGGAAATGATCTTCCGGACAATGGTCTCGAGTTCGGCCCGGGAAACGGAAGGCCCGAGTTTTGCAAGCGCGGCCTCGACTGTGCTTCCTTCTGCAATGCTCCGGATAAGATCCGGCACTGCCTCTTTTGCTGCTTTCCCGGATTCAACCGCGTGCCAGATGGCAAGATACGCATCGTCGGAAACCAGCCGGACCTCAACGCCTTCCCGTCGCAGCTCGGTTACCGTCGAGAGCAGGGTGAAGGCGGCAAGCTTCGGCTTGATCCCTTCTTTCTGCGCCCGGTCGAAGAGGGGAAGCTTCTCGGATCCTGCCAGTTGCAGTGCGTAATTCTTCTCGATCCCGTACTCGCGGGAGAAACGCTCAGCCTTTGCCGTGAGCAGCTCCGGAACGGTAACCGCCGACCAGCGATCGTCCCCGATGAGCACCGGCAGCACGTCCGTCTCCGGGTACATGCGGGCTGCGCCCGGCAGCGGCCGCATGTACGCGGTGCTTCCGGTTTCGAGCATCTTTCTCGTCTCTTCCGGAACCGGTTTATCCGAGAGAGCAATGCCAGCCCGGGTGAGCACCTGCAGGATCGCACACGTAGCCTGCTTCTCGTTTGCGCCGGCAACGAGGATGACACAATCTGCATCTCCGGCGTTCATATGGGATCGCAGCATGACAACTTCTTCAGCAGTTACGCCATAGGCCGGCAGCTCGTCCGTGTGGAAGATGCCCCCGACCCCGCACTTCTTGGCATAATCGGACATCTCGCTCCCGAGCCTGCGCTCGGGCTGGATCTCCCGGCCCACAAGCCCGGCAAACCCTTTGATGGTTACGGCATGGATCTTCTTTGCTTTCTTCAGGACCGCAGATTTGGTCTCTTTGAAAAGTGCGGTGATGTCCTGTCCGGCTGCACCGGCAATGGTTGCACCCCGGGCCCGGAGCTCGTCGCGGACAAAAAGAAGGTTCTGCTGCCGCTGTACCTCGCGCCGGACCACTTCTGCAATGAGATCGAGTTCCTGCACGCCTTTTATCTCGACCCGGGCGCCCGAGGCAATCGAGATATTGACATCCTGCCGGATCGTCCCGATCCCGCGCTTGACTTTCCCGGTGGAGCGGAGCACCATGCCGATATATTCTGCAACCGACTGCACCTCTTCGGGAGTGTGCATACAGGGCGAGGTGGTGATCTCGACGAGCGGGATCCCGAGCCGGTCAAGGCTGAAGACCTCGTCTTTTACCCGCTGTGCCGCCTCTTCCTCAAGGCAGATGGTCTCGATCTCCCCGCCGTTTGGCAGTCTGCCGTTGAAGGCAACGAGCGCAGTCCTCTGGAACCCGCTCGTGTTCGAGCCGTCGATGACAAGCTTGCGCATGATGTGCAGCTGCGGGACCGGTATCATCGAGAACATCTTCGCAATCGTGAGGCAGACATCAAGTGCCTCGTTGTTCAGGGGAGCCGGTGGCTCCTCGTCGTTCTCGACAAGGCAGGTCGTGTCGTAGGTGTAATACAGGAATTTCCGGTTGTTCTTCATCTCTTCCTTTGCAGCCCGGTCGATCTCCCCCATCTCGCTGACCGTTGCCCGGAGGTACCGGAAGAATTCCCCGTCATGCTCCTGCACTTCCCGAAGCATTGTCGGGCAGTTGCAGAAAAGTTTCCTCTGCGTATCCAGCTGCTGGTGGATCTCGATGCCGGCCACAAGGCCGAGCGCCTTATAATCCATGGGCGCTCCTCCGCGTGCATTCCCCTTTGAGATCTTCCTGCATCAGGACGGCTGCCTTCTTTTTGTCCTTCTCGTTTGCAAGCACCCACATCAGCTTGACAAGCGCAGCCTCGGGAAGCATGTCGCCACCTTCGATCACTCCGGCAGCGAGCAGGTCGCGCCCGGTATCGTACACCCGGTCGCAGACCCGGCCGTGCATACACTGCGATGTCATAACAATGAGAGTGCCCGAATCGGCAAGGTGTTTCAGCTGCGGGATGAGCGCCGTGCTGGTATGCCCGAGACCGGTCCCGGCAATGACAAGACCGGCATAACCTTCGTAGGCTTTCAGGAGTTCCGGTGCCATGCCCGGGTAGAATTGTACAAGGGCGCAGTGCGGCTCGATCTTGTCGCGGAGTGCAAGTTTTCGCGTCCCGCGCCGGACTGCACCGGGTGCGAGTGTCACTTCCCGTGACGGATAGGCAACCGTTCCGATGGGATCCATGCCGAGACTCCGGAATGCATCGCGCCGGGAGGTGTGCATCTTGCGCACCCGGGTGCCCCGGTGGATGGCGCAGCAGTCATCGTTCGTGGTCGCGTGCATCACAACGGCAACTTCACCAAGATCGCTCGTTGCTGCTGCCGCAGCGCAGGCCGCGTTCATCGCATTGTCGCTTGAGGGACGGTCGGCCGAGCGCTGGGACCCGACAAAGACTATGGGGACGGGGGTGTCGATCATGAAACTGAGCGCTGCTGCGCTGTAGGCCATGGTGTCGGTACCGTGGGTGACGATGATACCCTGCGCACCGCCTTTGATCTCATCAGATACCGCCCGGGCCAGATCCTGCCAGATCGCAGGAGTCATGTTCTCGGAGAGGATGGTTGCAAGGGGGATGGTGCGGTAATTGGCGATCTCTGCAAGTTCGGGAATCGCGGTCAGGATGTCGCTGGCATCGAACTGGCTCGTGACCGAGCCGGTCCGGTAATCGATCCGGCTCGCGATCGTTCCGCCGGTCGAGACGATGGCCAGGTTCGGGAGGCTCTTGTTCTGGGTCACGTCAGTTTTCTTTACCGCTGACGGAGGGCTCCGGGTAACCAGGGAGCAGGCTGCCGGGCTCACCCCGACATTGTAGCCGGAATCCAGCTTGACAACCGCCATACCGTCCCGCTCGGTGATATAAACGCCGTTCCTCTTCTTCCCGCCGTAATCGCAGTATATGATATCTCCTGAAACAAATGTTGATGTTATGCTATCCGCCTCCGGGCTTTGGTTATGAGATTGGTCCGGGCTTTTCCCAGGTTTTCCAGTGTTTTGCAGGTAAGGGCGGAGTCCGCTTTCAGTCTCCTCCCACACACAGCAACAGCTGCCCTGGTTGCCGCAGGAGACGGACCGCCGGGTGCGTTCCTGATGGAGACGGAATACGTCACATCGAGAGCATGATCGATCTCCTTCTGGGTGAGCCCTTTTTTCTTCAAGGAGATCCCCGGTCCGACCTCCTTTGCCGCTGCCTCAAGGGTCGAAAGCGTGAGATCGCCCTTCTGGACTGCTCTCCCGACAATGTTGTGGGCGGTCCGGAACGGGATCTCGTAGGACCGCACGAGCGTATCGGCAAGCTCGGTGGCGGTCGAGAACCCTTTTCCGGCCTCCTCGCCCATCCGCTTCGTGTCGAACCGTGCGCTTGCAAGCATGCCTGCAAGGAGCCGCAGGCAGATCCTGGCGTCCTGCATCCCGCGCCAGATATTCGGGGTGAGCTCCTGGAGATCGCGGTTGTAACTCAGGGGAAGGCCTTTTACGATCACGAGGGCTGCAGAGAATGCGCCGAAGACCGAGCCGGTCTTGGCCCGCAGGATCTCCGCGGTATCCGGGTTCTTCTTCTGGGGCATGATGGACGATGTGGAGCAGAACGCATCGTCAAGGGTGACGAATTTTGCAAACGAGGTGCTCCAGACGATCAGTTCCTCCGCGAGCCGACTCGTGTTCGTCATGAGGATCGAGAGATCGGCAAGGGACTCAAGTGCAAAATCCCGGGTTGCGACAGCGTCCATCGTATTGATGACAAGACCGTCGAAGCCGAGAAGGGATGACGTGTATTCCCGGTCAATCGGGTAGCCGGTGGAGGCGAAGGCAGCTGCCCCGAGTGGGGAGAGATTGACGCGGGCGTACGTGTCCCGCAGCCGGTCGAAGTCGCGGGAGAAGGCCTGCTCGTAGGCCAGGAGGTGATGGGCGAGCGTTGTCGGCTGGGCGTACTGAAGATGGGTGAATCCCGGCATGACGGATCCGGTGTGCTCTTTTGCAAGGGTGACGAGAACTTCCCGCACCGCGAGGACCTCTTCCATCAAGCCGAGCAGTTCTTCGCGCAGGCGTATCCGGATGCAGGTGGCAACCTCATCGTTGCGGGACCGGCCCATATGCATCCGGCCACCGGCTTCGGGACCGGCAGCTTCGATGATGAGCGCCTCAATCCCTGCGTGGACATCCTCGAAGCGTTCGTCGAACACTTCCTCAGGAATACCGCTGTCAACCAGTTCAAGAAGAGCAGGAACCAGCTGTTCCGTGATCTCTTTTTCGATGATCTTCTGTTTGTCCAGCATCAGGACATGGGCAATATCCACGAGCAGGTCTGCATCGGCAATATGGCGGTCGGCCTGCATGGAGGACAGAAAATGCATCATATCACCGGTCCGTTCACCGGACAGGCGCCCCCTTCTCACTACATCGGTTCGCATCCGTTCACCCCTTGATTCCTGCGTAATTATTGGTCGTGAAATGATTAAAGCCACGCCTTGCGTGCGGCCAGTTCGATTGCCCGCTGGACCGATTCCTTCGGGATGATCGTTGCCACCGGGATATGGACGAGCTGTTCGATCACGCTCGACACAATCGGGGCACATACGATTGCTACAGCGCCTTCGCGTTCCGCCCTGACCGCTGCAACGATCGCATCTTCCATGGTGTGGACCGGGTATTCCCGGATTTTTACATGGCGTGAATCCACATCGGCAGTCCTCTCTTCGATGGTCTCAAGAACCGGCCTTGCCACGATGAGGCCGATGAATTCGCCCTCGCCCGTCCGGTAGAACTGCCGGATTGCA
Organism: uncultured Methanoregula sp.; assembly: GCF_963667735.1. Classification (NCBI taxonomy): domain Archaea; kingdom Methanobacteriati; phylum Methanobacteriota; class Methanomicrobia; order Methanomicrobiales; family Methanoregulaceae; genus Methanoregula; species uncultured Methanoregula sp. Next base: position 343,702 of record NZ_OY763919.1, read on the forward strand.
TGAATAATTCCCCGCAGGGTGGATAGATTGGGGGACCGTTTCCCATGGAGGATCTTATAGAGCGAACTCTGGGCTATCCCGCTCTTCTCCGACAATTCCCGGATACTGATCCGGAGATCCCGGTGAAGGAGATCATCCAGTGCCCTGACAAACTCCTCGTCCGATATGAGAGCGGCGCGCATGAGCCGGTCTATTGGATCGATCTGTACCATAATAGTTACCCAATAGGGTTAATTCTGGATAAAAATTTTCGTTTTGTCCACCAGCAAGTACATCGTTCTGGATAAATTGTGGACAATTATACCCGGTTTATTACCTTTTTGTCATAAAAATGGCAAAAAATTCTATAAATGTATAAATAATTTGTCTTAAACGCACACTTTTTTATGATTGCCAGAACAACACTCCCGGTATGAAAATGATGAGAATGACAGCAATTGCATTCATCGCCATTGCCCTGATACTGCTCACCGCCGGCTGCACCCAGCCCGCGGCAACTACCGGTACAACAACCCCGTCCGCAACACCGGCTCCGGTCAAGGAACTCCGGATCGGGTACCAGCCCAGCACCCACCAGATGGCAGAGATCATCGCCATGGAGAAAGGATGGTGGCAGCAGGACCTTGCACCGCTCGGGGTCCAGAATGTCAGCGACAAGCTCTTCCCGACCGGTGCACCCGAGATGCAGGCCATGCTCGCCGGGGACATTGATGTGGCCTATGTTGGCGCAGCACCGGTCCTGAGCGCGGTCTCCACCGGGCTCGATGCAAAGATCATAGCCGGTGTCAACACCCAAGGGTCCGATCTCGTAGTCCGGAACAATCTCGATTACAAGGGCCCACAGAGCCTCAAAGGCTTAACGGTCGCGACCTTCCAGGCCGGCACCATCCAGGACACCGTCCTGCGCAACTGGCTCACCAAGAACAACATCACCCCCGACAAGGATGTCATCATCAAGGGAATGAACGGCGGCGATGCGGTCACCGCACTGGCTGCCGGCAAGGTCGATGCAATCTTCCTGCCCACCCCGTCCCCGAGCACGGTTGTCAACCAGGGAAGCGGAAAGATCGTTGCCCACTCGGGTGAGATGTATCCCAATCACACCTGCTGCGTGCTCGTTGTCAGCGGCAAGCTGATCCGGGAACACCCGGAGATTGTCCGGCAGATCATCAAGACAAATGACAAGGCCGTTTTGTACAACCAGCAGAATCCCGACGAGGCTGCACAGATCTATGCAACCAAGACCGGTGCGAAACTGGCAGATGTCAAGGATTCCTTAAAGGAATGGGACGGCAACTGGGCATCGGATCCCAATGTCATCGTAGCGCCCGTGCTTGACTATGCAAAGATCCAGTACGATCTCGGTTACCTCAAGAAACCCTTAACCCAGGACCAGCTCTTCGATCTGAGCTTCTACAAACAGGGATAAGAGTATCCAACCAATCTTTTTTTCCCTTAACGTTCTTTAGTATATACAAACCCCCGGGATACCACAGGGTCAGACAGCCCACCCGGGACAGGATCAGGATCCATGAGAAACGCAAAAGAGAATCGGGCGAGCTGGCTGTTTGGCGCGTTTGCACTCGTGCTTGCACTCGTCATGTGGCAGATTGTTGCCCAGTTCATCATCCGCTCCCCGTTCATTCTTCCCGCCCCGACGGATGTTGTCGCAGCCTTTGCAAGCCTACTCAATCACGGCACGATTCTCCTCGACATCCAGGCAAGTCTCATCCACTTTGCAATCGGGCTCGGCCTGGCGCTCATCGTGGGCATTCCGCTGGGGATCGCGATGGGGTGGTACCACCGGTTCGATGCCTTCATCGATCCCATTGTCGAACTGCTCCGTCCCATCCCCCCGCTCGCATGGATCCCGTTCGCCATCATCTGGTTTGGCCTGACTGCATTCTCGGGAGGATTCATCATCTTCGTCGGGGCGGTCTTCCCGGTCATCATCAACACGTACAGCGGCCTGCGGGGCGTCCCCCGGATCTTTGTCGAGGCAGGAAAGATGCTCGGGTGTACGAAAGACCGGGACCTGATACGGTATATTGCATTCCCGGCAGCTCTGCCATCAATCGTTGCCGGTATCCGGATCGCCACCGGCGTAGGATGGATGTGCCTTGTGGCTGCCGAACTCTTCGGGGTCTCGAACTACGGCCTTGGCCAGAAACTCTGGTGGTACTATAATCTCCACCAGATGGACAGTGTCGTTGTCTACATGATCATACTCGGGCTTATCGGCCTGGCATTCGATATGGCGTTCCGGTTTTGCATCGAGCGGCTGTTCCTGAAATGGCGGACCGGGGAGGTGGCATGATATGGGCGATCTTGAGATCCGAAACCTGAACCAGTCCTTCCTGCGGGAGGACGGGAGCCGGCTTATTGTCCTGGACAACCTCAACTTCGAAGTGAAGGACAAGGAATTCATCTGCATCCTCGGCTCATCCGGCTGCGGGAAGACAACGCTGCTGCGCCTTATCGCCGGCCTTGACGAAGCGCAGGATGGGTCGATCATCATCGATGGAGAGGAGATAAAGGGCCAGAACCCGAAGGTGGGCATGGTCTTCCAGGAATATTCCCTCTTCCCGTGGAGAACGGTCATCGACAACATCGCATTCGGCCTCGAGATGAGAGGGGTGTCAAAGGAGGATCGGTATATGGTTGCCGAATGGTACCTCGATCTCGTCAACCTCGCGCAGTTCCGGGACAGTTACCCGTCAGAACTCTCCGGAGGGATGCGCCAGCGGGTGGCCGTTGCCCGGGCGCTCACGCTCGACCCGGTCCTGCTCCTCATGGACGAGCCGTTCGGAGCCCTCGATGCCCAGACCCGGAACAAGCTCCAGCAGGAGCTGCTCCAGATCTGGGAGAAGACAAAAAAGATGATCGTCTTCATCACGCACAGCGTGGATGAAGCGGTCTATCTGTCGGACCGGATCATTGTCATGACGCCCCGCCCGGGCAGGATCTGCAAGATCTTCCCGGTGCCGCTGCCCCGGCCCCGGGACCGGACAAGCGTAGAGTTCGCGCAGGTCCGGCGCGATGTTCTCGATCTTATAAACCAGAACTGCTCTATCCAGTAAGGTTTAATATGCCTCATATCCATTTTATACAAGCAGTTTGTGAAGCGTACCGGCATTGATATCAGATAAGTTCCCGATATTATTGCCCGCTTTTAGCAATATTTCACAGGAGTAGGACGCGATGGTTAGAAAACCGGCAAAGATGTACAGGAACATTTCCAAGAAAGCCTATACCAGACGTAAATATATGGGCGGTGTTCCCGGAAGCAAGATCGTGCAGTTCGAGATGGGCAACCTCTCACAGGAATTCCCCACCGAAGTTGACCTTATTGTCGAAGAAGCATGCCAGATCCGGCACTCTGCCCTTGAGGCTGCCCGCATCACCGCAAACCGCCGGCTGATGAAGGATGTCGGCAGGTCCAACTTCCACTTCAAGGTACGCGTCTTCCCCCACCACGTCCTGCGCGAAAACAAGCAGGCAACCGGCGCCGGTGCGGACCGTGTCTCGGAAGGGATGCGCCTTGCATTCGGCAAGGCTGTCGGCACTGCCGCACGGGTCGAGCCGGGCCAGAAGCTCATGACGGTCTACTCCACGCCCCAGTACCTTGAGAAGATCAAGGATGCACTCCGGCACAGCGGCCACAAGCTCCCGACTCCCTCGCACCTGAAGGTGAGCGAGATCAAGGTCAGCGGCAGGATCATTGCAGCACCCAAGCTCGTTGGCGAGAAGGTTGTTGCAGCACCGGTCGCAACCGAAGAGGCAGCCGCAGCAGCCGAACCCGCAAAGGGTGCAGCACCTGCAGCAAAGGGCGGCAAGGATGCAAAGGCAGCAGCACCGGCCAAGGGTGGCAAGGATGCCGCACCTGCAAAGGCTGACGAGAAGAAAGGCGCAGCCCCGGCAAAGGGCGGCAAAAAGTAATTTTTTCTTTTTTTACAGCAGTTTTATAGCAGTCGTGCTGGTTTGTGTGCCAGCCATGAAATGGTAAAACAAGTTCCATCCCCTATCCATTTTTCCCATAAAAATGACGGGAAGTCAACACACATTCCATCGCATCACCGGAATCAAAACAGCCGAAAGACACTCCCACAGAAGAGATCATGAGAGTGATCGGGAAAGGGGGAATGCAAAAGAGCTGCACTGAACACTATACCGTCCGATGGTTTTTGATCCAGCCGTTGAGAACAATCCCGTCAATCACGGGATTCCCGTAAAGGTTGCTGATGATGCCTTCCATGGTGAAGAGTTCCCCCTCGGCATTTTTCACGCGCATGTGGAAGGGTTTCACGATCCCGGGATTGTTCAGAATCTCAAGGAAGATATTCTGGAGTTTGGGCAACTCTTCTTCGTCGAGTATCATTGAAATCGGCTTTCCGATAAGATGTTCGCCGGGGTACCCGAGAGAGCGGTTGATGGACGGGCTCTCGTACCGGAGCGATCCGTCCTTGTTGAGGATGGCAATGATATCCGAGGCATCCTCAACCAGTGACCGGAAATATTCTTCATTCTGGCGGGACTGCTCCTCCATCTTTTTACTCAGGGTGATGTTCCGGATGTATACCGCATAGAGCACAACGTCGTCGTGAGGATTCCGGACCGGGTAGAGGGTGACTTCAAACCACTTCCCGTTGAAATTTTCTTCAAAACAGAGAGGCGTTACCCGGATCGGGCTGATATTCCACCCGGCCATCTTCGGGGAGATGATCCCCTGGCTGACAAGCTCCGAGACATTCGAACCTATCAGTTCCTTCACGTTCTTTCCCGCATGGTTCGCAAGGGCGGCATTCACGGCCTGGAAACGCCCGCCGATATCCACAAGGAACAGGATATCGTCTATCGCATTCAGGAGAACGCGGGTTGTCTCCTCGCTCACTCTCAGGGCATTTTCCATGGAATGCTTATACAGCGCCATCTCGATGTTTGTCTTGAGTTCCAGCTCCCGGAATGGTTTGAGGATATACCCGAAGGGCTCGGTTATCTTTGCCCGGGCGAGGAAATTGTCATCGCTGTACGCAGTCAGATAGATGATCGGGATACGGTATTTTGCTTTTATGATTTCCGCAGCTTCGATCCCGTTCATCTTTCCGGCAAGCATGATGTCCATGAGGATGATATCGGGATGCAGATCGCCCGCATTTTTCACGGCCAGCTCTCCCGTGGGAGCTATCGCACAGACATTATAGCCAAGATCGGTCAGGCTCCTTCTCAGATCCATGCTGGTCACGGCTTCATCTTCGACAACAAGTATCTTTGTTTCACTCAAATTGTTCTCCTCCCTGAGTAGGTTCAATAGTAAAGGTGATCGTATATCCTGTTCCGGAACCCCGGTTAAGGGTGATCGTTCCCTGGATCTGGCGCACCAGCGAGTTGACGAGCTGCAGTCCCAGGGTATCAGTCTGATCGAGAGTCACCGTCTCGGGAAGACCGATCCCATCGTCCTGCATCACAAGGGTGTAGCGATCGCCATCTCTCCTAATGTCAACGACAATAGTCCCGGTCCGGTTATCCGGGAAAGCATATTTCAGGGAATTGGTGATCATCTCATTGATGATCAGGCTGAGCGGAATGGCCTTGTCGATAGGGATGACAATGCTCTCGGCATGGATCCGGATCGCGATGGTTTTCGGGGAGATGCCATAGGACTGAAGAAGATTCTCTGCAATTTTCTTGAGGTACTCCAGGTAATCGATCTCGGCTAAGTTCTTGGACTGGTAGAGCTTCTCATGCACAAGCGCTATCGACATCACCCGGTTCTGGCTTTCCTTGATCACGTCCCTGCTCTTGACATCCTTGATCATTTTTGCCTGCAGGTTGAGAAGACTGGAAATAACCTGCATGTTGTTCTTGACCCGGTGGTGAATCTCTTTTAAGAGAATCTCCTTCTCCTTTAAGGATGCGGCAACGCTGTCCTGGAGAGCTTTTCGCTCCGTGATATCCCGGGCAATACCGCTGAATCCGAGAAACACGCCGTCCGGACTGATATGCGGGGTCCCGTTCACCTCGAAGATATGAGAGATCTTCCTGCTGTCCAGAAACGTCAGTTCGATACCGGTAACCGGCTGCCTGAGCCGGATATTCTCCTCATGCAGGGAATGGAAAAAATCTCCCGCATGCTCCGGCATGAATTCTGCCGGGCTCTTTCCCAGACAGTCTTTCTCCGCATACCCGAGTATCGAAGATATGTTCGGACTGATGTAGGTCAGGTATCCATCCTTGTCGATATGGAAGACCAGATCATTGGTCTGCTCAACAAGGGACCGGTATTTTTCTTCGCTCGCCAGGAGCTCCTCCATGACCCTCTTGCGCTCTTTTGCTTCGGACTGGAGGTTTCTGTTCATTTCATTGAGTTCGCTTGTACGCTCCTCGACTTTCTGTTCAAGTTCGGCAAAGGCCGTCTGCATGGCATCCTCTGCCCGTTTCCGGTCCGTGATGTCAAGGAAACTCTCAAGCATCAGGGATTTTCCTGAGATAACAACGGGGATCGATGTCTTCAGGATAGGAATTTTTCTGCCATCGGGATTGAAAAGGATACATTCTGAAAAAGGGGATCTCTTGCCATTATCCGCTAACGGGGATTTGACCGCCGTGTGACAGAGGAACGTTGCACATACAGCACCTACTATATCCCGTTTTTCTTTTCCTATCATCTTCACTGCCGCCGGATTGGCATCGATGATCGCATAGGTTTCGGGATCGGTGATCACAAGGCCAGTCTGGACCGAGTCAAAGATGGTTTTGAGATATTTTTCACTGCTGACAAGTTCCTTCTCAGCATTCTTCCGGTCAGTAACGTCCTCGAGGGTTTCAAGAGCCCCGACAATTACCCCCTGATCATCCCGGATGGCAACGGCAGTGCCGTGAAGCCAGGTACCATGTTTTCCAAAATACGGGAAAAAATCCGTGAACTCAAATGCATCGTCGACATACCGGGAATTGCTGTATTTCCCTTCATACCAGACGGGGATCTCATCGAGTTTTTCATCAACCAGGAGATCGGCGAGAAGCGGACGGGATGTCTTGTAAAAGGCTTTCCAGGCATTTTTTGTCAGCCGCACATCATGGGATTCAATGCCGCTGTACCGTTCCAGCGCCCGGTTCCAGTAAATCACCTCATGGTTCTTGTTGATCACGAACTGGGGGATGGAGGACCCGTCAATGATTGCATGAAGGCGCTGCTCGCTTGCCCGGATCGCATCTTCCATATTCTTACGCTCGGTGATATCGCGGGCAATGGAGAGGATGAGTTGTTTGCCATGTAATTCGAAGAGATGGGCATTCACCTCTACGGGAAATTCCGTGCCATCTTTTTTCCGGTAAATATTATCGAACGTGGCATGTCCCCGCCTCTGAATGGTCAGGGACAGGGCAGGAATTTTATCAACGCATTTCGGGGAGAGAATCTCGTCGGGACACATCCGGAGCAGCTCTTCACGCGTGAAGCCCAGCCGGGTGCAGGCAATGTCATTGGCCATGATGTACCGCCCGGGAATTCCTTCCGGCAGCATCTCGTGAACAAAGATGGAGTCGTTTGCATTGTTAAAGAGCGTCCTGAAGAGTTCTTCGCTCTCTTTGAGCGCGCCCTCCACCCGCCGGCGGTTAACAATCTGCTCTACTTTGTTGACAAGATCAACATACATTGCCCGGGGATTGCCGCCTTTGGCAAGATAGAAATCCGCGCCTGAGGCATATGCCTCAATAACAACTTCCTCGTCACCTTTGCCGGTAAAAATGATAAATGGGATCTGGTTGCCCGCGTCCCGGAGGGTTCTCAAAAATTCTATCCCGTCCTTTCCGGGCATCTGGTAATCGGAGATTATTACATCATAGGAATTGGTCTGGATCTTCTGGAGGGCATCGTCGACCGTCATGGTTGTGTCAACGAGAAAATGCCCGCGTTTTTCCAGGTACAGTTTTGTCGGGGCCAGGATGGTAGGTTCATCATCGACATACAGGACAGAGAAGACCGTGTTTTTCCCATCCCTTGAAGAAGGAGCACAGACGGATGCCTGCAGACCGTTCCCGGCACTACCACTCATAGAATCCTCAGATAATAATTGTATAAACGAGCGCAGGGATATATGAATTTTATTATAATTCTCCGGAGAGATCCGCACCCAAAACGGACCCCGGCCAATAAACACAGATGACGCTGAATATGGGGCGAAGAGCGGATATCAGCGATTAGGCCAGGCAGGAATCGGACCACTGCATGATATCGTAAAAAACGGAACCCGGAAAGTTCGGTTATCCCAAAAAAGATCCACTCATAAAAATAGTTGAAAAATTATGCCGGCTGGGGATAATAGGGAGTTGCCGTTGGAATAGTTGACTGCTGCTGGAAGACAAGAGCGTTCTGCGATGCGCCGGTAAGAGTCAGCAGGTTGCCGTTGACAACATATGCCCCAGTTCCCTTGAGGACATCGAGATATGTACTCTCCTGGCTGGAGGTTGAAACGCAGTACATTTTTGATGTGCTGATCGGTCCAAAGGTCATACCATCCCCTTTCGGAGTCGAGATCCCGGTGAGAGTATAGGAGGTGAAATAATTGTTGCACCCGCTATAACCGGTTGCACTCCCGTCTGCATTGAACGTGAGGGTGATCTCGGCGGTTGGTTTAAGGGGAACTGAGCCATCCTGTATTGCCATGGTCTGGAGCACCCACTGGCCGGAAAGCTGCGTGGGATATGCCGGTGTGGTCGGAGTAGTCAGAACCGGTGTCGGGGGTACCGTTGGTACAGGTGTCGGGGACACCGGGGTTTTCGGGCTCGTGCATCCGCACGCAATAACACCGAGAACGAGAAGAAGAATCAGGCAGAAATATCGGGAGTTCATACCCGAGAATTAGAGTTTCTCATATTTAAATAATAATAATAATGCCGGTGAAAAATGAATCCGCCATAATCATAAGGATGTGGGCACAACGAAACCTGAAAAAAGATATTGCGCAAGACCGGTTAAGATCCGATCATAATATCATTGGATTTTTCTGCGCCCGATCGTTTTACCGGTTCTTTATGTTCGGGATTTCTATGCTCGGGATTTTTCGGCTCCTGGCTTATGTGGGGATGGTCATCATATCGCGGGGCATTCTTTGGCAGCCGGGCAAGAATCTCCCTGCTCACTTTGAGTTGTTCCCTGAGTAGCCCGGACATCTCTTCCATGAGCCGGTTCTGGACGGCCAGGAGATTTTCCAGTTCAGCCGATGATCCACCGGGAGTGTTGGACGGGAGCTGCGAGTCCGGATGTTTTTTGATAAATTCTCCACGGCGTTTCCATATTTTGCTGATGCTGTCGATTCCTTTCTTTTTTGTCGGGAATGCCTCACGGTATTTTTCATAAAATTCATGGCTGTCGCTGCACTGTATCACGAGTTCTATCTCGTCCTCATCGATTTTTTCATATTTACGCTTCTGGACACGGGGCATGTGAATTCCTGCACAATGTCGACAATTGGAGAGAAAAGAATTGTGGTATCCATGTAACCGATTTCCTCCGCAGAGGAACGGGAGAATTATGGGATACGAGGATATATCTGGCAGTAGGAGAAAAAAATCCCTAAACATCAAAGCCAGGGCATACGCAAAAAAGAAAACATTGGAACATTTCAAAAAAAGGGTAAATTTCATTCAGTAATTAGAAAAACAAAAAAATTTTAATTCTTATTTTTCTTGAGAGAATTGAATGATTGGAAAATATTAAAAATTGAGCGAATCCTCAAGAGAGATTAAAAAACGAGAAATTGTGAATTATAACAGGGATTAAACAAATAAGAGTATTAAGATTTACCATTTTCATGAAGTAAAATGAAACGTCAAAATTTTTTCAATTGAACATATTCCCATATGACAATTGAAAATTTGAAAATTATTCGCAGATGGCGTTTCACGAAGCCGATTACAAAGATGAAGAGACATGGATCACCGAGATGTATTGAACAAACGTTTTCTTTGGATTTTATTGTTCTATGAAGTAAAATATAAAATCAACATTTTTCCGATCAAGATTTTTACTTCTAATGTTGGAGAGATTGAAAATAATTGTTATTTTGAAGACCACCATACGAGTAACGAAGACGAGAAACGCAGAAAAACAAAGTAGAAACCAATTTTGATTTGATTGTTCAAAAAGAATGTATCGGAGACATTTGACATTATGTAAAATAAATAATTACATAATCACGCCATAAGATTGATGAATTGGAAATATTTTGAAAAACCAATCAGATGTGGGACCATAGGATAATTATCTGATCCCACCCACCACATTTCCAAAAAAATCGAATCTATTGAGATATTTTCAGATGATATTCGAAAATCAAAAATTTCAAAACTATCTTTTTTCTTCGTAAAAAATGATAATTGGATATATTTAAAATATCTATAAAACCGCAGGAAGGAAAGATCCCAACTATTCAGATAACGGACTCCACCTTTTCAAAATAGTTGCGAGCAATTCCTAAAATTTCCAACTAGTGTCACAAAGAGGGTGAAGAACTACTAACCATTCGGGACGCAGGTTCGATCCACGCTTACCAACCGGTTCAATGATTATCCTGATAACAACGGGCAAAGGATTCATGCGTCATCATTTCGCCCATCGATATCATACTCAAACCCGGGATTCGACAGGAAAAATTTTCCGGTATCAACAGGAAAAACCGGATACGGCCACTGATAAATCAATGCAATAAAAGCACCCCGTTGAATTAAGAGCAAGTGACCGATGATCACGGTAAAGACAGGCAGATAATGGCCGGTTCATTTGGCAATAACGGAAATTTCCAAGATGAATATTACCGTCCTAAAAACACGGAGTTATGTATAGCATTATATGGTTTATAATGGGTGCGAAAAAAATTTATTCACTGTTTTTTTGACCGGAAAGAGGGAAAAACTGCTGGTAAATCTGCCTCCGTTCGTCAATATCAGTGTGCAAATAGATTTCCGTAGTTTTAATTGACGTATGCCCGAGATTTTCCTGGACCACCCGGAGGTTCTTTGATCGCTTATACAATTCACTGGCATAACTGTGACGGATTTTGTGGGGAGTAATGCCGGTCGGTGCATAATGTTTGAAAATGTGCTGTATTGCCCGCGAGGAGATATGTTTGCCCTGCTGGCCAATGAAGAGCGGGCCTGTAATTCTGTTGCCGACAAATGCTGAAAGATCCTTCAGGGTGTCATCATCGACAAAGACAATCCTTGTTTTATCCCCCTTTCCTCGTATCCGTATCGTGTGCTCATCGAAATCAATATCCTCGATGTTCATGCTGCACAATTCGGACACCCGGACACCGGTTGCATAGATGGTCCTGACAATCAGTTTGTCACGGGAATCCTCGATAGAGTCGATGAGGCGGAGCACCTGGCTGTGCTTTAAATATTTGATATCCTGCTGTTTGATCCGGGGACGGTCTATCCCCGTTAAGGGATTTGCAGTCACGGCACCCTGGGTATACAAAAACCGGTAAAAAGAGCTCAGTGTCGAGATGATACGGTGATACGTCTTGGCTTTGTACGTTCGCATCGAAGAGACAAAGGAAAGAAAATCTGTCACCATAACCGGGGTAACTTCAACGCTGGTATCAAGACGGGCCTTTTCAATATCTTTCCAGTAAATGACCAGCTTTGTCACTTCAGTATGACGGCGGAGCCAGACATAATAGCCAAAGTGTTTTATCACCAGTCCGTAACTGTCAAGCGTGCGGGCGGAATAATTTCGCATCCGGAGGTAATCGCGGTATGACTTGAGCCACTCCGAAAAATACCCGCTTTCCATGCTCTATTCTATTTTTTCTCGAATAAATAAAGGTTTGCGCAGAATAGACATTCTGAGGTACAAAAGTAGAGTTTCTGAACCTAAATTGACCCAAAAGTAGAAAACTCGTAAAAAAATAGTGTTTAACTTTTGGGAAAATTAAACAAAAAGAGTTGACTGAACATGGATACTGGTAAGTCAAAAAATCTGGATGGCAGAATCAATTGCCCCCCCCAGAACGACGCATTGCCACATGAATCCAACCAGAAGGAGGCATCAAACAATTGTGCTGAGGTTGTTAAAAATCCTTCTTTCACTCCTGAGGAAGAAGGACGTATGACGATTGTGTTTTTTCCAGGACACCGGTTAGCTATGCTCTTAGTCGGTGGACCCGTAAGACCTCGGAAGGTGTGATACATGCCCGAGATTGTTGTCACCTGGGATTCTCGCGAGCGATACGACGGGAAAAGCAAAATTCACCAGGAGCTTAGATTCCCGATCGATACTAAGCTACGGATCGACCCTGCCCCGGAATATTGCCGGTTAATGCACTTGGTACAGGGTGTATGGGTTGAACTATTCACCACTCCGACAAGGATGCATTTTGAAATCAGGGGATACGCATGACCCTGCATACCACAATTGAATATCTCGATGGTCACATTGAGGGTTATCAATCCAAGCATTTATTTCGGGCTGATTCCGTCGGGGCAGTATATCGGATTCTCCTTGAGGACGGTATGGAAATTACGATTCCATATTGTGTAGTTCGAAAAACAAGATGCAATATTGTTAAAGAGGGGGAAAACAAGGGATGACCCCCCAATTATTGCCCTCAGAGACCGCCCGGAGACTCGGTTTAGCATCCGGGACCCGTATCAATCTCTTGATTTTACTAAATATGGTCAATGTTCTTGACAAAACCGATGGAAAAATCAAGATTTTACCCCAAAAACCGCGCGTTCCTTCATCAAAAATCACCCAAAATCAAATAAAATCAAGGGAAAACCGCAAGGAAAGAAAACGGGCAGGAAACCCGATCAGGGGGATTCTTTGATGTTTTGGGTTAATTTTCTCTTAATTTTTACCTTTTTGTCAAATTTTGTACGTACAAAAATGTACGCCGGGGCTGTACGCCGGGCGTGTACGTACGAGATCCAAATATCTCTAGCTAAGCGGTTTTCGCTAAGAGAGAGAGAGAGAGAGAGAGAGGAAATTCTGTACGTACAGCCCCGGCGTACATGCCCGGCGTACAAAAATGTACGTACATTTTGGGGGGATTTCGGATGCTGAATGAGAGAATCACGCTTCGAGTGTCTAGGTATGAAAAACAACAATATGAGAAATATCACATCGATGTTTCGAAAGTTTGTCGTCGTGCGCTGTACACAAAACTCCGGGAGTTTGTCACGGATCCGGACCTGGTCCGGGATGATGGTTTTGGCCCGGCAGCGGTCTATGTGAGTGCTTTTAACAGCATTTGGCCGGGTATCATATCTCTCCTGACTCCAGAGGATTATACAGTCCTGAAAGACTCCCCGGAAAGACTCGTAGACCTGCAAAAAATTGTTGCTCCGTACATGAGGCCGCTTGAGCTCGAAAATCTGGGAATTTTTCTTCAGGGTGGCGATATCTCAAAACGGGTCCTCGATGCGTGTTTAGACCAGAAACAGCTTAGTGATTTCTGATCATTCCTGGCACGTCCCCACAAACCTCTATTTTTGGGTAAAATTAGTGAGATTTTACACAATAGGATAAATTGTTAAATACTTTTATTGAACAAACTTTACTTTATGCCACATGAAGCCGACAAGATTCTTGACGATTCCGTAACGAAAACAGACCCGCCAGAGGTCCCTTTACGTACGGATAATAAGAAAACCTATCCCTGCAAAAAATGCGGAGAGGTTTTTGACTCTCGACAAGCCCTTTTTTACCATCAAAAACGAGCAAAAATCCCATGTTGTCCCGATGACGCTGTAGACCCGGACCCAGATCCAAACGAAATTCCCCCACATCAGCCACCAAACCCCCCGGCTAAGCTGACCGGGGACACTCCTCCCATTCCGATCTTCCTGGTGATTCTTTTAATGGCGGTCCTCGTGGTCCTGGGCCTGGTCCTGGTATCTTGGGAAAAATTGTATAATTTCTCAAAAAAAGTATTCAACCCACCGACGGAGGATAGCACCGATGGAACCAGGGAATAACCAGGATATATCTTTTGAACTCGTGGACCAAAAGCCGGTCCCGGATATCCCGGACCCATCAACCAGGGAGATCCGAAACCAGGTAATCCGGAAAATCGAAAAAGACCAGGTTACCCGGGACGTGAAAAAGGAATTAGGCATAGAGGACCCGCCGAAACCGGAACCCTTTATGCCGATACCGGAAGAGGTTCCCCGGCTCCTGTTCCGGTTCGGGTCCTCCTGCATAAAATGCCCGGCCTTCTGTCTCGATGATTCCGAAGCAAAGATTCTATCGACGCATATTAACCGGATTGCTGAATATTTCCATATCAATATCGGGATTGTTGGATCTATCCTGGTAATCCTGGTTATCGTCGTATCGAAGGTTGTTCACTGCAAAGATGCGATCATGGGAATGTTCAAAAAGAAAGATGATGCCACGACGGAGAAAACCTCATGAATGAGGACCTCGACCAGGATCTTAAATTTATCCTGGCAATTGTGGTTCTCCTGGTAATCCTGGAAGCTATCTTCATGCCTGGAGCATTACCGATATGAAAGGAAAAATACCTATTCTCGTCGATAAATTGAACACCTTACGAGATCTTGAACAACAAGCACACCAGGACGGGATCGAAACAAAAACGGAACTTCTTAACCTTCTGCGAGAGGTGGACCCGGTTTTTAGGTGTCTTTGTGAGAGAGAAGAGGAACTTTTACATTTTTTAGATCTATCCCGCCATTCTCCGGCAACCCTCAGAACCACCCGGGATTACCAGAAGAATCTTTTGATTATTATTCTTGAGGAAAAATCTGCAATTGTCAAGGATTTAGGAGTGATAACATGAAAATTCGATCTAACAATGCCATAGCTGTATGCGGCAAAAAAGAACGGGGTAAAACCACATGGATCCGGGCGCACATCGCAAAAATGCCCCCCTCCAGGGTCTATATCCTGGATTATAACTGCAACGACTACCAGGACCTTAAGGCCCTCGGGTATAATGTCTGGGATTATGAGGGCGGTGGACAGCGGGAATGTGAAGATTTTTTGAGTACCTGTTATACCATCGGGAATGTTTTTTCTATCCTCGAAGAAGCAGATAATTATCTCCGTTCCACCGGACCGGTAACCACCAGGTTTGTTACGACGATGAGAAACCGGGGCAGCGGTCATATGGATAATTTCAAACGGCCTATGTCCGTCCTGCCAATCTTCCGGGGGATGTACGATTTTATCGTCCTGTTCCAAATCACGGCGCCGGAAGATATTGAATACCTGGAGAAGTGGGCCGGGACCGGTCCCGGGTCCCTGGCACATATCCGGAATCTGGGTATTGGGGAATTTATCATAATCAACCTGAATGCAAAGCCTGGGGAAAACCCTATTTCCGACGTTCAAAAATTGACCCTTTGACCCAAAATTTAACCCCCTCTTTTTTCCTCATTTCAGGAGTTAAAACACCCTGGGACCCGTGAGAACTGCCAACAGAATCACGATATGAAGGCTTTTATTGGCGTTTTTACAGTTTTGACTCCATTTTGTCACTTTTTTGAAATTTTGCTAATTGCTGTAAAAAAATAAACCGGCGGTTGTCACGGAGGTGACATTCTAAAATGGCTTTCGAAAAGCAGACCGCCGGGGTTGATCTTTCCCGGCCAAGAGCTACCCCTAAGTGGGTTATCGGGGCAGTAATCGCGGTTACTGTACTCGTGTGTATCGGCATGTTCGTGATCTGGGCAGTCAACCAGGCAAAGGCCAAGGTTCTCCCGATGGTTCCAGGAATCGGACAGGTAACCGGCAGCAGCAGCGGCGCTTCAGCCGTCGGCGGAGACCTGATTTAAATGGTATCCGCGTTTCCGCAGTCCCTCGGCATCAATGAAATGACTACCACCAGGGGCGGCAAGACTTCCGACAATACGCAGTTCCTCGATGTGTATACCCTCAAGGTGGGTGCACAGCAGATCAGGGCCTTCGGCAACGGTTCAATCGTCGGTGGCGTTGACAACCGGGGAATCCTGTACATCTCACTCAAGGACAACACGGCAACCCCGGTGCAGCTTGAAGGTAAGATCCGTCTTGCCCTCCGCAATGCAGCCGGAACCCGTACTGAGGTTATCCTCGAAGAGGTTACCGAAAAACTCCGGGCTTCCAAGACGGACAAGACACAGGCGTACATGCTCGGCCTCATTGACGCACTCAAGGCCCGGCAGGATTCGTTCCTTGTCATCCAGTACCAGGCTCGCGACAGTACCACGGCCTCAAAGACCATCACCGACGCCAACTGCGATCTGGTTCTCCCTGTCACGACCTACACCCTGTAACGGAGGACATTTTCATGTCCCGACGTTTACAAAGCCCGCCTTTCCGATATCTCATCGGGGCGGGAAGCCTTGCCGCAAACGGGGTTTTTACCCCTGGGTCTCTTGAGACCACGGATAAACAGGTTTTTGTACCGTTCAATACCCTGACAATTAAAAATCTGTCCTCGAATCTCCTGGAGGTAACTTACCTTAATGACCTTGCAACCCTGGTCCCTGCCGGGACCGTTGTTGAGATCCAGGAGCCGGGTATTGTCACGTTCTCAATTAAAAACCTGGACGCAACGACGGCAAACGACAAACAGATCGAGATCATCATACAAAGAGTGGTCCGGCCTGAACATATCATGCTCGCTCAGCTGTACGGGGCTAAACTCTGTCAGGTCCTTGACGGCGAAGCACTTACCGGGGGCGGTTGCTGATGGGCGATGATTGGGGATCCTGGGCTTCTGATGCCTGGTCCTCTGTCTCTGATGCGGTATCCTCGGCGGCATCTGCCGTCTCTGATGCAGTATCATCGGCAATTGGCGGTGGTGGTGGCGGCTCGTCCTCTGGTGGTGGTTCCTCTTCATCGTCCGGCGGCGCAAACTCTGCCGGAACGGATACCTCCTGGTCTTCCGGGGGCTCGTCCTCTGGCGGGGGGTCCTCATCGTCCGGCGGATCATCCTCAAGTGGATCCGATTCGTCCTGGTCTTCAGGTCCCTCGACCGGAGGCGCGGCAGGAGATACCGATTCAAACGGGTATGAACTCCCGGCCAACATCGGCGCGGACTGGTGGAATTATCCGGCACACTCGGCGGCAGCGCAGCAAGCCTGGCAAAATTCACAGGATGCAATGGCGATCATATCGGATCAGGCAGCCTATCACGCGGCAGCTGTTGCAACCGGCTTACCACAGCCACACAGCGCAAATGAAAACTATTCCGATGCGGTAGCCCTGGCCCTTGCAACCTCTTACGGGGTCACCGAGAAAAGCCTGGCAAACCTCCAGGCAAACTTCGATGCATCATCCGTTCTGAACAGCTTAGACCCTCTGACCAACCCGATCCTGATGAATCAGGCCGAGTACATCCGGCAGATTACCAACAACGCAACGGCATACGGCAGCCAGCAAGCTTACGCGGCAAACGCGTACTTTGGAACCGGAATTGCCACGACGTTTAACCAGGCAGTCGCCGGTATCTCAAAGGCCCTGGGAATTTCTCAGGATGCAGCGGCATCATTCGCCGGGGGAAATCCTGCAGCTATCACAAAGTCGGCAGTAGTCACTACAACCACCCAGCCCGTGATAGACACGTCCGGCACCAAAACCGGCGGCGCGGGCGGGTCCGGTGGAGCATCCACCACCGCGACCGGTACGAACTGGATCGGGATCCTCACGGGCCTGGCCCTGCCGGTCCTCCTGGTTGGGATTATCGGCTATCTCCTGTACGCAGGACTCACCGGGAAACACCACGGCCACAGGAGCGCGGCATAATGGCGGGGATTGCTGATAAGCTAATTCTTGCCCTTGCCGGGGTCCTGGTCCTGGTTGCGGTTGCCTGGATTGCGATCAAGTACGGAAAGGACTTCATCACGGGGTTACTCCCGAACAAGGACACCCCGGCAGCCAACCAGACCGGCACCACAAACACCGGGCAGCTGATCGTTGGATCTGATGTGAAGTACGTAAACCCGTTACTTTGTGCCCTTTCCGGTCAGTTTTGCGACCCAAACAAGACCGCTGATTCCGGCGGCGTTAATGATACCTCGGTCCCCGTGGTAGAAGCCCCGCCGGATTATACGACCTTGCCAAAAGCTCAGGACCTGGTGTCAAAAATGAACGCGGGGGTCCGGTGGACCTCTGCCGAACTCGCTTGGGCGAAGGCAAATGAGCCTATGCTTTGGCGTATGTATTCTGACGGCGTGGGGAATTACTGATGCCTCAGAATATCATTATTTTTGCAAAGACACGTCTGAAGCCATCAGAGATCCTGGACGATGGAAGCCCCTTGAAAGTAGCGGCCATCCAGACAGACGGCATTACTGAGAAAACCGCTTCGAACGGTGTGCAAATTGGCAGCCCCCTGAAAGTGGCGGCCATCCAGACAGACGGCATTACCGAGAAAACCGCTTCGAACGGTGTGCAAATTGGCAGTCCCCTGAAAGTGGATGCTATCCAGGAGAAAACGGCATCTCACGGTATTATTGCAAACATTTCAGGTAAAGCAACAGGGCTTGGGGGTTCAATGGGGAACAGCTCAGATGGCTCCGTAAGGTGCGGTTACTTTCCATTTGTTATAATATCGGGATTAGATTCTGGATTCTTTCAGGTCATGCGTCCCGGTGTATATCATCTCTACGTAGACATGAGGAGTGGTGGAGGCACAATTAGTTCTATCCAAAAATGGACCGTAGGAGGGTCATCATCAAACATCGCAGCATCACTCACGGTCAGCAGTAATTCTCAGCTCAATGTTGGTACCGTAACACTTGCAGCGGGGGATATCATCGTAGTGCAAAATGCGTCAAATGCAGGAATTGTCACGCTGAAAAACAGCGATGGGATGTGCTATTGATGATTCTCGAAGTTTCCGACCTTCTGGCGATCGCGGCCATGCTTACCCCGGTGTATCTTGGCATGATCTGGAACGAGCGCCGGCTGTCAAAGCTCGAGCAGCATTGCGAAGACACGCACCCACAAGGAGGTTAAAACTATGTTTGAAAAAGGAAAGCCCTGGTGGGAATTGGACCCGTCAGAAATTCACGCGGGAGGATATGC
Organism: uncultured Methanoregula sp.; assembly: GCF_963667735.1. Lineage (NCBI taxonomy): Archaea > Methanobacteriati > Methanobacteriota > Methanomicrobia > Methanomicrobiales > Methanoregulaceae > Methanoregula > uncultured Methanoregula sp. Next base: position 362,747 of record NZ_OY763919.1, read on the forward strand.
CCTCATAACCCTGGCGCAAGGCCTAAACCCGCTGCGCAGGGAACCCGCAATAAAGTACAGCCAGATCGACACCCTGGACATTTCGCCAGAGTGGAAAGCAGATCTGAAACTCAAATATCATTACTACCTCGCAATGTACGAAGGTCCCGAACTGATCGCGTACTTGTTTACCCTGACACTTGGGGCATACAACGCCCTAAAATTTGTAGGATGGATACCATGAACACCCTTGAAAAAGTCCGAACCCTGGACATTGAAAGAAAAGAGATCGAACTCCGGATTGTTATCCGGGCAGCTGTTCACGCAGCTAAGCGGGACGGGATATCAATTACCCCGCCAGGGACCCTCAAAATCGAAACCCCGGACGGGACAGCCCGGCCTCTCACGGTTGAGGACCTGGAGAGCATCGCCGTCAATGATGTTTACCAGGATGCAGCCCGGTACGTTGAGATCGAGAACGCACAATGGACCCTCCTGGGCCTCCGGGATGCCGGGACCCATGAACAGCCCCCCCTTTAATCGCATTGCCACAAAAATCTTCTTTTTTTTCAAAAGTTGTATAGCATCTTTTGGTTTATTGCCGACGTAAGAGAAACCGTTATGGTTTGTCTCGATGATGGGAAATAATGAAGAAATGGTTACAGGTCTCACTCGTGATTCTCATCGCGATTTCCCTGGTAGCAATACCAGGTTGCACCCAGGCACCGGCCAAGCCGGTCGCGGTGATGACCGAGCTCACCACCACTCCGGCCCCTACCTCAACCACTGCGATCACGACAACTGCAACAGCTGCAGCTGTTCAAGCAACACCAACAAAGAGATTGGATATTGCAGCTGAGGATGCCAGGCAAAGATTACAATGCAATAACGGAATTGGAACATTAGATTATTGTTTGGAAGTTGCAGATAAGCAGGGCATACCCCGCGAAGTAATGAAAAAGTGGTTTTGCTCAAATAGTAACGCATGTTAAGAACACCGACGAGAGCCCGCTATCGCGATTCTGTGGGCAGTTTCACGCGATGATGACACATACATCGCGGGTAGTGGAAAAAACCCCTATTTTGACCCCCCCATTTTTAGAAAAATATAATATCCTCAACGATTTACAATAAAATAAGGGTCCGCGACCCGCCCGGAGTAATTACCCGGGTGGCTGTTGTGGTGAAAACCCGAATAGGTTGCGGAAATCCCTGAAAATCGCAGGGGCTCCAGAATGGGCTGTTTTGCGCAATCGGGACGTAAATTCCCGAATTGCGCAGAATAGACATTCTGCGAAGTCTGCGATTCTCAATCAGAAGCAGATTTATTCTCATCCCAATATTTTACAGGCAATAAGGCATGGTTGCTCTATTCAACAATATTGGTTTTTTCGGATCTGAGGGTACAATCGGACATCAAAGACAGGAAATGCCAACAGAAGACCGCTATTGCCCTTATCCACAATTAACGTCGGTACGAAATTGCATACCGTGGGTAAGGTGCCGATTTAGATAAACCACTTATAATTCATATCTGATTAAACACAAAAATTGTTTCATCAACCGGACGAATCATTTTGAAAAAATTATTTGCCGGAATCCAAATCAATCTGTGATTGATGACGGTATAATGTCGTATAAGGAATATCGAGAATACGGGAGATAGCTGCAAGAGAGATCTTTTTTTCCTGAAGTTCTTTTACCCGTTTCCAGGGAATCACTCGTTCCGGTCTGCCGAGATGTTTTCCCTCGGCTTTTGCCCGGGCCAGACCCAGTTTTGTCCGTTCGATCAGATTTTCCCGTTCGCGATCAGCTACCCAGGAGAAGATGGATAACATCAGATCGCGAAGTTTTTTATCATCGATCCGACTCCATGATTCTGCAGGTGAGAGAGACCAGACCCGCACCCCGGACTCCTCCAAAATTCGAACCGTGTTCAGGGTTTCAAGAAACGAGCGTCCCAGACGGGAGATTTCAAAAACGTACAGGGTAACCAATTCACCAGCAGACCGGTTTTTTATCACCTGCATCATCTTCGTGTACCCGTCACGATCTTCGATAGGTGAAATCCCCGAGATACAATCCACAAAGATGGATTCACGTAAAAGCCCTTCACTCAAAAGTAAGGAGATCTGGTTCTCAACATTCTGATCATCCCGGGAAACCCGGACGTACCCAATTTTTATCATAAGTCAACCCTTTTGATAAAAATATACTACCAAAAAGGTATTAATGTTTTGATAACATTAAACGGTCGTTTTTGGTTAGCATTTTTTAGGGAAAACCTATGAAATGCGGGTTCTTTTCATTTCAATAGGGGAATGTACCGATCATTTGGTGAAATGCCAACCGGAGCCCGCTATGAGAGTTGTTTATTAGCACCGTCGAAAGAACTAACGGACTCATTCCAGAAAGCAATGAGAATATTTCCATAGGTGAACGTCTGCTGGCTGAACCGATTCCGCAAGCAAATCCGCTAGTAAAATTGAGATCACACCGATCATGAAATTGCGGTTACACCAGATCAAATGTCTAAAAACAATTATAGCTCGACTGATTTTAGGATAACCGATAAACGACAGCAGAATCAGAGAAATCGAAAATCGATAAGATTGCGAGATTGCATTTACGAGGTAAAACCCGACTCTTTATTGACAGATTTCTAGAACTAGATCTGAACCGGGTACGGGGACACAACCAGTTCCTGGAATTTCCATGGGGTTTTAAAAATTATCTTTATCCGTGAGAAAAATATATGGAACATAGTAATCGGGGGTAAATCTGGGAAATCACAGATTTCCTGAACCCCCGGGACGTCTCCGACATTTTCGACTAATTCTCGGTAGTGCGGATTATGAAGATCCTTGAACAAAATCAAGACGGGCAGAAAGGGATGGACACAAACATTCTTTGAAAACTTACAGGAATATGATTTAAATTGTGTTGGCTTTACGATAGGAATGGCTGCCGGAATAAACCTGAAATTCCGGCTCCCTGCTCTTTAATTTTCTCCTTTCGAATTGACGACATCTCAAAAGAAAGAGACAGTCTACTCTAGATCTTCTGGTCATCGGTACAACTGATTTAGGTGAGGAGTTCAACAGAACAAACAGGTTAATAATCATAAAAAACCTGCAGAGAATAGAGCTCTCCCTGATTTGACTACAGAATGCACACATCAATCGTATGATATGGGCGTTGCATCAACGAGGTTTTGGCCAATTTGAGTAGAGGTACACACAAGTAATTGGAATTTGGGATGTTGCGTAATTGTGATAAAAGCCAAACAGAAATTGCGTAAAATGCGTTGAACGAGCGGTATTCTAACTCAATTCTCCAATCACCGCACTAATAAAACATTAAATAAACCATATGATGCTATACAAAAAATGGTATTCGAAATCCTTTTTTTAACAACAATTTGATCTCAACAGATGGGCTCTCAATACCCATGGACAAAAATGCTCCAAGTGATTTAAAAAAGAGAGAACTTTGGAATAGAAAAGTATGAAACACCTGTACCCTAACCATGACATATTTTTTTATTAAGGGGAATCATTGGTAATATGTGATATGACAGACGCAACCCAGATGCTGACACCAAAAGATGTGGCAGACAAACTGGGAGTCCACCAGAAAACGGTTCACCTGTGGCTTCGTTCCGGAAAACTTCAGGGAATTAAGATATCATACCGGGCCTGGAGGATTCCCAAAGAATCCCTAGATTCCTTTATTGAAGCCAACAGTAACAAACCGGGTAAAGCGGGAGGAAAAATACCTGTAGAAAACCTCCAGGAACAAAAAGATACAAAACAAGTAACGCTGATGGAAGATAAAAAAGAGGAAATATCTAATATTCAGTCAAAAATGAAATATTATATTCGTGACATAATGGGTGAAAAATCATCGGAAAATAAATAACAAATATTCTATTTGCGCGCTCTTTTTAATTTCGTGCAGTATGGAAGAGCCAAAATAATTCCCAAAAGGATAGAGAAAATCATCCTGATTTTAATCTCATCAACCGGAGTATGGATGTACTTACAGTGTGAGATTTACTAGGACATTCATTTCAGAATCAAGATCAGAGTTCCACCAACAGTCTCTGGTGCTTCTCTGTTCATATTTCATAAACAATTCATTTTTGCAAATTGCCGGGGAACCGAGTTTACTCACACTTCCCAATAATGATAAGGTTATGATTGAAATTCGGATGGATAAATCTGACAAGATCGAAGGTGTGTTGAAGATAGGATCCGCTTAATAATAGAATCCGTTACCATTACAAGAATTATGATCTCCACTGAATCATTCGACAAATATAATTCCAGCTCTCTAGGACATCTCAATATTGAGAAACGGCAAAAAGGAATGATGTTACAGATTATCTTTTCTTAGCGATCTCTTTGATTTAAATGCGAATTCTTCAGGTTTTGAGATCATTACTGAACTGTCTTTCAGACCGGGAACTTATTTTCCAAGAGTTTTCACTCGGAACAAATAATATCATTGAACATTTGAGCCATTTCCTGACGATAAGTACCACATGTAATTTCATTATTCTCCTCTGTAGAAAACCTTGATCCAGACAAATTGTATAAACCGGTCAAGGTTAGCGAAAATGATCTTGCACGAGATTTCCATTTTCTGGATCTGGAATATCCGGAATCTCAGGTCAGCCCTGAATCTCCGTTTGATGACAGAGAACTGGTTTTAATCAGGAACAGTTTTCGATAGCGATTTGAATCAAAGTTCTTAGTCATTTCTTTTCGATATTTTTCCCAGGCATGTTCAGTATCTTTACCTGATCTTGTTGGAATAATTGAGTTCGCATTCAGAGTTACACGGATATATCGTTGCATTTTCTCGGAATCATAACCCCAGTTCATGACATAACACTGAGGTTTAAGGGGTTTGTGACATTTTTTCAGAAAAGAGAAAGCATGTCGGGAATCATGAATTCGATAATAACCTGCTGATCAGTATCAACAACAATCGAAGTTTTCAGGAAGTGTTTCCGGTCTTACCGGTTCGTTCTGAAAATAATAGTTGCAGATCCCACTCGGAAAACCGGATGAGTCGAAGGAAGTTATGGGAATTTTTCATCGAACGTCAGAACAGGTTCACCATTTTTCTGGAGGTCAAGAAGATAACGAGATTCTACCCGTGAGAGAAATTTCTGGATCTTGGTGAAATGAGGTGATTCGGTTGATCAAGAATTTCCTGTACTCCCACCATAACTCCGATATTTTCGATGAATTCCCGGTATTGCTGGAAATAGTAATTCTTGATGAGAACAAGAGCAAGAAACGGATGAATTTAGATCAAATTCGATTATTCTTTGAAATGGGGGCATAGGTCACGTTGACGTTACTATTGACAACGCTGCCCGGACAAACCTGATATTCCCGCTCGCTTATCTCATAATTGGCTCCGTTCGCTTATGACATATCAAAAAAGGCACGATAATTTAGATCTCCCGATCGTCGGTACTACTCGTTTTTAGATCAGGTTTTCTACTGATATCAATAGGGATCCTGCGAAAACGAAAGACCCCACAGGTCTTTTATAAAAAAATAAACCACATAATGCTATACAAAAGAGTCAAAATTTTTACTAAGAGAGAATATAAGGTACACAAACAGGGACGTAAAACAAATGGACGAGGAGAATATCCAGCAGGAAATTAACAAATATAAAAAATTCAAGAAAGTGGATGGCGCCACGTACCGGAAAGTGAACCACTTCCTGCGAAAACGCACCTATATTACTGCACGGGAATGGGCACTTGCCCGCCTCTGCACCGATTTCCGGACTTCCGGAGGGGCAGAGATGACATTTATCGGAAAACATCTTCCCGAACTGGTTCCGTTCATGGAAGACACGTACACCCCCCAGGCAGTCAACCAGGCCCGCAATTCCTTCAAGAAAAAAGTGAGAAAAGCGAGCGCTACTTTTTTTTACGGTGCAATGTGCGGTTTTTTCACGACCGATGAGCTCGATGACCTGCTCTTTGAGGCGAGCGAAGTTGCTCGATTTCTCCTGGAAGTCGAAGGAACAACCCTCGATATCGATGAGGAGATCGATATTGAAGACCGTATAACAACAGTGATGAGGAGCGTAGGAGAGGCAGCAAAAACAATACTCAAGACACGGGGAGAAGAAAATGATCACCTATTACCTTCACCTTGTGCAACCATTTCTCTGCCGAATACGAACCTGTCGGGCTCACCGGGTATCGTTGATTCCGATTGCCCTCAAAATGATGGATATGAATCCATTCAGATACCAACCTACAGTAAAAATGAAATGCGCTCAATCGAAAACAACCCCACAATTGCTCATGATAATCAAGCAAAAATAAATCCTGATAACAATAATCCTGATGGAAAAAAAGATGATAGGATGCACCAGGTATGAAAATCATTCAGGTTGTCGGCCGTTCAAATTCCGGTAAAACGACGTTCATCAGAAACCTTATCCCGGAACTCAAAAAAATCGGCAGGGTTTCTGTTATAAAACATCTTGGTGATCATGACTACCATCTTGAAGAAGGAAAAGATACTACCTTTTTTTTCGAGGCCGGTGCGGATATTGCCGTAGGTATCGATGCGGTGAAATCGGTGGTGGCTGTCCGGAACAACTCGCTCGAAGATGCATTGAGATTGCTGGACGGGATGGGGATGAATTATACAGTAATTGAGGGTTTCAAACAACACCCTTTTCCCAAAATTGTGATCGGCAACCTTGAGATAGAAAAGTGTGTTCTTATCAACCCGACCGTGAATCAGGTTGTAACAAATCTCGATCTTTTTGAAGACTATCCCATATAAAAAAAATTCCGGGGAATGCGAACATGACAGCAGTAAAATTGCAAAAACAATTGTTTGGGACAAACGGTGTGAGGGGTGTAACCGGTAAAGACATTACCCCGGAACTGATGATCGCGGTTGGTCAGGCCCTTGGAACCATGAGAAAAGGGCATATCGCGGTTGGAAGGGATACCCGTACATCGGGAGAGTCCCTCATAAAATCGGTTAAAGCCGGCCTCCTTGCAATGGGGTGCGATGTAACAGACTGCGGGATCCTTCCGACACCCGCCCTCCAGTATCTTGTCCGGGAACATTTTGACGGGGGCGTGATGATAACCGCTTCCCATAATCCTCCCGAATACAACGGGGTCAAGATCATCGAACCTGACGGAACTGAAATGGGTGATGAAGAGACAATAAAACTCGAAACATTGATCTTCAGCCGTTCATTCACTCCTGCAAAATGGGAAGATGCGGGCTGTGAAGCCGTGGCTCCCCACCTCATCCGGGAGTATTCTCAGGCAATTGCAGAGCATTTCCCGAACCTACCAGGTAAAGAAATGACCGTTGTTGTTGATCCCGGTTCAGGACCGGCCTGCAGTACAACCCCCCCTATTCTCATGAAACTGGGCTGCCGTGTTTTAACCATTAATGGTATCCTTGACGGAACCTTTCCCGGGCGGCTTCCCGAACCCTCGGCCGAGGGACTTGCGCGCCTGTCAGAACTGGTTATCAGCAGCGGGGCAGCGTTTGGTGTTGCACACGACGGGGATGCCGACCGCGCAGTCTTTATCGACGAAACGGGAAAATTTGTTGAGGAAGATCAGCAGTTTGCTCTTATTGCCCAGTTCATCTGTCGCAGGAAACCCGGGACGGTCGTAACGCCGGTCAGCACGGGGCAAGTTGTTGAGATCGTGATCGGGCAGGAGGGCGGGACGGTTGTGTATACACCTGTTGGCAGCATCTATGTCGCCCGTACGATGCGTTCATTGCTGGAAAAGGGAGCGAATGTTATATTCGGAGGCGAAGGGAACGGAGGCCTTATTTTCCCCGATCACCAGTTCTGCAGGGATGGCGGCATGACAGCAGCTATGATGGTGTCCATACTCTCATCAACAGGTAAAACATTATCAGAGCTAATCGGGGAACTGCCCAGAAGATATGTCCTCAAGGATAAGATCAGAACACCGAAGGGAAAAGAGATCCTTGAGAGGATGACAAAGACCTATTCCCATGAAAAGATCGATCTGACAGATGGTGTCAAGATCATCCGGCAGAATACCTGGATTCTTGTCAGAGCATCCGGAACCGAGCCGATAATTCGTATCATTGTCGATGCAGAAAATTTCGATACATGCCGTGACTTCCATAATGAGATCAAACAAAAAATCCTGACATACAACTGAATCACGAAAGATCAATGGCGCTATATTATTCCCATATCGGTTACAGGTATTTTTAGGCATTCCGGAATTTTTTCCCCTACATATTTGCTGCAGGGCTAATTCCATCGGAATTCCGATATTTCTTTAAAATCGCTAAATATTGTCCAGTATGTTAAAAAAAAAATAAATTAGGCCTGATTCTGATCGAAATGTTTATCAATAATTTAATCTAATTCACAGTAGTTATTCAGCAGAGCCCTTTGTGAAATATATGGTTCAATCCAGCGATATTCTCGAAAAACTCCAGAGGACACTTCCAGAAGATGTCTGGATGAGCATTGAATCAGCTATTCCAGATAGTGCAGCAAACACGGGACGGAAGTCTCAGAAGAACACTCTTCGGGAAATCAATAGAATAATCATTGAAACTGCAATTAAGCGAAATAATGCAATTTTATTAAATGCGCTTCCTGAAATCTCTGATGAGGAAACGGAAAGCCTCTTCACGCAGATCATAAACCAGTACATCCTTACCAAGAATGATGCCTGGTTCAACTCGATATTCTCCCTATCGGAAAAGATGGGAAAGAAAAGCAATCAATCCCGGATTTTTGCGAGGATTGCCCGGGATCTTATCGATAATGGTGTATCCCGCTCGGATTCCCAGTTCATCCATGAGGGAATGCTCGTTTTACAGAAGATCAGTTTCAGAAAATATCGATCCGAAATAATGATCGATATCATCCCGCTTCTCATAGTGTGGGCAATTACAACCAGGGACAAACAATTTATTCATACCTCCCTGGAACTCATTGAAGAGATCGGAGATATTTCGAAACGAGCGGTCCTGCATTCAGAACTGGCAAAAGCTCTTGCAACAATTGCCATTCTCGAAAAAGATCGTTCTTCCTTTTTTGACAGCATCAACAAAGCAACAATGATCCACCAGAAAAACCGGAGGCACGACTGCCTTGTTTTCATTATCGAGAAAGGATCCCGATCCGTTTTTGGAAAAGAGATGGCGGATGTCCCGCTCTTCATAAAAAATTTCAATGAGCTACCCCAGGAAGCTTATTTTGAAGTAATCGGTGCGCTCACTGAACAGATGCTGGATCGGATCAAAGATAAAAGCCAGATACTGGATACCCTCGAAATATTATGTAAAAACAATCCTTCCGTTACAGAAATTCTTGTACTGGATTTATTAAAAAAGGCTGAACGATCCGGGGATCCCTGGTTCCTGTCATCAGCCCTGAATCTTCAGGGACATTTACCCAGATCGGAAACCTATCCGATCAGGGAACTGGTACGCGCTGGAATCGCAGTTGCAAAGAATACCCGGGATATGCAGATACTGGTCAATCTGATTCCCATAATTGACGGACAAGGAGATCCGGCTACCTTATCACGGATTTACCTGCAATTTTCAGAGATAATGCTTATTTTTGACGATTTCAATTCAGCGCGGGTTGTTTTTGAAAAAATCAGCCGGGAGGCAGATAACACACCCCTTTATGCAGATGTTCTTACCCACCTGTTAAAAAGAGGGATTCTGAAAGACCAGATTCCTCAATTGGATTCCTCAATTCTGCACGTATGCAATCCCAAAATGGTAAACGCCACTCTTGCCCGTGCAATTTCTGAACTGAGTAAAGAGACGCCACTGGAAGAGATTGTTCTGCATATCCCGTCATTGATCGGGATTCTTGTTGTTCATCCGCGAAAGGATCAGATACTGCTTGAATGTATCACGGCTCTTGTTGACAGGGGTTTCCTGGACACGGGCAATCCCGATATTCTCATTCACCTTGCAGCATCGATCCGTGATTTATCCACAAGGGAAAGGGCAATATCCCTTATTGTTATCAAGATAGCCAAGATCGGAGTCCATGCAAGGAACCGGGACATGCTCCAGAGAGCAGTTGGCCTTACCTGTGCGATCGAGGGGCAGAACACCCGATCGGCTGCATTGAGCAATATCATTGATGAGGCAGCAATTCTTGCAGCCCAGCAGGGAGATCTGGATCTCCTGCTCAGAATGAGAGTCTGGAGCAGCTCACTCCTTGAACCGGATCTGGCCACATTTGCCTTATCAAATATCATCGATGGGATCATCAAATATGCCATCAACAAACAATCTGCCGGAGCACTTGAGGAAGCGGCGCGGATAGCACAGGAGGTCAATGATCCTTCCCTGAAAACGCAGATACTTGAGAAAATTGCAGAAGGTTTCGTAACAATCGGATGCATTCTTCTGCAGGATCCGCTTTATCTGACACATGAAAACCGGCTCTCATCGGTCCTCTATCCCTTTGAATGCGGGATGAATATTATCAAAACGAACAGTAAATCGCATCAGATTTCACTTAAAATCGCCTGTTTTATTGATATTATTCTATCCTACTCGCAGTCAAGCGAAAATCCCGATTACACCATCATGCTCGCGTTGTATGCGTCGGAAATCGGTAATGGATACGAGCAGGACGCCATGATGGCCAGGATAATTTCCTGCATGCGGGACAACATCCCCCACACCGGTTCAACTGACCCGTATGAAGTGATGGCCAATAATCTGTTCAGAAATGACATTGGAAAATCAAATCCCGTTGTTCTGGATCTGCTCTACCAGATTATTCTGAAAATAAGTGATCCGTTCATCCGGTTTTCAGGTATGTGTACTCTCGCAGAGGCCATAGTGAAATATGGCAACCAGGAACGTGCCCGAGAGTTACTTGAGATAATTTATAACAGTACCGGGACCCTGTCTGCAGAATACCAGAAAGTCCTCATCCTTGCGGATCTGGCAGCAATCTATGCGGAAATCGATCCAAAAACTGCTTCGGATTACGTAAATCAGGGCATCCGGTTATTGGATGCCGTGGAGCCGGAAAAATCATCAGAAGTACGGCGACAGATCGTCCTGTCGATTGTCAGAGTGAATTCTGTTGCTCCCGACAAAACATGGAACCGGATCGCTCTTGACGTGATCCAGAAGATTGCTGATCCAATTGAATACATCAGTTCGCTTGTCTCGGTCTATACCATGTTCAGTCATGACAAAGAACAATGCGCCGAGCTCCTGAACACGATGGCATCAGCAGCAGAAAAAATTCCTTCCCCCTACGAAAGGGCCACAACAATTATCGATCTGATCCCTCTTGCGCTCCAGAATGAGAACAGAGATCTCGCATTAACCCTACTGGAGAAGGCTGAAGTTCTGTCGAGAAAGATCAATATCCAGTATATCGCTGATATCGTACGGGAAAATATCACCCAGTTTTACTTTGTCCTGTACCAGAAACAGAAAGATAAACTGTTTCTTGACCGAGCAATCCGTGTTATCCGGACAATTGACAACGATGAAGTCCGTATCCATCATTTCGAACAGGCTGGACTTGCCGATACAAGCGATGAAACCGCACGTTACCTGAAAATAAAGCAGTTGTCTGAAAAATTGTTGCGGGAAAACCCCCAGTCCGGCCAGGTTTCTTCCCTTGAGCACCTGGTCAGATCCATTGCTGATCGGGGTAAAGAGGCTCTCTTTTTCTGCGATCTGGCCATTTTTTTCAAAAGGGCGGGAAATGGAAAACTTTCCCACAGGATGGTCCAGTCAGCAGTAAAGGAAGCAAGGATCATCCGGCCGCTCTCCCGCAGATCGCATATTATGTGCGACATAGCCCTGAAGATATATGCCTCCGGCAGCCATGAGACCGCTCAGGAAATCCTCGATTATGCCATCGATGCCGCAACCAATATCCGGTTGGCATCCGTCCGGGACGAAGTGTTTGACGAACTCGGACTTGCAATAAAAATCATGCAGGGGCTATAACGGATGAAAACCATTGAGGTTTTTATTGCAGGAAGGGTCCAGAAAGTGGGATTCCGGGCATGTATCCGGAGAATAGCGTCGGATCTGAACGTTACCGGGACAGTAACGAATCTTTCCGACGGGAGAGTTCACATTTATGCAACGGGAGAAGCGATGATCCTTGAAAAGTTCATCTCAATGGTGTACGGCTGCCCAAGGGCAGTCATCCGGGACGTCCATATGACAGAGATCCCCATAAAAAATTTCGATGACTTCTCTATCATTAAAGAGAACGGAAGAGTCAGTACGGTACTCTGAATTCAGTATTGGTCTTCAAGGAATCACAGAAACCGGAGATATATTCGTTGATAGTTTCCGCATTGATCCCCGTGTAAAAGTGATCGATCAATTCCCTTGTGATATCTTCGGATAAGATACAACGATCCGCTGTCACTTCATAATCAGAAGCGTTCAGGGTTTTTTTTGCAATCTGAAATACAACCCTGTCAACCAGTTCCGCCTTCAAAGGCTCAATAAGATCCTGGACAAGGGTTCCTTTCCCCTCGTGCAACAAACCGATATCAGGATCCAGGAATGCACCAAGAACAGAAACATAGCAGGTACCAAAGAGCATCGAGTACCCAAACGAGAGCATTGCGTTGACGGGATCTACATGAGGTCTTTCCGTCCTTCTCTTGAAGCATAACTCATGGGGGATATCCCGGGACATGATCTCATAATACATATCGGAAGTCATGCGGTGCAGGCGTCGGATCTCATCCAGTTTGATAAGATACCTGAGTTCATCCTTGGCATTTTTCAAAAAATCCAGTTCCCCTTCATAAAACAGGTTGATACTATGCTCTTCCTGAGCCCGCGTTATCATCAGCAGCCGGGACCGGATAGCCCCCTCGGCTATCGCTATGGCATACCGTTGCCGGGGGATATTCTGTTGCAGAAGATGCAGTTCGGCCGGCAGAGGATCTCCAAACGGCTGTAGAGTCCCAACCGGTGTACCGTCCGCCTCAAAAAACGAGATGTACACACCATGCCTGATGAGCTGTGATATTGTTGCGGAGTTGATCGTATGCCCACCTACTACGAGGAGATGGTTAAAGGACCCGAGGGGATACGTGTCGGTTGTCTTTTTTTTCTGTACTATGAGTTGATGCCGGGTAGATTTTATATGGGCGCCAAATCCGGTGACCGGCAGCCAGGAAAAATTCGTCACGAGTAACCCCAAAGTACTGATCTGGTGATCTATTTACTATCACACTTCGATTGATTAATTCATCGTTTTGCAGTGTATGAAGCATGGGGATCCATGGTTATCGGATTATTGTTTTGTGTCAGATATCGCAGCGAAAAACACAATTCCGGTGAATATAAACCGTTGAAAAAACAATACGTGGATCTGTCATGCATTAGCATAACAAGGGTGAGCCATGTACTGGAATGAGAAGATAGAGACCCTGAAACCTGATGCCTTACATGCACTTCAACTCAGACGTTTGAAGAAAACAATAAATCAGGCCCAGAATATCGATTTTTACCGGAACCTGTTCAAGACCGCAGGTATTCAGGCATCCACGATAAAGACGCTGGATGATATAACGAAAATCCCTTTCACCAAGAAGCAGGATCTCAGGGGCGGGTATCCATTCGGATTCTTTGCTGTGCCCTTGAAAAAGGTTGTCCGGATCCATACAACATCGGGTACAACCGGAAAACCAACGGTTGTCGGATATACGAGAAAAGATCTCGATACCTGGTCCGATCTTATAGCCCGGAACATGACCATGGTGGGCATAACGGACAATGATATCTTCCAGAATATGGTCAATTACGGTATGTTTACCGGCGGTCTCGGGTTCCATTACGGGGCGGAAAAAATAGGGATGACGGTCATTCCCAGCGCAACCGGCAATACAAAACGCCAGATCGAGATGATAAATGACTTCGGGGTAACAACGATCCATTGCACACCCAGTTATGCCATGCACCTGTCAGAAGTGGCAGAAGAGATGGGAACAGGTCTTGAAAGCCTGAAAACCGGCCTTTTCGGGGCAGAGTCCTGGTCCGAGAGCACGAGAAAATCCCTGGAAAACCGGCTGGGTGTAACCGCCTATGATTCCTATGGCCTGAGCGAACTCTTCGGTCCCGGTGTGGCATTCGAATGTCCCGAGCGCAACGGCCTTCATATCTGGCACGACAGTTACCTTGTCGAGATCATTGATCCAAAGACCGGCGAACAGTTAGGAGACGGGGAGCGCGGAGAACTCGTAGTAACACCCCTGGTAAAAGAGGCAATGCCCCTGTTACGTTACCGCACCGGCGATATTACCATGGTGATCGATGACGGGTGCCTGTGCAGGAGGGGAAAGAAGATTGCGCGGATCACCGGCAGAAGCGATGACATGCTGGTCATCCGGGGAATCAACGTATTCCCGTCCCAGATAGAGCATGTCCTGCTCAGGATCCCGGAAGTGGGCAATCAATTTATGGTATATATCGACAGAATAAATCATCTTGACGAGATGACGGTCGAAGTGGAGATCAACCGGGAGTCCTTCAGCGGCGAACTGGCAGATCTTGCCCGGCTCCAGAAAAAAGTGGTCAAGGAGCTGCGGGACACGCTTGAACTGCGAACAACCGTTACTCTTGTGGAACCGGGATCCCTTCCCCGGTTCGAAGGAAAAGCAAAGAGAGTGATTGACCGGAGAGAAGCAGAATGACTTACTGGGATCCGCGTATTGAGAGGATGCCCCAGGCAGACCTCAAAAAGATGCAGTACAAATTACTGAAAAGTCTGGTATACCGCCTGTACAGTTTCTCGCCTTTTTACCACGACCGGATGAAGGAGCAGAAGGTCCACCCTGATGATATCCGGACCCTTGCGGATGTCAGGAAACTGCCGTTCATGTTCAAACGCGATCTGCGGGACAACTATCCTGATAAGATCTTCACTGCATCACAGGAAGAACTTGTGAGATACCACGTCTCCTCGGGAACAACCGGAAAACCAACCGTTGTCGGGTATACACAGCACGATCTGGATATCTGGACAACCTCCCTTGCCCGGGGACTCTCATCGATCGGCCTCGGGAGAGGCGATGTTATCCAGGTGAGTTACGGGTATGGCCTGTTCACCGGAGGGCTCGGGATGCACTATGGTGCCGAACGCATAGGGGCAACCGTTCTCCCCACAAGTGTCGGCAACACGGAACGGCAGATCGAGCTCATGCAGGATCTCAAAGCCACGGCAATTGCCTGCACACCATCATATCTCCTCCATATGGGGGAAGTGGCCGAGAAGATGGGCGTGAGCATCAAGAACGACACCTGTCTCAAAGCAGGAATCCTCGGGGCGGAACCCTGGACCGAGAGTATGCGCACCCGGATCGAGGACTGGCTGGGAATCAAAGCCTATGATATCTACGGGACAAGCGAACTGTCCGGCCCTATGTATACGGAATGCACCGAACAACAGGGCTTTCACATCTGGTCGGATATCGCCCTTGTGGAGATAATTGATCCAAAAACAGAAGAGCCGCTTGAAGCCGGAGAGAAAGGAGAAGTCACCATAACCATGCTCCAGAAAGAGGCACTCCCCATGATCCGCTACCGGATCGGCGATATCTCTTCAATGGACGAATCCGTCTGCTCCTGCGGGAGAACACATCCCAGGATCCAGCGCATCCAGGGACGGGTGGATGACATGCTGATCATCAGGGGCATCAATGTATTCCCGTCACAGATTGAATACACCCTGATGACCATCCCGGAGGTAGGGCAGCACTTCCAGATCATTGTCGAACGCAAAGGGGCGCTTGATGATATGCTGGTCCGCGTGGAGCTCAACAAGGGATCCTTCAGCGACAAGATCACCGACCTGATGCAGGTCAGGCGGATGGTGGAGCACCGGCTCAGGAACGCACTGAACGTGAACGCAGAGGTGGAACTGGTTGAACCCGGTTCATTACCACGATTTGAGGGGAAATCGAAGAAAGTCATAGACAAGAGGTCGATGTAAATGGACACGCAGAAATTCGTGATCAGGCAGATATCGATCTTCTCGGAAAACCGCCCGGGAAGGCTTGCGGCAATCGCCCATGCGCTCGGGAATGAGAAGATCAATATCCTTGCATTCAGTATTGCTGAGGCAAACGGCTTTGGAGTGGTAAGGGCACTTGTTGATCATCCCGAGAAAGCGCATGACACGTTACAGTCGCTGGGATTCAATGTTGCATTTACCGAGGTAATTGCCGTGAAAATGAAGGATAAACCCGGCGGTCTCTATGATGTTGCAAAAATTCTGGGCGACAGCGGGATCAACATCGAGTACTCGTACGCATACTCGGGAAAAGACGGTGCAGTCCTCATCCTCAGGGTAGACCATGTGGAAGAGGCAATAAAGAAGATCCGAACTTCAGGAGCCACACTTCTGGAGCGGACGAACTTTCACGGATAAGTTTTCACTTTTTTTCCCATTTTATCAGTTCCGAGACCGAAGACAAGGTGCTCCCTCTCCGGATCTCTTCGCGGATCCGTTCTTCATTCTTGCGGACTTCGAGTGCCCGCCGGGCAACCTCGTATGCCCGGCTTGCGGGAATCACCACAACCCCGCTCTCATCCCCGATTATCCAGTCCCCGGGTGAGACCTGCTGCCCGCAGCACTTAATCTCCGTGTTGATCTCCCCGAATCCTTTGGGTTCTCCCGCATTGGGCACCGTTGCTTTTGCAAAGATTGGAAATCCCATGGCACGTATGTCATCGACATCCCGCACCGCGCCATCGATAACAACGCCGGAAACCCCTTTACTTATGCAACTCATCGTTGCGAGTTCCCCCCAGGGAGCCACATGGGTGCACCCGTCGTTGTTTATCACAATGACGTCGTTCTTTTGTGCAACGTCGATCGCTTCAACAGGCTTTGCCCAGTCACCGGCTAGAGTCTGCACGGTTACGGCTTTTCCCGCCATTTTCACATTGCCGGAGATCGACCTGAGATCCTGCATGGCACCTTTCCGGTGCATCGCGTCGGTAACATTCGGGGAAGATACCTGCATGAGAAGGGTGCGGATCTCCTCATCCCGCGAATGTTTTTCCACGCGTGCCAGCGTAGGGGCATCCATCTCTGCCCGGATCCGCTGCGTGGATCCCTTCACATCCGCTGAACGGACGATTCCCCCGCCAACGATCACGATATCGGCGCCATATTTTATTGCGTCCCCTGCCGTTGTTGCATCGATTCCCCCGGCAACGGCAAGAGTTGTGTGGACATCCTTTGACAGGGTGGTGAGAAGATCGATAGAACTCCGGCCGATCATCTGCTGATCGATTCCCACATGGGCGCAGATGATATCCACACCCAGGGATTCCAGCTGGCGGGCACGGGGGACCGGTTCCGTGACATTGATGAGATCTGCCATGAGCTGGGTTCCATAGAGGCGCGAAGCCCGCACTGCTTCCGAGATAACGGAATCATCGGCATCGGCAAGGATGCAGACAACATTGGCGCCGGCTTTTGCAGCCATCTCCACTTCGAGGGTCCCGGTGTCGGCGATCTTCATATCCGCCACGATCACAGAATCCGGATGCTGGTCCTTGAGTGCCCTGACCGCCTGCATGCCCTCGCTCTTGATGAGGGGCGTCCCGACTTCAATCCAGTCCGCTCCGCCATCAAGGGCTTCCTGTGCGATCTGCAAAGCTCTTTTGAGTTCAAGGAGATCCAGTGCCACCTGCAGAACCGCTTTTTTCATGATCAGTGATCTGAAGTGCCACAGGTTTAATAATTGCGAGAATGTTTTTACATGCCGGTTCGGCCATCTTGTGACAGCTACAAAGACGAACAGAACCACAGAGAGAAATTCCTTCGAATTTAATGGATCAAACCGATGTAAATATAAGTTATAAAAGGGATTTTTTACGCACAGAGTAAAAAAATGATTTTCTTTATACAATTGGATGTATAATTGTGAATTATTATACATCGGGCGCGTAACATTGATGAGAAACAGGCAGATCAATTCGAACGGGATCTCCGAAATAGTTACGGTGATCCTTGTCATTGCACTGGTTATCGGACTTGCAGTCATCGTATATGGGATGATATTTGGTTCCCTGTCGCTGACCAAATCATCACTGGTTGCTGCGTCGGCAGGTACCGCTAATGTTCCTCTGGACTCAAGTTCGTCCATGCAGATCATGCGCGTACTGCCGATGGCGGGGGAGGCATATTACCTCAAGGGCCAGAGCTCAATCCCGACCAGTTCGGCAACCACACCCCTCGCAATTGCATCGTTTGATATAATCGATCCAAATGGCCAGGTGTCGACAGTAACAAACGGCTACCTCACCACGAACGCGAACAAGCTCGGTTCGTCACTGTACATCTATAAAGACCAGAGCAACAATTACCGGCTGACCGATTCTTTGGCCTCTATATCGTATGCTCCCGCCCAGATCAAGCCATTTGCCCTCGGGGATTATAAGATAACCATGATCGATAATACCGCTCATGTACCCATGAATATCATGACGGTGAAAATAACGGGTAACGGGACATCCAGTTCATCCGGATCGTTATCGCTTCCCCTTCTCAACACCTTGCCAAACTCCTCGTGGGTGGTCCATGGCGGGGTTACGAATACAACGGACGCTTCCGGCCTGACCGTTTACAATTTTGACGGAACCAGCGGATACCTGAGTGCTACAGCCAACCCAGCACTGAGTTTTACCGGAAACCTCTCATTATCCCTCTGGATGAATCCAACCTCAACAGGTTCCTCAGGCAGTTCATCCAACTGGCACACGATAATTGGAAAAGGGCAGCTCAACTCAGATAATAGTGAATATGATAATTATCAGCTTATGCAGCTTGGCGATAAATTGCTCTTTGAATGGAATGATGCCACTACGGGAGCACATTATCAGGCAACAACCACATCGGCCCTTACAGCAGGTTCGATGCAGTACGTGACCGCCACCGTGGACGCAGGTGTCCTGACAATCAGTGTCAATGGAGTCCCATTGGGTTTAACCTACAATACCGGCAATGTTCCCGGGGGAGGTACTGTTATTTCCGCTCCCGTAATAACCCTGCAGAACAATGGCAACGATCTTCTCACGGGAAAACAGAATGCGGCAACATCTACGAATTACTTCTATTACAGCGGAGATATGAGTGAGGTGGCATTGTACAACCGGGCACTGACCTCCGATGAGATTGCACACAACGTGAATTATAAACAAATCTGATTTTTTTTATTCGCGGAAGAGAACGGTGCAAAAAGAGATCAGGGTTTTTGTTCTTCATATTTTTCAGAATAAACAAGGGTTTTGAACAGTTTTTTCTTGGCAATCGGGATCTCTGCCGGATAACCGGCAGCTACCAGGGAGACAAGGGTATATTTCGCAGGAACCTCAAGGAGTTCTCGTATCGGTTCTGCATAGGGTTTCTTCTCCCCGGCAACCCAGCAGGAACAGACACCGTATGCCTGGAGCGCGAGGATCAGGTTTTCCGTTGCTGCACAACAGTCTTCAAGATAATAGGTCTCCTGCTTCTCGCCAAAAACAGCGAAACATGCCTGGGAATCTGCAATGAACTTTCCGTTCGGGGCCAGATCTGCAATTTTTCCAAGAGTCTCCTTCTGTTTTACAACGACAAACAGGTAGGGCTGATGGTTCATTGCACTCGGGGCCAAAAGAGCGCACTCCAGCGCATCCTGGATCACGTTCTCCCCGATAGGATCGGTTTTGAACTTGCGCACGCTGTGCCGGGATTTTATTATCGTTGCTACTATGTTCATACACCGGAATGGGTAATGAGGGGAGATAAAAATTGGGTATCGATATCTTTCCCTATCGTTTGCAGTAGACTGCTATACCGATGAGGAGAGAGATGCCGGCAAGGACCGGCCCAAACCCGGGCGTTTTTGTCGGGGACGGGGATGCGGGGATCGTGGTAACAGGTGCTGACGGTTCAGCCGTCACCGGAACCGTTGCAGGTACTGTAGTGGGCAGAGTGGTGATTGTTTTCGGGGGCTGTGTTGTTGGCAGAACCGTTGTTGCAAGGGTGGCGGGTTTTGTCGTGACTATTGTCGCTACGGTTGTTGTTGCCGTGGCAGTCTGTGTCTTTGCCCCGATCAGGGGATTGTTATCCTGGTCGAGAAGACTGATCTTCGCAGAAACCGTCTTCCCGGTCTGTTCATAATTATCCTTCATCTTGTTCGTGTTGCATTCAGCCCAGATGGTGTAGGAACCGGGGGGATAGGTTCCACGGTTTCCGGTATCCCAGATGGGGGCATCCTTGTAATACATCGGGGTTGTTGTCAGGGGGATGTCAACTATTGAGACGGTTGACCCTGAGGGATCCACAAGAGCAGTAAACACCCCGCCACCGGGGGGCTGGACTTTGATCGTAACCAGTGCAGGGGAGTTGCGCTGCGATGCAATCTGGGCCAGGTTCGATTCCAGCCGGAAACGGATAGCATCCCCGGTGGGGACCCATTTGTCGGTGACATCGATACTGACTGTGGTATCCTCAATTCTGAGGTTCAGGTTGGGATCCGCAACAATGAAGGCAGGTCCGTCCGCTTTTCCCGTACTGTCAATCCGGTTCCAGGTTCCAAGATACCCCGAGAAATCCGACGGGTTGACGGAAAAAGAAGTCAGCTGCGAGGATACATCCATTGTTTTTGTAGGAGAGGATCCGGTTACATCCGCTCCGGAAGCCCACCAACCGATACGGGTATCGGCTCCCATTGCGGCAGAAATGTCAAGTCCCTGTTCACCAAGGAACACGGTATTGCCGGAATTTATCGTGTTAACTGCACCCTGGGTAAATCCCACGATTACCAGGATTCCCATGAGCAGAAGACACCAGAACCGGCCTGGTAGAGTCTGCATGATCATCGTGTTTCGTTTCAATATTTATAATTAACAAAACAGGGACCGATGTAAGCGAATATGAGCAGGAGGATACGTATCCGACGGCTGGCGGATCGTCAGACAGATCCCGGTTTTTCCTGTGCAGATGATCCGGTAACCCAGCAGGACCCTGATGAAGAAACGGCTGGGGGGGTTGGTTGAAATTTTTTCAAGTACGGGTGGGGGGGTTGATCAATTTTAAAAAAAATGGTGAGGGGGGTTACCCGGGACCCCCCCTTCTCAAATCTGGTATTGCACGCGTATTGCACAAGGAAATAGGATCCTGTTTCTGCATGGTTCCGGTGTGAGCACGCAGCATGAAGGCCACTCAATTCTGATCAGGGGGGTTGCCCGGGCCCGAAGGGGGGAGGGGGTCTCCGGCATACCTCCCCCCAAGGGGGTGGGGGGGTTCAACCAGTTTTAAAAATAATTGGCAGGGGGGTCTCCCGGGGACCCCCCCAACTGAGTGAAGCCGGGTTTGGGAAAAGGAAGAGTAATCTGGATGTATTCCCGGATAAAAAACACAGCGAATACCCGTCTGGGAAGATGAGAATTCTTACCGGTTCTCAAGGATTATCGTATTGAAGTTCTCAAAAACACGCTCTCCCTCGAACGTGTGACTCACTTCAGGATGCCACTGCAGGCCATAGATCTGTTTTTCCGGAAGGGCAATGGCTTCCATATTGCAGATATCCGAGCGGGCAAGGCAGGTAAACCGGGGCGGAATCTGCGACACTTCGTCCGCATGGGATGCCCAGACATTGATCTTCGATGGATAACCGGCGAGGATCCCGTCAGGCTCGCAGATCTCAACCTCGACCGGGCCATATCCGCCACTCCGCCCCGGGTGGACATCCCCGCCAAACTTCGCCGCGATGATGTGAAGCCCAAGACAGATCCCAAGCACCGGCAGACCGAGGTCCAGATATTGGGGGCAGTTCCCGGCCCGCTCAATGGCAGGGCCGCCGCCGAGAATAATCCCCCGGCAGCCTTCTGCAACTGTCTCTGGAGGCGTGGTATTAGGGATAATTTCAGCATCGATCTCCAGATCCCTGAGCGCCCGGTGGATCAGGTGGTTGAACTGCCCGAAATTATTGACAACGTAAATGGGAAGCATTATCCTTAGAATGTGTATTGAAGTTCTATAAGTTTGTTCAACTATAGGCACTCACCGAAGAGAGGATCTTGCTTCGGATCTCACCTGATGAATGGCCCATGAGATGGGCAAGCAGCATCGCGCCGCCGGCACCCATCCCTTCCTTCACTTCCCCGATACAGTACCGGGCAAGACCCGAATGCCCCAGATCGCCAAAACCCGGGTCAACATAGATCATATCGGCGCCAATCCGGTCGGCAAGGATCTGGACATTGGCGGAGGGATCGTCCCGGACGTATGCGGTAGTGACAACGGAGGGAACTGACCCCCCCGCTGCCCTGATGAGGGCACATACGGCAAGCATCTGGGTCCCTCCGGCAAAGAAGAGGGTGCCCGCGTAGGTCTTGGCAATACCCGCAGCAACCGGCATCATCGGATCCCCGGCAAACCGGACAATATCAAGAGGATCGCGTGCTCCCGCAGCATGTATCCGTTCCAAAACCAGCCTGCAGATCTCCTCTTTCAGGGATACCGGGTTCTTTACAAAACTGCTGCTGACAGCAGCATCATACCCGAGCGCACGCAGGACGCAGAGTGCGGTTGTCGTCCCGCCCGGAGTGCACTCGCCCAGGACCAGAAGATCGCTGCAGTCCGACAGGATCTCGCCCATCATCTTGCCACGCACAAACAGTTCCCCGGCGCAAGGAACGGCATCCCCGTACCGGGGATCGCCCCCCACATCGCCGTACACATCAAAGCAGGGAACCGTCGGGGGGTGGCGCAGCCCGGCATTGATAAAAAACGGCCGGACCCCGGATAATTCCATCATCGACCGGGTGATCGATGCAGGGGTCGGGCAACCGGTGGGCGTATTGGGCTTCATGGGGAGGCTCGTTATCGAACCCCGGCTCACCAGTTCCGCATCAAGCACCGGGGTGAACAGGGTTCCTTCCGGTGTCGGTCCGGCCCCGGAGATACCCGGCACGGTGGAGAGAAGCGTATTTGCAAGGATACTGCAGAAGAATGGTTTTTTGAATGTAATTTCAGGCCGCTTTGATAAGAAGGTCATAGCAATCTACCCATAGATCTCTGTTCCTTGAGTTTGAATATATCGGATAATGAGATTCCGCAACGATATAATACTCCGGCAATTCCAACACCTATTCACATGTTTGAGATCGAACAGCGGTTGCAGGCCCATGGCATCACTATCGATGACATGGTGACAGCAGCTATGGGGCTGTACGTGTCCCACGGGATGCCGGAAGACGAGGCTGCCCTCGAAATAAAGAAGAAGATCCAGAAGTTCCTTGCTGATCCCAATGTCGCTTCCCTCCTCCTTGGGGCAATTCTGCTTGAAGAGGAACTGTATATCAGGCGGAAAAATTCAGAAATTGCAGATGACCCGGTTTTTTTGCTCAGCGATGAGATCCTTGGAATGGCTATTGCCGAATGTATCGGAGGAACATATGCCCGCTTCGAATTCACCCGGTATGACCAGAAGAAACCCGGCATCCTTGCAAAACTCGGACCATTCCTCGACGATGCTGTTGCAGGGCTGATCGCAGGGTGTACTTCACGGCTGTATAGCGAATGCCTATGAAACCGCTCATCTCCCTGATCCAGTTTTCAACAATCCTGCCTGCAGGTAAACCGCAGAGCCTGGAAGCGTTTGCCCGCCACTCATACCTGTACCCTCTTGCAGGTTACCTTATCGGGGGAATCGTTGCCCTGGCAGTTTTCTTTATTCCGGATCATACCATTGCAGCCGCGATCGCCATTGCCGGGCTTCTTCTCCTGACCGGTGCCCACCATTTTGACGGTCTGCTGGACCTGGGAGATGCCCTGATGGCACATGGCGACCGGGAGAAACGCATCCGGGCTCTCACCGATATCCATATCGGAGCAGGAGGTGTGGCGCTAGGTATTGGTATCACTATTCTCCTGTTTGCAGGTCTCCAGGAGGCTTCCTCGATAGCCTGCGTTCTCATCATCGGGGAGGTCTGCGCAAAATTCTCGATGGCGTTTCTCACGGCATACGGGGTTCCGTTCCGGGAGGGTATCCAGAGTTATCTCCACCAGTTTTCCCGGCCCTATTACCCCGGTCTTGCAGCACTCCTCTGCATCCCCCTTGTTCTTCTCCCGGTACCGCCCCTGAAGATTGCCGGAGCATTTGCAATGATGATCATCTGCCCAACCATCCTGCTCTTCCTCTCACGGCACCTGTTCGGGGGCGTCAATGGGGATGTTGTCGGGGCATCGAACGAGATCACCAGAGCATGTGCAGTCATCGCTGTTGTGTTGATCTGACATTTGCAGAGGATGAATAAACCCGGACTACGAAACGGGAGCGATTTCGTAGTAAACGCGATATTGCTCCCCATAATCCCCGCGCATGGAGAGACGTGAGTCGTTTAACCGTCGGGAGATCCCTTTTCGCATCAGTCCGAATCGAAATCCCAAAAAAGTATGTTCAATAGAGTTTGGCAAACCCACGGTTTTCATCATCGCTGCAATTGATCGCCGATCCGTCGCGGACAAGGGTATTGAACATCATTGCAGCGTTCATAAGATTGTCATCGGACGCCTTTCCACTCCTCACTTCAGTAAGCGCCTGGTTCTGGGGAGTAGAGACCGCCCGGTTCCCGACCCAGATTCCCTGGCAGTGCCGGCAGTACGCGCAATGGCTGTACACGGAAACATCGCCATCGGCACAGGCAACCGTGACACGTTGTTTCTTCTCATCCCGCTGGAATTCCAGTCTCTTCATAGTGAAAAGGTATTATGACATCAGATATGATGATACCGATATGAGATCTTCATCGGAAAAGCAGCCCCGGCCTATCGAAATATTTTAAATAGTTGGGTCTCATATAAGTAATACTCGCATAAATTGACTGTAAGCGGACAGTCCTACATTTTGGAGGATCACATACATGGCAGCATCTGACAAGCCCCATATGAATCTGGCCGTTATCGGCCACATCGACCACGGAAAGTCAACCACCGTCGGACGGATGATGTTCGAGACCGGCGCTGTACCGGCCCACATCATCGAAGGGTACCGCAAGGAGGCTGAATCCAAGGGTAAGGCAACCTTTGAATTTGCATGGGTTATGGACAACCTCAAGGAAGAGCGTGAGAGAGGTATCACCATCGATATCGCTCACAAGAGGTTCGACACCCCCAAGTTCTACTTCACGGTTGTAGACTGCCCCGGACACAGAGACTTCGTCAAGAACATGATCACCGGTGCTTCCCAGGCGGACGCAGCAGTCCTCGTTGTTGCAGCACCCGACGGTGTCATGGAGCAGACGAAAGAGCACGTCTTCCTTGCAAGGACTCTCGGTATCACCCAGATCATCATCGCCGTCAACAAGATGGACGCAGTCAAGTTCGATGAGAAGCGGTTCAACGAAGTCAAGAAGGACCTCTCCGAACTCATCAAGATGGTCGGTTACAAGCCGGACGAGACTCTTTTCATCCCGATCAGCTCGCTCGGCGGCCAGAATATCAAGGTCAACAGCCCTGAAATGGCCTGGTACAAGGGACTTGCACTCATCCCGGCACTCGACACCTTCAAGGAGCCGGCAAAGCCAACCGACAAGCCGATGCGCCTGCCCATTCAGGATGTTTACAGCATCAGCGGTATCGGCACTGTGCCGGTCGGCCGTGTTGAAACCGGTATCGTGAAGAAGGGAATGAAAGTCTCCTTCATGCCCGCCAACAAGGCAGGGGAAATCAAGTCCATCGAGATGCACCACGAAGAAATCCCCCAGGCAATCCCCGGGGACAACGTTGGTTTCAACGTCCGTGGTATCGGCAAGGGCGACATCCGCCGTGGCGATGTTATGGGCCCGGCAGAAGCACCACCGACCGTTGCAGATGAGTTCACTGCACAGATAGTCGTGCTCCAGCACCCGAGCGCACTGACCGTCGGATATACTCCGGTCTTCCACTGCCACACAACCCAGACGGCATGCACCTTTGTCGAGCTCAAGAAGAAACTCGATCCCCGCAGCGGCCAGACCAAGGAAGAGAACCCGACCTTCCTCAAGTCCGGAGATGCAGCCATCGTGGTCATCAAGCCGACAAAACCGATGGTCATCGAGAATGTCAAGGAGCTCCCCCAGCTCGGCAGGTTTGCCGTCCGTGATATGGGCTCAACGATTGCAGCCGGTATGTGTATCGCCATCCAGCCAAAACAGATGCTCTAATTTTTTTGGTGGTACCATGCAGAAAGCCAGAATTCGCCTGACAGGAACCGACTTCAAGAAAGTAGAGATGGTCTGTGACAGGATAAGGGAGATCGCAGAGCGCACAGGTGTTAATCTGGCCGGTCCGATACCGCTTCCGACCAAACGACTGGTCGTGCCAATCCGCAAGAGTCCCGATGGGGAAGGAACCGCAACATGGGACCGCTGGCAGCTGCGGGTCCACAAGCGCCTCATCGACATTGACGCAGATGAGCGTGCACTCCGCCAGCTCATGCGTATCCAGGTGCCAAAAGATATCGGCATTGAAATTGTTCTTGAGAGTTGAAGGTGCGGCGTGCAGCAGGCCGCTTTTTTCACTCCAAAACTCAAAAAAATATTTACTTTCGAACGAATTTTTTTCCTTATCCTTATTGCCGCCATCGTAATCCGGTTCTGGCAGCTCGATCTCAAACTCTTACATCACGATGAAGCAATCCATTCCTGGTTCTCGTACGAGCTCCTGACCAAAGGTACCTGGATGTACGATCCCAGTTATCACGGTCCGTTCCTGTATTACGTGACGGCCGGCATGTTCTCGGTCTTCGGGGACTCCGACTTCACAGCAAGGCTCCTGCCCGCACTCTTTGGAACGCTTCTCATCCCGCTCGTTTACTGCATCTACCGGCTCGGGTACATCAATAAAACACAGACCCTCGTGGCAGCGCTCTTCATTGCCCTGTCCCCGGATCTGGTCTTTTTCTCCCGTTTCCTCCGGCATGATATCTTCATGCTCTTCTTTACCCTCCTGCTCCTCGTAGCCCTGCTCTATTATTTTGAACGGGGGCAGACACGGTATGCCATTATTGCAGCAATCGCTGCAGCAGGGAGTCTTGCCTGCAAAGAAGAGATGCCGGTAATTATTCTTATCTTTGCAACATTTTTCATCTACGCGATCTGGAAAGGCAAATTTGTTCTTCCACCCGCATGGAAACACGATTTCATCCTTGCATTTCTTACCCTTGTCGCAATTCTGGCAATCCTGTACTCAGGATTTGGCGTACATCCCGAAACGCTCCAGAGCGGCTGGCTTGAGGCAATCCGGCACTGGATGGATATGCACAACCAGCAGCGGCTGGGAGGCCCGTGGTTCTTCTATATCCCGCTCTTCCTGCTGTACGAGCTGCCTATCTTTATTCTCGCAGTAATAGGCATTCTCCAGTTCATGATTACCGGAGTTCGGCCATCATCAAAACTGGTACAACTGAAGAACTGGATCCGGACTCGTGACAGCAGGCTCACGACAGCACAACTGGCAGAAACAACGATCCGCCAGTTGAGAGAAAAGCACGAAGGTTTTTCCAAATCCGATGAATTTTTCCGGTTCTGCATCTACTGGATGATCCTCACCATGGCATTTTATGCGTATGTAGGGGAGAAAGTCCCGTGGCTGATCATCCATCAGCTCGTTCCGATGTGCTTTGTCGCGGTGTACAAACTGAACTGGCAGAAAACCCTGGTTGCTCTTGTCGGGTGTCTGTTCCTCGTCATGATGACCTGGCATGTTGCGTTCATTCCGGCGGATATCAACGAGCCCATCATCCAGGTCCAGAATTCAGAAGATATGCGTACCGTTATGCATCTGATAGATGCATCGGATCATGTTGTTGTTGCATCCAAGGATTATTGGCCGCTTCCCTGGTATTATCGCGGGAATCGGTGGGACAAGATCTCCTTTTATGGAAACCTGATCGATGAAGCTACCCTGAAACAAAACGATCCGGGGGTCATCATTCTCCACGACGCCGAGAGTCTGCCATCCATCACAGGCTATGACAAGACTACGTACAAACTGAGTTACTGGTTCTCAGTGTACGATAACGTAGATCGGATGATCGATTATTATCTGCACCGGGATGGGAAGATGGGAAGCATCAATATCGATGTTTTCACCCGGAATACTTCCGTATAATTTTTTCATTCGGGGAATCGGGTTATCCATCATCCATTTGAGAAATTCTTTTTTTGTGTTTCAGATACAATAGAACAATTCATCGAAAATTGAACTTGAGTTTTAAGCAGGTTTCATGGAGAGTTGCGGCAATCATAGCCGTTCAATGAATGATTGTTCATCTGAATTCTGTCAGTAATCTCCCGTTATTGATACATGAAGGTCCACAGTCATCAAGAACACTGAAACACGACAAATGTTGTAACCGGTTGCTCCTGACATGTGAATAAAGGTACATGTTAGCCAATTACACCGGAGATTAAACCGGATCAGGTGTAATTTTGCTCATACAGATAACTGATAAAAAAGAGGAAGAAGAAAATTCAGGGACGATTATCCCAGTTCATCCCAGCTGGAGCGCTTCCGGTATATTACAATCCCCACAATAACGAGGACTACCACGATCACTCCGATGATAATGAATATCAGTCCGTCAATCTTGGGGAAGGTGAAAATAAATCCCGAACTAAGCTTCTTCTGGAGTGCAAGGGCGTCGGTATAGGATTCATTTCCTTTGGCAAACGCTTCCTCAGCTTTCGTGCGGGCCTGGGCATAATTACCATTTGCTATTTCGTCATTGGCATTCGAGATGTAGCTGACGGCCACTTCACGTTTCGTGATGATCGGGGGAAGAGCTACATCATTTGCGGTGCTCTGGTTTCCTTTAAACCAGGCAATCACCCCATCAACGTTATTGATCGGGGTCTGGGCATTTGCCACATCATATTCCGCCCATGCCTTGTCAAGGGCTTTATCCCCGTCGGTGATTGCAGTCTGGGCTGCGGTCAGATACGTCTGGGCGGTGGTATACTGGTTGGAAGGGAGGGCCTTGGCTGCATCAAGTTTTGACTGGGCTTCACTATACTTTGCTTCAGCTGCGGATGTATCGATCCCCATGGAGGACTTCTCATCAATACGGGAACGGAAGGTCTGCAGGTCATTGGTGCGTGCCGATATTGAGGTGGCCACTTCAGCAGTATTGATAACGGTTGCTTTGGATTCGTATTTGGTGCTGGTAATAGGACTATTGCTGCTGTCGTATTCCTGAATCCTGATAATGGTCTTTTCACCGGTTGTTGTAACCGACGGGACGGTTCCCTGCATGGTCACACGAATCGACTCTTCAACACCGGATTTGTAGGATAATTCAAAACCCGTCAGGGTAAGGGTTTTACCTCCGGTGGGCTGCCGGGGATTTTCAACACCGTCGAGCAGGATGGTATACGTCCACTGGGGTTTTTCCAGATCGGTAGTCATCTGCAGATCATTGGAAGAAGAGAACGTGGTACTGCCCGTTCCCGACTGGAGATCGACTTTATACGATACGGTTACCGCTGTGCCAGGCGTCAGAGATCCAGACGGATCGATCGCAACGGAAGAAACCGTGAATGCTGAAACTGCCTGAATGCATAATAAAAACGATATGGTAATTAATACCCACTTATTGAATCCCTTCATCATCATCCTCACTCGAACAGAGGGTCAATTCCCTCTTCAAACATACTGGATTTTTTCTCTTTTGACTTAATAACATCTTCCTTTGTCTCTTTTGCGATATCAAGGAGTTCTTTGATTCGAGGAGCATTCCCCACCGTTGCCAGCATGACAACCGCAGCTACATACTCGCTGTTTACCGGATAATCTCCGCCACGCACTTCGACACCGGCGATGTTCTCCTCAACCCAGCTCTTGGCCTTCTCGACACCTTTCCGGTCCATTTCATCGGGAGGACCGGCCAGGAGGACCAGTGCACGTTCAGCAGTGGAATAATCGCAGGGAAGGGTGAGCCGCCCGAGCATTGCCCTGCGGACAAGGGCTACGATCTTTGCAGAACGATCCTCACCCATCAGCGCCTCTTCGTTTGCATCCTTTTTGCCGCCAAACTTGTCTTTCAGGCCGCCGAACAATCCTTTCTGCTGTTTTGTCCGCTTGCTGATAACTTCGCTGACCGCATACCCGACAGACGTGATGCCCCCGCCACGAAGCGTGTTGATGATCTCACTGGAATCAACCACCATCTCACCAACGCCCATGTTACGGTTCACTTCGCCGGCCCGGAAGAGAACCCCGAAACGCCGGACAACTTCGTTGTTCAGGCGCTGGAACGCGGTCTTGACACTTTCACCTTCATTTTTCCAGGCACTGTTATCGAAAATGAAAGTATTATCTGCCTCGTTCACAAGGGTTGTCAGGCTCCTTGCAGCATTATACGAATAGAGGCGCCCTTCTTCGGGGGCAGGAATTATTCCGATGGCGTACACAGGTTCCCGGTAAATCCGCTTGAGATGCCGGGCAAGAACCGGCGATCCGCCCGATCCGGTTCCTCCACCAAGCCCAGCAACAATCACAAACGCATCGACATCATGAGTGCCCCGGGTATCAACTGCACTGATGATACTGTCAATCTCATCGGCAGTGACCCGGGCACCGGTAACGTTATCGGTGCCGACACCATGGCCCTTCACCATGGTCTGACCGATAAGAATGCGGTCCTTCATCTCGATATTCTTGAGGCCCATCAGATCGGTCCGCGCGGTATTGACGGCGATGCCCCTGAAGCTGTTTGTTCCGAGCTTTTTATCCTGCTCAATGAACATATCAACAATTTTGCCGCCAGCCTGGCCAAATCCAATGAAAAATACCCGCATCCGGTGACACCATCCAATAGGCTAACAGTTAATTACTTTATTTCTTATTTCTTTTAAGTCCTTTTGCTGATATGACGTTTAATTCGACAGTACAAAAACTTTCTTATACGGCTATCGAGGGTACATACAGAGATCTGGACTTTTTTGCGGAGCCTTTTTCATTTCGCCACGAAAATACTATAGATCATTTATCATGAGGATTGGGATAATCGGCGGGGGATTGACCGGGCTTGTTGCTGCTCATGCACTTGCCCGTAATCACGAGGTGGACCTGTACGAGAAACTGCCCTATCTCGGAGGATGCCTCTCATCATACAATATGGAAAATTACTGGATCGAGAGATATTATCATCACTGTTTTTCGGGAGATGCAACCCTCTTCTCGCTCATC
Source organism: uncultured Methanoregula sp. (assembly GCF_963667735.1). Lineage (NCBI taxonomy): Archaea > Methanobacteriati > Methanobacteriota > Methanomicrobia > Methanomicrobiales > Methanoregulaceae > Methanoregula > uncultured Methanoregula sp. Next base: position 394,001 of record NZ_OY763919.1, read on the forward strand.
GGAGAGCTGAACCTGTCCGGTAAGCTCGAATGGATGAACGGGACAACCGGTTATTATGCACGGAATACCATCTTTCCCTTAAATACACCCACCCAGATCCTCAAATATCCCGAACTTTCCGTAATGGATAAAGCCCGCCTTGCCTGGCTGACCCTGACGGCAAAAAAAGCCGATCTCGACGCCCTCGACCAGATTCCTGCCGATCAGTACATCATCGAACATCTCGGGTGGAATATTTACACATCATTCTTCGAGCCGCTCCTCAAGAGCAAGTTCGGGGACCGGAGAAAAGAGGTTTCCGCAGCCTGGCTGATGAGCCGGATCGCCATCCGTTCGAACCGCGGAGTTGCCGGTGAACGCCTGGGATATCTCAACGGGGGATTCCATCAGATTATCGATGCCCTTGAGACGTCAGTCACCACAAAAGGAGGGAAAATATTCAGACAGACTCCTGCCTCCACTCTTTCGCGTTCCGGGAACAGCTGGACAATCAACAACACCCGGTATGATGCAGCAATCTCCACAATTCCTCCTCAGGAACTGGAGCGGATGGGGGGGCCTGCCCTGCCCCCGGTCCCATACCAGGGTGCAGCCTGCCTGACACTTGCAATGGATCGTGAAGTAACAAACGGGATTTACTGGCTGAACATGAAGGACTCCGCCCCGTACGGAGCGGTAGTCTCCCACACGAATTTTATTCCATCGGAGCGGTATGGCGAGCACATCGTTTATCTTGCATCGTACTTCTCAGGAGGAGTGTCGCCTCAGCTCGATGAGCGGATGATGAACGATTTCTGTACCCGGTTCGGGGTTCCCAAAAGCGAGATCCACTGGCACAGGATGGCAGTTGATCCCTGGGCCGGGCCGGTATACAATACCGGTTACGGATCGCTGATCCCCTCGTACGAACAGAGCGGTCTTTTCATGGCCGGCATGTTTTCAAAGACCAACTACCCGGAACGGAGCATGGAAGGATCCATCCGAGCCGGTCTCGATATAGCAGCGTGCGTAACCCGACGGAATTCCCATGAGCAAGCCTGAAATCACGGCAATTATCCCGGTCTTCAATGATCGGGAATCCCTTGAGATCGCTATCCCGCGATCCCTTGAAACCCTCTCGAAGATCACGCCGGAATTTGAGATTATCATTGCAGAGGATGGCAGTACTGATGGTAGTTCAGAGTTTGTCCGGGATTACGAGAACCGGGATTCCCATATCCGCCTCCTGCACAGCGACGAACGTCAGGGTCGGGGCAGAGCACTAAATAGAGCGATACGAGATGCGAAAGGATCCATCGTCTGCTATTACGACGTGGATCTTGCAACAAACATGCAGCACCTCAAAGAACTCATCGGAGCGATACAGGAGGGGTCTGATATGTCAACCGGCTCACGGCTCCTCCCCCAGAGCGATATTGTCAGGACCGAAGGACGGGAGATCGCAAGCCGGAGCTACAATCTTCTTGTCAGGGTAATCCTGGGAAGCGCTCTCTTCGATCATCAGTGCGGGTTCAAAGCCTTCAACAAGGAACGGATTCTGCCGCTCCTCCCGACGATCCGGTCTGATCACTGGTTCTGGGACACGGAGATCCTTGTCCGGGGGCAGAAGATGGGATTCAAAGTAAAAGAGTTCCCGGTTCACTGGCGTGCAGGAAAGGGAACAACCGTACGGATGAAAGACGTATTTGAGATGGGTTCCGCGATCCTGCGGTTATGGTGGCAGATCCATGTATCGAAAGATTAGTGCCATTGTCATCCCGACCCTCATCGCCGTGGGCATCATCGCGTACATGCTCTACAGCATCAGGGACGAATTTTTCACCGCAATCCAGCATATCAAACCGGAATTCCTGCTCGTTGCCGTGTTGATCTGCCTTGCTGCCTGGTGGCTCCGGGGATGGCGGTACCGTTCAATCCTCAAAAACCTTGGTTACCAGGTGAGTGTCCGGTTTGCCACGGCCTGCATTTTTGTCAGCCAGACCGTCAACCTGGTCGTGCCTGCACGACTGGGTGATTTTGTCCGGGTCTTCATCCTGAAACACGAATACAACACCAGTTATTCGGAAGGCGTGTCCTCCCTCGTCGTGGAACGGGTCTTTGATATATTCACGATAGCACTCCTCGGGGCAATCTCGATATTCTTTGTCCTCAACGTGCCTTCGGAATACGTCCTGCTCATCTTAATCCCGATCATTGCCGGTGTGGTTTTTTTTATTTTTTTACTCTTTATCGGAAAATTTTCATCGGAGAACAAGTATATTGCGATCATTCTCACGATGCTGCACGAGATCAAGAAGGCGTCCCTTAGCATCCGGTCGATCTTCGTCCTGGGATGTTCATCCATTTTTATATGGCTTCTCGATATCCTCGTCTGTGTTGCGGTAGTCCTGATGTTCCAGCAGAAGATCTCGCTCGCTGTGATTGTGCTTGCGATCGTGATCGGAAACCTAGTAAAAGCGATCCCGATCACCCCCGGGGGGATCGGGACATACGAGCTCTCTATGGCGATCGTATTCGGGCTTGACGGTGCAGATCCCGCAGTCGCGACATTGATTGCGGTCATCGATCACTTAATCAAGAACCTGGTCACTCTTGCCGGCGGAATAATCTCCATTTACTCCCTTGGCGACTGGGTGATCCCCAGCATCAAGGAAGCCCTCAATGCAAAATTCGGCGGAGGGAAAGAACCTGGCAGCTGATATTCAGATTTTTTCTGTTTTGAGCTGGCTTGTTATCATAACGCTTCTCCAGCTCTCATTCTACCCGGGCCTGAAGAGTACGTTCGGGAAATTTGCCTTCCCGGCCTCGTTCTCGGCATCGCTGCTGGTTTTCACCATAGTATCCTGGTACTGCGGGCTCATGCACTTTCCCATCCTCCTTGCCCTCCTCCCGTTCATCGGTCTCCTGGTATACAATCTGTATCACCGGAACTACCGGCTCAGCGAACTGAAGGCCGAATGGCACTGGGAGGCCATATTCCTCATCTTCTTCTTCCTGATGCTCGACGTACGGTTCGTCAATCCCACAATCTCGTACGCAGAGAAATTCATGGACCATGCGTTTATGGCATCGGTCATCCGAAACCCGGTCGTGCCTCCGCTTGATCCGTGGTTTGCCGGGGGAACCCTCAATGTATACTACTACCTTGGCTACTGGATGTTCGGCTGTCTTGCGATCGTCAGCGGGGTTCCCTCAACTATCGCATTCAACCTTGCACTCCCGACCGTTTTTGGATTCGCAGCCGTGAATGCATATGCAATCGGCACACTTCTTCTCAACCGGTTCCGCTGGCTGCCGCTGCTTGTTTTTATTATCCCGAACCCTTCATTCTTCTACCAGATAATCCAGGGAAAAGCAATGAATACGGTTCTCTGGGACAGCACGCGGACCATCACCAATACTATCAATGAATATCCCCTGTTCTCATTCATCTGGGGGGATGTCCACGCCCATGTTGTAGCGATCTTCAACCAGGTTTTTCTGATCTTCCTGCTTCTCTACGCGTTCAAACGATGGGAATCGCTGGAGACCCGCGGAAAACTGATCCTGTCCGGCCTTGCTGCCATAAGCCTTGGCTCCATGCCCCTGATCAATACATGGGATGTCCTGATCTATGCCCCGATAACGCTCGTTTTCCTGGCTTTGATCCTCTGGAGAAACAGGGCGTCGCTCTTTGTCAAACCTCAGCTCTGGTATCTCTGCGCGATTCCTCCGCTTGCAGTTCTCTGTTACCTGCCGTTCTACATCCAGCTACAGACCCACACCGGCATGGTTGATCTCGTTCGCACCCCGTCAGTCCCGGCAGAATTCCTGCTCGTGAACGGGTTCTTCATCGCAATCGTGCTCGCGTTCCTGTACCGGGACATCATCCGGCGCCCGTACCTGCTCCTTGTTATTCTCCCGTTCATTGCAACAGGTTACTTTGCGGCAGGCATTGCAGCCATTCCCCTCGTCTACCTTATAGCAAGGAGACCATGGGATCTTCCGGAGCTCCTCGCCATGCTGGGACTTGCTATCCTTGTCTTCTGCGAACTCTTCTACCTGAAGGATAATATGGGCGAGACCTACTTCCGGATGAATACGGTCTTCAAATGCTATCTTCCTGCATGGCTCCTGCTCGGGACAGGCGCGTTCGCTCTTGCCGGGAGATGGCTTGCCGAATCCGGAAAGATTCCTGTTTTCAATCAGCGCGCAACGGCAACAGCAACGGTAATGGTGATCTGCCTGCTCTTCGTCCTACCCTTTGCGGTTCAGTACAATACGGATTACGGTACGGGGACCCTCGACGGGCTCGCATACCTTGAAACTGCCCATCCCGACGATGCAGGGGCAGTCGCCTACTTGAGGACACTTACGGGGGACGAACGCATTGTCGAAGCCGAGGGTGGCGATTATACCTATTATTCCCGGGTGTCATCGTTCACCGGTATCCCGGCAATCATCGGTATGCCCTTCCACGAGTACATGTGGAGAAGCGATGATACCGGATGGGTAACGGAAAGAAAAGACGACATCCGGTCCATCTACGAGAACGGGGATGAGACGGTTCCCCTGATGAAAAAATACAATGCAACACTCCTGTACGTGGGCAGCCCGGAGCGGGAGCGGTACAGCGTGAATGTCACCGTAACAGGGCTTGAGAAAGTATATTCAGCCCGGGGTACGGAGATCTACCGGCTCGTTGCATGAACTGCACAGGAAAACGTCGGAAACATTCCTATAAAGATCGTCCGTGGACATCCCGTTTTTACAAACATTTATTTCCGTTCCTGCCGTAATGATATGGCTACATCATTGCAAACTGATGAGTAATGAAGGGGCATTCTACTCCTGAATGAGGTGAGTTATGGCAAAAGGTTACGTTAAAACAGAGGCTCCCGAGGAGCTCCAGAACAAGGCGCTTGAAGCCCTTGAAGTTGCACGCGACACCGGAAAGATCAAGAAAGGATCCAACGAAGCAACAAAAGCCATCGAGCGCGGCATTGCAGCACTCGTGGTCATTGGTGCCGATGTGGAACCCGAAGAGATCGTGATGCACCTTGCACCGCTCTGTGATGAGAAGAAAGTGCCGTACATCTTCATCAACAAGCAGAACGATATCGGCGCAGCAAGCGGTCTTGACGTCGGATCCGCAGCAGCCGCAGTTGTCAAGCCCGGCAAGGCAAAAGAGACGATCGAAGAACTTGCAAAGCAGCTTGCCGCGCTGAAGGCGTGAGGTTCATACCATGGCAGACGATGCAACGCCGGCAGAAGTTATCGAGGTTGTAGGCTCCACCGGCATGCACGGTGAGGCAATGCAGGTCAAGTGCCGTATCCTCGACGGCAACAACAAGGGCCGGATCATTACCCGCAACACGGTCGGACCGATCCGCGAAGGCGATATCATCATGCTCCTCGAAACCGAGCGCGAAGCAAAGAAAATGTCGAGGCGGTAAGCGATGGTAGAACAACATGTCTGCAGTTTCTGCGGTGTCCAGCTTGAGCCGGGAACCGGGAAGATGTACATACGCAAGGACGGCACGATCTTTTACTTCTGCACTACCAAGTGCCAGAACAACTACAAGCTCGGCAGAGTTCCCCGGCGGGTCCAGTGGACCAGTGCCGGCAGGAAAGCTCTTGGCAAGGAGTGAGCACTCATGGACCGCACATTCGTCATGATCAAGCCCGACGGCGTTCAGCGCGGTCTTGTGGGTGAGATCGTCTCACGGCTCGAGGCAAAAGGGCTCAAACTCGTGGCAGCACGGTTTGAAGTACTTCCCGAAGCACGGGTGACCGACCAGTACAAAGAACACCTGTCAAAACCGTTCTTCCCCTCCCTCAAGCAGTATATCATGGGCGGACCGGTCTTCCTCATGGTCTGGGAAGGCAGGAGCGTTGTCGCGATCGTCCGTAAGGTGATCGGGGCAACAAACCCGCAGGAAGCAGCGCCCGGTACCATCCGGGGCGATTTCGGCATCGACATCGGCAGGAACGTTATCCATGCCTCCGATTCTCCCGAGAGCGCAGCCCGTGAAATTGCAATCCATTTCAAACAGAACGAACTTTCATCGTATACCCGGATCGACGAGTCCGTGTTATACGAATACTGATCTTCTTTTTTATCAACCATAATATCTATAATACTTCAAAACCGGATCATCCATAATGGCCGGAGATGTCCTGAGTTTTGCGCTGCTTGCCATCTCATCTATTCTTATCATCGTAAATCCCCTTGGCGCAACACTTGTCTATGTATCCCTGACAACTTCCCTTGAGAAGAATACCCGGGATACCATTGCAAAAGACGCCTGCCGTTCTGCTCTCCTGATCCTGCTCGTTGTTGCTGTGCTGGGGGCCTGGATCCTCCAGCTCTTTGGGATCAGCCTCGAAGCATTCCGGATTGCCGGGGGAATACTCCTGTTCGGCATTGGTATGGAGATGGTCTACGCCAAGACTTCCCGCACAAAAATGACGGCAACGGAAAAATATGAATCACGGGATAACGAAGACGTTGCCATCATGCCGCTCGCCATCCCCATGATCGCCGGGCCGGGTGCCATCACGACAACCATCGTCATGATGAACGAGGCCATTGTCTTAACCCCGCTTGCTGTTGCAATTCTTTTCCTGGCCATTGTGCTTTCCATCGGGATCACGTATTATATGATGAGGCATTCAGATTATATCATGAAGAGAGTGGGGCAGAGGGAATACCGGGCGGTCAACCGGCTTATGGGTATGCTGCTCATTGCGATCGCCGTCCAGTTCATCATAACCGGAATCAGGACCGCATTCCCCCTGCTTGGCGGAGGATAATATGAGTGACTGGGATCTCACATCTGTCGGGCTGGTGCTTATCGGGAGCAGTATCACGGTTGCCGGCCTGATCATTGCCGCAATGCTTCTCGGGATGCCCGTACCCCGGGCCCCGTTCCTGCTCCTGACAACTGCGTTTCTGATCGTCATGAGTGCCGGGGTCATCACGTATTATGATACAAAAAAGGAACCCGGCCTGAAGTGATATGAACGGCCAAGAGGAGGCAGTTGTCCGGGTGTGCAGTGCCCAGATAACCAGTATTTTTGAAGAGCCTGAAAAAACCTTGAAAAAAGCGGAACTCTTCATCCGTCATGCTGCACAATCCGGGGCCTCGCTCATCTGTTTTCCGGAACAATTTGCAACCGGGTGGGACCCCGGTTCAGGGAAAAACACCCAGACGTTATCCGGTCCCATTGTTTCCGCTCTCAAAGAGGCAGCAGCGGAAAATTCGATCACGATTCTTGGATCGTTTCGTGAGACTGCTCATCCATTCCCGAAAAACACTGCCGTTGTGATCGGCAGCGATGGGAAAATTCTCTCAACCTATGCCAAGATGCACCTGTTCTCCCCGGGAAAAGAAGACCGGGCATTCTCCCCCGGTTCCGAACTCGGGATCTTCCCGCTGGGTCCCCTCTCCTGCGGTATCGCCATCTGTTACGATCTCCGGTTTCCCGAGCTCTTCCGCATCTATGCACAGATGGGGGTCCAGGCCGTTTTTGTCCCGGCAGCCTGGCCCATGCAGCGTATCCGGCACTGGGAACTCTTTCTCACCGCGCGGGCAGCGGAAAACCAGATGTATATGATTGGGGTGAACACAACAGGGACAACCCCGGTTGATACCTATTCCGGCGCTTCTATGACGATCGACCCCTACGGGACCATCCGGTCTCGGGCAAACGATGCCGAACAGCTCCTCTTTTCGGACCTTCTGGTCTCGGAAGTCCGATCGGCCCGCGAATCATTTCCCGCACTCCGGGATCGCAGGACATCACTGTATCATTCGCTGTCAAACCCGGGATGACAACCGATCTCACCCTGCATCCAGGGGCAGGTTACAAAAACCGCACGTCTATATGTATCTGGCCCACCAATTAGATCCCATGTATCATCTCGCATGCGTCAACTGTGGTGCCACCTACCCCGCTGACGAGATCCTTTACAATTGTAAAAAATGCGGCCATCTCCTGGCAGTGAAGTACCCGCTCGAAGAGATCGCGGTCTCGAGGGCAGTCTGGAACAGCCGGCCGCTCTCTGTCTGGCGGTACCGTGAGCTGTTACCGGTGAAGATCGAGCCGGTCACCCTCCAGGAGGGCGGAACTCCGCTCTACCACCTCAAACGCATTGGCGATGAACTCGGTCTTCCCCACCTGTACGCCAAACACGAGGGAGTGAACCCCTCGGGATCGTTCAAGGACCGGGGCATGACGGTCGGGGTCTCGATGGCCCTCCAGCTCGGAAAGAAGAGCGTGGCCTGTGCAAGCACTGGCAACACATCTGCAAGCCTTGCGGTCTATGCAGCAAAGGCAGGAATTCCCGCAGTAGTCCTGCTCCCGGCCGGAAAAGTTGCGGTCGGCAAGGTTGCCCAGGCCCTGATGCACGGGGCAAAAGTGATCTCGATCCGGGGCAATTTCGACCGGGCTCTCGAGATGGTCCACGATCTCTGCCTCTCCCACGGCCTCTACCTCCTCAACTCCATCAACCCCTACCGGCTGGAAGGCCAGAAGACGATCGGGTTCGAGGCCCTCGACCAGCTGGGAGAGATCCCGGACCGGTTTGTCCTCCCGGTTGGCAATGCCGGCAATATCTCTGCGGTATACAAGGGATTCCTGGAACTGCAGGAACTCGGGTTTATGGACCGGCTTCCTATGATGACCGGCATCCAGGCAGCCGGCTCAAGCCCTGTTGTGCGGGCAATCAACGAGAACCTGCCTGAGGTTATCCCTGAAGGCAATCCCGAGACCGTGGCAACAGCGATCCGGATCGGTGCACCGGTCAATGCGGAAAAAGCCCTTACAGCCATCAGGAAGACCGGCGGGCTTGCGGAATCGGTGACGGATGAGGAGATCCTGCGGATGCAGCGGGATCTTGCCCGGAAAGAGGGCATCGGCGTGGAACCCGCTTCAGCTGCATCCGTTGCGGGAATACGCAAACTCGTGGAAAGTGGCAGGATCGACCGGAACGAGAAGATCGTCTGCGTTGTAACCGGCCACCTGTTAAAAGATCCGGATACGGTGATCAAGCAATGCGAACCCCCGACAGAGATCAGCGCAGACCTGCCTTCGCTGCTCTCTGCGCTGCACTTGTAATTCTGCTGGTTGCAATCCCCCCGGTGGGTGCGCTCTCAGCTGAATATCTTGTTTTTCCCAATGGTACTGCGTACCAGGCATCGATCGAGATCTCGGATGTTTCCCGCTATGAGTTCGCCGAGACGGGTTTTCTCGGGGAGAATGTCGCAATAACGGTCGGTGATGTAAACCTCACGGGGAACGGTTCGCCCTGCCAGTTCAACTGGAGCAGGCCCTGGGGAGGAATTCCAGCCATCACCTTCCCGAAAGGAAATTATACCGTCTCGTATATCGCTCCCCTCAAGAATAACGATCTTCAGGCTGCATTCACGAAGCCGTACCAGGTCAATGTGACAATTCCCGGGGAGTTCGACGTGCGCAACCCTCTGCTTGCCGGCATCAGCTCGGGAGGTAATGTCACCCGGTATCCTGACAATTCAACATCCGTCAGCTGGAACAAATCCTATGGATTTGACGTACGGTTCTATTCGAAGAGCCAGGAGGATCTCCTGTTCTTCTTCCTGCAGTTCATGGTGATCATCGCTGTCGTGCTCCTGCTGCCGTTCGTCATCAGCGCGAGAAGACGGGTTTAACCACACTCTTTTTACAGCCGAACCCAGCCAACGGGAGATCCGCAATCGGGGGGTTCCCCGATCCAAAGACTGATGTCCTGTTACGATAAGAACACCAGTAATCGGGGAAACCATGACAGGAGACGGAATGCTACAGCCGGGCGATACGGCAAGAAATTTTTCACTCAAGGATCAGAACGACAAGACGTTCGATCTCTATGAACAGGCAGGCACGTGCGTACTGCTCTCTTTTCATCCGCTGGCTTGGACAGAATTCTGTGCAGCACAGATGAGATCGCTTGAGACAAACCGGGATGTCTTCTCCTCCCTGGGTTGTATCCCGGTTGGTATCAGCGTGGATTCAAAACCCTGCAAGAAAGAATGGGCAAAAAGTCTGGGCATCACGGGTACGAGGCTTTTGTGTGACTTCTGGCCGCACGGGGCAGTGGCAGAGAAATACGGGATCTTCCGGGACGAGAACGGGTTCTCGGAACGGGCCAATATCATCGTTGACAAGAACCAGAAGATCGTGTTTGTCAAGGTTTACCCAATTCACTCGGTACCGGATATTACGGAGATCATAGGGTTTTTGAAAAACCTGAAATAACGGATTCCCAAAACAACCGGTATGGCATCAGGAAAAGGAATATTCAGGAATCACCTTTTTTTAGATCAGGGTTCTCTGCGGATTCTTGAGATGTTTCTTGGCTGCCGGGGTCACTTCCCGCCCCTGCGGCGTACGCTTGACAAACCCGATCTGGATCAGGAACGGCTCGTACACATCCTCGATGGTCCGCACTTCCTCACCTACCGAGATGGCGATCGTCTTCACCCCGACCGGGCCGCCATCGAAATCATTGGCTATGACCGAGATGATGCGCCGGTCCAGTTCGTCCAGACCCAGCTCGTCGATCTGCATCATCCGGAGCGCATCTGCTGTGATCTCCCGGGTGATCGTGCCATCGCCTTTGACCGTTGCGTAATCCCTGACCCTCCGCAGCAGCCGGTTGACGATACGGGGGGTGCCCCGGCTCCGTTTTGCGATCTCCTCTGCCCCATCGGGAGTTATCGGGATCTTCAGGATTGAAGCGCTCCGGGTCACGATCCGTACAAGATCGTCCGGGGAATACAGGTCGAGCCGCGAGATGATACCGAACCGGTCCCGGAACGGTGCTCCGAGAAGGCCCTGTTTTGTCGTGGCCCCGATGAGCGTGAACTGTTCGAGATTGAGTTTGATTGACCGGGCGCTCGGACCCTCGCCTATCATCACATCGATGAAAAAATCCTCCATCGCGGGATAGAGCACTTCCTCGACAACGGGATTGATCCGGTGGATCTCGTCGATGAAAAGGATATCCCCGCGTTTTAACGGGGTCAGGAGCGCAGCGATATCCCCGGGCTTCTCCAGCACCGGGCCGGTTGTTGCCCGGATATCGGCGCCCATCTCGCGGGCAATGATATGGGCTAAGGTAGTCTTGCCAAGCCCCGGTGGCCCGGAGAAGAGGATGTGATCGAGGGGTTCTGTGCGTTTCTGCGCAGCTTCGATTGCGATCTTCAGCGAATCCTTGACCTGGACCTGCCCCACGAATTCCTCCAGCCGGGCTGGCCGGATCGTGAGATCGTCACCTTCGTCCGGGACCGGTTTTGGGGAGATGATCCGTTCCGACACGAGATCTACCGCTCCTTGAGTCTGGCGAGTGCTGCCTTGATGAGATCCTGCACCGACGCGGATTTTGCACCGGGTGATGCTGCAATAACGGCATCCCGGGACTCTTTCTCGGCAAACCCGAGCGATATAAGAGCGCTGATTGCATCGTTGACCGCGGGACTCGTGCGGCCTGCTTCACCGGCGGCAAGCGCTTTACTCACGCTCTTCATCTTGTCGCGGAGTTCGAGGATGAGGCGTTTGGCACTTTTGGCACCGATACCGGATATCCTGGTTAAGGATTTCTCATCCTCGTTCAGGATCGCGACGGCAAACTCCTCGATCCCAATCTGGGAGAGCAGGTTGAGCGCAGTCTGGGGGCCGATACCGGAAACCCCGATCAGGATCCGGAACATCTCCAGTTCGCTTGCGTGGAGAAACCCGAACAGCGTTATGGCATCCTCCCGGACCGCCATGTGCGTAAAGAGCGTCACGTTCTCCCGTGCATGGGCAAGGACGGTGAGAGCCGGCTGGGTCACCTGCACCTGGTATCCGATTCCGTGGACATCGATGACAACCCACCGGTCGCCCGTCTGAGTTACGTCACCGCGGAGATGTGCGATCATTGTACTACCTCAGGATATGGATATGGCATAAGGCAATCGAAAGTGCATCGGCTGCATCATCCGGTTTTGGGATTTCATCGAGATGGAGGAGCCGTTTGATCATCTCCTGCATCTGGCGCTTGTCGGCACGCCCCGAACCGGTGATGGCCTGCTTTACCTGGTTTGGCGTATATTCCGTGATCGCGATCTTTCTCTTCTCGGCTGCGAGGAGAACAACTCCCCTCACTTCACTGACATTCATGGCCGAGGTGATGTTATTGGTAAAGAACAGTTTCTCGATTGCAAGGTGGGCGGGGACGTGTTTCTCGAAGAGGGATTCGACCGCATCGGAGATCTGCAGGAGCCGCTCGGAAGTACGGGCCGTTTTTCCTGAGGTCTCGATACATCCGTAGACAACCGGCCGGATCTTGCCGTTCCCGCACTCAATCACCGCATAGCCCAGCCGGGCCAGCCCGGGGTCGATACCGATCACGATCATGATGCAGGAAACTCTGGATCTGATATTGGTCAAGGGAGTATTTTACCCAGCGGGGCGGGCAGTGAAAGTGATACGCCACGTATTGTACTTCGGTGACCGCGTACAACAACCGGCAGGATTTTAAAAAAGGCAAATGCCGGTCTTTCATAAGTGCATTGAACGGAACACAAATTTCCATCAGACTTTGACTTTAAAAATTCATCGAGATCAGGATCGCGATCGAAAAACCGTCCCGGACAAACCGGACCCTAAATTACCATGAAGCGCCCTGCAAAATTCATAGTTTTTTCAAGATACTCAGTTGCGGGTGTACTGTATTTCCTAAAATTCAAAAGGTGATTGCAACGAGAGAGACATCCTTATTCTAATCCAAGAGAACGCGGGAGAAAAGATACTGCCGACAACCGTTGGCTCTTACAAATAGTCATCGTAACGGGTTACCGTGAAGTAAAAAAGAGATTTACTGGAGCCCGAAGGACTTCAGGGTCACATCGGTGTTGACTGCACCGACATGGTACACTGAACCCGTGGAGAGCTCGTTGATGATAACTTCTGCGGGTGAGAAAAGCGCAGTGTCGATCTTGTAGAAATCGTAGCCTGCTTCCTTGAAGATGTCGTTGAACGGCTTGCCATATCCCTTGGACTTGTTGCTCGGGATCCTGTCGAGGTAGTCCTTGATCTCGGGTGCCTTCATGGTGAGGTTGATCCGTCCGTGGTAGATGGTGGCGTCGTTTGTCACGCCCATGGCGAGCTTGGGACCCCTTACCGGGGGGATGGGTGCAGTACCGATAGCGGCAATAATCTTCTTCGTGTCAAAACCGAGCTCGTTGAGCTTGTAGATCGCGGTCTCGACACAGCGGCCGGAGACCTGAATGGACCCGACCATGGAGGAGGTCGGCGCAACTACAGCGCAGACATTTGCAACATCGATGTGGCACTCTTCTGCGATCTTATCCATGACTTCGGCATTGGGAAGGTGATCGCTCTCAAGACAGATGACTGCACAGTCATAGTCATCCTCGTATTCGATGACCTCGAACGTGTGCTTCGGCTTTAAGGAGAGTGCCCGGGCGGGACCGCTGCCCATGGCAAAGTAGTTGCCTACCTTGACAGTCCAGCCTGCCTTCTGTGCACCGAGGCAAGCAATCGACGGGAAGTCGGTGTTGACGTCGATGAACGGCATCGGGAACTCCTTGATCTGTCCCATCCGGAAGTTGACTTCCCCAAGACCGCCCATACAGATCTCGGTAAAAGCCCGGCCTGCTGCGTATCCTCCCCTGACGCTTACACCACAGTCGACGATACGTGCTCCGTTGTCGAGTTCATGGTATGCGCAGTTGAATTCCTCTGCCAAATCTGCCAGATTATCAAAAATCTCCAGTGCCAGTTCGTTAACACTTAACATTATGAATAACCCCTGTATCATAAAAGAGGGTCTGGGAATAGATAATATTTTTCAAAAGGGGGCAGAAATTCAGGAAAGATATTCGAGCACTTTAGCCGGATCGTAGCGGAGGGTGATTATCCGTGTCCGTCCTTTGCCTTCCCGGTACTGAAGATTCACAAGGCGCATGGCATCCATTTTCTTGACAATCTCGTAGAACCTGGTGTACCCTATTGTTATCGACTCTTTGATATCCTTGTACACATCCCCGGCATTCATCTCGTGATCCTTTGCACTGCGTTCAGCCAGGAACCGGAGGATCTGCTTCTCTTCATCCTTGAGGGTCTTGACCGTATAGTTCAGGTGCAGGTATTTCGATATCTCGTACGCCCCGCAGATGTCCGCCCGCTCGATGCTGCGCCGGGCTGCCCGCTCTGCCGAGAGCGTTGCCCGCTTGAGGAGATCGATCCCGACCCGCAGGTCCCCGCTCTTTAAAGTCTGTTCCACAACAAGATCCAGGAGCGTTTCCGGAAGTACTCCTGTAAAGAGGCCCTGCATAACTCGGGCTTTCATGATCTCCCGGACCTCGGCATCCGCATACGGGGGGAAGTAGATCTCGGTAGGCCGGAAGACCGATGCAACCCGGGCATCCACTGCCCGGGAGAGGTCGACATCCATGTCGCTGATGATGACAATGACCCCGATCCTTGTTCCCTCGTAGGTCTCGTGCGAGCGGAGCAGGGTATAGAGGACCTTGTTGATCTCGTTCTCGTAGAGAAGATAGTTGGCATCATCGAGAGCAACGAGGAGGACGATCTCGTCTTTGATTAGAATTCGGGCAACCGCATCGAAGACCTGCTTGAAAGAAGTGCCGGATGATGGCGGGAGATGCCCGACGAGTTTCCGGTAGATCTGGGAGACTATTGCAAACTTGGTATTGTCGATCTGGCAGTTGATATAGACCGGCACGAGTTTCTTTGTCGTCTCCTCAATTTCATGGAAGACTTTCTTGATGCTCGTGGTCTTGCCCGTACCGGGCAGTCCCTTGCAGACGGTATTGAGCGGCCGGCCCCCGCGAAGCCCGGGCTTTATCTGGAATGCCAGCTCCCGCATCTGGCTGTCGCGGTACTCGAACTGCTCGGGCAGGTAATCGATCTCGAGGACCTCGGGGTCGCGGAAGAGGGTCTCGTCCCACATCAGCAGGTTCTTCTTCATCTCACTACACCTCTTTTGTGATTGGTAATAATTGCATTGGATTTTTTATTGCAGGTAATTTCTGCCCGGGAGATTCTGTCTGAAAATATCCATGGGGAGACAGGCCCACCCGGAAAAAATGAGATGGGGGGGGATCGATCGTTTTAGAAAAATAGTGGTGGGGGGGTCTACCGGGGACCCCCCATCTCAAAACTGGTATTGCACAGGTATTGCGTACGAGTGCAAGTCCTCTTTTTTGGATCCTTCCGTCGCAACAGTTCGCGGATGGGCTACCCAATTCTGATCAGGGGGGGTCTGCCGGGCCATTATGGGGGGAGGGGTCTCCAGCCTACCCCCCCATAGGTGTGGCGGGGGGGTCAAACCAATTTTAAAATATTATCATGGGGGGGTTACCGGCAGACCCCCCACGCAGAGAACCACTATCTGGTTTGCCATGCAGGCAGTTGTGCTTATTTCAGAAGCTTCATTCACATCCACATACGGCAAGAAGTAACAGATGTAGATTTAGGTCAACCTAAACTTTTATTATTTAGGGTACCCTAAATATTGAGTGCATGAATCAGAATCAAATCAATGAATCTCCCAAAACAATCCGCAATCCCGGAACGACGGACCGTTTTGTAACATCCGGCATTCCCGCGATAACCCCGGAAAAAAAGATTCTTCCACTCACGGATGTCCACCCGGGACAGGGGGGCCAGATTGCCTTCATCCACGGGGACGGCGCAATTGCCCGGCGTCTCGCCGATCTTGGACTTACGCCCGGGACAGCGGTGTCCCTGCTGCGAAAAATCCCGATGAACGGACCTGTGGAGATCGAAGTGAGAAGAACGAAACTGGCACTCGAACCTCCGGTTGCCGGAACCATCTTTATCGAATTTTCTTATGTGGGGGAACCATGAGCGGTTGCGGGGACTGCAAAGGATGCTCAGCCGGTAAGGAGTCCGGGATTAAGAATGCTGACTATACGGTTGCCCTTGCCGGCAATGCCAATGTCGGCAAGAGCGTCATCTTCAATCAGCTGACAGGTGTAGACCAGATCATCGGCAACTGGCCGGGAAAGACGGTAGAGCGGGCCGAAGGCCTCCTGCTGCACAGAGGAAAACGCATCCGGGTGATCGACCTGCCCGGCATCTACTCATTTTCGACCTACTCGATGGAGGAACTGGTCTCGCGGGATTTTATCGCACTTGAACACCCTGACGCGGTCATAAACGTCATCGATGCCTCGGCGCTGGAACGCAATCTCTTCTTCACGATCCAGCTGATGGAACTCGCCCCACCGCTCATGATTGCGGTCAACCAGACCGATCTTGCCGAGAAGAAAGGCATCACTATCGATACAGGGAAACTCTCCGCACTGCTCGGAGTGCCGGTAGTCCCGACGGTTGCAATACGGGGCAGGGGAATTCCTGCCCTTACTGACGTAATTACGGGGCTTGTGCAGGATCATCCCGTTCCTCCGGCTCTCTGCTATGGAAAAGAGATCGAAGAGCGGATCAAAAAAACCATTGCCCTGCTGGATCCGGTATCGACGCCATATCCCGTGCGCTGGACGGCGATCAAACTGCTCGAACGCGATCCGGCAATCGTTGAACTCGTAACAAGGCAGGATTCGGGCATTGCAGAGAAGGCGGGCCTGCTCGCCGGTGAGATCGAATCAATCCACGGAGAACCGGTCTGCGTGATCATGAGCGCAGAACGGTACCAGGTCGCCGACAGGATTGCAGCTGATGTAGTGACCATCAGGCAACATGGCGAAGGCCCAGTAAAAAAGAGCCTGACCGACCGGCTCGATGCAGTAGCCCTTCACCCGACCTTCGGGTATCTCGCGATCATCGCGGTGATCGGAGGTCTCCTCGTCTGGACATTTTTGATCGGGGCGCAGGTCTCGGGATTCCTTTCGGAATTCCTGTCGCAGTTCGAGCAGTACGAACCGGTGATCACGGGCCCGGTTTTAGGCATTCTCTGGAACGGGGCATTCACCGGGTTCGTTGCCGGTGTGACGCTGGTCATTCCCTATGTCCTGCCGTTCTACATCCTGCTGGCCGTCATCGAGGACTCAGGGTACCTCACCCGTATTTCAGTGATGCTCGACCGTGGCATGCACAAACTGGGGCTGCACGGGAAAGCGATCATCCCCCTGATCCTCGGCTACGGGTGTAATGTCCCTGCCATCTATTCATGCCGGATCATGGAGACCCCGAAACAGAAGACCCTCGCTGCATTCCTTGTGACGCTCGTGCCCTGCACGGCAAGGACCGTTGTCATCCTCGGGCTGGTTGCCGCGTTCGTCAACATCTGGTGGGCGCTCGCCCTCTACGCATTCGACATTCTCCTTATCATTGTCGTGGGACGGATTGCATTCAAGGCAGTGCCGGGCGAATCGGTCGGGCTGATCATGGAGATGCCGGATTACCACGTGCCCTCGCTTTCAGTTATCCTGAAGCAGACCTGGACCCGGACAAAGTCGCTCGTCTGGATCGTCTTCCCGGCATATATTATAGGGAGTGCATTGATCCAGGCATTCTATGCAGCTGGACTCCTGGCCCCGGTAAATGCCCTTCTTGAGCCCGTGACCGTCCTCTGGCTCGGCCTTCCTGCAGTCATCGGGATAACGCTGCTATTCGGGATTGTAAGAAAAGAACTGACGATCCTTACCCTGGCAGTGATCTTCGGCACAACCAACTTTGCAGCTATCCTCTCACCGGTACAGTTGATCGTACTTGCCCTGGTCTCGATGCTTTACATTCCCTGCATCTCGGTAATACTGGTGCTGGCATCGGAATTCGGCTGGAAGAAAGCGCTCTTTATCTCTGCGACCGAGATCGTCATGGCAATTGCCATCGGCGGGATCGTGTTCCGGGTATTGAGCCTGGGGATGGGGATGTAATTAAAAATATATTGTCAAATGACAGATTATACCTAAATATTTCTTGGCAGATGATGAAAGTTACCCCCACTGAATTGGTGATGACGCAGGGGTCTGATGCCGCATTCTTAACTCTTCACGAGAAGAGGTAATCCAGGAACTCTGTTGCGTTTTTTGTGCCCGCACTGCCCAGCCGGGCGTCCTTCTCGGAATAGACCCGGGTCTTTTTATCCGCTCCTTTTCCCCGGACCACAAACGGAACCGGGTCGCGGGAGTGGGTTTTGATCCTGATGGGCGTGGGATGATCGGGAAGGACCGCTACAACTCCTTCGAACTCATTGAGGATCATGCCCACAACATCGTCCACCCGCTCGATGGCCTTCACTTTCTCCTTAATGCTTCCCATGTGGCCGGCCTCGTCGGGAGCCTCTATGTGGAGGTAAAGGAAATCAAGGTGCTGTATGGCATCGAGAGCATACCGGGCTTTCGCATCGTAGTCGGTGTCGATGTAGCCGGTTGCGCCCGGGACGGTGATCGCTTCCATACCGGCACAGCGGCCAATCCCGTTGAGGAGATCCACGGCCGAGATGATCCCGCCCTTCTTTCCGTACTTCTTCTCAAAGGACGGGAACGCAGGTTTGTGCCCCCCGCTCCAGGGCCAGATCCGGGTTGCCGGGTGCTTGCCGGCTTTGATGCGGGCGATGTTCACCGGGTGGTTATCGAAGACTTTCCGACTTGTCTCCATGCACTGGTGGAGAAGTTCTGCATCGCCGCCCTTGGGAAGGAACGGGGATATCCCCTGTCCGACAATATCGTGCGGCGGGGTCGAGGCTGAACCAGTGCCCCCGGGAACAACAAGCAGGTTGCGATAACTGACCCCGGCCCTGACCATGACATCAGGAAGTTCCGGCTGGAGCGAGGCAAAGAGTTCCGCTCCCTCGGCACTGGAGATGTGGCCTGCCGAGAAGTCCACCATGGTATTCTCGGCAATGGTGACAAGATTGCACCGGTATGCTACATCATCCGGGGCGAGATCCACACCCATGCTCAGGGCTTCGAGCGGGCCGCGGCCGGTGTAGTACTTCTCCGGGGCGTATCCCAGAACGGACATATTGGCAATATCACTGCCTGCCTCGAACCCATCGGGAATGGTCCTGAGCATGCCGCAGGTTCCTTCTGCAGCCATCCGGTCCATATTCGGTGTATCGGCATATTCCAGCGGGGTCTTGTTCCCAAGTTCTGCGAGCGGCTCATCCGCCATGCCGTCGCCAAGGACAACGATATATTTCATGAAGCCTCACCGGTTGGCAAGCAGGTCCCGGACCGCGATCCGGACACTCTCACGGGACCCGGTCTGCGGTTTCCACCGGAGTCCCTTGATCTTCTCGATAGAGAGTTGCATCTTCGGCACATCGCCAACCCAGCCGCGATCGCCACCGGTGAACCGGAACTTTGTATCGGGAAGGTGCATCTCTTCGGTCACGATCTCTGCAATGCTCTTCACATCGATCCAGTCCTCGGAGCCGATATTGAACGTGTTGACCGTACCCCGGGCCTTCCCTGTCGCGTAGAGCATGGCCGCAATGCATTCGTGAATTTCGAGATAGGACTTTGTCTGCTTTCCATCGCCGAGGATTTCAAGTTCCTTGGGATTCTCCTCGAGTTTCCGGATGAAATCGGTGATAACGCCGTGACCGCTCCGTTCCCCAATGATGTTCGCGAATCGGAATATCCAGGCTTTCATGCCGAACGAGTGGCAGTACGCGGAGATCAATGCCTCGCAGGCAAGCTTGCTTGCCCCATAAATCGAGATAGGTTCAAGCGGGGTATAGTTCTCGGGAGTGGGAATGATTGTCGCATCGCCATAAACCGTTGACGTGGACGTAAACACCAGTTCGGGGACATTGTGCAGGCGCATGGCTTCGAGTACCCGGTAGGTGGCCATGACGTTGTTCTGCATGGTCGGGTCGGGGTTGACCGCACTCTGCCGCACATCGGGGTCTGCTGCGAGGTGGAATAACCGGTCCGCTCCCTCAATCGAATCCTGCCAGCCATCGCCAAGGAGGTCTTTTTCCACGAATCGTACTTTATTGTCATCGATATGCCGGGCAATCGTCTCCCTGCGCCCGGCGCAGAGGGAATCGATCACAAGGACCTCGTTGCCCTGTGCAACGAGCGTGTCCACCAGATGGGAGCCGATGAATCCGGCCCCGCCTGTCACCACATCAAACATCAATACCTAATATGTCATCCATGCTATAGGATTACTGCTATGTTCATCGGGATCGATCACGGCACATCCGCAATGAGGTTTGCCGGAGGCAAGGGCGAGTTCAAGATCTCGCGCGAGGCTGCAAAGAGCTTCAAGCTAGCCGATCTTGCCCGTATCTGTCCTGTTGATGAGATCGAAGGAATCGCGGTCTGCTACTCCATGGGCGACAACTTCTCGAAGATCACGCGGATTGGAAAACTGAAAGACCGGGGTCTCGTCAGCCGCGAGGGAGCGGGAAAACATATCGGAGGCGGGACCCGGGTCTATGACGAGGTGGCGGCAAGCGGGATTCCGGCCATCGTGATCCCCGGCCTTCACCGGGGTTCTCCCACCGACCCGCGGTTCAAAGTATATTCCCACCAGACGAGCCCGGAGAAGATAGGCATAGCGTACGAAGTCTGCGAAAAACTGGGCGAAGATGCCATCATCTCGGATGTCAGCTCCAACACGGTCTCGCTCCTTGTTTCAAAAGGAAAACTGGTCGGGGCTTTCGATGCCTGCATCTTTGCTCCGGGCACCCAGCATGGGGCCCTTGACGTGGACGCGATCCGGAAGATCGACAACGGGGAGTGCACGGCAAATGAAGCGTTCCAGCACGCGGGGGTAACCTATTCCCTGCCGGAAGAAGAGCGCCTTCCGGCAGTTGCTCTCTTTGCGGCAATGGAATGTGCTGCGCTGCGCCTTCTCAACCCCCGCGCTCCCATTGCACTTGCAGGAAGCCTGGCACCGGAAATTGCAGGGGAAGTCAGATCGCTTTTAGGCTGCGATGTGGCAGTTTACGATGAATGGTGTGCTTCACGGGGTTTATCCAAAATAGCCCGGGACGTCTTTTCCGGGAAAGATTCTATCCTTGGTCTCGATACGGATCTCTAGATTTATATTGATTTATCATGTAAGATTATCTAGGGATTTTCCTTGAGAGAACTTCGCATACACGGCAGGGGTGGCCAGGGGTCAGTCACTGCTGCCGAACTGATTGCAGTCGCTGCTTTTGAAGGCGGCGTCTTTGCCCAGGCATTCCCCGCGTTTGGCGTTGAGCGACGCGGGGCACCGGTTCAGGCTTTTGTCCGGTTCGACAACAAGAAGATCCGGCTCCGGAGCCAGGTGTACGAGCCGGATTACATCATTGTCCAGGACAGCACCTTGATCAAGGATGTCAATGTCTTCATGGGAGTTAAACCGGGGGGCATCGTCATTGTCAATACTGAAAAGAAGCCGGATTACAAGGTTCCGGAAGGCGTCAAGCTGATAACGATCGATGCAACCACCATCGCCCTCAAAGCGATCGGCCTCCCGATCACCAACACAACGCTCATGGGAGCATTTGCCGCCGCATCCGGTGAGATCCAGTTCGCGGCGCTCGAGAATGCGCTGAAGCACCGGTTCCCGGGTGAGCTGGCAACCAAGAATATCGCAGCCGCAAAGACTGCATTCGATGCCGTCAAGGGGGCAGCATAATGTCACTTGCCATCGGATGCCGGGCACGGCCGGGAAAATCCCGGGACAACAAGACCGGTTCGTGGCGGGTCTTCAAACCGATATTCGACCATGAGAAGTGCTCGAAGTGCGGGATGTGCAGGACTCTGTGTCCCGAGGGATGCGTCCACGAGGATGACGGAGGATTCTTCGACCCCGACTATGCCTACTGCAAGGGCTGCGGGATCTGCGCTGCCGAATGTCCCAAGGATGCAATCACCATGAAACAGGAGGAGAAGTAGATGATGGAAATTACCGAAGGATCGCATGCGGTTGCCGAAGCGGTCCGCCTCTGCCGGCCGCAGGTGGTCTCGGCATACCCGATCACCCCCCAGACCCACATCGTCGAAGCACTTGCCGATTTTGTGGCAAACAATACGCTCGACGCAGAATATATCACCGTCGAGAACGAGCTCTCGGCACTCTCGGCCTGTGTCGGTGCCAGTGCAGCAGGCTCGCGGACCTACTCTGCAACAACCTCACAGGGGCTTATGCTGATGGCCGAGGTTGTCTTCAATGCTGCCGGGATGCGTCTTCCCATCATCATGTCGATTGCCAACCGGGCAATGGGTGCCCCCCTCTCTATCTGGAACGACATGCAGGACTCGATCTCGCTGCGGGACTCCGGCTGGCTCCAGTTCTATGCCGAGGACAACCAGGAGGCAACCGACCTCCACTTCCTTGCATACAAAGTGGCAGAAGATCCCACAATCCAGCTCCCGGCCTTTGTCTGTTTCGACGGTTTCATCCTCTCTCACACGTACGAACCCGTGGACATACTCACGCAGGAGCAGGTCGATTCATACCTCCCGAAATTCGCCCCGACCGAGCGGCTCGATGCCAAAGACCCCATCAGTTTCGGCATGTACGCAACCCCCGAGTATTATCTTGAGTTCCGGTACGAGATGGACCAGGCCCAGAAACTGGCAAAAGGCGCTATCGCCAAGTACGGCAGGGAATTCGGGACAATGTTCGGCAGGGACTACAGCGCGTTTATCGAGGGTTACCAGCTCGATGATGCGGAGACCGCGATCATTGCCATGGGTTCGATCTGCGGCACGGTCAAGGATGCCATAGACGAGATGCGTGCGGAAGGAAAGAAAGTCGGCCTTCTCAAGATCCGCATCTTCCGTCCGTTCCCGGGTGAGGAGATCGCAAAGGCACTCTCGCATGTCAAACGGGTTGCCGTGCTTGACAAGAATGTCTCCCTTGGTTCGCACGGGGGCGCAGCAGCACTTGAGATCCGGGATGCACTGTACGGGTCCGCGATCCCGGTCAAAGGCTATATCCTGGGCCTCGGTGGCAGGGATATCCGTAAGAAAGACATCAGAGAGATCGTATCGCTCTCGGAGAAAGGTATCGGCGATCAGTTTTATGGCCTCAGGAAGGAGTTGATCTGAAATGGCATGCAAAACCTGTGAACTCTTCGATTCCGGCCACCGGGCCTGCGGGGGCTGCGGGGCATCGCTTGCCGCCCGGCTCGTCACCCAGGCTGCAGGACCCGAATCGATATTTGTATCGTCGACGGGATGCATGGAAGTCTTCTCCACTCCCTACCCCGAGACCGCGTGGAAAGTCCCGTGGATCCACTCCCTCTTCGAGAACGCGGCTGCCGTTGCATCGGGTATCGATGCAGCACTCAAGAAACAGGGCAGGAAAGAGAAGATCGTGATCATGGCCGGGGATGGTGCAACATTCGATATCGGCATGATCTCCATCAGCGGCGCCTTCGAGCGCGGTCATGACTTCACCTACGTCTGCTATGATAACGAAGCGTACATGAACACCGGCATCCAGCGGTCGGGAGCAACGCCGTACGATGCCAGCACAACGACAAGCCCCGCGGGCTCGCACTCGTTTGGGAACAAGCGGCCCAAGAAGGACATGCCGGCGATTCTTGCAGCCCACGGTGCCCCGTACGTTGCAACAGCATCCATCGCTTACCCGGCAGACCTGATGCAGAAGATCGAGAAAGCCATCAACACTCCCGGGCCCTGCTACGTGCAGGTCCATGCACCGTGCTGCACCGGCTGGGGATTCGAGGGCGAGCAGACCATTGCAATCGCAAAACTCGCCATCGAGACCGGTCTGTGGGTCAATTTCGAGATGGTGGATGGCAAGGTCACGAAAGCAAAGAAAGTTGTCCGGAAACCCGTTGAGGAGTATCTCAAGACCCAGAAGAGATTCCGCCACCTCTTCAAACCCAAGCGGCAGGATGCCGAGATTGCAGCTATCCAGGCAATCGCGGACAAGAACGCCGAGAAATACGGGATCGACATCAAGCTCCCGCCAAAGAAAGAATAATTCCCCATTTTACTGTTTTTTAAACAAAGTTCCTCCCTGAACAGACAGGGTACCTGAACACTATACCAACAATGTTAATTAACCAAAAGAACGACATTAGTAGGTTATCGGGCTCGTGGTCTAGTCGGTTATGACGTCGCCCTTACACGGCGGAGGTCGCCGGTTCGAATCCGGCCGGGCCCATCCTTTTTCTGATCTAAAAAAAGTATTACTTTTTCGTAAGCGATGTCAGCGTGATCGTGTAAGTAAGGTCTTTTCCCGCAAGTTCGTGATTCTCATCCCAGGCAACCGTTGACGGGGTCACATTGAGGATCTTGACATAGGCATTCGCACCGTCCGTCGTTCTCGTGATAGTGTACCGTTCGCCGACAACCGGGTCCATGCCGGCCGGGAGCGATGTGCGGTTCACGATGTGCACGAGTTCCGGTTTATACGCCCCGTATGCCTTGTCAGCCGGTATCTTGACCTTTTTTGTCATCCCCGGGGTCATACCGGTCAATGCATCCACAAAACCGGGGATCAGGTTTACCTCTCCCATGGTGAACATCATGGGGGTACTGTTCAGGTTGGAGTAAAAAACGGTCCCGTCATCAAGAGTTCCCTCGTAATAGACAGAGACGGTATCCCCTGTGCGTGCACCGGATGTGTTGAAGAGGAAAAAACCTGCAATAGCAACGGCAACAACAAGAATTAGCGCTGCGGCAATACCCGCATACAGCCGGGTCCGCTTCTTCTTTGCGGCCACTGCTTCCTTACCCTTAACTTTCTCGGACTTTTTCATGATATCCTGCACTAAAGGATACTCCGGTAAACAATATACACTTGCCTTACCGGCTCCCGGCAAATGGATTTTAGGGGGATACTCGGGGGATACCGGGCTATCACAATTGCACGGTATTTATACCTGCACAACTCATCAGGTAGTGTTGAATATGGCTGATGAAGTGAGGGTCGCAGACGTCAACGGGAAAAAAATCCAGTGGGACCCTGCGCAGATGCGCAGGATCCAGGAACATCCCTGTTTCTCCGAGAAGGCTTGCCACGGGTTTGGCCGGTGCCACATCCCGGTAGCCCCCAAGTGCAATATCCAGTGCAATTATTGTATCCGGGATTTTGACTGCGTGAACGAGAGCCGTCCTGGGGTGACCACAAAAGTCCTCAACCCGGACGAATCCATGGACCTTGTGAAGAAGGTCGTGGAAAAGTACAATTACATCAAGGTTGTTGGCATTGCCGGACCCGGGGATCCGCTTGCCAACGAGGAGACATTCGAGACATTAAAGCGGCTTCACAAGGAGTACCCGAACGTCATCAAGTGCATCAGCACAAATGGTCTTCTCCTGCCGGACAAGATCGATCTTCTCCAGAAATACGATGTCGGCAACATCACCGTCACCCTCAATGCCATCGACCCCGAGATCGGGGCAAAGATCTACCAGCACGTGGATTACCAGGGAAAACGCTACACCGGTCTCGAAGGGGCAAAACTCCTCCTCTCCCAGCAGTTGAAGGGAATCGAGATGGCCGTTGAGCGCAAGATGTTTGTCAAGATCAATACCGTCTATATTCCTGGTATCAATGAGGACCACATCCCCGCCATTGCAAAGAAAGTCGGCGAGATGGGGGTGTACAATTTCAACCTCATTCCGCTCATCGCCCAGTACAAGTTTGCAGGCATAGCCCCACCAACCCCGGAGATGAAGAAGAAGATGCAGGATGAATGCGGCAAATATGTCAAACAGATGCGCCACTGCCAGCGCTGCCGGGCCGATGCAATCGGCAAACTCGGCCACGATGTCCAGTCGTGCATGTACGAAAAATAACTTTTTTCTTATTTTTTTATTCGTAAAATGTAACGCTTCTGATGGTGACGACCGGTCCGGCCAGATCCACCTGTATCTTTGCAAGCTTGTCAGGCTTTAAGAATAGATTCCCGCCGGGTTTCCTGAACCAATACGAACGCTGAATACATCCGAACAAAAAAGAGAGAAATTTCTGGATATTGCTCACGTTCAGGAAAATTTTACAATTATGAGGGGATCAGGGTTATTCCAGGTATCAGACTGGATCTATCACCAACACTCACGATCCCGTTCAGTTCATCGATAACCGGCTGGAGTGCGGGAGGCACAGCTGAATCCTCGGTTTTGACGGTTTTCGCATGATAGCTGATGCTGTACTGGATAAAGTCGGCACCGCCCCGACGGGAAGTATAATTTCCCTTCAGCATGGAGAACTGTGCATCGTCGAACAGCGCAGATAAACGGATCAGTTCGGTCCGGTTCACCGTGATCTCCACGGTTCTCGATTTACTCGATATGAGCCCTGCACCATTGTCAAAGATAACCAGGCGATCGTCCAGTCCGGCAATTCCACCAGAACGATGGTAATCCACAAATACCGCAGGGGGTTCCGACGGGGAGGCCGAGGGGGTTCTGGTGAAAAGGCATCCGGAGAACAGGGCTGCAGAAAGCAGAAACACTGAAAATATGATTATCCATTTTCTGATAAGCATCACTCCGGTCCTGACATATAGTTTTGAGATCAGATCTGCAGGACATCAGCCTTTGCAGGCTTTCCTGCGTTCTTCCGGTCGGGAAGGACGTCTTCGAGCGCCGCAATCAGGCCGTCCACTTTCTCGTTGTTGAAGGTTGCCCGGAATGCCGCAAGCTCGGCAGCGTTCATGATCATGATGCCTTTCTTCTTCATGGGAAGGCCGCTCGCTCCTACCGGGTTGATATCGATCGCAAGCGAGGCCGGGCGGTTCTTGGTGGCCGGGAGACGGATGAGCGAGACGCCTTTGACGGAAGTGTGTTTACGCTCCCAGTCCTGTCCTTCCTCAATAAATGCCTTGAGGGTATCGGTTAATTCCATAAGAAGAACTTTTGACTTATATAATAAAAGGCTATTCGATCTGTTCCGGTCCCATGAACGCGGGCAGAATGATCCGGTAAGCAAAAGAAAACCAATCCGGTACAACATCGTATGCCCCGTAACGCAGCCTAATAAGAGTAAAGGACAAACCGGTCAGGCAAGGACTGTCATGCCTTCCATCACCCTTCACCAGAATGAACCTTTTCATCTCGATGCCACCCTTGCCTGCGGACAGGTCTTCCGCTGGGACCACACCGATGACGGCTGGTGGTACGGGGTTGTCGGAGACCGGGTGATAAAGATACGACAGGACGGGCAGAAGCTCACCTATACCGGTGCGCCGGCATCCTTTATCCGGCACTATTTTTCCCTGGATATGGATCTCGACAGGGTTCTCGCGTCCATCGACCGAGATCCGGTAATCCGCGCATCCATCCAAAAAAACCGGGGCCTCCGGCTCGTACGCCAGCCCCTGTGGGAGTGCACCATCTCCTACATCTGCTCGACAAACTCCAACATCCCCACAATACGGCGCAGGATCGCCTCCATTGCGGAAAAATTTGGCAACCCTGTTGAATTTGAAGGGAAGACCTATTACTCGTTTCCCGGACCGGAACCCATATCGTGCGGGGGACACGAAGGGCTTACGGAATGCCGGCTGGGGTACCGGCATCCCTATGTCTTTGGTACCTCCTGCACGGTTACCGATGAGAAGGAGTGGGAAGAGAAAATACGCGGGCTCCCGTACGATGAGGCGAGGAAAGAACTCATGAAACTCCACGGGGTCGGCCCGAAAGCAGCGGACTGCATCCTGCTCTTCGCATTCCAGAAGTACGAGGCATTCCCGGTCGATGTCTGGATCCGCAGGATCATGCAGCAGCACTATCTCCCGGGCCTCGCAACCGGTGCCCCGCTCACGAACCGCGAATACGATTCAATCCGAAAGTTCGCATGGGAGCATTTCGGTGAGTACTGCGGGTATGCACAGGAATACCTGTATGCGGCAAGGGATGGGTGATCGATGGACGTTACGGGAATTCCCCACCGTCTCATCAGCTTTTTCAGGTAATGACCCCTGTTCACCGGGAAATGCTTGGCCCGACAATTCTGCATGCCTGATCTAAAGATTACCGGGTATCCGATTTTACGCACGTTTCCCATACAACTTTTCATGGCAGACCCTGCCTGAAAATTTTCAATCGCGATCGCGAGGTGTTAGTTGATGAGGCTACAATTGGATAATTATGCTACAAAATGCTTGTACATGCTACAAAATTTTTCATTCTCCGGAGTGATGGGCCCAGACCTGCAGGCAAGGGTCGATCGAAATTTTTCAGGTAGGGGGTAAGGAGGTGATTGAAATTTTTTTGCCGGAGATCGATTCCGGATTTTTTTGTAACATGAACAGGGGGTCTGATCCACAATTTTCCAGAAATGATCCAGGGGATCCCTCATCAGATTGCAGGAATGGTTGAAATGAGTGGATAAAGTGACTTCTTCATCAGTTCTCGCTTTGACAATGGATGGGCAATTATCGGTTAACCCGGATAATGGAACAGCAATGTGCCGTTATCGCAGGGGCCTGCGCATGCCATAAATTACAGATCCAAAAAAGAGATGAGTGAATACCTGGGGGAATTTTTACGTCCCGATATCCCAGCTGCAGGAATATTTCTTCTGCTCTTTGCTTAGCGAATCGATGGAGAGACCGAGCGAGGAGAGCTTGAGGTTAGCAACCTGCTCATCAATCTCGTTGGGCACATCGTACACGCCGCCTTTCATCTTCTTCCCGTTCTTGGCAATATGGAGGGTGCAGAGCGCCTGGAGGGCGAAACTCAGATCCATGACCTCGATCGGGTGGCCCATCCCTTTGGGTGTAGCGAGATTCACGAGCCGGCCTTCGGCAAGAACGTGAACGGTCTTCTTCCCGAGCACGAACGACTCGATACCGTCACGCTCGATAATCCGGGTCGCGTTCTTCCTCAGATACTCGATGTCGATCTCGACATTGAAGTGGCCGGCGTTCGCAAGGATGGCACCATCCTTCAGCTTCGCAAAGTGCTTCTTTGCGATGACTGCAAAGTTACCGGTCGTGGTGACGAAGATATCTCCGATAGCCGCTGCATCGTCCATCGTCATGACCATGAACCCGTCCATGTGGGCTTCGAGGGCACGGCGGGGATCGATCTCGGTCACAACGACTTTTGCACCAAGCCCGTGGGCTTTCCTGGCAAGGCCCCGGCCGCAGTAGCCGTAACCGGCAACCACGAAGTATTTCCCGGCAATGAGGGTGTTCGTGGTGATCATGATCGACGAAAGGACACTCTCTCCGGTCCCGTGGACATTGTCGAAGAAGTGCTTCATCGGCGTGTCATTCACGGCGACAACGGGGAATTCAAGCTTCCCTTCAGCAGCCATGGCTTTCAGGCGGTGGATACCGGTGGTGGTCTCCTCGCAGCCCCCGATGACTTTCTTGATGAGGTCGCGGCGCTTGGTGTGGATGTAGTGAATCAAGTCCATCCCGTCATCGATCGTGATGACCGGTTTTGCATCCAAGACCTGATCGATTGCGGCATAATACTCGTCCACTGAGCAGGCCCGCTTTGCATAGCAGTGGACATTTTTCACATCATTGAGGGCTTCTGCCACATCGTCCTGCGTGGAGAGCGGGTTGCAGCCGGTGATGTGCACAACCGCCCCGCCGGCCGCGAGCGTTGAGACAAGGTTTGCGGTCTTGGCCTCGACGTGGAGCGCCATGCCGATCGTCATGCCGGCAAACGGCTTTTCCTTGACAAACTGTTTTTTTATGGCAGCAAGTACCGGCATGTACTGCCCGGCCCATTCTATCTTCAGTTTTCCTGAATTCATGAACATCCTCGGTCTGAGATGGCCGGCATCTGGCCGCCCATATATTTACTACCCTATGAATAGGCACGGCAAGTTACATAAAAACTCCGAACGGCAGACAATGGGAAATATAGAAGTGCCTCCGATACCAACCCTCTAACCAATGGTGCTGACGCGACGGATCATCCCCTGTCTTGATCTCAAGGATGGCAGGGTTGTGAAAGGCACGAATTTCCTCGGGCTCCGGGATGCCGGGGACCCGGTGGAGCTTGCCGAGCGGTACAACGAGCAGGGAGCCGACGAGGTGGTCTTCCTCGATATCACAGCTTCGAAGGAGAAGCGGGGGATCATCATCGACGTCATCAAACGGGCCGCCGACCAGCTCTTCCTTCCCCTGACCGTTGGCGGGGGCCTGAAGACCCCCGACGATATTCAGCAGATCCTCCGGGCCGGTGCCGACAAAGTGAGTCTCAACACGAGCGCTGTCCACGATCCAACCCTCCTGACCCGCGGCGCCGAAGCATTTGGCACCCAGTGCATTGTCTGCGCCATGGACGTGCGCCGGAATTTCACCCCGAATGAAAAGGCAATCCCTGTGATTCTCGAAGATGGCCGGAGATGCTGGTACGAGGTGGTCATCTACGGGGGGAGTAAGCCGACGGGGATCGATGCCATTGCCTGGGCAAAGGAGGCCGAGGAGAGAGGCGCCGGGGAGATCCTCCTCACCAGCATGGAGACCGATGGCACCAAGAACGGTTTTGATATCGCCATAACGTCAGCAATCTCCGAAGCCGCGGGCATCCCGGTCATAGCAAGCGGCGGGGTCGGGACGCTTGAGCATTTTTACGAAGGATTCACGAAAGGCAAAGCCGATGCATGCCTTGCGGCAAGTGTCTTCCACTACGGAGAATTCACCGTAAAAGAAGTAAAAGAGTATCTCAGATCGCAGGATATCCCGGTACGGCTCTGAGATCGAATTCAAAGGCTGCAACGGAGTGTTCGAGCTCGAAGGCCACGAGCACGGCGGGATGGATCTCGCCAAAGACACCCGCTTTTTTCCCGTTCACCAGGATATCGCCGCGGCGCCCGTCGATAAAAGCAGGGTCAGCGGACTCCTTCACGGTATAGTCGATCGATAGCTCATGGAGCACTGCATCGGCCGAAGCGTACGCCTCAGAAAAGTCCGCATCCGGGTGGGTACTGACACCCGCAGCCTGCTGGTGCGTGCGGCAATCCAGTACAACGTCGCCGATCGTAAAGAGGCGCTGGGGAAGCTCGCGGTGCCGGTTTAACGTGAGGAATTCAAGGAGAAGGGGCAGGAGTTCGGTCCTGACAACTGTGTTCTCGATGCTGATCGGGTGCATAACGCGGAGGACGCCTTTTGTCTCCTCCCGCTGCATCCGCTTGTAGAGCACATCCTCGTTTGTCAGGGTAAACGGCATCACTTCGAGGTACCCTAAGCCCGTGAAGGCTTCGCGGGCCAGGGCCGCGTTGACCTGGACCGGATGGGGTTTTCCCACGGTATATGATTTGGGGGGCTGGGATTCGAGCTTGTCATAGCCGTAGGCGATGGCCACATCCTCAAAGATGTCCCAGTCGTGCATGATATCGGCCCGGTAGCAGGGCACCTGGACCTTTACCTTGTCTGCACCGGCCGGTTCGGCACCAAAACGCATCCGCTGGAGAAGCCCCGCCATAGACGCCGGTGTCAGGCTGACGCCGAGAATCCGGGAGCATTCCGGAACGCTGAGGATCCGCTCGGAGGGGGCAAGCGTCGGGGTCTGGACTCCGCCGATCTCTACGCTCTCGATGCTTGCGCCGGCTTCCGCCATCGCTGTGCATATAATATTGACCGCAACGCTGACCGCCCGCTTGTCGGTGCCGGTGGTGTCGAGGAGGATGTTCTTCGTGTCGATGGTGACCCGGGTCCGTTCCCCGTTGATGATCGGTGGGAACGAGAGGACATGATCATCGTCGTCAACGATGAGGGGGAAGAGCGGGAAGTCTTTTACGATCTTCGCGTAGTCCCGGCCTTTCGGGTGCTTCTCAAGGATCTCGTCCATCGTCATCTTCTCTTTGAAGTCAAGCGGGATGAACCCCCGGCTCCGGCGCGAGGCTATGTAGTGGAACGGGGGTTTGACCGTGTCCATGTCATGGATACCTATGGCGACCTTGGACCGTCCCCGGCCAACCGCCCAGTGGAGCGATTCCTGAAGGGACATGATGCTCTGGATCGATTCATCGTCGAACGAAACGCCCCGTATGACCGCAGCCCCGAGCACCGGGCGGATCTCCGCAAGCTGGGGGTCGATGGTGAATTTTATTCCCGACGGCTTGACGGAATAGGCCGGGAGACCGGTCTCAATCCCGAGATAACCCCGCATGGCCCGGGCAACGCCTTCGGGACTGAAGAGATCGGGCCGGTCGGGGAAGAATTCCACGTCCGCATGGTCCTCCTCGATACGCTCCACATCGGAACCGATAAGGGGGACTTTCTCGAGGATCGTCTTTTTGTCGGTTCGGGTGAGCCGCTCGAGATATTTATAGGGGAGCGTGATGACTGCCATTTCAGAGCCCTCCTTTCGTGGGTCGCAGGGACGGGGTCTCACGCAGGAACGCCACATCGCTCTTGTGCAGGAGGCGGAGATCCTTGAGGCCGAGCCGGAGCATCGCGATCCGACTCACGCCGAGACCCCAGGCAAGGACAGGGTATGTTACCCCGAGCGGTGCAGTGACTTCCTCGCGGAAGACGCCGGCTCCGCCCATCTCTATCCAGCCGATACCTTCGACATACACTTCAGCATCCAGGCTCGGCTCGGTGTAGGGGTAGAACGAGGGCTTGAACCGGACGCTCTCAAAACCCATCCGGTTGTAGAACTCCCTGAGGATCCCAAGGAGATTCCCGAATGTTACATTCTCGTCCATCACGATCCCTTCGAGCTGCTCGAACTCGGCAAGGTGCGTGGTGTCGATCGTCTCGCGCCGGTAGACACGGCCAACGCAGAAGGCCTTGACCGGCGGCTTTAAGTTCTGCGCAAGGTGCTGGATGGAGACGCTTGTTGTGTGGGTGCGGAGCACGCACTGTTCAGCCTTCTCCTCCCGCCATATGCCCCCCCAGCCGGTTGATGAGGTCTCCCCGCCGGAGATGTGCATGGCTTTGACTTTCTCGTACCCTTTCGGGAGCGGGAGGGTCTCTTTGAGGTAAAAGGTATCCTGCATCTCCCGGGCCGGGTGGTCCTGCGGCTGGAAGAGGGCATCGAAATTCCAGAAGGACTGCTGGACGATACCTCCGTAGAGTTCCTCGAAGCCCATCTCGAGGAGGATCTCCCGCATCTCGGCAATGATCCGCTGGTACGGGTGAATCTTGCCCGGGTATGCCTTCTTTGGGAGTTTGCTCACATCGTATTTGCGGAGGTTGAGATTCTTCCATTCGCCTGATATGATCTGATCGCGGGAAAGGGTGCCCGTCTCTGATCGGAGATCGAGTCCCTTTTTGGCAGTCGCGAGACCCTCAGGAGTAATGGCAAGGGAGTACCGGACGGTCTCGCACTCCTGCAGGATCCCGCGTTTGTTGAGGTCTTTTATGATATCTTTTGTTACCGGACTGCCAAATATGATGTCTTCAATTAGCGTACTCTCAGACTCTTTATCAATTGGAAGTGAGGGCTTAACAAGAAGTCCCTTTTTGGAAATTGTAAGGAAAATATTTTCATACTCGGCCATCGATGCACCCGGTGTTTTTGTAACAGCGGTCCCCTCTATCGTAACAAGCCCCTTCTTACGGAGCTGGCCAAAGCCGATTTTGAATGCCTCGTGCTTCTGGAGATCGGCAAGCGTGGTGCCGGGCTGGATGAAACGGAGGAGCTGGGTCTCGGGAAGGCCGTTCTTTGCATAAACGTTCCCCTCGTCCGTGAACACAAATTCCTTTACCACGATCCGCTCTACCGTAGCAAGGCCCTTGTCCTCCAGAAGGTGGGCCCACTGCACGACAGCCTCGGGGGTTGCTCCCATCAGGCCGGCGAGGTGCGGGGCATCCGCCTTCTTCGCGTTCTCAAGCATTGCAAGCAACCGCTTCTCGTTCTGCGTCAGTTCTGCCATGTCACACCCTGATTTTGTCTGCTGCCGCGTCCATCTTCTCCCGGAAGTCTTTCAAGAACGCCACCACCCGCTCGGCTGTCTCTTTCTTGCACTGGCCACAAGTTATCTCGCCCGAGGTACATTTGCGCCGGATCTCTCCAAGCTCAAGATCATCGGTAACCATGTGGAAGAGATTGAGGAGGAAGAGCGAGCACTTGTCCGGCTCGCCGCCTAGGCGCTTCTGCTCTTCAAGGGTCATTCTCCCGCCGGTGATCCCACTCATCACTTTCTTTCGGACGGTTGCCTCGGGCTCATGGAAGGAGATGAAACTCTCCGGCACGCTTGAGGACATCTTCCCGCCGGTGAGACCCGGCATGAAGATATGATACGTGGACGAAGGGGTGTAGAAGGCAAACCCGCCGTTTGCCCGCTCGATCTCGCGGACTTTTCCTTTCACATCTGCGCACTGCGCCCCCTTGATATCAACGTGCCCCTCGTACTTCTTCGCATGCGGGAATGCTTTCTTGACCGCTTCGAGCGCTGCCTCGGGAGCATTCTTGGACCGGACACTGATGTACCCGTCCCGTTCCTCGACGGTGAACATCCGCATCTTGTGGGCAATGCCCCGGGTCAGGCGGATATGCGGGTCCTGATCAACGCCAACCGGGACCAGGGTCGGTGCGGGCTCGCGGTCAACCTGGGGATAAAGGATATCAGCAACCTGGGTGATGACGCTGTCAGCATGGGCGAGATCAGTCTCCGGAGAAAAACCGTAGATTGCCGAAAGTTCCGAGAAGTTGACCTTGGTTGCAGCTTCGAATGCCAGATCCTTGAGCCGGTTGTTCCGGCTCTGGAAATAGGTCTCGCCCTCAAACCCGAGGGCATACAGGCAGGCAAGGTACTCTTTCCCGTACTCGTTGCACTTCTCCCACGAGAGGCCCCGGACCGCATGGGCTTCCCGGTCGGCGATCGTGATGTACCCGTTGCCACCCTGCTGCACGTGCCAGACAACCTCCTTCATTACCATAAGGTGGCCGAGGTGGGGGTGGCCGCTGGGCATGAACCCGGTCAGTATGTGGAACGGGCTTTTTGTTTTGATCGCATGGGCTATGTGATTGTAATCGCGGTGACCGACAACGATACCCCGGCGCATGAAATACGGGACCTCGGGGAGTTCTTGTATCGCGGGGGCTATTTTGTCGATACCAAATTCGGCAAACGTCTTCTCGATATCAAGGGACGGAGTGCTTGACCAGGGGTTGATCTGCGGGTCTGGCATGATTGTATCACAGTTTTATCCGTGCAAATTCGACGAACTGGATTCCGGAAGAATGTACGGCGCCAAAGAACATCTTCTTTTTGACGCTGTGCGCCATCCGCACGGAGCGGGAGATGACGCTCATCGGGAGAACGGACTCCTTCTCGACAGCATGAACGAGCAGGTCTGAGTGGACATTCTTCCCGCAGTAGACCCGGAAGTGGTGGCCGAACTTGTAGCCGGTCCGGGGAGTGAAATGATGCAGCCGGAGCTCATTGTAGACGGCAATCTTTCCGGTTAGTTCGCTGTCGGTCTCGCTTGCCAGGGTAAGGAAATCCGCGGTGCTGATCGTCTCTTGTCCCCGCATGAGTCGGATCATTCCTTTCTCCATGAGGGAAAGAAGTTCCACAGGGCCGAGGATGAGGCGCTCGGGATCGAGCCTTTTGCCGTACCCGGCCAGTTCGAGATCGGAACCGGGCGGGATTCTCACGAGTGCGGATTTCCCAATCAGCATGGCATCATGCTGACCCGGGAAGGTGAGCGGTGATTCGGCATCGGCAAGTTTCTGGAGCTTGATCTCGTAATAGGTGAGCTCTTCCTCGTCATCCACTACGGCAAGGACATACTGTTTGCGCATATTGCGCGAGGCCATCACTTCCTCAATCAGTTTTTCGAACCGGACCGGATCCCGCTCGGAAAGGACGCGGACCAGGTACACGGACTCACCCTTGCCCGGCCGTTCGCCGCGTCTGAAGACCCGGAAGTCATGCGGCCCGGTCTGGACAACGTACCCGCGCTCGCGGAGATCCCGATACACAAGGAAGCTTCGCATGAAATTTTGCTGGCCGGAGAATTCTGCAAAAAGAGAATCGAACGAGTGGCCCGAGACATCGATCTTCTGCCGGTGGAGGAGGTAAAGCGCCTCCTGGGGGGAGAGCCGGAGCCCGTCGGCTTCAGGCCGGCCGTACCCGCTCTGCTCGTAGAGAGACTTACCGTCTTTACCTATGCGGATCGTGGTCCCGTCGAATGTTGCCTTCACTGCCGGATATATTATCCCCGGATGATTATAAGGGCGCCTGAAGCGCGGAGATGACCATGATGCAACCATCCTTTGCACCACATGCGAAATCCTTATGAATTACAATTGGACGAATCAGAGCATATAAAAAGGGTGAAATCGAATTTGTATAGTCAGATCGTATCTCATAAGTATGCTTATTTGCACGTCCCCCAGGATGAATCACATTCCGGGAAGATTTGGGTAATACTATAGGATACATCGGCCCCCACACCGGAATTATTTGAGGCCCAATCAGATGGCGGAAAAATAATGGTGCACGAATACAACGACCCCGGATGCCGACTCAGGAGCGTGCTTCACCTCGGGAGTTTTCTCCCGCGATCCGAAGCAAACGGTCCCGGCGTCCGGTCCGTTGTATGGGTGCAGGGATGTCCCCACCGGTGCGAAGGGTGTTTCAATCCTGAGTTCCAGCACTTTTCTCCTGCCCGTCAGATCAGTACCAGTCATCTTGCACGTACCATCATCAGCCAGGCCGGGATCGACGGGGTCACATTTTCAGGAGGCGAACCGTTTGCCCAGGCACCTGCACTCGCTGAGCTGGGAGCCCGGGTTCAGGACTCAGGCATGACCGTTGTCACGTATTCCGGGTACCCGTACGAGGAGCTTGCAGCCGGCACCGATGCCGGGTGGCAGGAGCTGCTCGCGGTCACGGATCTCCTCATTGCCGGCCCGTACATTTCCACGTTCCGGTGCACCGGTTCCCTGAAAGGATCCGCAAACCAGCAGATCGTCCCGCTCAGTGGAAGGATTGCACTCCCGGAGAACGCCGCAGAGGAAAAAACCCCTGCCGGGATGGCCGAGTTTACGATCTCTGCTGATGGCACCATCACAGCAACCGGGTTTCCCAACCCGGAACTCCTGCAGCAGCTGCAGGCCAGGTGCAGGGGGATTTGAGATGTCGCACTACAGCCGGGTCAGGACCACATTCCACAACCGCGAGGCGCTCATTGCCTGCCTGACAGAACTCGGTTACCGGGTGGATACCGATACCGTGATCAAAGGGCACCATGGCGAACATCCCGTTGAGATCGCTGCAACCAGGAAGAACGGGTACGGGATCGGATTTGTCAAAGGCGATAATTCATCCTACGACATGGTAGCTGACTGGTGGGGTGTTGCCGGAACCGACGAGCAGAAGATCTTACAGGAACTCTCGCGGCAGTCGGAGTCCATCCAGAGAGAGTACGCCCGCAGAATGGTGCTCGAACAGACCGCACGCGAGGGATACGAACTGGTGTCGGAAACGAGTGGAGAGGACGGCAGTGTCCGGATTATTGTACGGAGGTGGGAATGATGCAGTACGCAGAACCGGACTTTGCCCGCCGGCTCAATGTCTCACTCAGAGCCCGGGTCACCTTAATCGTAGTCATGACGCCCGAAGAGGAGCGCGTAGTCTCCCGCATCCGGGAGGTCTGCGAAAGCTGGGATCCCCCCCGGCAGTGCATCACCTGGGACAGCGTGGACGGGTTTCAGGTCGTCACCGGTAACAAAAATTTCCACACCCCTTCCCGCGACCCGCTTCTGGCCCTCGACGAGATCCAGAAAGCGGACGAGAACGCAGTTATCGTTCTCAAGGATTTCCACGAGTACTGGAACAACCCGCAGGTGAAGCGCAAGCTCCGTTCGTTCTCCCAGAAATCCAGGTACAACCGCCGCTCCATCGTGATCGTCACACCGTCCCGGAAAATCCCCGAAGAGATAAAGGACGAGGCGGTCCTGGTCCATTTCCCGCCACCGGCCCCTGCCGAACTCTCGGCCGACCTCGACCTGCTTCTCGAAACGAGCGGGATCACCAGTTCACTCTCGAAAGCCGGCCGGGAGAAGATCATCCAGGCTGCGCTCGGGATGACGCTCAACCAGGCCCGGCGCTCGTTCTCGAAAGTGATTGTAACCCGGGGTACTATCGGCGACGAGGATATCGACACCATCATCGCTGACAAAAAGGAGATCCTGAGCCAGTCGGATGCCCTTGAATTCTACAGCCTGACCGAGACGCCCGAGAACGTGGGCGGCCTATCGGCACTCAAGGACTGGCTCCGGCTCCGCGAACGGGCTTTTACCAGTGTTGCGAGGGATTACGGGCTTCCGGCCCCGAAGGGTATAGCTCTCATCGGCATCCCGGGGACCGGTAAGAGCCTGACTGCGAAGATGATAGCCGATCTCTGGCACCTCCCGCTCCTCCGGCTCGACGTGGGAGCACTCTTCGGGAGCCTGGTCGGGGAGTCCGAGGAGCGGACCCGGCGGGCGCTTGCCCTTGCCGAGACAATTGCACCCTGCATTCTCTGGGTGGACGAGATCGAGAAAGCGTTTGCGTTTGGGAGCGGGGACGCGGGAACAAGCCAGCGGGTCTTTGCCCATCTCCTGACCTGGATGCAGGACAAGACCTCGCCCTGCTTTGTGGTGGCAACGGCCAACAACATCGCAGCCCTTCCCCCGGAACTCCTGCGCAAAGGGCGCTTTGACGAGATCTTCTTTCTCGACCTCCCGAGCACGGATGAGCGGCGCGAGATCTTTGCGGTTCACTTAAAGAAACGCAAGTGTATCCCCGCCGATTTCGATCTCGACCTGCTTGCCCGGGAGAGCGACGGGTATGTTGGTGCCGAGATCGAGCAGACGATCATTGATGCCATGTACCAGGCTTTTTCCGAGGATATGCGCCGGCTGAACACGACCGACATCATCACCTGCATGAAACGGCAGGTGCCACTCTCGGTCTCCCAGCGCGAGACGGTTGCCGCACTGCGGGCATACCTGGCGGAAGGCCGGGCCGTCTCGGCTTCGAAAGCGATTCATCGCAGTGCACCGGGATCTCAGGGTTCCATTGCGCTCGAGACATTCGACATCCCGGTAACGTGATCCCCGTGCCGTCCCGTTATGCAGTCCCCCTTATAGGCCAGTGGCTGTACCGTGCCAGGGTAGCGAAGATCGCGCAGGGAGTAAAAACCGGAGAGGTTGCAGCAGTCAGGGCACTGGTCCGGATCCTGACATCTGATACCGACCCGGTTGCCTGCAGTACTGCCGAGACCGGGCTCCGCTCTCTTTCCGGGCCGGAACAGGTGGGTACCGTCTGCCGGGAAACACTCCTGCACACCACTCCTGCTCTCACAGCCCTTGTCCGTGACTGCGGGTACCTCCCGTCTGATTCGGCCGACCGGGCGCTCTATTGTTTTTGCACGGCAACTCCGGACGATAGCCGAGGGTCTGATTTCGAGTGGCCGATGGATCTCCTTTCCCGGGGATACCACAGGGCTGACTCCATAGTTCGAGCCCGGGCACGCGATGCCGCCCGCACAAACAATGCCTGCGCCATCCTCATTGAGGCACTCCGGTATCACGGTCTGTCAGGACCGGGGGAATGGACATACGATGAATGGGCAATCGTGATCGCCGGCCTATCCGAAAAAAAAGAATGGCCGGAACTCTGGATACTGGTCACCGCTGCCCCACTCCCGCTTGCCGTGAGTGTCATTGCTGCAATCAGGAACGCGGGATGGACCCCTCCAGGTGATGACCGGATGATCTGGGAGGAGATCATAGCAACCCTTCCCGACCGCTGGACCTATCCTGTCCCGGTGGGAGGAGATCTGCCCGTTATGGAACCGCCGCCTGCGCAGGTCTCCCGGATCGCGTTTTCCCCGGACGGATCGCTCCTCGCAACCATTGGTTGCAACGGGCAGATCCAGATCCGGCGAACGGAAACCGGCGGACTCACCGCAGAGATCGCAGCCAGCCCCGGGCCGAAAGCGCCTCTTCTCATATCGCGGGACAACCGCTACCTCGCCACCAGCGGCAACGGGGGTACCCTCCGCTGCCACAACCTGCAGGAGCAGACTTTCACCTGGGTGCAGGAGATCGGAGAGGAGATAACCGCTCTCTCACAGTTCCCGGACAAGGGGTTCATTTTTGCAGCTGACAATCGGGGGATCCTTAACATCCTTGGTCCTGAGGATGGGAGGATCATCCGTACC
The DNA here is from genome assembly GCF_963667735.1 of uncultured Methanoregula sp. Lineage (NCBI taxonomy): Archaea > Methanobacteriati > Methanobacteriota > Methanomicrobia > Methanomicrobiales > Methanoregulaceae > Methanoregula > uncultured Methanoregula sp. The sequence continues at coordinate 434,031 of NZ_OY763919.1, forward strand.
CACCGGCTTCACCCGAACCCGGTCACCTGCATTGCAATATCTCGTGACGGGACGACGGCCGCCTGCGGTCATGCCGACGGGACGGTCTCGCTTGTCGGCACCAGGGAGACAGGTGTCCGTATACTGCCCCCGGCAACAGCGGATCCAGTCCGGTCCGTAACTTTCAGCCCCGACGGGAACCAATGCATTGTCCTCTTCGACCGGGCCCTTCCGGTACTCTGGAATGTTGAGACCGGAAGCCGGGCCAGGACATTTAGCGGCCATACAGGCCAGGTAGTATGCAGCACGGTCTCCCCAACGGGGGGATGGTTTGCACTCGGCGGCAATGACCACACCCTCCGGTGCTGGAACTGGCGGGAGGAGCAGCCCGCCGTCACTCTCCCACTCTACAGCAGGGGTATAACATGCTGCATTGCAACACCGGACGGCGCACACCTGATCGCGGGATTCAGTGACGGGTCAGTCCGCATCTTCCGGATGCCCGGCCTCACGCTGGTGCGGGAATACAAAGGGCACGGGAGAGCGATTGCTGCCTGCGCCGTTTCACCGGACAGCAGATTGTATGCAACCGCTGGATGGGACGGAACCACAAAACTCTGGCGATTCCCGAACGGTGAGATCGTTCGTACCCAAAATACTCACGCCGGGGGAGTCGCTGTACTTGCCGGGCCGGGCGGGGATTCCCACATCGCTGCAGTAACACTGGAGGGCATTGCCCGGATCCATAACGGGAAAGACGGCGGGCTTGTCAGGACAATCGATCTCTATACACCGTCGGTCAGGGCAGCTGCCATGAGCCCCGACGGGATGTACCTGGCCTCGGCCGGATCTGATGGAAGCCTGAGGATCTGGGATGTCCGGAACGGGAACCTTGTATCAACCGGCAAAAAGCTTGCCACATCCCACCGGTGTTGCACATTTCTTACCGGCGGTTACCTTGTTTTCTGTGGGGGCTGGGACGGGAAGTGCCGGATCTTCAGTGTCCCGGATAGCCGGCTCCTGCAAACGTTCAGCGGACACACAAGCGTTGTTACCTGTTGTGCCGCAAGCAGGGACGGATCACTCATCGCCACCGGCAGCAACGATACCACGGTGAGGCTCTGGCACCCGGAAGGGGTAGCTGCGCGAGCAGTAATCAAGGGTTCCCGCACGGAAGTCGGGGCGGTTGCCATCTCACCCGACGGCCTGCTCCTTGCCGCAGGAGGGGCCGACAAGGTTATCCGGCTGTACCAACTTCCTGGCGGGGAACCGGCCGGTGAACTTCCAGGCATTCCGGGGAAGACAACCACACTTTCTTTCGATGAGAGCGGGACCCTCCTTGCAGCGGGATACGATTCGGGCACCCTTGTATGGTACGCTGTCCCGGCCCGGGAGCTCATCCGCACAACGTCAGCCCATGCCGGGATGGTGACCGGCAGTGTCATGTTTCCGGGAAGGGATCTGCTCGTCACCGGCGGGGCGGATGGGACCTGCCGGTTCCACTCGCTCCCGGTTGCCGGTTCCCTGCAGGCCGCTACACCGGCAGATCTGCCGGGCATCCTTGCCGAAGCCAGGGCTGCCACGGGAACACCGGGAGAGATCCAGTGGCAGTTCCTGTACCGCCTCCTGGCCGCACGGTTCCAGAGCGAGATCGAGATCTCCCCTTCACCCGGGATCATCGGGTCTTATGATATCCAGATCGCGGGGTGAAACAGATGGACCCGGTACCGTCACAGGAGAAGGTCGTCCGCCTCGGGATCGATTTCGGGGAGAACATAACCGTAATTGCCGTCCATGATCCGGACCGGATGAGCCCGACGCTGGAGATTCCGGGAATATCCCGAGGAATGCCGGGAGTCTGCCCGGAGAGCAGGGTGTACGTTATCCCATCGCTGATCCATTATCACGGCGATGGCACGGTGAGCACCGGGTCTGACGTTGTCCGGGCAGGGCTGGCTGATAACCCCGCAACAGCCTGCGGGATGCGCCGGTATCTTTTCGACGGCAGTCCGGCCCGGATACCATCGGGGGACGGGCGAACAGTTGCGTGCAGCGATGCGGCAGAGGATTTCCTCACCGGCATCCTCTCGCGGGCAGTTGCCCTCTTCGGAAGAACGGATCTCATCTTCGCTCTGCCTGCCGATGCCCCTGCAGAGTATTCCAGCTGGCTGGACCGGATCGGGAGGACCTCCGGTGCCCGCTCCACGTTGTGGGTGAACGAGTACCTGGCAGCAGCAGCCGGATACGGGATTTCTCCCCTGACAGGAGACCCGTACCTCATCTTCAGGTTCTCGGAAACGGTAATATCTGCAACCGTCGTCATCCCGGAAGAAGCATCGGCCAGTGGAGTACGAACAGCCGCCGAGGCTTCTGCATCCACCGGCACCCGGACGGTCGATGCCTGGATTGCCCGGGACATCCTGGCCCGGTTCCGGCTCCTGGAGAGCGATCCCCGGGCAGAACGCATCCGCTCAGAGGTCTTTGCGGAAGCACAGAGGGCCAAGGAGATCATCCCCCGCGAGGGTCTGGCAGGAATTGCGGCCACGGACCCGGTCCAGGCAAAGACATACACTGCCCGCTATGGTCCGGAGGATCTGCTCCGGGTGCTCGAGAAAAACGCGGTTTTCGACACCGTACACCAGGTCATCGACCGGGCCCTCTCGAAGTTCTGTTCATGTGCGGGGGACAAATCCCGTATTGCAGATGTTCTCCTGCTCGGGGAAGGCTGGATCCTGCCAGGCGTACAGGATTGCATCCGGAAACGCCTGCCCGGCACCCGAGTCCACGCAGATTTTCTGAAAGAGGCTGTTGCACGGGGGGCAGCAGGATACCAGGTCCCAACCAGGGTACCGGACCGGATAACCAATTCCTATGCCCTGCGGTACTGGGACCCGAAGGCCCGGGATCACCGGTTCCGTTTCCTTGTCAGCAGCGGGGCACGGTTCCCGAGCCAGGGGCAGGCAGCCCGGATCAGCATCAGCGCTGCTTACGACGGCCAGACCCACCTCGGGATCCCGCTCTGGGAGATCGCAGGCAGCCTTGAAAAGGAGTGCGGAATCGAGCTGGTTGCAGATATATTTGGGGGAATGCGACTCGCCGGGCCTGCAGAGGAGGCCGGTGCAGGGGATGCTGCAGCTGTACCGGTGAACGAGAGGAATCCAACCCTGCTCGTGGCCGACCCGCCAGCCAAGAAAGGGGAGCCCCGCTTTGAGTGTACATTCACGATTGACCGGGAGAAGAACCTCTGCCTCTCGGCCCGCGATCTCCTGACAGGAGTGCTCGTGAAACTGAATGCACCAATATACCGGATGACATAGAAGAAGGAGAGTAGACCATGGAAATGCAGGAACTGGAAATTACGATTGACAAGGATGGCAGGGTGCAGGTTGCTGTCCGGGGCGTCAAAGGAGAGGGATGCCTGACGCTCACCAAAGACCTCGAAAACGCACTCGGTACCGTAGAGGAACGGGGCCATACCGCAGAATACTACGAGCAGCCGGTGGAACAGAACACGTGCCGGGAGATCGGCGCAAGGCAATGTAAGAATGACTGATAGTGAACAGTGAGTGGAACCTGCTCTTTCAGGCAGATACCGCAGCAGCCGGAACCGGGTACCACACCGGGGTCCTGTTCTTTCCCGTGACGACGGCAAGGGTTGAACCATCGGATGCAATGGAGATGGTCCCGTCTTTGTCCGTCCGGTAGATTACGGATCCGATCTCTTCAAGCCGGCGTATTACATTCGGGTCGGGATGCGTGGGCCGGGTGCTCTTCTCAAGCGATATCACTGTGATTTCCGGATCAACGCGGGACACGAACGGGCCGGTTGTCGATGATGAAAGGCCGTGATGCCCGGCCTTCAGCACATCTGCCCTGATGGGCAGACCGGCGGAGATCATACCGGCTTCGGCATCTTTCCCGGCATCGCCGGTCAGAAGGAATGTGGTATTGCCGTAGGCAAGCCGCAGTACCAGGGAATTGTCATTGACATCCCCGTACAGATTCTCCGGCGGGTTCAGCACGGTGACATTTACTGCCGGGTCAAATGCGATGCTGTTCCCTTTCCCGACAACCTGTACCGGAACCTCTTTTTGGGAAAGAGCGGCGTGGAGAGTACGACATTCCGAGGACCCGCAAGGTACGGCACTTTGAACGAACTGCCCCACGGGAAATGTCAGGATAACCGCGGGCATACCCCCGATATGGTCGCCGTGGGAATGGGTTGCGACAAGGATATCGATCGATGAGACTCCCTGATTCTGGAGGGCTGATAAAACATCGTTCCTGTGATCCGGTTTTCCAGCATCGATGAGCATTGTCCTGCCGGAAGGACTCCTGACCAGGATCGCGTCCCCCTGGGCTACATCGATGAACGTAAGGGATAGGCAGGATGAATTTTTTGAACCCGCTGAAAGGAAACAATCGGTGGCGGATGCCGCCTGGCCAGGTATCGGCCTGTCTGTCCCGGGTAGCGGAACAACGGTTGGCGGCAGGGAGGAAGAGTTGTAGGGTACGGATGGTGGGAGAACCATGCCGGTATGGGGCTGGGTACATCCTGAAGTGAGGATGAGAAGAATGCAGATGATCGCAATGGCGCAGACCTGTCGATGATAATTGAGCAACCCCTGAAAAATATGCACCATAGATTCCTCAGCCCTGCTATTTTTCTAAATATATAAGATCAGCGAAATTATCCCGTGCTCGATCGAATGAGAGTGGTCGGTTCCCAATCCAAAAAAAAGGATGATGAGATTAGCAGAAGTTCTCGGTTATGTAGATCTTGTCATCGGAAGAGAACGCCACCCCGATCCCTTCCTGGTAATAGGTGTCGGTCAGGATGTTCTTCCGGTGCCCCTCGCTGTTCATCCAGCCATTGACCACGGTCTGGGCAACCGTTTCCGCAGAATTCCAGTCATAGGCAGTGACCGTCCCGTTCGCGTTGTTTGTGTCTGTGTAATAGGCACTGTACCGGTTCCCCTGGAAGAGATTCTCGGCAATGCCCATGGTTGTAAAGGACTTGTAGGTCCGGATGCACGGGTATCCTGCATCATCGCCCCGGGCCCGGGGATTTTTCCCTTCAGGATTGATGTGGTCGAAGAAGTTACGGCTCACCATGTCCCAGCTGTGACCCCGGGCAATATCGGCAAGGAATGAATCATAGGCAAGCGGCAGGAGCCCGTTCTGCTGCCGCTGGATATTGATGAGATCGTGGATGCGGACTTCGAGGGATGCAGGATCCAGGTACGGGGCTCCCGGGGTCTGGCTTGTGTACGAGCTCTGCGGGGGCTGAACGGGAATTTTTGTCACGGACATCGTGATCTGGGAAGTGGGTGAGGTCACCGGAACCTCGGTCGGAATCGTGGTGGCAACACCGGTTGTCCGGACAGGAGCCGGAGTTGTCACAACGGTTGTGAAAACCGTTGCCGGAGGGGATGTTGAGATCGTTACCTGGGTTACGGGTGCAGTTGTCAGTGTGCCGGCAGTAACCGCTGTGGAGGGGAGGGGCGATGCACCGGTGAGCGGCATTCCTGCCGATGAATCCGGAGTTATTCCGGAGAGATTACCGGCTGGACCGGAAGACGTAGCCGCTGGGGAGGTCTTAGCCATGAGAGAAATTGCGGCAAGGCAGACCACTGCGATAACAGCGATTACGGCGATCACCAGGAGCCAGCGTGAAACACCGTGCGGGAGTTGGGTGGCAGGAGGACGTTCTACCGGTGCCACATCGGGAGGAAACGGTGCCCCGCAAACACCACAGAATTTCTGATCGGGGGATCGGCGCGGCGATCCGCATTTCCCGCAAAAGCGTTGGGCCATGATCTCATGAGGTTGGTTGTCGCAAAGAAAAAAAGATAACCGCCAGATCTGCAGACCAGGAGATTGTTCCAATCATGTCCCGGCAGAGCGGCACGCAGCTGCCGGAACACTTATCTCGAACCGCGCCCCTTTGCCCGGCACCCCCGTTTCGCGGATGGTAATGCCTGTTATTCCGAGGATCTCACGGGAAAGAAATAGGCCAAGGCCGGTATTTTTACCATACCCCTGGCAGAAGATCTTCTCTTTCTCATGTTCCGGTATACCTACCCCATTGTCTTCCCAGATAATCGTACAGCGTTCGGGCCCCGTCTGTGCAGACACCCGGACCCGGGTTGCGTCTTTTCCATGGCGGATCAGGTTATCAAGAAGGTTTGAGAAGACGGTATTGAGAAGGGGATCGGCATACACATGGATATCCGGAAGATCCACTTCAAAGACCAGATCCGGAGGAACCTGCAGCCGGGAGATGATAGCCCGCACATCCTGCCATATCGGCTCCGTACTCCCGAGATCCTCGTAGATACGGGTAAATTCAATGTGCTCGCTGATTGCACCGGTAATGGATTCCAGCCGGGCGATAGAAGCGACCATGGCCGGATCCGCTGATCTCTCCCGGGCAAGGATGAGATGCCCCATGAGAGCGGTAACCTTGTTCCGGAGGTCGTGGCGGGTGATGCTGGAAAGCAGGCTGAGTTTCCGGTTCGTCTCCCGGAGCGCTTGTTCTGTCCTGAGCTGGGCCCGCATATCGCGAACCATGGCAAGAACCACCGATTCACCATCAAGATTGATGAGACTGTTGCTCACTTCCACCGGAATCCTTTTCTTGTCCTTTGTCAGGAGTTCCGTCCGGAAGAGGGCTGCTCCATAAGAAAAGAGCTGGTCCAGGATTGCCGGAATATGTGCCATATTCTCCGGCCTGTCAATATCCGTAATGCTCAGATCCAGAAGTTCTTCTCTGGTATATCCCAGCATACTGCAGGTCTTCTCGTTCACTTCCCGGATCCGGCCCGGGCGTTCTTGGCTGATCTCGTGGATGATGATCGCATCGGAAGCATTCTGCAGGATCTGCCGGTAGCGTTTCTCGCTCTCCCTGAGAGAGGTCTCGTCAGATTTGCGCCGGCTTATATCCCGGAACAGAGTCAGGATGGCAGGGTTCTGACGGTAGATCGTGGAGGAAGCCATAACTTCGACATCGATACTCGTACCATCGATGCACCGGAACCGCTCCTCAATGGCAGGCACGATCGTATCGGAGGAATCGATCATGGTCCGGATCCGTTCCCGGACAACTGCTTCCGATGCCGGGTCCACGCAATCCATAACCGGTATTCCCACCAGGCCTCCCGGTCTCTTCGCTTTCATGAGCCGGTTGGCATGGTCGTTGGCATAGACTATGATCCCGCCCTGGTGGATGATTGCGGCGTCGAACGACCGTTCCAGAAGCCGTCGCAGGCGGAGTTCACTCTCCTGAAGAGCTGCTTCGGACCGCTTGCGGTCAGTGATATTGCGGAGAATGACAAGACCGGCAGGTTTGCCGCGGAACTGAAGCGGGGAAGCGGAAGACTCAACATCAACGGGCGTCCCGTCCAGTTTCAGGTAAACTGCCTCTTTGAGCCCGACCGGTTTCATCTCTACATTGACCTGGTTTGCCCTGGTGCGGATCGAATCATGATAATCCGGGTGGACCCGGTCAAAGATCGAAGTGCCGATGATCTGATCTGCCGAAGTGGCTCCCAGCAGCATTGCAAAAGCGTTATTGCAATAAATGAACTTTCGGTCATTCGCGATGTAGATCGCATCCGGCGCACATTCTACCAGGGATTCGAAATCCTTCTCGTTCTGGAGAAGCGCCTGGTTGGCATGTTCCAGGTCCTCAAGCCGGGCCCGGAGCTCCTGCGACTGGGCGGTGATCCGGACATTGGCGGTCTGAAGGCCCTCCTCGATCTTCTTGCGCCGGCTGATGTCGCGGTAGATCCCTTCAACCCCTGCGATCTGCCCCCCCGGCCCGCGGTAGTAGTGGCTGTGAGTCGAGACCCATACCGGGCTCCCGTCTTTTCGCTTCAACTGGACTTCGTAATCCTCGATCACCCCTTTTTCCGACAGGATCCGGAGCAGATCCCCCCGGTTCTCCGGCGTATAGTAGAATGAAGTTATGGGTTTTCCCAGGACCTCGTCCATGGAATCATAACCAAGCATATTGAGCGAGCTCGGACTCGACAGGATAATGTTCCCGTCATGATCGGTCCGGTAGAAGACTTCCTGGATATTCTCGATCACGCTTCGGTACATCGCCTCGCTTGCCGCCAGGGACTCTTCCGCACGCTTTCGCTCGGTAATGTCCTCGTAGGTGCCAAGTATTCCCGATATCTTCCCGCCGGCATCCCGCAACGGGATCTTACTTGTACGGAGCCAGATCCGGTTCCCGTCCGGCGTTGTCTGGGGTTCCTCGTACCCAATCTTCGGGATACCCGAACCGATGACCTTCCGATCATCGGCCCGGTATGCCTCGGCCTGCTCCTTCCACCCCGTATCGAAGTCTGTCTTGCCAATCAGGTCTGTGGGAGTAGAGACGCCGGCATCCTTCGCGAACGACTCGTTGCAGCCAAGGTACCGGAGTTCCTTGTCCTTCCAGAAGACCCGGACCGGGACCGTGTCAAGTACCTGCTGGAGCATCTGCTGGGATTCGTCGGTCCGTTTCTGCAGGTACACCATCTCTTCATACTGCCCCCGGAGCTCCTCGTCCTGCGCAGTAAGCTGCTCGCTAGCCAGGCGCACCTGGTCCTGGTTGGTTCTGAGCTCATCGTACTGCTCCCGCAGTTCCTCCTCGCTTGCCGTGATCTGCTCGTACGCAGCGTGAAGCTCATCCTCGGCATGTTTGGCTTCGGTTATATCCCGGATCGACTCAATGGCCCCGACAACATTCCCGTCTTTATTGTAGAGGAGGGAAGCCTTGCAATAGAAGACTTTTGGCTCCCCCCGGATCTGTGCAGCAGAGGTTTCAGCGATCAGGAAATCGCCTTCCTTTTTTACGATCGCATAGTTGTTGTTGTGGATCGCTTCCTCGCTCTCGAGAATGAGATCGATGAGGAGGTCGCGCCGGTGGCCATAGAAGGGAAGGGCATATTCGTTATTGCCCTTTCCGGTCATTTCGGATGCCGGTACGCCGGTAACCTCCTCGATCGCCCGGTTCCAGGCTATAACGGTTCCCTCGGTATCGATCGCAAACGTTGCATCGGGCAGAAAGTTGATGATATCAGAAAGGCGCTGTTCCGAATCCCGGAGGGCATTGATCGCCTGCCTCCGTTCCACGGCAATTGAGATCTTGTGGGCAAGCTCGGCGAACTGCGCCCGGACATCCCCGCCTTTCTGGAGGTAAAAGTCGGCCCCGGAGTTGATGGCTTCGATAACCACTTCCTCCCGGCCCCGACCGGTGAAGAGGATGAAGGGAAGATTCGGATACCCGGCCCGAATCTCCTTTAAGAAGGCTATCCCATCCATCCCGGGCATCTGGTAATCTGAGAGGATCAGATCGAACTGCTCCCGTGCAACAAGCCCGAGTGCTTCCTTAGCCGAGGGAAGGGTTGTGACAGAAAAAATACCCGACTGCTCGAGGAACAGCTTACCCAGCTCAAGAAGGTCGGTTTCGTCATCCACGTAGAGCACGGAGATCATGACAGGGTTTCCGGAATCGGTATGGTGTGTAGTCACTCCCCATCTCGTATAAATATTTGCCCGATTTCCTTCTGTAAATTGGTAAAAAGAGAGGAGGCCATGAAAATGGATTTCAAGCCAGCGTCGCCGTGAACCTATGCCAGGGAGCCGGCAGTCTTGCGGTTGCCAGGAACTACCCTGCCAGTTCCCGCACTTTTGCAATATTGCCCCGGTCATCCCGGCGGTCATCCACTGGTGTCTCGCAGATCAGAGGCAGGGCTGCAAAGACCGGGTTGTGCAGGATGTGCCGGAAGCCGTCCTCGCCGATGAAACCCAGGCCGATGTGCTCGTGCCGGTCAAGACCGCTGCCCTTCTCCCCTTTCGTATCATTGAGGTGGATCACCCTGAGGTTCGTGATGCCGATCTGTTCGTCAAACTGACCGAGAGTGTCAGCAATCCCCTCCGGGGTCCTGAGCTCATAACCGGCAGCGAATGCATGACAGGTGTCGAAACAGACGCCGATCCGTTTCGTATCTGCCAGGCCGTCGAGAATCCCCCGGATGTGCTCGAAACTGCTCCCCACGCTGTTCTTTTCGCCTGCGGTATTCTCAAGGATGAGCATCGTCTGGCTCTCTGATGCAGCAAGAGCGGAATCGATCGCCCGGATCACCCGCTCTCTCCCGCCGGCCATGCCGTCGCCGAGATGATGACCGAGATGGGTGACAAGATACGGGATGCCAAGCGTGCCGCACCGGTCCAGTTCGGCGGTGAGCGTTACAACGGACTTCTCGTACACTTCAGCTTTCGGGGAGGCAAGGTTCGGCAGGTAGGGCATATGGTCCACGGGAAGGATACCGGTGGTTTTGATCTTTTTCCTGAAAAGTTCCGCAACCGCGTCCGGGAGCGGCGGGTAATTCCACCCCCGGGGATTGCGCGAGAACATCTGGAAGACATCGCAGCCTGCATCTTTTGCCCGGTCAACGGCGAGATCGAGCGAGCCCGCAATCGAGACATGAACTCCGACTTTCACCATATGATTCCTGCCTGCATGGTACCTGATGATCCGGTTTTTGTGAGTATTAGGGATTGTGATCGGGGATAAGGTCCGGGTCGGCTAACCGATTATAGAGTGTGCAGGCAGGATCCAGGATACCGTGCTGCCGGAATGCCCGGCAGGATAAAATCAATTAATAATATATTTAATGCGAGAAGCTCCAGATTCCCCTAACGATAGTCTATCATGACACGGAACCTGAAGATCTATTATGTCGAGGATGACAAGATTTTGTCCGAGCTGGAGCGCCTGCTCCTGGAACGGCTCGGGTACCGTATCGTGGGGTGTGCGGACAATGCACAACAGGCAATAGCCGGGATCCAGAAGACCACACCGGACCTGGTCCTCGTGGACATCGAACTTCACGGCAAGCAGGACGGTTTTTCCATTGGGGATTTCCTGGCAAAAGCCATGATTCCCTTCATTTACGTGAGCGCCCATCACGATGAAGGGGTCCTTGAAAAAGCAAAGAAGACCGAGCCGGACGGTTTTCTCACCAAACCCTTCAATGACAGCCAGCTCCGGGTGGCAATCGAGATGGCAAGCCGGAAATGAGCCGGTCCTTCTCCAGAAAATAATACTGTTTTAGAGGTTCATGAAGCGCTCAATGATCCTGCTCCGCTTCAATCATTAAAACTGTTTTTTTGCGGGGGTGGGATCCCTCCATCCTTGTTTTTTGTTAAGCTGGAAAGCCTACAGGTTCCCTGTCCAGATGTGCCGGTAAACTGCCGGCAGGTTTATGGAAGAACGTGTCCGATCATTCAACACCATTTCATTATGGAGAACAAAACGGGTATACCCCAACCGGATCCGGAGGGGGTGGGGGGTCACCCCCCTCCCCCATATTTTTTAAAAGGGGGCATACCCCCCCACCACGATCAGACCGGGCGGGGGTACCTCCCCCCCCAGCCGGATCGGGAAATCCCGCATGCTTCCCGTTTTTGAGTAAGACCGATCAAATCCTATTACCGATGACAACTCCACGCGAAACACCGGGCCGGAGCATGTAAACCGGGCGCAGGTTCCCACATTTGGGAACGGGGGGTGGGGGGCTACCCCCCTTGCCCTCATTTTTCTAAAAGGGGGTGACCCCCCTCACCCGGATCAAAGGGACCGGGGGGTCGGGGGGTAGTTGATACTTTTGTATAGGAATTTATTGCAGTGAGAGTATGGGGAATAGAGGGTCAGCCGGGCAATCCGGAACTCGTGAAAATGCGGCCAAGACGGTCCAACGCAGGAACAGACAGGGACTCACGGCCTTTTTTCGGATTTGTCGGATTCACTCAGCGAATACTATCGAATCCAATTCCAATTCCAATTCCACGAGTGAAGACCAATTCAATGAAGAGAATGGATTACGCAGAATTTATCAAAACAGGTACCCCGAAAAGCACAGGTCGAGAATTTTCTAAAAATTTACGCAATTCAGATTCGCCATATTCTTGGAAGAACCAGACGGTATAACATCGATTTCTAATCAGAAACAGATCTGGTTTCACACACAATTCTCAGAATAAATGTCGTAGGAAATTGAAGATTCAACATATCCAAAAATAAAAAATCCAATTCCAATCTAATCTGACGTCTGAACATAATTTCTATTCATGATAAACGATTTCCGAAAACACATAGCCGGTATCTATCGAATCAAATGTTCCGGATTCCCAATCTACCGGTTATGGTCTTACGGATTGGATTCAATGAAAACCCAAAACAAATCAGAGTATATCAAAAATGAAGCAGAACCACACGAGAGAATTTCCCTGTTACAAATTCAAAATGAATCACAGACCGGATCCAGTTTTACCAATCCCCGATCTTAACGACAGAGATACAAGATCCGAAATTTTGGATAACAATAAAATCTCGTCATAAATATTATGCTAATGATTGACAGCCGGCAATTCCTTATCCCGCCACCCGGTTTCCCCCATCAGGGCCGGATTTTTTCTTCATCCGCAAAAAACGAAATAAAATGCTGAAAATTCAGGCATTATATATAAATATACAATAATGCATTTAATCAAATGAGGCTCAAAAATCACGCAAGCCCCATCAGGTACATCATGAAATCCTCTGACAATGCATTTACCGGTCTCGAGGCTGCAATAGTCCTTATCGCATTCGTCGTCGTCGCGGCAGTCTTCTCGTACGTAGTGCTTGGCGCCGGGTTCTTCACGACCCAGAAGAGCCAGGAAGTGGTCCACACAGGTGTACAGCAGGCAAGCTCAACCCTTCAGGTGTTCGGGAACGTGTACGGCATAGGCACACCGGGAAGCGCGCTTAACATGGTCAATTTCACCCTTGGGCTCGCCCCGGGGGGGTCATCGATTGATTTCGACAAAGTCTCCATAACCTACAGCAATGCATCAACCCTTGAAACCCTCTCCCACGTGACCACCAGGGGGGCATCGATCGCAGGAGGGCAGTGGGTCATCTCTGCAGTCCAGAACCAGATCACGGACGATAACGTGCTGGAAAAAGGCGAACAGTTCGAGATCAGCACACGGCCGACAAACCCGATACCCAAGGACGACCATTTCTCCATTGAGATCAAACCGGCTATCGGGGCGGCATTCTCCATTGTCAGGAATGCACCGGCTTCTATCCAGGGTGTAAACGTCCTGTACTAAATGTTCGCAAACCAGCAGACGCTCTCGATGCGCAAAGAGCCTGCCCCACCGGTATCTTTTTTCTCCGGGTAATGCGATATGAACGCAGGAGCTACGGTAACCCCTGCACGCACTTTTTAATCTCACATAAAACCGGAGTCCGGTTGCCCGTCATGAAAAACGTCTGAAAAAAAGCACGGGTGAGCGATCAGGGTTTCATTGCCCAGACGCCGTGCACATTGCAGTAAATCCGTACCTTTTTGACATGCCTGAGCGGGTCCGCTCCTTCAAGACAGAACTCCTTCTCCGGTTTCTCCCCGGGTGCAAGCGTTGCCGTGTACAGGAACGTGTCCCCGATCACTTCTATCCACGTGATGTGATGTTCCTTCTCCATCGGGTGGGGCACGGCCCCCACCCTGACCCGGATACCCCGCGGGGTCTTCTCGACAACCGGCAGGTGCTTCTCCTTGCCGGTCTCCGTGCTCTTCTCTTCCATCCAGGTCATCGGCGCCCCGCAGCAGACAAGCGCACCCTTGCCGTCTTCGACAACGAGCACCTTCTTGCCGCAGGTTGAACAGGAATACAATGAAAGCATGATCTACCTCCTCCGGACAGATAGTCGCACAAAGAGAGTTATATAATTATGGCCACATGATCAGGCCAGAGGAAAACAGAGGGGATAGGCAGCTGCCGATCCCCGTTCAGTCATCGTTCTCTTCTTCATATTCCGGCCATACGTAATCGTCGCTTGCCGGGTCGGACGGGTCCTCGCCAGGAGCCCGCAGGTCACGGTAAGGATCTTCCTCGGCATTTGCAGGATCCCAGGTATCCTCAACAGGACTCCGGGCCTTCTTCCCCTCATGCACGATGCCGGCCCGGTGTGCTCCGGTCTCTTTTCTTCCCCTTACCATCTGGTCTCACCTCCGTTTTTGTTCTTGAGAAAAACTCCAAAAAATCAATACTCCTGTCTGGTTGAAAAAGATTTTGCCAAAAACCACATCCGGACCCTGCATCTGGGACAAAAAAGCATTGACACGCAGGAAAATCAGAGAAAATATGATATTCTCGGGCTCGTTCTAAGGATCAGCTTGCCAATGGAGGCAGTGATCGGGGCATCCCGTTTTTAGGAAAAAAGGATTATTTTCTGCCGGCCGAGACCAGTACCGCACCAAGGCAGAGCGCCCCGATTGCGAGGACCGGCAGGCCTGCGGATTTCTGGGTCTGGGCCGCATTTACCGGGGCAGTTGTTGCCGGAGGAACCGTGGACAGAGTCTCCGGGGTTGAACTCTGGACTGCTCCTGGAAGCTTGCCGGCAGTCATGCCAATCGGCGGCACGACTTTCACGATATAATCGGAGACCGGCTGGGCACCCCCGATAATGTCGACCTGCTGCTGCCGGCAGGAAGAACCGTCCGCCTGGCCTTTTACGAAGGTGACGGAGACGCTCGACCCGTCATTCCGGCCATTGAAGGAGAGATTCTCCCCGGGAAGGAGTGTCTTGTTCGCGACAACACGATCATCGCTCCTGACAACAACGAGCGATGAGGCCGCCGGACAGGTGCTGCCGGTGCATGTTGTGCAGTCCGGGCTTGTTTTGAGGATGAGAGAGTAGTTCCCCGCAAGCGGGGTCGGGATCGTTGCTGCATCCCCGACAATGTCCGTCACGTACTCCTCGTTTGGCCGCGAGCCGAAGAGTTTTGCAAGGGTGATCCAGGTCTCGCCGGCGCCGCCGAAACTTGTAGCTACAATGGGATCACCTGTTTTGAAGATCGAGAAAGCGGCCGGGTCCGGAACCGTCCCGGTCAGGGCCGATGTACTCATGGGGGTATAGCTGCAGACCGGCGAACCGCTTGCCGGGTAAGAGCAGCCATACTGCTGGGGATTCTCAATCGTCAGGGTGTTCTTTTGGGCATTCACGGTGGCAACCGCGCCCTTGAGGGTGACTTCCTGGATCACGGCCGAAACCGGAAGAGCAATGCAGCAGGCACAAGCGAGCAGCACAAGGCAGAAGAACAGGTATTTTTTCATAAGAGACTCCGTTGTTTTATCTGATTGTCCATCGGCGGGAAAGAATAAAAATCCCATGCAACCGTACCGGCCTCTTTTTTATGGGAGCGCACCAACAGGCTACTATGCAGGTGACGTTCCTTGGAACCAACGGCTGGTTCGACACCCCCGCCGGCAACACGATCTCAACCCTCGTGCAGTCGGAAGAATACGATATCATATTCGATGCCGGCAACGGGATCGCAAAGGCTGACCGGTATATATCCCAGAAAAAGCCGGTCTTCCTCTTCCTCAGCCACTTTCACATTGACCACATTGCCGGGCTCCACACGCTGTGCAAGTTCCGGCTCAAAAAAGGACTTTTCATCTTCGGCCAGCCGGGGAGCGCGGCTCTCCTCGACCACTTCGTTGCCGATCCCTTCACCGTGCCCTTCGACGCTCTCCCCTTCAATGTAACCGTCCGGGAACTGGAGGCGGGCACCCACAAGCTCCCGTTCGGGCTCACCTGCCTCCCGCTCGTCCATCCCGCCCCGTGCTTCGGGTACCGGCTGGAACTCGATGGAAAAGTCGTCACCTACTGCACCGACACCGGCGTCTGCGACAATGCAGTCACCCTCGGGCAGGATGCCGATCTGCTCATTACCGAGTGCGGGCTCCGAAGCGGCGATGTGAGCCCCGACTGGCCCCACCTCAACCCGGAGAACGCCATCGGGATTGCGCGGGAAGCCCGGGCCAAGCGGCTCGCCCTCACCCACTTTGGCGCCGAAGTGTACGGAACCGTTCAGGAGCGGCTCGCCGTGCAGGAACGGCTCTCAAAGGAATGTCCCGGTCTTATTGCTGCGATGGACAACATGACGCTTGATCTCTGAATCCTCCATTTTATTCTCTTTTCTCCAGGCTGTACCCCCACCGTACCGGTTCCCCGATCAGCATACGCACAGAATGGCGTGTTTTTGTTATTTAATCAAATATTTTTGACTTAAATCGATTTTAAAACCCGATTTAAAAAAAAGAATACATAAATATTGTTATGAGTCAAAGAAGATAATACGCGACGACAGGGGTCTTAGTGCAGGAAGCGGGAGATGGGTGTTTTCGATCTTTTCAAACAGGATGATCCCGATAGTATCTGCCGCAGGGATGTTGACCGCCTGATGCAGGATCTCCGGTCAGACAAAGCCATACTCGTGCAGGAGGCGATTGATGGCCTTCAGGCCAGGGGAAGAGCGGGCCTTGTTCCCTTGCTGGAGAGGCTCCGGGTTGAAGACGAAGCCCACAAGATGCCGATCGTCTGTGTCCTTTTGGGCCTCTCCGGGGTCACTCCCGCAGAGATCTGCAGGAGTACAAAAACAACCTGCCATCTGGAAAACAGCGAGCTCATCCACCTCTTCTCCCTGCCCGGGAGGAATGCAATTCCCGGTCTCCTGAAATATCTGACGGACAACGATGGAACGGTGCGATCGGTAGCAGCAGGAGCACTTGCCCTGATCGGCGAACCGGCCCACCCCCTTCTCGTAAAAGCTCTCACCCACCGGTCGCACCGGGTCCGGTCCGGTGCCGCTGATGCACTTGCCCGCATGAACCGGGTGCCGGGCAATAACGATGACTATTACCATTTTCTGATCGCTCGGGAGCGCTGGTCCGATCTGGTCCGGGCAAAGAAGGCTGCGGTCCCGTTCCTTATCGGGATCCTTCCGGATCGGTATTACCGGATCCGCATGGACGCAGCCACAGCGCTCGGTGCGATCGGGGATCCGCGGGCAGTACGATCCCTGGGAGAACTCCTGGCCGATCCCGAGAACGAAGTCTGTATCAGCGCGATCGAGGCCCTGGGAAAGATCCATAACGAGACCGCCATCCCGCACCTGGTCAGGGGTCTCAGCCATGATTCCTACAATGTCCGGCATATGGCAGCCACCACCCTGTCGGCATGCGGGTGGTTGCCGGATACCACCGAAGAGCGGGCCCGGTTCTATCTCGCATCGGAACAATGGCACGAACTCTCCCGTATGGGAAGACCGGCAATCCCGTTCCTTATCCAGGTTCTCGAAAACCCGCGGTACGGGTTGCAGGCCGGGGTTGCAACCGCGCTCAAAGGCATGGGAAAACCCGGCCGGGACGCTCTTGTTGCTGCAGCCAGTCACAAGAACCCGGTTATCCGGAAAGCGGCTGAGGATATCCTGAACGAGAGTCATTCTCCGGGGCCGGGATCTGCCGGTCCGGCCCACCAGGATCCAGTAAAGGCTGTTGTTTTACCGCAGGGGAAAAAGGGGCCCGCAAATACGATTGCAAACCACCCGGACCCTCATCTGAAATCATCTGAACAACCGGCTTCCTGTCAGGCAGCCCCGGAACAGCAGGGCAGGGAAAGGCAATATTGCAGATCTGAACCCGCAGGACAGGATACGAGCCCCGCACCAGTGCCGGTCCCGCAAAGAGGCCTTTCGGAAATCCCGAAAACACGGGAGCCGGAGTTGCCCGCTCCATCCATGGTATCTGTCCCGGAATCTCATGAACGGGAGCCGGATTTTTCCGGTTGCATGCAGGATGGGGTTCAGGGGGCCGAAACTACCGAAGAAGAGATCCAGTCGCTGGTAGCCGCCCTGAAAAACAAGGACGGGAATATCCGGGCCATCACCGTCGATGCACTCGGGAGGATCGGGGTCCGGGCCATCGAAGCGCTCGAAGGGGCGCTGACAGACCCCTCGTGGGAAGTCAGGCTTGCTGTAGCAGAGGTTCTTGGACTGATAAAAAATGAGCGGGCAGTACAGCCCCTCGTTACTGCCCTGCACGATACCGATGGGGAGGTCCGGGCAGCATCGGCCCGCTCGCTTGGGAAGATCGGGGATTTTTCTGCATTTGTGCCCCTTGTCCAGGCACTGGAAGACCCGGATTTTGGGGTGCGCCGGAACGCCGAATCTGCACTTGCGGAATTTGGCGAACAGGGCGCAAAACCCACAAAAAGACTCCTTGCTCACTCAAACCCGCTGATCCGGGGAAGTGCTGCAACGATCCTCGGGATGATCTGCAGCATGGAGGTCCTGCCGGACCTCATATCCCTGTTCGGTGACCCCGATGAGGGGGTCCGGGAGCGGGCAGCAATTGCACTGGGGAAAAACGGTCCGCGGGCGATCCCGCTGCTGTCTGAAGTCCTCGCCACCGGGGAGCCGGGCAGGCGGTTGTGCGCCGTTACCGGTCTGGGTCATGCCGGCCCGGAGGCCGAAGAGTACCTGGTTGCAGCCTGCCGGGACGAGGATCCGGCAGTGCGGGAACGTGCCCGGGCATTCCTCGATGCCGTATATCGCAGCGCCCAGGTTCCCAGTGTTTCCCACACAAACTACGAGGGATTATGGCCGGAGTTACCGGACAACACCCCGTCTCTTCCGGGCATCGGTACCGGGGACGAGATCCCTGACTCCGAACAGCCCATTCCTGAAAAAACCGGCATTACTCTGACGGCTTCCGCTGATGAGACATCCCACGATGACAAGGGTGAAGCCCCAGGCAGTACGGGAGGTCTGCCGGATACGGCCGGACCGCTGATCGGACCCCTGATTGACGCACTTGGATCTCCTTCGTCCAAAACCCGGATGCTGGCGGTCCAGTCGCTTGGCAGGATCGGGGATCGCCGGGCAGTCTCTCCCCTGATCACCCTGCTCGGTGAGAGGGATCCCATAATGAGGCAGATCGCCGCGGAGGCGCTCGGGCAGATCGGTGATACCGGTGCAATACCGGGACTTATCCGGCTCCTGGAGGATCCGTTCGAGCAGGTCAGGAAGTCTGCAGCCCACGCCCTCGGAGGGATCGGACACGATGATGCAGTGCCGGGACTTATCGCTGCCCTTACCGATGACGATTACAGTGTCCGTACTGAAGCAGGAAATATTCTGGTCAGGATGGGCAGTCTTGCAAGCCCCCACCTTGTCCTGGCCCTCGCGCACCCGTCCCGGAAGATCCGCCGGGAGGCTGCTTCCTGCCTGGACCAGCTCGGGGGGAGTCCGGAAACAAATCCGGACCGGATTCACTATCTCATAGCAAAAGAGGCCTGGATCGAACTCTCCGGCATGGAGGAAGCGGCATTGCCCCCGCTCCGCAAGATTGTTCTTGCAAGTGACGAGGAGGATCTGCGCATGGGAGCGATCTTAACACTCGTAAAGATGGAGAACACTCACGCCATCGGCCTGTTGATCCAGGCGCTCAGGGACAAAAGTTTCCTCATCCGCCACAAAGCGATGAATGCCCTTATGGACAAAGGCGAATCCGCCATATCCCCGCTGATGGAAGCAACGAATTCTGACGATGAGCATATCCGCGCTGCATCAGAACTGATCCTCGAACGGATAACCCGCAGGTGCAGCGCCTGATTCCTGCCGGACAAACGGTGCATCCGCTACAACTGCGGGGCAGAGAAATTTACCTACCTGGCCCACCGGGGGAATGATACATGCCGACAAGAAGATCGATCTTCCTGGCTTCCAGGTAGTTGCGCACATCATCTCATGACCGAGCCGGATACGGGTATTGAGCCCGTCCTCATATGCGACCGCTTTGATAATGTCGATCTCCGGCCGGCCCTGTCTCAGTGCACCATCTTATGAGCTCGCAGACCAAATGGTGCTGCAACATGAATACAAGAATCCAGTTTTCCGATTTCAACCTATCGCGCGAGATCGGCAAAGCCATAGAAGATATGGGCTTCGAAGAGCCCTCGCCTATCCAGGCACTAGCAATCCCCCTCATCCAGGCAGGGCGCGATGTGACCGCCCAGGCCCAGACCGGCACCGGGAAGACTGCGGCGTTCGGTATCCCCGTCATCGAGAAGATCGATCCAACCAAGCGAGCAGTCCAGGCAATCGTACTCTGTCCAACCCGGGAACTCTGCATCCAGATCGCCGAGGAGTTCTCAAACCTCCTCGCGCATATGCCCAGAATCCTCGTGCTGCCGGTGTACGGCGGCCAGCCCATTGAGAGGCAGCTCCGGGCGCTCCAGACAGGAGTTCACATAGTCATCGGCACACCCGGACGGGTCATGGACCACCTGGACCGGCGCACCCTCAAGCTTGACGATGTCACCACCGTGGTGCTCGACGAAGCCGACCAGATGCTCGACATGGGATTCCGCGACGATATCGAACTGATCATTCGGAAAACGCCCCAGAACCGGCAGACCCTGCTCTTCTCGGCAACGCTCCCCCAGCCGATCCTCGATATCTCGAAACGGTTCCAGAACAAGCCCGAGTTCGTCCGCGTCCAGTACGCCGAACTCACCGTTCCGCAGATCGCCCAGTCCTACATGGAAGTCAAGGACCGGGAGAAACTCGACGTGCTCTGCCGGCTCATCGATCTCGAAGACCCGCAGCTTGCCATCGTCTTCTGCAACACCAAACGCAGGGCAGAGGAACTTTCGGGGAAAGTTCGGGCCAGGGGTTACCGTGCGGACGAGCTGCACGGGGACATGAAGCAGTCCCAGCGGGACCGGGTCATGGGCGGGTTCCGCAAGGGATCCATCGATATCCTGATCGCAACCGATGTCGCGGCCCGCGGGATCGATGTCGACGATGTCGACCTGGTCATCAACTTCGATGTCCCGCAGGACGTTGAGTATTATGTCCACCGCATCGGCAGGACCGGCCGGGCGGGCAAGAGCGGGAAAGCCATCACGTTTGTTGCACCCCGCGACTTCACCAAGCTCCGCGAGATCATGCACTATGCCAAGGTCCAGATTGCCCGCGTCCCGATACCCTCGGAGAGCGATGTGGCCGAGACCCGCACCCGGGTCATGATCGACCGGGTGCACGAGATCATTGCGGCAGGCGGTCTCGAGCAGTATATCCGGATCATCGAGACGGAGACGGAAGGCGACCTTCAGACAATCGAGATCGCTGCAGCCCTTCTGAAGATACAGATGGAATCCGGCACCGAACCGGCAGCCGAGAAGCGGCAGCAGGAAGTGGACTTTGCCGATACCGGTGCAGAGCCGGGCATGGTCCGGTTCTTCCTTGCCGTGGGCAGGCAGCACAAGGTTGCCCCAAAGGACATTGTCGGGGCAATAGCGGGCGAGACCGGGATCCCCGGAAAAGCGATTGGAGCTATCCGGATCCTTGATGCATACTCGTTTGTCGAGGTGCCAAAGGAGCACGCAAGCGATGTCTACTCCATCATGAAAGAGCGGACCATCAGAAACCAGCCAACCGGGATCGAACCGGCAGCGGCGGGCAAGCGGGCCTATTAACGAGCCGCTCTCTTTCTTTTTTCCCGGTAGGGATTTCTCCACAAGTTCCGGAAACGTGTCCGTCCGTGACGGATTACCCGGAGACTTAAAAAAGGAACCTCTGATCAGAGGTGCTTGACAACGGTCTCTTTCTCTTTCTGGCGCTCGTTGAGCCCGTGGGAGACCTGCATCAGGCCATAGACAAAGAGGTACAGGCCGACAAGAATTGCAATGACCTCGATGGTTGCTGCCGGGTGAAGGAGCAGGAATACCCCGACAACGATTGCAAGGATCCCAAGGACTGCAAGCACGAACCGTACCATGGGTTCGGCAATGCTCATGGTGAGGCCGAGAATAGTCTCCCCGATCCCGAAGAGGATGAGGAAGATCCCAAGCAGGAGACCTGCTGCAACAACAACGATGAGGGCAGCGGCAATCGTGAAGATACCAACGATAACCCCGGCGATCCCGAGACAGAGGACAACCCATTTCGATATCCCTTCGGTATCGATGAAGAGCCCCTCGACAAGGAAGATGGCGGAGAGCAGGATGACAACCATACCTGCAATCTGTAAGAAGAACAGGGTTGCCTGACCAGGGAAGAACAAGAGGATGACTCCCACAATGGCACAGAGCAGGCCCAGCATTATCATGGATTTCCAGCGGAGATGATGATGATCGTCCATAGTACCACGTCGTCACCGTTCCTGATATGTATTTCGGACAAGCTCGTCGCAAACCCGGAAAATCACGCGTTTTTTAACGAAGCCGGGAGGAAAAACGAAAATTTTACCCTGAGCGCGGAATACTACCCCGTTCCGACATAATCCTGATATAGCATCGTGAGCAACGTTCCGGTATGACAAAAACCCTTTCAGTTGCAATAGCACTCATGCTCTGCATGATCCTCGCTATCTCCGCAGGCTGCACCCAGCAGCCGGCCCCTGCCCCGCAGGCAACCCCGGCACCCACGCAAGAAGTTACGACAGCCACAACCCCGGCAACGGTCGCGACCCAGGCAGCGGATGCTTCGGCAACCCCCGGCCCAACCCAGTCACTCCCCGAGATCTGGAGCATCGATGTCCAGGTCCAGAGCAACGGCGAATCCATCGACCCGCAGATCATCACCACCTTCCGCGGAGGCAAAGGCCAGAACCTCATCCCGCAGCTGGACATCAAAGTCACCCGGTCGGATGGCGTGGTCGAGACTGCATCCATGGTCCAGCCCTTCAAGGTCGGACAGACGGTCTCCCTTGCGGGAACAAGGAAGAACACGGACCGGGCCGAAGTCTGGGCAATCACCCCCAATGGCGAGAAAGTGAAAATATACGACCAGTACATCCCGTTCAGGACATTCAACTGATCCCATCCCTTTTTTTAAAAAAACCGGAAAAAATTTCTATACTGTACATTTTTCTCATATCGCCCACCAGATTTCAACCAAGATCCTGGTGAGCCGCAGACCCCCACACCCGCGTTTATTTGGCATACCCCCCCAAACCCAGAAATACGCCCCCGGCCCCGAACCTCTGCTGGAACAGATATACATTCTCCGGTTATTCTGAGCGTAAAACCGTCGGTCGGGCAATCCGGAGCGATAGCACACTTTTCCAAAAAACTCCCCCCAAAAAAGGCCGAAACTATCCGGTCGCGATCCTCATGCTACGATGAAACAGAGCCCGTTGCGAACCCGGATTCCCCATTTTCCGGAAAAGGGGGGTTCACCCCTCCACAGGTAAAAAAAGCGATCTTAGGTATCACCCCCCGATAGCGAGCCCAATGGAGAGGGGGATTGCGATATCATGTTTTTTCTGCTCCGTCGATACCCTCATGTTACAATGAGGGGGGCTGATGCCCCATATCCCCCGTTAAATGCCACCCCCGAATAACGCCCCGCGGCGGCTTTTATGAACGGATCGCTCCGGAGGGTATATTTTCCCAAAACGGGCAATCGGTCTCACCGCAAGGGGGAATTCCCCCGCAGATCATTTCACAATATTCAATATATCTCCGAGAAAAGATCGATCATTCCATTGTATTGACGAGTGTTTTAGGGTTCCCGGTCTCCCCCGGGGCATTGCACCGGTACAGGGTACAGGATCTGGAGAATTTTTGATGCTGATTCATCAACCGATACGATTGATCTATGCCGCACTCCTGATTGGTCTTCTTCTCGTCCCGCTCGCAGCGGCAACCGATCAGAGCGGGGTTATGCATCCGAATGCTTCAGAACTGGCGGATGATGCAGCAGACTACAGTGCTGCCACGGTTTTCGATGCGGTGAGCGAACCGGGGAGTTCGGATCCGGTTTACGTTGTCAATGACTTCCCCAAGAAATCCTACCGTGAATGGAACCAGGGAGAGTGCGGCAACTGCTGGGTCTGGACCGGCACAGCCCTTCTCTCCCAGTCGTATTACAATTATTCAGGGATCGCAACACCACTCTCGATACAGTTCTTCAACTCGAATTATGAGAACGGGAATATCGGCAAGAACCACCCCGGTGAGTGGGCATGTACCGGGGGAAATGTGGAGGAGTTTGCCCGGGCCTACAATGCGGGACTCGACCAGACGTATGCCGGTCTCCCGTTCGTTGTTCCCTGGGATAATTACAATGCCTCATACAAGGACAGGTCGAATGACGGCAATGAGAACACCAATACGGTGTTACCGAAAGAACTGATGACGATAACCCCGAACATCGGGTTTGGCAGGATCAGTCCTGAACGGGTTCTCTCCAAAACGCCAACGAACCAGACCGAGGCAATACGGAATATGACCGCAGCCCTTCTCGATGGTAAAGTCATGTATTATTCCCACAAATGGCCGGACGACAAAAATTACACGGTCTGGAAAGACCTCTGGGAGAATCAACCGGATGGATTGTATGACCCGGATTCCCTGAGCGGTTCCCTGTACAATACCTCATCAGGAGAGGGCAGCAGCCATGCCATGGTGCTTATCGGGTACAACAAGACCGACTCCGATGACTCAAAATGGTACTGGATCGTGCAGAACAGCTGGGGTGATTCCACAACCGGAAGATCAAATGGCCAGTTCAGGCTCAAGATGAAGATAAATTACGATGCACGGTTCACCGACAATGATCCGGTCATGCAGTTCTGGGTGTACAATGTCACGTGGAAGACCGATCCTACCGTGACGTCAGTCACCCCGTCCTCAAGAGAAAACACCGGGTTTCTTGACTTCAACCTTGCCGGAACCGGGTTCCGGTCCGGGGCGGTCGTGAACCTTACGAGATCGGGAGCATCCGACATTACCGCATCCGAAGTCACGATAGTGTCGCCGGCAAAAATCACCGGAATATTTGATCTCACGACTGCAGTAGTGGGGAAGTATAATGTCGTCGTGACCAATACCGACAACCGTTCCGGAACGCTGGTGAGCGGATTTACCGTAGTTAGTGAATCCCCATCCCCCGCGGATTCGAGCGATGAGGATTCGAGCGAATCCGCTTCGCTGACCTCGCCCGGAGGAGCGGCGGGACAGGCCATGATGTTCGATCTCAGGAGCCAGCTCTCGGAGACCGACCCGGCCGAGGTTGTTTCCGTTGATGTTATACCGGCCGAGACCCTGGGCCAGACCGAACTTATGGTGGTGGACGGGGCCAGGGTCGACACTGCCGGGCTCGAAGGTCGTACCGTCAACCAGGTGATGTCCCTGACCCTGGCCGGCGTCAACCCGTCAAAGATCGATCATGCGGACATCAGCTTCACCGTCTCCCGCTCCTGGCTCGAAGCGCATAACCTGAAGCCGGAGAACATCGTCCTGATGCGGAACACCGGGGGCGTATGGGCAGAACTTCCGACAGTGATCAACCGCCAGACAGCAAATGCGTTTTATTTCACGGCAAGAACACCGGGATTCTCGTACTTCGCAGTAACCACCAGGAAGAATATATCCGAAGGGAATGTAACTACGGGAGCGACTCTCCCGGCAATCGGAGCCACCATTACGACGGCCACCATCGTTCCCACAACCACGCTCCCGTCATCGCCCCGTGGTACCATATCGGCACCGCTCGCGACAACTCCATCAATAGCAAACAATACAATGGCTGCTCCCGCCATGGGTGCGGGATCGGGGATCCCGTTCCTGCCGGCTATTGCAGGAATCGCTGCAATCATTGTCGTGGTTATCGGGGGGATATTCCTGCGGCAGTGGTGGATCAGGAGGCAGAACCCGGCGCTCTTCCGGAAGTACGACTGAGTTGATCCCGTAATTTTTTACTACCCAGTCTGAAGAAAAAGGGCCGGTTGATGAATACCGGAACCGGAAAGAGAGAAAAGATACCCGGAGAACTCACCGGCTATCGGGCATGAATCCCGCCCGGGGCTACCGGAAAAATCAGGCCTCGGCCCGGTCGTCAATGCGGGACACGTACATCGTGATGATGGGGATGACGATCCCGACTGCGATGATGGCATATCCCTGCGGCTCATCCCCGAACGGAGGCATCAGGATGATAAAGACGCCATTTGCAATTACGAACAGCCCGATCAGGAACGCCAGCACTTTTATAATCGCCTGCATACGTCTCTTTGGTACTCCATCTGGTAGATGTGAAATGCAAGTAAAAAGCACTTTGCCTTTGTACACTTACTCACCTTCAGGACAGTAGGATCTTTAAATGAGCAGAAGGCCAGATGTGTACGGTGCAAAACAACTGCCGGGACTCCCGGACAGTTTAATACCAATACGATGATCAGGTGATCAGTGTGGAACAGACAAACCTTCCAGAAGGTAAGGCAGGGGAACGTGGGGATAAAGGCGTTCACTACAAGTGGATAGCCTTATCGAATACAACGATCGCCATGTTCATGGCGGCCGTGAACGGGAGCATCATCTTAATCTCCCTGCCGGCGATCTTCAATGGCATCAACATCAATCCTCTCACCTCGTTCCAGTACCTTCTCTGGATGCTGATGGGGTACGGGGTAGTGACGGCAACCCTCCTGCTCAGTTTTGGCCGTCTCTCCGATATTTACGGGAGAGTGCGGCTGTACAATATCGGATTTCTCATCTTCACGATAGGTTCGATCCTCCTCTTCCTCACCCCGGATTCCGGGGACGCGGGAGCCATAGAGCTCATCATCTTCCGCCTGCTCCAGGCAGTCGGCGCTGCGTTCATCTTCTCCAACAGCGCCGCGATCCTGACCGACGCATTCCCTCCGGACGAGCGGGGCAAGGCGCTGGGCCTCAACCAGGTAGCGGCACTCTCCGGCAGCTTCATCGGCCTTCTTATCGGGGGCATCCTTGCGGTATACAACTGGCGGTACGTTTTTCTTATCAGCGTACCCTTTGGCGTGATCGGCACAATCTGGGCGTTCTACCGGCTCAAGGAGCCGAAGTACGAACGGAACACCCATTCCCTTGACATCTGGGGGAACATCTCGTTTATCGGCGGCCTGACCATCTTCCTCATCGGGATAACCTACGCCCTGATGCCCTATGGGAACGACCCGATGGGCTGGGGCGATCCGTGGGTCATTGCATCGCTCGTCATCGGGCTCATGCTCCTGTGTGCATTCCCGTTCATAGAGAAGCGGGTCAAAGACCCGATGTTCCAGATGGACCTCTTCAAGATCAGGAGCTTCACGTACGGGAACGCTGCAAACTTCCTCTCTGCCCTTGCACGCGGAGGGGTGATGATCATCCTCATCCTGCTCCTGCAGGGCATCTGGCTCCCGCTTCACGGGTACAGTTACGAATCAACGCCATTCTGGGCGGGGGTCTTCATGCTCCCCATGACTATCGGGTTTGTGATCACGGGGCCGATCTCCGGGCTGTTCTCGGACAAGTACGGCGCCAAGTGGATCAGTACCATCGGGATGATTCTTGTCGGGATCTCGTTCCTGATCCTCGCGGTGCTGCCGTATAACTTCGATTACCTGCCGTTCTCTGTTGCACTCCTGATCATGGGGATGGGCAACGGGATGTTCGCCTCGCCGAACGCTGCCGCGATCATGAACTCGGTCCCGCCATCCGAGCGGGGCGTGACATCCGGCATGATGTCGACCCTGATGAACTCAGGGATGGTCGTGAGCATGGGCATGTTCTTCACGATAATTGTAGTCGGCCTCACCAGGGAGTTCCCCCTTGCTCTTGCATCATCCCTGCAGGAGATCGGCGCTTCCTCGCTCCTCCCGGCCATGAGTGCGATACCCCCCACCGGGGCACTCTTTGCCGCATTCCTTGGCTACAACCCGGCCCAGATGATCCTCTCCGGCCTCTCGCCGGCCGTAGCGGCATCGATCGCACCGGCAACGGTTGCTACTCTCACCGGGGTCACATGGTTCCCGACAACGCTCGCCCATGCGTTCATGCCATCCCTTGCCCTGACGTTCTATGCAGGAGCGTTCATCTCGTTCGTGGCGGCAGTGCTCTGTGCCATGAGGGGAGACAAATATGTTCACGAGACGGATGCAAAGGCCGGGAAGTAGGTACGGTATCCCACCTGCAACCTATAAGAACAACCGCAAACGACGTAGATAACGGATAAACGGAGGCTGAATTCAGATGACTGAAAAACTGTTTGAGAATATTCTAATAGCAACGGACGGATCGGATCGGAACACCACGGCGGTTCAGGAAGCAATCAGGATCGCTGCAGGAAGCGGAGCAACCCTTCATGCGATCTATGTTACCGATACCGGCGCATTCGAATCTGCTCCCGCAGACCTGGTTGTCGGAGAGACATACAGCCTGATCCAGGAAGAGGCACAAGGTGCGGTCGGAAAAGTCCGGTCCCTTGCCGGCACGGTAATGGTGAAAACGGTTGTTCTCGAAGGCAAGCCAGCAACGGAGATCGTTCGTTACGCATCAGAGAACAACATCGACCTGATCGTTATCGGCACACAGGGAAAGAAAGGGATAGAACGGCTCCTCCTTGGCAGCGTTGCCGAGACTGTTATTCGCAGGGCCGACTGCAAAGTCCTGGTAGTCAAGTAAAAACATCAGATCACCCCCCGTTTTCTCCAAAAGATGATGAACCGGCAC
This sequence comes from uncultured Methanoregula sp., assembly GCF_963667735.1. Classification (NCBI taxonomy): domain Archaea; kingdom Methanobacteriati; phylum Methanobacteriota; class Methanomicrobia; order Methanomicrobiales; family Methanoregulaceae; genus Methanoregula; species uncultured Methanoregula sp. The sequence goes on from NZ_OY763919.1 coordinate 462,382, forward strand.
ACCCCATTGTGTTGGTAATGGCACGGTGGTTATCTTTTCCCTGATACCGATCCCCTATCGTCGTGAAGCCCTGGTGCAGGAAAGAAACAGCCTGTATGCCTACCCGGTCGAACGCCTAGCCGGGATCATACGGGAGATCGGATTCTCCTGCACCCACTGCGCGAAATGCTGCACGCGGTCCTTCAACGGCCATGTATTCCTTCTCGATCGGGATGTTGCAACAGTACGGGAGATCGAACCGGATGCACTCGAACCCGCCCCGGATCCGGAATTCTGCGACCAGAACGGAACGTTCTATGTCTCGGGTTATGCCCTGAAAGTCAAAGATGATGACGCGGGTTCCTGCTGGTTTCTTGAAAATGGCAGGTGCAGGATTTATGATCGCCGCTTTGCCATCTGCCGGGTCTATCCCTACATGCTTCACCGGGAGCCGGATGAATACGGAACGGTTGACTGGCGACAGTTCTCGGGACTCGATCTCCACGGGGAATACCATGACAAGATCTCCGAGGAGGAATCCATTCTCCTGGCCCGGGAGACCAAGGAGTACGAGAACGCATTCTTCTCCCAGGAGATCCGGTTCCTGGAGGGTATCGAGGATTATTTTGGCCGGCACAAGCTCCGGCATGTCCAGAAAGTGTATGACGACCAGATGCGGGCCTTTAAGAAAGGAAAAAACCTTCGGGTCATGGTCTTCTGTGCCGATTCCTTTGAAGAGAACTGGATTTGTCTGAAATAAGAAAAACGGGAAGAGTGTCCTCCGGATGACCATCGTTCCTCCAGAGGTGGGCCACAATTTCCGGCTCACGACCATCCGTCTCAGCCCAGCGGGGGATCGCTTTACGAGTCCGGTAATTCTTTTTTTTCCTTCAGCGTACCGTGATCCCACATTGTTGCACCTGCATAGGTGATCTTCCGGATCCGGTGATAGGGGATGTACTTGGTATCCCTGCCGGTTGCAATCTGGAAATAATAGGATTCCAGTGCCTGGACATCCCTGCCATACGCACAGGAGCGATCGCCAAGCGCCCCCCGGTCAACATAACAGATGATGATCTCCGAGAAAGTATAGCGGTCGTCATGCCAGTACTTCAGGAGGAGTTCGTGGCTGGTGAGCATCTCATCTACCCGGATTAAAACGTCAATGGATGGATACGGGTATCAAGGTTTCGTCCATGGCCACCGGGATTCGGATATCCCGTGACGGGATTATAAATCCATACAGCTTAACGTTCCGGGATGTTTGCAATTGCCCATGCTTTCTGCGGGCTCCTGGTGGGTCTGGCATTTCTGGGCATTACCAATGACCGAAAGGTTGTACCACTCTGCATCCTGGGAGCGCTGCTTCCTGATCTCATCGATAAGCCGCTTGCCTTGCTCGTGCCCGCCCTGAGCTGCGGGAGGACGCTTGGCCATACCCTGCTATTCGTTCTCATATTATCGGTGATTGCCCTTATCGCGTTCAGGTACTGGCATAGCATCCTCGGGATTGCATTTGCTTGCAGCGTCTTCTCCCACCAGATCTGCGATTCCCTTTGGCAGCAGGCCGATATCTGGTTCTTTCCGCTTCGCGGGCCGTTTCCCCTCATGGCGGTACCGGATTATACCGGGTACTATCTCTGGCTGGAGATCACCTCGCCATCCGAATGGCTGTTTCTGGCAGCAAGCCTCGTTATTGCAGCGGGATTGCTTGGCAGAATTCCCCTGCGGTCGCTGGGACTCCCGATCATGGCGTTTATCCTCGGGCTTATGGGGATATTCCTCATCACCGCGGGGATCTCCGGCCAGGGGATCTCGTTCTTTGCCCCGTCGTACACTGCAACACCGGATGTCCTGGCAGGTCTTCTGGCCCTCCTGGGAGTTACGGCACTTATCCTGCTGTATACAGGCAGGATCAGGAACGCCCGAACATTTTTTTCAAAATCGAGAATAACGAGGGTTTCTTTCTTTCGCAGAACGGCACACCCCGTACACCGTGAGCGGATCTGCATGCATCGCATTTGCCATGCCGCGAACAGGTTGTTTTCGGGCACGGACAGGGACCGGCCGGAGGGAGGGGAGTAATGAATGAGAATTAAGTGGTCCAGTTATATCATGGAATCGGTGATTACCCCCAATAACGATTGGTTTCCATACGTGTATACCACAGGTTCCTGTCCGCAGGCCATCTCAGGGCGCCTTCCGGGAAAACGCATGAAATGCCGTATTTAAAGTATCGGGACTATATAAACGATTTTTCCAGTGGAAGGAAAGGGGTATAAAAGTATTCTCAATTAGCCGGATTGGACGAATGAGTGGAGGATAGTGGCAGAATTCTAAAAACTCATCTGTCCTGCGAGAACGATTTCCTTAATTTACGGCTTTTTGCACAAAATGGAGGAATCTCCCTCGTGCAATCACTATTTAGGCATTTCCCGATGCATGGCATTTACACGGAAGGTTAGCAAAAAAGAGAGCATTGCCACTCGATGATGAGCCCCGGTGAGCAGGAATGAACACCGGAAAATCGGTATAAACCCCATACAGGTTTATCAAATCGCCAGGAGGGGTTGTTTTACAATCCAGACATCGATACAAACATAGGATTTATCCGGAAGCCCTGTTGCAGAGAACAATAAACAGGGAATAAAAAATGGTCTGGTTGGATGAGTGGAGAGTGAGAGTCCTGCGTTCACTTTTTTGTTACAGGACGGCTGATCTTTTGTGATGGAGTGATGGGACCCGGTTTGTTGGTATGGGGTCCCCGCTCTTCTTCATGGGGATGAGTGTGGGTTGTATGATCCCGGGGAAGGATAGGTTTGTTAATCGTCTTGTGGGGGGGATGAGGAAGCGGGTGGTCAAGCGGATGATGCTTTGCATCCTCCAGGTGACGGTCCCGGTCCATTCCCGGCCCCTTTTTGGGAAGCGGGTTTGTCTCCAGCTTCGCTTTTGGTATCGAGCGTCGGGGCGACATAATCACTAATACCCCCATAAGATTAAAAAGATGTGGCTCCTGCGGAAGGATATATCCCCGCGGGTTTCTTTGTCCGGGATTACAGAGATATTACCATAAGTCCGAAAACCAAAACCCCAACCATTATACCCGGGCAGATATCAGTTCACTTAAGAACAATATCAGGTGATTACTGAATGAACTATCGGCTGTCACGAATCCTGGCACTCCTCTGCATAATCGGTTTTGTTCTTATCATGGCCCCGGTCTCCGCTGACACGGGATCTTCAGAAAATACTCTCACCCGTGGGGGCAGGTTCTCGATCACGATCACGGGTTTACCCAATACACCCTACTACTTCTGGCTCGCCCGCACCTATTCCATGAGCGGAAAGCCGGGTGACCAGCCCCCGGTGGTCCTCGCAAACCAGCTCAGGGTAGAACAGGATCCATCCGACGGGCCGTACCCTATCGGATCCTATGCTTACTATAACGGTAACGGCCGCACGATTCTCGAAGACGTGGCTGCCTCAACACCAGAGAGATCGAACACCAGTTATTACGGCAAGGTCACGACCGGTGCCGACGGTCGGGCAGTGGTCACCTTCCTCACATCATCGGCAACAGCAACCCGGTCCTTCTCGGTGAAGACCGAGAATCCGGCATCTCCCGGCAGTAGCAATACTCTCGTGGAAGAGACCATATACTCGCGGACAACCCCGGCAACCCCGCGATCCACACCCGCAATTACGGAGACTCCCCCTCCCCAGAAGACGCAGGAACCTCTGCCGGCAGTCACGCTCTCTCCCGCGATCATTCCCCCAAGTACAACGATTCCCGCTCCGACACGTTCCGATCCCATGACGGGGATCGCACTGATCGCAGTCGGTGCCGGAATCCTGGCTTTCGCTGCAGGAAAGAATTGACAGCAGCGTATCCGAAACAGGCAGCGCGAGCCGTCCGCCTCACATTGTTTAAAAAAAATTATGAGAAGATAGAGAAATCGTTCTTGATAGCGATAGCCTCGATGATCGGCTTGAGGGTTGCCTCGGAAACGCCGAACTTGTCCATGTACATCTGGAGGACCTGCTTCTCTTCGCCGGCAAGGACACCGTCGGCCATGGCAAGATCGCAGAGGATTGCAAGGGTTGCGATCTTCTGCTTCTCATCAAGCGTTGCTGCAACCATGTCAATGACACCGGGGAACTTGTTGGCCTTGAGGACCGCCATTGCAGTGTCAATGGACTTGCGGTCACCACGGACAATCTTCCCAAGATCGTTAATCTCCGCCTCATCGATCACGCCATCTGCGGCAATGACCGTGATAGCGGACAGAACGAGTGCTGATTTCGGATTGAGCGTTGCTGGTTTTCCGGCTAATTTGTCAAAAAATCCCATGTAATTCACCTTTAAGGTCTCTAGTATTTTCACATTGGAAGGTAATTGTTGTTTCCAATGACTCTTATATACAGGAACAAATGCGAATCCCATTCGCTTATTACATCCGGGCACCGAATTCCTTGATCACAGCAGATATGCCATGTCCCCTGAAAATCAGATCACGGATCCCGGTGTGGCTGGGGAAGAGACGGACTGGATCCAGCGGCTTTTTGCACGACCGTTTTTTCTGAGTTTTACCATAGGCATGCCATTCTGCGCATTCAAGCTCCTTTTCGGGATCCATGCCGTACAGACCGGGTTGCAGGAAAACAGAACCATCCTTTTATTCGGGTGCGCGGTCGTTGTCTGGGCGGTGGCAGATCTCCTGATGAATGCTGCGCGGTCTACCCTGGACATTTTCCATGTTCCGGCACGGTTTGAGTACTGCACTATTGCCCAGCTGGGTAGGATCTTCGGGATGCCCCTCCTCTTCCTTGCGGTGGACACGCTCCTTGCATTCTCCATCATCTGCATCATGCTCTGGTCAGGGTGGATCGCACGGCTCTCACCGGCTGAATCGGTCCTGTGGTACATTGCCACAACGCTCAACCTGATCAGTCTCTCAATCGTCTCGATCTATAATGAGATCCGACGCGCACGACCCATTCCAAAATAACTTTCCCTGCGCGCGCGAGGACCTCCACTCCTGAACAGCAGGTATTCCGGAAACAGAGTATCCGAACGGTAGCTTCCGGAATATTCTGCCAGAAAAAGGCTCCGTTCCCAAATGAAAGGCATGAATTGGATTAATTCTGGAACCAGAATTAATCCAAGCGGAGTAAAAGGAAAAGAGTGCCGGAACCCCACGAATACTCAGGGGGGTCTTTGTTCCAACACACTGCTTATTATACTCTGGCATCATGTATTGTAACACAGTTATACAAACGACTGTATGAGAAATAACCATGTTCGGATCGAATAATTTTGGTGGCAGCAGAGGTCCCAGAGACTTCGGCGGCCCGCGTGAAATGACAAAATGCACCTGTTCAGACTGCGGAAAGGAATGTGAAGTTCCCTTCAAGCCAACCGAAGGCCGCCCGGTATACTGCCGTGACTGCCTCCCGAAGCACCGGAAACCCCGGTTCTAAATTTTTTAACTCTTTCTCACGATTTACGATTATTGTTTTTCCTGATAGGGTATCCGCCCGGTTCAGAATCAAGTATATTAAACTGACAACCGACTCTGCTCTCGCGCAGGATTTTTCTAAAAAATAAGAAAAATTACTTTGACTCGTCACCCAGAGATTCGCGGCTCCGCATCTGGTAAAGGACCATCGGGTCCATCTCTTTGTAGGTATCCTCGCCGGTCCGCATGATGACATTTGCAACCCCGCTGTTGACGATCATCTTCGAGCAGAGGAAGCAGGGCCAGATTAAGGTGGTCTCGCCGGTCTCCACATCAAAGCCCGACAGGTAGAGCGTGCAGCCCCGCGCATTCTTTCCGGCCTGGAGGAGCGCATTCATCTCGGCGTGGACGCTCCGACACCGTTCGTAGTTGGACCCGGAGGGGATATTGTGCTCTTTTCGCCAGCACCGGTTCAGTTCCGTGCAGTCCATCTGTTTGCGCGGCGCCCCGGTATATCCCGTGGAGACGATGGTATTGTATTCATCGACAATGATTGCGCCAAAGTTCCTGCGCAGGCACGTGCCCTGCCGGGCGCACCGGGCAGCAAGGTCGAGGAAGTAGCGGTGTCTGTTGGTTCTCATCCAAGATTCTTTGGAAAAGCCCGGTATTAAAGTGGCATGATCTGCATGGCAGGAAATTCTTCATATAACCAGTTGCTGGTTCCACACCCGGCAGACTCCGAGCGGGAATTCCAGGATTACATTCCAGAGAGGACGTATCCCATGAGAACGATCTGAAGGAAGAGGAAGAACGGAACGAGCCAGAATAGGGGTTTTCTGGTCTTATGATGGAAGAGATGCATTGCTGCATATGCACCAAACGGTCCAAAAAGGGCAAGAGTGAGAAGCATCGCCTCGCTCGTCCGCCACGCATTGTACCTGGCCTGGTGCTTGTCCCTAGCATAGATCGCAAAGACAACGAGATTGACAGCCATATACAGGATAAAAAAAACGGTCATCTCTTCAAGGGAGAACATTTCACCCAGATATTCTACGTCTCCAGAATTAGTCCTAACCATGAAACGGGGGCCTCATATACACGAGTACATACAAAAAAGACAGGAAAATGATATACGAATGCCCCGTTCTATAGAAATAACAGACAGAACAGGGTGGGATAATGGATAACGGAGATCAAAAACCGGATCGGGCGAGTTCAACCGCAAAAAGAGATCTCATCATCATTATCGCTGCCGGAATTTTCGTATTTATCATCTCTGCGTACTTTGATATCAGCACTCACATTATCCAGTTCCTGAATAGTTACAACTACCTGCAGCTGGACGAGATCTTCACGGTCGCACTCATCTTTGTTATCGGATTTGCGATCTTTTCCCTGCGCCGCTGGAGGGAACTCGAACAGGAGAACAAAGAGCGCAGGAAAGCGGAAGAGGCCGTTACCCAGGCAAACAAAAAACTCAACCTCCTCAACAGTATCACCCGCCACGATATCGTGAACCAGCTCACGGCACTCAGGGGATTTCTCCAGCTCTCCCTCATGAACCCGGATGGCGGGCAGAACAGGCAGTATATCGAGAAGGAACTCGATGTCACCGAACGAATCAGCCGCCAGATCCTCTTCACCCGGGATTACCAGGACATTGGGGTAAAGGCCCCGGTATGGCAGAATATTGCTGAGGTAATCGAAAAAGCACAGCCAGATAGCGGGATCCCGGCCATTATCGTGGGGAGCGAACTGGAAAACATTGAGGTTTTTGCTGACGGCCTGCTTGAAAAAGTTTTTTTCAACCTTGTGGACAATGCAGTGCGGCACGGAGGTGCGAAACTCACAACCATACGATTCTCTGCACAGGAGACCCCGGACGCCCTTCTCCTCACCAGTGAGGACGATGGTGTCGGGATCTCTACGGAGGATAAGGCTCACCTCTTTACGCAGGGGTACGGAAAAAATACCGGGTACGGCCTCTTCCTGATCCGGGAGATCCTCTCAATTACCGGCATCACTATCCAGGAGAATGGCCTCCCCGGTAAAGGAGCCCGTTTTGAGATACGGATCCCTAACGGGAATTTCCGCAGGGGAATTTCGGCAACTCCTGCGAAGGGCATATGAGATTTTAAAACCGGGAAGATTATGGATTTGCCCTGTCCTGAAGAGTGAAACGCCACCGGCAGAACATATCCGATGGATGCGGGTCTGGCGGCGCAAACAGGCACTCCACCTGTATCCGGGGATCGATCTCACGGGCAAACGATGTAAACTCTGCCCGGTGCATCTCACGGCAGACATACTCTCCCTGGCCCCGGCGCAGCCGGGCTTCCTGGGTGGGACAGGACGGCACCGAAATGATGACTTCATCCTCGGACTCTTCAATTGTGTAGCCTACAATCATCGCCCACGGGAAATGACGGAGCGCCCGGACAAACCCGGTGAGCCCCCGATCAGTAATGGAAAACCTGCGTACGATATCCTTTGCCGCCATACCGGCAACTCTTCCCCAGACCTGCTCGTTGATCCGTTCTGCCACCGGCTGGCCGTACTCCTCCGTGATGTTAATGAACCAGAACGCATCCACAACCCGATAATGCCAGAGAAGGAATTCCATATACGTGTGTTTTTCCTCATTGGTCATGGCATCAAAGATCTTAAGATTCATCTCGCTCAAGGGGTATCCTCCTGTTTGTTGTGTACTGGATTTTCTGCGGGCATGGGTGATGAGACTGCTGCTTTTTGCGAGAGTGATTTTTTCGGATCATGGCGGCGGGAAAAACACAACCTTTCCATACCATCCCTGCAAAACCGGATAACAGATGGATGATCTCACTGTTGAAGAGATCCTCGCACTCCATGCCGGGATCATGGCACGCGATGGGGGAGATGACCGGGTGCTCTCTGAGGCAAACCTCCACCAAGCGGTATTTCACGTAAACCTCCAGCCGGATCCCTTTGCCCGGGCAGCAACCATCGTCTACCTTCTCTGCGCTTTCAAAGCATTTCGCGAAGGGAACAAGCGGACAGCACAGGCTGTTGCGGGAAGGATCCTTGCGGATGCGGGATATAAAATCAAACCAGATGATTCCCGATGTATTGCCCTGATGCAGGGGGTCATCGACTTTATTGTCGAGACTGATGAGATTGAGGCATATTTCCATGAAGTGACCGGGGCGGGTTAGGATTTCTTATCTATCTCGTATTGGAGGTTCGGCAGGTTCATACGGGATTGTCAAAAACATATATCATGGAAAAACCGGTTGCCATTTCCCGCCTGCAACCCGCTGGCGCTCTCAGGTTAATCTCCGGCCTATTCTGGATGATCCTTGCCTCCGCCGTGATGCTTGCGCTCCTCATTCTCCTGCTTCCTCAGCAAGTCTTCCTCGCGATGAGCAACTACCTGCAGATTATTACCGCACTGGTTGGAGCTGCTGCCATTGGTTATCTGTACTTCAGGTGCAGGAGTCACGGCCTCCTGCCCTATGCAGCAGGAGCCTTTGCCCTCTGGGGCATCTCGAACATTGCCTGGTACGTCAGCGTTGCCATGGGGATGCGGGCCTTGGTCTTCCCAAGCCTCATCGACATCGGGATTATTGCGTCGATTCTGATCCTGATGACTGCGTACCAGAACGGGCTCCCAAGAAAGCCTGCGGTCCCGCATATCATGATCGGCATTCTTGTTCTCGTCATCATCATTCCGGGAGGAATCATCCTTACTGCAGGGCTGTCGGTTGCCACATTCGTTACATTCCTTTATTTTTTTGCTTGCGGATCGCTCATCATAACAGCCATCTCCCGCGGACTTCCTGGCCAGCCGTTCATTTTTGTCGGCACACTCCTTTTTGCAATTGCATTCCTGATCTACCCGGTTCGGGAACTGTTCTTCTCGACAAATCCCCTGTTATCCGTCATCGGGACGTTCGTTGCTGCCGGTTTGGCTCTCATAGTTCTCGGCATTATACGGTTTGCAATAGATACGGCAGGCAACGCCCCCGCTTGCCATTGAACAATTCACCCGGGGGGTGTTTGCATATCATAACAGGGTCATCTGGCGGGCATCCGGCACTTCGATAGATGAGAGACGAATCCCGAGAAGCCGGATCTTCCTCCCGTCATATAGGTCACAGAAGAGCGTCCGGGCACAGGTAATGAGGGCTGTTGGGTTGTTTGTAGAATGGGACAGGGTCCGGGATTTTGTCCGGGTAATAAAACCCTGGTAGCGGACTTTGATAGTCACCGTCCTGCACCGCAAGTCCTCTTCGGCAAGGGCCTGGCTGACGGTATCTGCAAGCATCCGGATAGTCCTCTCGATCTGCATCAGGTCATCGGTATCACACTCAAACGTGGTCTCACGGGAGATGGATCGTGCCTCTGTCTCTTCGCGTACTTCGCTTTCATCGATTCCCCGTACGGCGTTGAGCAGGGAGACGACACCGCGTCCGAACCGGGACACCAGCTTGCGGGAGTCGGCATGGATGAGATCCGCTATGGTATGAATGCCAAGACGGGTTAATTCCGTTTCACTCTTTTCACCGATGCCCGGGATCTTCCGGACGGGAAGGGAGCCGAGAACATTTTCCAGAAGTTCGGGTGTCACTACGGACAGTCCGTTGGGTTTTTTGAGATCCGATGCAATTTTTGCAACCGTTTTTCCGGGTCCTATCCCGATGGAACAGGTGAGACCAAGACGGGATGCAATTGTTGACTGAATCCCGAGAGCGATTTTTTCGGCCTGCGAATAATCCCCAAGAGAGCTGATGTCAAGGAACGCTTCATCGATGCTTACCTGCTGAAGCGGGAAGCCGCACGACCGGAGGATTGCCATCACCGATTCCGAGACCGAGGAGTACAGGGCAAAATCCGGCCGGAGGAAGATAGCGTCAGGGCAGAGAATATATGCCTGGGATATCGGGAGTGCTGACCGGACACCAAATGTCCGGGCTTCGTACGAGCAGGTGCATACAACTCCCCTGCCCGTACCCTGTTTCGGGTCTGCACCAACAATGACCGGCTTCCCCCTTAGTTCGGGACATCTCTGCGTCTCTACGGAAGCATAGAAACTGTCCATATCCAGATGGAGGATGATCCGGGGAGAAGGGGGATCCGGGAATGACGGGGGAATACCCGAACCGGGGGATGCAGGGATTGGCGGAGCGGTAGTCATATCAGCGGGCCACCGGGACAAACTCAGCCAGGGTGCTTTGCCGCTGACGGAGCATAGTCCGGAGCAACGCACCTTCATCGATAAAACGCTGCATGGGGAGAGTAAACTTTTCAGAGATATGCAAAAGAGCCGATCGGATATCCTCAAACTCCGTTGCCTTCTGCAGCATGGCGGAACGAACATTTTCCCTGACATTGAACACACCGAGCGGCACATACCCATGGAGGGCTTCGCGGACAACGATAGCCCCTGCCTGTTTCTGTTCCTTTGCCAGGGCTTCGAGAACGGCCATCTTGCAGGAATAATAACAGCCGCCAAGAGGGGAGTACTCTGTTTTTTTCTTTGTCCCTTCATGGTCCGAGAAGACGTACTCCTCATCTGCGAGAACGTGGAGGAATGCCTCCGACCACTCATACTGCCAGCCGGTTGGCATCAGGATCACCGCGTAATTGTTGTTGAGACTGGAAAATTCGTGGACACGGAACGTATCGATGACCGGGCATTTTTTCACATCGCTTAACAGTCTGTCGCCAATCAGGGTATCGCAGGCAGTGATCGACCAGCGTGTGGGAACCAGATGCCGGGCCTGACCCCTTCCCATAACCCCTGTTGAGAACGCTTTCTGGATGCTTGAAAAAGGGAGCCCCTTTTTATGAAGATCGATGACGGCATCCCGCGCATACAGATCGGTATCATAATAGACCTTCTCGAGCTGGGGATCCCACTTCCCTGCTTCGATATCGAACCGTTCAACCTGGGCGCTTGGCCCAAACGGAGTGTGTTCTTCGGAGAATGACTGGCCAGCGGGAGCATTCGTGAAACTGACCTCGCTCTCAAGGGAGGTGGCTGACAGCGTGATCTCCTGGAGTTTCTCCACGAACCGGTTGTCGAGATCCTGAGCATGAACCTGGTGCTTGCCCCGGATCAGGTTCAGACGGTAGCCAATGATCTCTTCCTGGGACCTGTTTTCGGGGATCCAAGCTTCGGGCATGTCCATGACAGAAGTATCCCCGTGTACTGGAGTTACCATGGGGCCGGCATAGACATCTGGGTAATTCCAGCTGCCAATGAAAACCGAGGGAGGGGAACTGCCTTCCAGTTCTTTTCCCACATCAACAGAGTGCATCGACATCGTGGACGCAGTGAGCTGCCGAAGGTACGCACCTTTCCCGATCATTTCAGATAGTCCGTTGGAACCGGGAGGGTTTAAGGGAGAGACCGTGCGGAGAGAAAGTGAAAGGAAAGCCAGGAGAAGCAAAATATATCCTGCACTTCCCGCTCAATACATACCTTCATCGTATCGCACATCAATGATATAGCAGGAGTTGTCTGCATTAGAAATACAACCAGTGACGATGAATTTAACCCGAACGCAGTAAACGAAGATGGTACCCCGGTTGTCAGGGTAAGATTGCCCAGAAAATGGAACAATGAGCAATTTGCCATGGCAGAACTGATGATGGGGGCAAACCATATCCGGGTCCGGTGCCATGACGGCGTGACCCGCATGGGGAGAATCAAAGGAAAGATCAAAAAACGAGCCTGGATCCGGGAAGGGGATATCGTTCTCATCACCCCGTGGTCGTTCCAGGACGAGAAATGCGATATCATCTACCGCTATCTTCCCCCCCAGGCAGACTGGTTGAGGAAGAACCGGTACCTCTAATCTTTTTTATTCCTTCAACCGGAATGCAGGTTTTTTCCTGCGCATTTACTTACAATACGCAGGATTCACATCTGAATTCTAAAAAAGAATAATTCCGCACAACACCCGCTATTTTCGCACGCTGTACCCGTTGCGAATGAGAATTTTGATCATCTCAGTCTCCCAGATCGCATCGTCCGGCTCCTTATGGTTCTCGATACAGGTATCCCAGAGAGTCGTGAGATGAGTGTCTTCTGATATGAGCGTCCGAATGTACATGATCCGCCCGACCCGTCTTCCCTGAGGGTTGAGAATGAGCAGACGCCAGCACCCGTAATCCTGACATATCTCCGGCCGGGTCAGGTGAACCGTGCAGTAGGCCAGCTCGCTTCCAGGCTGGTGGCGGAAGAACGGGCAGGCTTCCGGGATTTTCTCAAAGATGCTCTTGTCATCGAAGAGCTCCCGTTTATCCGAATCGATCTCAACCGGGGTCTTCTCTCCGGTATACTGGTTGTAGATCAGGAACCGGTAATCCCCGTACGATTCCATGATCGAATGGACTAGCCCAAGGTGGCTGCAACATTCCCCGCACTGGAAGCACTCAAATGCCATGGGTCCAGAGCCCCCTATCGCAGGGTTTGCCAGATCGCAAGCACAAACTCAAGCGCAATGAGGATGATGATCACCCATTCGAGGAAATTGGAATGCTGGATCCGGACCTCATCGGAGAGCATCGAGTAGTTCTCCCGGATCACATCGATCTTCCGGCTCACGCTCTCGCTCCAGAGACCGCTCCGGAGCACCTTGAGGGCTGTTGCGTATACCCGGGCGTAATAGACATCCTCGGTGACTTTGATGAGGTTGTTGACCTTCTCGATGACTTCGGAGACCTCGGCGTACGTTTCCATCTGTTTTGCCATGATCGCATGGTACTGACGGCTCCTGCGGAACTGCGACTGCCGGTCCGCATGCTCGATGTCGTCGTACATCTTCTCCATCTCGCGGGTCAGCTCCCGGTCATAGTACCGGAGCTCCAGCACCTGGACGTTGGCAAACTCAATGAGATCGATGAGATCCGTTGGGCTGTCGGGACTGCAGAGCAGAGCTGAGTCCCAGGAAAGTACTGCAAGATCATCTGGAGTGTAGCTGAGCGAGTTTTTAAGGATCTCTTCGCGTATCTGGGATGATATGATAGTCTTCTCTCCTATGAGCAGGGCAACCGGGTCAATGGAATCATCGCGCCGGTCCGTAATGTAGATGGTATAATCTTCGTAAAAATCAGGATTGATGGCGAAGTTCTTGATATGCGGGCGCACAATCTCGCCCAGGGTCTTGAGGTACTGGACATAGAATTCCGAGAGTCCCTCCTGGCCTGCAAACAGGAACGCAATCTCTTCGAGTTCAGAATAATCCGCATCCGGGTTCTCGTACACGAAACAGAAACTGATAGCGCCGATATCATAGACATGGGCTACAACAGAGAACTCAAACGTCCTGCCGTCCCGTTCCACCCGGATGGGGTGCATCTGGATCAGAAGCGGCGGGTCTTCGAGCATGATGGACTTGGGTTTGACCCGGACAAAACTGGTCCTTGCAGTAAAATAACTCTGGGCAAGCGCCCGCTCAAGCCAGTCGAGATCGATCTCTCGGCCAATATCATAGATCCGGTAAAAACGGAGACTTATCATGGCTTTTCCTCCTTCCGGCACGATACCTTAGTGTCTGCAATAATGAACAACCATGGAGATGATAAACCATTGCCAGAAATGGCAGCAGAATGCAATAAAAACGCCATTTTTAACGTGTTTACAGATTCTGCACTGCGGGTCGCGGGAATGAAAATTTGTTCTGAAAAAGAATAGTTCATCAAAAGAACTATTAGCCGATGGAATAAAGTATTCCATGTGAGCGAGAATGACGGATGACACCAGGGACAGAGTTGCTGCCAGCTTCCTTGCTCTCATACCTTTGTTCCACAAGCAGATCTTCAATGTCTGCCATGGCATTTCCGGCATGAAGGCGGCCCAGTACCGGGTCCTCGGGATCCTGAAGAAAACCGGGCCGCTCTCAATGTCGGAGATCGGGAGGCGCCTGTATATCTCTAAACCGTACATGACCGCGCTTGTCGATTCGCTGATAGAGAACCACTGGGTTGAACGGCAGCAGGATACGGCAGACCGGCGGGTCATTCGGATCATGATCACACCGTCCGGAAAAAAACACCTCAGACAACTGCTGGAAATGTACAAAAACGATCTAAAAAACCGTCTCGGGAACCTGGAAGAGGATGAAATTGAGCAGTTTTGTGAATCCCTTGAACACCTGCAGGCAATTCTGACAAAGATCGAATGAGAGGTGAATGATGGAAACACAGCAGCCATATCGATCAGAGACTCCGGTTGCAGAGATCGGCACAGAGCCTGGAACGGAATCTGGGCCGATGTACGGGAATCCCGATGGATCCGGGCTCCAGGAGGATAACATCATCCGGATCGAGCATCTGACAAAAATTTTCCGGGGCAAAATAAAAACCGTTACCGCCGTCTCCGATGTCACGTTCAATGTAAAACGCGGGGAGATCTTCGGCCTCCTGGGACCGAACGGCGCCGGTAAGAGTACCCTGATACGCATTCTTACAACCATTCTTTCTCCTACATCGGGTTCTGCGTATCTCAATAATTACGATATAACACGGTTCCCAGAAAACGTGAGGAGCATCATAGGGGTCTGCCCGCAGAACAGCACGCTCGACGTTGAACTCACGGCTTACGACAATCTTGATTTTTACGGAAGACTGGTCAATGTCCCCGACGATATTCTCGATAAGAGGATCTGGGAACTCCTCGAGATGACGGAACTCACCGACAGGGCCCATGTAAGAGTGGGTACGTTCTCCGGGGGAATGCGGAGGAAACTGGAGATTGTACGGGCCTTCATCCACCACCCGCTCATTCTTTTTCTCGATGAACCGACCATCGGCCTGGACCCGGAAGCTCGACGGGAGGTCTGGCAGCAGATCTCGGACCTGAACAGCGAGAGAACCACCATCATCTTGACAACGCACTACATGGACGAGGCAGAAAAACTTTGCAACCGGATCGCCTTTGTGGACAAGGGCAGGCTTGTTGCTCTCGACACCCTGGAGAATCTCAAACTCCATCTGCCTGCAGGGGATCTCATTGAGATCGGAGTTGAAAGAATAGATGACAACCTCGTTCCGGCGATTCTTGCCAATCCCCTGATCAATTCGGCAGAGATCCAGGGAAACAGGATCGTGATATCCGCAAGGAACGGCAGCAAAGTCCTTCCCGCACTCATCACGATATTCGAGAATAATGAGGTTCCCATGACCTCCATCTCCATCCATTCACCATCCCTTGAAGATATTTTCCTCTATGTCACCGGGAGCAAACTGGAGGATGGGAATACCAGCGATCAGAAACAGGCGGCCGGAGGAAAAACCCGATGATACGCGGTGCTGTTGCAATCTTCAACCGGGACTTTAAAAAATTCCTAAGCAACCCGTTTGTTGTCATCATGACCCTGATGATGCCCATCATGTACCTGGTCATCTTCGGTAATGCCATGGGTGGCACCATCAGCCATATTCCGGTAGCGATTGTTCAGGAGGGCCCGCCGTACACGGATACACCGTTATTCATCGAAGGGTCATATGAGCTCAATCACATTGCCCAGAAAGACGACCCCAAACTCCTGGATACAAAAGTGTACACCGACGAGATCGCGGCAAAAAACGATCTGGCAAAGGGGATTGTCACGGCCGTTATCGTCTTTCCCTCTTCAGTGTCAAACGATCATGCGATCCGTCTGTACGTGGACAGTTCGGATTCCGTAACACCCTCGCTGGTGGAGGCCGCGGTCAACCGTGTCCTTCTCAAAATAGGGGCATTCAACCCGGTACAAGTTACCAAGATTTACGGGGATATCAAGTACATCCAGTTCTTCGGGGTCGGTGTGATCATGATGGCCATCTTCACGTCAACGATGTTTGGCGGGGGAATCGCCCTCATCCGCGACAGGGAGGCGGGTATCCATGAAGGGTACCTGGTCACACCGGTCAAACGGACCAGTATCATCGCCGGCATCATCTCAAGCGGAACGGTCAGGGCATTTATTGCAGGTTTTACCATTTTTATCATCGATATTCTCATTACCGGAATTGTGATAAGGACTCTCAATGAATTCTTCCTTGCAATGCTGGTGATCCTGATTGCCTGTGTGGGCGTGACGAGTCTGGTGGTCTCGTTCGCATCTCGGTTTTCCGCCCAGCAGGAGTACGCCTCAGTGGTTGCATTCCTCAACCTGATCCTGTTCATGACCTCGGGGGCCTTCTACCCGGTCATCGGTATGCCGGAATGGCTCCGATGGCTCACGGTCATCAATCCCGAATATTACGGTGTTGATGCCCTGAGGGGAATCATCCTCCGTGGCCAGGGACTCGATGTTATCGGCATTGACCTTTTGGCGCTGATGATCTTTTCCGGAGCAATGTTCATTCTCGGTATCGTGACCTACCGCAGGACCCTTGAGTGATTCAAAACCCATTTTTCGGATCACAATGGTCGTTATAATAGCCAAGTGTCGCCGGTATCCGGATACCGGACATTCCTGAAACCACTCATCGTACCCTGAAATACAATCGAAACAACCGTACGATTTATCGTATCGATGGGAGTTTTGAAAATGCGCTAAAAGTCAATGCCAAATGCATCGCAACCCGTGGAACATCATCCGATAATAAAAAAAGAAAAGTTATTTGCGGGTGATCAGCACAGCCGCAAGGGCCCCGAAGATCAGCGCAACGCCGGTCACTTCCAGGGGAAGAGGAGACTTGGTTTTGGCAGGGACGGGAGTACCTGCGGGAGCGGCAGTATCCGCTACCTTGGGGGTTGATGCTGACGGGGAAAGAAGGTTGAATGTGAGCTTGGTATAGACATCGTCTCCTCCCTGATTGTTGATGGCATCGGAAAGTGCCGCTGCAGCTGCTGCATCCTGGACACTGCCGGTTCCGGTGAAGGTGAAGATGGTTTTACCAGTCTGGGTGTTAACAACCTGGCCAGAGTACTGCCCGGAGGAATTCATGGTGATCCCAAACATCCCGTCAGGTCCCGGGCTCTGGACAAAGATATAGTAGGTTGCTGCAGGAAGACCTGTCGTATCATAAGTCTTCGAGAATGTGCCGTCGGCTTTGACGGGGACGGTCGAGACATTGACGTAATTCCCGGCAAAGATCCAGATCTGGACTCCAGCCGTAAGGTTGGCACCGGAAGAGACGCCGCTGATGGTGACCGGTGTTCCGATCACGGCATCGCCGGGGGAGACCGTTGCCGACACAAAAGGCTTTGCAGGAGCAACAACTGCTGCGGCGGTTGTTGCTGAGGCAGCTGCCGTTGTGGAAGCTGCCGGTTCCGCTGCGGCGGAAACAGCACCAGATACCGGTATTATCAGGAAAGCGATGAGCAGGAGTACTGCGCATGCGGCAAGGCCGCTTGAACGAGACATATCCATACGGGATGATGAGACGGTATCCGATATTAGTGTTATGGGTTGCATGCGGTGCAAAACCGGACACGAATTGTCCCGTATCTGGTCAGAGCGGGCACACTATCCCGGCCGAAGCAGAATAAAAAAACAGATAGGAAACCCGTCCGGTGTTTTGGATACCTGCTGATGATAACTCCTTTTGATTTTTTTATATCAGCCGGAACATAAAAAATGAGGGTGCATTCACCAATTATCGCCCGAATACAGTCGGAACTTTTGCCTCTGCCAAGGTATGGCCATTCAGAGCCATCTCGATCGACGCCCGATCTGCAGTCGGCTGGACTATGTCCATATCTACGGCATAAACGTGGAACACATAGCGATGAGTGGTTCCCGCCGGGGGACACGGAGGATAATAGCCTCGCGTTCCGGCACTATTCTCACCCTGCTGCGAACCATCGGGGAGCACTTTCATGTTCGGCTGATTCCTCGCAAATCCGGCAGACGCCCGGGGAATGTTGTACACAATCCAGTGGGTGAAGGTTCCGGCCGGGGCATCGGGATCCTCAAGGATCAGGACGAGGCTTTTTGTTCCAGACGGTTTTGTTCCAAAGGATATTTCCGGCGATTCGCCTGCACCCTTGCAGGTGTAGCTATCCGGAAGAGTTGATCCCGGGACCAGGGAATCGACCCCGAGGGTAAGCACCTGGGTGGTTGCTGAAACCTGAACCTGCGGGACTGCAGTGTTTTCCGCTGAGGGGGTCACACCCGGGGATACGCCGGCCTGGGGAGAGACCGGGGCCGTACAACCGGCCCCAAGGCAAAGGAGACATACAAGCAGGGTCGCCAGGAACTGAACCAATCTTTCCATACCCGTAAATGCACATACCGGCACATAAGCCTGACGGGATTACGTTACCCAAACCGGCTACCTGTATATACTTCCAGCATCAATAACTCGTACGATAAAGGGTCCATTCCAGGGGATATGCCCGAGGGGGAGTTGCCATGAAAATGCAGAATACACAACAGCAAACTACGGCAGTTGGACCCGTCCCGCTGAGTTTCTGTATCATCCTCAGCCAGGATAACAGGATAGAGCGCCTGATCGATCGCCCGCTTGAAGAATACTTAAAAGAAGTCAAAACATCTTCCATTGCATGGATCGACTACAGCATTCCTGACAATAGCGAGGAGATAGAAAAAATCGCCCAGATGGCAGGATTTTCCAAGATTCCCATCCCCAAACTGACTACGGGTTTTTATTCCGCGTACGAGGATTACGATACCGAGCTGGGTATCATGCTCCCCTCGGTAACGGTCAAGATCGAAAAGATGACCGTTCATCCCCTGTTCATCCTTATCCGGGATAACCTCGTCCTGACCGTCCACTCCGAAGAGATCAACCGTCTGCTCAGGTTCTCACGGTACGCCCAGCAGTTCTTCAAGCGGATAGCTTCAGAAAACACAGGGGATAAGATCACCCTCATCCTTGAGCGGATCATCGATGAGAACAATGACCGGAACTTCGAGTACCTCCGGGAGATCGAGATGCACGGGGATGCGATCAGCAAATCCTTAATCGAGGAGAGCGTTGCCAAGAAGAAGATCGCCCACGAGATTTACCGCATGAAACACGTGCTCATCGATTATCTCAACGTGCTCTGGGCAACAAAAGACGTGGTCGATTCGCTCCGGTACGGGGATGCCGATCTCATCACCAATGATGAGAAACTACTCGGCAGGATCGGCATCCTCTCGGACAACATCGACCGGCACATCGAGCTCTCCGAACAGATGTCCAATGTGCTCGCATCGGGTCTTGAAGTGATGCAGAGTATCTATAACAACCAGCTCCAGAGCCTCAACAACCGCTTTGCTCTCGTAACCGCGTACCTCACCGTACTCGGAACGGCATTCCTCGTCCCCAACACGATTGCCACGATCGCAGGGAGCGGGATTATGGAGGGAACAATGGCTGCACAGTGGTGGTACCTGCCGCTTCTCATAGCCTCGACCGTGATTGCAACCCTGACTTCCTTCCTCTGGGTGCTCCATGTCTGGAAGAAGAGAGAAGAAGACTGAAACCCATCTGAAGAACACGGGAATCTCAAATCATCTTTTCGAATTATCCGTGACCGGTTCTCATTCATGCTCTCCCAGGCTTTTCGTCATTTCACATACCCAAAACAGGTCAGACAATCAGAAGGGAAATAACGCTAAAACCCGTAAAATCAGAAGAGAACAGACTCTGCAAGGATCTTGATACCGATCAGGATGAGAATAAGACCGCCGGCGATCTCTATCCGGTTGCCAAGAAGGTCCTCCAACCGCTCACCCAGCATCACACCGGCAAACGAGATGAGGAAGCAGACTGTACCGATTATGATTGCGGGAATGAGAACGGGGGTGCCAAGGATACCAAAGGTCACTCCGACGGCAAGCGCATCAATGCTCGTTGCAAGAGAGAGGATAATAACCGGTACCAGCTGCAGACTGTCAAGATGTGATTCATCTCCCCCTTTGAAACCCTCCCAGCACATTTTTCCCCCGATAATCACCAGGAGGACAAATGCTATCCACGGGGCATAGACAGATATCAGCCCGATGAAAGCCACTCCTGCGATCCAGCCCGCAAGAGTCATTCCTGCCTGGAAGACTCCAAAGAAGAGGGCAACATATGCAGCTATGGACAGGAGACGGGATTTCGTAGTTGTTCCAAGAGCAAGAGATACGGCAAAACAATCCATGGACAGACCGATGCCGATAAGGAGGGGGGTAAGAAGATCCATGAGATGATTACCTTTTGGCACGGAGTAGGGATAATATCATCCCGGGTTGCCGGGACGGATGACGAGCCGGGGATCGTCCCGAGCAAGGAAAAGAGCGGTTTTTGCGCTTGCTTCCTTATCCTTGATCTCAAGCATCAGATCGAAATCCGCGGCGCCGGTTTCGAAGAGGAATGCCACAAAATTCTGTTCATCGATGTGCTCGGCATGGGCCCCGGCCCGTTTACCGGCCTGCTGGGAACTGTAATCGACCATGGGGAGGTTGTCTTTTTGACTCCAGCTTGCCCGGATAGGGTCCAGCAGATCGGAAACGGTCTCCCCATTATTTTTGAGGGAGTGATGAAAGACATCAAAAAGAACAGGGATACCTGTCCGTTCATGGAGGGTCAGGCAGTCGGCCGCAGAATAGAGTTTTTCATCGTTTTCAATCACAAGTCTCCTCCGTATGGAGGCATCAAGGAGCTCGTAATTGGTGACAAACCGCTCCAGGCTTGCAGTCTTGTCGTTATAGATACCCCCCACATGAATCTGGATCTTCGCAGTTGCGTCAAGTTCCATCAGGTCGAGTATCTCCGCATGATACCGGAGTTCGGAAATGCTCCGGTCAAACACCTCATGGCGGGGTGTGTTGATGAGGACAAACTGGTCAGGGTGCATCGAGATCCGGAACCGGTTTTTCCGGATAAATAGCCCGATCTCAGACAGGGTTGTTTCAAAACGCTCCTGCCAGGGAAACGTACAGACCGGGTGGGATGCAAACGGGATCATGTCCGAGGAGATCCGGAAGAAGAGGAAACCGTTGTCCCTGTTGAATCGGAGGATGTTCAGGAGACACGCGAGGTTTTTTTCAACGGTTTCTTCGAACCGGTCCGGAGAATAAGAGGCAAGACGGAACGTGGATGAGGGGGAACAGCCAATCGAGCGGTTGATGCAGGGGTAACCGATACGCATGATGGGATCCGTGAGTTTATCCGAGAGATTTCAGATGCAGATGTCGTGGTCAGGGAAACCGGTAAAATTCCAGTGCAGCCGAATTCATACAATAGCGTTTCCCGGTGGGTGCTGGCCCGTCATCGAAGACATGACCGAGATGAGCTCCGCACCGGGCGCAGAGGACTTCGGTGCGCTCCATTCCCCCGGAGCGGTCCGTCCGGGTCCGGATGTTGAGCGGGGAGACCGGAGCTGAGAAACTCGGCCAGCCGGTACCGGAATCGAATTTTGCAGTCGAAGAGAAGAGATCGGTTTTGCAACAGACACAGGAATAAAACCCGGGTTCTTTCCAGGCATGGTATTTCCCCGTGAACGCGTACTCGGTGCCCTGTCCCCGGGCAACAGAGAATTGTTCAGAAGTGAGTTCAGCTCTCCATTCCTCGTCGGTCTTGACTACGGGAAGAACGTGTTCCGACCTGCCGGTCCGTACGTTGAAGATAGAAAGCGGGGATCCCGCTTCTCGGCTTTCCGATGTCATTGTCTGCACCTGAAAGAATGATAGCGGAGTGCAGGTATAGAACTTATGCTTGGGGCACTACAGCCCGAAAAAACCAAGAACCCGCTTTTTGGGATCCTTGAAAAAGATCTTTGCGCCATGCTTTATATTGCGCACATCCTCGATGGTGTAGAGAATATCAGGATAATTTTTTGAG
This sequence comes from uncultured Methanoregula sp., assembly GCF_963667735.1. Taxonomy (NCBI): domain Archaea; kingdom Methanobacteriati; phylum Methanobacteriota; class Methanomicrobia; order Methanomicrobiales; family Methanoregulaceae; genus Methanoregula; species uncultured Methanoregula sp. The sequence goes on from NZ_OY763919.1 coordinate 484,575, forward strand.
AGGATATCGAGCAGCCGTGCCAGTTCTTTTCTTGGTACAATCATGAAAATGATGTTCACGGAATGCGAGAATGTCCCGGATCCCTCGATCCGGGTCATGCCATAGCCATGGGTTGAGAGCTCGGTCATGATCGGCTGGGGATCGCCCGGGACAAACATGCGGACAATAACATCTCCAATCGAGATCATGTCCTCGATCTGCATGCCCAGCAGGGTGCCAATCCCGTATCCGGCAAGGTAGGCGAGGATATTCCAGTAATCGGTCAGGTTAGTCAGAACAAGCCCTGTTGAGAGCAGCCAGATACCGGTCTTGACAATCCCCATACAGGATGCGAGATTGGCATGCCCGCGGGCAATATAGATGGTCCGGACCGTCTCAAGACTGGTCTCGAAGATCCTGGCAATCAGGATGATGAGGGGTACCGCTGCTGCTGCCAGGGTAAAGGCTGTTGATCCGATGAGTGGACACGCTCCTAACCAGAATAATCTTCTTGGCTCTCTTGAATACCTTACGGTTGTTTCCTGCCAGAAAGGGGATCTTCATCGCATTTCAAGTACGGGTAACAGGTTCGTATCAGCAAGCGCGGGGCACTCTGATCCAGGGTACCATCCGGCGGGGGCAGCATTTTTTGATTTTTATGCTCTGGAGAGATCATAGTTCACCTGCGGGGAAGCCCTCCTCCGGCCTACCTGCCCGAGAAACGCCAGCGCATTTGCCAGCGCTTCGGGAAGGGCGCAGACGGAGAGTCCCCGGGTATGGCAGGGGTATTAAAAATACCGCCCGATTGAAATCCTCAATGGGGATACGTTTTTGCGGGTCAGGGGGACGAAACCCCTTTAGGCGGCATCCCCATCCGGGGGTGAATGGGGGTTACGCTCCTTCATTTGGAGAGAATATGCAGCCAAACCAGAAAAGAGAATTTTCACAGATCTTAACAATATAAGTTCAGCAGAGCAATTTTTTGAACTATCCTGTTCTGGAATTCCCCTTCTTCAGTCTGGTTGTGGTGAATCCGGTTCCTGATCATCCGGATGGCGGTCAGGGGATCGAGAAAAACTGGGTTACCCGGTGCGGGATCTGCATATTCCTCCGGATTCATGGGGAGACCAGTCCCTCACGCAGAGTGAAACGTGATCCTGCTCTGCCCGTAATAATTCCAGAAAAACGCACAGCAGGTTGCAAGTACCTTTGCCAGGAGATATCCCGTGGAGAACAACTCGACAGCAAGCCAGATGATGCAGAGATTCACAAGGAGACAGCTGAAGGAGATGACGACAAACGATGTGAACTGGACACCATATTGCCGGTTCTTGTCATGGAACGTCAGGTACTTGTTCAGGATGTAACTGACAATAATCCCGATAGAATAGGAGATCGTTGCCGAGAGAAGATACCATATCCCGAGATATGAAGTGAACCCATACAGCAGGCCGAGATCGATTGCCGAGGCTATGATACCGATAAAAAAGAACCAGAGGATACGCTCGTTTTTGAACATCCGTGCTCCACGTTCGGGCATGGTTTTCAGGGTAAGGAACACGGGCCCGCTGCCTTTTGAAGATTCTGTTCATGGAACCGCAAAAAAACCGGAGGATTTTTTCGGGCTTTACTTCCAGCCGTCATATCGCACCCGCGCAATCGTAGAGTGTGCTTTGCGAGGTTTGTGGCCCGGCTGAATTCCAGTTGCTGCCAGAAGAACCGGTACTTCCCATTGAATCTGGACGATAATTCCGGGTGATTGAACCTGGCAGGCCGGTCACACCTTCAGTATTGTTGCCGTTGCCAGCACCATATTCTGAAGCGGGAATGGCAGTACAATGGCTGCTCACCCAGGAGAAGATCTCAGTATTGCCGGAAATCTGGCCACCCCCCGCAGTTGTGGAAGGAATGGAGAAATAGCGGACTTTTCCCGCCTTGAGCAGTGTTGTGAGACTCCCTGTTGACAGGATGGTGTCAGAACCGGAAAAACCACCCAGGGACATGACAGGTCTGCCCGTTTCAAGGATCAGGGAGGCTGCTTCGTGACTGCTGGGTACTGCGACGAGCCAGGTTTCACCATTGCTATGGGATGTCAGATACTCTGTAAGCTGCGAGGTGGTGTTCTCCTGGCCCACATGACCAATGCCCCCGGGCATACCACGGCTGCCCTGGACAAGCTGGGGACCGGCCGCAGGAAGGATATTCCCGCTCCCATAAACCAATGGTGTGCAGGACCAGACAACCGGGGCGATAAACAGAAGCCCGATCGCAAGTATGGTTGCAACCCTTGAATGCGAACTGCTGCGGGAGGAGGGTTTCAGCTTCAGGTATATCAACACAAGAGTGAGGACTATGGTCCCAAGTGCGACGAGGGGAGTGAGCGCCCCGGCCCATTCAGCAGTGTACAAGAGTACCCAGACTTGAACGCAGCCCGTGATGAAGACTGCAGCGGGCAGTATCCATCCCGTTCTGCTGCTTCCCTGATATGCTTCGTACATTACCAGGATGCCGATACCCGCCAGCGCAGCTAGGGGCGGGGCGATGGTTGCTAGGTAATAGGAATGCCAGAACCCGGTCGTGAAACTGAAGTACAAAAGGCCGGGGAGCAGCCAGAGACACAGCGCAGCAGTGGTAATTCCCTGTTCAGAGAAGAGCCCGGCATCCTCAAGACCTTTCATCGAGAGCGAAGCTGGCCGGCGCAAGAGGGCAAGAAGGCCGATCAGGGTCAGAGGAAGGAGCCAGCTGATCTGGCCGGCGAGGCCCTCCGAGAGTAGGCGGAAGAGGCCGGGAGTCCCGTTCTCTGCCATCATACCGCCGGCACCTCCGTTACCGGAGGGAGGAGCACCCCCGGGTGCACCTGAGGGTCCGGTGCCAGTTGATAGCAGGGTTCCCGGACCCGGGGGTGCCTGACCGGCCGGAGATTCCAGATCCATTCGCCGGTCCCGTGTCCGATTGGTCTCCTGCAGTCCCGAGCTGGGGAACTCTCCCGGTTGCGAAGGCATTGCTGCGCTTATGGAGGACCCGGGTCCGGAACCGTCACCCGAACCTGTCGCACCGTTTTCCAACCGGTGGATGCCATTATAGTTTATTATAAGACCAAGAACGGAATTATCACCGCTTCCCCCTATATAGGGGCGCTGGTCTGCAGGGACCAGATCCACAGCAACGGTCCAGGACAGGGATACAATGATCAGGACCAGGACTGCCAGAAGGAGATGGAAGGCGCGGGTCTTCATACTGAGGCTCCGGGTTCCCATAATATAGATTATCAGAACTGCGGGAACGATGATGAACGCCTGGATCATCTTGATATTGAACCCCACGCCGATGAGACCCACCGATACAAGAAGCCAGGGAAGCGATTGCTCCCGCGCAGCTTTGAGGGCGACATAGAGGGCAAGGAGGAGAACAAAGATCAGGAGACCGTCCATCGTCCCGTTCCGGGACACTGCAACGAAAATGGGGGTAACGGCAAGGGCAAACGCCGACACGAGACCCGCCGGTCTCCCGAACGGGCGGGAGACAATCAGGTAGACAAGGGCAACCGATCCAACACCGGCAAGGGCCTGGGGCAGGACGAGTACCCAGCCGGAGAAGCCGAGAAGTGCGGCTGAGGCAACCTGGACCCAGAGACCAACGGGAGGTTTATCCACCGTCACAAAACCTGCCGCATCAAAGGAATTGAAGAAGATGACACGGGGGTTTTCGAGCATGCTCTTTACAGCAGCTGCATAATACTCATTGGAGATTCCCTGGTTCCAGAGATTCCAGAGATTGAGAAAGAGGGAGAGGAGAAGAATACCTGCAAGTAACAGCTCGGTTCTGTATTTTTCGCAAAACCTCGTCGGGATCATGGTCGGCGATCCCGGACGGTCCGGAGCAGGTTATCGATATCCTGTACATGGTCGATGCCGGGGCCGGAGAGGTTGCTCCGGAAATACCGGAGCTGGTTCTGAATCTCCTCAATCTCATCGTACGTGATCAGGAACCACGGGTTGTTATGAGTCATGCCTGCCCCACAACCTTCCAACGGACCTTCATTCCATTGCTTTTTTCCTGCGACAGTGTTCTTCCCATGCCAGATTGTCACCTTTTTTGAAGAGTTGGTCTCCCATGCTTCGCAAGACCAGATATATTATTGATACAGTCGCGGTGAAAGGCTGAAACCTGGATGGGGATGTATTGAACCGACGGGGATCAGATATGAGTAAAAACCGGATGTGACAGATATATCGACCAGTACCAGGCAGGTAACACAGAAAATACCAACTTATTTTATCCCGCACAATGATAGTATGAATAAGAACACTCCGTATATCCGGGTGCAAGGGTAGAAAACCGGGTGAATCTGAAATGGCCGAGAAAGCGACTGTCTGTATTTCAACAGATCCTGCATTCCTGCAGGAACTCTCAGAGTACCTGGAAGTGCTTTCCAACCCTTCGAGGTTGAAGATACTCAAGGTCATCGAGAAAGAACCAAAAGAGATCAGCGAGATTGCATCCCGTATCGATACGAGTTATGCGAATACCAAGAAGCATATCGACCAGCTGGTCCAGATTGGCCTTGTGAAAAAGGAGGCCGGCTTCGGGAGGGAGACTGCAAAAGGTATCCACCCGGTCTGGAAATTCTCCCTTGCCGAAGGAAGTCTTGAGATGCTCATCAAGAATATGGGCGTTTTCTCCCGGATCAACATCCCCATCGGATACGGTGAGATCCAGGGCAGGCTCAATGAAGTGCGGACTGCGGTCCTTCAGGAATCCGGCAAGGATTATCCGGCCCTCCATCTGGTGGAGGGACGCGGGGCTGGCCGGACATTCCTCTTAAAAAAAGATCGGATCCTTCTTGGCCGGGCGGATGCTGACGCTCCCTCAAAAGCAGGCGAGGGAGACATCGTCCTTCCGGAAGAGTATGTGGCAGTGACGAGGATCACAAAACCCCATGCCATCATTACAAGGACAGGAGCAGTCTGGCAGATAGAGGACCGGGGCAGTTCCGGTGGTACATATGTGAATACAGAGCATCTCGCTCCTATGCACAAGACCGCTATAAAAAACGGTGATCTCATCGATCTTGCCATGGGAGAGGAAGCAGCCCGGTTCCTGTTCATTGCAAACGAGTGAGCAGATGGTTAAGGGAGTGTGTGTGAACCGGATAAACGGACGCTACCGGGAAGCGACAGTTATTGTCCTGCTTCTCAGTCTTCTCTTTTCGGTAACCCCGGTAATGGCAACGGTGTTCACGTACGACAACAACAGCTCGTATGGCTCCCTCCAGAACCTCATCAATGCCGCGAACGCAAGCGATACTATCCTCATAAAAAACGGAACCTATGCTGAAAATCTGACCATTGACCGGCCATTGGTCGTGCGTGCAGAAGATTACCGGAATCCCCCCCGCCTGATCATTTCGAAGGGCGGGACTGCAATCAACCTCACGGCCAAGGGGATTGTTCTTGACGGGCTGGCCCTCTCCGGAAACGGGGGATATGGTATCCTCGTCCAGTCGGATAACAATCAGATCAGCAATGTCACTATCACCGGTTTTGAGCAGGGAATCCGCCTGAAATCCGCGGTGAACAACGAGTTCATCAGTAACAGCATTGTCAACAACACCGCAGGTATCACCCTCGACCAAGAATCGCAGGTCAATGCATTTTACCTGAATTACCTGGACAATCCCCTTGACGTTGAGAGCCAGTCGGGAGATACCACCTGGTCCAGCAGGCCATCGAAATACCAGTACGAGGGAAATACCTATACGGGTTCGCTTGGGAACTACTGGAAGAAATATACCGGGAGTGCAACCGGCACGGGGATTGGCTCGATACCTTATCCCATCCAGCAGAACGCCAGCAGCACCCTGGACTCAAAGGACGCCAAGAGTGCACTGGTCGACAGGGCCCCTCTGATCAGTCTGCCGGGCATGTACACGCTCATCGGAAGGGAAGAGCAGCAGCCGGGTACCGTCCCCGGTTCGGCACCTAATTCAGGACATGGTTCCCTACCCGGATCAGTGCCTACCGTGCCGGGTTCAGTACCGACAATACCAGGATCAGTCACTGGGGAGACAATACCCAAAGAGAGCAGTGCATTCCCGGGTTCAGGTCCGGGAAATACCAATATCGGTCCTCCCCCGTTTCCCGGAAATCTTGTCCAGTACTGGTGGATAGTCCCCATCGCCCTGATAATCTCAGCTGCCGGGGGGATCTGGTACGAGCGGATACGAAAGAGAAAAGAGTCTGCCGGGCATCCTGATCCCGACACAAAAACAGGAGGGAATACAACAATTGTCAAAAAGACCCTCCCGGATACTCGCGAGGAAGATACAGGAGGGTTCCATCATTACGCTGCCCGTCTGCCCCCGGGCCTTGAGAAACGATATCCCGGGGCGGAATATGTGGCGGAAGGAGGCGCATGCCGGATCTTCCGGGCATGGGATCCGGTTGAAGGGCGGGACGTTGCGGTCAAGGTGCCCATCCGGTTCGATGAAGTCACCGGCACACAGTTCACCAAAGAACTTCATGTCTGGCAGAGTCTTCATCACAAAAATATCGTTGAAATCTATGCTGCAAACATCTTTCCGGTACCCTATATCGAGATGGAGTTTGTCGAATCATCGCTTGCGTCCATAAAATTCCCTCTTGAAAAGGAGAAAGCAGTAGCCATTGTGAGGGGTGTTGCAGAAGGTCTCCTGTACGCTCACGAACAGGGAATCGCCCACCGGGATATCAAACCCGGCAATATCCTCATTGACCCGGACGGAACAGCAAAAATTACAGACTGGGGTCTGGCAAAGGCGGAAGGAACCAAACAGTCGGGCATCATCGGTTTTTCCCTTGAATATGCTGCACCCGAGCAACTGGCCCCGAACATTTATGGCGAACCGGGAATCTGGACGGATATTTACCAGTTGGGAGTCCTGTTCTTTGAAATGACCACCGGGCAAGTACCATTCATGGGAGGGGGCATGGGAGAAATAACCCACGCGATCATCCACGACAATCCGCCGCCGGTCTCCCTCACGGGCCCGGGTTCGGCAGAGATTGAGGCCATCATTCTTCGCTGTATGAAAAAACACCCGAAAGACCGGTATCAGTCAGTAGCAGAGATCATTCGGGATCTGGAAAAGATACGGTTTTAAGATCACGAAAAACGCAGTTCCCGGCGTGATGGGGAACTTTTTACTGCAACTTTGCAGTTGAAAAAAAGGTCTCGCATAAGTCCCGGTTTCAGGTAACACAACCTGCCGGGTTATGCGGGATCTGTTTTTTACAGTTCGTTCAATTAATCCAACATTATCAGGAGCTTGCCGGGGAGGTTCCGGACGGAGGTGTTCCTGACGGGGGCGTACCGGACGGGCCTGCACCATCGCCAGACGGCGGAGTCCCTGACGGACGCGTTCCATTCATCTGCATGCCTTCAGGAGGTGTGCCTGAAGGAGCGACACCCGATTCGTTGAACTTGGGTTTGTCCCCGCTCTTGGCCGCATCGGAGGTCCCTGATACGGATCCGGCTGCAGGCTGGTTCGCCTCAGCGGTTTTCGTGATTTGTGCCTGCGTTGAGGCAGAACTGCTGCCGGACTGGGCAGCGGTACTGCCGGAATCCTGTGTACAGCCTGTAATAAGGATTCCCGCGATGAGAATTGCTGATGCAACCAGCATCATGATACTGCTCTTTTTCATGGATGTCATCTCCCTGATGTATCACCCGGTTGACCGTTCCGGGAACCTGCCGGAAATCCGTTTAATCCACATTCAGGCCGGGTCTTCTCCAAATCCTGATTGAGACTGACGGACTCCCGGTAAGGCTTACCTCATGAAACCAGTCATTCCGGGAAATTTACTTCAGTTTTGAAATTTTTTATCCTCGTTGTGTAATGATCTCCTCGTGGAGTATCATCCGGGATGATGATGGGGCCGGTCGGTTTTATAATCCACACATAAAAGGGGTGAAATAATACATATCCCGGGGAATTAATTGAACCAGGGAGTGAACATTATGCCAAAGGAGGCAATCGGAAGCGAAAGGAAAAATCGAGGGATTTTTTAGGAAAATAATTAAAATGAGCGCGAAATTCAGGGGTTTTAGGTTTGTGGGGGGAGAATCGGTCCTCCCGTTCTCCGGCATACCCCGATTACAGTTCCCGGCCCCGGGATCTCCCGGGTCTGCGGGGTGGATTTCTTTTGATCACAAATATCCCGATACAGACCAGAATCACAAATGCTATCACGACGATGGGCAGTAAACCGGATGATTCTCCCGAACCGGAAGTTGTCTGGTTCACGGATGTGGCTTCGGGAATCACGGTTGTTCCGGTCACTGCAGGAGTGGGTGTTGCAGTAACGGTCACCGGTCTTGTTGTCGGAACCGTTGTCGTGGTTACCGGCGCAGATACCACGATATAATCATTTACGGTCTTTGAACGGCTGCCCCCGGCATTGGATGCAGAGAGAAGGACCGTATAGGTACCGGCAGAAGTATAGGTGTGCGAGGGATTCTTGGCCGTCGAGGATATTCCGTCGCCAAATGTCCACTGCCAGCTGGTAGGGGAATATGACGAGGTATCGGTGAACTGAACGGTAAGTGGGGCAGTACCCGTGGTAACATCAGAAGTGAAGGATACAACCGGCGATGTAATGGCCGTGACGGTGATGAGACTTGACTGGGTAGTTGTATTGGATCCTGCACTATTCGTAGCGGTCAGGCTGACGGAATAGGTGCCGGCATCAGTATACTCGTACGCCGGGTTCTGCTCGGATGATGTCCCGCCATCACCGAAATACCAGTACCAGGATGTCGGGGTGTTGGTAGAAGCATCCGAAAACCCGACTGAAAGAGGGGCAGAACCGGAGGTAACATTGCTGGTGAAGGCAACAAGCGGGATGGCATAATAGGGCGTGATCATCCCGGTCTGGGTTATCGTGTTGCTCCCCGCAGTATTGGTTACCGTCAGGGTAACGGTATAGGTACCGGCAGTTGTATAGGTATGCGTGGGATTCTTTTCCGAAGAGGTATATCCATCGCCGAATGACCAGACCCAGCCGGTGGGGGAGTTTGTCGAGGTATCAACAAACTGGACGACCAGGGGTATGGTGCCTGTTGTCACGGTAGAGACAAAAGATGCCACGGGAAGAGAGGATGCTGCACTCACCGTGATGAAACCGGTCTTCGTGACCGTATCGCTTCCCGCAGCATTTGTCGCAGTCAGGGTCACTGTATAGGTTCCGGCAGAAGAATAGGTATGCGAAGGATTCTGTTCAGCTGACGTGCTGCCATCGCCGAATGACCAGGCCCAGCCGGTAGGAGAGTATGTGGAGGCATCCACGAACTGGACCGCAAACGGTGCCGTGCCCGATGTGCTGTTCGAGACAAACGCAGCAGTCGGGGAGGGAGTTGATTTGGTTGCTGTGATATATCCCGATTTAGTGATGGTATCGCTTCCCGCAGCATTTGTCGCAGTCAGAGTCACCGTATAGGCGCCTGCACCGGTATATGCGTGAGATGGGTTCTGTTCCGTTGATGTGCCTCCGTCGCCGAACGACCAGACCCAGGCGGAAGGAGAATTCGTGGAGGTATCGATGAACTGGATCCCGCAGGGGATAGTTCCTGAAGTTGTATTCACGACAAACGATGCCGCAGGTGTTGATGCTGCAGATGCCGGAAGGATGACCAGGACCAAAAAAAAGAATAAAAAACACAATCCTGCAGAAAGTGTTCTCATGGTATTCCATCCAGGGACGGTTGAATTACGATATATACGGGTAAAATGGCAGTAATTGCAGTCTTTCTCATGAAAAGACACATTTCCACGAGGATATTTATTATCTGAACATAGGACGGGGAAATATTATCACAAAAAGAGGAATATTTGAACCCGCAAGTGATGAATACCAGCAGTTCCCGTGGGCCCTCTTCCCCACAACCTGCTCCGGGTATAAAGGGGGGATCCTGATAATACACTTGAAAAATTCCTTGTTGCCGGAGGGGGTTACAAAAAAGTTTTTACGGACCCCCAGGGGGGGTCCCTGCGATTTTAAACATGAAGGGCGGGGGGGTCCCCGGGAGACCCCCCTCCTCAAAACTGTTAATGCACACGTATTGCACACCCAAATGAGTGCCTGTTTTTGACGGCTTCCGTCGATGGCGATTCTGGAAGGGCTACCCGATTCTGATCAGGGGGGGTCCGTTTGGCCTGAGGGGGTGGGGGGGTCTCCCGCATACCTCCCCCCTATGCAGGGAGGGGGGTCAAAATTGTTTTGAAAACGTTCGTGGGGGGGGTCTGCCCCCCATCCAAAAAAAAAGAGAGGGCAGGTAATTCCCCCTCCTGGGTATGTACAAAAATTTTACTCAAAATGAGAGGGATTTGCTACCGGTGGGGGGTCAGATCACCGGGTAGCTGGGATTGAGTGGGTATAGAAGTACGGTCCGGGAAGATAGTCCTGACAACATCCCGGCAGATCACAACGCGGTGTTCTGGATATTTCCGTACATCCTCAAACCACTCGTGAGATCATGTGCCTTCGTCCTCATCCGGGGTTTTTTCTCTCCTGGTTCTCTGTGCAGTCCTCATTATGTATAGTTCGACCCCCGCCCGCATAGTATCCGGGCTGTATCGTATTCACATGCCCGCCAGCCGATCTCAGGAAGGGATAGAGATTGACGGATACTGCTCCTGACGGGCGGGCATTGCAGACTTTTCTTCCCTTGCGGGATTCTTGTCATCACCTCCTTGTGCCGATGATTGCCGGAATTTGGCAGTCACCATGAGAGACCATATGCACAGTTTTTCTTATATTCACCGTATTGCAGTTGTTCAATAATGTGCCTGCAGAGGGATTAATTGAACAAACAGGTTATACAAATGCCAGGAGAGAGAAAACGTCTGATTGTTTGATTAAGGATTTCTGGTCACGGGAAACTCCCTGCCATCTGCAAAATTTCCGAAAAATCACTTAAGGGAGAATGTCCGAGCGAAGTTGCCGAACAGCAGCAATCAGGTTTGTTTCGGCAGAGAGATCTCAATTATCATCGAAATTGTCCGGATGGAATGGCAGACGAACGTAGGAATATCATTGCCCTGCAATTGCGTTTCTAAAAAAGGGGGAGAATATCCTGGTTACTCACTTCTCAGTGCATCTATGGGGTCCATGTTCGAGGCCCGCCAGGCAGGGTAGAGTCCGGATATCACACAGACAACTATCCCGATCAGCATCCCTGCCGGAACATAGATGATGCTATCCGGCAGGAAGAAATACTTCGTTGTCCCGATCATGTAACTCACCACGGAATATCCGATGATGAGACTGCCAATCCCGCCGATAACGGCACCGAGAATACCAAGGATGAAGGCCTCGTACAGGAACATCCGGCGCACCTCCCCGGTCTCTGTTCCGATGGAGAGCAGGATACCGATCTCCTGCACCCGTTCCGTAACAGACATCATCATGACATTGAAGATGCTCGTTGCTGCGACCAGAAGGGAGATGCCCCCGATCGCAAGGATGAACGTGGTCATCGTACTCAAAGTCGATGTAATGCTGGAGAGCATGGTACTTGCATCAGAAACCCGCACAACGGGAGTTTTCTCGTTTGTATTGAGTTTTGCGTCAATTACTTCTTCAGTACCGGTTATGGTGTCGACATCTTTCACGATCACATTCACCTGGGGATACTCGTTCTCCCCGCCGTACTCTTTTACGTACCAGTCATCCGAGACAACAATGGCATTGTCGGTCCTGACACTGTCCGCCGCCTGCCCCCGTTCCTTGAGAATACCAACGATCTTAACTTCCGATCGCCCGGTTTTGGCAGAGCCTATTTTTATCTTGCTTCCGAGTTTCAGGTTGAAATTCGATGCGATCGTCGATCCAACGAGGGCATCGTTGACTCCTTCGATGTTGGTCCCGTTCTCGATGGTCAGGAACGCAGTGATCTGATCGGGATTGATCCCATAGATCGTTCCCCTGCCCGGAATGGAGCTCAGGGTAAATTCCGTATTTGTCGAGTAAATGGGGACTACATTACTGGCATTTGCCCCCGCGGCGACCTTGATCTTGCTCAGCTGGGCCTTGGTTATTACCGACGATGAGGATGAGGAATCTGGACTGGATCCCGGGGGACCCATACGGACCGCATCCGGTGTTATAACAATGGTATTTGCTCCGGCGGAGAGCTGATCTTTTGTCTGCAACTGCATATTGGTCCCGAGCATTCCCATCGTTGAGATGGCAATTACGCCGATAACAATACCAATGGATGCCAATATTGAGCGCAGATAATTCAGCTTTACACTCCGGACCGAGAGGTCAAAGAAAATATCGCTCATGCTTCTGCAATCCTCCCGTCTTCAAGCCTGATCGTGCGTTGTGCATATTCTGCGATCTTGGGATCATGAGTCACGATGATGACCGTCTTTCCCTCTTTATGCAGGCCACAGAGAATATCCATGATCTGGGTTCCGGTCTTCCGGTCGAGATTGCCGGTCGGTTCGTCACAGAGAAGGATCTTCGGGTCATTGACAAGCGCCCTGGCCACCGCCACGCGCTGCTGCTGACCACCGGAAAGCTGGGTGGGGCGGTGGGCACTCATTTCCTTGTCAATCCCGACAGCTTCGAGGAGAGATGTGGCTTTGCCGCTGGTGTCCCGTTTCTTGTACTTCAGGATAAGCGGGTATTCCACGTTCTCATACGCCGAGAGAAGCGGGATCAAGTAAAATTTCTGGAAGATGTACCCGATGGTGTCCCGGCGCATGTGTGTCCGCTCAAGGCTTGTCAGTCCGGCCACGTTCCTCCCGTCGATGAGAAGTTCTCCCGATGTCGGGACATCAAGGATCCCGAGCTGGTTCATCATGGTCGATTTACCGGAACCCGAAGGTCCCATGATGGCGACAAAATCATTGTCCATGATGTCGAGCGAGACATGATCCAGAGCAGTGAAATCACCGGCTTCGAGATGGTACACTTTCGACACATCCGCAAGCCGGATAAGGGGGGTATCGGTCATATCCGCACCCCTACTGCTGTTTCTTCAGTTTTGTAGAGAGCCATTTCCGCTTTTTATAGAGAACAATACCAACAACAAGAAGGATACCTGCTGCAATCACGGGGTAGAACGAGCTAATCCCGTTGCCTTTGCTGCTGAACAGACTGGTGCTCTGACCACCGGGGCCGCCCATGCCCTGGGGGCCGCCCTGCATCATGCCGGGATTGCCGGAGGATCCCGAAGTTGTTCCGGTTCCACTAGCACTACTTCCCAAAGCTCCCAGCGAAGAGGTGAGATCCAGGGTCTTTGTTGTCTTGTAGAGCTTTCCATCGGAGTTCTTCCAGCTGATAATTAACGGGACGGAAGACAGATCAGAGGATGTGAATGTCAGCTCAAAGCTTCCCGAATCGTCAGAGGCCAGGCTGCCGATGGCGTATTCAGGATATGTTTCGGTACCTTTTGCAGGGGAGCCAACGGTTACGAGAAGTCCTTTCGCATCCGAGACACCGGAGTTGATGATATCCCCGGTAAGATCATAGTATGAACCTTTGGAGGTCAGGGCAAGATTATTGATAACAGGAACAACCGATGTTGTGTCATGATCGAGGATAACGGGGGTGGAAAGATCTACGGTGTGTTCAGCATCCCCGTTCATGTAGCTGACACGGAACGTGAGGTTTGAATCCTGGCTGGCCTTGACCGTGAAGGGGACATCAACGGAATTATGTCCGCTCAGTGAATAGACATATTTCTGCGATGGCTGCACCTCAATGCCGCTTCCCGTTGGCGTGACAAGGATGTTCTTGAGCGTACCTGACCGGACATTGATGAGCGTCAGGTTGACGGTCTCATCCTCGCCCTGGGAGAACGTAGTGGGTTTTCCCGTGAGGCTTGCCTGGATGTCGCGGGAGTCCACCTTGATCTTGATGGGGTAATGGATAGATGTCCCGGCCTTGGTCCCGACCGTAAAGAGTGCATAATCCGTTCCATCCGGTGGATCAGCGGTGACAACGAAAGAATACGTCATCGATGCTCCGGCCCCGATATAACTCATGGTGTCCCAGGAATCGAGAGTCTTGATATGGATCTTATCGCTGAGGAGATCCGGATGAGACAATCCGACAGCGGTGGTCCCGGAATTGGTCAAGGTGACTGAAATGGTACCCTCTTCGTACGGGTATATCACTTCGGGATCCATGGTTACATTGGTGACGCAGACCTGCGCCGCCGCATCAACGGTTGTCGATGTGTCCGATGTTGAAGATGTCGAGGATGTCGACGACGATGTAGTTGATGAGGTGCTGTCAGCAGCCGATACTGCTGAAGCCATCATAAGAACCAGGATGAAACTGGTAATAATTGTCTGTATTTTCATTGTTCCTCCATAATGCAGGGCGGGATAGATACCAGGGGAAAGCTCGTCTGACGCGATCCGTTCTGAAATTATCTCTGTTGCCTGAATCACGATGTCAAAAAGAACACATATATTGGCACTATGGAGTGTGCCAAATATAGCCCAAAAACCGGAATAATTGAACCGGGCAGTTACATATATCCCCAACAACAGATGAGAGGCCGGTGATACCGGATTTTTGTAATCGGGATTGGTTCTCCTGGGGCAGATCCGCACGCAACCACAAAAACTCAATGCTAATAACACTCGCCGGGTATAACATCCCGTTCCCTGGCAGAAATGAACAAAAGTTTCGGGGAAAAAAGTAGAGTGATATGGGGTTCAGCGGGTACTGCGGAAATTTTTAGCAAGAAACAAAAGACCAATGCCGATAAGGAACAGTCCGAAGATATACGGCCAGATCTGGACCGGCGCCCAGACAAAACTGATGCCCACAATGATCAGGAACAGCCCGATGATAGCTGATATCCATCGGCTTCCGGTCCTGCAGCAGGATATGCCATTTTCCTGTCCGGAGCTTTCACGTGGATTCATGAAGGCTGATGCAAGGAATCCCAGCCCAAGCCCGATGAGCACCCCGGACCCGGGATACCCTATGATCAATCCTATACCAAGCCCAAGGAGTACCCCGGCGGGGATGAGAAAGAACCTGCCATGGCGCCTTGGTTCTTCCCGGCCTTCATTTCCAGTCATAGGAGAAAATGCGTTTTAGGTGATAATAAGAGTTGGGACATCCGATAATCTATCATTGAATCGTATTATAACTGCAACAGATCGCTCAGTTTATTCATAGTCCCATAAGAAACGAAGTACAGAGGAAATTCTTTGACCTTTACCTGCCAGCAATGCGGGGAGTGCTGCAGCACGATGGGTGAGATAATCGAAGTTATTGAAGAGATCTCCCCCTTGAGATTCCGAATCGGTTACACGACAACCGGTGAAGAGCGCATTGTGGTTGTGGATCCGGACAAGAAAGATCTTTTTTCCCACAAGTCTTCCATGCAGGAGCGCTCCCTTGCCTGCCCGTTTCTCTGTATGGCAGCCCCGGGACGGGTGATCTGCACGGTGCATGCATCGCGTCCTGACCTGTGCCGGCAGTACTCCTGTTTCCGGCTCCTTGTTCTGGATGCCAGAGGAAACCGGATCGGAAAAGTGATCGAGTCCACAAGGATCCTCCGAACAATGGATCACCCGCTCAGGGAGATCTGGGACCGGGAGATTGCCGGTCTCCAGGTCGCCGACGAGCATGCCTGGGAAAAAACTGCAGAGAGACTGCTGACCCTCAGAGGATACACGGTACTAACGTGAAGGAAGGCTTGTATGAAAACCCGGCTTCGGACCGGGTTCAGACATAGCTCACTCAGGCTTTCGGAGCATTTCCAGAACAGCGTTGCCGAACTCCCGGGTCCCAACCGATCCGCCAAGATCCCGGGTCCGGATTCCCTGTTCAAGAACTGCTGTAATTGCCAACTCCACACGGGAGCTGCCATCTTTGTCGCCCATATAATCGAGGAGCATAGCAGCACTCCGGATTGCGGCTATTGGATTTGCAAGGTTCTTTCCCGCAATATCAGGTGCGCTCCCGTGCACCGGCTCGAAGAGGGCATAATGCTCGCCGATATTTGCACTCGGAACAAGGCCCAGACCACCAACAAGATACGACGCGACATCCGAGAGAATATCGCCGAACATGTTGGTGGTGACAACAACACCGTAACTCTTTGGGTGCTGGAGGATATCAAGCGAGAGCGCATCGATGAACTTGTCGTTATACACGATCCCGGCGGCTTTTGCCTCGGCAAGGCAGATATCCCGGAAAAAAACATCCGATTTGATCACATTCGCTTTATGACCAACCGTCAGGAGACCGGAACGCTCACGGGCAAGACGTATGGCGGTACGGACTATCCGCTCGGTTCCCCGACGGGTGACCACCCGGAGCGTTGTTGCCCGGTCCGGCCCGGTCTCTTCGACACCCGAATAAAGTCCCTCGGTGTTCTCCCGCACGATCATGATGTCGAAACCGTCACCGCGGACAGGGCGAAAGTTGGCATAGAGATCGAGAGCTTTTCGTATCCGCAGGACCACGCTCTGGTAATCTTTCATCGGGGGAGTCGTAATCGCCCCGAACAGGATGGCATCGGCATCTTTGAGTTCCCGGATCTCCTTATCGGCACACGGGCATCCGGTCCGTTCCCACATGCCGTATCCCACTTCAACCGGGAAATAATCAAATTCCGGATGCAGCAGCTCAAGAACAGAACGGGCAACCGGGATCACCTCGTGGCCGATCCCATCGCCTTCAACAACGGCAATCTTTTTCATCGGTTCCTCCAGCGGGAAACCAGATCGGTTACCGAGCGGTAAATCTGGGCGGGATCAGAACCCCAGTGGACAATGGAACCGGTCCGGTTGTTCCAGCCGGTTAAACCCTCCCGTTCGGAACGGCAGCACCGTGCAATGAACGGCTCTTCAGTAATGCATTCGAGCGGGCAGATATTCTCAAGCTGGAAATCGCTCCCATAGCATTCACGGTAGAATTGCGATCCGGTGAGACACCCGGCAACCTGCTCGCCCCCCAGCATGGGATCCTCATCAAGGGTTTTTGAAAATCCCGAGGCACGGCATGGATAAACCTCGGCATGCAATGCGGCGATATCTCTCACATGGTGACAGAACCGGATGGAAAGACTGCCAAAAAGGCCATCCGATTCCAGCTCGCGGATACATGCCGAGAGACTTGGCCGGGGCGGGGTTACATCATAGACATGGATGACAAGCAGGCCGGAAAGATCCGGATCAAGAACGAACGTCCTGTGCTCGTCAAGTCCGGTAAATACCGTGCACCGGAATCCGCTGTTCCGGGCAAGCTCGATGAGCAGCGTGCGGTTGTAGAGATTGACTTTCTCCGGATAATGATACACTTCACGGGACGTGGCAATTACCCGGGAGGAAAGGATGGACCGCATCATCCCTTTTCCGGCGGGGTCGAGCTCCACGCTCAACACATCGGTTCCTTCGGAAGTTTCCCGGAGGAGGTAGCGGCTCAGGAAGTATACCTTGTCATCGCAGGGTTTTGTTGTGGCAAGACCAACATGCTTGCAGTGCTCGGGAAAGATCATTGGCGGGATCTCCAGTACTCAACAAGGCCCCCGGCTGCGAGGATCTCCTGCATCCGGGGAGAGAGGGGACGGATTGTATATCGGATTCCACCGGCATTCACCCAGCCGTCGCGAATATTGAACGAAACTTTTGTGCCATCGCGACAAGTGAGATCGGATTCGATGAGCGGGAGACCGACATTGATGGCATTCCTGAAAAAGATCCGGGCAAACGAGGGGGCAATAACCGCAACAACTCCGGCCTCCCGGAGGGCAAGAGTAGCCTGTTCGCGGGATGAACCGCAGCCGAAATTCTTTCCGGCAACGATCACGGCACCTTTCAGCCTGGGGGCGAGGGCGGGATCGAGATCCTCGAACACGTGGGACGCCCAGACCGATCGATCCTTGGTCCTCAGGTATCTCCCTGCAATGACAAGGTCGGTATCGATATCTGCCGGCAGGCAGACTGCATGCCCTTCACCCTGCATCAGGCCACCTCCGGAACGGTAATCTCACCCTGAAGCGCACTGGCAGCAGCAGTGGAGACCGAGGAGAGATAGATCTCCCCGCCGATACCCATGCGGTTCCGGAAATTCCGGTTTGCGGTCGACAGGCAGACTTCTCCTTCCCCGATGACCCCCATATGGTAGCCAAGGCACGGGCCGCATCCGGGAGTCCCGATCGTACAACCCGCTTCAAGAATGTCGGCAAGCACACCGGTCCTCGTTGCCTTTGCAAGGATCCCGGCTGATCCGGGAACAACGATCGTCCTGACCGCAACCTTCCTGCCTTTGACGATCCGGGCAAAGCGCTCCAGGTCAGAGTACCGCCCGTTCGTGCAGGTACCGACAAAGACCTGGTCGACAGGGAGGCCGGCAAGCTGCTCCACGGGTTTTACCGTATCGACACGGTGGGGAACCGCAACAAGCGGGACAATATCCGCAAGATCGAATGTGAGTTCCTGCACATAGGTGCAGGGTTCCACTGCCTGCGGCATGACATCATGCCCCTGTTCCTTCAGGTATCTCACGGTTATTTCATCCGCATAACAGAGACCGGCCTTTGCCCCGGCCTCGACCGAGAGGTTGGCAAGAACGAGACGATCGTCCATGGTGAGGTTCTTCATTCCGTCCCCCACGAACTCAAGAGCCTGGTACGTAGCTCCATCGGTCCCCAGTTTTCCCACATACGCCAGCGCAAGATCCTTTGCCTCGGCGGCACCGGTAAATTTCCCGGTAATGTGGATCGCAGCCGATTCCGGGACACGGAACCAGGTTTCGCCGGTGAGCCAGATTCCCGCCATATCGGTTGCCCCGACACCGGTGGCAAATGCACCGAATGCCCCGAGGGTGACGCTGTGCGAATCGGCCCCGACAACAATCTCTCCAGGCAGGACAACTCCTTCGCTCATCAGCTGATGGCAGATGCCCTTCCCGATGTCATAGAAGTTCATGAACGAACTCTTGGCAAAGTCCCGTAACTCGTGCTGGAGGGTCGCGGTTGTTGAATTATTGGCCGGGGCAATATGGTCGAAGATGATGGAAAGCTCCGTTGTATCGGCAAGGTGGCTGGCGCCCATATTCCTCCAGGCCTCAAGTGCCAGGAGGCCGGTGCCATCACAGGCATAGGCGCGGTCGATCTTCCGGTCAACGTATTCGCCGGCCGGGGCTCCCAGGATGCGCTCGGACAGGGAACTCATGATTCGGTCTCCTGTGCTTTCCGGATCAGACGGCGCAGGACATCCGGGGTTATGTTGCACTTGTGTTCGGAATGGTCCTTGACCAGATCGAGCACCCGGCAGATCTGTTTATCGGAGAGTTCGCAGCCAAGGGACGCAACCACATGTTCAAGCGCTTTTTTGCCCGTGTGCTTTCCCAGGATGAACCGGCGTTCCCCCCCGACAAGATCCGGAGGGAAGTACTCGTAGGTGGCCGGGTCTTCAAGAATTGCTGCAATGTGAATACCGCTTTCGTGGGAGAACGCAAGTTCGCCGGTCACGGGTTTGTTCCGGGGCAGGGCAATTCCGGAGTATTTCTCCACCTTGTGTGACAATGCAGTCAGGCCAGACAGATCGTATCGGTCGATCCCGCCCTTCATCCGGAGAGCCACCAGCACTTCCTCAAGCGATGCATTTCCCGACCGTTCCCCAATCCCGTTCACGGTAGTATGAAGCTGGAACGCACCGGCCTCGGCAGCGGTGAGGGTATTTGCAACAGCACATCCCATGTCGTTGTGGCAGTGGGCGCAGAACGGGCGATCCACCGATGCTACGAGATCGGTCATGATTCGCTGCATCTCGGTCGGGATCAGGCATCCAACCGTATCGGCAAAACTGAGCAGGACCGCCCCATGATCGGAGGCACGGCGATAAACTTCCTTGAGGAAGGGAAGATCGGTCCGGGACGCATCTTCTGCAGCAAACCGGACCTGCACCCCGTGGTCCCGGGCAAAATCGATCATCCGGAGAGAATCCTCGAGCACCTGTTCACGGGGTTTTTTGAACTTGAGCCTGACATGGAGTTCCGAAGTAGGGATGAAGATACTCACCATATCGACACCGCAGTCGATGGCTGCCTGGATATCCGGCTCCCGGGCGCGGGAAAAACCGCAGATCCGGGCATCAAGCCCCAGGTTTGCAATGGTCTTTACGCATTGCTTTTCATTGGGGGAGACTGCCGGGAAACCGGCTTCGATGACCTCGATGCCGATGGCATCCAGACTCCGGGCGATATCCACCTTCTCCTCGCAGGAAAATGACACCCCCGGGGTCTGTTCGCCATCTCTCAGCGTTACGTCACAGATCTCAACATTCCACGGTTTCATGACTGCATCCCTCAGGACAGGTTCCTTCAACAATTACGGTCCGGGGCCTGTCCCGGACCACAAGTTCGCGTTCCAGAGTCTCAACATCCTCCGCCCTGCAGATGACCGGGTCTGCCCACCGGAGGTACGGGATCGGATTGTAGGTGGATTGCTTGCCGGTCATTGCCGTACAATCGTTCTTCATTACGATGCACAAGAGGGGGAGAGCCTTCTCGTACACATCGATAAGCGCATTCAGGCCGGAGTGCAGGAGGGCATAATCCCCGATGAGAGCCACCTTTGTGCTCCTTGCAGCAACAGCAACACTCGCACCCATGCCGTAACTTGCAATACCCAGTTCGTAGGGGGGTGTCATCCCCAGGACCGAGCATCCCGCATCGCAGATCATCTTCATGTCCCGCACTTTGAGGATGTCCAGCATACCCTTGAACGGGCAGTTGGGACAGAACGTCCGGTAAAACCCCCGGTCTTCCATTGCCTGGGGGCGTTTTTGGGGCACGGGGGGCTGAAGCCCGCGATGATCCCGGACAAATGTTCTCCCGAACTCGTTGACCGTCTGCATCCGGGCGGCCCGTGAGGGGAGGGGGTGGACCGTTACGATCCGGGTGTTTCCGGGCGCCGGGCCTGCACCCAGCGGTTCACCTCCCCAGCGATTGAGGGAAGACTCATCGGACCAGGCAAACATCGTGCGGTATAATTCCTCGGCCGCGGTCACCCGTCCGTTCATGGTCCACGTCCGCGGAGAGAGGCGTCCTTTCTGATCCTGCCGCGGAACAATATCGGATTGTACTTCTGCATCCAGAATAGCCGGGGTAAGACGGAGCAGGGCAACCCGGGAAAACTGCTCCGATGCCCGCAGGGCCGTCTCCACGCCGGTATAACAGGTGGTTTCGTCCGGTTCGATCACCGGAAGTTCTGCAAGTTCCCCGTAATACCGGGAGTCCTGGGAGGTCTGTGATCCCTCGGCATCGGGATCATCCCCGGCAACGAGCACGACTCCCGCGATAAGTCCCTGGGCAGCAGCCTGGAGCAGGGGATCGGCACAGGCATTGACCCCGACGTTCTTGATGATAACCGCAGATCTCCTGCCGGACAACGAATCGCCCAGGGCATATTCGAGTGCGGTCTTTTCGTTTATCACCATCTCCGCACCGGTCAGCCTGCCGAGATCCGTGACCGGAAAACCCGGGACTGTATACTGGCGGTCCGTGTACCGGCAAAGCGCATCGGAAATGGCTTCAAGTCCTTTCATTCGTCCCTCCCGGGCACCAGGTCGCAGCCTGCACAGTTCGTACACATGGTGAGGGCCTGGCGCGGATCGAGATGGGCCTCTTCC
Organism: uncultured Methanoregula sp.; assembly: GCF_963667735.1. Taxonomy (NCBI): domain Archaea; kingdom Methanobacteriati; phylum Methanobacteriota; class Methanomicrobia; order Methanomicrobiales; family Methanoregulaceae; genus Methanoregula; species uncultured Methanoregula sp. Next base: position 506,209 of record NZ_OY763919.1, read on the forward strand.
AGGGCTTGTTTATGGATCTCAAACATGCGTTTCAACCGGTCAGCAGACGGCCGGGGAGTACCGGTCATGCCGGCGACCGGATTGAGCGGCCGAAGAACGGGGATCACCCCGTGATCGGCGAGGTTCCGGATACAGGTCGCCAGTTCTTCATCGGTTTCGCCAAGGCCGATCAGGACATTGGAGAAGACACGGCCCCGGCCGAACAGTACAACGGACCGGTCGAGAGCCCGCCAGATCTGATCATAATCCAGCCCCGGGCACATGATCTTGAACAGTTCCGGCGTTGCGGCTTCCAGATTGAATTTCACTTCCCGTACGCCAAGTTCCCTGAGCCGATCCGGTGTCTGGTCAGTAGGGTAAATGGATATCCCCATGGGGATGCCAAAGAAACCAAGACGCTTGATCACCTCAAGCACGTAGGCTTCCTCTTCTTCAACAGTCGAGAGCACGCCGCTCGTTAAAGAGATAGCACTGATCCGGTGCCGCACCGATTCAACCAGATCCATAATCTCTTCAATGGTCTTGCGTTTCCCACCCTGCAGAGGAACCGGACAATAACGGCACCTGAAGATGCAGCTGCCGGTGACGGTGATGAATGCCTGGTCAGGACAGTGACAACCGGGTTCCAGCAGTTTTCCCGGGATCAGCTTTCCCCCGTAATACAGGTCAGCCACCCCACCACCCCGGTGAACAATCTCGATTACGCTCTTGGGATTCAGGCCGAATTTCACACGGTGGCTGCCCATGGCAAAGAATACCGCCCCGGATCCCCCGGCACCCGGACCGGCTGCGGACCGTGCGATATACTCTTCTGCGGGTTCTCCGGTCAGGCGGGCTGATCCGATGGCAAGCAGCTCGGCTTTCAGGTCGTTCCAGTGCATAACTCCAGCGCCTCTTTGTAATTCGTGTAGAACGGGATCGCGGCAACCGCCCCGATGATCCCCCGGCCATTCATGACGATCTCAAGATGGTTGTCGTTCAGGGATTCAAGAAGGCCAGACGCCACTTCCCCGCGTTTGACTTTCCTTCCAAAAGCAAGCAGATCTTCTGAGGGGGAAAAACCCGTATATACGGCCATGCCGGTCTTTTTTGAGAGAGTATATTTTTCAAGAAGGGCATGGAATCTTCGGACGAGCCCCTTGGGATCCGAGGTTGCAAACTCTGCAACAAGACCCACACAATTCTTGGTCCGGTAGGGGACCGGGTAGAGCTGGACAATCGTGTGCGACAGGTACACGCTCTTCTCATCTTCAGCAGCTCTGGCAATATTGTGGACCAGGGTCCAGGTCGCCCCTTCTTCCGGCGTATCGGTATCGTCCACGCCAATGAGTACGCGCTGCATGCGGGGGAGCCAGAGCGTGGCTCCTGCAACCCGTCCCCCCCCGGCCGGATCACTCCTGCTCCGCAGTACTCCCTTTGCATCCGAACGGCAGGCTGCGGCCCCCACTCCCCCGCCACCCATGCCTATATACGTTATGGCAATCTCGTCCGGATCAACCGTGCAGGCCGATATGCCTGCCGGGAACCGCGATCCTTCCAGGGCAAGGTTCACTGAACCGGGACTGATTCGGTACCGCGTTGTTGACCCCACGCACCGGACATCCCGGATGATAGGACTCTGGGCATAGTGGTGCTGTGCCCACATGGCGCCGCCGATGCAATCGAAAAATTCCACCAGTTCCACGTTCTCCCCGGATTCATCAGCCACTGCAACGATCTTCGGGTAGTGGATCACGTAGGGTTCAGAGATGTTCATCATACAGCCCTGCCGCCTCAGTTCCTTTGCATCCCCAGAGTACGGCCCCGAAAGCCCCGATGCGTCCCTTGCGGCCATTGTGATCGATGAAGACGACACCATGGCTTTTTGCTTCCTGCTCTGCCTGATCGAGGGTCATGATCTCGGTCTTCACCATTTTATGCGCAGGCGATTCGGCAGATCCAAAAATTCCCCGGTACACGGCAATACCGGTATCCTTTGAGAATGTATTCTTCTCAACAAACAACCGGACAAACTCAAGCAGTTCATCAACCTTTCCGGGCCTGACTGCAAAGTTCAGGGCAGAGCTGACACAGTTGGTGGTCTTGTGCGGAACTTCAGGATTGAGCTGGATGAGACGCATATTGAGGAATTCCACACCGTCAATGGCGCATGCCCCCGCACATTTCAGGGCCATCACCCAGGTTGCGCCTTCAGTCTTGGTATCAGTATCATCGATGCCGATACAGATCTTCTCGTACCGCGGGGATACAATCCGGACATGGTTGGTGCGGCCACCACCTACTTTCAGATCTTCTTCCGAGGGATACTCCGCCCGGAGAACACCAGGTGCCTGGGGGAGGCATGCTGCGATACCTACCCCCGCACCGGCGATACCGGACCAGGTGGTTATCACCTCGTCACCATTGACCTCCACTGATTCGAGGGCCTGGCCGCCAATCGATCCTGCTGCAGCGCCAAAATTCACCGGGTGCTTTCCCAGACGGGCATGCATTGTCATACCGGTCCCTTCCACTTCAACTCCGATAACGGCCCCACCGGCCCGGCGCCGGTTCATCGCATCCCATTCGATAGGGCCCCGTGCCCTGCACTGCTCAAGGATCTCTGCAATGCCGGCTTTTTCATCCACCATCACGAGAAACTTCTGGGAAAAAAGCGGTCCGAACCGCTGTCTGACTTCGTCTGGATTCAGGGTGATCATGTTATCGCCGAAAATTTCGTTAACAAGATTATCGGCAATAAAATATTTATAGAGATCGATAAGTGAAAGAAAATTTTCTGTAAAAAGAGTTAGAGGACCTTGTGAAGGTCAATCTTGAAAGGTCCGAGGGTTCCGCCAAAGTTTCCGGCAGAGATGAACTTGACACCGGGCACCGTGACAGCGGCCCTGACACCGGCAGCCATTGCAGCTGCAACGGACTTCTCATCGATGCCGTCGATGACGATTTCGTACACAGCCTTGACGCCTGCGGGAATCTTGGTATCCGGGACTTTCTCGCGCAGGGTCGGGCAGTACTTCTCGTTGGTGGATGCCGGCATGAACTTGTACTTTAAGCTGCCAACCTTGGATCCGCTTGCGACAACCCCGCCGGGGAAGCTGGTGATGACACCGGGAACGGCATCAATTGCCTCGATTGCTGCCTCTGCGCCAACGAGTGCTGCCATCTGGTTCTCGCCCATGATGAAGAAGTTGCCACCGGCAACGCCCTTGACGATACCGAACTCTTCCTCGCCAACATACTCGCCGTTCATGATCGGGATGACCCAGCACTTGCGGCCACCAACTTCCTTCTGGTACTCGTAACCATCGCCGAAGAAGTGGAGCTTGACCGGTATCTTTTCTTCGGCATTCGTGATGCCGTTGAAGACCGCGGTCGTGGGTGCAGTCAGGACGCATTCCGCAAGGCGCTCAACTACCTGCTCTTTCAGTTTCTTCTTGCTGGCACAGATCAGGATAGAGACACCGGGTCGTCCGTCGGGGGTCTCATTTGCCTGAAGGTACCCTTCAATTCCTGCCTCGCACGGGCAGCCGATCGCGGATGTGGCAAATCCCGTTGCCTCGGTTGCTGCTTTCTTTGCCCATTCCTTGGTCACCGCAGTGATGATGATGCGGCAGACCCAGGTAGGGAATGCCTCTGCGTAGGTATCGTCAATTGTAACACCATTGATTTCCATGAAATAACCTCCGGTACTACAAAGGTACCATGATGGTGGTTGAATAAATTTTCTAATTTGATTCAGAAGGAATGGAGCGCATGAAAAACCCCTGAAAAAGTATAGTAGATCTGGTTAATCTTTATAAACAGTATATAAACTAAAATTAAAAAACTTCAATAAATTGCCTGTTTTTTACGATAAATTTCAGAACATTTATCTACATTCTTCTACCACTTTTTGTTAGTCGATTTTTAGTAATCGATCATAGCTGGTGCGTGAAAAGCTGAATGGCATTTGCAGTGCACATAAACATGGAACGTTGTACTGGCTGTAATAATTGTGTGGTTGCATGTCCTGTGGACGCATTAGAGCTTCACACGGTGGATCCTGTTTCAACAGACAAGATCTACCAGGTCAGGAATGGAAAATCCATAATCCTGGACTTCAAGGGTGAACTCTGCGCCGGGTGCGGTGTTTGTGTTCTGGCATGTCCATACGGTGTTATCAGGCTTGCAGGTTCACGGGAATCCGGAACGGCAGCAAAGGTACAATAAAAACCACGTGAGGGTTATTTCATGGCATTGTTTCCAAAGTTTTCTAAAAAGAAGGATGGAGTTAACGTCGTAATGGAGCAGAAACTCCTGCAGAACGTTAGCGACCTTATTCTCAATGCAGAAACCTGCACGGGATGCGGTATATGTGTCGAGGCATGTCCTGAGGAGGCAATCGTTCTCGGACTTGTCGGTGCGGCAAGGCGTGGCGCAATCAATTACGCTGCCCCTATTGATGTAGACGAGACCAAGTGTTCATATTGTGGTGTCTGCGTCATCATGTGCCCGTTCAATGCTCTGACATTGAAGGTGGACGGACAGGAGAGACTCCCGATCCTTGAGAAGGAAGGGTTCCCGCAATATGATATGAAGGCGGAGATCAATGACGAGAAATGCGTCAAGTGCACGATCTGTGAAGAGGTCTGCCCCCGTGACGCCATTGACCGCAACGTCCCTGCCTACGAAGGAACCTACAAGGGACCGGTTGCAGGCGGAAAGCCCAAAGCAGCCGCAATGAAGAAGAAGACAACCTTTACTGTCGACAAGGAAAAATGTTCCCTGTGTGGCCTCTGTGGTGCACTCTGCCCCGCAATCGTCGTCAAGCACAAGGAATTCAGCGCTGAGTCCGGTAAAGTCGAGGGTGACGTTATCTGGGACGAGACCAAGTGCGACGCCTGCAAGGTGTGCGTAGAGGCCTGCCCAGAAGAGTGCATCACCGTTGAACGCGAGATAATTTCCGACAAGATCGACGGGAAAGTCAGCATTGTCAAGGACAACTGCTGCACCTGCACGTGGTGTTCCAAGAACTGCCCGACCGAGGCAATCACAGTCGAGAAGATTTTTGAAGGCGACATCGAGTTCCATGCAGAGAAATGCCCCGGTGGATGCTCGACCTGTGCCGAGATCTGCCCGGCAAACGCGATCTACCTGCCAAGCCCGATCCCTGCCGCGGACATGAAGCGCGACAGCATCGAGGCGAAGATTGCCGTCAACAAGGATTACTGTATCCTCTGCGGCGCCTGTATCAATGCATGCCCTGGTGAGGATATCATCGTCCTGAACAGGACCGGTATCCACGTGAAGGGCAAAGAGACCGACCTGTTCAAGAAGATCAGTGAGAAACTCTGCACCAGGAGAACATCCAAGGTGAAAGAGGAGATCTCCGGTCAGGTCACGATTAAGATGATGGAGAAGGCGTGAGCAGTATGGCACGAACAAAAGGATACCCCGAAGCGCTGGAGAAGAAACTCCACGACCAGAGATACTTCCGCGAGGATTCAAACCCTGAATTCACCAAGAACGTGAAGGCCATCTCCCGCACCATCGCCCACATGTGCTACCAGTGCGGTACCTGCACCGGCTCCTGCCCGTCTGCACCCCGCAGCACCTACCGCATCCGCAAGTTCATGAGAAGAGCAGTTCTCGGGCTCGAGAACGAAGCACTCACCGATCCGGATCTCTGGCTCTGCACCACCTGCTACAGCTGTTCGGACCGCTGCCCGAGGGACATCATCCCGACCGATGTCATCATGTCCATGAGAAACCTCGCGTTCAAGCGCGACATCGTCCCGGTCAACTTCCTAAAGACCGTCCAGGCGATTTACTCATCAGGACACGGCGTGCCCAACAACGACGTAAACCGCGCAGCCCGGGAGAAACTCGGCCTGACCCGCGACCCGCCAACCACCCACATGTATACCGAATACATGCCCGGCATCCGGAAGATCATCGACCACTATAAGCTCAAGGCCGAAGCCGACCGGATCGTCAAAGAAAGGGAGGGCTAAACCATGTCTGAAGCAGGCGCAAACCACAAGTTCGCATTCTATCTCGGATGCATTGCCCCGAACCGGTACCCCGGTGTCGAATCCGCCTCCATCAAGGCGATGAAGAAACTCGGCGTAGAACTCGTTCCCCTGAAGGGAGCAAGCTGCTGCCCCGCACCCGGTGCGTTCGGCTCGATCGACCTCAAAGTCTTCTATGCAATGGCAGCACGGAACCTCGTCCTTGCCGAGCAGATGAAGATGGACATCGCCCTTGTCTGCAACGGCTGTTACAAGTCGATCTGGGAAGTCAACCACAAGCTCAAGCACAACAAGGATCTCCGGGACGACGTCAACGAAGTCTTAAAAGAAGTCGACATGGAATACAAGGGTACCATCAACGTGTACCACACTGCCGAACTCCTGTACAACGACAGGTTCATCGGTGTCGACAAAGTCCGCGACAGCGTGACGAACCCGCTGACCGGCGCACGCATAGCCGTTCACTACGGCTGCCACCTGGTCAAGCCCCACAAGGACCGCGAGTTTGAGAAGGAAGTCATGCTCAACACCGAGCACCCGACCTGGATGGAAGAACTCGTTTCAGCCCTTGGTGCAACTCCTGTCGAGTACCGCAACAAGATGCAGTGCTGCGGTGCAGGAGGCGGTGTCCGTGGTTACGATATCGTCCACGCGCTCGACATCACCAACGAGAAGCTGATCAACTTAAAGGAAGAGAAGGTGGATGCGCTCACCGATATCTGCCCGTTCTGTCAGCTCCAGTTCGACCGCGGCCAGATCGAAATCCAGGAGAAATTCGGCGTAACCTACAACCTGCCGGTTCTTCACTTCGCTGAACTCCTCGGTCTCGCACAGGGAATGAGCCCGCAGGACCTCGGGCTGGACCTCCATGGTATCAGCTGCGAATCGTTCCTGCAGAAGGTGCTGTGAGGTGGTAACCATGGCAGAAAAGAAAGCAACCACCAAGAAAGCCCCGTCCAAGAAAGAGGACACCAAGAAGGTAGCTCCCGTGAAACAGGAAGTCAAGAAGCAGGCACCAGCGGCAGCCGTCAGCACCACCAAGCAGGATGCACGTATCGGCGTGTTCATCTGCCACTGCGGTACAAACATCGCCGGTTCAATGGATATCGATGCCGTGCAGAATGCCTCAAAGACCATCCCGAATGTAGCCTTTGTTGACAACTACAAGTACATGTGCTCGATGCCCGGGCAGACCGTCATTCACAAGGCAATCAAGGAACACAAACTGACAGGTGTCGTCGTCGCTGCCTGCACCCCGCGTCTCCACGAGCCAACCTTCAGGACGGCCACCAAGGATGGCGGCCTGAACCCGTTCCGGTTCGAGATGGCAAACATCCGTGACCAGAACTCATGGGTGCACATGCACGACCGCGTTGGATCAACTGACAAGGCAATAGATGCCATCAAGATTGCCGTTGCAAAGGCAACACTCCTCGAAGATCTCTTCCCGAAGTCAGTGCCGGTTGAGAAGACCGCAATGGTTGTCGGTGCCGGTGTTGCCGGTATGCAGGCAGCCCTTGACCTTGCTGCTGCAGGGATCAAGACCTACCTGATCGAAAAAGACATGAGCATCGGCGGACGCATGTCCCAGCTCGACAAGACCTTCCCGACCCTCGACTGTTCGCAGTGTATCCTTACACCCAAAATGGTGGATGTCGGAAGGAGCCCGAATATCGATCTCATGACCTGGTCCGAGGTTCATGAAGTCGAAGGCTACATCGGTAACTTCGATGTCACCATCCGCAAGAAAGCCCGCGGTGTAATGACCCCCAAGGAAGCCGAAGCCAAAGGTATTGTCGGCGGCGGCTGCAATGGCTGCGGTGACTGTGAGACTGCCTGCCCGGTTGTCAAGCCCAACGAGTTCGAAATCGGCATGAAACCGAGGAAGGCCATCTACGTCAACCACCCGCAGGTCGTTCCCCTCATCTACACCATCGACTTCAACTCCTGTGTCAAGTGCGGCATCTGCGTGACCGCCTGCGGTCCCGAGAAGCGGGCAATCGACCTCGAGATGAAGGACGAGTTCATCAAGGTCAAGGTCGGAACGGTCATCCTCGCAACCGGGTACGACATCTTCCCCATCGAGAAGAAAGAGGAATGGGGATACAAGCGGTACGAGAACGTCATCTCAAGCCTTGAGTTCGAGCGGCTGATCTGTGCATCCGGCCCAACCGGTGGCCACTTGGTTCGCCCGAGCGATGGCGAGACCCCCAAGAGAGTCGCATTCGTGCTCTGTGCAGGGTCCCGTGACAACACCGGCACCGGCAAGCCATACTGCAGCCGGTTCTGCTGCATGTACTCGCTGAAACACGCCCACCAGATCATCGAGAAGATCCCCGGATGCATCCCCTACATCTTCTACATGGATATCCGGTCCTTCGGTAAGATGTACGAAGAGTTCTACTACCGTATCCAGGACGAAGGTGCCAAGTTCATCCGCGGCCGTGTCGCAAACATCATCGAGGACAAGAAGACCAAGAACCTCCATGTCATGACCGACGACACACTCCTCGACCGCCCGGTCGATGTGGAAGTCGACCTCGTGGTGCTCGCAGCAGCAATCGAACCTGCAGCAGACACCAACCGGACCCGGAAGCTCTTCGGTGTCTCCTGCTCCATGGACGGATGGCTCCTTGAAGCCCACCCGAAGCTGAACCCGTGCGGAACCACCACAGCCGGTGTCTTCCTTGCCGGTGTCTGCCAGGGACCCAAGGATATCCCTGACACCGTAGCATCGGCAGAAGGTGCAGCATCAGCAGCCAGCATCCCGATCCACATGGGAGAAGTCGAGCTTGAGCCCTACTTCGCCACCTGTATCGAGGAGAAGTGTGCAGGCTGCGGTATGTGCGTCAACCTCTGCCCCTACAGCGCCCTCGCGCTCGTTGAGAAGGACGGAAGGACTGTCATGCAGGTCACGGAAGCCAAGTGTAAAGGCTGCGGTACCTGCGGTGGATTCTGCCCCGGCGGTGCAATCTGGATGAACCACTTCACCACACCTCAGATCGTTGCTCAGATCGACGCTTTCCTGCTCGGAGGTGAGCAGTAATGTCTGCACCAGGAAATTTCGCAATTCCCGAAAGGGGCCCGGGTATCTGGCAGCCCAAGATCCAGGGTATCGTCTGCAACTGGTGTTCCTATGCCGGTGCTGACCTTGCCGGCGGTGGCCGTATCCAGTACCCCCCGGATGTCCGGATTGTCCGTGTCATGTGCACGGGACGTATCGATGCACTCTTCGTCCTGAAGGCATTCGCCGACGGCGCCGACGGCGTTCTCGTCTCCGGCTGCCACTTCGGTGACTGCCACTACCTCGAAGGGAACTACAAGGCTGCAAAGCGGATGTTCATGGTCAAGCGCTTAATGAAGAGCATCGGCCTCGACGACCGCCGCTTCAGGATGACCTTTGTATCGGCATCCGAAGGTGCAAAGTGGGGAGCGGTCATCACCGATGTAGTCTCAACCATCCGAGAACTCGGTCCAAGCCCCCTTACGGAGTCCAAGAAATAACCGGCTGATGAGGGAGTCAATGCTACTCCCCGTCCCTTTTTAGATCAGCGGCCAGAACCGATTTCACACAAGAAATTCCGACACCGGTATTCATGGAAAACGGGAGAATCTCCCGTGACAAAAATACCAGGCAACAGGATTTCCGGCCGGGTCCAAAAAGGGAACACGCACACAGCAGATCGGTTACGGTGCAGGGAAATCAATGTCCCCGACCCCATCTTTTTTATACAGAGCGCATCTGAAAATATCAATTTCACCATGTAATAATAACAATCAGTTCTACTTTCTGTTGCAGTAATAATACTGCGTAAAAAAAAGAAACCCTGAAATTATGTAATATTTGAACATTGCTCCTTTTTTTATAATTATTTTTGTATTAATATATATTCGTTGTCCGAGATAAAATAGGAATACTTATATGGCGAAATTGGGAATTATTCAATGTCCCATCTTAGGGGACGTGCAATAGCGACTTTCATTCATTTCAGTGTCCTGTACAGGGCACTCTCTCGTTCAGTGACTGTATTGTATAGCGGTTAAAGAACAATTTGGAGGAATTCAAATGGCAAAATATAAAGAAACAATCGACCTCTACGACGATGAGGGTAAGCTCTTAAAGAGCAACGTTACTCTTGACAAGATCAGCCCCCTGACCAACAAGGGTGCACTTCAGGTCATCGACCTCACCAAGAGAACCGTAGCAGTCAACCTTGCAGGTATTGAGGACGCACTCAAGACCGGAAAGGTCGGCGGAAAGTCCAACCAGATTCTCGGCCGCAGCATGAACTGCAGCTGTGTCAAGGACTCCGACGCAATCTCAGCCAAGATCAAGGACATGGTCCAGGTCGAGGCAGGCGACAACACCAAGATCACCAAGATCGGTGGCGGCAAGATGCTCCTCGTGGAGTGCCCGTCTGCACGTATCGATGCAGCAGCAACCTACGATGTTGCATCCACCGTTGTCGCAGCAGCAACCACCTACGCGGTCATCGACCAGTACAAGGTTGGTATGTTCGACGGTTCCTACGTCAAGGCAGCAGTCTGGGGTACCTACCCGCAGACAATGGACATGCAGGGCGGCAACGTCGTCTCGATCCTGTCCATCCCCCAGAACAACGAAGGTCTCGGCTACGCACTCCGTAACGTTCCGGCAAACCACGCGGTCATGATGACCCACCGGAATGCAGTCCAGGGTGCAGCACTTGCAGCAACCTTCGAGCAGGCAGGACAGTTCGAGATGGGTAACGCAGTCGGCCCGTTCGAGCGCGCCCAGCTCCTTCTCTACGCATACCAGGGACTCAACGCAAACAACATCGTCTGCGACCTCGTCAAGAAGAACGGCAAGACCGGTACCATCGGTACCGTCGTGCAGAGCCTCGTCGAGCGTGCCATTGAGGACAAGGTCATCAAGGCAGGCAAGAAGGGCAAGAGCGGCTTCATCTTCTACGAAGCAAAAGACCCCATGCTCTGGAATGCCTACGCATCCGCAGGTACCCTTGCAGCAACCATGGTCAACTGCGGTGCCGGACGTTTCGCCCAGGCAGTCTCAGCAACCCTGCTCTACTTCAACGACCTGCTCGAGCACGAGACCGGCCTCCCAGGCTCCGACTTCGGTCGTGCAATGGGTGTCGCAGTCGGGTTCTCGTTCTTCAGCCACTCGATCTACGGTGGCGGCGGCCCCGGTGTCTTCAACGGTAACCACGTCGTGACCAGGCATGCAGCCGGTGTAGGTATCCCCTGTATCGTAGCAGCCTGTGCACTTGATGCAGGTACCCAGATGTTCGGCCCAGAACACACGTCGAAGATCTACCAGGACACCTTCGGTCAGCTTGACGCATTCAAGAAGCCGATGCAGGCAATTGCAAAGGGTATCTAAGCCCGTCAAGGATACGAATGACAGAAGCCACGTTCCCCCAGTGCAGGATTGATTCAGAGCGTCTGATGAATCCCGAGACTACGGAGCGCCTGCTGAACAAAATAGTCAGCGTTGCAGGAGTACGGCGGATGGTCCTCAACGGGCCCCGCCTCCCCGCAACGGTTCCCTACGGGCCGGCAAAAGGACTTGCAAATCCTCATCCAATGAGGAAGAAGATCCATGTCGGCGACCAGGAACTGGAACTGCAGGTTCACGTAGGCACCGTCCTTCTCGAGATTGAGAACCGCGAGGTCGTCCCCGCACTGCAAGCCGCAGTCGAACCGGTATTCACGGATTTTTCCTTCCGTATCAAGGAAGGCAGGTTCATGAAGACCGAACCGTCTCTTGTGGATTATTGCAAGTACGGCCCGAATGCGGACAAAGATATGCTCGGACTTGTCGATCCAAGCAGTAAGTCCAAGCCGATAATTCTTCAGGGAATAAAATAATCATGCCGATTGGACGAGTAACCCAGGTTGTTGACTGCCGCGAGGCGATGGGCATGGGTAAAGGAGGCGGGATTGCCCAGAGGGGCACCATCTCCGAGTGCCGGTACCCGGATGTCATAGTGGTCGGGATGTCTCCCGGACGCCGCCACGTGACAAAGCCGGTGTGCGATATCACCTCAGGTCTGAGACAACAGGGCGTGGAATACAGCATCAGTACGCTGGTGCTGAATGCCGGAAGTGGCGTACCGCCGGATGCACCGAAGATCGGTGGATCCGTCCTCGGCGCTTATTTTGGGCTTACTCCGAAGGAGATCGTGCAGATTGAGAAGCACAAGGTTGCCATCCTCCACCACGGGAACGTACGTTCCCATGTGGTGCACAAGGTCCGTTTTATCCTTCAGGCTTGTGATGTGAAGGCAATCGTGGTTTCCCAGTCCCCGGTGGATTACGAGGATTTCGCCAAAGAGGGAGTGAAGACATCGGTTGTGATGCCGCCGCAGGACAAGATCCGTACCAAAGGTACGGTCATGTCCATTGTGAGCGGTGTCACCCGGGGTCAGACCCCCACCCGCGAGAAGATGGCAGAAGTCATTTCGTCAGTAATGAAACTCTTGAAAAAGAAAGAATTATAGGAGTGATAAAAAAATGGCATACAAACCCCAGTATTGTGCAGGCCAGAGCATTGTCGCTGACAACAGGCGCAAGGCAATGGACCCGGCACACAAGCTCTCGAAGCTTCGGGACGTAACCGACAAGGATATTGTCCTGATTATGGGACACCGTGCACCCGGCTCAGCCTACAAGAGTGCACACCCCCCGCTCGCTGAGCAGCAGGAGCCCAACTGTCCGGTCCGCAAGCTGGTCACCCCGACCGACGGCGCAAAGGCCGGCGACCGCGTCCGCTACATCCAGTTCGCTGACTCCATGTACAACGCACCCTGCCAGCCCTACCTCAGGTCCTACCTCGAGGCATACCGCTTCCGCGGCATTGACCCAGGTACCCTGTCCGGCCGTCAGATCATCGAGTGCCGTGAGAGAGACCTTGAGAAGTACGCAAAGGACCTCGTCAACACCGAGCTCTTCGACCCCGCACTCTGCGGTATCCGTGGTGCAACCGTGCACGGCCACTCCCTCCGTCTGGACGAGAACGGCATGATGTTCGATATGCTCCAGCGCTGTGTCCTCGACAAGAAGGCAGGCGTTGTCAAGTACGTCAAGAACCAGATCGGTGAGCCCCTCGACTCAGAAGTCAAGGTCGGCAAGCCCATGGACAACAAGTGGCTCAAGGCAAACACCACGATCTACCACTCACTCGTGGGAACTGCCTACCGCGACGATGCAGAAGCAATTGAATACATCCAGCGCATCCACTCGCTCCGTGTGAAATACGGCTTCATGCCCAAGGAGGCATAATTATGGCAAAAGCAGCAAAAATCGAGAGAACCCAGAAGCTCTTCCTCAAGGCAATGAAGGAGAAGTTTGCAGAGGACCCCCAGGCAACCTCGACCGTCTTCGGACGCGAAGGTCTTGAGCAGTCCCCCCGCAAAGTCGAATTCATGAAGGCCGGCAAGAAAGTCGAGATGGACCGCGGTATCATCGGCTACGACCCCAAGCGCTGCCACCTCGGCGGTATCCCGCTCGGCCAGCGCCAGCTGATGACCTACGAGGTCAGCGGCACCGGTGTCTTTGTAGAAGGCGACGACCTCCACTTCGTCAACAACGCTGCAATGCAGCAGATGTGGGACGACATCCGCAGGACCATCATCGTAGGTCTTGACCTCGCCCACAACACCCTCCAGAAGCGGCTCGGCAAGGAAGTTACTCCTGAAACCATCAACGAGTACCTCCACGTGCTCAACCACGCAATGCCCGGCGGCGCAGTTGTTCAGGAACACATGGTCGAGACCCACCCGTCACTCGTTGACGACTGTTACGTCAAGATCTTTACCGGTGACGATGAAGTCGCAGACGACATCGAACCCCAGTTCCTCCTCAACCTCGACAAGCTCTTCCCGGCAAAGTCGGCAGCAGCCCTGAAGGCAGCAGTCGGCAAGTCGATGTTCCAGGCAGTCCACATCCCGACAACCGTCAGCAGGACCTGCGACGGTGGAACCACCTCCCGGTGGTCTGCAATGCAGATCGGTATGTCCTTCATCGGTGCCTACCACATGTGCGCAGGCGAAGCAGCAGTCGCTGACCTCGCATTCGCAGCAAAGCACGCCGGTGTTATCCAGATGGCAGACATCCTGCCCGCACGCCGTGCACGTGGCCCGAACGAGCCAGGTGGCATCAAGTTCGGTCACTTCGGTGACATGATCCAGGCCGACCGCAAGTACCCCAACGACCCCGTCAAGGCAACCCTTGAAGTCGTCGGTGCAGGTGCAATGCTCTTCGACCAGATCTGGCTCGGATCTTACATGTCCGGTGGTGTCGGATTCACCCAGTATGCAACCGCTGCATACACCGACAACATCCTCGATGACTACTGCTACTATGGTCTTGACTACATCAAGGCAAAGCACGGTGGCATCGGCAAGGCAAAGCAGACCCAGGAAGTCGTCAACGATATCGCAACCGAGGTTACCCTCTACGGTATGGAACAGTACGAACAGTACCCCACCACCCTCGAGAGCCACTTCGGCGGTTCCCAGCGTGCATCCGTCCTTGCAGCAGCATCAGGTATCTCCTGTTCACTTGCAACTGCAAACTCGAACGCTGGCCTGAACGGCTGGTACATGTCCATGCTCGCCCACAAGGAAGGCTGGTCACGTCTCGGCTTCTTCGGCTACGACCTGCAGGACCAGTGCGGTTCCGCGAACTCAATGTCGATCAGACCCGACGAAGGTTGTATCGGCGAACTCCGTGGACCCAACTACCCGAACTATGCAATGAACGTCGGGCACCAGGGAGAATACGCAGCCATTGCATCCGCCGCCCACTATGGACGCCAGGACGCATGGGTTCTGTCCCCGCTGATCAAGATCTGTTTCGCAGACCCCTCGCTCAAGTTCGACTTCTCCGAACCCAGGCGCGAGTTTGCACGCGGTGCGATCCGCGAGTTCATGCCCGCCGGCGAGCGCTCGCTCATCATCCCCGCAAGGTAAGCACGAATCCCCACCAAATTTTTTTCTTTTTTCGTAATCCGTAAAAATCAGGACCGGTTCTCGACAGCCCCGGCTTTTTTGTTTCGTAATCCTCTTACCCTGACAGGAGAAACAGGAGAAGTATGAAGAACCCCTTCCACATCATGATCATCCCGACGCTGGGATGCCCCGGCCGGTGCAAGTACTGCTGGAGCTCGGAAGAGGGATCGCCGATCATGACCATCGATACCGTCAGGGATATCGTTGAGTGGCTCAGGGAGTTCCGGAAGGACCGGGTGACATTCACGTTCCACGGGGGCGAGCCGCTGCTTGCCGGGGCTGACTTTTACCGGCAGGCGCTCCCGCTGCTCTCGGGGGAACTCGCGGATCTCACGCCGGAGTTTGCCATGCAGACCAACCTCTGGCGGATGACGCCGGAGATTGCCGAAGTACTTGCAGAATACCAGGTCCCGATCGGCTCTTCCATCGATGGTCCCGAGGAGATTACCGATTCGCAGCGGGGGGACGGGTACTATGAGAGGACGATGAAAGGGTACGAGATCGCAAAGGCCGCCGGTCTCTCGGTCCGGTTCATCTGCACGTTCACCAACAAATCGGTGAAGCACAAAGAAGAGATCTTCGCGTTTTTCAAGGAGAAGGGCTTTGTCCTGAAACTCCACCCGGCCCTGCCGTCGCTCCGGTCCGAGAACCCGAAGGAGTGGGCGCTTGAGCCGGCGGAGTACGGGGAGCTCCTCGTCTTCCTGCTCGACAAGGCGCTCGACAACATCGGCACTGTCGAAGTGATGAACATCAACGACCTCTGCCGGTGCGTCTTCACCCGCCGGGGATCGGTCTGCACGTTCGTGGACTGCATGGGCAGCACGTTTGCCGTGGGACCCGACGGGAGCATCTATCCCTGCTACCGTTTCGTGGGAATGCCCGAGTGGGTGATGGGGCACGTGCGGGACAAGCCGACGATGGAGCAGCTGATGGGATCTGAGCCCGGCCGGCGCATGACGGCGTTTGCAGAGTATGTGAATACGGCCTGCAAAGACTGTTCGCACATCCGGTACTGCCGGGGCGGCTGTCCCTACAATGCGATCGCACCCTCGGGGGGATCGCTCGACGGGGTTGATCCCCACTGCACGGCCTACAAGCGGATCTTCGACGAGCTGAACGAACGGCTGAACCGGGAGATGTTCGAAGCGCCGATGCCAGGGATGGGGGGGTTCGGGATGCCCCCACCGAAAAAACCGGCAAAACCCGGCGTGATGCTGCTGATGCGCTCGATTGTTGCGAAGTAACAGGCAAAGCCTGATATCCCTTCAGTTGAATTCTCTCTCTTAACAACCGGAGGCAGAAGACCTGATGGACACGAAAGGATCCCCAGTATACCAGCCGGTCGGTCTTGACCGGGACGGACTTGCCGGAAAAGCGCTGGACCGGTACAGCACAGCGCACGCCGTGGTCTGGCGCGATCTGAGCCCTAACCGGAAAAAAGAGATCCGGGCAGAATTCATGGACCTCATCGCAAACCTCCAGGAATCGCTTGCCGCCGGCAGCCCGGCCTTTCTCATCGATTACAGCCTCAGGGCAGAGGAACGCCAGGCTGCCCGCCGGTTCCCGGAAGGGTTCACAGAATCGTGCCTCAAAACGCTTGCCCCGGTCCTTGCCGAAGAACTGCACCCCGACCATCGCGATAGCGCTGCACGGTTCATCCGGAAAACGCTTGCAGCCCTGAAAGCCGGGCCAGGAAAATCAGATCTCTTTCGCCTTGCAGAAACGCCCCTGTCACCGGCCGCCCGGGCATTCCTCGATGCTCTTCTCGCAGGGAATAAAAACCAGGCAGAAGAGATCACCGATGGCGAACTGAAGGCGGGCCGGCAGGTTGCCGGGATCTACCGCACCATCTTCCAGCCGGTGCTCGTGGAGACGGGCAGGCTCTGGCAGGCGAACGAGGCGGGCGTTGACCGGGAACACTACATCTCGGCAGCCATCCTCCGGCTCATGGGACGGCTCCAGGACCAGGTCCCCGCTCCCACAAAGGCAGGCCGAAAGAACCGGACTGTGGTTGCTGCCTGCGTAGGGGAGGAACTCCACGAGATCGGGATCCGCATGGTTGCGGATTTTTTCAGGATGGACGGATGGGATGTCCACTATATCGGGGCAAACACGCCGGCCCCGTACATTGCCGGCGCAGTCAGGGACGAGAACGCCGGCATCCTTGCCCTCTCCGTTACCCTGCCTTCCCGCCTTCCCGAGCTTCACTACCTCATCCGATCGCTCCGGGCCGACCCGGCAACCGCGAAGACCAGGATCATCGTCGGGGGATACCCGTTCCTGCTCGTCCCCGGCCTCTGGCAGCGGATCGGGGCGGATGCCGGCGCACCGGGTGCAGAGGAAGCCGTTGCGGCAGCCCGGAGGCTCATGAAAGGTACCGGCCCGGCACATCGGGCAGCTGACCAATAACGTCTCCCATCACAGAGTGCCCGGGGGTTTGTGCCCACGCGGCACATCATCCGATCTATCGGTCTGCCGGTGATTGTACACCGGGTCGTTTTTCACGGCGGGATCTAGGGCATCCCCGGCTTCCAGAGACCAATGCCGTTTCCTTCGGTATCCTGGATGATGGCCACCTGCCCTACGCCTTTGATATCTTCCTTTGGCATCACGATTTTGCCGCCCAGCTTGGTCACGTTCGCCAGAACCTTGTCAAGATCGTCGACCATCACGTAGCTTTTGATGAGTTCGTTCATCTGCCGCTTGTACATCCCGCCCATGTTCATCGTGCCTTCCCGGGCTTCGCCGGTGATGATATCCTGGTACTCTATCGATGCCAGCTTCTCCCGGTCCATGGACGCGCCCTGGGACGGTTCGATCTTCCACCCGAGGAGGTTCTTGTAGAAATGCTTTGCCCGGTCAACATTGTCGGCCGGGATCTCGAAGTACGCAATGTTTGCCATGGAGAGGGATGTGAGCGGATTATTATTTAGATGTTGAGATACAGGTCTCCGGGCCGTCATTTTTCCAAAGCAGGCGGATCCATCCCCGGGTATATTTCCAAATCCTTTTTTCCCGAAAAGCGAATTGTTACCATGATGGCCGCGTTCGACCCCACGATTCTCGGGATCTTTGTTTTCGGCCTTATTGCCGGCATCTGCCCGTGCAACAGCGTGCTCTGCCTGGGACTCATCGGCTACCTTACGAGCGGGAAGACGCAGCTCTCGCTTGCAAATATTCTCAGACTGACCCTCTCGTTCTGCGCCGGGACCGTCCTCGTGCTCCTGCCGCTCGGCCTTCTTGCCGGGTTCATCGGCCACTACCTGCTCTTCCTCAACAGTGCGATCGCGTGGGGGATCGGCGGCGTGCTGATGATCCTCATGGGGCTCCAGCTCCTCCAGGTGTACAAGCCGCCGATCAAGAGCATTTTTAATTTTTTTAAGGTACCCATGTCCTACACGGTAACGGGGGCATTCCTGCTGGGGCTCTCGTTTGGCGCAATCACGGTGGGCCGGGGAGCCCCGATGCTGCTCATCGTCCTGACCTACATCGCCCTGTACCAGACGGCAGTCCAGGGATTGTTCACCATGCTTGTCTATGCTGTCGGGCTTGCCATTCCCCTGATCGTAATCAGCTCCCTTGGCGGCGCACTGGGAAAGACCATCAAGGACAAGGCCCGGATCAGCGGCGAGGTTTTCGACAAGATCATCGGGGTGATCATAGTTATCATCGGGATATACTTTCTCTGGCTCGCGTTCCAGTAAAACAGGTATTCACCAGAAACGCCCGGCCCCCGTTCTTTCCTAAAATGAGATGGAGGCGGGTCCTGTTTTATTACGTAAGGCCCTGGGTAAACCGCCAGTAGATGGCACACCCGCTGTCCTCGCCGGGACAGATCTTTTCTGCAAAATCCGGGCAATTGCTCCCGCAGGGGGATTCCGGTTCCGATGGCTTTTTTGAAGGGGTTTTGGCTTTTCCCGTCATGGATATACCTGAATGACAGGTACTCCGTGCCTCCTCTTAAGGGTATAGTTTTTGAGATCATATCCCCCGTTCTCACTTTGCACAAGGGATTGCCGGGTGCGACAGGCATTCCCCTGCCCAAAACCGCGAGTCCGGCACGAAAAAAACGGGGGGGGTCCCCGGCCAACCCCCCCTCCCTTTGGTTTCAAAACCGGTCCAACCCCCCTCACCAGGTACGGGGGGGGTATGCGGGAGACCCCCCCACCCCCTCAGGCCAGACGGACCCCCCCTGATCAGAATCGGGTAGCCCTTCCAGGATCGCCACCGGCGGAAGCCGGCAAAATCAGGCACTCATTCGGGTGTGCAATACGTGTGCAATACCAGTTTTGAGGAGGGGGGTCTCCCGGGGACCTCCCCCCTCTTTGTTTTTTGAAATGAGGGAGCCCCCCCCATGCGTTGGATTTGGGGAGGGGGGGGGAGAACCTTAAAGAAATTATCTAAAATATGGATGTTGTTACAAAAAAATTGATGAAAAAACATTGTTATATGATAATCTTCGCCCGGACAGATCTTTGCTACAAAATCAGAGATACTGATCAGTAGGGAACATATTAAGCAGAATTGAAACAGGAGGACAAGTTAAACGCTCACCACATTTTCAATCCGTGTCAATAAGCATTAGCCAAATAAGAATTTTATTCATCTACAAATTCGGAATCCTCATCAGGAACTCTACCATAAAAAAATGCAATTTTATGGCGTAATTCTTTCCGAGATGCTGGAGTTAATTGTAACTTTTTTGTATCAAGAGGTGATTGATCAGGCCGGATTATTTTATCACAATTCACTCGAAAGGAAAAACGAAAATCTATCATATAATGTTCACATGAATACTTTGCCCCATTTTTATAAGAGAGATCGTACTTTTTTAATAAAGGATCTCTGTCATAAACAAAAGACTCTAATATGGTATATGTTGGTCCTTTCTCTAATTCAATTTGTTTTTTTTCTAGAGGCAATTGACCATCCCATACTTCTGGAGGGAATCTTTTCTCTGGTGAGACTATTCGGTTTATTCGTGTGAAATCTTCTGTGAAATACGGATTTGAAAAAAAGGCGGGTCTTAATTGAATCAACGGGGATAGCGATATCACTTTATCTCCGATAGAACAACAAGGTGACATTATCGTATAATATTGTGGGATCCCAATATCTAATTTATAATTATTATTATCAAAAGGCAAAGTAGGGTCTTTTATAGAGGGGATCGCATTAAAAAAACCGGATATTACATCCCCAAAACGTAATGCTTTATCATGGTCAGTTTGATAAAACATTGATAGTTCACCTATTCACGGTAGAACTCATCAGCGAGATCACTTTTACTTAATCCCAGTTTTTGTTTATAGGTGAGAAAATCTCTCTTAATTTCCTTTATTTCTTGGATACCCGCAAATTCACCTTTTTCAGTTACCAACACCTTTACAATAAAATTTTCAAAGGGATATGTAATAATTTTGTGTTTTTTTGGACTATACCCTGAAGTAAGATCTTCAAACATTATATTTGAAGGAGGATATTCGGATTTGTTGATCATAAGACTACTTTAACTCCTTTGTTTTCATGTAATGCAACAAAGGTCGCTTTATCCTACTATGGTATTCTACGGATATTAGATCATGCAAATTATCGGTCACGGACAAAATTTCTTCGGAATTAATATTTACTGAAAATCCATCAAAATCCATAATTAATTTATATTCATCTTCAACGGGTTGTAACGTTTCCATATAATTAAGAGAAAACCCATTCTTTTTTGTTAAAATTCTAAAATGCATAAGCTCTGCATCACTAATATCAAATTTATCAAGGGGGAAAGTGCTATCGTAATATTTTTTGAAAGTCTTATTATCTTTTGACTTTATAGGACAATGATCAATGTAACGAAGCCCTACACGTTTTATGACAGGAATTTTTGTTATTTCGAAAAAAGGTTTCAATACAAAATCAATAATATCCCTAAAACGTGTGTCAGATGAAGGATTGTTATATGATTTATGATAATCAGATGTAATTGAGAGAGAATCACTTGTAATTTCCATTTGATATTTTTTTGGGGAGATGAATTGCCAAACTTTTCTACCTTGATCTTCATCTTCTCCTTTAACTTCCTCAAATTTTCCTTTTGGACCAATATTCATATAAAACGAAGGACTCGTAAAGAAAAGTGATGATTCTGGAAATTCTTTGATAATTCTCATTTGAATTTCGCCTATTTTATCTCCAATATAAAATAAATTGGGGTATTTTATTTGAAAAATGACTTGCTTAACGGTGGGATAATTAAAAATTTCTGAACTAGAAGGATCAATATTAGTCATATGTCACCAAACAAATGTCCACCACTGAGATTATAAAACCAACTATCAAGTCACGGCAGGTAATTCAGTTCATGTATTCAAATATTTTACACCTTAAAAGATAATTCTTCATGACACACTATTCATCTAACCCATTCCATCGTATATATTTAAATAAAAATATGATAATTTCTCAATAATCACAATGCCTCACCGGATACAACGCAACACCGGGTGAACCATTGTGGGTATGCATCGAAGCACAGACCATCCCGGAACGGAAACTTTGGGATGTGACTGCAGAAACGGCTGCAAACCGGCTTTATTCCCGGCCACCGGCCTGACGGTACGGAGGATCTGCCCGGCCACGCTCGGCAGGAACCCGTATGCATGGCCCCGGAAGGCTTGGGTATTCTGACATGGCGAGCGGACGCTCCTGCAGAAAGTCCCGTTATCGGAGAGTTGAAGTTATGAAAATATGGCAGAAATTAGCAAGACGCAAAGAAACTCCAGGGTGGCAGTTCCTGCAGCCCGGGAAAGGAGCGGGAAGAGCATTCCCGTTCAGGGAACCGTTGTTGAACACAGGAAGGTGAACGCCGGGAGCATCAGCACCCGGGCGGGTATCGCCCCGTGCACGGCCGGGACAACACCCCCCGGTACCGGGGGGAGCCGTACCAGTGATCCCGAAGAGACCATCAGCACCTACCTGAGATCGAGCGGGATCGTGTACCGGGCCATGAATCTCCTCGGGGACTGGAAGTACGAGCCCGCCCGGATCATCTGCTCCGGCATCCCGGTCGACATCGTGGCGATCCGCAGGGACCGGGTCCTGCTCGTGCAGGTCATCAGCTCGCGGGCGCCGGTCCTGGACGCTGTAGGCCTGACCCGGCAGTACGGCACAAAGATCCAGAACCTCAGGGTCATGGGAACCGATGCCCAGTTCCGGAAGATCCTGCTTGCCTACTCCCAGGGTGCCGGCTGGAAATATTACGATGTCCTGCCAGGAGGTCTGATCCCCGCATGGGACCTGCCGGAACTCCCGACCCCCTGATCTTTTTTTCTCTTCGCGCGGAATCAAATCCGCAGCACCGGTCTTGTCAGATTTCAAAAATAGTGCAGTGAAGACCCCCGTTTTCAACCCCACAAGCGAGAAGATGTTCCCAGCCATCCCATGCTCTTATGTCAAAGGGCGCCCCGCGACAAAGAACGAAAAAGAAGGAATGAAACATGGCTGACTTCACCCAGAACACCAATGTGAAGAGTGCGGTCCGCAAGCTTGCGGCACCGATTGCGGACGTCAACGCGTTCAACGCGATTGTCCAGTCCGTCATCCAGACGAACCCGTTTGGATGCGTATCGTATATGAGCTCGGGCGCCAACCACCCGCCCGTACAGAAGACCAAGGAGAGCTACACTGCCAGGTTCATGTACCAGGACAGCGATGCCAAGACGATCGGCAGGGCCTCGGAGAGTTACAGGACGATTGCCGGGTACAACGACGGCATCGCCGCCGTGCTCGCCAACACCGCCAACAACACGGCCCACGGGGGCGACCCGGTCCACACGACCGATGCCGACAACTTCTCGGCCACCCTGAAATGCCACGACCCCAATGGCGAACTGTATCTCCTGAACATCTCGCGGCAGCAGGTCACCCTCTCGTCCTACGAGGACGACGGGATCCGCACACGGATCGAGACCTGGGCCGACAGCGTGCCGGCGCTTGCGTGAGGAGTGAGAAGATGGACAACGAACTCATCCTCACCGGCATGTTCCTCGGCGCCGGTCTCCTGGCCTACATCGTCATCCCGGGACTCCTCGTCATATGGGACCGGGTCCTCGACCATATGGAAGACCGGAGCGGGAGCCCGAAGTAGCAGGGCAACAAAGGGAGCAGGGGGTCTCCCCCTGCAACCACCCATTTTTTTAAAAAGCCCCGCATCTCCAAAACATAAACCGATTAGTATATAACATATTTTATGCACCATAGTGTAACCACAATGCTCCGGCCACGCACCATAGCCGGCTTCGGCATGTTGTCACCTTCCCCGGGCCGGCTCCTCCGTGTATTCTCTGGAGAGCATTGTGGGGATTTTCTGTACCGGCACCTGTCCTGCATCCAGATTTTCCCAGAAAAAGACCTGATGGGGAGCTGGCCCGGTGGATCCCTGAAAAGAGATCAGAAGCAGCCTGCATTTTTCTTATGTATGTGCAGAATCATGCA
The DNA here is from genome assembly GCF_963667735.1 of uncultured Methanoregula sp. Classification (NCBI taxonomy): domain Archaea; kingdom Methanobacteriati; phylum Methanobacteriota; class Methanomicrobia; order Methanomicrobiales; family Methanoregulaceae; genus Methanoregula; species uncultured Methanoregula sp. The sequence continues at coordinate 529,718 of NZ_OY763919.1, forward strand.
TTGCACAATGAGACAGAGACAATACGGGTAAAAACCGGGCCGGAACGATACCGGCACCTGCCGGTTGCCGATCCAAATCCAACCCCTTTTAAATTCCGGCGCCGGAATACCACTGAAAAGACCGGAGAGAGAAGCATGGACGAGAAGACCCGGGCAAACCTCGATCAGCAGGACTTAAAAGATCCCGGCTACGAGATCTTCATCCTGCTCGTCTCGCTCCTCTCCGTCTTCAACCTCGCAGTCTCATATATCCCCGGCATTGATCCGGATGCCAGCAATGTCATCAGGATCATCAATTTCTTCTTAACTGTAATCTTCCTTGCCGATTTCCTGTACCGTTTCATTACTGCCGGATCGAAACGTTACTACTTCTTCCGCGACTGGGGCTGGGCCGATCTCCTGGCAAGCATTCCCACCCTGCGAATCCTGCGGCTCTTCCGTGTCTTCAAGGCCTACCGCATGCTCGAAAAGTACGGGGCCCGGAACATATTCCATCAGCTCAAGAAACACCGGGCCGAGAGTGTCCTCTACATCGTCATCTTCTGCGTGTTGCTTGTCATCGAAAGCGGGGCGTTTCTGGTCCTGATGGCCGAGCGCTCGGCACCGAACGCCAATATCCAGACCGCATCCGATGCCATGTGGTGGGTGTACGTCACCATCACCACGGTCGGGTATGGTGATCGCTACCCGGTCACCAACGCCGGCCGGCTTGTCGGGGTCATGGTCATGACCATGGGAGTCGGCCTCTTTGGCACCCTTGCCGGTTTCATTGCCAACAAGCTTCTTGCACCGGACGACGTGGCCGGGCCGGGCGGCAAACAGGGAACCGAAGGTGCCGGTCTTGCAGCGATCCAGGATTCCCTGGAACTGCAGGTACAGCAGAACAAAGAACTGCAGGCCCGGCTCGACCGGATCGAAGAACATCTGAAGACCCGGCCGCCCGGGGGCATCTGATTCGTCCGGACAACCGGGATACTACCACGCCGGGACAGCACAACCCTGCCTGTTTTTTACACAACTAAATTTTCTTTAACACAACTCCACATGTGTAAAAAATCCCGAAACAAACCCGATTTTTAATTCGGGCTTTTTATAGTCCGATTTCGGCGAAATAAATTCGAAACCTTTTAATTAAGATCTGACCAAATTTACACTAACCACAAAGAGTATTTACTCGATGTGCGTGGCATTGCATTTTGAATACTCTCGTGCATTCGCACGCAGGGAGGAGGCTAAATGGAACATATTGTATTTGGCATTGGAATTACTGCATTGACAGGAGCTCTTGCCACTGTAGCCGGTGCTGCGGAAGATACTGAATCCAACATCGGATCTCAGGGAGACCCGAACTCACAGGTTCAGCTCGCACCGCAGATGGGATTCCTTCACCGCATCTTCAACAAGGCGGTAGCAGGAGAACCACCGGCATACGGCTTATGGTGTGCGCTGGGCGCAGGTCTCGCATGGGCATTTATGGCCATGCAGATGAACGCGGTCCTGGCAATCGTCCTTGGCTGTATACTCGCAGTCTTTGTGCAGGGCGTCTATGCAACAACCGCATACGTGGGCAGAACCGCAAGTCTGTCCAAGTTCGGGCAGCCGGTCTACGTGGACATCTTGAAGTCCATGACGACGGTTACCATGGCACATGCCTTTATCGCGATCTTCTGTACGGTGACACTCTGTTACCTGATCAACGTTGCACTGGGACACCCGTTCCCGCTGCCGCTGCTCGGTCTTATCTGGGGTATCGCACTCGGTGCAGCAGGATCCGCAACAGGCAACCCGTACTACGGAAAAGAACGCCAGTACCAGAACCAGAAGTTCGGTGCAGGTGTCCCCATCTCCGCATCGGGTAACATTGTCCGCTACGCAGAAGCAGGCGAGCGGAACTCAATCGACAACGGCTGGTTCACCGCCAAGATCGGCGGCTCGGCATCCGGTATCTGTTTTGGTCTGATTGTCTTCCTCGAACTCTGGCGTACCGTTCTCTTCGAGAAGGTCTCCGCCGGCTGGGGTGCAATCATCGTAGGCATACTCATGATCCTCATCTTCACGGTCGTTGACCGCTACATCGAGGTCTGGGCACGCAAGAACTACGGACCCTACACGGCACCCAAGGAGGCAGACGCATGAGCGCAGTTGCAGCAAAGCCCCAGGCGGGCGGCGCAATCAACACCGGCGCAATGGCAGTCGGCGTTGTGATGCTCCTGATCCTTCTCGGGATTGGTTTCTATGTATCCCCGGGAGTCGGCTTCATGGCCCTCATCGGTATCGTCATCGGCGGTATCCTGATCGGCTTCGGCACCCACTTCGTACCGGTCGGCGGTGCACCCGCAGCAATGGGACAGGCCCCCGGTATCGCAACAGGTGTCGCGATGCTCGCAGCTGGTGCAGGCCTTGCAGGTCTCTTCGGAGGCGCATGGGCAGCAGCAGCAGGACAGAGCCTGATTGTCGTAGTCGTCTCCGGCGGTATCGGCGGCGGACTGATGATGGCAATCACCTGTATGATGGTGAACTTCGTTTACGTCTTTGGCATGGGTATCCCCGCTGCATCCGGTAAGGTTGCAAAGGACCCGATCACCGGAGACACGCAGGCAGAATACAAATCCCAGGGCACTGAAGGTCACGGCCTCCCGTTCATCTCGTTCGTTGGCGGCGTGATCGGTGGTATCCTCGGAGGTGCCGGCGGTACTCTCATCTATGTCGAGCTGCTCAACCTTTACCAGGCAACGCTCCCGGCAGTCATGCAGATTACTTCCGCACAGGTCATGCCCATCGCAGTATCCGTTGCAGGTATGTTCGCAGTAGGTCTCTTCCTCGTGAATGCAGTGCTTACCGCATACAACATCACGGGAACCATCGAAGGACCCCACGACCCGAAGTTCAAGCGCTGGCCACGGTCAATCGTAGCATCCGCAGTCGCATCAGCCCTCTGCGGCCTTGTGGCGATCCTGATCGTCGTACTCTGAGGTGTAAAAGATGTCAGTAAAAGTTGAAGTTATCGAAGGAGGCGTTCCGCACCAGAAGATCCTGATCGCGGGCCTCATCAGCACCCTCGTGTGCATCTACCTGACGTACCTCAATGTACTCACCAACACCGAGATGTTCTCATTCTTCGGTGGACTCGCGGTGATCGCTGCATTGATCTGGGGTAGCCACACCATCAAGGTGCTCTGCAGCTACGGTATCGGAACAGGTGTCCCGTCCGCAGGTATGATTGCATTCGGCTCTGGTGTCATCGCCATGCTGCTTGCAACCAAGTTCGGCATCCTCGCCCCCATCGTAGCACTCGTTCTTGCAGCCATCATCGGGTTCATCCTCGGGTATGTCTCCAACAACATCCTGAACATGAAGATCCCGGCCATGGTCCAGGCTCTCACCGAGATGGCAATTGTCGGCGCACTCTCCCTCATGGGATTTGCCGCACTCATCACCGGCGGGTTCACGTTCGCCGGCCTGACCACGGGCAAGATCAGCGTCATGGGTATGACACTCCTGACCCACCAGAACTCGTTCCTTGGCGGCTGCCTTATCGCTGTCGCATTCCTGCTCGGTGCAATCGCAATCCAGCACCCGTTCAACGCAACTCTTGGACCCGGCTGGAAACAGGACCGCATGCTCATGCTCACCGCTGAATGCGGGTTCCTCTCGATGCTCGTTGCAGCAGTCATGTCCTTTGCCTTTGTCAGCATCGGATCTGCCGTAATCTCGCTCATCATCGCCATCATCGGCTGGCTCTACACATACCAGCAGTACATGGTGCTCTCGAAGCGCGATGCAGCAGCCTGGCTCGACTCAAAGCCGATTCCGGATGTGGAGGGACACTGATATGGCATACATACAGGTACTCCCCGAGTTCGGCCTTGTGGCTGACCCCGTTGCGGGTATTGTAACCACCGCAGGGGAATCTCTCTCACCCGTCATCGAGAAGGTAGCAATCCTTGAAGCCACGAGCGACGATCTCGTCAACATGCTCGCGGGAGAAGGCAACCTGCTCGCATCGTTCCCGGGCAGAGAGAACGGACTTGCAATCGGTGCCAGCATCAACTCGTTCTGGTACGGTATTGCAGTCGGACTACTCATTGCAGGAGTCATTGCATTCCAGCTGATCAAGGTGCACTAACATGGCAGACAAGAAATCACCAGCAAGTGGATGGCCGCTCGTCAAGGGAGACTTCCACTCAGGCGACGCAAACAGCCCCGTAGCTGTTGTCACCATGGGTTCACACCTCGATGAACAGGGCGTCTGCGATGCAGGCGCGGCTCTCTGCGGTTCCTGCAAGACCGAGAACCTCGGTCTCGAGAAGGTTATCGCCAACGTGATTGCCAACCCCAACATCAGGTTCATCCTGCTCTGCGGTACTGAAGTGAAAGGTCACCTTTCAGGACAGACCCTTTCAGCGCTCCACAAGAGCGGTGTCAAGGAAGGCAGAGTCGTCGGCGCAGAAGGCGCTATCCCATTCATCGAGAACCTCAACGATGCAGCTATCAAGCGCTTCCAGGAACAGGTTGAGATCGTCAACATCATGGAAAGCGAAGACATGGGTGCCATCAAGGCGAAGATCAACGAACTCAAGGCCAAAGACCCGGGTGCGTTCGCCGCTGATGCCATTGTCGTTGAAGTCAAAGAGGCGGCCGGTGGCGCAGAAGAAGCAACCGGAGAAGCACGCCCGCTGTCCGGTGAGATGGCACTTATTACGGCCCGCATGAAAGTCATCGAGAAGATGGTGACCGATATCGGGTACCGGAACAAGTTCGCCGCCGGGGTCTATGCAGGTAAGATCGAAGGCCTGATGATCGGTCTGATCATCTCGTTTGCCCTGGTCGGATTCTTAATGCTGGGGTGAAAAAGATGGCAGAAGACGCAAAATCAACAGGACCTATCAGGATGGTGGCTATCGACAACATGGTGGAGAACATCCGCTACAAGTCACAGATCCTTGCAAGGACCAACAAGATTGACTCGGCAGTCACTGCAACCGGGCTCGTCGGCTTCGTAGCCGGTCTGCTCCTCGCGGTGATCCTGATCGTACTGCCGGCATTACTTATGGGATGAGGTGAACAAGATGGCAGACAAGAAATCACCAGCAAGTGGATGGCCGCTCGTCAAGGGGGACTTCCATTCAGGCGACGCAAACAGCCCCGTAGCTGTTGTCACCATGGGTTCACACCTCGATGAACAGGGCGTCTGCGATGCAGGCGCGGCTCTCTGCGGTTCCTGCAAGACCGAGAACCTCGGTCTCGAGAAGGTTATCGCCAACGTGATTGCCAACCCCAACATCAGGTTCATCCTGCTCTGCGGTACTGAAGTGAAAGGTCACCTTTCAGGTCAGACCCTTTCAGCGCTCCACAAGAGCGGTGTCAAAGAGGGCAGAGTCGTCGGCGCTGAAGGGGCTATCCCTTTCATCGAGAACCTCAACGATGCAGCTATCAAGCGCTTCCAGGAACAGGTTGAGATCGTCAACATCATGGAAAGCGAAGACATGGGCGCCATCAAGGCGAAGATCAACGAACTCAAGACCCGGGACCCGGGCGCGTTCGCTGCTGACGCCATTGTCGTTGAAGTTAAGGAAGCCGCAGGCGGCGCAGAAGTTGCCGCTGCAGGTGCAAACCCACAGTTCCTCGAGATCGAGAAGAGACTCGACAAGATCGAGAAGAAACTCGAGTTCGTGGATGCGGAAGTTGCACAGCGGGTTGGACGAAAAATCGGGCGGGACATCGGTATCCTGTACGGCCTCGTAGCAGGTATAACCGTATTTGTGATGCTGCTGTTCCTTCTCCAGAAATTGATGACGCAGGTATAACGGAGGTGTAATAGAATATGTTCAGATTCGAAAAAGAACAGAGTGTCTGGGACTTCAACGGCACCAAGATCGGAGGACAGCCCGGAGAGTACCCGACTGTCCTTGGTGCTTCTATCTTCTACAACAAGCACGAGTGCGTGCTTGACGACCACACGGGTAAGATCGACAAGGCAAAGGCAGAAGCCCTTTGGAACCGCTGTCAGGTCCTCTCGGACATGACCGGTGTTCCGCATTTCATCCAGATCATTGCGGAATATGGTGTAGCATTTGAGAGCTATTTCAGCTGGTTCGACTCAATCGACAACAAGACCGCGTTCCTGATGGACTCATCAGCCCCGACCGCACTTGCACACGCCTGCAAGTACGTTACGGAAGTCGGCCTTGCAAACCGTGCCATCTACAACTCGATCAACGGGTCAATCCCGCCCGAGAACATTGAGGCACTCAAGAACAGCGACGTCGACGCAGCCATCGTTCTCGCATTCAACCCCGGCGACCCGTCCGTTGCCGGCCGCGAGAAGGTGCTCGTTGAGGGTGGCGTTGCAGGTCAGGCAAAGGGTATGCTCGCTATCGCAGAAGAGTGCGGTATCAAGCGCCCGATCCTCGACACTGCAGCAACCCCGCTCGGCCTCGGAAGCGGCGGCTCGTACCGTGAGATCCTTGCCTGCAAGGCAATCCACGGCTACCCGACCGGTGGTGCATACCACAACATGACCGTCTCCTGGACCTGGCTCAAGCGCTGGAAGGGTTCCAAGAAGACCCCCTCGGTCCTGGAATCAGGATACGCAGGCAAGGATGTCCTCAAGGAGCAGATGTGCCACCACTACCTTGGCGGTATGGAAGGCATAAAGCAGGCCGCCTGGTCAGCACCCGATATCGGCTGCAACATGATTGCATCCACCCTCGGTGCAGACCTCATTATGTACGGACCTATCGAGAACGTCGAAGCAATGATCACGGCACAGGCCTACACGGACATCACCGTCCTTGAGGCAACCCGACAGCTCGGGATCGAGTGCAAATCAGAAAGCCACCCAATCTTTAAATTAATCTAATTTTTTTTGTATTTTTCAGCAAAGCGCCATTCTGCTATTTTATCGGTACAGGATATCCGGTAGTTTCCCGGGAGAGCAACCTGTGCGATGTTGCGATAATTGCATCTGACTCACTGCCGTGTTGCAATAATGCGTAAAAGAGAGTCGGAACCGGAGAATAGTCTTTCCCAGTCACATGGCATTGTTAAACTGGCAGATGACAACGGGCGGGTCATCCCGGCCCGCAGTCCCAGACCATGAAAAAACGATTTTCAGTTCTGCCGGAATGAAGAAAACCGCCCACCGGGTTATGTTCTCCCGGGCCCCCGGGGGAGATTGACTATCTTGATGCACTCGTCGGCCTCCTTGGACCGCCCGAGATTGCGCAGGGAGATTGCCTTGTTGTACCAGACAAAGGAATTGACCGGGTTGAGATCGAGGGCTTTGTCAAAAACAGCAAGCGATTCCTCGTTCCGTCCCAGCTCCCGCAGGGCAATGCCTTTCGAGGTCATGGCCCGGATATTCTTCGGGCTGTTCTCCAGAATGGTATCAAAGCAGGCGATAGCTTCCTCGTACCGCCCGAGCTCGTTCAAGGAATACCCCTTGTTGGCAAGGGCAAAAGTATACTCCGGATCGATGGAGAGCGCCCGTTCGAAGCAGACAAGGGCATCTTCGTGCCGGTGGATCTTCCGCAGGGTATAGCCTTTCTCGAACCAGACCGTGATGAGATTCGGATTGATCGCAATGGCCTTGTCGTAGGTTGCGAGGGCGTCTTCGTGCCGCCCGAGATAATAGTAGCATTTGCCTTTGTTCTCAAGCGCTGCGGTATTGTTGCCGTTCAGCTCCAGAACCGTATCGTACAGGGCAATCGCGTCATCGTAGCGCCCGACCTTCATCTGGTGATGCGCTTTATCCAGTAATGCAGGTACGTCCATTCCACTCATATAACCATGTACACGGGGTATGATAATACCTTCCTGTTCCCGGTGCAGGGGAACCTTATGGCTTTCTCCACCGGGCTGACATGACGGTAAGGGCTGCTGCTGCAACCGCAAGAGCCGGCAGAATCAGGACCATAGTACTCTTCTGGGTCGGCAGGGGCGTGGTTGGTTCCGGCGAGGGAATTGTGGTAATGATCGGGCTTTGTGTTGCGGTTGTTGTAACCGTTACCGTTGTCGGGTACGGCGTACTCGTGTACACATGCGCCTCCGGGTTCAGGGTGTAGGATCCTGCACTGATGCTGACCCCGTTCCGGGGGCCCGGATCCTTGAGATACACGGTCATCACTTTGTACCCTCCGGCAAGACCCGAGAGATCCGAAGGCGTTGTGCTCACGTACACCTTGTAGGTCCCCGGGTTGATCTGGTTTCGTATCCGGTCGGTGTTCCATTTCATGTACCAGGTCTGGTCGCTATTGACATCGACGACGGTGAAATGTCCCTTGGAGGCCAGTTGGGTAGTATCGGTAAGCGTCACGCCATTGGCCGGCAGGCCGGGCCCGGTCAGGAACAGGTAGAGCTGGCTGCTGGTATATGCCACACCATGAAGATCGATGGTGTCGCCGAGATACGCCTCAACATAGTCCTGGTCCGGCGCTGCGGATGCCGGAACTGCGAACAGCCCTGCGAAAAGTCCTGACGCAAGGATCAGGAGACAGAACGCCATGGGGAAGGGCCGGAAAAACGGGGTCATGATCAGTCTCGGATACAAAATAAACTGCCGGCAGGTTTATAGATTTGTACCAAAAACGAAGAGCCTGCGGGAAAACAAACAGCACAAACAACAGGAAAGAAAGAGAAAAGCGGAGGGAGATGAGACCCGCCCTAGTAGAGCCGGTAGATGAAATACCCGTCCTGGTAATATTCCATCTGGTCGTAATCTGAAAGAAGGTTTTTCCGGTTCCCGAAGGCCAGCATCTTCTCTTTGAGGGGTTCCATGCCGGACGTGTTGTAAATGAGCGCCTTGAGCTCCTCGTTCACCCGCCGGATCTCCCTTGTCTTCATCCGCCCGAGAACATCGGCCGGGTGGGCATCGATATCGAAATAGGCAAAGAGGGTTTCAAGGCTGATGAGCCAGAGTTTCTCCTGGACCGCATGGCCGGCAGCAACGTTTGCTTCGCTGTCGGTGAGGACCAGGTAGGCTTCATCGTTCCCGTGAAAAAATGCCTTGAAGGTGTAGAGGGAACCGCTGGATTCCCGGAGGGTCTCTTTCGGAATTCCGAGGAATTTTGCTAGTGCTGCCTTCTTTTGTTGCATGACCAAATCAGGATCCATTTCCATCCATTGGCTCTCCCTACACCGCAGCTACGACGCTGCATTGGTACGATTATAATCAAGCATGGATGTATAAGATTATAAGATCGTGCGTTTTTCCGGTGGTATCCCAGGCGCCCGGCGCTTACCCGGCCCGGTTATGCAGGAAAAAAGAGAAGAGAATGTTTGGGATCAGCCGAGATAGAGAGGTTCGAATCCCTGTTTGAAGACCTTCCCGAACTGTACCCTGATCTTGGGATCGATGGCACAGACCGGGCAGGTGTAATCGTCCGGGAGATCCTCAAACTTTGTCCCCGGCTTGATCCCCCGGTGGGGTTCGCCCCGCTTCTCATCGTAAACATAGCTGCATACCGAACAGATATACCGTGTCGGGCGCCATTCCTCGAAACCCCATTTGCCGATCCTGCCTTTGCCCTGCTGCCCGCAGACCGGGCAGATATAGCTGTCGGGGAGATCGTCAAATTCCGTGCCGGCAGGGATGCCGTTGTGCGGTTCGCCCCGGAGGGGGGAGTAGATGTACCCGCAGAGCTTGCAGCGGTACCGGGCGGGCACCGCTCCAGCTTTTTTCGCTGCTGCCTTTTTCACCGGTGATTTCACTGCCGGTTTCTTGACGGGTTTCTTCGCAGTCGTTACATTTTTCTTTGCCGGGGCGGCAGCAGCCTTTTTCGGGGCAGCAACGGCTTTTTTTGCAGTGGCCGGCTTTGCAGTCCTGGCTTGTGGACTCTTCTTCTGTGTAGCGGTCTTTACCATGTTCACACAATCCTGCCGGATACCCCGGGAAGAGCCGGAGCACAATCCGTTATAGGGGAAGATGGAGATTCGGGATAATATATATTATGGATACTGCAATCGCCAGTACCGGATCCGGGACGGAACCCGCCATTTTTATCCGCGATCAGAGCGCAATTTCTAATTCAGATTATGCAGGACCTCATTCCCGGAATCATCTATACCTTCTCGGCCCTCTTTGTCATCCTTGATCCACTCCTGTCCGTGCCCATCTTTGCAGCCATGACCAAGGGGCAGACCCCTGTCGAGATCCACAAACAGGCTTTCATCGCAGTCGCCGTTGCCGGCGGGCTGATGTACCTCTTCCTCATCTTCAACACAACCATCTTCTCCATTCTCGGGCTGAAACTGCCGGCGTTCCAGATAGCCGGCGGGATACTTCTCTTCCTGCTGGGTCTCCAGTATGCTCTGGGAGTAGAGTTCGGGCATTGCAAGGAGCGGGCCAATACCGCCGTGGGTGTCGTCATCGGGACACCGCTCCTCTGCGGTCCCGGCACGATCACGACCGTGATGCTCCTCTCGCGCGACTACGGCCTTCTCATCCCGTTCATCGCGATCACCCTCGCCCTGGTGGCTACCTGGCTTGTGCTCTATTTTGCCACAACGATCCAGCGTATCCTGGGCGATGTTGTGACGGATATCATGGGAAAAGTGCTCGGGATGCTCGTTGCGGCGATAGCCGTCCAGATCATTGCATCGGGCGTAATCGCGTACATCAAGATCATCTGATCCTCCCGTTGCAGCTTTTTTTAACACGAAAAGATTAGAATAAAATCGAACATTGGTTCTCTGCCCGAAAACCCGGCTGATCCGGTCAGGAATCCAGTTTCATCGAGTAGACTTCCACCATATGGTGCGGATGGTAGCGCATCTTGGCCTCCCGGAGACCTTCAACCCCGAGATCGCTCTCGCGGTTGATGTACGGGAACTTCGGGGCAAGCCGGACTGCCGTCTCGGCATTGATCGCCTTGTAAATCCCTTCGCAGTCCGGCAATCCTTTCTCAAAATGGACGAGCGCCGTGTCGGCATTGAGCGGCTCGAAGAGCGACATGGCTCCAATCTTGGAAAATACCCTGATGACCAGTCCTTTGAGGGGAAGTTCGTCGAGATGATCGATGGCAAAAAAGACAGCGTCCTTCTCGTTGGCAAGGACCGGATCCCCGCTCTCGCAGCCTTTCCACTCGCACCATTCAATGAGGAAACGCTTCACCTCTTCCCAGTTGTCCCTGGTTATGGGTTCGACAGCACTGGCACAGTTGCGCCGGAACTTGCTCAGCTGGCGGCGGATGGTTAAGTAATTCTTCCCGGGGAGTTCGGCAAGATCGGAGGACCGGTACACGTACTCGAAATGGTCCCGGTCAGGCACCAGGTTGATGCCGGGACAGACTTCCCGCATCCAGAGAGCGGTTTCCGGATCGATAAGCACGATAGGCTCATTGTCGCTGGTATCCGAGGCCAGCCGGATCAGGGACCGGAGCAGTGCCGGGTTCCGCGGGCCGATCGGCGCCCTGAACCGGGTTACCCCGTCGATCGTACTTGCAAGTATGACGTTATGATCCCGGTATACATACGAGTATGCCGCAAAATGGTTCCAGCAGACCATGTTCGTGAACGTGTTGTCGCTGTGCATCTGGGGATACCGGGCATAATGCTCTTCGAAAAAAGCCCGGTCGGCAAGCGTCACCGGTTTGAAATCCTCTGCCCGGAGCATCAGTCATCACCCTGCAGGAGAAGCGGAACATACCCCTCGAGGGGAAGGAACCCCAGCGGTTTGTAGAAGCGATCGGTGCCGGGTTCGGCAACAAGCCCGATCCAGGTAACACCGGACTGCCGGCAGTTCTGCACAAGGGCTGCGAGGAGCCTGGCCCCGACTCCCAGCTTCCGGAACCGGGGAAGAACGACAAGATCCTGAACATAACCGTCAGAGACCCCGTCCGAGATCACCCGTCCCATACCAACAGCCCTGCCGGTTGCCCGGTCAACAGCAACGGCAAAAACAAAACTCCCCCTCATCAGCCGCGGGATCTCCGCGGGATCATACTCTTCTTTCCACCATCCCCCGGCCCGGTAGAGATCCACGATCTCGTCCGCATTCCAGGACTGCACGCACTGGATTTCGATTTCACCCATAGCAGCAACACTCCACGTATTCGTAGCACGGGGTCTTTTGGATGATCCGCGGTTACTGGAGAATAGATAGAGCTGAACGGATACTAAAGACTGATGGATAAGGAAAACGAAAGTATCAGTTTTTGAGCTGCGCAATGGCAGAATCAACAATCGATCCCAGGCCTTCCACACCCCAGTGACCGGAGTTGAGGACCATGTGATAGATGAAGAGATCGTTGATGTCGATATTGTAATAAGAGCGGTACCGCCCGGCCTCGCAGGCTTCGCGTTCGAGAGTTAAGTCTTTTGCCGTGTTTTCATCGGTCACCTGGTCGCGGAACGCGATCCGCTGGATGCGGCAGTCGATAGGTGCATACAGCCAGATCTTGAGATCGGCCCCCGGCACCATCCAGCCGGAAAGCCGACCTTCCACAATGATATTGTCCCGGGATTCGGCGATCTCTTTCTGCCGGGCATCGATCATCTTGTCATACGAGGAATCTTCCTCGGCAAGGCGGCCGAACTCGGCCAGCTCCATGTTGTGCTCCCTTGCCAGCTGGCGAAAGACCTCGCCAGCGGAGATCATCTCAAACCCGTGGCGCTGTGCAAGATACCGTGAGAGGGAGGTTGTCCCGCTTCCGGGCAACCCGCTCACGGTGATCCGCATCAGAGGCCCCCGATGTTGAGGGATTTCCGGATCACCTGGCTCAAGGTGATCGAACAGATCATGTACCAGAAGATCCATGCCGGGATGACCCAGATGACGGCATCCGTAAGGGAATGCGTGCCAAGGTACGGCATGGTTATCGTGGTATGAACTTCCGAAAGCCGGAAGAGGAGCCAGAAAAAGATGGGGACGGTCAGGACCAGGATATAGGCCATGGGCTTGAACTGCTGCTGGGACATCTCCAGCTGATCCTTCATGACCCGATCCCTCTTTGCTTCCAGTTTCTTGATGCGTTTCTCATCCTGGGAGAGCTGGGCTTCCCGGTATTCCTTCTGGAACTCCTTCATCCGTTCCTGCGATTCGGTCATCCGGTCGTAATCGATCGTGTACTTCTGGATAATAGAGGAGTACAGGCCGGTGAATGCCGACAGGATTACAATCAGGATGAAGAACGGGATACCAAACGTATCTACAGCAGGGGCAAGAGTTGTATCTATGCCTTTGCCCACGCCGACCCTCAGCCACTCGATACTGTACGAGACCATCATCAGCATCATTATGACGAGGGCAATGTACATGCCGTATTTATCCCAGATTTTCCCAAGATCCATCTGTTCACCTGAGGACTTCTGCCAGTTCCGACGATGAGCGTTCCAGCAAAAAGTCGGGGTTCGTTATGATTCTGATTGTGCAGCCCGTGATCATCGCATACGCGGCCGCTATCGACCGGTTGAACTGCTGGTGCTCGGCAATCGAGCGCGAGCCTTCCTTGTCGCGGATACGGGTTTCGTCAGTGAGACGGCGCATGAGGATCTGGTCATCATCCGTTTCAACGAGAACAATGATGTCGGGCATGAGCTCGCGGAGAACCCAGTCGGGAAGCCCCGCAAGGTAGCCCTTGGGGGTTTTTACCGACGCGTGGGTATCGATCAGGACATTTCCCGAAACCTGGGCAATCGCCTGGGCGGCGCGCTGCTGGAGCCGTTTCTGAACAGCCCGATCCAGTGTCCGCATCTGGTCACGGTTCTCGACAACCTTGCCGTTTTTCGCAACCTCGAACATGAACGAGCCGAAATTGATCGACTGGTATTCGATACCCTGCTCCTTGAGCTTCTTCAATGCCTCGTTGACGACCGTGGTCTTGCCGACCCCGGGTACACCGGTTATGATGACCTTCTTTCCCACCATCCGTATCTCTCCCTAACTCACTCTTTGCCAAAGAATGTCCGCATGAACGGATACATCTCCATGATCTGCTGGCTTGCGATCTCCTCGTAGAGACGATAGGTGATACTCACGGTCAGGAGCAGACCGGTTCCGCTCACGGATCCGATCACACCGAAGAGGTTTGCCACAACACTGAGTACCCCAATGAAGACGCCGCCGATGATCGTGACACGGGGGATATACCGGTCAAGGTACTTTTCCAGTACCTGCGGATTCCGGCGGTAGCCAGGGATGGACATGCCAGACATCTGGATCTGCCGGGCAACATCCTTGGAATCGAGCCCCGCGGTTTTGATCCAGAAGAGCGCGAAGATCGCACCTCCGACCACCATAAATGTTGTATCCACTCCCATACGTAAAAGGACCTGCCATGGGGCATGACCCAGATCCTGAATCCACCACATCCACTGGTTGGGTCCGTTGATGGGTGCAAGATAATACATGATACCGTTGATAGGTGTGCCGTTCTCGAAAACCCCAAAGATGGTTATGCCGATATTCGAGAGGAACATCCCCACCATCTGGATATTGGCCTGCAGAACCCTTACAAGGATCATGGGGAGAACGCTGGCGTAAATCAGTTTGACGGGGAAACGTGCCCGCGCCCCGCGAATCTGCGCGTGGGCAAGGGGAATTTCGATACGGGTGGATTCGACGTATACGATGATGAGGAAGATGGCAATGGTCGTGATGAACGCAAGCATCTCCGTGCCGAAATAGGTCATGTAATTTCCGCCGTCAAGACCTATCGCGATAAGACGGGGGAAGAAACCAACCGGGTACTGATCGGTGACCTTGGCCCAGTTGATGAACCCGCTGATGAGTGCCTGGGATATACCGGCAATGATGAAAAGGCCGACCCCTGAACCGATACCCCACTTGGTGACTACTTCATCCATCAGGAAGACGAGAACGCCTCCGATACAGATCTGAATGAATATGAGGAGAGATACCGCAAACAGATTGCCGCCGAAGAACTGGCTTGCAATCACGGGATCGGGCTGCAGGAATCCACCGACAAGGTTCGGGGCTGCCTCAATCACAATCATGACGAGGATGAGGATCTTCTGCAGACCCATGTACATGACCTGCCCGCGTGTCTCGCTCGTATCAATGTGAAGGATATCTGCACCTTTTAAGAGCTGGAGCACGATGGATGCCGTGACGATCGGTCCGATACCAAGGTGGACGATCGATCCGCTTGCACCGGCAAGAAGGGCACGCCATGCTGCAAACAGATCCTGGTTTGCAGGAGCGAGACCAAACACCGGAATATTCGTCAGGACAAAATACAGAATCAGAATTCCTAACGTCCAGAGAAGTTTGTTTTTAAAATGAACGTGGCCTTCTGGGCTCTTGACTGCGGGCATCGCAGCGAGCAGGGGTTCCATTCGATCCAGCAGGTTTCCCATTGTTTCACCAAAAAATTACAAGGATGGCGGTCCTTAGACAACGAGTGCCTTGCCACCCATTTTCTCGATCTTTGCCTTCGCGATCTCAGAGAAGCTTGAGGCAGAGATGTTTATCTTTTTTGTGACTTTGCCGCTGCCAAGAACCTTCTCGATTCCCATATCAGCGACATTGATCACAACGGCATCTCCTTCCTGCTTTGCGATTCCCTGAGCGATGAGCGACGGGAGGATCTGGTCCAGTGCCCCGACATCGATTGCGATGACATCGGTTGCAGTCTGGTTGCAGAACCCGTCTTTTCCAAAGACAGGGCCGCCCATTTCCTTGTACCACTTGACAAAGTGGTGGGCGTTGATACCTGCCCGGCCCCTGCCACCGCGGTTACCTGCACCACGGCGGTTCTTGTGGGTTCCGCCGCCGCACGTCCGCGATCCGCGGAACTTTGAACGCTTGTTCGTTGGCATCTTGCATCACCTCATCTTGTAGAGGAGCGTGTTGATCTCCTCTCCATAGTAGCCGAGCGCCCCGCCCTGGGGGAAGGTGCGCTTTGTGGTCTTGTATCCCTTGCGGGGCGGGTGCAGGCGAAGCACGGGTTTGAGGCCCGGGACATCGCGCAGTTTCGTCTCGCCGCTTGCAAGCGCTTTTGCAAATTCGGCAATGCTTCCATAAGCCGAATTGGACTTGATGTACTCATCGGTCAGCGGTGCATCGCCGATAACCCTGCCGCGGGTCTGCAGGAGGGTCTCAACGGTTGCTGCATCCACTTCGCCGAAGGCAACATAATCCTTGACCTTGCGGATCATGCCGAGGTTCTCGGGAGAATCTGGCACGAGCACGCAGTGGTTGATGTGGTGGAGACGGAGCATCTTTAAGGTGTCCTTGATATCCTGCCGGGTCTTGACAACCCCGCGGACCTGAACAACAGCGTACATTTACTGTGACCCCCCGGTCCGGATCATGTTGGTCTCTTTGAGTGCATTGAACGTGGCCTTTGCAAAGTTGATGGTGGTGCGGGTCTGTCCGCGGGCAAAGGTCCAGGCATCCTTGATGCCGGCGAGTTCGAGCACTTTCTTGCTGATATCACCAGTGACAAGCCCTGTGCCCTGCGGGGCGGGCTTGAGGGTGACCTTGACGCTGCCTGCAATGCCGGTGACCTGCATGGGGATTGAGTGGGTGAGATCGCACCCGCATTCCCAGCTGCCACAGCCGCGCCGTACCTTGACAAGGTTCATCTTTGCCTTGACAATTGCCTTCTTGATCGCATCGCCGACCTGGACATCCTTGCCCTGGCCGAACCCGATATACCCGTTGCGGTTGCCGACAATGACAACTGCACGGAACTGGACACGGCGACCGGAGTCGGTCATCCGCTGCATCATGGCAATGTCGAGAACTTCGTCCTCAAGATCCGGAAGGAACGCATCGACGATCTCGGGTTCCTTGATCGGCCTGCCGCTTTCGAGAACCTGATCAATGCTCTTGATATCTCCCGAAGCGACGAGTTTGCCAAGACCGGTGACCGGGCGCCATTCCTGCTTTTCGTATGCCATTTTACACCAGCTCCTTCTTTATGGCGTCTGCCACCTGTTCGACATTCTTTGCGATATCGCCGGCATTCTTGTTGTATGCCGCAATGTGCTCTCCCTTGATCCGCTCTTCCGAGGGAAGGACAGATTCGCCGTGAGGGATCTCGAGCCCTGCATCCACAGCGCCTTTCAGCGCTGCAAAGACACGTGCTCCCGGGGTTGCCCGGTGGAGCCCGATGTCGAGGATTGCCTGCTCATACTGGGCCTTCTTTGCTTTTGCTGCAAAGAGTATCCCGGTGAGATATGCCGCAGGGGTGTTGGAGGTCGAGCCTTTGTACCCGTATTTCTCGAGTTCGCTTGAGTTTGCTGCAACAAGCGTGCGGTCGCCTTCCATCTCCGCGGTCACCAGCTGGATGATGATGTGCCGGTTTGTCTTCCTGACAACCATCCGCGGCGCATCAGCGACAACAAGCCGTGTCCGCTGGTAGTAGTCGGTCTTGCCTTCCCTCCTTCTTCTGAAGGGGACAAAATACCGTGATCCTGTCGCCATGTTACTTCATCCTCCCCTGGAGGATCTCCATCTGCGCCTTCATGTGCGCGACACTTCTGAACTGGCCGCCTGCCGCTTTCCGGTAAAGGATACGGTAGAAATGCCGGTCAATGGTGCCGGCATCGCGGAGTTCAACAAGTACTTTCCTGATTGCACGGATCTTCTGGACCCATGCAGTCTTGCTCGGGTTGCGGGCACCTGCCGCACCCTTTCGTTTCCCGGGACCCTTGCGGTGGCCGTAGGAGCGCTGGGCAATCCGTGCCCGTGCCCTGCCGCGGCTGACACCTTTCTTCTGCCGTGCCTTGATGGCACCGTCAGTGATGAGGCCGCGAAGATCCTCGCGGGAGATCGCGTTCTCGATGTCCGAGAGCCGGGCCGGGTCGAACCATACGCGGTTGACACCACATTTCAGTATGGATGCAACGATCCGCTTCTGGCTGGCGACGTCACTCATTCTTCTTCACCCCTGATTTGGCAGTCTTGGCCTTGGGTTTTGCTGCTGCCTTGGGCTTTGCCTCGGCATCCTTTTCAGCAGCGGGCTTGGCGGCCTTTGCCGGTGCTTTCTTCTCAGCAGGCTTCTCGGCAGAGTCTGCCTTGGGTTTTGCAGCCTTTGCTGTTTTTGCCGGAGCCTTCTTCTCCTCAGCCTTTGGTGCCGGCTTTTCCTTTGCGGCTTCCTTCTTTGCCGGGGCGGAGGATGCTTTTGTCTTGGAGGGCTTTGCTTCTTTCTTCGCTTTTCCCTCGGCCTTCACCGGTGCCTTTGCCGGCTTCTTTGCCTCGACCTTGACGGTGTGGGGATTCAGAATCTTGATACCTGCTGCGCCTGCCTTCTCCTGGATGGCGATGCGCTTGCGGTCCCCGACAGTTGCTGCAATCCGGATTGCCTGGGTCTTGGGATCGAGTCCTTCAAGTTCCTTTAACGATGCAACCAGGACTTCAAAGAAGCCGCTCGGGTGCATGTTGCGCACAGCAACGGGGCTGCCGTAGCCGGGCTTCGGGAGTGCTCCCTTTGCCTTCTTCTGCTCCCTCTGCTTGTTGTGCTGGCCGCGGGGTTTTCTCCAGGAATCGGAGAGCTGGCGTTTCTTGCCATATCCGTCGCGTTTGAAGCTTGCGCCCTTTTCCACGCGCACCCGGATCAGTCTTTTCACTTCAGTAGTCATCTATGATCAGCCCCTCTGGACCATATAGATTCCATCCTGGAAAACGCGCGGGTCGCGGTTGCGGATGTGGGTCGCATGTTCGATATTGGCAGCGGATGTACCGACAAGTTCGCGGTCGATACCTGTGAGAACAACCTCATCGTTTGCCACTTTTGCAGTGACACCGGCTTCAATCCGTGCAAATCGTGATTTCTTCTCGCCAAGGAAATTGGCGATCTCAAGACGGTTGCCCTGGAGTTTGAGCTGGATGGGGAAGTGGCTGTAGACCACTTTCATGCGGTACTCGAAACCTTCGCTCACGCCACGGAACATGTTCTTCGTGTGCGCTTCAAGAGTTCCAACCATCGCGGTGATCTCTTTCCTGCTGGATTCGGTTGAGATGGTGATCTCACCGTTTTCGCAGGTGACGATAACCTGGGGGAACCGCATGTTGCGGGAGAGCTGCCCTTTTGGACCGGTTACGCGAAGCTGCATGCCGTCAAGCTGGGCTTTAATACCCTCGGGAATTTTTACTTTTCTTACTGCTGACATCATTGCACCTTCTTAGTAGACGTACCCGAGCAGTTCGCCGCCAATGCCTTCTTTCCTTGCCTGGACGTGGGATATAACACCACGCGAGGTCGAAAGCATCAGGAGACCGAAGTTCTTCCCGGGGAGGTACTGTTTCTCCCAGTATTCCATTTCGTCCAGCTGTACTGAAAACCGCGGGGTGATGGCACCGCAGCGGTTGATCTTGCCGGTCAGGTTGACCTTGAGCTGTCCGCCTCTGCCGTCATCAACGAACTCGAAGCTGCCGATGTAGCCGGCGTCCTGCATAATGCGAAGCATTGCGCCAAGGAGTTTGCTTGCGGGTTCGATGACGCACACGGACTTTCCGGTATCACCGGCATTTTTTAATGCACACATTCCGTCTGCAATTGGGTTTACTCGTGTCATTGTGCAACTCAACTCCTTTAGCTCATCTTCTTGAAGCCCATCTTCTGGGCCCATTCGCGGAAGCACTGCCTGCAGAACATGATGTGGTATCTGCGTACGAGCCCCTGTTTGCGCCCGCACATCTTGCACTCGTTCGCACCGCGACCGTAGATCTTCTTCCTTTCTCCTGCCATTAGCGCACCTCGACCTGGTACTTCTCCTTGAGAAATGCAATTGCATCCGTCTTGTTCACGCGCTGTTTTAAGGGGAGTTTCTTCTGCTCCATCTTCCTGCGGGTGATCCGGATACCTTTGCGCTCGAGGACGACGTTGACATCCATACCATAGATACCGATCTGCGGGTCGTAGGACATTCCGGGGAAGTCCGTGTGTTCTTCGATACCAAACGCAAAGTTTCCGCTCTTGTCGAACTGGCTCTCAAAGACCGTCTTCTGGACGATCGTAAGAGCGGTTGCAATGAAATCGCGGGCGGGTTTGCCACGGAGAGTAACCTTGCAGCCGATGGGCATGCCTTTTCTTACGGAAAACGCGGGCTGCGTCTTCTTGGCAATGCTCCGGATCGGCGTCTGTTTGGTGATCGTCTTCATGATGTTCTCGGCTTTCACGAGCTTGTCGCCGGCCTCGCCGACACCCATGTGGACGACAACCTTATCGATGTAGATATCGCGCATTGAGGTCACGCTTCATGCCCCCATTTTGCAACTGCGGATGTCTTCTTGCCAACCATGTAGATGTACGTTGAGACGGTGTCGAACTTGGTGCCGGTCTTCTCATCCTCAAGAATGATCTTGTTGGGGACGCTGCCGGGAACCTTGACGATATCGAGAATCCGCGCAACCTTGCCGGAGTGTTTACCGCCGATGATCATCGCCATGTTGCCAACTGCAAACGGGAAGTGATCAACGATCTTGAACCGGGTCTCGGGTTCAAGAGAGAGGACGATTGAATCGCCTGATTTGTAGGTATTGTCGGCGAGCAGGTTGGAGCCGTCCCGCATGTTGAGCTGGACTTTCCCACCGGTGATGGTCGTCTTGTTCTTGATCTTGCAGAGGCGGGTCTTGGCTGCCTCGGCATCGATCTCGATGGATACGTGCCGGCCGTCCTTGTCTCTTAAGATGCGGTAATACTTGTTGATCTTGGGAAGGGCAATGATATCGAAAATGCCGATACCCATCTTGGGATCGCGGCAGGCCTTTCCGTTGATGATCACATCTTTCTGGCGGAGGATCTGCTTGATCTCCTTCATGTTCCGCGCAAAGTCCATGTGGTCCCGGAGCCAGACGGCAATCGGCATGGCATTTGCATTGTGCGGGCCCGGTGCTGTTTTTGTGATGAACGTCGTGGTCTTCTTTGCAATGTGCCACGAGTCCGGGGCGTTTAAACGTTTCAGATGGTCTGACATTATTCAGTCTCCCCCAGTTTTGCCACACGGCGCTTGTCTGCGAGGTTCAGCTTGGTGATCTGCACGTTCGACGCATCAATACCGCGGGGCACTTCAGTGCCATCTGCCTTATTGGACGATACACCGTGGACGACAATTTTTGACTTCTTGGTATCGACTGCATCAACGAGGCCTTCTATCCCGACGAAATCGCCACGGGTCACCTTGACGGTGTCGCCTTTGACAACGCGCAGGGTCTTCTTCGGGTATTTTTCCTTGAGTGCCTCGGAGAGCGGGGCATTGAGGAATTTCGTGTTGACGTGGGACGGTGCAGTATAGCGGGCCTTTCTCTGTTTTCTTGGCTGTGAACTTTCAATTCTTACCATACTGCACACCTCAGACAATGATCGTTGCCATCGAGCCGAGCTTGGGGAAACGCTCTGCAACTTCACGGGCAACCGGTCCCTTGATCTCAGTGCCCTTGGGCTCGTTCTTCTCATCCACGACAACGACCGCGTTGTCATCAAAGGATACCCGCATGCCGTTTGGCCTGCGCATCTCCTTCTTTGCGCGGATTACAACTGCGCGTACAAGCTTGCGGCGCATATCCGGGGTACCTTTCTGGACGCTGGCCGTACAGAGATCGCCAAGGCCCAGTTTGGGCTGACGGCGCCTGACACCATGGTAGCCAAAGACCGAGATGATCTGCACGGTTCGTGCACCGGTATTGTCGGCGCATGCAAGCCTTGTTCCCGTTGCAAGTGACCTCGGCGTCTTGGACTGCTTTGCCTTCATGGCTGAAGCACCTCCACGACAACGAAAGTAGTGCTCTTGGAGAGCGGCCTGCATTCAGCAATCTTCACCATATCACCGACTTTTGCCTGGATACAGGGTGTGCTGTGAGCATGGAGTTTGGAGCTGCGCTTTTCGTACCGCTTGTATTTACGGACATAGTGCATGTAATTTCGTTCCACTACGACCGTGCCCATCATACGATCGCTCACGACTTTGCCGGTGATCACCTGGCCGCGCACCGGTAAAGTGCCGTGAAACGGACAATTAACATCCTTGCACTCGGTTTTTGGTGCCTGGACGTTCAATCCAATGTTTTGTGCCATTATGTTATCCTCTTCTTTTCGTGCAGGTTGATCCTTTTTTCAGGAGCCAGAACCATAACGGAGCCATCTATCTCAACAAGTTCCCTGCCGGGAAGCTGGACCTGAAAGGTGCTGTGCATCTTCTGGATGCGTTTTACACCGCTGCAGGTCTTTATCGCGAACAGGTTTTTCGTTTCATCGATGATGGTACCGGATAGTCCCCGGTGATGCGGGTTGGAAGCTCCTGATACCAGAATGTCCAGCCCTATCAGTTCATGGCTGAGGACATTCTGGGAAGAGATCATGCAGTTCTCCTGCGGTTCTGCTCGGTCATCATGCGGGCAATGGTTCGCCGGAGTTCGCCAATGTGGCCGGGATTCTCGGTGGCCCCGCCGGCACTCACTTTACCGTAGTGCTGGACAAGTTCCATCCGGAGTTTTCCCATCTGTTCCTGCAGTTCCACATCGGAGAGCTGCTGGACATCCTTGGCCCTGAATATTGCCATTACGGTTCCTCCGCAAATTCCTCATCGGGAAGTGCCGGCTCTTCAGCATCCACGTCACCGACAGGAGTTACCACAGTTTTCGATGCAGGGCGCTTCTTCTCCTGTTCAATGATAGTGAAGTGGTCGGGCAGTTTTGCTCCCGCGGGAACGAGCTTGACCTGGACACCGATAACACCGAGTTTCTTGATCGCAACGGCGTAACCTTTCTCAACGATCGTGTTGCTCGGTTCACCGCAGTGCTTGATGTACCCTTCGGTGAACTTCTGGGTACGGGCACGGGCACCGGTAAGTTTCCCGGCAATGACCACTTCACAGCCGAGTGCACCGGAATCCATGACGCGGCGGAGGATGCTGGTTCCGGCCTTGCGGAAGTACCAGCCTCGCTCAAGCGCATTTGCCAGCCGCTCTGCCATGATCTGGGCATTGAAGCTGGGATTGGTGACCTGCTGGACTTCAATCTGCGGGGATTCCACACCGTAGTTCTGGGCAAGGTCCTGGGTCAGCTGGTGAACCAGCTTGCCACCCTTGCCGATAACGATACCGGGTTTTTCCGCAAAGATCGTGACCTGGGTCCCAAGGGGTGTCCGAGCGATATCCATACCGCCGTATCCTGCCCGCTTGAGCTCCTTCGAGAGATACTTCTCTACGCGGGCTTTCCTGACGCCTTCAGCAATAAATTTTCTTTCTACTGCCATTATGCCACCTCGCGAACCACGATTTCGATATTCACGGATTCACGGACTTTGGGGGTAGCACGCCCCATTGCACGGGGGAAGAACGCTTTCTGGGCACGGCCGCGGTTTGCTGATGCATGAATGATCTCGAGATTTTCTGCATCGAGACCGACATACTCGGCGTTCTTCTTGACGGATGCAAGGATCCTTAAGTATTCCTTGGATGCCTTGACGGGGTACCGTCCTGCATCCCAGTTACCGGGAAGACCACGTTTGTGCGCAACATTGCGGTTGAACCGCCGGAAGGGAATTGCCTTCTTGAGTTTGACCACTTCATTCAGGTATGCAATCGCATCGTTCACGCGCTGGTGACGGATGAACGTGGCAATCTCGATTGAATGCTTGGGTGACATGTTCAGCTCGTTGGCCTTTGCTCTTGCAATGGTGTCACCCTTGATTTTCTGTGAGTATTCAGTTCTTGCCATATCTCATCACTTCAGCGGAACGTACTTGCTTCCTCTGGTTGCACCGATACCGGCGCTACCGTGAGCGACCCTCTTTCTTGTCAATGCGAATTCGCCAAGGTAGTGGAAGATCGACTCCGGCTGGAATTCCACTTTGATGAATTCCTTGCCATTGTAGATCTCGATCGTTTTCCCGATCATTTCGGGCATTACAATCATCTCGCGGAGGTGTGTCCTGATCTTCTCGTTACCTTCACGGACGTTTGCCAGTAATGTCTCTTCACCGCGGGAAAATCCGCGCACGATCTTGCGGCGGGGGCGGGCTGGCATGAGGGGGAGAAGTTCGGAAATCCCCATCGCTTTCAGCTCGTCGATCTTAAACCCGCGGTAGGTGAACTCCTCACGCCGTCTTGGCATCCTCTTCTGTGTCTTTTTAGGTGCTGCCATTACCCATCACTTCCTGCTCTTACCTGTCCTGCGTGCAGCCACAGATCCCACGGTCCTGCCTGGAGAAGTACCCCGGGCAATCGTTTTCGGGCGACCGGTGTGCTGGTGTCCACCGCCACCGAACGGGTGGTCGATGACGTTCATTGCTACACCACGGACGCGGGGCCAGTTGGATGCGGTGTTCTGCATCTTGTGGTATTTGTTTCCTGCTTTCACGAACGGTTTCTCTACGCGGCCGCCACCTGCAACAATTCCGACTGTTGCACGGCAGCGTGCGTTGAACCACTTGGTCTTGCCGCTGGGCATCCTGACACCAACGCGGTCTTCCGACTTGTCAACAACAACGGCCTGAACTCCGGATGAGCGGACAAACTTGCCGCCATCGTTGGGGCGTGCCTCGATGTTGCAGATATAGGTACCGGTCGGGATATTCTGGAGCGTCAGGGTGTTGCCGTTCTTGACTTCACCTGCGGCTGCCCAAAGGAGGGAATCGCCGATACCGACACCCTCAGTAACGAGCATGTAGACCTTGGCGCCATCCTCGAGTTTCACAAGGGCGATGGGGGCGTTGCGGGCCGGATCATGTTCGATATCGATAACCGTGCCGGTTATCTTCTGCGTGTCGTCGCCAATGTGCTTCAGCTCGGCCTTGTACCGGTGAGATGGTGCGCGGTATGTCGGGCCTCCCTTTCCTCGGGCTTGTGTAGTAATTCTATGTCCCATGTTCCCCACCTTACATTATGCCGAGCCGGCTGAGGATCTCCTCGGCGGCTTTGTCATTCTCGAAGCTCACGATTGCCTTCTTCTGGCCGTGCATGGTCAGGAGTGTTCTGACACTCTTTACCTTCTGGCCGAACGACTTCTCGATCTCGCGCTTGACGTCATCCTTGCTTGCCTCGCGGGTGACAAGGAACTGGAGCTTGCTCTGGTTCTCAAGGAGGACCATTGCCTTTTCCGTGACAAACGGGTACTTAAGAGTCATTTACCTGCCCTCCAAGCGTACGAGTGCACTCTCAGTCCAGACCGTCAGGCGTCCTGCCTGCATGCCGGGAGCGAGGTGTTCGACGTTCAGCTGGTCGACCGTTACAACGTCCACACCGGAAAGATTGCGGGCAGCGAGCAGGGGCTTTTCTGCGGTGACAATGAGCAGGCTCTTGCGCTGCTTGAACCTGCGGCCCCGCATCTTGCCTCTGCCGGCTCTGACCTTCTTGCTCTCTTTTGCGCGCTCGATATCATTGTAGACACCGGCGGTGGTCAGTGCAGTGATGACATCCTTCGTGAGGCTGATTGCCTCGAACTTGTCTTCAAGGATAACGGGTACTGCACCCTCGTAAAGGTGGCCGCGTCCCTTGATGAGTTCCTCGTTGACGCTTGCTGCAACTGCCGAGCGGAAGGCCTTCTGCTTCTCTTTCTGGTTGATCTCCTTGATCAGGACCTTCTCCACTTTCGGGGGGTGGGCTTCACGACCGCCCTTGGCCTGCGGAACCTTGGCGGCGCGGGAACCATTCTTGAGACGCGGAACATGCGATGAACCGCGACCGCTTCCCCAGCCGACTGCAGACGAGCAGATACCGGCAAACGGATACGAGCCGTGCGGCTGTCTCCGGGTGCTCTGGAGTGCCATGACTGCCTTCTTGATCAGATCGGGGCGGTACTCTTCCGAGAACATTTCCGGAAGATCGATACTCTTGGTAACTCCGCCATCCAGTGATTTAACCTGTGCTTTCATCTCTGATCATCCCTGCTTGCTCTGGACGCTCACGAACTGGATTGTCGGCATCCTGACGACATGTTCTCCCTGGCGAATTGCCGGGCGGATACGAATGAGCCGCTTTACCGGGCCGGGAATAGATCCCTTGACCAGCACGTACGGGTTCTTGAGGATACCATAGTTGATGAAACCACCTGCGGGAGTGACCTCGCTGGCGTTCTCGCTGAACTTTAAGATCCTCTTGTTGAACTCGGTACGCTGCTGGAATCCCAGCTGACCGATCTGGGGAACCTGCCAGCGTATGTGGTGGGGGTTCCATGGTCCAAGGGTACCGATGTGGCGTTCCTTGCCACCGACAGAGTGCTTGCGCTTGCGCAGGGCAATACCCCAGCGCTTGACAGCACCCTGCGTTCCTTTACCGGTGGTGATTGCGGTGATATCTGCATAGGCACCGGTCTGGACTACATTGTTCAGGGTAACTTCCTTTCCAAGAAGTCCCAGAGCAAATTCCAGCTGTTTCTTGACATCTGCTCCGCCAACCTTGATCTCCATGAGGTCGGGGACCTTCTTGGGGACACCGGAGAGGGCTGCCGGCTGTGTGTAGGTTACAGCATGGAGTTCTGCAACAATTCCTGCTGCAACTGCATCGGACAGTTTCTTCCTGGCGGCTTCACCATCGTAGTCCTTGGGCATCGTGATACGGCGGCCAAGGATAGTGTCCAGTTGGTCTGCCCAGACTTCGGTGAGGGCGTGTTTGCCGTATGTATCTTTTGAGTAGGCGCGGATTGCAGCCACTTTCATCGAGGGAACTTCAATAACGGTGACGGGCACCATGATTTCCTTACCCTCGGTGGGGCTGTTCTTGTGATCATCTACCATGATAACATGCGTCATACCCACTTTATATCCGGCAAACCCCTGCAGGATCGGTGCTCCCTCGTAAAGAGGCCACGACTGGTACTTCGGGATTGGGCTCTTTGCACGCTTTCTCGGGCTGAATGCAAGAGAGCCTCGGCGTGGTCTGTTAATTTTTGGCATGTGTTAATCAATCCTTTACTGCGTGTAGGTTATTCTCACTGCGACACGAATTTTGATTAATCCGAGATTGTGTGATAACTTCGCTTGTTCCAGAAGCCAACACGCAACACGAAGATTCCACTCATTACGGGAATCTGCCCATGGCAATCCTTACGGGGATGCCGGCCAGAAGACCCGGAATGGTTTCGCCCGGTTGCGGAGATGCAGATGAGATTGTACTCATTGCCTGTGCCGGTGTGCACCGGCATTCCTGTCTCGCGAAAGAAGATCCTGACAATGACGCATCCACCTGTATGATTACAGGGGGAACAGGCTCGTTGCACGAACGTCGACCCATGCGCCCTAATCAGACCCACTCTGTCAGCCTGTTGTGACGATTCACAACTCCTTCTCGGGATATCCCTCCATCAGGAGGGATCCACCAATCAAGGGATACCCACGGCACAACCGTCATCCTTGTGTCTGGAGGTACGGTTCCGCCGTAAGCGGAAACATTTACCCTGCCAATCTTTCGATCAGAAAGGGAGTTTCGCTAAGGATAACCTCATATCGGCTTCCTTAATTATTGCATAAAAGGAGATATAAACATATGCCAGGTACGGGTACTCCAAATTGAGTATATGGATATCTTGTTTCCTGACAAGTATATCAGCCGAAATAGATCTCGCCCTGATCGGTTATGTATACGATGACATCCTCGCACATGCACCGGGCCTTGCAGCACTGAGGGCGGGACTCCCGTAACCGATTGATAAGTGAGATCGTGTCATATTTCACTTTGATGTTGATCTTCTCAGCCTCGCTGAATACGATGGCAGGGACCTCGAAAAGATCTGTACCTGAAGGTACCGTGCACAGGTGGGTTGCATCAAGAGTGTACAGGAACTCCAGAGTCTCTTTGGCCCTTCGGATATTTTCCATTGCACTCTTTTCAATGGTACAGACATTGGCTTTTGAAGTGGAGATGATGTCTGCTATCTGCTGCTGGGTGAGGCCCTGTTTTCGATACCTGAGAACCTCCATCTGGCGTTCGGTGAGCAACCCATCCTTCATACTATCAAATTTTCCATCTGAACTTAAACACTTTTCGTTAACTTTCGGAAATTCCCGAATCTCCGCCGAGATCGAAACGTATCCGGAAACAGGTCTGCACTGCACTCATGCCCTTCAGAAAAATACTCCTTTGAATGTTTCGGGAGCCGCGCTGATCCATAATCGAAATGCCGCGATCATTAACCGTCACTCATCACAGATTTTCGGGTACATTACACAATCCAGAAGAACCAGGTTTTCCTGATTTTCCGACGAAAGAAGAATTTCAAAATGTTTATATGAATACCGGCTCATAATACCATGTCATAAAAAATATCGAGGTGAATTAGATGGTTGTTAAAGTAGGCGTTGCAAAACTCGGCAACATTGCAAGTGGTGTAATGGCAGAGCTCCTCCTCGACGAGAGAGCAGACCGTGAAGACATGCAGACATTCATGGCGACCAGCGGTACGAAACTCGAGCCGGCAGATGTCGACCGTGTAGTCTCCAACCTGAAGGCATACAAGCCCGACTTCTGTATCGTTGTCTCCCCCAACGGAGTCCTCCCCGGCCCGACCAATGCCCGCGAAGAGCTCGCAAAGGCAGGTATCCCGGTCATTATCATCACCGATGATGTGACCACCAAGAAGGAATGGGAAGGCGTCAAGGCAAGCAAGTTCGGCTACATCATCATGAAGGCCGACTCCATGATCGGTGCCCGCCGCGAGTTCCTCGACCCCGTCGAGATGGCTGACTTCAACGGCAACCTTGTCAAAGTCCTGGCAGTCACCGGTGCCTTCCGCAAGCTCCAGATCGCCGTAGACAAGGTAATCGACCAGGTCAAGGCCGGAAAGTCTGGCGATGCACTCGAGCTCCCCAAGATCGTCATGACCACGGACAAGGCAGTTGACGGTGAGTTCACCAACAACTATGCACTCGCCAAGGCACGCGCTGCCCACGAGATCGCAATGGCAGTTGCAGGCCAGAACGTCAAGGGCTGCTTCATGACCAAGGAATGGGAGAAATACATCCCGATCGTTTCAAGCGCCCACGAGATGATGAGGTGCGCAGCAGCTCTCTGCGATGAAGCCCGCGAGCTCGAGAAGGCAGGGGACAGCATCCTGCGCCAGGCTCACAAGAAAGACGGCACACTCGTCAGCAAGCACAAGCTCGTTGCAAAATTCGAGTAAATTTTTTATTTTTTCTCTTTTTTGTAGAACTTTCCAAGGTCTTCGGGAAGCGTCATTATTACCGGTTCCAGGTGGAGCCGTTCCATGAATGCGGAATCGCTGGTGGAGGAAGGATTGGGATTGATCCGTGAGATCATGGAACAGAACGCCCGGAATCCAGGATCATTACCGCGTTTATCAAAGAATATGGACATGTTGAATGCATGGGTTCCGAGTTCACGATAGAGCGAGATTATCTCAAGGATACCCTGCGCCACGAGATCCACATAATTCTCCATCTCATCCAGCGTGGCGATGGGAAGGATGCCCCGGACCTCGCGCTCGCCAACCGGGACCGCATGGGCAGACCAGACCATCTCGTCCCCGAAAAGATACCGGTCCGAGGATCGTTCCTGTTCCAGTACCGCATCCCAATAGTTCCGGCCCTGTTTTTTCCGGTACTGCTCACCTGCAGCACGATAGATATCGAAAATATGAGACGGGCTGGAATCTGAAAGGCCCTGCATATGGGGATGTACGAGGCTTGCTCCGGCGGAGGGCAGGAAGTTCCAGTTGATGCTGGGATACCCGTCAACCTGCAATAGAGCCTCGATCTGCGAGAGAAGGGCATCCTCTACCTGTTGCCGGCTGAAGGAGACAACTGCGTGTTCGCGGGTAATGACGGTGACGACATGACCTTCCCCGAAAGGAAACAGGTTGGGAAACGTGACACTTTCTCCCTTGAGGATCCGTCTGCCATCGGGAAACGTGGGTGTGACGGTCATAACCGCATCGCGGCAGAACGGGCAGCCATCGGCATTTGGAGAGAGAAATAACGATTGATCGATCTGCCGTTTTAACCGGTCAGGACTGATCCTGCACCGGAGGCCGGTGTGATGCTCTTTCCGATACTGTAATGTGCCCCTGCTGGTAACAACTTCCCTGACCGAAAACATGCCTGTTCAGGATACTATTTCCGGCATGATCAGATAGTCGTTTGCACTCGAACCGGCCAAGCCACTGAGAAGAGCCCACCGTTCCCGGGCTGTATGGACAAAAACCCGCGTTCCAGTCCAGCTGCCAGCCAATCGGTCAGACGCATTCGAAAGAATCTCCAGGCAGGAACCGACATCGCATTCTGGTGCATATTCGGCAGGTTCCCCGACAGCGTATCAAGGTAGCCCCTGCTCAAAAAACTGCTCTGTAGAAACATTTTTTTATAATCATCTCTCCCCTTGCACAATTTTGTACCCATGCGACCCCCCTCAGCTGAACATCTGGAAAAATCTCTCCGATCACCCCGTAAAACTACACGAATTTGGCTTATAAATGGGAGGGGCCTTGGGGGGGTCGTGCGGGTACATTGATACATTGTGGCTTGTAACCAACCCATCCCGGAGAAAATTTCCGACGGTGCTTACCGCATTACACCGTTTTACTGGCATCGGAAGTACACCGCCCGACCCCCCCATGATAAATGTTACGCAAACTCGGGAGCGTTTTGTAGGTCGGAATAATTTCTCCAGAGCAAAAAAACAAGTCGCGATCATGAGGTGTTAGTAAATCTGCCAACAGTGGGGGGATTACCTAACGGTTAAACAATTATCTCACAGTAAATCCGTCCCGTGCGACTGCCCGTACGGTGAAGTCAGGGGTTGTTCGAAAACGATGAGCGGGGAGGGAGAGGGACGTTATCGTTAAAAATATCCCATGGATCGATTGCCGTTGTGAATTCCTTAAGGAAAATGGCTGACGGGTTTTGCGGTATGAGATGCCTGCAGGAAATAACGATAGTGTTCATGTACCGGTTGCGGGAGAAAATGAAAAAGAAAAATTGGTTGATAATATCCGCAGGGGTACGTACTTTATCGGGCGTAATCCCTGCAGGTATTGTCCCGCACTTATACAACGTACTTGCCGAGGAGGCGGATCGAGTTGGTCATGTCGGGGCCGAGCGGGGATCCGAAGATGATCTGGGTCACACCGGCCTTGGTGAGGTCTGCGCACTTCTGCTTGACCATTTCAGGGGTTCCTGCGATGGTGAATGCATCGATCTCTTTGTCTCCGACGAGCTCTCCAACAGTCTTGAAGTCGAACTTGCCGAGTGCTGCCTTGATCTTGGCAACATTGTTCAGGTCGAGTCCGTGGCGGGTCAGGAGGTCCGGGGGTGAGCCGGCTGCAATGAATGCTGCAACGATCTTTGCTGCATTGCGTGCCTTCTTCTCGCTCTGGTCGATCGACATTGCGGTGTATGCACCGACATCAAAGTTCTTCTTGCCTACCTTGTCGCAGGCTGCCTTGATGATCGGGATTGCAATGGCGAAGTCCTTGGGGTTGGATGCGTTGATGAGTGCACCGTCACCGATTCTTCCGGCGAGGTCGAGCACCTTGGGGCCCTGTGCACCGATGTACATCGGGATACCCTTCTTTCCGGGGAGGGTGACACCGGTCAGCTTTGCACCGTCGTAGTCGAAGAACTGGAGGCCAGACTTCTTGACTTCCTCACCGGCACAGAGCTTGCGGATCTGAACAACTGCTTCCTCGAGGCGGCCGACCGGCTTCTCCGGGTTGATTGCCAGCTTCGGGAGGGTTGAGAGGTCGCCGGGGCCGATACCGAGAACGGCACGTCCGTCAGAGATCTCATTCAGCGTGCAGGCAAAGGATGCCATTGCAGCGGGGGTATCGGTAAATGCGTTCATAATACCCGGACCCATCTTGAGGGTCGTGGTCGCCTGCGCAATGGCGGCGAGGGTGGGGTAGCAGTGGCGGTTGTTGTAGTGGTTGGTGATCCATGCAAAATCAATGTCTTTGGACTCAGCAAGTTTACAGAAGTTAACAACTTGCTTTACGTTGACATTTCCTGGTACAAATTCAATTCCATATGTCAAGGCTTGTTCACCTCATTGAGTATTACCGTACACGCGTTTAAATAAATTATGATTTTATGTTGGCTGCGGAAAGCAATCTCCTCCAAAAAGGCTCAATTCGGGGTTTTTCTGGCATAAAATCGGAGATATTGGGGGTAAGCGGAGGGGAACGCAGGAGGATCGGACACAATAAAGCATCGTTTGGGGTTTCCGGGAATTGGATGAGGGTACCTGAATTGGTATGAGGGACACCTTTTTTTTTTACGGAGTCGATGATCCTATAAGATATTGAACTTCGACAAAAGAATTATAATCCGGAATCTTTGGATTTTATGACCATGAACTCAACCGATTTTAAAGGCTGACCATATGCGGATAGTGGCGATTGGACTGGGAGGGGCGGGATCCAGGATTGTCGACCGGCTCTATGCAATGGACAGGCACAGCAGCAAAATTGCATGTGTTCAGGGACTTGCAATCGATGTGGACGAGGAGAGTCTCAAAAATCTCGGCAATCTTCCCGATTCTGCCAAACTCTATTTTCCTCCGCTTGACCCCCAGCTGGGGAATGCCAGGGGCTCTGAAACTCCCACGGCAACCATCGATATAAGCGAGATCATTTCCAGGATCCAGAACTATGAATCCGGAGAAACGGACGCTATCATCCTGTGCCTCGGCCTGGGCGGATCCCTTACCGACACGGCCCCGCACATCATAGCCGGGCTCAGGTCTGCTACTACGGAGGCGATCTTCGGACTTGTCACACTTCCCTGCCTTGCCGAGGGAGAGAAGCGCTCTGCAAGAGCTGCAGATGGTATCGATATGCTTGCGCCAATCCTTGACGGTATGATTCTCTTCGACAATGAGACGTGGTATAAAAAGACCGCTGCATTGAAAGAGAAGATCCTGAACCGCGAAAAAGGATGGGTAGAGAGATTGGGTTTCGGGAAACAGGAACCGGAACTTTCGCCGCAGATGATTACCTATCGGCTCCTGAACGATTCGATCGTCCGCAGGATCAGCCTCATTCTCAGAGCCGGTGAGTTCAGGGCAGACGGGGGTATTGATCTCGCGGAGGTTGTACTGGATTCCGGCGAAGTCCTCAATACCATGAAGGGCATGGGGTTCATAACGATCGGCTATGCCGTAGAACATACGGATCAGAATCCTCTCGGTTTTCTCAGCCAGTGGAAGCCAAAGGGAATCTTCGATGAAGAGAGTAAAAAGAAAGCGTCTCGGATTGTTGATCTGGCCAAGCAGGCAATTTATCAGGAGATCTCAACTCCGTGCGATATGACCAGTGCACATAAGGCCCTCATCCTCGTGGCCGGGCCAAGCCATGAGCTTTCCATGAAAGGATTCATGACCGTGAGAAAATGGATTGACCGGAGTATTGCAGGTCTGGAGACCCGATCCGGCGATTATCCTGTCGTCAATACAAAAAACGTCGCCATCATCATCATGCTCTCCGGCCTTGAGAACATCCCCCGGGTGGGGGAGTTGCGGGAAATACGGGATCACTACCGGCATCCTGCCCTCCGGGCCACTGCAGGGGCAGGAGAAGGCACTCCAACGTATTCCATCAGGGCGCCGGGGGAGATTTCTGATGAGATGATTGTCCTTCCCCAGAGGATGCAGAAGAGTAAACGCGAGGAACCGGTTGCCTTGGAGAGGGAGACTCCCCAATCTGCGGATGAGCTGAGGGAGCGAGCATTCAGGGGTCCAGCCCCAGGGAAGGATGACCTCGGCGGAGAAGGGCCTGCCCAGAGGATGACTGCGCGAGCCCAGGATATTACCCGGCAAACCGTAGTACCGGCAAACGAGGTTCCCCCGCAAAAGCACCAGCGTCCGGCTATTCAGCAGGAACAGATCCCATCCCGCCCAGGAGTAACGGCGGATCCACCAAAACCGGTAAAAAGTACGGTCTCACTTCAGACAGAAAAACAGGGAGTCTCAAAACCGGTGGAGGCCCGGGCATCTCAGGTGCATCACCCGATAAGTGTTCCCGACCACCATGTAAAAGAGACCCCACGACAGAAAATCGAGCGGGAACTGGAACGGCAGCGAATCATAACCGCCCCTGAACGCATAAAAAAGGACGAACGGGAGCCATATATCCCAAAACAGACACCCCCGACCGTGATAATCCCCAAAACCCCATCGTCACCTTCTGTCCACTATGGAAAAGATGCACAGCCCCCTGCGGGAAAGGTTTCACCGGTTGGAACAGATAAAGTCCCGGAGCAAAGAACGGTTATTATCGCGAGGAAAAAGACGGTCTCCACTATTCCCCCGATTCCTCCGGCTCCTGAAACAACGCCATTACCAAAACAGGAGAAGTATATTCCTACAGATGAACCGGTATCCGGTGAGCCGGTGACGGAAGAACCCGTGCAGGCAGAAGAACCTGAGGGGGAGGCAATTGATCTCAAAGAGCCGACCTTTAAGGTGAAAGACCGGATCTTCGAAGGAAAGACGGTTCAGAAAGGATCCGTTCCCCTGCCACGGGACTCTGCATTTCTCAAAGCCAATCTGCATCTCGGGAAAAAAACCCAGACAAACACGGGCGCTGGATCAGATACTAGCAAGGCAGATCAGGAGGACGACCGAGACTTAAAGAAAAACAGAGACAAGTCGATAAAAAAGAAGGACGAGATCTCCTGGATATGATCAATTTGTCTCAATAACTTTCGAAAACGGGATATTTCCTGCCCCAATTTCTGTTTTGATCTCTATGCCTTTTTCAATGGTATTGCCAACATAATTCAGTCCGCTGAAAGAGACAATGGACAGGCGGTAGGGATTCCGGGGAAGGTTTAACACCTCGGTTCCCATGGTGACGGGGAACACGAACCCGCAGGCATTCATGAGCCGTATGGTCTCCTCGACCTGAACTTTTGCCGAACAGGGCACTTCCCTTACATTTGCAAGCGCGATTCCGGTCTTTGACTGCGTGAACCGGGAAATCGAGGTAAGCCCGGATGAGATGAACAGTTCGAGGGGATCTATAGTTGTGCCACGATATCCAATCAGATCCCTGAAGCCCTTGGGGGTACCGTCTTCGATCTCCAATCTGCCGCCAAATGCCATCTTCACAGGAATGCCCATACGCTGGAACACCCCGTCCATGGAGATGCTGCAGATGGTGATGAATCCGATATACCCGGGAGGAATGCGGGGATCCCGTTCGATTATCCGGTAGGAACTGAAAAAACCGCACCCTGCCCGGCCCACCTCATCGAATGCTGCTTTTGCAGGCTCAAATTGTTCTTTCGGTACCATGGACAGATTATAGGCAACATCCCCGGTACTGGTTAACGGATCAAAGGTGTTCCGGTAAGCAAGGCGTTCCAGTTTCGAGATGATAAAACCGATCCTGTCATCCACAAGTGCATTATCCATCTCAGCTATACCGGACGGCGTCAGAACCCTTCCCTGGTTCCCGACTTTTGCCGTAAATCCCATGGTATCCAGGTAACTGAGGTAGTACTGCACTGCCCTGTCGCTCAGGATGAAACCCCGTTCAGCCATCAGTTCCGACAGGCGTTTGGCTCCCATCGGATCCTGATGTTCCTTGAGAATCCGCAGAATTTCAATGTATTTGCGTTCGGTTCGGATCATAATTATCTGGCCTCCACTACGCCTTTACTGTCCTGATAGCGACCCGTGTAGACCGCGTTATTATTGCAAACTTCATGAAGTACCATCTGGACTACCCGGTCATCTTTATGCAGGGATATTTCCTCACTTCCCATATTCGTCAGGCAGAGTGTCAGCTGACCACGGAATCCGGGGTCCACAAATCCAGCTCCGAGAAGGACGCCTCGCCGGCCAAACGAGGACCGGCACCGGAGAGTGCCGGCAAGATCTCTCGGAAGTTCGATCCACTCGAGCGTTGGTACGAGTGTGCAGATTCCCCGGGGAAGTGTCATGTCGGAAGCTGCCCGCAGATCGTAGGACGCCGGCTGCTGACAGGCCGCATGATAGGGGCGGATGATGAGTTTTCCATCAGGAGATTCCTGATCAATCCTGCGGGAAAACTCGGATGCTGAGAGAATCATTCAGTAGTGTATCGGTAGAAAATACTTAATATCTTTTGATGTAAAGAAGATGAGCAGGATCCATGGGGTAGAGGATATCCTCTTGGGCTTCGAACCCAAGGACGCGGGTTCGATTCCCGCTGGGTCCGTTTCTTTTCTTTAAGAGATCAAATTGCACAAGATCTTTTTTTCCAAGTATCAGGTACGATCAAAGAGATTTTGCTCCGGCCCACGGTACCCCTGGAAAAAATATACAGTAATAGCAAGTCTTAGCCGTATCAAAGGGGATTTGATACGATCATTTCTGGAAATATCTGGATCCACCGGAGGATTCGGGGTAAAAAAAAGATTAAATTTCGTTTCTTCTGGATGAATGGTGACGCCGTCTGTGACCGATTATCCGTAGGATGGCAAACAGGATCAGGACGCAGACTGCACCCACGATCACCATCGTTACCAGACCCAGATCAAGGTTCTTTTCAAGAACGAGCGTGATTGAATCCGTGGCATTGCCCTGGATTACCTGCTTCTTGACCATGACGGGCTGGTACCCATCCTTTGTGGCGGTGATATTGTAAACGGTATTGAATCTCAGCCGTGCTGTATACTGGCCGTTATCATCGGTTGTTCCGGATGCATTCCCGTTCACGAGAATCGAGGCCGAAGGCACAACTTTCTGATCTTTATCACGGACAAACACTGAGAGAGCAGCGCTTTCGTGGGGCAGGGTAAATGTGTAATCCTTACCCTGATCAACAACGGTTATCACCTGGCTTGAGGGAATGTAGCCTGTTTTCTTGACTTCAAAGAGATATGCACCGGTCACAAGGCTGGGGAAATTACTCCGGCCATAGTCATTGGTTGTTCCGGATAAACTCCCGTTGACATAAACCTCAGCACCACTCAGCGGGCTTTTGCTTTCATCGAAAACATACACAAATGCACCAATTGGAGCCTTCGACATCTCCATGGTGGATATTGCATCCGACTCACTGATGAGCCGGGTTTCGGTCACCGTCTGGTATCCCGGTTTCACAAGCTGGATAGTATACGTTTTCCCTCGTGTGACCTGAGTATTGGCAATCCCGCGGGCATCAGTTTTCCCAACAAGAACACTATCGATATGGATCTCGGCATCCGGAACTGCCAGCTTGGTATCTTTATCCGTTATGATGAACGAGTACCGGTTTCCGGGGAGAAGCCAGTACTGGACTTCCCGGTTCTCTGCCCCCATGTCGATGGTTCCGCTGCGGGGCTGATAGTTGTTGCCGTTGATATAAATGGAGTAGAGGGTAAGCCCGTTGACACCAAACGTTGCTGCTCCCAGACTATCCGTTTGTTTTCCCATGGTGACATTCCCAGAGGTCAGATTGACATTGGCACCATAGACGGGTTTCAAGGTATCTGAATCATAGAGATTCACTTTAAGGGTGAGGGTTTTGCGATTCAATATTGCAAGAGCGGAGGTTGCATTTTTACTGATGGTTTGCGCCCAGTCATCATAGCCGGACATTGATATCTGGACGTTTTGATCATACTCTCCGGTATGAGTGATATATACCTGGCCATTCGCATTGGTCCGGGCATAATCCCCGCCATTCAGGAAAACCGTTGCATGGGGAATTGTGGAGTTATCGAGATTGTCCTGCACAGTTACCAGGAGGTTCGTCGTTGCCTGTGCTGCACTGCAGAGGAGGACGAGAAACAGCAGGGCAAAAAGGAAACGATGTCTATGACTATACATGCTAAAATATCGACACCTGCTCATATATCAGCACATCGGTCTAAATCTCGGTAATAGAGGGGACGCGATCGAGTAACATGCCCTCGACCAGAACCGGCATAAGCCTGCGTCCCTCTTCAATGGCATTCTGAAGGCGCCATCCCCGGTCCGCATAGAGGGTGAAAAGCGGATCGCCGGATTTGACCAGTTTGCCTTTTTTTGCATGGAGCAGTATTCCGGCACCCCGATCATGAGGAGCTCCCGCAGTGCGTGCAAGGGTTATAAGAGATCGGTTGTTCATCTCGATGACGTATCCGGATGCAGGAGATTTCACAACAAACTGGTGTTCTCCCGGGCTGATATCCGAGGATTTGACATTAGGGTCTCCGCCCTGGATCTCAATAATCCTCCGGAACTTTTCCAGCGCTTTTCCGCTGCTGAGGATCTCCTGGGCCATGGCAGTGCCGCTACCCCGGGGGGCCTTTCCGGCCATTTCAAGGGCGATACCTGCAATCGAAAGACTCTTCTGGATAAATGAATTGGGTTCAGCGGATCCTTCCAGCACGCGGAGCGCTTCGATCACTTCAAGCTTCGGGCCGATACTGTGCCCTACGGGAATATCCCCGTAGGTAAGGGCGCATTCCACTTTCATATTAAGGCGTTCTCCCAGCTCGATAAACTCCCGGGCAAGTTTCCTTCCTTCCTGCATGGTCGCAACTTTGGTATGCTGCCCTACGGGAATATCGATAACAACAAGATTTGCCCCGACTGCAAATTTTTTTGCCATGACACTTGCAAGCATCTGCCCCCGGGCATCAATCTTAAACGGGTACTCCTGAATGATAATGCGATCATCGGCGGGTGCAATGTTTGTGGCACCCCCCCAGACGATACATCCCCCGACTTTCTCGGTCATCTGCTGCACTTCCCCGGAAGAGAACTCAACAAATGCAAGCACTTCCATGAGGTCGGCAGTTCCTCCCGCACCGGTGATAGCCCGGGAACTGGTTTTTGGGATTTTCAAGCCGCTTGCAGCAATAACAGGAACGACGAGGAATGAGATCTTGTTGCCGGGAACTCCACCAATGGAATGTTTATCAACAATAGGCCGGGAAGGGAATTTTATCTGTTCTCCCGTCTCCACCATTGCCCGGGTAAGGTTCTCCACTTCATCCATATCGAGAGGGTTGACATAGGATGCCGTGATGAAGGCAGTAAGTTCTGCTGGAGAGAGATCATCGCTGACAACATCCCGGATGATAGTGAGGGTCTCCTCTTTTGTCAGCCGGCCGCCATCCATCTTCTTCTTGATAAAATCCAGGGATGCGGGCCTGCCGGCTTCCCGGACCTCAATCGGATCACCGTCATCAAGATGAAGGCGTTCATTGGTTATCCGGAAGATGCCGCCGGTTCCCTGCTGGGCAATAGTTGACGTGGTTTCCACAAACGCAGCAACAGAAATGCCATTTTTCGGATTGATAATCTGAACACGGTCCCCATTCATTACACCGATACTGCGGGCATCGAGCCGGTTGAGAAGAATACCCCGTGTTGCAATATCCAGGACTTTTGCGGTCAGTTTCATGGGAGGAATCACACCTGGGCTAACATCCGCAAGGAGGATGTTTCACTCATTTACCTTGCCCACTTGGAAGATATAAATGTGCCAGTGACAGGAAGAAAAAACAACAAAAACCGCACCGGAAAACCCGGTGAGAATCAATTCAAAAAAAAATTAGATTTTAAGTTAGTGCCTGCGCACGACGATGAATGCAACTGCACCGAGACCAATCAGGGCAATCAGTGCACCGTAGCCGGGCGACTTGGTGGTCGGGACCGGGGTTGCAACGGTGGTGGGTGCCTTGGTGGGTGCTGCAGTGGTAACGGGTGCTGCAGTGGTTGCAACGACGGTCGGGACTGCGGTTGGGGCAGATCCTTCAAGGACGTTGAACAGTGCAGAGTCGCTGGCTGCAGTTACGAGTACTCCCTGCATGGTGACAAGGTACTCGTCGGGTTTGAATGCTGATGCATCAACATCGTACGAGAGCGCGTTCAGGCCGCTGTCGCCCTTCTTGACCTTGATGGTCTGGCCTGCGCCGCTGAACTCACCGCTCTGGGACTTCTGAGTCGGCTTGAATGATGATGAAACGACCTGGACGAGTACGTCGTCATCTACTGCAAGGTTGGTGGTCGCAGTGATGGTGAACTTGTCGCCGACGTGCTTGTCGCTGATCGGTGCGATGGTGATCTTGGGGGTCTCAACAATGAACTGGAGCTTGGTGTAGGTATCATCGACGTTGGGGTCGTTGATTCCCTGGACAAGTGCCTCAGCTGCATCGGAGCCCTGGAGACTTCCTGCTCCGAGGAGCGTGAAGACCTTGGTTCCAGTACCGGCTACGCCGAGCTGCATGTTCGTGACAACGGTCTTGCCGGAGTCAGTGCCAGTTCCTGCGGTGGGAACAACATCGAAGATGGTGTTCTGCATCGGGTGCTGGACAACGACGAAGTACTGACCTGCATACATGCCGCCGGTGGTTGTCCGGGTGATCTCGTACTTGAACGAGCCGTCAGAGTTGACTGCTTCGGTCTTGACATCGGCTGCTTCCTTGGGGTAGTTCTTACCAAGGACCCAGATCTGGACACCCTTCGGGGGCTGGCCTTCTGCAATACCGGTGATGAATACCTTGTCACCCTGTGCTACAGTTGACTGGGATGCAGTTGCGGAAACGAACGGCTTCTTGATGACAATCGATACAGTGCCGAATGCTGCTGAGCCAAGGTTCTCCTTGTTCTTGGGCTGGCTTACTGCATAGATGGTGTATGAACCTGCATCAAGTGCATAGTTTGCAGTTCCCCACTTCCAGGACCAGGTGTTGTCGCCCTGGACATCTACTGCCTGGAAGGTCGAGGCTACGCCGTCAGTGACTGCGTTTGCCCTCGGGTTGGTGTTTGCAATGTTTGCACCGTTGGTCGGCAGGTTGGGTCCAATGAGGAACAGGTAGGTCTTGTAGGTTTCAGTGTTAGTACCGGAGAACTTGATCTCTTCTCCAAGGTAGTAGCTCTGGTCGCCGGCTGCCACGATGGTGACTGCGCCCTTCTCGACCTTCACGTCAACCTCGTCGCTCTTCCACTGGTTGGCAGAGTCCCACTTCTCAACATGGATCGTGTACTTCTGTGCCTTGGTCCAGTTGTTGGTAAGGAACTCGACAGTCCTGGTTCCGGATACTGACGTGGTGACGTTGGCGTTCACGTATGAACCGTAACCGAGCGTGTTAGCAGACGTTTCACCGAGGGTGCCGTGTGCTACATCATCCCAGACTCTGGTTAACGTGGATCCTGCATTCTGGTAGTTGTACCCACCAGAGGAAATTCCACTGTTTGTACCATTGTATACAAGAGGTCCAGTCGAGGTCCAGACTTGGTCGAACTTGACTCCATCCTGGTTCGCGTTGATGTACGGGGGCTGGTTGTCGTAAGTGCCCGCCATGGTGCTGGTTCCCTTGACCCATACGTGGTAGAGGGTGTTGGGCTTGCCGGTGATGGTGATCGAGAACGGCTTGCTGCGGACAACGGAATCCTTGTTGGCCTCAACCTTCAGCGTGTCGGAGACGAGCTGGATGGTCTGGGTTGCGGATACAGTCTTGCCGGTGTAATCTGCACCTGCATTCTTGTAGTTGTCCTTCATGTTGTTCAGCTTGGACTCAGCGGTAACCGTGTAGGTTCCGACCGGGTACGCATACTGACCGTTGACGAGTGCACCGGTTGACCAGTTGGACTCAGTGGCCGCGTTGGTCAGGCCCCACTTCCAGGTTGCTGCAGATACGTTCTGCTGGGTAATCGCAATTGCCTGGGTTGCAACGTTGTTTACATTGTTTGCATTCCAGAGTGCCGTGTAAGTCGTTCCGGACTCGTCCTTGACCTTGATATCAAGGTAGCCGTCAGTCTGGGTGTTGCCACCAACAGTGCCGTGGGATGCCATGTCGTTCCAGACAGGTGTACGGTACCTGCTGTCAAGTGCGTTCCACATGTTGGTCTCAATTGCGAAACCAAGTGCCTCACCCTGCGGAACTGACTTGCCGGTCATGTCCGTGTTCTGGGTGAAGTCCCAGATCTTGACAGCCAGGGTCGGGTCTGCAACCGTGAAGATTGCGGGAGTACATGCACGCTGCGTGGACTGGTTGACGATATACCAGTTACCGGTGTAGCCAACAAAGGTGTTGGGAGCTACAGTGAACGAGTTGTTCTGGCCGACCAGGTTGGCAGTGGTCGTCGGGTTGGTGTTCTGCAGGTTTGCTGCAGATGCCCACCAGCCGATTGTACCGGCTGTTGCATCGGCACCGCCTCTAAGAGACGGATCGGTGGTAGATGCACCCTGAGAATATAATCCGCCCATCTGTGCAATAGAGACATTCAGTCCCTGCTCTCCAATAAACACTGTTGCACCCTGACTGATGTTGTACGAAGTGTTGTAGAACGATGCCGATACCGGCATTACTGCAACAAGCACAAACAGCGCAAGGGCAATCAGTGCGATAGTAAATCGCTTAGTCATTGATTCAATTCCTCCAAAGATTACATCATACAATTCAAGCCGTGAATCGATTTCGACAAATGCCGAATAACGATTCTACGAGCCCCATACTCCGTTTTGACGGAATATGGAAGAGTATTTGTAAAAGAGCTAATATATCCTTTGTGGTTGTTTTTACTCAGGATTTTAACTTCAATTTCTGGCTTAATTTGAGATTTGACGAAAATTTATGGCTTTTTCTCACAGGATTCTGCACCCGGGGGGGATTGCTCTATATCCAGCCTGGCTATAGTGCTTGTATAAATGTCGCGCATTCACCGGATCACATAACACCCGCCCGACATCTGGTTTATCTCAGGCATCCACGGAACAAGTTGCCAATGAATTATTAAATCACGTAAATGAAGTAAATCTTTCTGCATAGTACATGATATAATAAGAACCATTGAACCATCGCATATCGCACATACTAATTAGCAGATGGATACGAAATTCCCATGAACATTACAATTCCCCCTCATCCAAATGCAACAATTATACAATATAATGGGACACACCTATCAGCATGAGAATCATCCGGGCACCCAGTATCGGGAAGGCACACGAGCTGGTCGTCAAAATGATCCTTGAGAAAGGCTGGCTCCTCCGGACCGAAGATGCTGAAGCCACGGTGGAATTCGAAGAGATCGCATTGCAGGTAGATACCCCTCTTGCTGAACTGATGACAAGCCCGAGCTCCAGGTTCCAGCAGAGATTTGTAGAACAGTACGCAAAAGACCTGTTGCAGGGCTCGCACGCTTCCTTTGAATACGACTATCACGGACGGTTATTCGACTGGGGTGAACGGCTGGTGTCGGAAGGCCAGCCGGTACATGTCGACCAGATCGCCTATATTGTCGAAAAACTGAGATCATCCCCGGAGACCCGGCGGGCCATAGCTATAACCTGGAACCCGGTTATTGATGAAAAACTCGATGACTGTCCCTGCCTCCAGCTGGTCCAGTGCGTTGTCCGCGATGGCAAACTGGATATGCGGGTGATCTTCCGGTCGAACGATATGCTGACCGCAGCCGGAGCCAACATGTATGCCCTTGTCCAGCTCCAGAAGTCCATCGCCGACCAGCTGGGGCTTCCCTGCGGCACCTATACCCACATCTCCCTTGTTCCCCACATTTATTATATCCGGGATATCCACGACATCGAGCCGTTCTGCGGCAAAGGATCCCTGATACAGCCGATCCGGGAAGTCTGCCTCGCCTGCAAACGATGTGACCGGGCCAAATCAGTCTGACCGATCCGGGGCGGACTTCCGTCACCTTAATTAAGCAACAGCCTCATAAAATATGAGGCACAAAGCCCGGTAGTGTAGCGGTCAATCATGGGGGACTCTGGATCCCCCGACAGCAGTTCGAATCTGCTCCGGGCTATTTCTTTTGCTATCTTTTTCACGTACGAAAGGATCCGTACAAAAAAGGGGAACTGGTTATGCAATCAGTGCCGGCAGGATGCAGCAGAGAAAAATCGCGCCAAAGGTTCCCGCACCCCCGATACTGACCACGGGGATTTCAATCTCTTTTATTCCAATGAGGTGTGCCAGGTTCCCGCCGATCAGGGTCCCAAGGATCCCACCGGCGCATGCAATCACGGCTGCTGCAAGTCCTGTTCCATTAGCGATGAGGACCGAGACAAGAAGTGCCGTCAGCGCCGGAATGAGCAGGGAGACCCGGAGACCATATCCTTCGATCATCCGGGTTGAGACGAACGATACACCGGCAACTACCGCAATGCAGAGTGCAGCCTGCGGGAGGAGGGAGTTGCCGACAGCCGGGATTGCCTGATACAACAGGTAGATTGCGATACAGACGGGAATGATCGCACCCCCGAGATTAACCGCGATCCGGGTTTCCCAGACCTGCTGCGACATGAAAGGTGTCGGGATATCGAACCCGACAGGAGTTTCTCCGGAGACCCGGATCATATCGCGCTTCATCCGGTACACCGGAATATTAACAAAACTCCCAACCAGCATCAGCAGGACAACCGCTATCGCTGCCACCCAGGAAAAACCGAGC
Source organism: uncultured Methanoregula sp. (assembly GCF_963667735.1). NCBI lineage: Archaea > Methanobacteriati > Methanobacteriota > Methanomicrobia > Methanomicrobiales > Methanoregulaceae > Methanoregula > uncultured Methanoregula sp. The sequence continues at coordinate 573,953 of NZ_OY763919.1, forward strand.
CTTGTGAATGCCGCACCGATAATCCCCAGAAGAAGGAGCGGGATCAGGACAATTACGAGGATGACCAGGAGAATAAGCACAAAAATTGGAAGAGCTCCCGCCCCGGTATACACCCGGATCCCGTCACCCATTGTTCACCCCTCCCTTGCGTCCAGCCCCGGGTTTTGTACAGACTATGGCTGCATGATCCTGGTGATACGGAGTCAGCCAGACCTGTTCCATGACGAAAAGACCCGCGGCTTCGAGGATTGCAACCGTATCCTGGAATACCTCACCGGGAGTTTTTCGTATATCGACACTCCGCGTCTTGAGCATGAGGATCAGCGTTCCCCCTTCTTTGAGGAACGCGCAGTTCCTGATCGCAATTTCCGCCTGGTCCGGCTGGGCAACATCCTGGTAAAGCAGGTCAACGGCTTCCACAAGAGGTGCGTACTGCTCCGGCCGGCATGCATCGGCCATGATCGGCACGATGTTTTTACGCCGACGGGCCACTTCCAGCATATCCTGCATGGGGTGCGGGGCGAATTCCACCGCATAGACTACTTCCGTGTAATCCGCAACGTGGGAGACGGTCGTACCATTCGCTGCTCCGAGATAGAGAACCCGCATCCCCGGTGTCAGTTCCACACCGGTGCCGACATAGTACAATGCTGCAAGCTTGCTCCGGTACGGATCCCAGACCCGGGCGCCAGCGAGCATGCGCTCGCCATAGACACCCCCCTCGCCACGGGATACCAGAACGTCACCAATCCGGATCATGGCTGCTCCTTTCCAGGTGTGATGGTTCCCACAGCATCAATCCTCTCCTGGGCTTTTTCAAGGAATTCCGGTACTGCCACGCCTCGGAAGTAATCGAGCCGGGCAGCGATTGCCAGTTTTCCTGCAAGAACCCGGGCCACCTTCCCGCGAACCTCGCGGGGTGCATTGTGAACCCGCCGGTGCTGGAAGATGATCCCGTGCTTGGGAGACGGGGACTTTGTCCTCAGGTGAGCAAAAAGCGCTGTTCGGGCGCCCAGGACCTGGATCACGCTTGCCGGGAGCCGGGAGAGCGGGAGAAGACCGCCGGCTTGAGCCATGAGCCGGGCCGCAACAAGTCCTCCGATCAGGGCACTGGTGTTGGGCATCACCCGGTTTGCCCGGTCGGAGACCTCGCGGGCAAGATCGGTCCTCGCACCGGCCAGTTGTTCGATCTGGCCGGCAGTCCTGCCGAGGGCTCCGCGCCCTTTCATGGCGATGGTTTTGATGAGGACATGGGCCGGGGTTTTCCGGTATTTCCGGGAGAAGGTGGGGTGCCGCACCTGGTGCCATTCCGCAACCCGCTCGGAGAGCAGGTTGATGACATCGTCTATCTCGTCCAGAGTCCGGACCATCTGGAGGAGCTCGGCATCCTTGACGGCGTACCGGTCCCGGATCTCCTGCTCTGCTGCAAAAAAACAGACTTCCCGCAAAGCAGAGAGGTAGTCTTCCCGGCTGGTGCAGATCCCGCATTCCCGGGCATCCTCCCAGGCAAGAGGGACAAAGTCCTCAAGGTTCGTACGGAGAGCCGCGACCCGATCCGCCCGCAACGGAACATCTCCTAAAAAGGGCGTGCAGACACCATCTTCCAGATCGCCGAACCAGTAGGACCGCATATCAGAAAAGTAAGGATGCCGGGGAGTATAAAGATCGCATATCCCGTCAACAGTAACGGGTCAGCTATGAAGGATCTTGGGGTAGGACCAGAGGATCGATTTTCTAATTAGATCACGGCAAAGCCAAACGACCAGATCATGACGGGAACCATGATAGCTCCCATACAATAGACCCGCGGAATATTCACGAGATGGGGAACGAGGCCGACCGCAATCGCCAGGAGAAGGATGACCATCCCGAACGGGCCGGTGAGGAGAAAACTGAGGCAGACAACAAACGCGATCACGCCCCGGTTCATCAGCCGGCTGTCGATCCCGCGAAGGCGGTGGGCAGAGCGGGAAAGGCCGATCGTGATGAGATACGCAGCACAGGCGGCCAGGACGCCGACAACCATCAGCTCGCTCATCGTTGGCAGGGGAAGTTCCGACAGGGCGACCATAACCCCGTTGCGCATCCGGGAGAGAGCAAAGAGGGCAGTAAGGCCGATGAACGCGTTGGCGGTGTTTGCCGCGTTCGTTGCAAGAATGTAGGCCCGGCGATCCTTCTCGTACCCGATTAACGAGGCCAGCACACCATTTGCCGAGGCGGTCGAGAGACCCGGAAGCCATCCCACGGCAACACCGGCGAACGTTCCCAGGACCGAACATTTCACCACGGTCCGGTCATCAACCCGCAATCCCTGAAAGTTCTGCTCCGGCAGGGTTCCCCGCGACGCGGTGAGGAGGACGGAGATCCCAAACAGCCCGGTAAGGAGCGGCATGAGGATCGCACTTCCCCCTGCAAGAGTGTGCCAGCCGAGGAACGCATAGTGGAGGGCAAAGGCACCCAGCATACCCGATACCAGAAAAACCGCAAATGCCCAGCCGGGGGCTTCACTGGTGACAATCATGTAACCCACCGACGCAACGAGCAGGATGCCGATCCACCAGTCAAAATAGGGCTGGAGGGCCGGGAGGGCAAAAAAGCAGAGGACCGAGAGCGGGACGGCAATCACCATGGCGCAGGCGCTGCCGAGTGCGGCGATCCGGACCGCTTCCTCGCCATTGCCTTCCATGCAGAGCGCATGGGCGGGCAGTACTGACAGGGAGGTGTCGGCATCGGGTATCCCGAGGAACGTACTCGGGATGGCATCCACGAACGTGTGGGTAATCAGGGCAGCAAACATTGCCCCGGCAAGGGCCAGGGGACCGAGAAACGCGAGGAGCGCAAGCTGGAGACTCAAGAGAACCCCGGCAAGCGTGTTTGCGTGGACACCGGGAATGATCCCGCTGACCGTACCCAGCGCCACGCCGATGAGCGTTCCAAGCAGGAGCTCGATCATTGATCAGAGATCCGGGGGAACGGGCATAAATCAACCGAAACACATACCAACATAACAACCATCATAACATCCCGGGGCGACAAGTTCGTAATGAAGATCGCAATCACGAGGTTAGCCGGAAAGGAGGCGAGCGATGCTGCGCGGTGCGCGGATTTCGGACACTCGTGTTACAGCGTCCACCCGCTCCGGTCGGAGGTCCGGGAGGACGCAATTAATGCCTTCCTGGCAGAAGCAGAGCGGGAGGCCTTCGATGCAGTCTTTTTCACGAGTGCACTGCCGGCAAAACTGATAGGGCCAAGGCTGGGATCGGTAAAAGGTACCCGTATTATTGCTATCGGGCCCCAGACGGCAAAGGAACTCCGGGAGCATGGGATCGAGGCCGAGACGCTCCCGGGTTTCTATTCAAAGGATTTCGTACCCTACCTGGGAACCTGGATTGCCGGCAAACGGATCGGCATTCCCCGGGCAGCGGTCCCGAACCCGGCCCTTCTCGATGCCATTGCCGCAGCCGGGGGTATTGTCCGCGAGTTCCCGTGCTACGGCCTCGAGCCCACCGGTGAGATCCTGGATCTTGATACTGCCGACGCTATCCTCTTCACGAGCGCGATGTCGTTTGCAAAGGCCGTCTGGACCCCGCGCCCGGATCTTCTGGTGATGGCAATCGGGGAGATAACCGCCGGGGGTATGCAGAAGGCAGGAACGAACCCGGTCGTGGTGGGGGACGGTTCGCTGGAAGGTGCACTTACGGCACTCAATACCTATCTCGCAGGAAGGGAGAGATAACAAAATGACAGATGCGGTTGATCCAAAAGAGCCGGAAAAAGTTCACCTGTGGAGCGGGTCCGGGATCATTGTGCTCGACAAACCCCGGGGCCCGTCCAGCCATGAAGTGGCAGCCTGGGTGGGGAATATGCTGGGCTGCCCGGTGGGGCACTCCGGTACCCTCGACCCGCAGGTCTCCGGCCTCCTCCTGATCATGCTCGGAAACGCGGTGCGCCTTGCCCCGCTCCTCCTCCAGCATGACAAGGAATATGTCTGCCTGATGCGCCTCCACGGGGATGCAACCCCCGAGCGCATCCGCGAGGTGGGCACAGAGTTCACCGGCCGCCTGTACCAGCGCCCGCCCCGCAAAAGTGCCGTGAAGCGCAACCTCCGCATCAGGACCATCCAGGAACTGGAGATTCTCGGCATCGATGGCCGGCTCGTCCTCTTCCGGGCCCGGTGCGATGCCGGTACGTACATCCGGTCGCTCTGCCACCACATGGGGCTCGCCCTCGGGGTCGGAGCGCACATGATCGAACTCCGCCGGACCCGCTCCGGCACATTCGGTGAAGCTGACCTGCACACCCTGCACGAGGTGCAGGACGCAGCCGTTGCCGCGCAGGCAGGAGACCGCAGTGCGCTCGTCTCCCTGATCCTCCCGGTGGACCGGGCGGTTCCCGATATACCGGCCATTGTCATCCGCGACACAGCGATCGATGCAGTCTGCCACGGGGCCGTGCTTGCCGGCCCGGGCATCCTCACCCATGCGCCGTTCGAGAAAGGCCAGACCGTTGCTCTTCTCTCGCAGAAGAACGAGTTTGTCGCGCTCGGCCGGGCGCTCGTGCCCTCCGCGGGATTCGAACCGGGGAAGACCGGCCTTGTCATAGCACCGACCGCGGTATTTCTCGCACCGGGAACCTACCCGAAGGGCTGGGAGAAATCGGATAAGCCCGTTGTGCCCCGCGAGAAGAGACAAAAGAAACCTCAGGTGTCGGGCCCGGCAAAGACCGCTGACAAAAGAGCGGGGTCGTTCCAGAAGAGAAGACCGGATGGGAATCAGGGCAACCGGTTCTGGAGAAAGAGATAGCATTAAAAAAATACCCTGCATATAGATAGGATACACTTTTTGCTGAGGTAGTCTAGCGGTAGGGCGCAGGCCTGGAAAGCCTGTGGTGCGAAAGTGCCTCGGGGGTTCAATTCCCCCCCTCAGCGTTTCTTCGGTTTTACGAGGTTACTTTTTCAATACCGGGGGGCGTCCCCTCAGTTGTTCCGGAAAAATCGATCGCTTACCCACATTTGAGGTGGGGGGGTAGGGGGTATACCCCCCCTCCCGTTTTTTTCTGACAGGGGGTGACCCCCCCCACCCTGATCCAAGCGATGGGGGGGGAGGCCCCCCACCTGATTATGAAAAATTCCGGAATCTACTCAAATTTGAGAAACGGCGCCCGGAACTTTTGCAGACGAGGACTCCACACGAAACGGCGGGTGCGCAGGTGCGGAAAAGAACCAATTACTCATTTTTGCTCATGGGGGGTGGGGGGTATGCCCCCCCGCCCGTTTTTTTCTGACTGAGGGTGACCCCCCCCACCCGGATCTAAGTGACGGGGGGGCAGACCCCCCTTAGATTCCGATAAAAACTGAGGCATTACTCATTTCTGGGAACCCGGCGGATCATGTACTGTACCCGGGAAATTACTTTCCGGAACAACAGATCCCACGTTGATGAGCCAGAGTAAAAACCGGTTATCCGGCACCTGCCGGCATCAGTGCCTGTTATTCGTCTTGTCCAGGGAGGCCCGGGCAAACGCACAATAATCAGGGACAACCTCAAACCCGAGGAAATGGCGGCCTTCCTGCTCTGCAACAACCGCTACGGTCCCGGAACCAAGGAACGGATCGAGCACCAGGTCGCCGGGATTGCTGGAATAGAGGAGAATTTTCCGTACCAGTTCCGAGGGGAGTTTGGTCGGCGTCTTCTTCCGCCCTTTCCAGTACTCCCGGCTGATCACCCAGACATCCTCGGGATAATGATCGATCTTGTTGAACGTGTAATGCTTGGGATCTTTTACCACAAACAGGATGTGGTAGTGGCTGGTGACGTATTTCTTCTTCGTGAATACCCCGAACTGGTATTTCCAGATCAGGTGGTTGACCGTCGTGAGCCCGGCTGCGTCCAGCCCTTCGAGAATGTCCTTGAGCCTGTTCCAGCCGGAGAAGACGTACATGCTCCCCGAAGGAGAGAGTACCCGGGCCGCCTCGGCCATCCAGGTGCGGGTGAACAACGCGTACTCCTCTTCGGGAATCTCCCGGTAGCCCTCGATGACATTCGATCCTTTCCGGTTGTAGTTGAGCCGGTGTGCTTTGAAGTCGATGGCAAACGGGGGATCGGTGACGATCAGGTCGATGGTTCCCGAAGGGACCGTTGGCAGGAGGTCGAGCGCGTCCCCTTCGTGGATCTGATCCACTTCGGGCGCGGTCGTCCTCCGCCTCATTCAGTTCTTCCCGCAGGCGTTCCTGCCCATCTCGAATGCCCTGGTATTGATCTCCACGGTCTTTTTTGGGACAAGGCGTTTTACCGCCTCGAGGAGAGAATCAGGTTTCAGGGGGATAACGCTGCTTGCAGCCCCGAGCATCACGACATTCTGGGAGAGCGGGCTCCCCGCAGCTGTTGCCAGTTCTTCAGCATCAATGAGGCGGAGATCATACTTCTTGAGGACAGCAATAACCTCTTCCTCGCTGGGGACGGTAAGCTTGTGGGTGAAAACCGATGTAGGGTGAACCATGTCCCGGTTGATGACCATCGTCTTTCCCGGCTTCAGGTAATGCGAGTACCGGAGCGCTTCGAGGAGATCGAACGAGATGAGGAGATCTGCCTGCCCGGGGGCGATCAGCGGCCCATGCTTCCCGTCAATCCTGATATGGCTCTCCACCGAGCCGCCGCGCTGGGCCATGCCGTGAGTCTCGGCTCCCCGGATAGTCCTGCCCTCGATGAGGCAGGCTTCGCCAAGGATATTGGAGGCAAGGATCGTTCCCTGCCCGCCGATGCCCACGATCAGGATATCGAAACTGCCGCTCATCTCCGTCCCCCCTTCACAATTGCACCGGTCGGGCAGAGATCGGCACAGACCGCACAGCCGAAACAGAGATCCGTGATACGGGCTTTCTCATCGGAGAACTCGATTGCCGGGCAGCCGAACCGGACGCAGGTGCCGCAGCCATTGCAGATCTCCGCGTTGACCATGAATTTCCCGCGCTTCACGCCGGTGCGACGGGCCATGATCACGCACATCTGCTTGGCGATAATCACCTTGACACCGCTCCGTTTCTTTGCCTCCTGCAGGAGTGCAACCATGCCGGTTACATCGTACGGATCAACGGTCTCGACAAAGGTAACTCCGCAGGCCCGGCAGAGGGCATCCAGCGAGACCGGGGGGCTCTCCACGCCACACGCGGTGAGGGCGGTATTCGGGTTCGGCTGGTGGCCGGTCATCGCAGTGATGCGGTTGTCAAGGATGACAACGGTCATATTCGCATTGTTGTACACGGCATTCAGCAGCCCCTGGATGCCCGTGTGGAGGAACGTCGAATCCCCGATGGTGCAGATGACGTCCCGGGGTTCTCCCGAGTGGGCGATCCCGCTCGCCACCGTGATGGACGCACCCATACAGATGGTGGTGTCGACCACGCCGAGCTGGATCCCGAGGGTGTAGCATCCGATATCGCTTGGGTAGATTGCATCCTTGTACACTTTCTTGATCGCGTAGAACGCACTCCGGTGCAGGCAGCCGGCACAGAGGATCGGCGGGCGGGCCGGGATATCCGGCACGGGTGCAACAGGGGGATACGGGTTCTCCTTCAGGAACCCGGCCTTTTCCATTATCACGGCAACTGCCGCAGGGGACAACTCGCCCTCGTACGGCGCGTACCCGTTCTTCTTGCCAAGAACCGGGACCGTTCCGGCCACCTGCCGGACAACCTCTTCCACAACCGGTGCGAGTTCCTCGATCACGAGCACTTTCTCATGCTGTTTTACGAACCCGGCCAGCCATTCCTCATCGAGAGGATAGGCAGAGATCCGCATGAGCGAAACGCCTTGCGGGAGCAGTTCTTCCACATACGAGACCCCGATACCGCTTGCGATTACCGCGGTCTTTCCGCGAATCTCGTACCGGTTCAGCCCGAGTTCAACGAGACGCTTGCGGATCGCCGGCTGCTTCTCGTTGAGTTTTTTGTGGAGGATCCGGGTGTGGGCGGGGATGACCACGTACTGGCGGGGATCTTTTTTGAACTCGCCCTTCCGCGTGCTCTTGATGACCGGGCCAAGGGCGACATCCCCTTTCGAGTGGCAGATGCGCGTTGTCGGGCGGAAGATCACAGGCAGGCCGAACTCCTCGGAGAGTTCGAACGCCTTCGGGATCAGATCGTGTGCTTCCTGCACGCCCGCGGGATCCAGGCAGGGCACCCGCGCAAAATGCGCATAGCACCGGGTATCCTGCTCGTTCTGGGAGCTGTGGGCAAACGGGTCGTCGGCGCTCAGGATCACAAGCCCGCCGGTAACGCCGGTATACGCGCTTGTCATCAGCGGGTCTGCCGCCACGTTCAGTCCCACATGCTTCATAGTGCAGATGGCGCGGACTCCGCACCAGGCTGCTGCAAGCGCATTCTCCAGCGCCACCTTCTCGTTCACCGACCATTCCAGATAATAGGGCCGTTCGGGCTGGGCCCGCAGCGTGTCGATGACCTCCGAAGAGGGTGTGCCGGGGTAGCCGCAGACGAAATCCACGCCCGATTCAAGACAGGCATGGGCAATCGCTTCGTTTCCGAGGAGATACTTACGTTCCATAATCCGGTTCCTTATACGTACCGTGGTTTTTTCACACATATCCCTATCTGAACAGATCCAAAGCCAAAGGGATTCACAACTTATAAAAACTCGAATGGAGTAGTTATTAGGGTAAATTCAAGGCAAACTTTTGGGCCCGTAGCATAGCCCGGTGGTGCGCCCGGCTGATAACCGGGAGGTCATGTGTTCGAATCACATCGGGCCCATCCAGTGCATTCATTTTCTTGTATTCCTGCAGGACAGCTAGGGCTCTTTTAAAAAAAGCAAAAAAAGGTGCTGGTTCGGCAGGCTTACGCTTTACGGGCAAACACATACCCGATCACAGCATCGAGTGCAGCGACAAGGGCTTCCTCACCTTTGAGGTAATCGTGAAGAGCCCGGTACAGCATGAACATGACGTCATAACCATAATGTTCGATGGCGGTTTTTGCCGTTATGGGATTCAGGTACGAGTCGGTCAGGAACCCGTCGAAACTGTACATCAGTTCGAAAAAGTCGCCATCCTCGGAGAGAACGCAGAACTGGTCGGTGACCTGCTTTGCGGGGTTGTCGGGGCGGAAGGCCGCAGGTTCGCTCTTACCCAGGATGATCATCTTGGCAGGATAGTACGCGGGATCATAGATCTCCCCTTTGGTATCCTGTTTGCCCATCTTGAGCATATTCAGGCCGACAATCTTGACCACGGGGATTGCTGACGTGGCCATGCGGGCAAGCAGTTTCGCGTCATTTTTCTTCACTTCTTCCGTGAGCTCGTGTTCCTTGCCCTGCATCTCCTCAATCTTCTGGGTCAGCTTTTCAAAACCGGTTTCAATCTCGTCCATATTCTGGTTCCCCCGCCGTCATCGTCAGGATAAGAATTGTTGATGCCCCAATTATTAAACCGCTCGTTTCCGTTTGCTGATGGGGATATCCCCCGAAAGAGCGGGAGGACCGGAGACCGGGACTGGGGTTATTTCGCTATCTCTCCGATAAAAAAGTACTTCCTGTCCTTTTTGAGAACTGCGCAGCCCTCATATCCAATCGGGAGATTGTCATTGATCACAACGCCGGTATAATCGGGCGTCCTGGCCATGACGGAGCCCTCCCGGATCTTCTCGGTGACCAGTACGGGAACTCTCGTGCCGATGAGGGACCGGTTATGGGCTGAGTAAACCCGTTCGGCAAGGGCGTTCATGGCCCGGGACCGGTCTTTCTTTACAAAATCCGGAAAATCTTTCTCGGTTGCAAGCGGGGTGAGCGGGCGGGCAGAATATCGCGTGACATTCACTTTGCCCGGGCGGATTCGCTCAACAAGCTCCAGGGAGCGGGCAAAATCCTCCCCGGTCTCACCACAAAAGCCGACAATCATGTCGGTCATCAGGGTGATGTCGGGGTATGCCCTGCGGAAGGCTGAAACGATCTCCTCGAAATCCTGGACCGTATACCCTCTCCCCATCTTCTTGAGGATCCGGTCCGACCCGGATTGTACGGGCAGGTGGATGAACCTGAAGATATGGTCACCGGCAAATGCTTCTACCAGGGAATCCAGGTCCCGCATCACCGTTGCAGGGTTCATCATCCCCACCCGCAGGAAATATTTGCCGGGGATCTGGTCGAGGTCCATGAGTAGGTCAGCAAGTGAGAGCCCGGTATCCATCCCCCAGGCACTCACATCCTGGGCCGTGAGCTGGATCTCCGGAATACCCAGCCGGACAAACGCCTCTACCTGATCGTGGATATCCGGGAGGGGAAAACTCCTGAGGGGCCCCCGGGCATACCGGGTTATACAATAGGTGCACGCACCCGGGCAGCCCTGCGCCACCTGTACAATGCCCCCGCCGTCAGCGGCAACGGTACGAATGCACCGGTATTTCTCCTGGATGGATTCGGGAGGGATGATGACAGGAGTGCAGACCCCCAGAATCGCATCACGCTGGACTGCGGGCATACAACCGGTCACATAGAGGGTGCGATCCCTGAACAGGGAGAGCCGGCGGAGCATCCGGCGTTCCGTAGGTCCGACAACCGTACAGGTATTGATGATGATGACATCCGCAGTTTCTTCGGAATTTTCAAGAGTGTTCCCATTATGCCGGAGGATCTCCGCCAGCTTTGCCGTATCGCCGAAATTATACCGGCACCCGTAGGTCTCAATGAAGACACGCTTGTTCCGCAGAGAGTCCAGTATATCCGGGTCGCAGAAGTCTGCCGCAGGATTGTTACTTCGCCGATCCACCATGCCGAGCTAGTATTCCTTTAGGGGGCTAAAGACAAAAGTGTGTTGAGCGGATCTTGACGTCCTGTTTTATCACAATGCTTAACCGATTACACCCATAATCTGTTTATCATGATAAAAATCGGGCTGCTGGGCTGTGGTAATATCGGGCATATTATTGCACACCACACCGGCAGTTTTGCGATCTCTTCGGTGTACGATCAGGTTTTTGACCGGGCATCAGAGATCGCGGATCTCTGCGGGGGTCGGGCATACAAGGATTTCGATTCATTTCTCGAATCGGATATCGATATCGTTGTTGAGGCTGCATCCGTCAGCGCTGCCCGGGCTCATGCACTTGACGTGCTCTCCCACAACAAAGACATGATTATCATGAGTGTCGGGGCACTCACGGACGTTGATTTCCGGGACGAATGCCGCAGGACCGCCCTTGCCCACGGAAAGAAGATCTATATCCCGAGCGGGGCGATCTTCGGCCTCGACAATCTCAAGATAGGCAATATCTCAAAGATAGACCGCCTGCTTCTCAGGACAACGAAAAGCCCCGCCTCGTTAGGCCTCGATACCAAGGAACGCAAACAGATCTTTTCAGGAAAAGCCAATGAATGCATCAAGGCATTCCCGAAGAATGTCAACGTATCTGTCGCCATGAGCCTCGCCGCCGGACAGGACACGGACGTTGAATTATGGGTCGATCCTGCGGTTGACCGGAATGTCCATGAATTATTCTTCGAGGGAGACTTCGGCGAGACTTACATCCGGGTGACCAATTTCCCAAGCCCGGACAATCCGGCAACCAGTTATCTCGCCGCACTTTCCATACTCTCCCTCCTGGAAAAGATAACGGACCCCATTGTCATCGGAACATAACAGGGTAAAGCCATGGTCCAGATTCATCACCTTCTGCACTATATCGAGGAGGATGCCCCGTTCGGGGATGTGACATCGGAAGCCATCATTCCCGATGTCAACTGTTCGGCGGTTATAAAAGCCGAACAGGAGGGTGTTGTTGCTGGCCTTGAAGAGGCAATTGCACTGTTTGAATACTACCAGGTGAAAACGGGATCACCGGTTCACGACGGGGACCGGGTTACTGCGGGGGCCGTAATTCTTGAGATGTCAGGTAATGCCAGGAAGATCCTGCTCGTTGAGCGTACAGCCCTCAACATCATCGGCAGGATGAGCGGAATTGCAACACAGACACGGAGGATGGCGGATATTATTGCATCGGTCAGTCCCTCCTGCCGTATCGCCGGCACGAGGAAGACTGCACCGGGTTCGCGTGCCATCGACAAGAAAGCGATACGTGTCGGAGGCGGGGATCCCCACCGGACCAGCCTGAGTGACGGCATCCTGATCAAGGATAACCATCTCGCTCTCGTCCCGCTGGAAACCGCGGTCCGCAAAGCCCGGGCAGTATCATCATACAGGGTGATCGAAGCAGAAGTCGAAACACCCGAGGCTGCACAAAAAGCTGCAGAAGCGGGGGCCGACATTATTCTCCTGGACAACATGAGTCCGGACCAGATCCGCTCTGCTGTAGGACTCTTAAAAAAATGCGGACTCCGGGATCGTGTTGTTCTCGAAATTTCCGGGGGTGTTGACGAGAACACGCTTCTGACCTATGCAGCCTGCGGTGCCGATACCATCAGTATGGGTGCGCTCACGCATACCGTCAGGAATTTTTCCGTGACACTGGAAATCCGACCATAGCGGGAAGGCAGATCCGGAATCCTTGTTATTATTTCATATTTTCCAGATAGTTCATACCGGACTGCTGCTCATGAAGCGGAACACCCCGCAGTCGTTCTTGTATAAGGAAAAAGTTAATGGCCCGGCATCACGTATGGGTGGCCTAAGGGTTTTATAAATGGGTGAGGATGAAGCGCCGGAGATCGTAACAGAAAAGAGACCTCGCGAGCTGACACAGGACGAGAAGGATGCACTTGAGGTGCGGCGTAAACAACGGGTTCTGGGGTACATTTCACTTCTTACTGATCCGAGTCTCAATTTCCGCTGGAGAGCGGCAGAGGCCCTGGGAACCGAGGGGGACGAGACCGCGGTTGAGCCACTGATTGCTGCACTGAACGATCCGTATGTTGATGTGCAGTGGCTGGCAGCCAAATCCCTGGGTAAAATCGGGGATATCAGAGCGGTTGAACCGCTCATCTCTGCGCTGGGTTCCACGGACAAATGGCTCCGGGCCGGGGCTGCATGGGGTCTTGGAAAGTTGCGGGACAAACGGGCAGTCCCGGCACTCATTCCCCTGCTCAAAGACGTAAAAAAGAGTGTCCGGAAAAATGCCGCATGGGCGCTGGGGAATATCGGGGATGTTGAGGCATTAGCGCCGCTCCGGGAGGCAGCCGGGGATCCGGATGAGGAAGTACGACTGACCGCAGAGAAAGCTATCCGGTCTATCGAATCCGGTCGCCCATAAATACTATTAACGTTCCACGGAAATTGGAAAAATGGACGTCTGATGCAGAGAACGCCTATTCGGGGGATCGCACATCCCCTCACATGCGGCGCAGATCCTCAGCGGTTTTCACAACAATCTCTTTTTTTCCATGATATGTCTGGACAATCCCGTACACAGTTATCCGGTCTCCCTTCCGGAGCCCTGTAGTCTGAATGTATGACGACGGCGTGAATACGGTAACATTTCCCAACCGGATAATGGCATAATCACCTTCTTTTGTAAGGGTTACCTGATCAACCGTACCGTTGACAGAGACCAGTTCACCATCCGCAGAATTCGGGAAGAACGGGGAAGCAAAGGGTTGTTTTCCAACCGCCGCGAGAACAAGGTGCGCGGCTATGACTGCAATTGCAACGCCGATAAGAAGCAGCATCGCCAGCCGCTCCTGCCTCCCGAGCATGATCGATCATTATCGCAGGGGATTTAAATTACCGACAGGTTGATATGTTAACAGTGTTAACATCACCATCATGTATCCTCCACAACTGCCACCGTCCTCAAAGACGGTGCTCGAGATACTGGATGCTGGTGGGGCAATGACCCACAAAGATCTTGTACAGAAGAGCCACCTTGCACCCCGAACCGTGCGCTATGCGTTAAAGAAACTCAAAGAGCGGCAGCTCATCATCGAGAAGTTCAACTTCCGTGATGCCCGCCAGATCATCTACCAGAACCGTACTGAACAGACCAACAAGCCCCTGCCGGCGTGCGTATGACCAAACACACCTGTACCCTCATGCACTGCGATTCCATGGTCAGGGTCCTGTTGCCCCCCATGAGAGCGGAGATGGTCTCAAGGCTCGTGCAGAAGCAGGGGCTCAGCCAGAGTGATGCTGCGAAACGTCTTGGGGTAACCAGGGCCGCGGTCTCGCAATACCTGAGCAGGAAGCGGGGTGCAGGGGAAGTGATGATCTCATCCGAGCTGGATGCCATGATCGACCGGTGGGCGCTTGCCGTAGTAACCGGTGAAAGCGACATCAACCTGTGCGATGTCTGCCAGTGTGCCAAAAAGAAATTCTGAATTTCTGACTCTTTTCTGCCGCGGGTTACCCGTGATAATTTGTGCGATGACCGTCAGCTGCGATGGCGCCGGTAATACATTATCAGGAGCAGCACAATCACTGCAACAGCCACGGCATATTTCAGGTAATCCGCTTGCGTTCCGGGAGTCCTCAACGAGGGACTCCAGTCGTCTTCGAACACCTGGCCAAAATACCGGGCCACACCCGGATGATCGATTATAACACCGGCTTCCCGGTTGAAATTCGGGGAATTGCTGTTCCAGTTGATACTGCTCACAAGTACGTATCGCCCGTCCACGATCACCCCCTTGTTATGGATTTTTTCTATTTCATTGATCCGGAGATCTGCGCACCGTGCTTCAAGAGAGAGATGTTCATCGGATGCAATCCGGTTGATCAGGAGGACCATTTCGTCATTGTCGTTCTTATCCGCCGTATTATACCAGTAGGAATCCAGGAGAATCCGTACATGAACCCCCCTCCGGGAGGCATTTATAGCCGCTGCCAGGTACGGGTTCAGGGTCGTTGCAGTCTCGTTGGTGATATAAGCCTGTTCTATCTCAATTGTGTCCTGCGCGGAGTCGAGAAGACTGAGGATCTGATCGCTCGTATCGGGAGAGATCACCGGGCTGACAGCTGCATCTTCAAACCGCTGTGGCAGAAATTCCGCAGTGCGCGTTGGTACTGATACCTGCTCCGCAGTCCCTGGGGTCCCGGGAAACGCGATGACCGAGTCATGGCTGATATCCGACCGGAACACTTCTGAAAAATATACTGCAAGATGGGGGTCTTCCAGATATACTCCCCAGCCACGGTTGCCGCTCTTCCCAACCGGAGGAAAACCACTGAATTTGAAATTTTCGCTGGTTAAAAAAACTGCATTGCCATCGATGACCATGTATTTGGCATGATCATAACGGTAAGGGGCATGCCCCCCCTTGGGCGGGGTCATCTGAAGGGTTACAATCCCGCTCTGGTTCAGTCTCGCGATCATCGCTTTTTCCTCAGGAGATATCCCCCCAACCGGCCCCCCTTCAACGAGAACGCTGATATTGACACCGCGTTTGCTGGCATTTACAAGAGAATCCACCATGGACGGGCTGGAAAACTCATAGACATTCAGAAGGATCTCCCGCGACGCTCTATTGACGGCATAGGTGAATTGCAGATCGGAACTATCCGGGAGCACAAAGGCGGTTACTGTGACATTTTTGTATGTTTTTGGCTCAAGGCGCGACTGCCCGATCATGAGCGGACGGGGATCCCATACCCCGTTTTTCCGGAAATGGATCTGCCCTTCACGGGGTTTTACATCTCCCGGCCAGATTATTTTCTGAACGAGAACTCCATTTTCATAGAGATTGAGTTCGTCCTTCACATTGGCAAGTTTAAGAGGATCGCCTCCGACAACATTGGGGATAACCGGGGAGTAGTCCATCCATTCAAAATCCGGATTACGTCCATGGGTCCGGGCATATGCCGGCCCGCTTCGGGCAACGGTAACCGTATCCCCTGCCGGGGTTCCCGCAGGAAACCGGAAACCTCCATGATTATCCGAGACCGTAATTCCATCGAGCGTTCCATTACCTGATAGAACGATATATTCATCTGCGTCATCGGGCAGATATGGATCGGGACAGAACTCAACAATCTGCAGGGCGGCACCAATAGGGACAAGACTCACAAAGAATATAGCAAGAATGACGAGGGTGCGCATGGAATATTTGTATCTTTGTTAAAATTATATAATATATCGATATAATTATTGGTGAATATGATAGCACTGCGTGAACTGTCAACAGAACAGAGGAAGACCCCATTGGTGGTCAAGATCGGGGGAAGTCTCCATTCCAGCATCCCGGACCTTGTACCCATACTCTCTGCGTCAGAACGACCCCTGTTCATTATTCCCGGAGGAGGGACATTTGCGGATGTAGTCAGGGCAGCAGATGTGGATGATGATACCGCCCACTGGATGGCAATTGCGGCAATGGAACAGTTCGGGCGGCTCATTTCATCACACGGGATTCCGGTAACCGCGCAGCTTGTTGTCCCCGATAAAACAACCATTTTCTTACCCTGTGAATCACTCAGGACAACCGATCCTCTGCCTCATTCATGGGACGTCACCTCCGATTCGATCGCGGCGTGGGTAGCTGAACAACTCGGTCTCGATCTTCTCCTCCTGAAATCCACAGATGGGATAGTGTTTGCAGGAGATTTACAGGAAAATATTACGGAACCGGTAAAATCCGATGTGGTTGATCCGTTTTTTATTCCATTCATCCTGAAAAACAAGATACGGACCGCAATCATCAGAGGATCTGCTCCTGAACGCGTTCGGGATTTCCTCAAAGGATTGCCCGTACCAGGCACTTCAATTGGTACAACCTTTTAAAGGTACTAAAAGAGATACTATAGGAATCCTTGGAGGAGCAATAATGTCTGATAAAAAGTGTACATCCTGCAGTGCTCCGCTCGCAGAAGAGGGCGCAACAGAATTCAAGTGCCCCGCGTGCGGTGTTGAGATCAGCCGGTGCTACCGGTGCCGGGAACAGAGCATTCCCTACGTCTGCCCGAAATGTGGATTTGGGGGACCGTAAAGCATGGGCAGTGTAGCAGTCATCATGCGGGTGATGCCCGAATCACCCGAAGTCAACCTGGAGCAGCTGAAAGCTGCACTCAAGGAGAAATTGCCGGGCATCCAGGACGTCAAGGAAGAGCCGATCGGCTTTGGGCTTAAGTCAATCAAGTTTATCGCAGTAGTGAATGATGCCGGCGGCGAAACCGATATGCTCGAAAAGACCATCGGCGCGATCCCCGGTGTCGAACGGGCAGAAATTCTTGAAGTGACATTAACCTGAGTTCAGGTTATCCTGAATTTTTTCCTTATTCTTCCAGAAACGCAAGAACTTTTTTCGTACTTTCCCGGATCTTTTCAACAGACTCGCGGAAGGCAATAGCTTCCGATTCTTCAAGACGAATAGCAATGGGAAAAACCCCTTTGTTGTTGATTCGGGCGGGAACACCGATGCAGACATCCCCCATGCCGTGCACTTCGCTTTTGATATATGCAGACACGGTGAGAATGCGGTTTTCATCGGAAAGAACTGTCCTGACCAGTGACGCAATAGCCTCACCCGGCCCATAGACCGTGGATCCTTTATTTTGTATGATAGACTGTCCGCTGCACTTGACCGATGTGATGATATCCTGCATGGGCAGGTGCGAAAAATCCGGCAGATTCGAGATCTTGATACCACCAATCGTGGTTGCTGACCAGAGCGGGACCATGCTCTCCCCATGTTCGCCGATAATGCGCGTGTGGACTTCGCTGACGTGAACATGGAAGTAAGAGGCGATGAGCGACTTCAGACGCATGGAATCCAGGTGTGTGCCAAGGCCAAAGACCTGGTGGGGCTCAAGGCCTGAATATTTCAGGGCAACCGATGTCATGACATCGACGGGATTTGTCACCATGAGAATCTTGGTGTTCGGCGCTATTGCACCAATCTCCCGGGCAAGAGCTGCGATGATTCTCCCGTTACCGGTTGCAAGATCCATACGATCCTGGTCTGGTGTGCGGGGTACTCCGGCGGTGATGATGACTACATCGGATCCGGCAATATCTTTGAGATTTGTGGTCCAGTTGACACGGATGTCGGTTCCCCGCGCAGCAAATGAGTCCCCGAGGTCCTGAGCAATGCCTTTTAAAAGAGCCTCTCGTCCTTCCCTTCCATGGAGAAGGATCTCACTCACGTGGGGAATTGCTGAAATCGCGTG
This sequence comes from uncultured Methanoregula sp., assembly GCF_963667735.1. Lineage (NCBI taxonomy): Archaea > Methanobacteriati > Methanobacteriota > Methanomicrobia > Methanomicrobiales > Methanoregulaceae > Methanoregula > uncultured Methanoregula sp. The sequence continues at coordinate 592,010 of NZ_OY763919.1, forward strand.
GGCGGCAAACATACCGACGTTGCCGGTCGCACCAATAATGGTCACTTTTGCCATAGTAATCGTGAGAATGGGGACGTGTTATCGGTCGACTGTACGTTTCTACGTTTACCAAAGCACTCCTCCTCCGCCCCGTTACCCTGTGGGCGCTGAATGTCTGCGGTAAGTCTGCTCCCTTCCGGGCCTGAACCGGTACCCGCAGCAACAGGTCGTTATTCCCTCCGGAATATTGATACCTGGCCATCAACCTCACAGGACGAGGTTTCAACGTCAGAATGCACAGGCTCCCGCAGGCCGTTGCAGCCTCAGTCAAACTTCGCCCCCCGCGTACCGACGGTTTCGGGTTACAAGTGACGCCGAGCCACCCGGGCTAGTCCCCATATACCTTTGTGCACCGGCCAATAAAGGCTTTTTACCTAGGGTGTATCGCAGACCACTGAATTACGCGAAACATTGGTTATGGAATGAATACTTCGCCACCGACCCGGTCTACCCACTCGCGCTGTATCTTTCCCGTTAGAGTGAGGTCTGTTTTATCGAAAAGATCGAGTGCTGTTACTGGAGCGATTCCATGGGGAAGAACGGCAGGAAGCTCCCGGAAATCCCCCTGGTAGACCTCGATCGTCTGGTCCCCGCAGGCTTCGGCAATCTTGATAGGTTCTCGAATAACCGGGTGTTTCTGCATATCCGCAAGCTGCTCAAAAATCTTTACGCGTTTGATCTTCAGGTATTCGCGGTTCACTTCAAGGTTGTACGCTGACCAGAATGCTGAGGCATACCAGGCATCATTCATGACAACATGGGCGACCCCAAGAGATGCAGCGGCAAGTCCCAGTGTCCCCACACCACAACAGGCATCCACAAAAAGTGGTGCAGGGGGATTCCCTACGTGCTGTTCCACAGAACGGATTTTCGGGTATCCCACCCGGGGAAACTCGATATGAATGAGTGACTGTTGCTTGTAGATCACCAGTGGGCCGGTCCTTAATGGAAAAATATCAGCGCGGACATCGCATCCGGCGAGCAATTCATATACGTGAGGCACGGAATTCAGGTCAGGACTGGCAATACCCGGGATAAAACTCCCGGTTCGGACCACCCCCCGAAGTTCCGGTACCTCCTCCATGAGTTTTTCAGCGGTATTTCTGGATGCTTTCATGGTGAGCAGGACGAGGGATTTTGCCGGAAGGAACGGGGGACGATCCAGGGCATATCCGGGATGTATGAGAGGAGAACCCGCTGCAAGCAGGGGATCGGTGGGTTTGAGATCGCCCTCCCCGACCATAATCACATATATGTGGGCAAAGACCTCGTCGATGAACCGTTTGCCGCAGGAACAGACGGAGGCATATTCAAGGGCCGGCAGGGGAGCACGTTTGTCCAGAACTCTGATCGTACATTCCGGGCATGGGTGAAAAAACAAAGGGAGTGCGGCAATGATTTCCTTTGCAGATTGCACGCAATCCATCCCGCATACCGGACATTTCATGTTGCTCCCTATGAATGTGCAGGGATACAAAGGTTTTCAAACCAGTTTCATAAACGCAGGGGAGAGCAGGATAAAACTCAAAAAAAAAAGCAGTGGGCCCGAAGGGATTCGAACCCATGACCGCCCGGTTATGAGCCGGGCGCTCTAACCGGACTGAGCTACGGGCCCCCAAAACGCCCCCCACAGGGCTCGAACCTGTGACATTCGGATTAACAGTCCGACACTCTACCAACTGAGTTAGGGAGGCAATCCCAAAGCGTCAATGCGCCTTATTAGATTCTTTTTGAGTACTTTTAAAGGTAACTATACAGGGGCGGATTTTCGGAATGGGGAGTACCTTCATGTCACCCTTTTCGACCGGGTTTCATGGTTTCAAGCAGGTTTATGAGTTCATCAAGGTCAGAATCAAGGTGAGAAAATAATTCAATGGTGAGGGGGGTTCCGACGGCACCATCCTGGGATGCGCGGATATACCCGAGCTGCTCCAGCACGTGGAGCGAATAACGAATCCGGTGGGAGGGGAGGTTCAGCAGCTCGGATAGTTTCATGATCCCGATGGGCTGGTGATCCATCACTGCGCGGGCTACTTCGATATGCCGGCTCAGGAGTTCAATCTCATCCTTCATCTTTTTCAGCATAATAAATCAGGGTGCGTTCCGGATCATTCCGATTTATTGACAGGGTTATTATCATCCGGTTGTTCATGAAGCCATGCTTTTGTTTCATGATACTTTTTCCGGAAATCGATGGATAAGACCAGCGCGAGAGCGAGCATGATGACAATGGAAGGGATACGGAACTGAACCGGGAAGAGAAACAGGGCAAGAACGGAGAGTGCAACAAGAAGGATGATGGCATTCAGCTGCACAGCGAGCCGGTAAAATTTCCATCGGAACTGATCTTTGGCTTTGGTGTCCATTACCCGATAAGTCAACCCCGGAATAAAAGTACTTGACGTTTCAATGCATATAGTCCGGACTGATGGATCCCATTTCAGCAGCAATCAGGGAGCAGAAGGCCGATGCCTATGTCATGTACGCTTCATCAAGGGATGCCGATATGCGTTATATGACGCAGTTTACAACCAGTGATCCGTTTGTCTTTTTCAAAAAGCCCGGTGAAAAAGGTGCAATCATCATCTCCCAGATGGAGACCATACGCGCATCGCGTGAATCAACTGCCGCAATCATAACAAGGGCCGAGGCCGGGTTTCCCGAGATCATGAAGACAGAAAAAGACCCTCTCCGCGCAACCGCAAAGATGATCGCCGGAATGACAGGGAAGCGAATTCTCGTTCCCCCGCAGTTCCCCCACGGCCTGGCAACCGCACTTGGGGAATACTGTACGGTTATCGTTGATTCCGGAACCGTCCTGTCGATGAGATCAAGAAAAACCCGGGCCGAGATTGTAACAATGAAACGTGTCCAGAAAATAACGGAATCCGCAATGGAGAAGGCAATCAGTCTGATCCGTAAATCATCCGTGAAGAAAGGTATACTCCACCATAAAGGAACGCCCCTGACCTCGGAATATATCCGATTCGTCATGCACTGCCATCTTCTGGAACACGAATGCTGTGCGGTGGATACGATCGTATCCTGCGGAGAGGATACGGCACTCCCCCATATGACCGGCACCGGTGCCCTGAAAGCGGATGAACCCATTGTCATCGATCTTTTCCCGGTTGAAGAGAAGAGCGGCTATTACGCAGACATGACGCGGACGGTAGTGAAGGGAGAGCCGTCGCAGGAAATAAGCGATATGTATGATGCCCTGCGGGAGGCAAAACAACGGGGCATATCCAGAATCCGGGCCGGGGTATCGGGATCCGAGGCTCACCAGACGGTTGTTGATTATTTCCGGGACTGCGGTTACGAAAGCGATACGAAGGGATTTACCCATAATCTGGGTCACGGTGTCGGCCTGCAGGTCCACGAGATGCCAACGGTTGGTCCAGCAGGAAAAACGCTTGAGAAAGGAAACGTGATCACCATAGAACCCGGGCTGTATTATCCAGGGATCGGGGGCGTACGGCTGGAGGATATCGGTGCGGTCACGGCAAAAGGCTTTGATAAATTCACGAACTTTTCCGAGGATCTGGTTGTATGAAGGACGAGGTTTTTGAAAAATACCGGGATGCGGGCAGCATTGCAGCGACAATTCTCCGGGAGGGAGCGCAGGAGATACGAGTCGGAGTTTCCTATCTGGATCTCGTCGAATCTATCGAGTCGAGGGTCCGCAAGGAGGGCGCAGAGCTGGCTTTTCCCCTCAATGTCTCGTTAAACGAGGATGCCGCGCATGACACCGCATCCTACGGTGACGAGAGAATATTCGCCCAGGGGGATGTAGTGAAACTGGATCTCGGCGTCCAGATTGACGGATACATTGCAGACACCGCAACAACCGTGGATCTGGGGCGCAATTCCCTTCTTCTCCAGGCCTCCGAACAGGCGCTGGAAGCTGCAATAAAAACTATCAGACCCGGCGTAACCGCCGGGGATCTGGGGGCCGCGATCCAGAAGGAGATCGAAGGAAGAGGATATCGCCCCATCTCCAACCTGACCGGCCACGGGCTGGACCGGTATGTTCTCCACCGGTCTCCCACGATTCCCAACGTGGATATCGGGGGAGGAGTTGTTCTTGAAGAGGGCATGGTATTTGCCATCGAGCCGTTCGCAACCACCGGCAGCGGTCATGTGGGAGAGAAGACCAAGATGGAGATCTATTCACAGATCTCGAAAAAGCCGGTGCGCATCCCTTCGGCACGCATTGTTATGGAGAAGATCAAGGACCGGAACGGGCTTCCGTTTGCCCGCAGGTGGATGGGGGAGAAGAAACTCGACATCACCTTCCCCTCGCTGGTCAGGTCGCAGATCCTTCACGGGTACCCGGTGCTTGCTGACATACCCGGCTCCCTTGTCTCCCAGCACGAACACACGGTAATCGTTACCAGCGACGGCTGCATCGTTACCACCCGGTGAGATAGCCTTATGCATTCCGGGAAAGAATAATTGAGGTTACAGCCATGTCTGGTGATTCTGAAATACTGCGAATAATGGAAGTCGTTCTGACCGCTGAAATAGTCAACCAGAACCCAGAACTTGATATCAATGACCTGACGCCCGCATGCCGCGAGATCTTTGGCGTCACTACAGGATCCGATGTCAAGCGACCGGTCTACGTCAGTGACGGCCTGATCAAACGCTCCCTGGCAATTGCGGACGCCCATCAGAAACTTGCCGCAAATCCGTTCATTGCTTACGAAGAATTCGGGCAGCGGCTCAAGATAACTGCCCTTGAGCCGGCCGCGCAGTGGTTCCTGAAACAGGGAGGTACATCCCTTATCGCGATCAATCCGGCGCTCGCATTTTATTTCGAAAAACTGGACAACACGGGCATTTCCTACAAGGAAGTCCGGATTGCAAATCCGCCATTCGAAGATACCAAGGCTCACCTGGATGCCCGGCTCTCAAAACTTGTCGGTGAAGACGAGAAACTGAGGGGCGCCCTTGATCTTGTCATCATCAACGCACCTGAAGAGGTTGAACAACACATCGGGGATCTGGTCTGCACAGCGGAACAGCTGGCAATCATCGCGAAGATCCAGCACGCCCTCACCCATCGCGAATTCCTGCTTCAGCACCGGATCTATGAGATTGGAAAACTCCTCTTCGTGGGTCCCCCGGGCACCGGTAAAACATCCCTTGCCCTTGCCATGTCGCGGACCATGCATATGCCGGTCCTCGAAGTGCGCCTTTCCATGATCACCTCCCAGTATCTCGGGGAAACTTCCAAGAATATCGATCGTATCTTCGAACTGGCAAAGAAACTCTCCCCCGCGATCCTCTTTATCGATGAATTTGATTTCGTTGCCAAGAGCAGGACTGCCGACGATCACGGAGCTATGAAGCGGGCAGTCAACTCGCTTTTAAAAAATATCGATAAGATAAACCTCATCAAGAACGGGGTGCTCCTGATCGGTGCAACCAACCACCCGCAGCTGCTGGATGAAGCTGCATGGCGCCGGTTCGATGAAGTTGTCGAATTCTCACTTCCCGATGAGGAGATGCGGAAAAACATTCTAAAAAAGGTCACTTCCTCGCTCAACTGCCAGCTGGATTACCAGGAGCTGGCATCGAAAACAGAAGGTTTCTCAGGTTCGGATCTCCGTATGATGATCAAGGAGGCTATCCTGTCCGCACTCATGGACCAGCGCAAGACAATCATCCGCGATGATATCGAGAAGGGTATCTCCATGGTACGGACCCGGGAAGCCATCCGCCACCTCAACTGGTTGTAATATGAAAATAACCCTTCTTGGTACAGGGGATGCGATAGGGACACCCCGGGTCGGGTGCGACTGCCCCCAGTGTACCCGCGCAAAAGCAGAAGGGCTTACACGACTGAGGACGTCCCTCCTCATAGAAAATGAGGGAAAGCACCTCCTCATCGACTCCTCACCGGATCTCCGTTTCCAGCTCCTCCGCACGGGTTCGCCGCATATCGATGCCGTGATCTGGACGCACGGGCACTACGATCATTTCATCGGTTTTGGGGAGTTCTACCGGGTCCAGAATATCCCCCCGGTCTTCGCTGCGCCCCAGGTCCTGAACTATTGTGCAGAAACATTCCGGTTTCTTTCGTTTGAAAAAGGCGCGATTCAGCCATACGAGCCGTTCGAGATCTTCGGGATAACGGTCACCCTCTTCGTGGTCAAGCATCCCCCCGCGTTCACCTGCGGGATACTTCTCGAAACGGGGGAATCCCGGGTTGCGTTCACATCCGACACCAACATCGATATTCCCAAAAAAAGTCTGGATCTCCTGCAGAATCTCGATATGTTATTTCTGGACGCAATCGTACCATCAAGCATCAAGATCCAGAAACACATGAACTATCTTGAGGCCTGCACTCTTGCACAACGATTATCGCCGAAAGATTTCCGCTGTGTCCATATGAGTCATTTTCTTCCCTGGGATCTCCCCCATATTGGAAAAGATGGGGAATCCTTTGAATTCACTTGAAAAACAGGTGACTATCCGGGCCTTGTCGCAACTGCGCAGGTGCCCAACCTTACCCATACCTTAATAGTTTTCAGGTTCCCAAACATAGGTGCATGATTGTAAAGGTACTCGAACTCGAGAAAGACAAGGCACGGCTCATCATCCAGGGACAGGGCCACACGTTCATGAATACCCTTGTCGAAGAGCTCCTGAGTGATCCGGATGTGGATGTTGCGAGGTATATGATAGAATTCCAGTTCTCGGATCCCGAACTTCTTATCACTACAAAAGGAAAGAAGAATCCCCTCCCGATCATCAAGAAGGCCTGCAAGCGGATCAGCGGCCACTGTGATGAACTCATCAAAGGGCTCAAGAAGAACTGATCCAGAGATACTATACTTTTTTCAAGATATCGTACCGCATCAGCGGTATCTATCCATCATTATAACCGGATATGCGCATCTGCATGCATCAGTGAGAAATAAAAAAATAGGATAACGATCTGAACCGTTTTCGAATGAAAAAGGATTATTCTTCGGTAGCCCGCTCGGTGAAAACGATAGAACCGGATATACGGGAGATCTTGATTTTGACTTTCTGACCCGGCTTCGCATTGCCCACATACATGATGTAGCGGCCCATCTTGACGACCCCGTCGCCACGTTTTGAGATCGACTGGATCTCGACATCCATAACCATCCCCTCTTCAAGGTTCTCAGAGACGGGTTCGGTCCTTGCTTTCCTCTTCCGCACCGGGCGGTGACTTCCGCAGGCATCGCACCGGAGGATCATGACCCGGTCATCCTTGACAAGACGCGTATCGGGCTTGCCGCACTCAGAGCAGATGACATAATCCTCAACGTAACTCTTGATAATCGCCTTGATTAACGATATCTCGAATTTTCCATTGAAAATCGCCCGGTTCCCGTCAATTTTCCCGCTCGTCCCCAGTTCACCGAGGAGGAATTTCATCAGGTGATCCGGGTCACGGCGGACTTTTCCCACAATATCGGTAAAATTCTCAAGAACCGTGGTCTTACCCTCAACGTATGCCTTGGCCTCAGGAACTACAAACCGTTCAGAGGATTCGGTTTTTTCCGTGATATTGGAATATGCCTGTTTGAGGAGTTTCTCATACGGGTCCGTCATAATAGTATAGTATAACGGCGCCTGCCGACAAAAAGGCTTTCCCCGGAAAGAGATCTCACATAACCTCCATGTATGACCGTCCGTATCAAATAGGGTTTCAGAGACGAGACTGGGGACCTTATGGGGAGGGACAACGAAACGTGTGGATATGTGGGGGATATGTTGCCCGACAACACGGGATGTCTGATCAAACATATCTTCATCAAAACAATGATGAAACGCAAATGAGATGATCGGGCATCCCCTTTTTGTTCATGATTCCAAGACGCATTTTCAAGGCAAACCCTGTTTAAAAAATATTACTCTGTAGAAATCATTTCAACCTACAAAACGCTCCCGAGTTTGCGTAACATTTATCATAGGGGGTCAGACGGGTACATCCTGTGCCAGCAAACGGTATAATGCGGGCAAGCGCCGTCGGAAATTTTCTCCGGGATGGGTTGGTTACAAGCCACAATGTATCTTTGTACCCACACGACCCCCCAACAGCCCCTCCCATTTCTAAGCCGGATTCGTGTAGTTTTACGAGGTTATTGGAGAGATTATTCCGGATTTTCCGCTGAGGGGGGTCGCATGGGTACAAAATTGTGCGAGGGGAGAGATGCTTATCAAAAAAGGTTTTCTCCAGAGCAAAAATTTTCAATCGCGATCAGGGTGTGTTGGTAAACCAACTGTTTGTACGTTAATTATCCTACGATCGGATACTTATCTCACAGTAAGCTCATTTCTCCGGCGTGAAGGTTCAGTCCATTGGACCAAGGTCCATTTGAAAAAAAAACGCAGGGGACAAGAGGGCGATTGAAATTTTTGCGGAGATCGATTGCGAATTTTTTGTTGTAAACATAGATGGAAATTCTGTTCCACAATTTTCCAGAAATGAAGCCTATAGGCCCCTCACCAGATTACATGAATCCCTGCCGGACAGGGTAAAAAATTATGCAGGATTTGCCGTTTTGATCAGGATTGAGACCAGATCTTTTGTCTTCTTTTCGTTCTCAATATCTTTGTCGGATATATTGGCATTCCCAACGCATTTCATTCCCCGTGCCTCGATCCATTTCTGAAAGACTTCCGCAGTCTCTCCGGGACGGCCACCGTGCGTGCAGAACGCGGTCGCCTTCTTTCCCTCGCACCCCTTCAGGGCATCGATGGCAGCATGAATGGCCGGTGTCGGCTTGAACGCCCAGACGGGGGAGCCGAATACCAGCTGATCAAAACCGGAAACGTCGATGGATGAGGGTTCGATCGGGGTTTTCTCTTCTCCCCGCGCCATCTTGCACCAGACAAGGAACCGGGTCAGTCGGTTATAGGAAGCTTTGTCGGTAATATCGATAAGCTTCCCGTCGCATACCGATGCCAGGTGCTGTGCAACGTGACGGGTATTGCCGGTTTCACTGTGGTAAATGATGCAGATTTTCATTAAGATAGTATGGGATATGCCAAATAAAAAAGATGGTAACCGGAATGATCAGCATCTCAAAAAAAGAGCGGACTCACAGGATTTTTGGAAAAAATATTGGAGATTCAGGGTTTATTTCCTGAACTGGGGCATCATGCCCCTTACTTCTTTGCCAACTTCTTCAATTAAGTGATCTTCATCGGCATTGGTGAGGGCAGTAAAGACCGGGCGGTTCACCATATTCTCAAGCATCCATTCCCGGGCGAATTTGCCGCTCTGGATCTCTTCAAGAATCTCCTGCATTGCTTCGTATGCCTCAGGACCGATAACCCGGGGTCCCCGGGTGAGATCGCCATACTGCGCAGTGTTGCTGATGTACTGGCGCATGTTGGTAAGACCGCCTTCGTAGATGAGATCGACAATAAGTTTGAGCTCGTGGAGTACTTCGAGGTACGCCATCTCAGGCTCGTAACCGGCATCGACAAGGGTCTCGAACCCGGCCTTTACAAGAGACGTGCAGCCCCCGCACAGGACTGCCTGTTCGCCGAACAGATCGGTCTCGGTCTCTTCGCGGAACGAGGTTTCCAGCACAACGGCACGGGTGGCGCCGATACCCTTGGCATAGGCAAGGGCGATCTTGTGCGCGTTGCCGGTGTGATCCTGGTGAACAGCGATGAGTGCAGGAACACCCTTGCCCTCTTCGTACTGCCGGCGGACCATGAAGCCGGGACCCTTGGGAGCTACCATGATCACATCAACGGTCTCCGGGGGAACGATCTGGCCGAAGTGGATGTTGAACCCATGGGAGAACATGAGACACTTGTTCCCGGAGAGATTGGGCTGGATCTCGCTTTTGTAAACTGCCCCCTGGTGCTCGTCGGGAAGGAGGATCTGGATGATATCTGCCGATTTCACGGCTTCGGCCACCTTCATCACTTTCATGCCGTCCTTCGCTGCTGCATCCCAGCTCTTACCCGGGCGCAGTCCAATGACCACATCGAGTCCGCTGTCCCTCAGGTTCAGCGACTGGCCCCGGCCCTGGGACCCGTAACCGATCACTGCGATGCGCTTGCCTTTCAGCACGGAAAGATCAGCATCCGCCTCATAATATTTTTTTAACATAGTAGATCCCTTTGATATCAGCAACAAAGCACATAAATATTATATGAAAAAACTAAAGAAGCACACGTGAAGAACCATCTGGATGCGATGACCTATTAAGACTAAAAAAACTGAACAGGCCCCGGATAAATCATTCAGCAAGGAACTGCCGGACGTTCAGGCAACATCGCCTGATGTACGGATCAATCTCACCCGGGTCGGTGTAAAAAACGTAAAAAAACTGGTCGAAGTCCACCGTCACGAGAAGCGACCGGTAATTTTCATCTCCAATTTTGATGTTTACGTAGATCTTCCGGGAAGTCTCAAGGGTGCAAATCTCTCCCGCAATTTCGAAGTGATCGATGAAGTCCTCCAGCAGGCTATCGATGGCGATGTCAACCAGATTGAAAAACTCTGCAGTGTGGTTGCGCGAAAACTCCTGGACCGCCATGAATACGCTGACCGGACCGAAGTATTCATGCGCAGCGAGTTCATGGTCAAACGCGAGACACCGGTGAGCAAAACCGTCTGTCATGAAGTGGTGAAAGTCCATGCCCGGGCGGTTGCACGGCGTACATTCCGCGATCCGATTGTAAGGAAGAGTATCGGGGCTGAAGTGACCGGTATGACTGCCTGCCCCTGCGCCCAGAATATTATGAAAGAGCGGGCCATGAGGGTGTTGCAGGGACTAAATGTCAACAAGGAGACCATCGACTCCTTCTTCAGCGAAGTCCCCATGGCAACCCACAACCAGCGCGGACGGGGATTTCTCTGCATAGAGACCGATGACGACCAGCATGTGGATCTCGAAGAGATCATCAGCATTCTTAAGGAATCGATGAGCAGTGGCATCTACGAACTCCTGAAACGGGGAGATGAGGGCCAGGTCGTGCTCAACGCGCACAAAAATCCGCGGTTTGTGGAAGACTGTGTCCGTGAGATGGCAAAGAAAGTACTTGCGGAATTCGATTATCTGTCCGGAGATTCTGTTGTCACGATCAAGCAGACAAACGAGGAGAGCATCCACCAGCACGATGCATATGCCGAACGAAGGGCCACGATTGCCGAATTGGTCGATGAATTAAACGGCGAAAAGCAGACCAGCGACTGACCAATTTCTTCCGGTTTTTCATCAAATCTGAATCCAGGTAATAATATAATTTATTTTTTTCATACCCGCAATATATCTTTGCACCTTTTCAGAAAATGCGGCATTTTAGGGATGTTTAGCAAAATAAGAGTGATTATGAGCCCTTTTTTCGCATCAGATTAAGTCATAAAGGTTATAAAAGGGTTGGTACAAGATAGAGATGAACGTACTTTGTACGCTCAATTATCTCTAGAGATGAGAGATGTATAGAGTAATTTTGTACAGTAATTCGAACAACTCAACATAAAATGAGGCGATAATATTGTCGAAAGTTGTAGAGATTTCCCCAACCACAAGGCATGAGGGACACTCCAAGATGGTACTCAAGGTCAATGACCAGGGCATCATCGAGACGGGGAACTGGTGTTCCATTACCCCGGTCAGGGGTGTTGAGAAACTTGCAGTCGGTAAGACCCCCGAGCAGGTCCCCAAGATTGCATCCCGCGTCTGTGGTATCTGTCCGATAGCACACAACCTCGCGGCCACCGAAGCAATGGAAGCATCCATCAAGTGCGAGATCCCCAAGGACGCACTTATGCTCCGTCACATTCTTCAGCTGGCCAACCGGTGTCACAGCATTGCACTGCACGATATCCTGATTCTCCCCGACCTGTATTTACCAGGTACCGAGACCAAGATCAACCCGTTCACGGCAGAAGAGCCGGTGCGCACCGTTGCAAAGCGCATCCAGCGCCTCCGTGAGATCAGCCAGACCATCGGCCAGATCGCAGCAGGCGACTGCATCCACCCGCGGAACACCCGTGTCGGTGGTATGTACCGCAATGTCTCCGAACAGGCAAAGACCAAGATGTACGACCTTGCCAAGGAAGGACTTGTCCTTGCAAAGGCCCAGATGGACCTCATGATCGCTATCCTGCGCAACTACCAGGCACGCGAGCATGTGGACGTCGGCGGCATGAAGGTCGCACTCCCCAAGACCCTCGGTTACCACAACCAGGGCTACCTTGCAACCCATGCATTCTATGGCTCCTCGAGCCTCGACGAGTGCCCCAGCTGGGACATCCGCCGGTTCAAGGAAGTCAGGCCATGGGACTGGTACATGGGCGAGATGGAAGTTTCGCTCGAAGAGCCCCGCTACCCGATTGGTGGAACCACCAAGATGGGAACCAAGGTCAACCCCCAGATGGAAGCCTGCACCGGTATCCCGATGTACGACGGCCAGCCGGTTGAAGTCGGTCCCCGCGCCCGTCTCGCAGTCTACAAGGGCTACGACGAGAAGGGAACTGTCGGCCAGAACATTGCCCGTGAGATGGAATACACGGACTGCTTCTACGAGATGATCGACTGCCTTGACGAGCTCAACACTGCCGGCAAGGTAGTTGCAGACTACATCCCCGACGGCGACGGTACCCTCGGCTGGGCATCCAACGAAGCCCCCCGCGGAACCGATGTCCACCTTGCACGCGTCAAGGACTGGAAGGTCCAGTACTTCAGCATGCTCGTCCCGACCACCTGGAACTTCGCAACCTGCAGCGCTGCACTCACCGGTGCACCCTGGCAGCTCGCCGAAGTTATCATGCGCGGGTACGACCCGTGCGTATCATGTGCAACCCACATGATCGTCGTGGATGAGGACAACAAGGTAGTGGCTCAGAAGCTCATCCAGTGAGTGTAACCTGATGCTGTTTCCGGAGATCGTAATAGCAGGGTGTGGAAACCCCCTGTTCGCCGATGACGGCTTTGGCCCGGCAGTAATCGAAGAGATGCAGAAACTCTCGCTTCCCGACAATGTGATGATAGTGGATGCGGGCCTTGGCGGCCCGCACTTTATTTTTACGCTGCTCGACCCGGAAGTGACCAAGAAACTCATCATTGTCGACATTGCCGATTACGGGGCAGAGCCGGGGTCCATAACAAAACTCCGTGTCGAGGACCTGCCGCCAGGAGCATACCGGGACGCCCATTCATGGGATCTTACCGAGCCGCTCCAGCGAATCAAGGACCGGGTAGACGTAACGGTCATCGGAGTCCAGCCAGCAAAGGTTACAGCCCCTGAGTTTGAGATCGGCCTCTCTGATGAACTTCAGAGAGCAATTCCGAAAACAATTCGGGTGATACTGGAAACAATAGGGGTGGATTATGGGACTACTATCAATCTTCAAGAAGAAGGAAGTCAGCGCGGAGCCGCAGAAACCTGCAGCCCCACAAAAGGCCGCTGACCCAGTACCAAAACCAGCAGAAACTAAAAAGGAGGTTAAGCCTGTGGCAGACAAGATTACAGTAGGTTACACGCACCTGAGTGGGTGTACCGGTTGTACTGTTGCATTAGCAGACAACTATGCCGGATTATTAACTCTCCTCGACAAATACGTCGACCTGAAGTACATGCCAACACTTGCAGACGCAAGGCACATCCAGAAGGTAGACGTCTCGTTCGTCGAGGGTTCAGTTTGTATTAACGACAAACTCGCAGTGCAGGAGATCAGAGAGACCCGTGAGAAGTCAGCAATCGTCGTCGCCCTCGGCGGCTGCGCCTGCTACGGCAACATCACCCGGTTCTCCCGCGGGGGCCAGCAGAACCAGCCGGCTCACGAGGCATACCTGCCGATCGGCAACCTGATCAAGGTCGACGTGTTCATCCCCGGATGCGCACCGACCCCCCAGATGATCAGGAACGTCGCGGTCATGGCATACCTGCTCCTCAAGGGAACCAAGGAACAGAAAGATCTCGCAACGGCATTCCTGACCCCGCTCATGAAGATGACGGAATCCAACAGTGCATGCTTCTGCGAACTGATGACCAATGTCATCAACCAGGGTCTCTGCATGGGATGCGGAACCTGTGCAGCAGCCTGCCCGGTCAACGCCATCACCATGGAGTACGGCAAGCCCAACGGCGAGCGCGACCTGTGCATCAAGTGCGGCGCATGCTATGCGCAGTGCCCGAGAGGGTTCTTCAACACTGATGTCATCAGCAACTATGAGGCGATCAACGAGGCCATAATGGCGGCACTCCAGTGAAGGTGATTGAAATGGGAGCAGAACTCGGAAATTACAAATCATGCGTCTCAGCCCGAAGCACCGACAAGGAGCTTCTCAAGTGCGCCCAGGATGGCGGTATTGTTTCATCCCTCTTTGCATTTGCACTGGACGAAGGCATCATTGACGGTGCAATCGTTGCAGCAAGCAAGGAGTTCGCAGCAAAGAACCCGTCCAAGGTTATCCTTGACAGCACGAACTTTGACATGATCGAGCCCTGGAGACCAATCCCGGCGATCGTCAACACCAAGGCTGAGCTGCTTGCAGCAGCAGGAACCAAGTACAACATCAGCCCGAACGTTGCACTCCTCAAGGAGGCAACCCGGAGCTTTGGCCTGGACAAGGTCGGTATCGTCGGCACCCCGTGCCAGATGCAGGCTGTAAGGAAGGCCCAGCTGTACCCGATCGGCATGAGAGATGTCGGCGCGAGCATTGCGCTTGCAGTCGGTATCTTCTGCATGGAGAACTTCCCCTACCAGAGCATCCTCCAGCTTGTGGAAGACCACGCTGCTATGAAGCTCGAGTCCGTCAAGAAGATGGAGATCGGCAAGGGCAAGTTCTGGGTATACGGCAAGCGCGGACAGGTTGTCCAGCTGCCCCTCAAGGTGACCCACAAGTACGAGCAGCCCGGCTGCCACGTCTGCCTTGACTATGTTGCAAACCTCGGTGACATCTCCACCGGCTCTGTCGGCAGCCCCGACGGCTGGAGCACCGTCTTTGTCAGGTCCAAGATCGGTGACTCGGTCTGGGCCAAGGCAATGGCAGCAGGCGTCTTCGAGACCCAGCCCATCGAGAAGGTCAAGCCCGGTCTTGAACTCGTGACCAAGCTCGCAAACGAGAAGATCACGAAGAACAAGGCAACTCTTGCAGGCCGTGCAACTTTCGGTGTGGACAAGGCTCTCCGCAACCCATACATCTAATTTTTTTCTTTTCTGCCAGGTGAAGGGATACCTGATTTAGCATACTTACTGCAGCGATTGGCAGACGGTTTTCATTGATTATAAGCCGGAAAGGATTCTGTGTAAGGGATAATCACCATTTTCCCCACAGGGTTAGGCGCTGACGCCAGGACACACGAAAATTCACTTCCAGCCAACAAGGCATCTGTAAGCCTGCTGCATCAAAAAACAATGCAAACCCGGCGTAGTTTCTGATGCGTCAGAAAGTATTCCACACCAAAAAAGCGGACCGGATAAAAAACCCGTAATCGGGGAGAGATGATATATGCGAAGGGGGATGCAAGGTCGTTTTCTTCCCCATAATCAACAAGAAAGACGCAGGGTTTTTCCACAGGGTTCCAGAACCAATGTTTGTTATCCGGATTGCCAAATAAACCGCCGGTAGGTTTATGTAAGCGGGAGATTTTTCCAAGCAGGTAGCCTTGCCAGCGGGAGAGAGCCGGCTATCCTCAAAAGCACGTATCCGGCAGCACCGATAATCAGAGGATAAGGGGACAAAAATGAAACAGAACGCCATCCCCATGGGGATGATCCCCGGCCTGCGGATCCCTGGAGCAGGAGGGTTTACTCACGAGTTTAAGACAGGTGTCAAGAAACTGGCAGGGCAATCTTGTAAAAAATGATGGTGTGACCGCCAGACTGACCAGATGGTTTTTGAGATCTTTGCGATCCCCGGCAGTCCAGAGTATGCTGCAACCGGTTCCAGAATACGAACCCTTATAGGGGGAGGATCCGGCAGAGATTACCATCCCACCACACAGAGAACGGGTGATCCCACGATAGTATTCGAACCTAAAAGAACCGGGATCCCAGAAGGTGAGGGAACCTTCCGGTCGCGGGGTACCGAGGCTAACCCGGGCCCGTGAATCCGTCTGAGGGCTCTCTTATCCCGTTTATCCGTTACACTCTTCTCTTCACGATCACCGGCTCGATCATGGCGTTGATGAGAAGATCGAACTCTACGGTATCCAGCCAGCCGGCTTTCTCAAACATATTCTGGAAACAGACGCCGGCCAGTTTTGCCTGGTTATGGCGGGCGGCGAGATCGCGCACCTGTTCTTTTGTAACCGGCATATACGGCATTGCAAGTCCTCCCATGATAACAAGTACGCGGGGATTTAAGGCCGCCGGCTCGCTGCTCACCTGCATACCGGCATCGGGAACCTCATGGAGTTTTCTCGCTTTTTCTTCTTCGAGCAGCGGGACATAGACCTGTTCAAGGTGAAGGCCGCGGACTGCGATGGCCAGCAGTTCCACAAACGGCGTGCAGGTCCCGACACAGCCATAGTAGACGATCTGGTCGCCCGGGGATAGGTTCAGGGACTGGAGGTATTCCTTGAACGGGCGCAGGATGCCGGTGACCCCGGAGAGGGCGGGTTGTGGAGTCATGATCGATCATAACGTCTGCAGGCGTTATGATAAAGAATTGGCCTGGCACTCACCGGAACCGTTCATCCGACCGGACCGAAGTGACTTTGTGGACCACCTTCTCGAACCATCCGCAACAGGATTCCGGGTAGGCATCGAATGCCGGCACATAGGGCTTGATATCGAGGAGCGGGGTGCCGTCAAGGATATCCACATCTTCGATTACCAGCGTTGATCCATTCACCGAGATCAGGCGCACGACCGATATACCGATCGCGTTCGGGCGCCGGGGGGAGCGGGTGGCGAAAATCCCGTGGGGCGCCGGGTCCAAAAACGGCGTCACGTGCAGTTCGTGACCGGTGCATTTATGGAAAGAGTAGATGAGGATGATCCGGCCAAACCCTTCCAGATCCTTGAGTCCTGCAACAAACCGGTCGTCAATCTCAACGGTTCCCCGGACCCCCCGGGCACCGTTGGGCTGGATCGGCATGCCGGCAATATCGTGGAAAGGAGAATGGATACATCCCAGAGGGGAAAAAGTAACTGGCTGATCTGTCCCGTCCGTTTTCTGCATAGAGCAATGTCAGCAGCGGGGAAGAAGAGAGTATCTGAGGCGACCTCCCCCGGGGGATTGGTGGTGTATCAGGCAGGATTACCCGGCCATTGCCTGGATAGCAGCGCTTTTCATCTGGATCTCCAGATTGGCCCGGTACGTGCCAACGGTATTGCGGAACTCCTGGTTGAGGGTTTTTATACCGGTATTTGCTTTAGTCATCGCCTCGCCCTGCCGGGTCCGCAGGGCAGCTTCCAGGTCAGACCGCTTTGCATCGATCTGATCGGCGATCTGCCGGGCCTGGGTGATATCGATGCCTTTATCGTTCAGGCTCCGGATCGTGAAGTTACGTTCCTCCGATTCCCGGTTGAAAATGGTGACCCGGGCACTCTCCCGGGAGAGCCAGAGGGGATCGGTCATGCCGTTGAACGAGAGATCAAACGCATTGATGGATGCATCCGCAGTCTTCCTCATGTCCTCGGGGGTTCCATTGAAGATCACCACCTGAACCCTGGCCTCATCTGCAAAGAGCCGGGTCTGCGTGCACATGTCATCCCGGAGAGCATTGATCTGGTCGGCAGTCTGCATAACCGGAATAGACGCTGCTGCCTCCAGATAATCGTCGCGGATCTGCTGAAGTTTCTCGGCACCGGAACTTCCGCTGATATTATTGATATACGCAATTACTCCGTCCATGCGGGCTTCCTGGGAGGTCCCGACATACGCAATATGGGTCTTGAGGGCCGCGATATTTTCCGGGCTGTCCCGTGCAAGCGGGTCTTTGCTTGCCGGGATCTCTATGTTTTCCACGATTGCACTGACCGTCATGACAAGGAAAAGACTCCCGATGATAAGGAGCAGGCATCCCAGAGACAGAATCCGCTTCTTCATATATCCATGTCTCCTATCAGGTGCAGTCAATCGGTTCACTCAAAGGTAATGGACATCCGGGTAAATAATATTCCTACGATAGCAGAGGTTATTCATGTAACCTGCTGGTTAGATCAATGGGTTTGGAAATGGTTGCCTCTCCTTAAATTATTTTCACTCTGCACGCCCCTACTTCATAACCAAAATAGGAAGAAAGAATTATTGACTGTATGATAAGTTACATACTTAATTTAGACTAAATATCCAATAATTGTGAGAGGCTTCAATTGAAAGGAAAGAAAATTTTTGAATATGAGAATGTATGCATCATTAACGATAGTGTATTTGATACAACAAAAATTCCGGAACAATCTATCGATTTAATCGTAACTTCACCGCCATATAATGTGGATATTAAATATAATTCTCACGATGATCAGATTTCTTATGAGAAATATCTTGAATTTAGTGAAAAATGGATGCGTCGTTGTTATGGATGGCTAAAAGATGATGGCCGCTTTTGTCTGAATATCCCCCTTGATAAAAACAAAGGCGGACAACAGAGTGTTGGAGCAGATCTAACAAATATCGCGAAAAATATTGTAAAATTCAAGTACCATTCTACAATTATCTGGAACGAAGGGAATATTTCTCGAAGGACGGCCTGGGGCTCATGGATGAGCGCATCCGCACCATATGTAATCGCTCCTGTTGAATTGATAATTGTATTTTACAAAAAAGATTGGAAAAAAACCAGTGGATCCAAAGAATCAAAAATTGTTAAGAAAGATTTCATGGATTGGACGAATGGACTTTGGACATTTAATGGGGAAAGTAAAAAGAAGATTGGACATCCCGCACCATTTCCTGTTGAGTTGCCAAGAAGATGTATTCAATTGTTTAGTTACGTCGGTGACACCATTCTTGATCCATTTTTAGGAAGTGGATCAACACTTGTTGCAGCTTTGCAAAATGAACGTAAGGGTATAGGTATCGATATCGATACGAGATATTGTCACTTGGCAATAGAACGATTACAGAAAGAAACAGGTCTGGAAATCAATAAACAATCAATAAAAGAGAGAAGTCAAAAAGAGATTATTTTGGATTTTTTCAAAGATAATGCAAATCAAGATATTCCAAATTCAGAAATAAAAAAATGGATTTTAAAATCTGGATTGAAAATTCCGTACTATGATAAAGTATTGAGAGACCTTGCGAAAGAAAGGGTATTGAAAAGAACGCAAAACGGTGTATTCCGATATGAAAGTAATAAAAAAAGATAATAAATTATTTTTTTAAAAATTCTCTTATCATTAAGTGCAATTATTTTTTTAATTTTAAATTGGATGTTTTTATTAATTACATCGCCATATTTAAATTTGTGAGACTTGATTCCGTTGAACAAGCTAATCGCTCAAATTCCGGAACTGCGTTCGAAAGACAGATTTTCGCTGAATTGGACGCGAATATTAGTAAAAAACTCAAAGATGAAAAGGGATGTATTCTTGTTTATGGCAGAGAGCCCCAATTTCAAAAAAAATATCCCGAAATTTGGAGATCATTATCGATAAGAACACCCGTGGGGTGTTGTACAGGAGATACAGACATCATAATTTTTGATGATCGAAGAAAAGAGCCCTATGCAATAATTAGCTGCAAAACTTCACTACGTGAACGGATCACCGAGTCATTATACTATATGCGCTTTTACAAAACTTGTTACCATCGATTTATGCTTTTTCTCGTCACTTCAGATAATGGAACTACCACGAAAAAGGGCGAATGGAGATCAGAACTTGGAACTGCTGATCACCCATTGAAACCGCGTGTACTAGCAGAAAAAGAAGGGGTTTCTGTGTACTCCACTAACCCTGACACAGAGTTCGGGGGCTGTGTTAAGCCCCGATCCAGATTAGAATCTGATATCTTGACCTATGTCTAATAGGGATTATCATTCAGTACCCCAAATTTCCCACCAGTCACTCATCACTGCATCCCAATGCGGCCGCAAAGGGATCGGGGTGGAGATCGATCCACACTACTGCGAGATCGCGCTCGGGCGGATCGGGCGGGAGGGAAAACAGGAGTAACCCTCCGCTTTCCCGTTTTTTGACATCCGGCATGGCAGAACCCCGATAGTGCAGAGACCATATCCATCCCGAAGAGAGCGGCTCAGGATACGGGATGGACATCTTGATATCTTCCAGTGCAGTACGATTCAGTACAGATTACCATGGGAGAGCATGTTGATATCTTCATTGCCGATGCGGCAGACCGCTACGGCGGCGTTGAGAGCGTTCTTGGCGGATTTGACTTATCAGTTCTCGCCGGTTCGGCCGTTACGATAAAAGCAACGTATCCGAGCGCTGATCCCTTCCCGGCCTCGACCCATCTCGAGACGCTGGATGCGCTCTATACTGCGATCGCTGACGAGAAACCCGGAAAGATTATACTTGCCGAACGAAGCAGCGGGGGGGAGACCCGGGACGTTCTTGCCGATCTGGGGGTCATTGCCCTGGCAAAAGACCGGGGATTTTCCATAGCCCTGCTCGACGAGATGGAGCGCTTCGGGTGGCTTGAGATCCAGGCTCCGGGCCTTCACTGGACCCGGGGATTCTATCTGGCAGCACCCGTCATGCGGGCCGATCATCTCATCCAGACCTGCTGCCTCAAGACCGACCGGTACGGCAGCCACTTCTCGCTCTCGCTGAAGAACGCGGTGGGCTGCATTGCACGCCGGGTCCAGAACCTCAATTACGATTTCGCAAACGAACTGCAGAACTCGCCGCACCAGCGCTCGATGATAGCCGAGATCAACAAGTTTTTCCGGACCGATCTTGTTGTCCTGGATGCCACTGAAGGATTTGCAAGCGGCGGCCCGGAGAGGGGAAAACTCATCAGTCCCGGTGTCATCCTTGCATCCCCGGACCGGGTTGCCATCGATGCCGCAGGAGTCGCCCTGCTCAGGGCATTCGGCACGATTCCGGATGTTGCAAACGGGCGGATATTCGACCAGGAACAGATAGCCCGGGCTGCAGAACTCGGCATCGGCATCTCATCGGCAGACCAGATCCGGCTAGTGCCGCTCGATCCCAAGGCAGAAGAAGTTGCTGCAAAAATGCAGGAGCAGCTCGACGCAGTCTGACCAACGGGCAGAGGGGGCAGCCCCGCACTGCAATCTGCCTGCACTGCAAGCTGACCAGGAGCCGCTGCCGGTCATTCCCACATATCCCGTTCATCTTTTATGACGTCTCCCCTGACCGCATACATAGACATGGAATTTGCCGGCATCTACGGCACCCGCCAGCTGATGCAGATCCCCATCGAGATCGGCGTGGTTCTTTTCGACCCGGGATCGGACACCCTCTCGTTTGCCGGCAAACCCTTCTCCTATGATATTGACGTTGAACTCTGGAAGAACATCACCGACGATGTAGGGAAGCGGGTTGATGGCAAACGCCGCATTTTCAATCTTGCAGAGCCCGGGCTGACCCGGGAATACAACCGCAAATTCAGCCTCAACTCAGAACAGAAACAGGCAGCACGGGCTGCGATAAGCGCGGTCCACCGGGATCTCCGGCTGTTCATGCAGGCCCTCAACCGGAGGGGGATAGGCACGCTCGTCTTCTTTGCACGACAGCGGGAGATGGAGACGTTCCGGCATGCCCGGGTGAATACGGACGGGTTTGTGATCCGCGATCTCCAGGCGGAGATCAAAAGCCGGTTCTCCTTGAAAGAGCACGTGTCCCTGGACCGGATGTCGCTTGTGATCGGATTTGGGATCAACAAGACCTCGATCTCCTCTAAAAACATCTCGTATCAGATCCCGGAACGGTTCCGGTACGTGATCAAGCCCCACAAGGCTATCGGCGATGCTGCACGGATGTTCCTGCTCGATAAGGAGTTCTCCATATCCGGCGATGCATTCCGGCAGGATGTCGAGGACCACATGGCCGAGTACGAACGCAGGAGGCTGGCTGCCCAGGAAGAGAAACAGACGCCGGAATGAGCCGGTTCTGACCAGAAACTTTGTCTAGGACTGCATCCTTTTTGTACGATCATGCACTATACCATCATCACGGAATCCCACGAGAAAGGCGGGTTTACTGCCCGCTGCGTGGAGATCCCGGGAGCTCGCGGTCATGGCAGCACTCAGGGTGAGGCTCTTGCCAGGATCAAGGAAGAGATCGAGCAGGTGCGACAGGCACAGAATGCGGAACTGCACTCCATTATTGCCTCCGTCCATTCTGAGATTATCAAGATCGAAGTCGCTGACTCGGCGTGAGTTTCCTGGCGTGTGCCGGGAAATAAAAAATTTCCTTTTTTTTAATACCTGGAACCCCGATCTGCCGGATTCCTTCTTGCAACCGGGCGCTCTCGCACAGGAATTGGTACATACATTCCATGGTATCGCCATTCCCGATCCCCATCGGGTTCGTCGCAATCCTGGAGATTCGTGCAGCCGGAATGCCGGGTTAGATGAACACCGGATCATTGCAAGAAACCCGGGCACCGGGGGCAGGCCCCCCACCCATTGGCCAAAAAAATATGAGCGGGGGGGTCACCCCCCCTCCTCTTCCAAGGCAGGTGGGGGGTACCCTCCCATAAGAATCGCGGGAAATGTCCCACCCATATCATTTCTGGGAAGCGTAAAAGAACGCGAATCCCGACGGCATGTCCACACGAAATGGTGTGAGAACAATTGCAAAAGCAGGCTGGCTACTCATTTTTGCGGAGGGGGATAGACCCCCCTACCCCCCGGCCAAAAAAATATGGGTGGGGGGGTCACCCCCCTGCTCTTCCAAAACGGGTGGGGGGTACCCCCCTGTAAGACAAAGAACCGGGTGGGCTGACGGGGACATATCATCCGACGAAAAGGGACCGGATTTTCCGTGAGGTCGGGTGGGGGGTGAGGGGGGTCGGTGAAGCTGAAGGCACGGGGGGGCAGGGGAGGTAATTTAAAAAAATTATAAGATCTCTTCCAGGATCTCTGCAGCGCTCCTCACGAGAAACGGGCACTTGGCCTTGAACGCACCTTTCTCCTTGGCAAGGCTGAGTTCACGGGGATTCGAGAGATTATAGCCCAGCAGGTCCGTGCACCGGAGGGAACGGTTCCTCCGCAGGAACTCCTGAATAAATTCCCCGGTGAGATCGTAGGTCTTCTCTTTTGCAGCCAGGTCCTCCTGCCGGGTCCGCCCGTATTTCATACCGATAACCATAAGCGCACCGGTAACCGCCCCGCAGATGTGATCGGTATGACCCATCCCGCCCCCCAGGGCACAGGAGAGTTTCAGGGCAGTCTCACGGTCGATGCCGTAATCATCGGCAAAGGCCAGACAGACTGCCTGGGCACAGGAAAATCCGCTCTGGAAGACCGCTTCTGCATCATCGCCCCGTGTAAGAGTCATAGGGTACAGCTTGTGCCGGTCGGGAAAAAGGATTGCGGATCCCGATCGTTCCTACCGGTTTGCGGATAACGGGGATGGGGACAAGAAGTTTTTCCTCCACGGTGACCAACTAGTACCAGCAAAAGAGCACGGAGTCTGGATTGATGTCATACCGGTTTGCCAGCAGGATTGGAAAGGTGAAACCATCGTTCCTCGAGGAACTCTTCCGGGTTTCGAACGATCCCGCGATCATCTCGTTCGCCGGGGGACTCCCATCCTCGGCTCTGATCGATACGGAAGGTATCGCAAAAGCAACCCGCGAGGTAATGGAAGAAGAAGCGCATACGGCGCTCCAGTATACCACCACGGACGGGTACCTTCCCCTGCGGGAATATATTGCCAAACGGTACCGGACCCGGCTTGGCATCCCGGCCGAAGCTGATGAGATCCAGATCGTGAACGGCTCGCAACAATGCCTCGATCTCTTCGCCAAGATCTTCCTGGACCCGGGCGATCACGTGGGCATGGAGCGGCCCGGCTATCTGGGGGCAATCGAAGCCTTCTCGCTCTACGAGCCGGTCATCGATGCGGTTCCGCTGGAGGATGCCGGCCCCGATCTTGCAGAATTCGAACGGTTGATCGCTTCAGCGCAGCCCAAATTCTTCTACGGTATTCCCAATTCCCAGAACCCGTCGGGCAGGACCTATTCCCAGGATACGCGCCGGGCCATCGCCGGGATCCTTGACGGGCATGACACGGTCTTTTACGAAGACGATGCCTTTGGCGAGCTCTTCTTTGACAACAAGCCCCGGCTGCCGGTCAAACGCTACCTGCCCGACAAGGCAGTGATCTCCGGCTCGTTCTCCAAGACCGTTGCGCCGGGGATGCGGATAGGATGGATGTTTGCCCCGGCAGAGATACTATCGAAGTTCAATATCGTAAAACAGGCATCAGATCTCCATTCCAACTTCCTCTGCCAGAAGATCCTGCACCGCTATCTCACGACCACCGATCCCGACCGTCAAATCCGGAAGATTGTCGGGGTATACGGGAAGAAATGTCGGCAGATGTGCGATCTCTTCGATGATCTCATGCCGGAACTGGTCCACACAAACCCGGAGGGGGGGATGTTCCTCACCGCCACCCTGCCACCGGGCCTGTCCGCGCGAACGGTATTCGAGGAGGGCGTCAGGAACCGGGTTGCCGTTCTCCCGGGCATGCCGTTCTACGTGGATGGCGGCGGCGCCGATACGATCCGGCTGAACTTCTCTTCGGCATCGGAAGAGCAGATAACAGAGGGGATGCACCGGCTCGCGAACGTTGTCCGCGGGCTGCCGCGTGGATAAACCGGTGCGATTTATATACGTTCGTCTGCCAGATCTTCCTGTAAAGGAAGCGATATTCTTGACGAATAAGTACCTGATTCTGCTCCTCGCTCTTGCGATGATTGCAGCGGTCGTTCCTCTGGTCTCGGCCGATGACGGTCCCACGGATGGCCCGGTCGTCGTACCTACAACGACCAAGGACACCCCCGAACCAACAGCGGTGCCCACCCTGGTCACGGCACCGCCAACCACCGAACCAACCGTGACGGTCCCCACGTATGTGACCACCATGCCGACCACAGAACCAACGGTAACGGTACCTACCATGGTCACCCAGCCGACCACCACGGTTGCAACAACGGTCCCGACCGAAACCTGGACCATCGAGCCCACTTCGGCAGGTGGCGGAAAGGGCTGGATCACAACCTACTGTAATGTGGATGGCGCCACGGTCTCATTCAACGGCGCTCCCCAGGGAACAACGAGTGGGGGGAGTCTCACCGTTGCGGTGAGCCCGTCAGGAACACCGGTAACAACCATCACGGTCAGTAAATACGGATATTCTACATGGGAAGGTCCGCTCTCCCACATGCCGGAGGACCAGGAGACCGTCTCGGTCTATGCAACTATCAACCCCCTCTCAACCCCAACGACAACACCGCCGGTCCAGTACGGAACCATCTATGCCCAGTCAACCCCGAGCGGTGCCCAGATCTACATGAACGGGAACTTCTACGGGTACGCCCCGATCACGATACCAAACCTTGCACCGGGTACGTATTCGATGAAAGCCAGCCTCAGCGGATACACTCCCGATACGAGGACCGTGACGGTCTACTCGGGACAGACCACCTACTATTCGCCCGTGCTCCAGCAGTCCCCCCAGCCGTCCCGCAGCACCGGGACGGTGTACGTGACCTCCAGCCCGGATCATGCACTGGTCTATGTTGACGGCAATTACCAGGGAAAAGCCCCCCTGACCGTCACGCTCTATCCCGGCAGCCACTCGTTCCGGCTCACCCTCTCGGGATACAACGATTATACGACAACCGTGTACGTCAACGGGGGCACCGCCCAGAACCTCAATGCCGTGATGACATCGGCTACCTACGGCTCGGTTGCCATCACATCCCTGCCCGGTGCATCTGTGTACATGGACAGTAACCTGATGGGAAAGATCCCCTCTTCGGGAACCCTGACCCTCAACAACATCGTGAGCGGGAACCATCTCTTCAAGCTGACTGCCACCGGTTACAACGACTGGATGAACACGATCTATGTGCGGGGCAATACCATGACCCCCTTTACGGCAACCCTGATACCCCTCGGCACACCGGTGCCGGCAACGGGATCCCTCAATATAGCTTCAATGCCTACAGGATCCGAAGTGTATCTCGATAACATCTTCAAAGGCTACACCCCCGCCCTGCTGGACGGGATCACGCCCGGCGAGCACCAGGTCCTGCTCAAGTACACCGGGTTTATGGACTATACGACAACGGTAACGGTGGTTTCAGGTCAGACAACCCCGCTGTCCGTCAGCCTGCAGGCAGCTCCCAGCCCGACCCAGTCGGCGCCATCGATTGCAGTCCTGATCGGGGGAATTGCAGGTTTGGTTGCGCTTGGCGGTGTATTAAGGAGGCGATCCTGAAATGACTGGTGCATGCAGATTATCAAAAACACAGATCCTGAGCGCTATCCTCGTGGTCATCATCATCGGGGCGCTCACGGCGTACGCGTATACGAATGCGAATGATGCTCTCAAAGACTCCGTCAAGATGGGAATGAAATCCACGGCAGGTGTCATGGCAACCCAGATCAATGCAAGCGATCTTGCCAAATTCAAACCGGGCGATGACGCTACGCCGGCATACCTTGCCACGACCCGCCAGCTGAGGAACATGCGCAGTATGGACGATCATATCCTGAATGCGTATATCCTCAAGGTGAACAAGGATAAGACGATAACCTTCCTTGTCGATGACCTTGCGGAATACGATCCGCAGGGTTCGGCAAAGATAGGCGAAGTCTCGACTGCCCCTGACAAACTCGCGATCTTGTCGGCACTCTCCGGGCCGGCAACATCTCCCGAGCCCTACACAACCAAATACGGCTCGTTCATCTCCGCGTACGCACCCATCGATGATGCGAGCGTCGGGTCGGACGGAAACACCTATGCCATCCTTGCCATTGACATGACCGCCAAGGATTACAATGCGTACACATCGAAAGGCACGCTCATCCTGCTCACCGGCCTTATCTCGATGGTGATCGCTGTCGGCGCCATCTTCTGGTTCGGCCGCAGGGAAGAGAAGAAGAGCGAATAACCCGGACGGTCTGCGGGGATCTATCCCGCAACTTCTATTTTCTTATCCTTCCAACCAGCTTAACCATGTCATCTCAGGTTCGTATCATCCTGCCGGCACTCATCCTGATCGCAGCACTTCTTCTCGCTGCGGGATGCACCCAGCCGGCGGCATCCTCAGGAACGGCAACCGTGAGTCCCACGATAACAACACCTGCCGCGGCATCCGCCGTAGCGACCACAACGGTCTCCACGGACTCCTGGAAACGGGCCCGGCTCTCAACCAGCATGGGCGATATCGTGATCGCGCTGAATCCGGATATGCCCATCACGTCAGGCAATTTCGAGACGCTTGTCAAGCAGGGATTCTACAACAACGTCACCTTCCACCGGGTCATTGACGGGTTCATGATCCAGGGTGGCGATCCGACCGGTACCGGCATGGGCGGCCCGGGCTATACCATCAAGGACGAGTTCAAGACCGGCAACCGGAATGACCGCGGAACCATTGCCATGGCAAATGGCGGACCCAACACCGGCGGATCCCAGTTCTTTATCAATCTCGTAAACAACAATTACCTTGACAGCAAACACCCGGTCTTCGGGAAAGTTGTCGAGGGCATGAATGTTGTCGACAAGATCGCAAAAGTGCCGACAACCGGCGGGAATGAGAACCGGCCGATCCAGAGCGTTACGATCCTGAAAGCTGAAATGATCTAAAAAACCTTCTTTTTGTGTTTTTGGAAGGGCCGGTATTCACAAAACAGATGAAGCCAGAGGCCCAATACTTCTGCAGCATAGTATGACAGCATCAGCAGATAATCAAAAACTCGTGCGGCTCGAGACAAACATGGGAACGATTGTTATCGCCCTTGCTCCCGATATGCCGATCACCGCGGGAAACTTCGAGACGCTTGTACAGAAAGGATACTACAATGGCGTGATCTTTCACCGCGTCATCAGCGGGTTCATGATCCAGGGCGGCGATCCGACCGGCACCGGTCGCGGGGGCCCGGGGTACGCAATCAAGGACGAATTCCCGCCCGGCAATAAAAACGACCGCGGGACCATCTCCATGGCCAACGCGGGTCCCAACACCGGCGGATCCCAGTTCTTCATCAACCTGGTTGACAACAACTTCCTTGACGGCAAACACCCGGTCTTCGGGAAGGTTGTCGAGGGCATGGATGTTGTCGACAAGATCGGCAAGACCAAGACCGGCCCCGGCGACCGCCCGAACAAGGACGTCGTCATTGTCAAAGCCGTAATGGAATGAAAAGATAAAACAAAGAGGATCTCAGTCAGAGATCTTCCTGCTTTTTTGATATATCGTATCCTGCGCAGCGCGTTGTGATGTATCTGGTTGGCCTGGGCAAAACCGCACATTCTTGAGGCACGGGCAAGATCCAATTCCGTCCGTTGAGATAAAACGGCAAAACAGGCAACAGAACCTGCGTGGAATGAACCTCCCTGCGGGAGAATGAATACCGCTGCTGTAATCTGTTAAAAACAGATGCTGGAATTGCAGCAATTTTCTGACTGGGCAATGCTCCCGGTTCAACGGGACAAACCGAAGCAAGAGGGAAAATACAAAAAAAGGGACGGGTATTGAGGCTGGGATGGTATTATACGGACAGATAATCGCTCGGGGTGGGCATCTGTTCTTTTAAGCCCTTCCTCTTGCGGATGCTGACAACAACTTCCTTGACAAGGTTGTTGGGAACCAGTTCGAAACCGGCAAACTCGGTGTTCCACATGGCACGGCCTTCAGTGGCCGAGCGGATGTCACCGGCAAACCCGAAGAGCTCGGCAACGGGGGCTTTCCCGGCAACAGTGATGGTGTCGCCTTCGCTCGTCATGTCGAAGACCTGACCGCGCCGGCCCTGGATCTGGGAGGTTGCTGCACCCATCTGGTCCATCGGAACGGTGATCTGGATCTTCTGGACCGGCTCGAGGAGCGAGTCCCCGGCAAGCAGCAGACCGCCCTTGATGGCGCCACGGACTGCGGGGATGACCTGTGCGGGACCACGGTGGATTGCATCCTCGTGGAGCTTGACATCGGTGAGAACCATCTTGAGGTTCTGGACGGGCTCATCCGCGAGCGGACCCCCGGCGAGTGCCTCATGGATACCTTCGATAACCAGTTCCATTGTTTCGTTGAGGTACTGGATACCTTTGGTGCTGTCGATGAGCATATTCGTGCCCTTGATCATCTTGACACTCTTTGCCTCATCCTTGTCCATGCCGGCCTTGATGAGCACGTCACGGCGCTCCAGCATCTGCTGGTTCATGGTGACTTCGCCAGCCTTGATCAGGTCGACGATCTCATCGGGGAGGGGTGAGAGGGTAAAGTAGAAGCGGTTGTGCCGGTTGGGGGACTTGCCTTCAACATTTTCAACCTTGCCGGTTACGGTCTCACGATAGACCACGATCGGCGGGGATGTGACGATCTCGACACCCTTGTCGCGCTTGATACGGCCTGTGATGATCTCAAGGTGGAGTTCTCCCATACCTGCAATCAGGTGTTCGCCAGTCTCTTCGTTGATGGAGATACTGAGGGTGGGATCTTCCTTGGCCACCTGCCGGAGCACTTCAACAAGCTTTGGCAGGTCCTTCATGTTCTTTGCCTCGACGGCAACGGTCATGACGGGTTCGCTGTAGTGCTTGAGAGACTCAAACGGCGTGACTTCCATGAGGGAGCTGACCGTCGATCCGACGATTGCATCCCGGAGACCGGTGACTGCGGCAATGTTCCCGGCAACGATCTCCTCGACTTCGACCCTTTTCGGGCCCATGAAGATACCTACCTGCTGGAGGCGGTTCTCTTTCTTGGCGGTGCCCATGACATAGAGCACATCGC
This sequence comes from uncultured Methanoregula sp., assembly GCF_963667735.1. Lineage (NCBI taxonomy): Archaea > Methanobacteriati > Methanobacteriota > Methanomicrobia > Methanomicrobiales > Methanoregulaceae > Methanoregula > uncultured Methanoregula sp. The sequence continues at coordinate 621,928 of NZ_OY763919.1, forward strand.
CCCGCTTGAGGCTGCCGGAGAAGAGACGCCCGGTGGCGACTTCCCCTGCATGGGGGTCAAACGAGATGTCGGTAACCATCATTGCAACAGGTCCGGTCGCATCGCAGGCAAGCATGGATTTGCCTTCCTTCGTGGTCTTGTCACCGTGCCAGATGACGTTGACACGCCGGGGCTGGGCCTCGAGCGGGTTGGGCAGTTTGTTCACTACCATATCAAGGAGAACTTCCGAGAGGGGGCTGTTCTTTGCCAGGTACTTCATGTCACCTGCGCGGCACTTGTCGTACACAATCTTGAAGGAGATACCGCTCTTCTTCATGAACGGCACCGATACTGCCCAGTTGTAGAGCGCGGATCCGAATGCAACGGTTCCTGCGCCGGCATCGAGTTTCCAGCCATTGTTGTAGGCTTCCTCGTTCATGCCCTTGATCAGCTTGTTGACCTTGTCGATCACTTTGCCGAGCCGGATCTGCATCTCCATGTCGTCGACTTTAAGCTCGTTGATGAGCCGGTCGACCTTGTTGATGAAGAGAACGGGACGGACACCCTCCTTGAGGGCCTGGCGGAGCACCGTCTCGGTCTGGGGCATGGTGCCTTCAACCGCATCAACGAGCACGACCGCTCCGTCCACCGCACGCATGGCACGGGTGACGTCGCCACCGAAGTCCACGTGGCCCGGCGTATCGATCATGTTGATGAGGAAGTCCTGGCCTTCGTACTCATGCACCATCGAGACGTTGGATGCGTCGATGGTGATACCTCGGGCCTGCTCTTCCGGATCCGAGTCCATGAAGAGCTGTTTTCCTGCAAGCTCCTCAGAGATGATGCCTGCACCTGAAAGCAGGTTGTCGGAGAGTGTGGTCTTGCCGTGGTCGATGTGCGCTACAATACCGATGTTCCGAATGTGCTTCGGATCCTTCATGAGCTCTACTACGCGCTCAACCGTTTTTTTGCCGCGGGACATGAAATGACCTCAAAAAAAGATGAATTAACGGGCGGACTTCGCGATCCGCTCGCGCTCTTCCTTTTTCCCGACCGAGTAACATTTCATGTCGCCCTTGGATGCGGCGATGAGTTCATCGGCGAGAACTGCGCTTGCACTCTTCTTGCTGGTGCTGGAACCCTTCAGGGTTGCTTCCGCAAGGAAGTGAATTGCCGTGTCAACCCTGCGCATGGGTGCGGTATCGACCGATTTCGGAACATTGATACCACCGTATTTTAACCGGACCGTCTCTTCGCGGGGGCCCGAGTTGCCGATCGCTTCGACCAGTACTTCGATGGGGTTGCGCTTGGTCTTCTTGTTGATGATAACAAATGCATCCCGCACGATCCGGATTGCCAGCTGTTTCTTTCCGGTATTATTCTCGGTCTGCATCAGGCGGTTGATTAACCGCTCGACAATCATCATGTTGCTCTTACCAAATTCCTGGCGGGAGAACTTGCCGCAGGAATGGGGGATGATCTGGGAGGTGAGGGTGACGTAGCGCATGAGGCTGGGGTCGTTAACCTTGACTTCGGAGGCATCCCACTGATTGAACAGGAGTTTCTTTCCGGCTTCTTCTGACATTCAAATCACCTGCGCGGTTTCTCTTTCCTGCCAATGACCATCTCATGGAGGCAGACGTTGTTCACTTTGGTGACGACATACCGGACACCGGGAATATCTCCCATGGACCGGCCCAGACGGCCGCCGATGCCTTCGATCTCGACTTCATCGTGTTCATCGATAAAGTTGATGGCACCATCACCGACTGCGAATGCGCTGACCTGCCGTCCGTTCTTGATCAGCTGGACGCGCACGCACTTCCGGATTGCGGAGTTGGGCTGCTTAGCCTCGACACCGATCTTCTCAAGCACGATACCTCTCGCCTGCGGAGCGCCCTCAAGGGGATCCGACTTCACATCGAGATTGAGTTCACGGCGGGCGTAATTCTTGTCTGCCCACCGGAACTTATTTGAGTCCCGAACCAGTTTTCTGGCTGCAAATTTACCCTGTCCCATTAAATAGCCTCATTTAAGTTGATTTTGTGGTTATCGATAACCCACACTGGGATATGTACTAACGCGGGTGATCGATTTATAAATTGTGGCCTCCCACCTGCCTGTCTTATACTATTGATCCTCAGCCATAATAACATTAATTCCTCTCAAGGCCAATGATGAGCAATGAAGACCGGGATCTATAAGGAGGTGCAGATTGATACCAGCCACCGCCTGCTCCATTATCAGGGCAAGTGCGCCAATCTCCACGGGCACCGGTGGAAGATCGAGGTCTGGATGGAGGGGGAGCCGAACCCTGCCACGCAGATCGTGATCGATTACAGTCTGATCAAAAAAATTGTGAACAAGTACGATCACCAGATCATCCTCAACCAGGATGACCCGATGGTTCCCCGCATCCGCGAGTTCCACCCGGTGATCACAACACCCGGTGACCCGACCAGCGAGCTGATCGCATCCATCATCCGGGAGGATCTCTATGCAGCCTGCCGCGAACTGGGTATAAAGGCAACGGTACCGAAAATCCGGGTGTGGGAATCCCCGACATCCTGTGCTGAGCTTACAGAATGAAGATCGCAGATATTTTCCGGAGCCTCCAGGGTGAGGGGAAGAACCAGGGGAAGCCCTGCCTCTTCATCCGGCTTGCCGGATGCAACCTGAAATGCCGCTGGTGCGATACACCGGAATCACGGGATGGCGGTATGGAGATGAGTCTTGATACCATCCTTGAACAGGTCTGGCGCCTCAACCCGCCTTATGTCTGTATCACGGGAGGAGAACCCCTGCTCCAGGCAGACGACCTTGAACACCTGCTCGCGTCACTTTCGCGGAGAGGGACTCTTATCGATATCGAGACCAACGGGACGATCGATTTTTGTAACCTCCAGAAGTATGCATCGGTATGCATGGACGTGAAGTGCCCGTCATCCGGTGAACAGAGCAACCTTGCCCTGCTGGAAAAGATCCTCCCGCAGGACAGTGTGAAATTTGTCGTGCATGACGAAGCGGATTGTCGTTATGCGCAGGAAGTCATGGATACCCACCGAATTGCAGGGGAGATCTTCTTCTCACCCGTCTTTGGCACGGATTATGCACCCATTACCCGGTTCATCCTTGTCAATAACCTTCCGGTGAGGTTCCAGCTGCAGCTCCACAAAATTATCGGAGTGAAATGATGAAAGCCGTTTGTTTACTCTCCGGAGGCATGGATTCGTCCACCCTCGCGTACGTGGCAAAAGACAAAGGATACGAGATCCTGGCCCTTCACCTGAATTACGGGCAGAGGACCGAGAGAAAAGAACTTGCCTGCGCAAAAAAGATTGCCGGCCTGCTGGATGCAAAGGACTTTCTCGAACTGGATGTCGGGTATTTCACCCGGTTCGGGGCCAGCAGTCTTACGGATACATCGATTGCGGTCGAAGAGTTTGATCCCGCACGGGCACATGTACCCAATACCTACGTCCCGTTCCGGAATGCAAACCTGCTCTCTATCGCAACCAGTTTTGCCGAAGCGAGAGGTGCAGATGCCATCTTCATCGGTGTCCAGTCGCTGGACTACAGCGGATATCCTGACTGCAGACCGGCATTCATCGAGGCTTTCCAGAACGTGATCAACCTTGGCACAAAAGACACGACCGAGATTACCCTTTTTACGCCATTTATCAGGATGACCAAGACCGATATCCTGCGCGAAGGCATGAGACTTGGCGTGCCCTATGAACACACCTGGTCCTGTTACCGCAATGAAGGCAAGGCCTGCGGTACCTGCGGGTCCTGCCATTTCCGGAAGGAGGCATTTGCCGCCATGGGGAGAAAGGATCCCATAGAGTACGAGGAATAAATGGAGATCTTTCGCGGGAGACGGCTCTGGATCGAACAGCGCAGGGTGCAGCTGCCAAACGGGCTGGAGCGGGAAAAACTCATTGTCCACCCGAGCAGTGCCGTTGCGATCCTGCCCATAGAGTGTGACCGGTGCAAGCTGATCCGGCAATACCGGTACGCCATCGATGATTATATCCTTGAAGCCCCGGCCGGAGCGCTTGAAAACGATGAAGAGCCACTGACGGCAGCGGGACGGGAACTGATCGAAGAGACCGGTTTTGCAGCCCTGTCGATCGAACCCCGGGGATTTATCATCACAACTCCCGGGTATACTGATGAGAAGATCTACCTGTACGAAGCCCACGGGCTGACACCTTCTCAGGAATACGGGAAAGATGAGGACGAGGTTATCGAGGTTGTAGATGTAGCGGTCAGCGACCTCCCCGCCATGGTGCGGGACGGGAAGATCACCGATGCCAAGACCATCTGCCTCATCTACCGGTGCCTCGGGTGCTGACCATGCGATGGTTCCTCGTCACGGTCATCATTCTCATCGTATGCCTGGTATCGGCGGGATGTACAGGAGGTACCGCTCCTGCCAAATCCACGTACTCGGTTGATGCCGGAGGGGTTCTCTCCCTTGCCTGTGCACCGGCAGCAACGAGCGAAGAGGTGCTCTTTACCAATGACACGTTCACATTATCGCGAATCGTGATGCACACGGAGGATGGCGATGTGGTGACTTACCTTGCAGCACCAAAATCTCCAAAGGCAGCAATCGTGTACGTGCCGGGTGCAGGGGAGAGACGTTCTGGACATGATGAACGGATGGTCCGGTTCGCATCGGCCGGTTACGCATTCCTCTTTGTAGATACGCGGGGCAACGGGGCGGAGACCGCAGGAGTGCCGTTCGGCCAGCAGCTGATCCAGCAGGATTATGCCCGGTTTGAGAAGGGCGAGATGCCGCAATACTACCTGAGTATCTGCGATCTCGTATCAGCACAGAAGATGCTCACCGGAAAATTCCAGGTACCGGTATATGCAATGGGGTCCAGCAACGGGGGCCGGTACGCAGCCGTGGCAGCCGGTGTAGATTCTCAGTTTGCCGGTTACGTGGGTATCTCCACATCGGACTGGGGGCTCCGCGATTCCGTTCTCAGGCAGGGATATACCGGTGACCCGGTCCGGTTTGCGACATCGCTGGAACCGGGTACATATATTGGATCAATCTCGCCTCGGCCGGTCTGGATGTTCCATGCAGAAAAGGATCCGATTATCCCATTCGGGAACGGACAGCAGCTCTTTGCAAAAGCACAGGAGCCCAAGACATTCCTGAACTTTACCGGGGATCACGGCATCAACTCCGATGTTGATACTAAGATCCTTTGGCAATGGGCGCAAATTTATGCCCCCCGCGGGTGAATAGGTAATAGCTCTAAAAGAGAGGTTTGATTCGGGCAATGGCAGAAGAAGCAGTGGAGATGGACGATGCGCGCAAGCGCTATGAATTCAAGAAGACCCTGGAGAAACTCCAGTCACAGCAGGGAGACGGGACGGAGCTGATAACGCTCTACATCCCGCCCGACAAGCAGATCTTCGATGTGACCAACCAGCTCAAGGATGAGTTCGGGCAGTGCGCGAATATCAAGAGCAAGCAGACCAAGACCAATGTCCAGAGCGCCATCTCCTCCATCCTCTCCCGTCTCAAATACTACAAGCGTCCCCCGGCGAGCGGGCTTGCCGTCTTCTGCGGCACGGTCAAAACTTTCGGCGACCGGACCGATCTCCAGTGTACCATCATCGAACCGCCGGAGCCTCTCAACCTCTATATGTACCGTTGCAGCTCGAATTTCGAGCTCGAGCCGCTCCTCCAGATGCTTGAGGAGAAGTACGTGTATGGTCTGCTCGTTCTCGATAAGAGGGAAGCATACTGGGGATTCCTGCGCGGCAACCGCATTGAACCGGTTGGCGGGGCAAACTCAACGGTGCCGGGCAAGATGCGCAAAGGCGGCCAGTCGGCGGCCCGGTTCGGGCGTCTGCGGGAGATCGCCATCGACGAATTCTACACGAAGATCGGTGAGCGGTCAAGCGCGATCTACCTTGCAGAAAAGGACTTCTTCGAGAGATTCAAAGGGGTTCTGATCGGGGGACCAAGCCCGACAAAAGAGGAGTTCGAGAAAGGGAATTATCTCCATCACGAGGTCCAGAAAAGGATCGTCGGGCTCTTCGATGTTGCGTACACCAATGAGGACGGGCTCTCGGAACTGGTTGATGCAGCCAAGGATGCCCTCAAAGGCATGACCGTTATCAAGGAGAAGGCCTTCATGGACCGGTTCTTAAAAGAGCTGGTAAAGGAAGACGGGCTTGCAGCATACGGAGAGGAGAGCATCCGCCACAACCTCGGGATAGGCGCAGTCGATATCCTCCTTCTCTCGGCAAAACTCCGTAAATCACGGCTGAGAATCAAATGCCAGAGCTGTGATTATACAACAGAGAAGACGATCAATATCGAGCCGGGCAAGACGGTAGGGGATATTCCGCTTGGGATCTGCCCAAAATGCTCGGCACCGCTCGTGCTCGATGAAGAGATCGATATTGTTGACGAACTGACAAAACTGGCCGACCAGAGCAGTTCCAAAGTCGAGATCATCTCCGACGATTTCGAGGAGGGATCTATCCTCTTTACGGCATTCGGCGGAATAGCGGCCATCCTCCGGTACAGGACGGGATACTGATGCTTCAGGACATGTTCACAATAATAGAAACGGCAATCAAAGAGACTACCGGTGTTGCTGATGCACTCCTGGTCGCTGGTGGCGAGCATGCAGATCTCGCAACCACGGTTGCATTTACTCTTGCAAAACAAAAGAGACAGGCTCCGGTAAAGATTGCACAGGAACTTGCTGCGGATCTTACCAAACGCCCCGATCTCGCCGGGATTACCATTGAGGCAAAAGGTCCGTATATCAATTTCATATTCGGGAAAGACTATGTCAGCAACGTCCTGAGAGCCGCGGTTCAGCCGGGATACGGGAACCTGCCAAAGAAACCGATCCGGGTTGTCCTCGAACACACGAGCGCGAACCCGAACGGCCCCCTGCATGTCGGGCATATCCGGAACTCTATCATCGGGGATACGCTCGCCCGTGCATTCAGGAAAGCGGGTTACCCGCTCGAAGTCCAGTATTACGTCAATGACATGGGCAGGCAGATCGCCATCGTGGCCTGGGGATTCGACAACCTCGACAGCAAACAACTCGATGGTGAAAAAGAGGATGCTCACATTGCCCGGATCTATATTGCGGCAAACCGCGAGATCGAGAAGGATGAGGGAATCACCCAGCAGGTCAACACCCTGATGCAGCTTGTAGAGAACGGGGACCCGGCAACGGTGAAAAAGTTCCGCCGCGAGGTCTCGCGGTGCCTTGACGGGTTCAAGGTCACGATGAAGGATCTCAATGTTGCCCATGACCGGTTCGTCTGGGAGAGCGACTTCATCCGGAACGGGAACACAGAAAGGATCATCAACAAGCTCAAGAGGATCCCCCAGGCACACGAAGAGGAGACGCTCTATCTCGATCTCTCGGAGTTCGGGTTCGAGAACAAGTACGTTCTCCGCAGGAGCGACGGGACTTCGGTCTATGCAGCCCGGGATCTTGCCTTCCATGCCTGGAAAGGGGCAAATTTCGACCGGGTCATCGATGTCCTAGGCGCTGATCACAAACTGATCGGGGCCCAGCTCCAGTGCACGATGAAACTCCTCGGGGAAAAGGTACCGGAGATCGTCCACTTCGAATTCGTCTCGCTTCCCGAAGGTTCGATGAGCACCCGGGCCGGCAAGTTCGTCTCGGCCGATGATCTCATAACTGAAATCCGTAAGCGGGCATTCGAGGAAGTGACCACCCGGAGACCGGAACTGGATGAGAAAACGCGCCGGTCAATCGCGCAATCGGTCGGTCTCGCCGCGATCCGGTATGATATCGTGAAAGTATCCCCCGAAAAGAGCACCGTGTTCGACTGGAAGGAGGCGCTGGATTTCGAGCGGCAGAGCGGCCCCTACATCCAGTACGCCCATGCCCGGGCCTGCAGCATCTTGGAGAAGGCAGGGGCATTCCCCGAAGTTTTCGAGCTTGAGACCGAACAGGAGATCATCCTTGCAAAGATGATTGCCCGGTTCCCCCGGGTGATCGAAAATGTGGTTGCCGAGCTCCGCCCGCACATCCTTGCCATCTATGCACGGGAACTGGCTGACACCTTCAACACATTCTACCATTATGAGCCGGTGCTCAAAAGCGAGGGACAGATCCGCAACCGGCGCCTCACGCTCGTAAAGGCCGTGCAGAACACGCTCAAAGAGTCGCTCGAGACCCTTGGGATCGATGCCATCCACTCCATGTGATCCCCTGCGCAGGCAGGGATACCAGTTTTTTTCACGGGCATCCACAGCAGCGCTCAAACCCTGCATGTGGTGCAAGCGGGCACTTCAGGGAGGTGACATGTGCTACAAGCACCAGTTCTATGGCATTTCCAGTCACCGCTGTGTCCAGATGACCCCGACGCTGCGCTGCAACCAGCGCTGCCTCTTCTGCTGGCGATCCTTTGAGCATGAGCCTTCCGAAGAGGAGGAATGCTCCCCGGAAACCATCCTTGCCGGGATCCACAAGTACCAGAAAAAAGCGCTCGCCGGCTACAACGCAGTACTCGATAATACCGTTACAGAAAAACTCTGGCAGGAAGCGCTGGATCCAAAACATGTCGCTATCTCACTCTCGGGTGAACCCACCCTCTACCGGCAGCTCCCGGAACTTATCGATCTCTTCAACAACAAAGGATATACCACGTTTCTCGTGAGCAACGGAACCAACCCGGAGATACTCCGCCGTTGCAACCCATTCCAGATGTACGTGTCGCTGGATGCTCCGGACCGGGAAACCTACCATTCGATCTGCAGGCCGCTTGAGGATTACTGGGAGAGGGTGAACGAGAGCCTCCGTCTGCTCGGCACCCGCAGATCGGCAGTGAGAGTGACACTCGTCAAAGGGCTCAATGATTTTACACCTGAACGTTATGCATCGATCCTTCAGGAGTCAGGCGCAAGCTTTGTGGAAATAAAGGGATATATGTATCTGGGATACAGTAGAAACCGGTTGGCAAGAGAGAACATGCCGGAGCATGCACTGGTGCGATCCTTTGCGGAGAAGGTTGCAGCTGCATGCGATTACCGGTTCAAGGACGAGAATGAACTGAGCAGAGTGGTAGTGCTGGAGCGTACAAGATGAGATTCAATCCTGAAGACTGGAAACAAAAATCACACGAGAATTTCGAAGGGGCATGGCACGATGGGCCGTCGGTCCTGACCCCGGCATCGCATGCAGACACGTACCCGTGCCGGGTATACAAGCGGGCTCAGGCTCACCCTGTCTTTGCCACCATCAACCGTTTGCGCGAGACCTATCTCTCGATGGGGTTTGACGAGGCCGAGGTCCCGGTCATCATCGATGAGAAGGACATCTACCGCCAGTTCGGGCCCGAAGCAATGGCCGTGCTCGACCGCGTCTTCTACCTTGGCGGTCTCCCGCGCCCGAATGTCGGGATCGCCCGTAAGCAGCTGGATGAAATTAATGAGATTCTCAGGAGTCACAAGAATACCCACATACACGAGAACACCGCGACGGTCAGTGATGCACATCTTCACCACCATTACCAGCAGATGACACCGGGAACCGAAGAGCGCCTCCGGGAAACCCTCCACGCATACAAGAAATCCGAGATTGACGGGGACGAGCTGACATTCGAGCTTGCCAAAGTCCTTGGAGTCGATGATGGTCTCGTGGTCCACATTCTCGATGCAGTCTTCCCGGAATTCCGGGCACTTGTTCCAGAATCTTCCCGCTCCACGCTCCGCAGCCACATGACCAGCGGCTGGTTCATGACGCTTGGTTCGATCTGGGATAAGAGCCCGCTACCGCTCCGCATGTTCTCGGTTGACCGCTGTTTCCGGCGCGAGCAGGCAGAAGGGCCTACCCGGCTCATGACCTACCATTCCGCATCCTGTATTGTTGCGGGCGATGATGTGACCATTGAGGATGGAAAAGCGGTAAGCGAAGCGCTCCTCTCCGCGTTCGGATATACCGACTTCCGGTTCCAGCCCGATGAGAAGCGTTCCAAGTATTACATGCCGGACTCCCAGACCGAAGTCTATGCCCGGCACCCGGTTCACGGATGGGTCGAAGTGGCGACGTTTGGTATGTACTCCCCGTCAGCCCTCGCCGAGTATGGCATCGGGGTGCCGGTCATGAATCTCGGTCTTGGCGTGGAGCGGCTCGCTATGATCGCTTACAATGCAAATGATGTCCGGCAGCTCTGCTTCCCCCAGTTCTTCCCCCGCCCGCTCAGTAATCAGGAGATTGCCCGGGCAGTACACCTGCGAGAGGAACCGGTCTCTCCAGAAGGCAAAACACTCGCCATGGCGATTGCAAAGACCTCTGCTGCGAATGCAACTGCCCAGGGGCCCTGCTCATTTACTGCATGGGAAGGGCTGCTTGGCGGTGTAAAGATCAGCGTTGCCGTGGAAGAGTCTGAATCCAACGCAAAACTATGCGGTCCTGCCTGCGCAAACGAGATCTTTGTCCACGAGGGTTCCGTTCTCGGAGTACCGGATGTTGAGAAGTGGAAGCAGGTGCGAACCGAGGGAGTACCGACAGGGATCAGCTATCTGAGTGCAGTGTCTGCTCTCGCAGCAGCAAGGATCGAAGAGGCAGCACGTTGTGGGAAAGGAACCACAGTTCAGGTAAAGATGGCAAAACTCCCAAGCGACATCAACCTGAAGATCGATGAGTACGCAATGCGATTTGTCACGGACAACAAGAAGAAAGTGGATGTCCGGGGCCCGGTCTTCCTCTCGGTCAGCTCAACCATCAGGGAATAATATCCTTTTTTGTTTCAAGCCCGTTCTTTGATAAAGATTCTCCGGTGGATGATCCTCCAGGAGAGGATGAGCTGGATGATATCCGTTGCCGTTACGGTCTCTCTTCCTTCGAACATGGCAATCGGGTGGACACCGGTCTGGTGCTCGATGCTCTTCTCAAGTTTACGTATAGTTTCGTAATTCATCTGCCCGTCAAATGTCAGGGACCGCATCTTTGCACAATTGACAAACTGCGTGGAGAACTCGATAAGGAAATCTTCGTCATGGAACGAGAGAAGCGAGTACAGATCGATATTGAGATCGATGTCCGAGAGGGTGCGCCGCATCCGGTTCTGCATGAGTGAGATACTGTACACGTTCTTTTCAGGCCCTTTCTCCATCCCATACTTTGAGGGGGATATTCGGATAACCGCATCCGCCTCACACCGTTGAGGTGCAATAAAAGCCTCATAATCCTTCTCGCGCCGTACAATCTCTTCTGTTACCTGATCCGAAGAATAACCCCGACGCTCCATATCACGGAGCCGTTTCCAGGTATATTTCACCTCATTATCCGGGTCAACAAAGATGGAGAAGTCCATCAGTTCCCGGAGGCGCGGGGTGAAGAGCGTGTGGAGCCCTTCCAGGATTAGAATCTTCCGGGGCGAGAACGGGACAGGGGGATCGAACCGGCCGGTAGTGTGATTATACACCGGTTTATGGATGGAATGTCCCTGCTTCAGTTCCGCAATATCCATTTCCAGCTGCATGAGATTGTTGGCATCCGGATGAAGGGGCGTGATATCACGCAATCTGCGTTCTTCCCGGTCGTACTTGTGATAATCATCAAGTGTTATAGTCGAAACAAGATCCGGCCCGAATATCTGCCGGATGGCGCTCGTGAACGTGGTCTTTCCCGACCCGCTATCCCCGGCCACACCAAGGGTAAAGACAACGGGAGAATGGGCAATAATCTCCTTAAAATTGGGCAAATAATCCATGGATTACGTACCAGTGGAGTGCCGGATTGTATTAAGATTGTAGGAATGTGCTGTGGTCATACTATATTGAAAATATATTGAAAATGAGGGGCACCACTATCACGGAGCATTTGTTAGAAATAGATAACATTTATAATGATTAATGTTAGAAATAGATAACATACGTTTGTGATAACCATGAAACCAAGAAATGTTTACCGGATAATCATCGGGGCGCTGATGTCAGCCAGCGGTCTTGTAACCCTCCTGATAACCAGTGGAGAGGGCATTACCGGCACAATCCTCCTGTGCGCTGGTCTTGCATTCCTTATTACCGGGATCACCCGTCATAAAAGATACGGGGATGATCCGGAATCCGATGAGCGTTCAAAGAAGATCGGCGCGTACGGGTTGTCCTATGCATGGCTGACCGGTCTTATCTTCATGTTCGCGCTTTTCTGGCTGGATTACCTGAAGATACTTGTGCTCAGTGCTCATAACGCCCTTTCTGTATCGATCCTTGTCCTCGCACTCTCTGCCATTGTTTATCAGACCTATCTCTTCCGGAAGGGTGATGTAGATTGAAATGCCAGGATTGAGATGGGCATGCAGACAAAAATAAAAGAATACCGCACGCGACTTTCCCTGACCCAGGAGGATCTCGCAAAAGCCGTAGGGGTGCGCCGGGAGACCATTGTCTTTCTCGAACAGGGAAAATATAACCCATCCCTTCGGCTAGCCCATGACGTGGCAAAAACCCTGCATGCAACGATTGACGATCTCTTCCTTTTCGAAGAAGATTCCGAAATGTCCGGCAACCGCGAAGTGCTTGTGGATTAACCGGAAACAGCAGAAGCTTCTACGGTCTTATCCGGTTCTGTGGGGAATCCGACAGTTTTGTCTTCTTGGGGAGGCACCAGCTTTTCGAGGATCCGTAGGGCTGCTCCTTTATCAAGCGGCTGGTTGTCGTTCCCGCATTTGGGAGAGTAGATGCAGGTAGGGCACCCATCTGTGCAACGGCAGTCCCTGACCAGTTCAAAGGTACTTGAAAAGAGCGCAGGAAGGATCTCGTAGGCTTTCTCTGCAAGACCTATGCCACCTTCAAACGCATCATAGACAAATACAGTCGGTTTTCCCTCCTCACCATATGCCGGACACGAAAGCCCCCCGATATCCCAGCGATCGCAAACCACGTAGAGGGGCATGAGGGCGATGATCGCATGTTCTGCGCCGTGGAGACCCCCCGCAAAGTCAAGAGTCTCAGCAAGAAGTTCTGCCTCAAGATCTGCCGGTGCAACAAACCAGAAGGCTTTTGTCCGGAACGTAAGGGGGGGCAGGGAAAGGGATTCGACTGCGATGATAGTGTCCCCTCGTTTTATCTTATATCCGGTATAGCGTTCGGTCACTTCAACGTCGCCGAATGCGCACTCTGCTCCCTGGATCGTTCTCTTTTCAAGAACGCTAATTACCGAGAGATTCACCTCTTTTAAGGGCTGGGTGTAGTAATCCACATCCGCTTCCACAACCCGGATATTGTGGGATGTGAGATCCATGTCTTTGACCAGATATGTGATACCCTGATGCAGCATTACTGCACCCGTGTGAGCTTCACGATATGCCTGTTCCCGACTCATGGTCTCCAGCAGTTTTCCCTGGAAGAGGATCCGGAACGTCTCACCGGGAATGCCATCGAGCCTGACGGCATCCGCAGCCCTTCCCCTCCCGGAGTAAACCCATCCGCGAGAAGTCCTGGTCAGGAGATCACTTGCTGCCAGTTCGTCAAGATGTTCAACAAAGGGAAAGGGAAAAAAGCGTTCATCGGATATCTCCTGAAGAGGCAGCTCCGCTGCAGCGCAGAGAATATGCCCTGATAGGATATAGGGATTATGAATATCGATGATCGCATGTTCATGGGAACGCGAGAAAAATTCTTCCGGGTGGTTCATGAAATACTGGTCAAGCGGGTTTGCCTGAGCAACGAGGATCGCAAGGGATTCCTTTTTGCTCCTCCCCGCCCGGCCGGCCTGCTGCCGGGCGGACATCATGGTTCCGGGATAGCCACTTATAATTACGGCATCGAGAGATCCGATGTCAATCCCGAGTTCGAGTGCATTTGTGGAGACAATACCCATGAGTGTCCCGGCCTTTGCCAGCCGTTCAATCCCTCTGCGCTCTTCAGGTAGGAAACCGGCACGATAGACAGATATGGATTCTGCAAGATGCTCAGATGAACGCCGGGCATCCTCCCGGGCCCATACCGTGACGAGCTCTGCCATTTTCCTGGAGCCGGTAAAACAGAGGGTCTGGACCTGGTTTTTTACGCAGGATATGAGGAGATCCTTTGTCTCCTGGTGCGTGGACCGTTCCCCAATACCATTGAAAAAAGGATTGTAGAGGACGAAGTTCTTCATTCCAGAGGGGGATCCATCCTTGTCAACAAGAACAAACGGCTGGCCGGTAAGATCTCCGGCAAATTCCAGGGGATTTGCCAGGGTTGCAGTCGAAAGAACGAACTGCGGGGCGGACCCGTAATACCTGCAGATACGCTGGAGTCTCCGGACCAGAAAGGCAATATGGGATCCAAAAACCCCGCGGTACCGGTGCGCTTCATCGATGACAATGTACCTGAGTCCCAAAAAGAACGAACGCCATTTTGCATGCCAGGAGAGCACCTGATGGAGTTCGTGGGGGTTCGAGACGATAATCCGGGCATTCTCCCGTATTGCAGCCCGCTTTGACTGGGGAGTATCGCCATCGTAGAGAGCAGGTTTTGCACTAATTCCACAATATTTTTCCATCTGTTCAAGGGTAGCAAGCTGATCGTTTGCCAGGGCTTTGGTCGGGTACAGATACAGCGCACGGGCCAGGGGATCCACTTCCAGCTCTTCAAATACGGGGATATTGAATGCAAGGGTCTTGCCGCTCGCCGTAGGAGTGGTAATTATCACGTTCCTGCCGGCACGGATATGATTAACAGCCTCACACTGGTGGGAATACAGTCGAATCCCGTTCTGCTCCATGTATGACTGAAGAGCAGGAGAAAGTGGCCGGTCCAGGAGACCGTATTTTGGTTCTTTGGGAGGAGTTGTCTCGATGTGGACTGCCCGTTCCCTGTACATAGGATTTTCGCTGAAAAGCCGGATAACTTCACTGACAGGCATCAGACTCTCCGTACAAATGGAAGAATAGGTGGGCAAGAGAGATGACATCCTGCCTGTTATGTTCTATGACAGGAACCAGCGGTCCGCAATTACCGGTCCTCAGGTATGTTTCAAAGAACTCAGGCACCATCTGCCCGGGAAGATCATCCTTGCGGCAGATCCCAAACACTTCACGTTCAAGGGCAGTGAGGCGGAGGGATGGATACTGGTCCTTCCATCTCCTCCTGCTGAAGTGGAGTACATCGAAATGGGGGATCCGGGGCAGGGGTTCCATACCATAATAGGCAAGACGATCGGAGAGATAGGGGAGATCGAAGGACTTTCCATTGAAGGTGACAACAGCAGATTGTGCACCGGACAGATGCTCGCAGGTAGCGGTAAGTGCGGCTGGTTCTTCAGCAATATCGCGGAGCAGGTACTGTCTGACGTGAAATTCCCCGCACCTGATGAAACCGATACCAAAAAGGATGATGGGGCGGGAGAAGAGCCCGAGAGTCTCGATATCGAAAAAAACAAAATCTTCAGCTCTATGAAGGCCGGCAACTTTTAAGACCGAGGGATGGGTGCGGGTATGCCTGCGGCCGATAAGATCCATAATTTCTGCGGAGTTTTTCCGTTCAAGACATTCAAGCACGCGGCGTGCACCCGGGCGGAATTTCGGGTGTTCCAGCAGGTCGCTGATCTGATAAAAGCCCCGTTCGTTCAACCGCCTCCTGACAGAGGGGCCGATTCCATGAACAAGCGAGATGTCTTTGGTAATCCCCTTTCTGAATGATTCACTGTCGAGAGGAGAATGTACCATACTTTGAGAGGCCTCAAGAGAGAAACAGGTTCCCCATTCATTATCTATCGTTTTTCCATGAAATATCGTCTCAAACGGGAGATCCTTATGACGGGCGAGAAGATCTCCGAGCATTCGGCGTGCCTGATCATATTCTGATGAGAAAAGGACGTTACCTGACAGGCCGGCGCTAAAGGCATTACCATCACGGACAACTTCGTATTCATGCATCGTGTCCACGCGCTGTCGCCAGAGCGTGCCAATCCCCGGATGAACCTGCAGGGCAGACATTGTCTGCATGAACATCGAAAAAGAGAGGGATAAACACCCTACCGTGCGGGATGAAAGTGAGAGACGGCTGTACATGCTGAAAGGAGATCCACAAACACTAGACCAATCAGGGGGGAATCCGGTTTTTAATCCCTGTTTTTAATAAAAGATGCAGATATCCAACAATGGCAGGTATCGTGACAAAGCCGGATACTTTTCTACTTATAAAAACAAACGTATCTGCCATAATCAGGGGAAGAGATTGTTCGGAGGGAACTAGTGACCGGTTTTAAGGGTTTTCTCATTGATCTCGACGGGGTCATGTACGTGGGAAACACGGCAATACCTGGCGCCACGACCGCAATTGAATACCTCAAAGATGAACAGTTCCAGTTCCGGTTTATATCCAACACTACCCGGAAATGCCGCGCTACCATCGTCCGTAACCTTGCGGCAATGGGACTCGCAATTCCGGAAAACTACATCTTCACCCCGCCGATGGCAGCAATTACTCATATGAAAAATGCGGGAAAAGAACAGTATTACCTCCTCACAACCGGTGATGCGGAGAAAGACTTTGATCCTCGATACCGGTGCTTCCCCCCGACTGTGCCAGACTGTGTTGTTGTAGGTGATGCCGGTGAAAAAATAACATATGACACACTCAATACTGCATTCAGATTTCTCATGGATGGTGCGGAACTCGTTGCCCTGGAAAAAGATCGTTACTGGATGGACAGGGACGGATTGTCCCTTTCTGCAGGGCCACTGGTTGCAGCCCTTGAATTTGCATCGGGGAAAGCCGCTACTGTGATGGGTAAACCATCGGCTGCTTTTTTCTCACTTGCTCTGCAGGATATGGGGCTTTTACCGAACCAGGTCGCAATGATTGGGGATGATATCATCACGGATATCGGAGGGGCAAAATTGGCCGGGATGTCAGGTATTCTGGTAAGGACCGGTAAATACCGCAGGGAATCGGCAGACTCCGCAGCCATTAAACCTGACTATATCATAGACTCGATTGCACAAATCAGGGAAATACGGTAAGGTGTACGCGGAGTCCTGAACATACGATGCAGAAAAAGATCCTCTTAATCATCTGGATTGTACTGCTTGTGATAGCCGTTGGAGTGGCTGCCGGGTATTTCACCGGAATTTTCCAGAAAGAGCGGGTGATTGTCCCGCATATTACACCGACAGCCCCCGGAACATCCCCGATTGTTTCAACACACAAATTTCCGTTTGAACAATCCCTTGTCACGATATCTATACCGGTGAACAGATCGGTCTTTGAAGGGGCGCGGAACGCAGACAAGTCGGTCACCATTTTCGGGAATGTTTCAGAAAATATATGGATGGCTGACAGTTATCGGGCCATGGCTGGAGATCCCACCCAGGAAGAGCTGTACCGGACACTTATTGCAGAATTCCGGAACATGAAAGCCGAAATGGGATTGAGCGATGATGAATATATCGAACTCCTGGCAACCTACACCCAGTCCCTCAGGTACGAAACTGTTGCGGAAAACCCTGCCAAATTTCCCGTAGAGACCGTTGTAGATGCATCAGGGGACTGCGATGACAAAAGTCTTCTGCTTGCCGGCTTGTTGTCCCATGAAGGCTACGATGTCGCCCTCTTCTCATTCGGCCCTGAAACTCATATGGCAGTAGGAGTTGGATCGGATCAGTACCTGTATAAAAATACCAATTATACATTCATCGAGACAACGAACTTTTCTTTCATCGGAGTGCCCACAGGCACGCTGGATAATGGGGTCGTCCTCAAGTCAAACCCTATAGTTATACCGATTGGATCGGGATCAAATGGTTATCACAGCGGTGGACAGACCCGGTACATTAGCGATACGCTCCTGCTTTCCGAGAGAAATGCAAAGGAACTCGAAGTGCAGGTGCTCTCGATGGATCAGGACATGAAAGCCCGGTGGGACACCGTTACCCGTCTCGAAGAACAGATGATAACGCTGCGATCTTCGGGGAACATCGGGGAGTATAATGCACTGGTATCAGAGCACAACTCCCTTGTTTCGGAATACAATACCCGGCTTAACAATTACCGTCAGCTCCGGGTCCGGTATGAGCAGTATGCAACGGTCTACAATTATATCATCGGCCACGAGTATGACCGGAAAGGTGTCTATGAGTATATCAAAACGAATTTACCCACGTAAGATCAGCTAAAATCCAGAATTCCGTTATGTTTTTTTCAGGGAGATAAGTGCCGGAGCCGGATAATCGCTCGTAAATCCGGTTTCGGACGATGCTGATTCGAGACGGTTCATGGCCATATCACAATACTGACGGGAGTTGTCAATGCCTATGAAACGCCTGCCGGACTTCCATGCAACAAGGGAGGTTGTTCCAGCACCGTTGAAGGGATCGAGAATGATGTCCCCTTTGTACGAGAACAGTTTCATGAGACGCCGGGGAAGTTCTTCCGGAAACATAGCAGGGTGGCTGTAATCTTTCATCCGGGTCTCAGGAGGAAACGACCATCGTCCTTTAACCCATTCCTTAAACTCATCGGCAGTGATGTCAATATTCTCGCGTTTCCCGGACTTCTTGTGAGTGATTTTATCAAAAACTTCGATGAATTCCCAGGTGTATTTTATGTAAGGCATTGAGGGAGATTTCCAGCTCCCCCACGCCGTGAATTTTGCATTGTAGTTATTCTTCTCCCAAAGAAATTCCGCTTTCCAGAGAAGACCAAGGCTCGCGAGTTGCCGGGAGATTATGTGATGCGTTGGGATGTAATCCGAGAAGAGCGGCTGGATGTTAACAGCCATCCGTCCACCGGGTTTGAGGACCCGGTTACATTCCTCCCACACACCCCGGAGTTTCTCAAAATATGCATTCCATTCGTGCGTGTCATCGTGGAGGTCTCCCGCATACTCATGGCCAAAATTATACGGAGGGGAGGTGATGACAAGATCAATACTCTCATCCGGAATAAGAGAGAGAACCGTTTGTGCGTCCCCGCAGATGATGCGGTTGATATACTCGCAAAGCCGTTCCGATTCCCGCACAGAAATCTCTTCCTTGGCATCTTTCGAGCCACCCCGTACACGTGCCTTCCCCACCTTATCGGATACTTTCTCTGCCCTCATAAAAACACTGGGTATACTATGCTGTACCCCGCGGCGTTAAAGTCTGTCGAAATAACGGGCAGGGGATGTTCACGTCAAAAGCGTTAATTGGTGCCTTGGACATAGTGTGTGTGATTGTTCTATGCTGCAGATTAAAAATTTGCATGTGAAGGTCGGCGACAAAGAGGTGTTGCACGATATCAGCCTCCATATAGAGGAGGGCGAGACCCATGTGCTACTCGGACCGAACGGATCGGGTAAGACAACGCTCCTGATGACGATCATGGGCTTTTCTAACTACACGATCACCAAGGGACAGATCCTTTTCCGCGGGGAGGACGTGACCGCTATGCACGCCCATGAGCGGGCACAAAGAGGAATCGGCATGATGTTCCAGCGCCCCCCGACCATATCCGGTCTTAAACTCGGGAAGATGCTCAGGGCGATCTCAAAAACCAAAGAGGAGGATATCCCCGCTCTCGCCACTTCCGTCCATATGGACCGGTTCCTGGAGAGAGATATCAACAAGGGATTCTCCGGAGGGGAGATCAAGCGCAGCGAAGTGCTGCAGCTGATGATCCAGAACCCGGACTTCGTCATGCTCGACGAGCCTGAGAGCGGAGTCGACCTGGAGAACATCTCCCTCATCGGCACAACCATCGGAGCCCTTCTTGAGAAGGACAAGCACCATGCAAAGAGGAAAAAGAGTGGTCTTGTCATCACCCACACGGGGTATATCTTGGATTATATCGATGCTGACAAAGGCCATGTGATGTGTGACGGGCAGATCCGGTGCCACGGCAATCCCCGTGAGATCCTGAAAGATATCAAACAGCGCGGTTACAAGGAGTGTCTTGAATGTCGTCACCAGTAAAAATACCAGAACTCTCGAATGTCGACAAGACCCGCCTCGCCCAGGTAGGGATCGATCTTGAGAACAAAAACCGGTGTGGGACCTACATCCAGATGGACCAGGATGTAGTCCAGGAAGATTGCGGGGACTCCGGTATCGAAGTCCTCTCCTACAAGCGAGCAATAGAGAAGTACGACTGGCTGAAAGAATACGTATG
Organism: uncultured Methanoregula sp.; assembly: GCF_963667735.1. Taxonomy (NCBI): domain Archaea; kingdom Methanobacteriati; phylum Methanobacteriota; class Methanomicrobia; order Methanomicrobiales; family Methanoregulaceae; genus Methanoregula; species uncultured Methanoregula sp. The sequence goes on from NZ_OY763919.1 coordinate 642,023, forward strand.
GAAGGTTGTCTCGGCCGAGAAAGATGACATAACAAAATACGTTGCAGCACAGAAAGACCCAAAAGGGTATGTCATCATCGCCCACAAGGGCTCAAAGAACATCATGCCCGTCCAGGCATGCTTATACTTAGGAAAAGACCAGATCCAGCACGTCCACAATATCGTTATCGCTGAAGAGGGGGCGGAACTCCATATGATCTCTGGATGTGCCAGCGGGGCGCATGTGGGAAAAGGTGGAGCTCATTACGGGGTCTCCGAATTTTACATTAAGAAGAATGCCAAGATCAGTTTCACGATGATCCACAACTGGAGCGAGGATATCGAAGTCTACCCGCGAAGCGCATCCGTTGTGGAGGAGGGGGGCGTCTTCCTCTCCAACTATGTCTGTATGCAACCGGTCAAGAAAGTCCAGATGTATCCTACGGCCACTCTCAAAGGAGCGAATTCGGTTGCCCGGTTCAGTAGCATCGTGGTCTCAACCCCGGGTTCACATATGGACCTCGGTTCCCGCGCCATACTCGAAGCACCGGGGGCAAGTGCAGAACTGATTACCCGGGCCATCACTAAAGGCGGAACAATCATATCCCGTGGCCATATCAATGGAAAAGTAGCCGGTACACGCGGCCACCTTGAATGTAAAGGCCTGATCCTCAAGGACGGGGTGATCTATGCCATTCCGGAGATCGAAGGATCGGTTGTCGGGACTGAACTCTCCCATGAAGCAGCAGTCGGGAAACTTGCAAAGGATGAGATCGAGTACCTGATGGCCCGCGGACTCGACGAGGACGAAGCTACCGCTACGATCATCAGGGGGTTCCTCGACGTAAAGATCAGCGGTCTTCCAGAAGCACTCCAGAATCAGATCGATGCATCAATCGATGTGGCGGAGAAGTCGGGATTCTGAAGCGGGTTTGTATGCAAAAATTTCCCCGGGAGGAAGAGCGCACTGCGATGGTCGAGACCCAGATTGCCACAAGGGGCATTAAAAATCCCCGTATTCTCGCCATCATGCGGGAAATTCCCCGCCATCTATTTGTTTCGCCACCCTATGACCGAGACGCCTACAGGGACTCCCCTCTCCCCATAGGAAATGGGCAGACCATCTCCCAACCATATATTGTTGCGCTGATGACAGAACTTCTGGACCCAGGGCCGGATGACTGTATTCTTGAAATCGGAGCTGGCAGCGGATACCAGGCCGCGATCCTTGGCAAGCTGGTAAAGAGCGTGATCACCATCGAGAGGATACCTGCTGTAGCAGATCTAGCCCGATCACACATTGTATCCCTGGGAATCACCAACGTGAAACTTGTGGTCGGCGATGGAACACTCGGATATAGCCCCGGTGCACCGTATAACGGTATTCTCGTAACAGCAGCTGCCCCGCGGATCCCAAAAGCCCTCATCGATCAGCTTGCCAATGGTGGGAGGCTTGTTACTCCTGTTGGAAGCCGCGATATCCAGGAACTCGTACAGATCTGCCGGAAAGGCTCCCGTACCATTGAATCTCATCATGGGGGTGTCCGTTTTGTCCCTCTGATCGGAAAACACGGATGGGAGGACGAAAATTGAAAATTTACGATATTACACGCCCACTCTCCAGTGCCTCTGTCGTCTACCCTGGCGATATGGCCCCCAACTTCGAACAGGAAGACCGGGGGCTGTACCTGATAACCGACATGCAAATGAACAGCCATACCGGGACGCATATTGATGCCCCCGTTCATTATCTGAAGACCGGAGACACCATCGACAAGGTGTCATTTTCTTCCCTGATCGGCAAGTGCAGGGTTCTCGATGTAACCAGTGAAGGGAGGATAATAACAGAGGCTGACCTCATGGGACAAATTGATGGAACAGAACGACTTCTCCTACGTACTTCTTTTTCTGCATCCACCGAGTTTCGGGATGATTACCCGGCTCTGAGCCTTGATGCCGCCCGGTACCTGACCAATGCCGGAGTACACTGCGTAGGTATCGATTCATTCTCGATAGAGTCATTCATCTGCGATGGGTCAGTTCACCGTGAGCTGGCCAGCCATCAGTGTCTCATCATCGAACTTCTCGACCTTTCTGAAGTGCCGGAAGGGGATTACCACATGATTGCACTGCCCCTTCGTCTCGCCGGCCTCGATGGCTCTCCGGCCCGGGTCATTCTTATAGAAACAGAGGAGGACTCCTGATGGATCTTGTAACAGAGTCTGTGAAAAAACTTGAGCAGCTGATGGAACACAGCGGGTGCGAAAACGGGGATGTGGTCCTCCAGGTAAATCCTGATGTCACCAACTGCCAGTTTGAGAAAGGGGCGTGCATGACGGCTGTGTTCGGAGGGAGGAGCGCAGATTTTACTACCTTTGATCCCATCCGGGCCCGAACAAAAATATCATTCATGTTCGGAGCCCCGCTTGATACTCCCCCGACAAGGGGCGCTGCTTGTGCAATCGTGAACGTTGCTGCCGGGTTCTTCTGCCTGTCCAGGATACTGCATGCCTGCCTGCCATCCTCTCATGAAACCTGCAGTATGAAGTTACAGGAAGAGCTAATCGGAAAAAAGATCTGGTGCGTGGGGGAGATCTCGGGATTTGACACAAAATTCCGGTACACCCGTGCTGATTCCCACTCCGATGCCGATATCTTCCTCATTGGTGCAGAGGGAATAATTGCTCCAGGGACTGGGGATCTTATCGAGATCTGGCGCGGAACAAAAAGAATCATCTGTGTCGGACCATCCACAGCAGGCACAGCCCGTCTTCACGATCTCGAACTCTGGTGTCCCTGCGGTAAAAACTGATCCAAAAACTCCTACTTCCCTGATAGGAAAGAAGAGCCAAGCGATAAAATCTATTAAAAGAGCCTCCAATAATTCTCCATGCTTTTCGGGTCGTCGGGAATCCGGAGGAAGTACGATCAGATCCTGATCGATACCGCTCTGAAAGTGGGCTCTGCACTGGCGTACAGGTCATCGGATATTGTTGTAGGAATGGATACCCGGACCACAAGTCCGCTGCTTGCCCATCTTGTAATATCTGGAATTCTGGGGAGTGGCGGCATTGCACGTACTGCGGGAATCGTCCCGACACCCACGGTTGCGTTTGCCACCCGCACAGCAAAGGCCGGCTGCATGATCACCGCTTCCCACAATCCGGAAGAATATAACGGTCTCAAACTTTTCAATCCGGATGGCTCTTCTTTCACGCAATCCCAGCAGGCAGAGATGGAGAAACTCCTCACCAGCCGGTATTGGACGGACTGGCAACACCAGGGAACCGAACGTACCATAGATGCCATAACCCCTCACAAAGAGGCAATTCTGAACTCGGTGCATATCGGTTCTGATCTTCCTGTTGTCCTTGACTGTGGCAATGGCGCCGGATGTACGCTCAGCCCCACCTTACTGATGGAAGCAGGGGCCAAGCCCACTTGTATCAACTGCAACACATCCGGCCATTTTGCCCGGCCTTCCGAGCCGCTTGAAGAAAACCTTCATCATGTGGGAGAGATAGTGCGAAAAACCAATGCTCGCTGCGGCATTGTGCATGACGGTGATGCCGACAGGATGATGGCATTCGACAACAAGGGAAGATATATCGGAGGTGACCACCTCCTTATGCTTTTTGCACGGTACCTGGATGCGAAACAGGTGGTGACAACGAGCGATGCCTCTATGATCATCGATGATTTAGCTGAGGTCCGAAGAACTCCCGTTGGAGATACCTATGTGTCTGAGGAACTGCTCAGGTGGGGTGATTTTGGGGGAGAGCCTTCAGGAGCCTGGATCTTCCCAAAAGTCTCATATTGTCCTGATGGGCCTCATGCCGCTGCGCTCTTCTGCGAGATCGCATCTCAATGGGATATTGCTTCGGAGATTGATGCAATGCCGGTATACCCGATACTCAGGGAATCAATGGCAAGTCCTGCTGCAAGGGAGACGGTAAAAGCCCTTGGTGCTTCAAGTCCCACTGACGGAATCCGCATTGCAGAGGAGGGAGGCTGGTACCTGATACGGGCGAGTGGAACGGAGCCAAAAATACGGATTACTGCTGAGGGGAAGACCCTTTCAAAAGCAAAAGAAATGCTCGCAAAGGGTAAAGAACGTATCCGGCAGGGGAAAACTGCTTAAACATTGTAGGAACAGCTGTACGTATGGAATGTGTCGTTCTCGCCGCCGGGGAGGGAAAACGCATGCGTCCCCTGACGGCGAAGCGCCCGAAGGTTATGCTTCCCCTGGCAAACAGCCCGATGATGGAACATCTAGTTCTTGCAGCTCGCGATGCAGGAATTTCCCGGTTTGTTTTTGTTGTAGGATATGGAGAGCGGGAGATCCGGAAGTACTTTTCTGATGGATCACGGTGGGGGATCCAGATCGAGTATGCCTCCCAGAGACACCAGCATGGAACTGCCGACGCCGTAAAGGCAGCAGAAGATCTCGTAAACGGACCGTTTCTTGTAATGAACGGGGATATGGTGCTCAGGCAGGCAGACATTGCCGAATTGTGCCGGAAAAGGGCTCCCTGCATGAGCACCAGTACCACCGATCACCCGGGAGATTTCGGGGTCGTTATGGTAGAGGGTGGGAAAGTGACTTCACTCGAAGAAAAATCACCCCAGCCCAGATCCAACCTCATCAACGCCGGCGCATATTTTTTCACTCCCGAAATCTTCGAATATATCAATAAAGTCCACCCTTCACCACGGGGTGAACTCGAGCTGACAGACGCCCTCTCAGTTCTTATTGGAGAGAGAAAACTGCAGGCACATGCCCTCTCGTACTGGATGGATGTCGGGTATCCCTGGGATATGCTGGATGCCAATGCTACTCTCATGGGAACGCTCTCTAGTGAGAACAAAGGGACGATAGAAGACGGTGTTTCTCTCAACGGTGCAGTAAAGATCGGCGAAGGAAGCGTCATAAAAGCGGGAACCTATATCGAAGGACCCTGTATCATTGGAGAAAACTGCCGGATCGGTCCCCATGCATATATCAGGGGTGCAACCAGTATCGGGGATAACTGCCACATAGGCCACTGTTCCGAGATCAAGAACTCCATTGTCATGAGTGAGACAAAGATCCCGCATTTTAATTATATCGGGGATTCTATAATAGGAACGGGATGCAATTTCGGTGCGGGTACCAAAATTGCCAACCTGCGGCACGATCATGCCCCCGTTAAAATATGTGGCAAAGATACCCGGAGGAAAAAATTCGGTGCAGTTATCGGGGATAACGTCCAGTTCGGGATCAACTGCTCCATCAATGTCGGTACGATGATTGGGAGCAACGCTCTGTTTGCACCCGGATCGTATATCGAAGGGTGCATAGGGGAGAACGGAATTATCAGGTAGGATACACGATGCAGGCAGTTATTCTGGCAGCAGGAGAGGGAAAGCGGGTCAGGCCACTGACAAGAAGCAGACCCAAGGCAATGATACCGGTTGCGAACCACCCCATCATAGAATATGTCATTGATGCTCTGGTAAAGAACGGTATCCGGGAGATCATCGTTGTCGTAGGATATCGGAAAGAGCAAGTGACCCGGTTCTTAAACCAGCTTGAGCTCCCCATTGATGTCGTTGTCCAGAACAAGCAACTGGGAACTGCACATGCCCTCCAGTGCGCAGAATCAAAAATTCGCGGTGATTTTCTGCTCCTCCCTGGAGATAATTACATTGACCCGCATTCCATTGCACGGATAAAAGATATTCACAATGCCATGCTGGTCAAAGAACACCCGAATCCCTCCAATTTCGGGGTGGTCCTGCTAAAAGAAGGATTTGTTTCCCACATCGTGGAAAAGCCCGAGCATGCGCCCAGTTTCATGGTCAGCACGGGCATTTATTCCCTAAACCGAGATATTTTCCTGTATCTAACAGGAAATGATCTTACTGATGCGATATCCGCCATGATAGAAGAGGGACACCAGGTGCGGGGAATACCCGCCGACGACTGGCAGGATGCAATCTTTGCCTGGGATCTTCTCAAAATGAACAGGCGGCTTTTAGGCACACTCTCCCCTGCCCGTGAAGGCTTGGCGAGCCGACAGACCGTAATACAAGGGGCAGTCAGAATTGGAAAAGGTACGACAATCGGGCCGGGCACGGTTATTACCGGTCCGGTTGCCATCGGAAACGACTGCACGATCGGGCCGAACTGTTGTATCCTGCCCAATACGAGCATCGGTTCAAGAGTTGCGCTGGAGCCATTTTCATTCATCGGGGACAGCCTGATCATGGACGATTCTTCAGTCGGTTCGCATTCACGGATAACTGATACCGTAGTCGGTGAGCGCTGCATACTGTCAGATCATACCTCAATAACGACGGGGACCGGCCTGATGGAGATCGAGGACACTGCAATACGATCGGAATTTGGAGCTATTTTCGGAGACAGCGTGCGGAGCGGTTCCTTTGCCCGTTACAAGAATTCCCTTGTTGGAAATAATACAACCATCGAGGGAAGCAGTTCCCTGACTACCCGCTGCATCCCCGACGACAGTATGGTGATATGACGTGTGCGGTATTGTCGGATACGTTGGCAGAAAAGAAGCTGCTCCGATTATCGTTGAGGGACTTAAAAAACTCGAGTACCGCGGCTACGATTCATTCGGTGTTGCCACACTTGGCAATGGTATTGAACTGGCAAAACACCGGGGCAGGATATCAGAAAATGCCAGTTCTGCCATAAAACTGACGGGAAAAATAGGCATCGGACATACGCGGTGGGCTACACACGGGGCTCCCAATGATATCAATGCTCACCCCCATATGGATTGTTCCGGCAGCATTGCTGTCGTTCACAATGGCATTATTGAGAACTATGCTGAGCTGAAACGGCAGCTCATCTCAAGGGGCCATACCTTCCGATCCGAGACCGATACGGAAGTCGCCGCCCATCTGATTGAAGAGCAATATACAGGAACCAAGAGTCTGCTTGCTGCAGTACAGGAAATTCTTCCCCTACTGGAAGGTTCCTACGCTCTGCTGGTCATCTCATCAAGGGAGGATTGCATGATTGCCGCAAGAAACGCAAGTCCGCTGGTGCTCGGGATTGGTGACGGGGAGACATTTGCTGCTTCTGACATGACCCCGGTTCTGGAACATACTGAGCGGGCGATATTTCTAGAGGAGGGAGATGTTGCATACATTAACCGGGGAAAATATGAGATTTTCAATCAGGGCCAATCCGTGACCCGCCCGGTCGAACTGATCGACTGGTCACTCGAAGATGTCAAGAAAGGCGGATTTGCCCATTATATGCTCAAAGAGATCTATGAGCAACCCCAGGCATTCTATAACACGATCCGCGCCGTTAACTCGGAGACTGTTTCCAGTCTTGTTAACTGCCATCCAGAAACCGTAACAATCGTAGCGTGTGGATCTTCATATCATGCCGGCCTTATCTTCAAATATCTCCTGGAAGGATCCTGCGGCATTCCCGCCCGTCTTGAATTTGCTTCAGAATTTAGGTATTTTCCGCCACCCGTGGAGGGGTTGGTCATAGGAATCACCCAGTCCGGGGAGACTGCCGATACGCTCACCGCCATCAGGCAGGCAAAAACTCATAACTGCCGGACGCTTGCGATCACCAATGTTCTGGGCAGCACGATCAGCCGTGTTGCGGATATGACACTATTCATGCGGGCCGGGCCTGAGATGAGCGTGGCCGCAACAAAGTCGTTCACAGCCCAGCTTGCCGTGATGATGCAGATGGCAAATCTGGTCTGCGATAGGAAATATGATGAAAGTCTCCTGAAGGCTCACCAGGCAATCGAAGAGGTACTCCTGATGGACATTTCTGAAGCTGTTGCGCTGTGTATAAAAGCCCACAGTATCTTTTATGTCGGAAGGGGGCCGTTTTATCCGGTCTCGCTTGAAGGCGCACTGAAGATGAAGGAGATCTCGTACATCCATGCCGAAGGATATGCAGCAGGAGAACTCAAACACGGACCGTTTGCCCTGCTCTCACCGGAAACCCCGGTGGTCGCAATCTGTATGCCCGGGGAAACCTACGGGGTTATGATCTCCAATATCAAGGAGATGAAAGCACGGGGGGCACCCGTTATTGCAATTGGTTGTACAGGAGACAGCGAAGTTTCAGATATTGTCGACATTTTTATCGGAATTCCACCGGCGTCGGTTTTTGTACAGGTGCTCACCAGTCTTGTGATACTCCAGCTGCTCGCATACTATACGGCAGTGGCATTGAATCGCGATGTTGACAAACCCAGAAACCTTGCAAAGAGTGTGACGGTAGAATGATAGAATACGGGCTGAATGAAGTCGGAGAAAATGCCAGGATATTCGAACCTGTTACGCTTGGTTTTCCATCCCGCGAGAACATGGATAAGACAGGATTTACAGGTTCAATCATAGGAAAAAATGCAACCCTGCGATCCGGCACGATAATCTACTGCGATGTGATTATCGGGGACGATTTCCAGACAGGGCATAATGTGATGATCCGGGAAAAGACAAGAATTGGAAACCATGTTGCCATTGGCACATCAACAGTGATAGATGGGAAAGTCACTATTGGGAACAACGTCAGCATCCAGAGCATGGTCTATATTCCTACAGACACCCGGATAGGGAACCATGTATTTATCGGGCCCAATACTGTTTTAACAAACGACCGATATCCGCCCTCCTACGGGCGGATGGAAGGGCCGTTGATCAAAGACCGGGCCGCAATCGGTGCCAATGCCACGATCCTCCCGGGGGTCTGTATTGGGGAGGGTGCGCTTGTCGCTGCCGGATCGGTCGTGACAAGAGATGTTCCGGACAGGATGCTTGCCATTGGATCTCCTGCAAAAATGCGGGATCTTCCGGCACCAGTGGCAGAACGCTGAACCGCCAATAAAAACCGACCAATACCGTTTTCGTATCATAGATATCATCAAGGACAACGGACCATGAAGATTCTCCTCGTATCAACTCAGGATTATATCCATCACCCGGTCCTGTCACGACACCATAACATCTTCGAGATCCTGGCACAACGGCATGACGTTCACGTGGCACATTTTCATGTCAGCAGATGTGCTCCCCGGCCCACCCTATTGACGGTGGACGAAACCACTTTGATCCCTATACAGAGCCCCCTGTTACATTATACGCTCAACACACCCTATCATTACTACGCCTTCAACCGGCTCTTAAAAAAAGAGAAGTTCGATGTAATCGTTGCTGCACATGTCCTCGCAGGCTCGGCCGTTATTCATGCAGCAAAAAAACATAACGTTCCTGTCATATTCGATCTCAAGGACTGGTTTCCCGACTCCGCCGCAGCGTATTTTAAAAACCGGTTTCTTCAGGATGCGGTACGGAAGAGTGTCTGGGCAATTACCAAACGTAATCTTGAGAACTGTGATATAATTACAACAGTTTCCCCCTCGCTTGTAGAAAAACTCAGGCAACTGGGATTCTCAGCAGATTTGATTACGAACGGGGTAGATACCGAATTTTTCAAACCCGCTGACGGGAGCCCTGTTCGGAAAGAGCTGGGGATAGCAAACGGAGATTTTGTCATCGGATTCTGCGGGAGCATCGAGCGATGGTATGCACTTGACGAGATGATCCGTGCTCTGCCAAGCCTTATCCGGTCCCGTCCGGATACCCGGCTTCTCATTGTCGGAGGATCCCTGTTTACCGATTATGAGCAGGAACTGAAGGATCTGGTTGAAACACTTGGCGTATCAGACCATGTTATTTTTACCGGACTCAAGCCATATACGGAACTCCCCCGCTATATCGCATCCATGGATGCCTGCACGATTCCACTTGCTCCGCCACAATGGGGCGATATTGCCCTCCCCAACAAATACTTCGAATATTCTGCCTGCGGCAAACCGATTGTTATGCGGCCGATGCCCGACGTTGAGAAGATCGGAGGGCCAAACCTGTTTGTATACAGGACGCAGGAGGAATATCTCGCCCATATCAGGGCACTTATGGATCACCCCACCTCATTTTCAATAAATACGGAAAAAAACAGCTGGAACGAGAAAGCACGGCAGTTTGAGGAAATATTCAACCGCATTGGGTAGAGGGGTTATCCAAATTTATTAATGATTCCCGATGAAACCTTATACCCAAGTAAGGATGGTTTCATGGTATTTCTTGATCTTCAAAAACACCGAAAGTACCTGATTTTCGGTCTTGTCGCAATCTTTTCATTTTTTGCTCTCTGGCTTCGCCTGATTCCCATGCTTTCCATGGGGAACACGGATGTCCTGATGATGGTGGCAAGCGACGATCCGCTCTACAACCTCCGCCAGGTGGAGTTGATCATGGCGAATTTCCCCAATTATGCCTGGTTTGATCCCATGAGCCTCTATCCTGGCGGGTCGACTATCTACTGGGGTCCGCTCTTTCCCACGATCATTGCCGCATGCTGCATCCTGACCGGGGCCTCAACCCGCCCTGAGATCATCAGTCTCGGGCTCATTATTCCGCCCCTCATGGGTGCCGCTACCGTTGCCATCATGTATTATATCGGCAAGTGCTGCGGGGACTGGAAAACAGGGCTCCTCGCATCAGGTTTCACAGCGATTGTAACAGGACAGTTCTATTACCGGTCCCTTTACGGGTACATGGATCACCATATCGCAGAGGTCCTTTTTTCCACGATCTTCTGCCTTATCTACCTGTATGCAATCCTATCCGAGAAAGATAATAAAATTGACCTGAAAAATATTCACACCTACAAAAAAACCCTCCTCTTATCGGGCCTTGCCGGGATAACTTACATTCTCGGGCTGCTGGTCATGCCAACAATGATTCTCTTCGCGATGATAGTTGGGGCATTCACATTGGTGCAGTTTGTTATCGACCATTTACGCGGCCGGACAAGCGAATATCTTCTCATCATCAACAGCGTGGTTTTCCTTGTAGCAATTGCAGGTCTGCTTCTCTTTGGATTCAAGTCAACAGGCATGGACCTGTCCACCTATTCAATCGGACACGTTTATGCTTATATCAGTCTTATTGCAGGAACGGTCTTTTTATACATTCTTTCAGGAGCGCTAAAGACAAAAGAGCGGTATTATTTCCCGGCAATTATTATCGGCTGTGCAGCGCTTTTTACGCTACTGCTCTATGTTTTCATCCCGCAACTCTATACACTCCTTGTCTATGATATATTCGCATTCTTCGGACAGGCACCAATAACCGAAACGGTCCAGGAGGCCCGGGGATGGTCGACAGCACTTGCGTGGAATACGTTCAACTTCGGCATTCTCCTTATGCTGGGCGGGATCATTGTCATGGCCTATAACAACTTCCGTGACGAGCACCCGGAACAGGTCTTCGTACTGGTCTGGTCACTCGTCATGCTCTTCTCCACATGGCAGCATGTCCGGTACGAGTACTACCTTGCCATCAATGTAGCCCTCCTGTCAGCTGCATGCATGAGCTTCGTGATTGCCCGCGGAGAGAGGGAGTTCCGCCATATGGTGGAGATTCGGCCGCAGGATACTGTTGCATCTGACAGCAGGGATTCAGAAAAGGAAAGTCCTGCTCGGGGTAAAAAGAAGAAAAATATCTCAAAAAAAGAGACGTCATCTCACCACACAAATTATCCGGCAGTATGCCTGTTCATCGTGGGAGTGCTCTTAAGCCTGCTCTTTGTATATTCATCAGTCTCCCTCAGTTACGTGAGCGCTTCTCAGGATCCGATGCGGATGAATCCGGACTGGCGTGAATCCCTTGACTGGATGGCAAACAATACACCGGATACGGGAGTGAACTACCTCAAGATATATGATTCGAAGACATTCCAGTTCCCAACCCAGGCATACGGTGTCATGTCCTGGTGGGACTACGGTCACCTGATAACGTACATTGCCAAACGGATTCCCAATTCGAACCCGTTCCAGCAGGGAGTTGCCGGGCCCACGGGATCAGCGGCATTTTTCATGTCTACTTCGGAAGACACTGCAAACAAGATCCTGGATCAGGACGGCACCCGGTATGTCATCACCGATGCAGAGATGGATACGGGTAAGTTCTGGGCAATGGCCACATGGTATAACTCGACAGAGGGTAGCAGGCCCTACCAGATTACTCTCCTGACGCCAAACGGTCAGAATCCTGATAGTTACGATTCGTTCATGCTCAATGAAAAGCCGTACTACCATACCATGGTCTCGAAGCTGCACAACTTAGACGGATCCCTCACAAAACCCTCGACCGTGTATTATGTTGAGTACGCAAACCCGACGATCAGCGGCTCGTCACTGCCGGTCATGACCAAAGCCGATTCCACAAATTCAACCGACGCAATTTTCAGGGCTGAACAGTATAATCTCAAAGCACCGGCAGGATATCAGGCACAGGCACTGAACCCGTCGCTTACCAATCCTATCGATGAAGTTCCGGCTCTCCGCCACTATCGCCTTGTCCATGAATCCCCGACAAACGTCCTCAATTCAAAGGTTGCCGATGTGAAGTACGTCAAGGTCTTCGAGTATGTCAAAGGAGCCCATATCAAAGGCGAGGGGATCATCGAGGTCCCAATTGTTACCAATACCGGTCGGAATTTTACCTATCGCCAGGCAAGTATCAACGGTGAGTTCGTTGTCCCGTATTCGACAACAGGTAATCCCTATGACGTGAAAACAACCGGAAAATACCAGATTGCAGGATCCACCCGCCAGTATGATGTGTCGGAAGCTGCTGTCATGCAGGGCCTGACAATCCAGTAATTTTATCACGTTCTTTTTTACAAGAAAATCCTCAGGTCTCCAGATGGACAAGATTGTAGAGTACTGACTGAAGCCTTGGCTATCCAAGGGGGGATAAAAAATGCTTATATGGGGGAATATGCTCATACTCCGGTATGTTAGCTGAAGAGATTACCCTCGGGATGAAAGTCCGCTACCCCCGCACCGGGACAACCGGTAAGGTTCTCCATCTTGAACAGGTCCGGGGTGTGATGTTTGCTGAACTGGACAGCACAAATCTTCTCTACCGGATCGATCAGCTCATTCCCGCAACCGGGACTGAAAAGAGAACAGCATCGATTCAGGTGGATGCAAAAAAAATTATTGAAAACGAAAGAGAGTTCGCTGCCGGGAGCGGACTTCAGGAAGCCCTCAAAAATATCGACCAGAGCTGTGAAGGCGGGGGATAACTTTTTAGTTTGTTTTTCCCTGTTCTGTCCGGTACAATGCATCTCAATCGCGAAACATGGAAAAAACAAACCAATACGATCTTGTCTTGAAAGAAATGGGTTCGGTTTGGATCCGTATGCAAAAAACCATAAATGGCGCGGGTATTTTTATCAACCCAAACCGCAATATGATTATCACTTGTACGATTGAACTCGTCCCGGTCTCTTGGCAGGGCACCGGGTCCGGCAGGCGCAATATATGAGGTGCGTCGGGTCCTGATAAGAATAAATCATACAATGGTTGATTCAACCAGAAGTGAAGAGGGTAGGAGGTTCGATTTCATTTGCATGATGTGACAGTTCCCAGTGTCAATATCGGTGTCGTGGGTCATGTCGACCATGGCAAGACCACGCTCGTCAACGCACTCACCGGGACATGGACTGACCGGCACAGTGAGGAAGTGAAGCGGGGCATTTCCATCCGGCTTGGGTATGCGGACGCAACGTTTTACCGGTGCGATTCCTGCGAAGGGACCGAGGCATTTTCAACAAACCAGACCTGTCCGAAATGCAGCAGCAGCGGAACACCGTTCCGTTCCATATCATTTGTTGATGCACCGGGGCATGAGACGCTGATGGCAACGATGTTATCGGGATCAGCCCTGATGGACGGGGCAATGCTGGTGATTGCCGCAAGCGAGAAATGCCCGCAGCCGCAGACAAAAGAGCACCTGATGGCGCTCGAGCTCGTAGGTATCAAGAACATCGTGATCGTCCAGAGTAAGATCGATGTGGTCAGCCAGAAAGAGGCTGTCGACAATTATCACGAGATCAAGGCGTTTGTCAAAGGCACGATAGCCGAGAACGCCCCTATCATTCCCGTCTCATCTCAGAAGGGGATCAATATGGGGGCACTTGTCCAGGCACTGGATCAGGTCATTCCTGAACCAAAACGGGATCCTGATGCCGAGCCGGTAATGCTTATCGCACGCTCGTTCGATGTCAATAAGCCGGGCTGCAACTGGAAGGATGTCAAAGGCGGCGTTGTCGGGGGATCTCTTATCCGGGGCATCCTCCGCGCAGACGACAAGATCGAGATCCGCCCGGGCAGGCAGACTCAGGTGGAGAACCGCATCAAGTGGGTTCCCATCAAGACTACGATAACCACCATCAACGCTGGTTCAAAAGTTGTTGAAACGGCAACTCCCGGAGGGCTCCTTGGCGTCGGGACCAAGCTCGATCCCGCGCTCACGAAAAGCGATGCCCTTGCCGGCCAGGTGCTGGGCCACGAGGGTAAACTTCCCCCGGTCTGGGACAAGATCCGGTGCAGCGTCACCCTGATGGAACGTGTTGTCGGCGCAACAAGCGAGCTTGTCATCGAGCCACTGAAACATTCCGAACCACTGATGCTCTCTGTCGGGACTGCAGTGACTGTGGGCGTCGTGACGAATACCAAGAAAGATTATGTGGAAATCGCTCTAAAGCGACCCGTATGCGCAGAGGTGGGTTCACGGATAGCCATGAGCCGACAGGTGGGAGCACGCTGGCGGTTAATCGGGATGGGTGTGCTGGGCGAGTGAAGGTTCTTCTGGATGCCAATGCGCTGATGATGCCGGCGCAGTTCCAGATAGATCTTTTCGACGAGCTCCGTATGCTTCTGGGTTCTTTTGAACCCGTTGTTCTCTCCGGAGTCCTGCGGGAGCTTTTGGGGCTCTCGCGGGCAAAGGGGAGAGACGGGGCAGCAGCACGCCTTGGCCTGACTATTGGTGAGAAATGCACCATTGCAGAGAGCAATGAGATGGAATCGGTATCGATCGATGCACAGGTGATCGAATACGCGACCCGGAATTCCTGCCTGGTGGTCACCAATGACCGGCGCGTGAGAGAGGCGCTCTTTGCCCGGGGCATTGGCGTAGTTTCATTAAGAAAACAGAAAAAACTGGAGATATTGCGGAGGTAAATATGTATCATAAACTACTTCTTGAGGATAAGGTGCGGGTTCCCCCCCAGCGTCTTGGGGAGAAACTCGAAAAAGTGATTCTTGAGGTCCTGCAGGAGCAGCTCGAGGGCAGCATTGATAAAGAGATTGGGATCTTCATCTGCGTGACAAAAGTGCTCGATGTCGGCGAGGGCGAACTCGTTCCCGGCGACGGTGGCGTGTATTACGATGTCCGGTTTGAAGCAATGGCGCTCAGGCTTGCCCTCCAGGAGGTTATCGAGGGCCTGGTTGTCGAAACAACCAGTTTCGGTGCATTCGTCAGCCTCGGGCCTATCGATGCAATGCTGCACGTGAGCCAGATCTCCGACGAGTACATCAACTACGATGAGAAGAATGCCCGCCTCATCTGCCAGGAATCCAAACGCTACATCGGTGTCGGGGACGTTGTCCGGGTCCGCGTGGTTACCCTCTCGTTAAACGAACGCGAACCGCGGGATAGCAAGATCGGCCTCACCATGCGCCAGGCAGGTCTTGGCACGGCCCTCTGGCTTGAGGAAGAGATCGCAAAGGAGAAAGAGAAAGGCAGCCAGCCTGCCACTGCCGTAAAGGAACGGCCAGCAGGAAAGGGAAAGAGGAAGGAGAATGCCTCCGGCGAATAAGAAGAAACAGGGAAAAGTCTGCCGCGACTGCCACCGGGTAGTTGACGGCGAGAACTGTGTAGTCTGTGGTACAACAAATTTAAGCGAGGACTGGTCCGGATACCTCGTCATCATCGATCCGGAAAACTCGGAAGTTGCGAGACGGATGAACATCAAGCTTCCGGGCCGCTATGCACTGAAGGTCCGCTGATGCTTACTCTTCCCGAAGAGCACCGCAGGCTCTTCAAGGAACCGTTTGGCGAGCTCTATCGCGAGATCGATGAGATCCTCCCCCATCTTTCCGGCCATATGGTCTGTGCAGTCGGGGATGTTGTCACGTACAATCTCCAGAAGCACGGGATCGTTCCCGATGTGGCAGTTGTCGATGGCTTCACGATGCGGACGCCCTGCAGCAGGATACCGGAAGTCACCAGTACCTGTACCATGGTCAAGAACCCGGCAGGAACGCTGACTGACGAACTGATCGATGCTCTCGACCGGGCAGTTGCAAACCCACCCACAACCATCGTTGTCGATGGGGAGGAAGACCTGGCAGTCATCCCCATGGTGATCGCAGCCCCGCTTGGGGCGATCGTTCTCTACGGCCAGCCGGGGGAGGGGGTTGTATTCAGGACCGTGACCCCGGAAGCCAAGGAAACAGCGAGAATCTTCCTCAGCCACTTTATCCGTTCATAACCCTGAGGGTTCCGGCCGGAACCGATAATACCGGATCCCGTTTTGTATTTCTTCTCAGAACGGGGTCACATTTTAAATAAACCGGTTCCCAATAATTACAGGATATCGATGGACTTTGAGATCACCAGCGATAAAAGGAATGAGCTTTTATCCAGAAGAGAGGTTCAGTTTAACCTCAAATACGACGGTGCAACCCCCTCCCGCATGCAGATCATCGGGAAACTCTGCGCACTCCTGAACGTGAAGGAGCACCAGGTTACCCTTGACACCCTGAACAGCAGTTTCGGCAAGACCGAGCTTACCGGTGCGGCACGCATCTACGACTCTGAAGAGACCAGGAACAAGACCGAACGCCCGCATCTCGCTGCGCGCGGTATGCCCAAGCCCAAGGAAGAGGGAGCTGCATAATCATGGCAGCCAAGAAGGCAGCAGCTTCCAAGGGAACCGTGAGGGGCGCCTACTTCAAGGTTGAAGGCGCAAAGGTTACCACTGCAAAGAAATACTGCCCGCGCTGCGGACCCGGTGTCATGATGGCAGACCACAAGGACCGGGCCACCTGCGGCAAATGCGGATACACCGAATTCAGAAAATAAGCACCAATGCCTGTTTTTGGGCAGATACTCGGGATTGAGGGCACTGCCTGGAATCTCAGTGCCGCTCTTTTTGATCACGATCTTCTTGCTCTTGCATCGCGTCCGTACCGCCCTGCACAGGGGGGAATTCACCCCCGGGAAGCAGCGCAGCACCACGCGTCAGTGATGAACGAACTCATCGGCTCGGTCCTCTCAGAGCCGGAGAAGGTCAGCGGGATAGCATTTTCCCAGGGACCGGGTCTTGGCCCCTGCCTTCGCACGGTAGCCACGGCAGCCCGCTCCCTTGCCCTTGCGCTCGATGTCCCGCTTGTCGGGGTCAACCACTGCGTTGCCCACGTGGAGATCGGGTGTTTTGCCACCGGGTGCAAAGACCCCATAGTCCTCTATGCAAGCGGGGCAAACACCCAGGTGATCGGGTACCTGAACGGGCGGTATCGTATCTTTGGAGAGACGCTCGATATCGGGATCGGCAATGCCCTGGACAAATTTGCCCGGGCAAAAAACTTCCCTCACCCCGGGGGCCCCCTTATCGAAACAAATGCACAGGGCGGCCGGTATATCGAACTTCCCTATACCGTAAAAGGGATGGATCTCGCCTTCTCGGGCCTCATCTCAGCTGCAAAGGATAGCCGGGCACCGCTTGCGGATGTCTGTTACAGCCTTCAGGAGACCGCGTTTGCCATGTGCGTGGAAGTGACGGAGCGGGCACTCTCTCTGTCCGGTAAAGAGGAAGTTCTTCTGGTCGGGGGAGTGGGAGCGAACCGGCGTCTTCAGGATATGCTCCGGATCATGTGCGAGGAGCGCGGGGCACGGTTCTTTGTGCCCGAACAGAAATATCTCGGAGATAACGGGGCTATGATTGCCTACACGGGTAAACTGATGCTGGAGAGCGGAACATCGCTCCCCATCGAAGCCTCGCAGGTCAACCCCTCGTTCCGTTCGGACGAGGTCGAAGTCACCTGGAAGCGGGATCCGGCGAAACCTGTGCCGGGCGCCACCGGCAGGAAGAAAGACGCACCAAGACAGGGTGCGGAAGCGGTGATCACCTTTGGACCAGCCGTGGTTGAAAAATACCGGGTTGCAAAAAAATACCGGGTTCCTGCCCTGGACCGTCGCCTGGTAACCGAGCGGACCCGGGCAGAGGCGCGGCTCATCCATGCAGCCCGGAAAGGCGGCGTGCCGACCCCGGTCCTGCACGACATCACTGCCGATACCATCGTGATGGAACGGATCTCAGGCACCCTGCTCACCGATGACCTGAACGAAAAGAACCTCAGGAATGCGGGAAATGCCATTGGAAAACTGCATTCCGCAGGGCTCATGCACGGGGATCTCACCACAAGCAACCTTGTCCTGCGCGAGGGGGACGGGGCCTGCGTCCTCATCGATTTCGGGCTTGCGCAGGTGACCCAGGAGATCGAACAGCGGGGCGTTGACATCCACGTCCTCTACCAGACCCTGGAGAGCACAGCTCCCGACCGGTGTGCCGGACTCAAGGCTGCATTCGAATCGGGATACAGAGAGACATTTGCCGGGGCCGATGAGATCCTTGCCCGGGAACACGAGATCGAACTCCGGGGGAGATACCTGTGAAGATCACGATGGTGACCGGCAATGCAAACAAAGCCCGGGAGGTCGCAGCCTTCTTCGGGGGGCTGCTCGAAGTATCCCACGTCACCCTGGACCTCCCCGAACACCGTTCGGAGGATGTCGGGGAGATTGCCGAGGGAAAAGCCCGGTTTGCGTACGCGCAGCTCAAAACCCCGCTTATCGTGGACGATACGGGCTTCTCCATCCGCGCACTCAACGGATTCCCCGGCCCCTATGCCGCCTATGTCCAGCAATCCATCGGCAATACCGGTATCCTGAAACTGATGGAAGGCCGGACGGACCGGGCTGCACACTTTACAACGGCGATTGCCTATGCGGATGCGAGGGGAGTGCAGATTTTTTCAGGAGTCCTTGACGGGCAGATCACCCACAGTCCAAGAGGGGATGGCGGGTTTGGTTACGATCCCATCTTCGAGATCGGGGGAAAGACGCTTGCCGAGATCCCCATGGAAGAGAAGAGCAAAATGTCCCACCGGGCCCGTGCGCTTGCCGCGTTCCATGACTGGTTTGTAACGGACACACGACTGGCCGGAGAACCCCGTGACACAAACGGTTAAGAAGTCTTACAGCTTTGTTATAAGGGCAGACAGGAGTGTTTCTTAATGGCAAAGTTTCCAGAAGCCGAAGCCCGGTTACTCAACGTGAAAATATGCATGCACTGTAATGCACGCAATGCAATTCGTGCAACCAGCTGCCGCAAGTGCGGTTACCAGAACCTGCGGCCCAAGAACAAGGAACGGAAAGCGTAATCAAAATTAAAATATCCAGATTCTTTTTTCCGGTCCTGCCGGTTTTTACAACAGATGCAGTACAGTATCACATGCACAGCCTGCGGCATCGTAACCCTGGGCAGTACAAAACGCAAGGATTCCCCATTGGACCTTGGAATTTTTAAAAAAGGACTTTATTAGAATATAGGATTCTTTCCCGTTCTGACCGGTCTCATCCGGAACAGAGTACGCAAAAATTACGTGCGGGATTATGCCGTATAATACGTTACCCGCTTACCTTTCTTGGCATATTCACCGGCAAAGGTCTCGATATTGCGCTTGTACCCGATACGGTCGACAAACCCAAGTGAGCGGAGTTTTTCCCGGACCCGCATGACATCTGCCTCGTCCGCCCAGTCTTTCGTGTACACGTAAATCACCTTGCGGTTGTCCCGGGAATCGGGATTGGGTTTGGCCGTGCTCACTTTTGCCGAGATACCCAGTTCAAGTGAAACGGTAGCATCCCGGACCTTCTTCCATGCCGCATCGGCGAGATCCGGTTCCTGGAAGATCAGCCATTTGCCGGCATTCTCGTCTTCGATGGCTTCGGGAGCGCTGCCGGGGGCGTCGAGAACAATCCAGTACATCTGGGTGGTCTTTGAGGGAAGAGTCCCTTCCCCTTCGCAGAGCATCCGGTAGATCGTATCGATACCGGAAAACCGGTTGATCATAGCTTCTGCCAGCTGGGGGTATTCTTCCCGGAATGCATCGAAGATAGCGGAGAGCTCCGCTTTGAAGTCGATACCTTCCTCAACGTACATGTACAGGTACCTGCCCTGTTCCCGCAGCCTGCGGTTCAGGAGATGCTCGAAGATGCCGTATGCCACATCAGCCAGCGCTTCGGGATCGACTTCAGCCATAAGTACCAGTCGGCTGTTGGCAAAAAAATAGTTTCCTGTATTGATCCAAAAAACCCGGAACAGATACGGATTCTGCCACTGCCTGCAGCGCAGGAGAATGTGTGCGCTCATTCAGAAAAACCGCCCATTCTGAGCCCGGATTATTGGGATTATCGAATAATTTAAAAGACACGGATGAGAACATGTACTAATTATGGAATGGAAACGTGACTGGGGCCTTACGGCCAGGGTTTGGTTCACCGGGCTGCTGTTATTACTGCTCTACCTGGTGTTCATGACCATCCTGCTGGCATTCGGTGTTGGTTACTGGTTCATTGTCCTCATAGCAGTGGGCATGGCATTGTTCCAGTATTTCTTCTCGGACAAGATGGTACTCTGGTCGACCGGCGCACGCATTATCGAGGCCGACGAATACCCCGAACTGCACCGGACCGTGGAGAAGCTGTGCAAGGAAGCCGAGCTTCCCATGCCAAGGCTTGCCATCATGCAGAGCCCGGTACCCAATGCATTTGCTACCGGCAGGAGCCCGAAACATGCAGTTGTTGCCTGTACGGACTCGATCATGCGGCTTTTGAACAAGGATGAGCTCGAAGCAGTGCTTGCCCACGAGCTTTCCCATGTGAAGAACCGCGATATCCTGACGATGACTTTCGCAAGCCTCATCGCCATGATCGCATCGATGATCATGCAGAGCTTCTTCTTCTCCGCATTGTTCGGCGGGAACAACCGGGAGAACGGCGGGGGGATCATCATCTGGATCGTTGCGATCATTGTCTACGCGGTGAGCACCCTCCTCATCCTTGCCCTTTCGCGGTACCGCGAGTTTGCGGCAGACCGGGGCAGTGCTCTCATCACCCGGAATCCCCGGGCGCTCATGTCCGCCCTCAATAAGATCAGTGGCCGGATAGATGTGATTCCACCCGATGCAAAGGCGAAAGTGGAGGGGGCAAATGCCTTCTTCATCATCCCGGCACTCTCGGGAAATTCCATCATGGAACTCCTCTCAACCCACCCGCCGCTCGAGAAGCGGATTGCCAACCTCGAGAAAGTCGAAGCCGAACTCCGGGGCTACTAATTTTTTTCTGGAATTCTTCCGGACAATTGAAAAAAGTACGGATAACCAGAGACAATTATTAATACACTGCCACACCAAAATTGTAGAGCACGTGCATCGATGGTCTAGAGGTATGACTTAGGCCTTCCAAGCCTATAGCCCGGGTTCGATTCCCGGTCGATGCATTCAGGGCTCGTGGTCTAGTTGGCTATGACGTCGCCTTCACACGGCGAAGATCTCGAGTTCGAATCTCGACGGGCCCACTGATTCTGGATGTTTTTGTGTCCGGACCGTTCTTTTTTTATCGCCTTTGCCGAATAGATTCTGTACATGAGACCGGTCTTTGTCAGCGGGGTCCCCCGGGATTGCGGGGATAATGTTCTTGCCGCCGCTATCCGCGACACCCTTGTTGCAGCAACGGACGATTTTGCCTGGCTGAAGGACGGCAACACGGTTCTTTTAAAGCCGGCGCTGAATTCCGGGAACCCCTATCCCTCCACTACCCACCCGCTCGCACTTTCGGTCACGGCAGGCATCCTGGAGGAACGGGGAGCACGGGTCGTGATCGGCGACCAGTCCGGGATTGAGCATGTGCTCCACCATCCCGGGGGGGTAATCCTGGGCAGCAGCCGGGAGAACTTTCTCAGATCGGGAATGGGAACGGGACTCGAAAGCCGGTTTGTCAGTTTCGAAGACGAAGGATGGGACTCGGGATTTTATCATCACCGGTCTGATCGCACCCGTTCATGGCCCCGCGGGTTTTTCATCTCCCGGTGGGCAGCAAAAGCAGACCATATCATCTGCCTGCCCCGCCTCAGTACCCACAGCCAGGCAGGCGCCACCCTCGGGCTGAAATGTATGGTGGGCATGCTCCGCGAAGACAGCAGGATGGAGTTCCATGCCAACGGGCCGTACAACTCATTCATTCTGGGTGCTGCAAAAGGGAGCTCGCTGGTTTCCCATAATGATGGTTCCGGCACGTTCTTTGAGAAGATTGTCGAGATCAGCGATGCCATCCGGGAGAAAGTGCGCCTCACCCTCGTGGTTGCAACAGCTGCACAGGCAACCTTCGGGCCTGACCGGTACAGTCTCCGGCTGGGACCTGTGGGTCTTGGAAAAGCATACGTTGCCAGGCCGGACGCGGGACTGGTATTTGCAAGCGCTGATCCGGTTGCCGCAGAGGCATTTTCCCTTGCGCTGCTCAGGGATCTCAAATCCAGAATCCCGTTCTTGCCAAGATTCTCCGAGCGCTGTATCCTGTCTTCCAATCCAAATGTCCAGAATCTTCTTAAAATTCCGGTAAAGGATCACCCGTATATCCGGCACGCAATGAAGATCGGTCTTGGTGAAATGCCCGGCCGGATCGTTTACCGGAATGTTCCGGTTGCTCTTGCAGAGCAGCTGGACCGCGAACTGCGGTGATTGTCGCGGTTCTCCATCGTATTTCCACTGGAAACAAAGGGGTATCTATATGATTGTAATACGGCTCTATAGATCGCCTATGCATTGCATAATCAAGTACGGCAATGCTGGTTATCCATAACGATGGGGTCAACAGCGGATACCCCATGATCAGGAAGATTCTTCCGGTATGCCGGGGGGATGGCGGAAGAAGATGGCGATGATCACGAACGGGAAGAAATAAATGATGTCATAGTAGGGGAAACCGGAGAGGAGAACCGCGATCCCGAATAGGGAAACCCCTACGGGTACAAGGTACTTTTTCTGCAGGAAGATAGCTTCAGCACCAGTCAGTTCCGGGACAAGCAGGGACGGGCGGGCCCGGCAGGCATAGTACCAGGCGCCGGCAAGCAGGAGCGCAAGAACCAGATAATTGAGCTGGAAGACTATGTCCGATATCGGAATTTCAGAGCCGTCAGACGTGAATGACTGGGTGAACGGGACGAAGACCACTACCATGAGGGAGAGGAGATGGATATAGAGGAAACGGGAATCGTACGTTTTCATCCGGTGGAACATCTGGAAGTAGAAGAGCCAGAACATGCCGAGGATGAGGAACGCCCCGATAAAATCCAGAACCGAAAGGAGCGTGGTATCGATGAACCGGAAGAAGGCGGTGGTATCAGTCAGCGTTCCGGGCGGGGGAAACTGGAGGTTGCGGATCATCAGGGTCATGGTGAAGGCATAGATGCCGTTTGTAAGGCGCTCAAGGTTGACTTTGTTGATCGGTTCTGAAACAACCATGCCGTGATCTCCTGTAGTACCATTGAATTGTTTTTTTTGGGTATTCTTTTTTTACATCCGATCACATTGCATGGGTCCGGCAAACAAAGGGAGGGTGGGGGGTATACCCCCCCCTGCCATAATTTTCCGGGCTGGGGTGACCCCCCACCCTGTTTAACGTGACGGGGGGGTCGGCCCCCCCACGCATCTGAAAAATCCCGGGTACCTACTCATTTCTGCTAATCCCGCACTGACGGCATATCACGCCGGATATTCCATGCGAAATTCCCCGCATGAACAAGTGAAAACCATGCGTTACTCATAGTTGAGATGGGGGGTGGGGGGTATACCCCCCCTGCTATAATTTTCCGGGCAGGGTGATCCCCCCCTCCCTGTTCAGAGTGAAGGGGGGGCCACCCCCCACCAATATACTCTTCCCCGCCCTATATTCAGGCACAGGAGATCCAGAATGCAGATCACCCCCGCCATCCATGCACTCCGGCACCCGTTCCAGGTCCCGGTTGCACCGGGCATAGCTCTCGACCGATTCGTGTACTCGTATCTCATTGCAGGAGAGACGATCACCCTCACCGATACCGGTGTAGCGGGATGTGAAACACGGATCTTCGACTATATCCGGTCCATCGGGCGCGATCCGAACGAGATCTCGCTCATCATCCTGACCCACTCCCATCCCGATCATATCGGGGCTGCCCGGGCAATACGGGACGCAACAGGGTGTACCGTTGCAGCACACGCGGCCGAGCGGGCCTGGATCGAGGATGTAGGGCGCCAGAATCGGGAGCGTCCGGTGCCGGGATTCGACACCCTTGTCGGAGGGCCGGTACCGCTTGATTTCGAGCTCGAAGACGGCTGCACCATCGATACCGATGGAACCGCTGAATACGAGGTCCAGGTGATACATACACCGGGACATTCCGCAGGTTCGATCGCTCTGTTCATGACCGGGGAGGGGGCTCTTTTTTCCGGGGATGCCATTCCGGTTGCGGGCGATCTCCCGGTCTATGACGATGCCGCAGGATCCGTGCGATCGATCCGGCTCCTCCGTTCGTTGCAGGGGATCCGGCATCTCCTTTCTGCCTGGGACGAGCCCCGGAGCGGGGATGCCGTCTATCTGCAGATGGACCGGGCACTCGCATATCTCCGGAAAATCCACAATGCCGTACTGGCATCGGCAGGTGAAAGCGATCCCGAGATTATGGAAGTTACAAGGAGAACCGCAGAAGCGCTGGGACTCCCCCCGCAGGCGATTAACCCGCTGCTCGCCCGCACGTTTGCAGCAAACCTCAAGGCACGGGACTACGCGATCTTCATCGACTGACATCTTCATCGACTGACCATTCGGGGGGCCGTTTACTGCAGGGAGCCGTTCTCCCGGCGTACCTGAACCAGCCATGCATCGAACTCCTGAAAGAAACGGGCGATGCGCTCGCGCTCATCGGGAGTCCGTACCGAGATTTTATTGTGGTAATACCGGGACTGGTCTTTTGCATCCCAGTGATCCTTCTCGCCATCAACCGGGGATAATTCTGCTTCATCTCCGGTCCGGCATGGTTCATTTTTCAGGGTGCGGCAGAACGCGGTCCGGACCGGTGACCGGAGGGGTTTTACCGCACACCGGGTATCCGACCGGCCATCCCAGTGTTCATTGACCGGGAAGCCGGCCCGGGCAAGGGGCCGGTCCCACGTGGCATCCACAAAAACCCACCGGCACCCGATCTGGACACGGCAGGCCAGGTGATGGGAGATCGGAACAATGGCAGCCAGTTCCCGGAGCCCGGGCGGGTAACGGATATTCGGATCATTCCAGGAGAAGGCAATCGTGGCATATACCACATTCAGGTTCAGCCTCCGGTACATATCCGCAAGCAGGTAGTGCTTCGGGCCGCAATATCCCCTGCCGATCCGGAGCATCTCTTCCGGCCCCGACAGGAGATCTCCCCGGGGGACCGCAAGCGAGTACGGGATATCGCGGATGTGCTCAAAGATCGAGATCATGCTCTGGTGGGTGTCCAGACCGTGAGTCCATTCTTTAAAAGCACTGGCTACCAGCGAGGGCATGGGCGATCCACTCTATACCAGACTGGAGGGACGTACTGATAAAACCCCCGCCTGCCATGGATGCCGGGAAGGTATTCTCAAAGACGAATACTTAATGAAAAATCGAGAAACTACCCCGTCGGGGGAAAACTATTGAGCGGGGCCGCCGCCCGGACTCTTCCGGCCGGCGGCTGACCGCGTGCAAAAGGAAAAAGTAAGATTATGCGTTCTTCATCTTGGCTTTTGCGACGAATCCGTCTTTGCCAATGTAGTACATGAAGCCCTTTTCCTTGGCAATCTTCTCAGTACCGACTTTCTTCTTCTTGCCGGTCTTGTTGTGCTTCATCGGGGCTGCCCAGACGTATCCATCCTTGCCGATAAAGTAGAGGTAGCCCTTTTCGCGCTGGATCTTTTCTTTTCCAATTTTGGTTCCCATTTAAACACCTCAAAACCACTATTGGGTTTTGATAATGAATGGTGACGCCTGATAATATAAAAGGTTTCCGTCGAAAGCCCGTCGATACCTCAATTTTTACCAAAATTCTGGGGGTATTTTGGTCATTGTGGCGCACTATTCCCTCCGATTAAAAACCTTCCAAAAACGCTTCTTTTTTCGTTTAACAGGCTATTTATGGCTTAAATGGAGGTTGGTGCAGGCAGGGGGACCGGATGTCAAAGCGCATTCTGTGCAGGGGTTTTCATGAGGGGGAAACGGGGGTGCCGCAGGCCCTCATCCCAGCTTCATGACCGGACGGATCCGTTCGGGAACAATGCGGGTGATGGTGAGCGGCATCGCGGTTCCCTCCGGGCTCAGGGTAACGGCAAAGGTCCCGGACGGCCGGACACCCGTGGAAGAGCATATCAGGAGCTCGAACTCTTCATCGGGTTCCATCCAGTTGTCCGCATCGGCAACATGGCCGGGGAGCATATTGTATTTCCCGGCAATCGTCCAGTTGGGGCAGACCAGAGGCAGGGTATTTGTCCGGGCGATCTGCTCGGTAACCCCTTCCCCTTTCCAGCTCACCCGGACCTGGTCCATATCGATGGCACCGGTATGCCCGAGGAAAAGGGAGACCATCACCTGGACCGCCCCGAGCCGTTTGGGATCCGGCCGGGGGACAATATAGAGGGGCTTATTGCTCACCCGGCTGACTGCGGGAAACCCGAACACGGATCCAACGGGCTGCATGTGATCTCCGGATACGTAGATGCTGTCTGCCACCATCCCTCCCGGGAATGTCCTGACCCATCCCGGGGTCTCCCCGGGGTTTGTGAAAACGATAATTGCGATAACTGCTGCCAGGAGAACCAGGATCAGGATCACGAGCTCAAGACCCGTGAATGCATCGTCATGTTTCCCGTTATACACCACGGTATCACTCCGAACCAAGGGATATGACGGGCTGGGTCATGGGGGGAACCGTGATCAGTGCAACCGGCGGCTGGGAACTCCCGGGGGGGTTCACCGTGATGGCGAACTGCTGGTACGGGGGAGTAGTACTCGCCGGGCAGACCACGATCTCAAACTGCTCACCGGGATAGAGGATGTCCGTTCCCGTCAGGGACGAGACAGCAGGTTTGCTTCCCGCCCCTCCGGCTGTGGGAAGATTCTTTGGAAGTTTTCCGGCAGTTACCGGTGCCGGTTGGGGCACGTCAAACCGGTTGGTGATCATCCAGCCCGGGCAGACGAGAGGTTGTGCAGTCTTCCGGGGGATCGTTTCCACACCGCCGGCCTTTGTGACATAGAGGTTCACGTTGTCGAAATCAACTCCCCCCATATCACCCATAAAGAGTTCCACGGTCATCTGAACAGCCCCGAGATTTGCGGCATCCTGCTGCGGGTACTGGATCATGACATCCGAACGGTTGCCATTCACGGCCGAAAAGCCGGTGACCGGTCCCACATGCCGCAATGCATACCCGGATTCCCCGGCAAAGGTTCCTGCCATTCCTTCCGAAGGATTTTTAAACATGCCAGAAAGGGTGACAAGAGCAACGTGGCCGATCACGACAAGGACAAGAATAATCACGATCAGTTCCAGGATGGTGAGGCCGTTCTCATTCTTGTAATTATATGGCATCATTTCAGTGCAATCTCCGGTCGATCAGGCGTTTCGGCCGCCCTTTTTGTTTGTGCAGTTCAAGCTCCCCGGCCCGGGTAAAATTCACCACAATCCGGAGATCCCCGTCATGATAATGCCGGGCAAGCCCGGGTTTGTATTTCAGGAAACGGGTCACCAGGGTATCTTCAATGGTTTTTTTATCGCAGTGTTCCGGATCGATACATTCCACGCCCACCGACAGTACCGCTTCATCCGGGCGTTTCCCGTCACCGATGAAAGCCTCATATTCCCCATTCAGGCATTCCATGTTTTCCGGCTGGAAGACCGCCGCCTCTATATCCACACGGTTTATGGAATTCTCGAAGATCCATGCAGTCTCGGCTTCCCGCTGGGGATTGTGGATCCGCATGTGCGTCCTGCCGCAGGCGCACCGGTTCCGGGAGAGGACAACGGTCGTATCTTCGGTATCATAGTTGAGGAGAAGCATCCCCGCTTTTGCTCCTACGGGAAGCAGGGTTGTGAGGACTCCCCTGCCGCAGGCGCCATCATGGACAAACGACTCCATCCGGGGATCATAGACATCCAGGTGAACGAGATCCTCAGGTACATGAAGTCCGGCAATCTCTGTGCATTCCCCGCACATAGTACCTTCAGTACTACCATAGGTATTGTACACCGGGCACTCCCAGAGTTCAGCGAGGTACTTCCGGGACTCATCGGCAAAGCTCTCGCCACCCGCAACCAGCTTGTCGATAGAGGTTTCGGAGGGCGCGAGACCTTCTGCCCTGAGCCTCCTGTAGAGGCGCAGGAGTTTGAAGACACTCCCGATGATCGCGGTAGGCCGGTAGCTTTTGAGGATCCGCGATTCAAATGAACATTTGCCAATGGGAATGATCCCCATGCCAATTTTCTGTGCGGCAATGGTCATGGTGTTGGCTCCCACATTCATCCCATAGGAGGCGCAGACCACGATCCGGTCCCGGCTTGAGAATCCCTGCGATACAAAACTCCGGGCATACTTCTCGGCGTACCGCTTCCAGTCCTCCCAGGTGAGAAAGAATCCTTTGGGCGTCCCGCTCGTACCGCTGGTCTCCTGGATGGAGAAGACATTGCTCCAGTCCGTGGACTTGAACTCGAATTCCGGGGTAACGGGGGGCTGGTTTTCCCGGATTGTCTTACCGGAGATTATCGGGAGATCCAGGAGATCCTCGTGAACGCGGACCTTTGCCGGATCGATACCATTCTCCCGGAACCAGTGCCGGTAAAACGGGGAATGGTCCGCCGCATACCTGATGGTATACCTCACCCGCTCGTCGATCAGGGCATCGAGGCTGCCCCGATCCAGGGTCTCAATTTCCGGTGAGAAGTACGATCCCCCGGGCATGAGAGAGGATTGAGAGAGAGATGGTTTATACGTTACGGCAGGATCCGCCCCAGAGGTATGCCCTCATTTTATTGTCCGGACGGTCGAAAATGTACAGACATCCCATGTACTTCCACCTCATCCTGACCGATGACTGCAATCTCTGCTGCAGTTATTGCCGGGCAAAGGCATTTGAGGAACTTGAAGAAGGTTCAGGCGAGGGAGAACAGGTTGAGATCGATCCGGATCTTCCTGCAGAGCTGAACTACGACCTCCGGGGCCTCTATGATTTTCTCTCCAGGGATCCCTCTGCCACGCTGACATTCTATGGGGGCGAGCCGCTCCTCCGGGCCGATCTTATCACCCGGATCATCCGGGAGGCGCCGGTACAGCGGTTCATGATGCAGACCAACGGCCTGCTTCTCGGGCGGCTTGAACCGGCAATCGTAAACCGGTTTTCCACGATCCTTGTCTCACTGGACGGGAGAGAGGCGCTCACGGACAAAAACCGGGGAGAAGGTGTTTACCGCAAGGTGATCTCGCAGGTAAAAAATCTCTGTAAAAACGGGTATGCCGGCGAGCTGATCGCCCGCATGACGGTGACCGAAGATACCGACATCGCGGATGCCGTTAGCTGGCTTTCTGACAACCCGGACTACTCCTTCTCCTCCATTCACTGGCAGCTGGACGCCGATTTTGCCGGTGACTTCTCCCGGCGCCGGTTTGATGAATGGGTCAGGAACAGTTACAACCCGGGTATCCGGACCCTCGTCAGCTCATGGGTTGATCGGATGGAGAACACCGGGGAAGTTCTCCGCTGGTACCCGTTCCTCGATCCCATGGACGATCTCCTGCACGACAGGCCCAGCCGGCTCCGGTGCGGTTCGGGATATGCCAACTACAGTATCATGACCGACGGCCACATCGCCCCCTGTCCCGTGATGATCGGCATGCGATCTTATTATGTGGGACATATCGCAGACGCGGACCCCGGTGCCCTTGACCGGATCGAGATCGGTGGGGAATGCATAACCTGCCGGATCCGGGATTTCTGCGGGGGGCGGTGCCTCTATTCCAACATCACCCGGCCATGGAATGCAACAGAGCGGCAGCTGGTCTGCGGGACCGTTGAAAACCTGCACGATGCCCTCGTATCAGCCCTCCCGCGGGTGCGGGATCTCATCGCATGCGGCACGATCACACGGGAAGATTTTGCCCATGAAAAATTCAACGGGTGCGAGATAATTCCCTGATCTCCCGCGATTTATTCATACAAATGTATAAAACAGATCCGGATACTGCAAATGTTTTTTATACAGAATTGGTAGATGTTTAGCTGCAGCTCAAAACTGCATGAGTAAGAGCAATGGAAAGAAAGAGTTTTGGTGGCCCGAGAAATTTCGGTCCCAGAGAAATGACAAAGACAGTCTGCTCAGACTGCGGAAAAGAGTGCGAAGTTCCCTTCAAGCCTACTGAAGGAAGGCCGGTCTACTGCAGGGACTGCCTGCCCAAGCACCGGAAACCCCGGTTCTGATCTCATCACTTTTTTCTTTTTCCTGCGGTTTTATAGGTATAACCGGAAAGCAGCGCCTCTCCCCATTCCCGAAACGCTCATGTAGCACGTTCTCCCATACCCTCTGTATGAGCGGTTCATGGCATGAGGCAAAGGAGGAAGCAAAAAAAGGAGAGCTCCCGCAGGTCTATCATGACTGCGATACCGGAACGTTCGGGGCGTGCAGACCCGGTGAGGAGCAGGGAACCTTCCAGGCCGGTGTCTTTATAGCTCACCGCTGCATCTGTATGCCGGCACACCTGAGTGCAGAAGAGCTCGAAGCCAAAGAAAGAAAGTTCCGCGAGGAGAACCCGGACTGGTAACGTTCCTCATCGGGCAAAACTATTTTCTCCGGATTTCATCGCGGAACCGGTGGACAAGATCGTAGAGCATCAGGCGGAACTCGTCACCGATCTCTTCCCAGGACTTGACATCCGATGCTGTACCCGGTTCTCCCGAAGGCGCAGGATCATGCACAATAGCGGCCTCTCCTTCGGGACGGGGCGTCCACCAGAGATTCCGCATGATCTCGAAGTAGCCGGTCACAAGGACGAGAATGAAAACGAGCGGTACTATCACAAACGAGAGCAGCCAGAAGTAATGGTAAAGGTTGTTTGCCGTGATCAGGTCCACCCATTCAAAAATCCGGAGCACGAATGCAACGATGAAGACGCTGCCTACCGCCTTGATGACCGGGAACGGAAGGTTGAGCGGGAACGGGAATGCCGCAAAGATATCCGCGACAAAGATGATGATCCCGATGACCAGCAGGAGCCAGAAATTGGTATTTAAGAATTCGATGCCCGAGAGAAGGGTCGGGTTCCGGATAAATTCCTTGAGGATGTTGGCGAGCACAACCACGATCAGGAAACAGATGATCCCGGTCATCCGCGATACAAAAACCCAGCTCAATGACTTATCGCGACACGGCCACATGATGTTGCCACCAAAAATGTAGTACAGGATCTGTGCGGAACGGTAAATAGGTTGCCGTACCGCAGTTCCCGCTACGGGGGAATCCTTCGCACCGGGGATCTTCGGGCAGGATCGGCCACAGGATTGCCAAATCCGCCTTTTTCAATACAAGAAATATGCACGGAGACCTGCCGTGATCGCGATTCACCGTTGCAATCAAATCCCCGCAGCCGGACAGCAGTTTTTTTCCCGAGTTGGCCGGCCGTTTTTCCGGATACATATATTGCAATAATATCTGCATCAATGCTCAAAATATTACAACAATGTATAAATATGTACAAACACCACCTTTTAATCAGATTATGTGCCGGAACACCGGGTTCACCTGCAGGGCAGGAGAGTCTCCCATCAGCCCGGCATACAGAATACAGACAGGAAACCGCCGATACAGGAACTACAGGAATAATTTATGAAAAACGATCTTACCATCAACCTGAGTGAAGAGGAGTTCATCACCGCGGTGAAAAACCAGCCAAAGCCGCTCATTATCCCACTCTGTGCGGAACTGCCGCTTGAGGATCTCTGCCCGCTGGACATCTTCCTTGGCACGCGGACCGGGTGCGGGTTTTTGCTCGAGTCCATGGAAGGCAGCGAGAAACTCGCCCGCTATTCGTTCATCGGCCTCGACCCGGTTTTCGTTGTATCGGTAGGATCATCCGTGGAACTTGAAGGTGACGAGCCGTTCATCTCCATTGCACGGGATCCTGAAGGCCGGGATCCTGTTGACCGTATCAAATCGATCCTTTCCCGGTTCCAGTACGTGAACGTGAAAGCTCCCCGGTTCTTTGGCGGGATGGTCGGGTACTTTGCCTACGACTGTGTCTATTCCCTCTTCGAAAAGGTCAGAGAAGGTACTTCCAAGACGATGGCCGGGAGCGGACCGGATGCACGGTTCATGCTTACCAAGGACTGCATCGTCCTGGACCACCGGGACCGGATCCTCTACATCTTCTCAAGCCCGTTCCTCACGTATGAGTCGGATCTTGCCCGGGAGTATCACCGGAGTATTGAGAGGATCCAGTCCCTGGCAGACCGGATCAAGGAACTGGGCACAACATCCACACCCGTTGTGGGCACAGTTGCCGGCACTCCACAGGCCTTGCCCGCTATACCACCAAAAGCCCGGGAGCAGTACGAGCGGGCGGTAGAGAATATACGGGAGCACATCGCAGCCGGCGATATCTTCCAGGCCGTGCTCTCACGACGGATGGAATGCGAACTTTCCGGGGATCCGTTCGCTCTGTATGCCGCGCTCCGGAAGATCAACCCGAGCCCGTACATGTATTACCTGGATTTCGGTGATGAGCAGGTGATAGGGGCAAGTCCCGAGATGCTCGTCCGGGTCGAGAACCGGAGGGTGACTACCGTCCCCATCGCCGGCACACGGCCCCGGGGCCGGACCCCCGCGGAGGATCTGGCACTGGCAGACGAGCTCCTCCGGGACGAGAAGGAGCGGGCCGAGCATACGATGCTCGTGGATCTTGCGCGAAACGATCTTGGCCGGGTCTGCCGGTTCGGGTCGGTGGAAGTGACCGAGTTCATGAACATCGAGAAGTTTTCGCATGTCCAGCACATCGTCTCCACGGTTTCGGGGGTTCTCCGCGACAACCTCGACTGCTATGATGCATTCCGGTCCTGTTTCCCGGCCGGGACGGTCTCGGGTGCGCCCAAGATCCGGGCAATGCAGATCATCGGGGAGCAGGAGCGCTGCCCGAGAGGCATTTACGCCGGTGCGGTCGGGTACATCGGGTTTGACCGGAACCTTGATTTCGCCATCTCGATCCGGACTGTGCTTGTCAAGAATGGCCGGGCATCAGTTCAGGTCGGGGCCGGGATCGTTGCCGACTCGGTGCCGGCTGCGGAGTGGAGAGAGACCGAAAGCAAGGCTTCGGCTATGATGAAGGCGTTCGAACAATCGGGGGTCTACCCATGAAAGTACTGATCGTTGACTGTTATGACAGCTTCACCTTCAACCTGTACCAGCAGGTGGGAAAACTCGGGGGAGATCCCCGGGTACTTACCTGCGATACCCCGATCAGCCATCTGAAAAAAGTCGCCTGCGACCGGATCATCCTCTCGCCGGGCCCCGGGACACCGGAGGATGCCGGCGTCTGCCTGGAAGTCCTGAACACCATGAGCAGAACCATCCCGACGCTCGGGGTCTGTCTCGGCCACCAGGCCATCTGCACCGCGTTCGGGGGAGAAGTCGGGAGGGCCGGGCGCCTTATGCATGGCAAAACCTCGAAGATCCAGCACGACGGGAGGGGCATCTTCTCGGGGCTTGAAGACCCGTTCGTCGCAACCCGGTATCACTCGCTCGTTGCACGGGAAGATTCACTCCCGGAAGAGCTGACTGTCACGGCAAAGAGTCTCGACGACGGTTTCGTAATGGGAGTGCGGCATAAGCACTACCCCATAGAGGGCGTGCAGTTCCACCCGGAGAGTATCCTCTCCCCAACCGGGGATCGGATTATAGCGAATTTCCTTGCAGGCACGGGGGTTGCACGATGATGCTGAAAAACGCCATAGGAAAACTCGTGGACCGGGAAGATCTCACGGGAACAGAGGCAGGCGAGATCATGGGAACCATCATGGAGGGGAACGCCTCGCAGGCCCAGATAGGGGCATTCCTTACGGCACTCAGGCTCAAGGGCGAGACACCGGAAGAGATCGCCGCGTTCGCAACCGTCATGCGGAGATATGCAGTAACCATAAAACCGGTGACCCGGCATATGCTGGTGGATACCTGCGGGACCGGTGGCGACAGGGCCGGGACGTTCAACATCAGTACAACTGCAGCATTTGTTGCAGCAGGAGCCGGAGTTCCGGTGGTCAAGCACGGGAACCGGAGCGTGTCGAGCAGGTGCGGTTCCGCCGATGTTCTGGCTGCGCTCGGCGTCAATCTCTCGGTAGATCCGAAGGAGCAGGCCCGTATCGTGGAACAGGCAGGAATAGCATTCCTGTTTGCCCCGCAGCATCACCCGGCCATGCGCCATGTGATGGCTGCCCGGCAGGAGATCGGGTGCCGGACGGTCTTCAACATCCTCGGGCCCCTGACAAACCCCGGCTGCGCGGAGGCGCAGGTTCTCGGGGTGTATGACGAGTCCCTGACCAGGACCATGGCAGAGGTGCTCCGGCTCCTCGGGCTCTCCCGCGCCATGGTGGTTCACGGGAGCGGACTCGATGAGATCACGATAACCGGTGAAACCACCGTGTCGGAGCTGTATCGCGGGATTATCCGCAGTTACACGATCAACCCGGACACCTACGGGATAGCCAGGGCAGGACTTGCAGATCTCGCCGGGGGAGATGCAGAGACCAATGCACGGATCACCCGCGAGATCCTCAGCGGGGAGAAAGGGGCCGGGCGCGATATCGTCCTGATGAATGCCGGATCTGCCATCTACGTGGGCGGCGGGGCCGGAGATCTTCGCGAGGGAATCATCCGGGCTGCCGAGTCCATTGACTCCGGCAACGCCCGGGCACGGCTCGATGCACTGATTGAAGCAACCCGGGAGGCAGCATGATCCTCGACGAGATTGTCCGGCGAACGGAAAAGCGCATTGCGCATCTCCCGGAAACGTTTCCGGAACATTCGTCGCGCCCGACATCAAGCCTGGCCGGCGCCATCCGAGGAAGAGACGGGAAGAACGCCGTGATTGCCGAGATCAAATGCGCCTCCCCGAGCAACGGGGTCATCCGGAGGAACGTTGACATGGCGATGATGGCGGGGGTTTTAAAAGACGGGGGATGCACGGCTATCTCCGTCCTGACCGAGCCCTACTTCTTCGGGGGGACCGGGGGGGATATCGCCCGCGTGAAGAGTGCCGTCAGCGTGCCGGTGTTGAGGAAGGACT
This sequence comes from uncultured Methanoregula sp., assembly GCF_963667735.1. Classification (NCBI taxonomy): domain Archaea; kingdom Methanobacteriati; phylum Methanobacteriota; class Methanomicrobia; order Methanomicrobiales; family Methanoregulaceae; genus Methanoregula; species uncultured Methanoregula sp. The sequence continues at coordinate 677,347 of NZ_OY763919.1, forward strand.
TCATCATCGATGAGCGGCAGATCGCCGAATCGCGGGCGCTCGGGGCTGACGCAGTCCTCCTCATCGCGGCAGTGCTCGGGAACCGGCTCCCGGCGTTTGTCGATCTCGCACGGGAATACGGCCTTGAGCCGCTCGTGGAAACCCATACCATGGAAGAAGTGGATGCTGCACTTTCAACGGAAGCGGAACTTATCGGGATCAACAACCGCAATCTTGCAACGATGACCATAGACCGGTCCACGACACGGCTCCTCTCGGGACAGGTACGGGGCGAGGGCAGGCTCGTTGTCTCCGAGAGCGGGATGCGGTCCGCGGACGATGTGCGCGAACTCAAGACGTACTGCGACGCATTCCTGATCGGTTCGTCCATCATGGCAAGCGAGTACCCGAGAAAGAAACTGGAGGAGTTTGTATGCGCATAAAGATCTGCGGGATCACCCGCCCGGAGGATGCAAAGCTCGCCGAAGAACTCGGGGCCGACGCCATCGGCGTCGTCACCTGCTCGGACTCCCCCCGGTCGGTCTCACCCGAACGGGCGCAGGAGATATTCGGGGCAGTAGGCCCGTTTGTGGCAACGGTGGCAGTGACCCACACCCGGTCCCGGGAAGATCTGGACACAATCTTCGCCATCCACCCGCATGCAGTCCAGCTCTTCCACCCGTTCGTGTTCGGGACAAAACCCGGCCCCCGGATCATCCGGGCGATCGGACCTACCGATCCATTGCCCGAAGACTGCAGCGCCATCATCGTGGACGAGAGTCACGGGAAAGGAAGACCGGTGGATCTATCCCGCGCCCGAAGCGTTGTGGAGAGATCAAAGGTTCCGGTCATCCTCGCCGGGGGGCTGACACCGGAGAACGTGGGCCGGGCCATTGCAGAAGTCCGGCCATATGCCGTGGACGTGGCAACCGGGGTGGAATCGTCGATCGGGATAAAGGACAAACAGAAGATCCAGGAATTCATCAGGGAGAGCAGGAGGGTATGACATGACTACTTCAGGGAAAAAGGGACGGTTCGGGATCTACGGCGGCCAGTACGTGCCGGAGACGATGATGAACGCACTGCAGGAACTGGAAACTGCGTACGAGAAGATCCGCACTGATCCGGCATTTGTCCGGAACCTTGCGGCATACCAGAAGGAATACGCCGGGCGGGAGACGCCGCTGACGTTCTGCGCCAATATCTCGCAGGAGCTCGGGTGCAAGGTGTACCTGAAACGCGAGGATCTCGTGCACGGGGGTTCCCATAAGCTCAACAACACGCTCGGCCAGGCACTGCTTGCAAAGCACATGGGAAAGAAGAGGCTGATCGCCGAGACCGGCGCCGGCCAGCACGGGGTTGCAACCGCCATTGTCGGGGCAGCGCTCGGCCTGCCGGTGGAAGTGTACATGGGCGAGATCGACACAAAGAGGCAGGCTCTCAACGTCTTCCGGATGGAGCTGATGGGTGCAAAAGTCATTCCGGTGAAGTCCGGCTCCCGCACGCTCAAGGATGCAACGAGCGAGGCCTTCCGGGACTGGGTGGCAAACGTGCGGGACACGTATTACCTGATAGGTTCCGTCGTGGGACCGCACCCGTATCCCGGCATGGTGCGGGATTTCCAGTCGGTGATCGGAAAGGAAACCCGCGAACAGGTGATGAAAAAAGAGGGGCGTCTTCCGGACTGTATTGTTGCCTGCGTTGGCGGAGGCTCGAATGCAATCGGCATCTTCCACCCGTTCCTTGAGGACGACGTTGAACTGGTAGGCGTAGAAGCAGGGGGGAAAGGGATCGAGACCGGCGAACACAGCGCAACGCTCTGCGCAGGCGAAGCCGGCGTCCTGCACGGTGCCTTCTCGTACCTGCTCCAGGACAGGGACGGCCAGGTGCTGCCCACGCACAGCATCTCGGCCGGCCTCGATTACCCGGGAGTCGGACCCGAGCATGCAATGCTCAGGGATGAACAGCGGGTCACCTATGCCGCGGTGAATGACGCGGACGTGATCGATGCATTCCGGTTCCTCTCGAAAAAAGAGGGTATCATCCCGGCACTCGAATCCGCCCATGCGGTCGCGTATGTCATGAAACAGAAAGACCGTTTCGACCGGGACGACATCGTCATAATCAATCTCTCGGGACGCGGGGATAAGGATGTGGCGGAGATCGCAAAACTGCAGGAGGCCTGCTGATGGGACGAATCGCCGATACCTTCCGGAACCGTGATTCGCCGGCATTCATCGGGTTCACCGTTGCAGGCGATCCGGACCGGGAGACCTGCATCCGGGCAGCCAAGGCCCTTATTGACGGAGGTACCGATATCCTCGAACTCGGGGTCCCGTTCTCGGACCCGGTGGCCGACGGCCCGACCATCCAGAAGGCTGACGAGCGGGCTCTTGCATCGGGGACTACGCCCGATACGGTCTTCTCGATCGTCCGGGAGCTGCGCAAAACCTCCGATGTCCCGATCGTCTTCCTGACGTATTACAATACGGTTTACCGGAGAGGAATCCGGAAGTTCTACCGCGAGGCCCGGGAGGCGGGAGTTGACGGTATCCTGATCGCTGATATGCCCTACGAGGAGTCGGACGAAGTCACTGAGGCTGCAACCGAATATGGTATCGATCCTATCATGCTCATCACGCAGACTACGACAGATGCACGGATCAAAAAGATCGTATCGCGGGCCCGTGGGTACCTCTACCTTGTGGCTGTTCTCGGGGTGACCGGGGCGAGGGCAACGGTGTCCGATGAGGCCCTCGATCTCCTGCGCCGCGTGCGCCGGCATACGGATCTCCCGCTCGCGCTGGGCTTTGGGATCTCCCTGCCGGACCATGCGAGGACCTGTGCGGAGCAGGGTGCCGACGGAGTTATTGTCGGCAGCGCGATTGTCGATATCGTGGGAAGCCGGAAGGACAATCCATCCGGGATGGAAGAAGCCCTCAGGGAATATGTAGCCCGGATGAAAACGGCAATGGCTTCCGCCGGCCGGAAATAAAGTCAATCCCGCTCCCTTTTTTATGAAAGACTGCCCAATCGTATCCTGATACGATCATGATGTCAAAACAGAGTATCATCGTTCTCCTGGCAGCCTGCGTTGTTGCAGCCCTGCTCATATCCGGATGTACCCAGTCAGCCACACCAGCACCTGCCGCAACGGCAGCTCCCACCGCTGCACCAACAGCGGTTGCAGCAGCAACAACCGCAGCTGCGGCGCCCGGTGCAGTCGGTATGGCAAACCCCGCATCGGTCAACTGTGGGAAGGTTGGAGGAAAAACCGAGATCAAGACCGCCGCTGATGGCGGACAGTACGGCATGTGCACATTCACCAACGGAACCTCCTGCGAAGAATGGGCACTCTATCGTGGCGAAGGCTGCAAAGCCAATGTCTCGGTAGCAGCTACAACCGCTGCAGCCACACCTGCATCCGGATCAGCCGGCATGGCAAACCCCGCATCGGTCAACTGCGGAAAAGTCGGAGGACAGACCGAGATCAAGACTGCCGCTGACGGCGGACAGTACGGCATGTGCACCTTCACCAACGGAACCTCCTGCGAGGAATGGGCGCTCTTCCGCGGTGAAGGCTGCAAGGCCAATGTCTCGGTAGCAGCTACAACCGCTGCCCCGGCAAAGTAAATCTCATTCCTTTTTTGATCCGTACGGATAGTCCCGTTCCATCGGGTTCAGAGATATTTCCTTCCAGCGGGCGTGATGCTGTAGATGATCCAGTTGCCCTGGTATTCGCCCTCAATGAGACCGCTCTCCTTGAGGATCGTAAGATGATAGGATAGCCGGGAATCCGCAATGCGCATGAAACGGTTGATGATACAGACGCAGAGCGGCTGGTCTTTTACCAGGTGCAGGATCGTGAGCCGGAGAGGATCAGAAAGGGCATGGAAGACCCTGCTTTGAGCCTCAAGATCCCCGCCTGATGGAATCCCTGAAGACAGTGCTTCAAAGCCTCCGAGGCGCTCCAGCTCTGCCCGGACCTGTTCCGGAACCGCAGCCTCGCGTTTCCCGCCTTTCAAAAGAGTGTCTCCGCAACATGAGGTCCTGGCACGAGTCATTTCAAAATTATATGAAATGCAAAGGTATATAATCATCGCACGCACAGGTTGTTTCAATAAAATTTGAAATGATGAGATGACCATGACCCACCAGACAGTAACCCTCATGGACCAGGTTCGCGGCACCGACACGCTGGCCTGGAACCCGCACCCGAAATTTCCCGGTGTTGCCCTCAGGCACCTGGTCGCGGGCAGCGACACCGGGGGCCGGCTCTCCCTGCATCACGTCAAAATCGAGCCCTGCTGCGAGATCGGCGACCACACCCATCCAGGCATGGTGGAGATCCATGATGTGATTGCAGGAAGCGGGATCTGTGTTCTTGAAGGAAAGGAGATCCGGTATGCCCCGGGCTCGATGGGGGTCATGCCGGCCGATCAGGTGCACCGGGTCATTGCCGGGAAAGCAGGGCTCCTGCTGCTCGCCACATTCTCACCACCGCTCGTATAAAAGAGAGATACCATGGATGCAAAAAAACAACAGACTGCCTGCGGTTGTTCAGCTGGCACTTCAGCACCGATATGCTCCTGCACGGGGAATGCAACCCCGTCCCGGGAGATCCGTACCGCAACCAGCGCTATAACGTTTGCCAACAGGTTCGATCACTTCCTCGCCCGCTGGGCGATACGGAGGGGGGACCACCGGGTAGAGCCCGGCCTGTACCGGCTCGGCAGTCCGACGGCAGACTCCCCGGTCTTTGCTTCGGCAAACTATACCCTGAGTTTCGATGCCCTGAGATCCGCACTCACCGGTGTGGATGGTTATATTCTCGTTCTCGATACAAAGGGGATCAATGTCTGGTGCGCTGCAGGCAAAGGCACCTTTGGCACCGAAGAGCTCGTGCGGCAGATTGCCGGCACCGGTCTTGCAGATATCGTCAGTCATAAGAAGATCATTCTTCCCCAGTTGGGGGCACCCGGGGTATCCTGGCCGGAAGTCATGAAAAGGACAGGTTTCCGGGTTGAGTACGGCCCGGTCCGGGCATGCGATCTTCCGGAGTACCTGAAATCGCATACCGCAACACCGGCTATGCGCCGGGTAACGTTCCCTCTTTGGGATCGCATGGTGTTGATCCCCGTGGAACTCACCCACATTGCCCTCCCGGCCATTGTAACAGCGCTTGCACTCTGGTTCCTTGCAGGACCCGTGGCGGGGCTTGCCGCCGTAGCCGCGGTTATTGCGGGAACGGTCCTCTTCCCCATCCTGCTCCCCATCCTGCCCACGCAGGACTTCTCCACCAAAGGCCTCTTCCTCGGGCTCCTTGCCGCGCTCCCGTTCGCGTTCCTCTGGGGCGGGGCGGTTGCTCTTCCCGTATGGGCACGGGCGGCCGGGGCGATAACCCCGCTCCTCATCGTGCCGGCCGTTACCGCGTACCTTGCACTCAACTTCACGGGATCGACAACGTTCACATCCAGGACCGGGGTGAAAAAGGAGATATTCCGGTATGTCCCGGTCATGGTATGCATGGCGGTTGCAGGTGTTGCTCTCGCGATCCTGCTGGGCGCAGGCCGGCTGCTGGGGTGGATCTGATGTTCGATTCCTACACGGATACAACGCTTGTGTTCCATCCTGATCGCTGCATCAACTGCGGGCGCTGCATGGAGGTCTGCCCCCACGGGGTCTTTGCTCCAGGCAAGGATACCGTCAGTATTGCACAACCCTCAGCCTGCATGGAGTGCGGGGCGTGCCAGAAGAACTGTCCCGTTCAGGCAATCGAAGTGCAGAGCGGGGTAGGCTGCGCCTGGGCCATGATCGGGGCTGCACTGAAAGGAAAGGACATGGACAGCGGGGAGTGCAGCTGTGGCGGGGAGGACAGCACCTGCTGCGGAAGCGAGAAGCCTCCCTGCGGGGATCCCAAATGAAAAAAACCCGGGTCATCTTTGTCTGCACGGCAAATGCAGCACGCTCGCAGATGGCAGAGGGGCTGCTCCGGGCACGGTACGGCGATCGGTACGAGGTGTTCAGCGCTGGAACACGGCAATCGAGCGTGAGCCCGCATGCAATTGCAGCAATGCGGGAGATAGGCATTGACATTGCGCACCACCACTCCAAGACCATTGACGCGTTTGCCGGGCAGACATTCGACATCGCGGTAACGGTCTGCGACCGGGCCCACCAGGTCTGCCCGGTCGTTCCCGGCGCCGTAAAAACGATCCATTATGCATTCCTCGATCCCCATACCGTACAGGGATCCTCGGACGACATTGCCGGGGCCTACCGGTCGGTCCGGGATGCAATGGCTGCCTGGATCGACCGGGAGTTCGGCCAGAGCACACGATTGTAAGTGGAAAATATAAGTCGACCGGCAGTTATCCGTTGATGCAATTTCTTGTTCATTCCCTGCCATAAGAACATTGATGGTATCCAACCGCCATCATTCAAAAAGGGAGTACCGGGAATGGCAGGGGCAAAAAGAAAAGACATCTACGCAGAGTCGCTCGCTCTTCATGAGAAATACCAGGGAAAGATCGAAGTCCACTCAAAAGTTTCCCTTGCCGACCGGCGGGATCTCTCCCTTGCCTATACCCCGGGCGTTGCCGCCGTCTGCCGGGAGATCGCAAGGGACAAAAACCTGGCATATAAGTACACGCTCAAGGCCAACACGATCGCGATCGTGAGTGACGGCTCCCGCGTCCTTTCCCAGGGAAACATCGGGGGATATGCTGCCATTCCGGTTATGGAAGGAAAAGCCCTCCTCTTCAAGAAACTGGCCGGTATCGATGCGTTCCCCATCTGTTTTGAGAATTACCACACGCAGTTTGCCGACCAGATAAAGAACCTCGCACCGGTCTTCGGGGGGATCGCCCTCGAGGACATCGCGGCTCCCAAATGTTTCGAGCTCGAGGAATCCCTGCAGGGGATCGGTATTCCCGTGATGCACGATGACCAGCACGGCACGGCGGTTGTGGTGCTTGCGGCACTCCTGAATGCGTGCCGGGTCACAAAAAAGCGGTTCGAGGACCTGAACGTCGTGGTCTGCGGGGCGGGGGCTGCCGGGTTTGCAATAATCAGGATGCTGAAATGCATAGGGTACAATCCCGATCTCTGCAGCACGGTCAAGGATATCATCGTCTGCGACCACGAGGGGATCATTTACCGCCACCGGCCGGGGCTCTATGCAAACAAATACAAGTTCATCATCGGGGATGAGACCAACCGCACCGGGCGGACCGGAACACTTGCCGATGCCCTTGAAGGCGCAGATGTCTGTATCGGAGTTTCTGTCCCGGGGATCATCACCCATCAGATGATCCGTTCCATGAACGAGGATCCCATCATCTTCGCTCTCGCCCACCCGATGCCGGAGATCCTCCCCCACGATGCACTCCAGGCCGGGGCGGCGATTGTCGGTACCGGGCGCGGGGAGTACCCCAACCAGATCAATTATGCCCTGGCATTTCCGGGAATCTTCCGGGGGGCACTGGATGTCTGTGCATCACGGATATCGGACGAGATGAAGGTGGCGGCTGCCCATGCTCTTGCGGGTTATATCAAACATCCCAGAAAAGACCGGATCCTGCCCAAGATCCTCAACAGGAATGTCGTGACCACCGTGGCAAAAGCAGTAAGCGAAGCTGCCATTGCAAGCGGGTGTGCACGCACAATTGAGTAAAAGAAAAAGATTATTGGACGAGTTCTATCTGGATGCCGCCGATCTTCCCTGCAAAAAGATTGTAGAGGAAGGCCATGATTGCACCGCAGATGAAGCCCATGATGGCAAAGATGATCGGGAAGATGATGATCGTCATGAGACCGAATGCCTCAAGGCCTGCCATATCCTTGCTGTACCCGATTGCCACTCCCAGCATCGCGAAGAGAACGCCGTAAAAAAGTCCGAATACAATACCAAAAAGGGCCTGGATCTTTGCCCAGGACATTATATCAATACTCTTGATGACTGCCATTAGCGCACCTACGTATGATTATTAAAAACACCTCTAAAAAGGCTTGCGTATTGCATCCGGTTTCAGGGTTTCATTATCCGACAGACCGTCTCCATGAGAGCATGGTGGCGGCAGAGGTGCTCCATAAATGCCCTGCTGCGTTCCCCTTCGGGAAGCACCTGCCAGTCAATCTTGCAGTCCGTATCCCAGAGGATGAGACCCTCGGCGGGAGCGGGTTGCAGGGGCCGGTCTGTTTCTGACAAGAGAAGACGGGATATCAGGTCTTCATCCTCCCCGTTCCCGATCCGAAGCAGTGCCGAGGCCATGCACCGGACCTGGTGCCAGAGGAAACTCTCCGCAGTGACTTCGAGGAATGCAAAATTATTCTCCATCCTGACCCGGGCAGAGTGGATGGTCCGCAGCGGGTTCTTGTCCTGCACTCTCGCAAAATTCGAGAAATTATGCGTCCCGAGAAACTGTGCAGCCGCACGGTCCATTGCTGCGATATCTGCAGGCATGTCGGCAAAATAATACCGGTAGGTCCGTGACCGGGCATCGAACCGGGGATGGAACTGCGGGGATACTTCCGAATAACCGGTACACCAGCAGTCGGGGGGAAGCTGGGTGTTGATAACCGAGATCGCCCGCTCCGGTTCCCTGGTTGAAAACGCAGCAACCTGCCCGATAGCATGAACCCCGCGGTCGGTCCGGCCTGCAAACAGGAAACCTGCTTTTCGCCAGTCGTCAAAAAGGGAGATCCGCTGGCAGGCTGCCACAAATTCTCCTTCAACCGTCCGTTCGGACGCCTGCATCTGGGAGCCAAAGAACCTGCTGCCCAGGTACGAGACCCGGAAAGCAAGCCTTACCGGAGCTGGACGTGACGGGTGATCCGTTTGATCTTCTTCCATGTGTTGTTGATCGACTGGCGGGTATAGGTACGCAGCGGCGTCTTCTTTCCGCCGCAGGAGACGTTTCCGGCCCGGATCGCTTCCAGGATGGACGGGACATTCTTTTCAGCATCGACAAACGTCCTGCCGAACCCGACAAACCGGGCATTGTGGGCATCGCTCCCGCCCACGCAGGGTTTGCCCATCCTCTTTGCTATACGGGCGGCCTTCTTGTTGGCCGAGCCGACGATATACCGGCTGTTGAACGATTCCACTGCATCGACAACGGCCATGCCGGCTTTCTTGCGCCGGGCCACGCCGTGCCTCCAGATATGGTAAGGGTGGGGGAGGATCAGGAGCGCGCCCATCCTCCGGGCAATCTCGACAGTAGCTTCCACATCGAGGCCTGCAGGAATTATCTCGGTAACGCCCAGCACAAGGAGATGGCCCTGCCGGGTCGAGACCTCGATACCCGGGATAACGAGTACCGTTGAGGGGATGGAAAGCGCTATCTTTGCACCATCAACGGTGTCGTGATCGGTGATGGCTATGGCGTCCAGCCCGACCTCCTCGGCCTTTTTGAGGATCTCCTCGACACTGCTTTCGCCGTCTTTGGAATATCTGGTATGCACATGCAGGTCGCAGGTCAGCATCTGATCATAGTGTTTTTATCTCTCTGGTATTAAGGGAACTTATGCGCATCCTGCTCCCCACCGGTGCTGCCACCGAAGAGAGCGTAAAACGGGCAGCCGCCGGCTCCGACGCCAGGGTTGTTGTCACCGGGGAGATCGCATCTTTTCTGACCCCGCACCGGCTCAGAAAACTCCTTTCAGAGGAGCGGTTTGATCTGGTGCTCGTACCTGGCATGTGCACCGCCTCGTTCGAACAGGTAGAGCGCGAGACCGGTGTGCCGGTCTTTCGCGGACCCCGCCATGCAGCGGATCTCTCGCTGATCCTGCCACTTATCGGCACCATCCCCCTGTCACGGACCGTTCCCGCGGATGAACTCCTGTCGGCAAAAAGAGCAGAGGAAGCAATGGAGCGGGTAGAGCAGGCCGAATCCGCTGCAGAATACGATTTCATCATCCGGGGCGTGAAGATCGGGATGAACTCGCGGATGAAAGTCCTTGCCGAGATCATGGATGCCCACCGGCGCGAGAACATCCGCGAGCTGGTTGGGAGATACTTTTCTGCAGGAGCGGATATCGTGGATCTCGGGTTCGGGTTCGATGCCGTACCGTCGGATGTTCTCAGAGTCTTTTCCGAACTCGAAGGCATCGATCAGCCCCTTGCCGTGGATACCCAGGACCCGGAACTGATCCGTGCAGCGCTCGGACGGGCGGACCTCGTGCTCAGCCTGCAGGAAGAGAATATCCCGATGGTCGGAAAAGAGGTTGCCCGTGCCGGAATTGCCGCAGTAGTTGTCCCCGGCAGGAGCACGCTTGGAAAGAATATCGCCCTTGCAAAGCAGGCCGGAATCCGGTGTATCATCGCCGATCCGCTCCTCCAGCCCGCCGGTTCCGGGCTGGTGGACTCGCTCAGGAACTTCAGACGCATGCGGTACCCCGTCTTCTTCGGGGCGGGGAATGTTGTCGAGCTCCTGGACGCCGACTCGCCCGGGGCAAATGCCCTGCTCGCAGCAATGGCAATGGAAACGGGAGCCGCAGTCATCTTCACAAGCGAGCATTCCGACAAGACCCGGGGCTCCGTGAGAGAGATACGACGGGCAACGGAGATGATGATGCTGGCCCGGAACCGTCCCTATCCCAAGGATCTCGGGATCGACCTTCTCATCCTCAAGGAGAAGCGCCGGCGCCGGGAACCCCCGCTGGAATACGATACCGTCATTACCGCAAAGGAGATGCCGGACGATCTTGCATACGATCCCAAAGGAAATTTCCGGATAGGCATAGAGGGTGAGAATATCGTTGCAGTCATCTCCGGCAAAGCGGTCTGTGGGAAGCGCTGGCAGGACGTCCTCCATACGATTCTCACAGAGGGCGATGTCTCCCTGCTGGATCACGCCGGCTATCTCGGGCGCGAACTCTACAAAGCGGAACTTGCCATCAGGTACGGGAGAAGCTTCGAACAGGACGGCGAACTCTGATCCCTTCAACCAATCTTTTTATTTCTCCAAAAAAGCACCTGTACAGCATGACAAAGAAGGCACGTGCATCCCATATCCTGGTAAAGACCGAACAGCAGGCAACCCAGGTCATGAAGCGCATTGCGGACGGCGAGGACTTTGCAGCGGTTGCAAAGCGGTTCTCCGGCTGCCCCTCAGGGAAAAACGGCGGCGACCTCGGCTGGTTCACGAAGGGGCAGATGGTCCCGGAGTTCGAGAAGGTTGCTTTTGAAGAGGAAGTCGGCAAGGTTGTAGGACCGATCAAGACCCAGTTCGGGTACCACGTCATCAAAGTGACCGGAAAAGACTGATCCACAACCTGTTCCATTGCTGCGAACATGAACAATCTGAAATTTTTTCTTGGCATAGGACTTGCGGTTGTTGTTGTTTTTGCCGCGTCAGCGGTCTACGTCAATCTCCAGAAAAATACAGCGGGCTCTGGCTCTGTCGATCACGAAACACTGTACCAGGTCTCGACCATCGATGCCCTGCTGCAGGGAGTCGACGACGGGGTACAGACGGTCGGGGAACTGAAACGGCACGGGGACTTCGGCATCGGCACGTTCGATGCTCTGGATGGCGAAATGACGGTGCTGGACGGTGTCGTGTACCAGGCAAAAGCCGATGGGAAGATCTATACGGTTTCTGACAGCCAGACAACCCCGTTTGCCACCGTAACGTACTTTTCAAAGGACCATTCTGCCACGACAAGTGCACCGATGAACCTGACCGTCTTCACATCGGAGATGGAGAAAGAACTCCCCACCGGGAACATGATCTATGCCGTGCGCATGCACGGGACGTTCCCCTCCGTGAAAGTCCGGGCGATTCCGGCTCAGAAGAAACCGTACCCCACGCTGGCCGAAGCAAGCAGGAACCAGTCAGTCTATACTTACGCAGATACGACAGGGACAATTGTCGGGTTCTATACCCCGGTCTTTGTCAAGGGTATCAATGTCCCGGGCTACCATCTCCACTATATCAGTGATGACCATACACAAGGCGGTCACATCCTCGATCTCACTGTACCGGCGGGAACAGCCGTTGAGTATGACGTTACCCCCGGTTTTACCATGGCGCTCCCGACGAGCGGCGACTTCACCGGCGTCGATCTCTCACAGGACAAAAGCAAAGAACTTGCAATGGTTGAGAAATAACATTTTTTCCCGACGTTTTTTCTAGAGAGAGAACCTAAACCAGTACAACACGACAGGCAGAATATCATGAAGATCCGCGGTATCAGGCAGGAACTCCTTTCACTTCTTCTGGAGATGGGGCGGGAAAGCCACCCGAACGAATTCGTCGGGGTGCTCCGGGAACGGGACGGGATCCTGGATGAGATCAACCTGCTCCCCGGCACCATCGGCCGCGAGGATTCTGCATCTCTTATGTACGATATGATGCCGCTCGACACCCATGTTGCCGGGAGCGCCCACAGCCATCCCAACGGCGTGCTCCGCCCATCCCTCGCGGATGTCAATTTTTTTCCAAGGACCGGCCGGTACCACCTGATCATCGGCTTTCCCTATGAAACGGACAACTGGCGGTGTTTTACTGCCGATGGCGAACCCTGCACCCTGGACGTGATCGCATGACGGCACGCCGCATTGTTGCCACCGGCACCTTCGACATTCTCCACCCCGGACACCTCTACTACCTGGAAGAATCAAAAAAACTCGGCGACGAGCTTTTCGTGATTGTTGCCCGGGATGCCAACGTGAAGCACAAGCCGCACCCGATCATTCCCGAGGAGCACCGGCTCCGGATGGTTGCAGCGTTAAAACCGGTCGACCATGCGATCCTGGGGGACAAAACCGACATGTTCCGGCCGATCGAGGAGATCAGTCCCGAGATCATCACCATCGGATTCAACCAGATGTTCAACGAGGCAAACCTGGAAGAGCAGCTCAGGGCCCGCAATCTTGCCCCCCGGGTTGTCCGCATCGGAAAGTATGCCGACGGGGATCTCTGCAGTTCCCGAAGGGTAGTCCAGCGTATCCTCGACAAGCGGTGCGAGGACAGTTCCGCTAAAAAAAGTTTATAGCCGGTTGATAACCGGGGGAAAGCCCGGATCTCTTTTTTTTAAACGCTCCCTATCAGCGTCCGGAATGCACGCGCCGTGACGGGCCGCCCCGCCGCCCCATATGGGTGATCCCGTGGCGGACAAGCGTGCTGTATTTTGCTGTAAAGGAGCCGATGATCGAAGTCACAATCACCATTACCGCGATGGTGGTTCCGACAAGCGGGGTGCCGTAGAGGACCGCAAGGGCGATCGAGAACTCTCCCCTGCCAATGGTATTTGCCCAGATCTCCAGGCCGGACATGGCTGAACCGTGAATGTAGATTCCTGTCATTACACCGGATAACAGCTTGCTCACAACTGCGAGAATGGAGATGACAGCGATAACAAACCAGTTCACTCCACCGGAAAAGTCGATGGTGACACCGAAGAAGACAAAGAATACCACAAGGAAAACGTCCTTGAAGGGACGGGCGTGCTGCTCGAACGCATCGGGATCCGTGGTTGCAAAAGCTACCCCGAGGGCGATCACCATCATCGTCTCCGGGACGCCGAGGAACATCGAGAACGATGCCGTGATCAGGACCGCAGCAAAGGTGAAGATGATCGGCAGTTCATCATCCCGGTCAAGGATGGAGACGAGGAACTCCTTCCCGTAATGGGCGAGGGCATAGAGCGCCCCAAGGACGCACAGGATCTTCACAAGGAAGATGACCAGGTTCTGATCACCCGCGGATATGAGAGCAAGCACGATAATCAGGATGAGATCCTCAAAGACCATCAGCCAGATGACGGTCTCCGATTCGCGGAGCATCAGCTTCCGGTTCTCGATGAGCGAGGTGACTGCCATCGCGGTGCTCGATATGTAGAATGCACAGGCAACAATGAGCGATTCCGTGAGCGAGAACCCGAGCAGGTACGCGGCGGCAAACCCGATGATCATGTTGACATTGAGATCGATTATCCCGCTTGTCAGAACCGCTGATCGGTTTGCCGCGATCCGTTCAGGCTTGATACCAAGACCCATGAAGAAGAGCAAGAAGAGCAGTCCCATCTCGGAGAAGAACTTGCTGATCTCGTCGGCCTGGACCATCCCGAGCCCGGCTTTGCCCACGATCACCCCTGCAAGGATATAGAAGGGAATCGCCGGCAGGGAGAGGTATTTTGTCACGAGCGCCAGGATCAGACAGAGGAAGAGCGCGAGTACTATCCCTTCCATTAATCCACCATAATTTCGCGCTCGAATTGCCTGATCTGGTCGCTCTCCCCGATGACCAGCGCCGCATCCCCAATCTCAAAAACAAAGGACGGGGGCGGGTTGATGATGTTCTTGTCCTGGCGGCAGACCGCGATCACGGTTGCCCCGGTCTTGGCCCGGATCTGGAGATCCTCGATTGTCTTGCCGGCAATGGTTTTGGGAATATAAAAGGTATGAATAGTGACCCGCAAATCGGCAAGTGCCGAGAAGGCTATCTCCACGCTCTCCTGGTCCGCCTCGATGATTGCTCCGGTCAGGATGTTCCCCAGTCTCCGTGCTTCAACCGGAGTCATCTCCGCAGCACTTGGCGTGTGGCAGCCTTTCTGGAGGGTGTACATCTGGATGACACCGGTCTTGGTAAAGAAGATCGCAACCGTATCGCCCTTATCGGTCTCGAATTCGTATTTTGTTCCAATACCAGGAAGATTGAGGGAGCGCAGAGCCATAGATGACATTAGATCAACGACGTAAAAATATATTATGATTGTGAGAGAGGGTTTACCCCCGGTCTATGGGGGTAAAAAGAAAAGAGGGTTTTTTGGGTCTTGAGAGGTCGGGAGGGGCGATGCATAAACATCAAACTGGCATCTGACTCTTGAGGGGTTTAATCGTCCTCCCCACCTACTCTGTTAAAACAGGGAGGGTTTAAACCCGGAGCCGGGCAGGGTGAAAGTGATTCTCCGCTCAAAGCGGGTGCACCCGACAAACAACCATTTAACCCCCGGTGCCTGAATTGGATCTATGGATCGGAGAGCGCACGTCCATATCATCAGCGCCGGTGAGAAGATCGCGATTGCGTACCCGGCCATGTTCCGCGAACTCCCGACCATCTCCCGGACCATGGTGTTTACCGACAGCAGTGTACATGACGGCTCTTCGGATCCGGTAACGGACAGCCACCGGCTCGCGGTCCGGAACGCGGTCTCGGCAGTGCAGGAGATCTCCGCATCGCTCTCGATACCCTTCAGCCAGGAGATGATCTTTCCGCCGGCCTATGGTTCAGTCCGTTCAGCGCTGGCGAAATGCCGGCGGGAGTACCCGGATGCCCGGTTCACGTTCGATCTCTCGGGCGGGTCGAAAGAACTCTGCCTGGCACTTTTTGCCTTTGCTCCCTGGCTCGGCGGGGAGGTCTATGCATCCTTTGACGAGAAGACCGCCCGCCGGGTGCCGCTGCCGGACAGATCGATGAGTTCCCTGCTTTCCAGTCCCAATCACCAGACGATCCTCGCAATCCTCCTCAACCGGCGGGATAAGAAAAAGGAGATGGCCAAGTCAGCGGTCCCGACCGTCCCCATGTCGTGGGTGCCCCGGCAATACCTGTACAGGCAGCTCTTTTCGTATTATGTCCCGTCCCGGACCAGAAAGGAAAAACCCGGCGAGCCTTCCAGGCCGGTCGTACAGGATAAGATGGGACGGAAGCCGGCTGCAGAATTATCCCATGCCACGTTCTCCGGGTTTGTCCGCACCCTCCGCAATGCCGGGCTCCTTGAGGAAGAATACGCTCCGGAGAGCCGGAAAGAGAAAATGTACCGGATAACCGATGCCGGGGAGACCGCGTTCCGGTTCTTTTCCAATCCCGCCACCAGTTCGCTGGTCAGGAGCGTGCTGGAGAGTTCCTGAGTGGATATTTTGGATCTCTTTTTTGTACATTTTTGCTGCACGTTTTCTGCCAAATTTTTCTTTTTCCGGATTTTTTTTTTGGTCAGACCCTGCCTGAAAAATTTCAATCGCGATCATGAGGTGTTAGTTTGTGAGGCTACAATCGGATAATTATCCTACAATATGTATGTACATGCTACAAAATTTTTGATTCTCCGGCGTAATGGCCCGGAGAATGCAATCAAGAGTCGATTGAAATATTTTGAGCAGGGGGTAAGGGGTCGATTGAAAATTTTTTGGCGCAAGAGCGATCGCGATTTTTTTTTGCGAACCGGATCTTGATTTTTTTGTAGAATGGGCTTACCGGATATTTGATCCGAATCGGTTCATGATCGAATCATAAGAACTGGCGATCTTGAAATCACTAATGAGAATTCCCCGTCTCAGGATCTCCCCGGGGCCCGGGTGAGGGGGTACGGCGGTTCGATTTTTTAGTCATTGAAACCGCTGAGGGGGCATCCCACGGGAGCGGCTGCCTTCATCGCGAAGGGATGAGGGACATCAGCTCAATTATGATACTTTTTTCACCAACCGGGATGATAAATAATGATAGATCCACGATCGCACTCTAGCGCTCTTTGATCGTTCACAATCTCTGCAGGAGTTGGATACCATCGCCGAAATTCCCAAAGAAGAATATATCCTGAAATGTACTTCGGCCTGTGCCGGGTGCAGCGACTCCCTCGCTCTCCGGTACGTGCTGAAGGCTGCCGGGCCCGATACGGTCCTTGTCGTTCCCGCGTGCTGTACCAGCGTTATCCAGGGCATCTACCCGAACACCGCATTCAATGTACCGGTGTACAACATCGCCTTCGGTGCCGCGGCCGCCTGTGCTTCGGGCATGAGCAATGCCTTCCGCGCTGCCGGAAAACCAACGAACGTGATCGTGTATGCAGGGGATGGCGGGACACTCGACATAGGAATCCAGGCCATGTCCGGGGCATTCGAACGGGGCACGGATTTCCTCTATATCTGTTACGACAACGAGGCCTACGGCAACACCGGCATGCAGCGGTCCAGCGGAACACCGCTCGGGGCAAAGACAACAACAACCCCGACCGGGAAGACCGATGCCAAGAAAGACATCGATGCCATCATCGCCGCCCACAACCCCCCGTACCAGGCAACGGCCTGCGCTGCATACCCGCAGGATATTTTCAAGAAAGTCCAGAAAGCCCTCACGTTCCGGGGACCGACATTCCTCCATATTCTTGCCCCGTGCCCCCCCGGATGGCGCTATTCAACAGAGAAGAGTGTCGAGATGGGCAAGCTCGCCGTGAAGACCGGCATGTGGGTACTCTACGAGCGCGAGTACGGGAAACTCACGATCAGTCCGCAGTCAAAAGCAGCGATGAGAAAGCCCCTGCCGCTCGAAGATTACCTTTCCCCGCAGGGCCGGTTCAAGGGAATTGACGCAAAGACCGTGGAGATACTCCGCCAGCGCCTGCAGAAGAATCTTGCAAAACTCGCCAAAGAGGAGGCGGAGCCATGAAGAAGATCGCAACCGGGAACAAGGCCGTGGCAGAGGCGGTAAAACAGGTTAAGCCCGGCGTTGTTGCCGCCTACCCGATCACCCCCCAGACCGAGATCGTGGAACAAATAGCAGAGTTCGTCTCCAGCGGGGAACTGAAAAGCAGGTACATCGCAGTCGAGAGCGAGCATTCGGCAATGGCCGCCTGTATCGGGGCTTCCATCACCGGGACCCGCACGTTCACGGCAACGAGCTCGCACGGGCTTCTGTACATGCACGAGATGACCAACTGGGCGGTGGGTGCCCGGCTTCCCATTGTGATGGCAAATGTGAACCGCTCCCTCGGGCCCGGCTGGAACATCTGGGCGGAACACACCGATGCCCTGCAGGAGCGCGACACCGGCTGGCTCCAGGTCTATGTCAGCTCTGTCCAGGAAGCCTACGATGCAACTCTCATGGCATTCCGCATCGCCGAACACAGCGATGTGCTCCTGCCGGTGATGGTGAACCTGGACGGATTTGTCCTCTCCCACATCATGCAGCCCCTTGAGACGGTGGATCTGAAAGACTTCATCCCCCAAACCAACCTCCCCCATGCGATCGATGTCAAAAATCCCGCGGGGTACGGCGGGCTGACCGGTCCCGATCAGCAGTTCCGGTTCCGCTGGGATATCGAGCGCTCGATCCGGGACTCGGTAAAAGTTATCGAGGCAACCGAGAAGGAATTCGCAAAAAGGTTTGGCAGGAAATACGGGTTCACCGAGGATTACTGCTGCGATGATGCCGAGGTGATCATCGTTGCGATGGGGACGCTCGGGAAGGAAGCCGAAGTTGCAGTCGATCTCCTCCGCAAAGAGGGGATCAAAGCAGGTTCGATGCGCCTGCGCTGGTTCCGGCCGTTCCCAAAACTCGATCTCAAGGGAAAAGAGGTCGTGGTCATCGATCGCGACTACTCGTTTGGCAGGGGAGGAATCCTGGCAACCGAGATCATGGCCCAGACAAAGGAAGAAGTCTTCAGCGTCATCGCCGGTCTCGGCGGGCAGGAAGTCACGTACGACGACATTGCCGGTTTCGTGCGGAGCCGTCGTATCGGGGAAGAGTTCTGGTTCGGGGTGAACAACCATGTTTGAGATCCGCATCCACTCCCGGGGCGGGCAAGGGGGCGTTACCGCTGCCCGGCTTCTCGCCCTTGCTGCAATCCATGACGGCAAGTATGCCACCGCGTGCCCGTTCTACGGGGCAGAGCGCCGGGGTGCCCCGATCGTCTCGTTTGTCCGGATCGATGACAAACCCATCAAGATCTACAGCCAGATCAAGAAGCCGGATATGGTCATTGTCCTGGACGCAAGCGTCATGGACGTGGTCGATGTCCTCCAGGGCCTGAAAAAAGGCGGAAGCGTTCTCATCAACAGCGCCCATGCCCGGGAGTTTGCCGGGTTCAGATCCGGCCATGTCGATCTCACGGGCATCGCCCTCAAGGAGACCCTTGTTGTTGCAGGAAGCCCGATCCTGAACACGCCGGTCCTCGGTGCCCTTGCAAAGATGGAGATCGTCTCGGCAGAGTCGGCAAAAACCGCGATCCGCGAGATGTTTTCCGATGAGCGCAATGTCAAGGCAGCAGAAGCTGCGTACAAGGAGATGAGCATATGAGCAGCACACAGCGGGAACGACTGGCGATCAGCCGGCCGACAGAAGGCGCCGCAGGAAAGACCGGAACCTGGCGGGTATTCCGGCCTGTCGTGGACAAGGAAAAATGCAATGCCTGCGGGCTCTGCCAGACCTACTGCCCTGACGGGACAATCGACGAGGATCTCAATATCGATCTGGCATTCTGCAAAGGCTGCGGTATCTGCGCCAACGAATGCCCGAAAAAAGCGATCACGATGATCCGCGAAGAGAAATAACATCTGGTATCAGAATTTCATATTGTGTGAAAAATATTTCACAACCTTTTTTTATAACATATTTTAATATCTCCACAAAGATGATCCGATGAACCGAACGTATTTTGGCGATACCCGGGACCTTTTCAAGTTCGATCTCGTGCGCCACATCATGAAAGCCGTCCCGGCCTTTGAAAGCTTTACTTTTGTTCCCATGCTGACCGGAACGGCCGGGGGATCGGTCGGGAAAAGAGGACTTAAAAAAGACCTGGCAAAAGCCAAGAAGGCCGGAAAAGCCGGAAGCCAGAACCAGGATCTCGTTGACCGGATGGAGTGCCTGCAGGAGCTGGGGGATGATCTCGATTATTTCCAGCAGATCGAGGATTATTTCCGGAGGGAGCGCATTTCCGCCCAGATCTTTTCCGAACAGGAGTTTTCCCATCAGGAACGCAGCCGGTATTTCGAGCGGATCCTCCCCCGCCTCCCGCGTAAGGCTCTTATCGTTCTCGATCCCGACACGGGGCTCGAGGAGGACAAACCCACGGAAAAAAATCTGTTATTTTCCGAGGTAAAGCGTATCGCCGACCGGATGGACGCCCGATCAGCGCTGCTGATCTACCAGCACTTCCCCCGGACAAAACAGGACATCTACGTGCAGAACCGCTGTTCCCGGCTGAGCGATCTCACCGGGACAGAGCCCCTGACGATCGCAGACAACGAGGCGCTCTTCTTCCTGCTGGTGAAAAACCCGCAGCTCAGGGCAGCTATGGAAGAGGTTCTGGAGCGATACGCCAACAGCTACCCGGCCCTCACTTCCTGGACCAGCGCTTCCTGACCGGATGACTACTCTGTGTTCAGGGGATCTTTGGCGATATATTCCAGATCGAATTTATAGAAATGCGTGAAACTGCAGTTTCTGCACCGCACGGTCAGGTGACGGGAGCTGACAACGATATCGTGGGGGCCGTTCACCCGACAGTTCCTGCAGACCGCCTCCTGCACCAGTTCCCAGACCGGGTATTTCCCGATCTTCGTCAGAGTCCCTGCGGTATCCACATCCTCGGCCCGTGGTATGAAGACCCGGGTTGCCCCGCAGGCTTCGCACGCAACCTGGGCCTGGTACGGCACGGCCTTGATTATCTGGTCTGCATTTTTTTTGCAGTGGTAGCAGTCCGTGCGGTACCGGGTAAAGATGAACCTGTCGCTCATGAAAGATACTGGATGCGTCCGTACACATTAAACTGATGCAGCTGGCGCCAGAAAACGCCAATTCCGGCGGAATAATACGCAGTGCAAAAATATTCCCCGGTGACTCCGGATAAGGCAGGTTTTCGCGTGATCACCATAATCCTCCAATATTTGGCGCCCTGCTGCAAAAATACCGGCAAAGATAGCAGTAAATTTAATTATACGACGAATACAACCTACAGTACATGAAGAAACTGTTCGGATTTTGTATCCTGGTGATCCTGCTGGTCGCTATCAGCGGATGTACCCAGCAGGCACAGCCGGCCAAGGTGACGCCCACCCCGACCGCGGTTGAAACAACCATTGCAACACCGGAACCAACCCCGGTCCCCACGACCGCTGTCGCAACCATTGCAACACCCGTTGCAACAACTACTGCTGCAACCGTAGCAACAGTTGCCACTACAGCCACCGTGGCAACCAATGTTACCTCGGAGACACCGGGTCTCGTCTCGACACCCAAGGTAAGCCTGACTCCCTCGATCAAGGTCACGACCATCAGCATAACCAACAACACCTTCACCCCCAAGGAACTCACGGTCCTCCCGGGCACCGGGATCACCTGGAGGAATGACGATACCATCAATCATGCGGTTAAAGGAACTACAGAAACGGGATCCACTATGTTCAATTCGGGCGACATCATCCCGACCTCCACCTGGTCCTACACGTTCGGTGACCGCCTCGGGACATTCACCATCGTCGACCCCGGCTACCCCCAGATGAAGTGCGTCATCATTGTCAAAGAAGGGCAGAATTTCTCAGGTTCCCTGTAAGCACGCATATTCATTCAGCACTTTTTTACTTTTTTTCGGGAACCAGATTCAGAATTGTTGTTCCGCACCAGATGGTATTGCCAATCCCGGTTTTTTCACCGGCGCACGGGAGATGATCCATGGAGATGCTGCAAAACAGGAGACCGGAAAGCGGGATATCATCTTCCGTGATTGACAACACCCCCTGTGGCATAGCAGAGAGAACTCTCACCTGGCACTTTCGGTGATCGCGTACGCAGGGAGCGGGTTAACTTCCAGGACGGGCAAGATTACTGCCAACAGATTTGGCGTAAACAACAAACAGCGGGAACAGGATCCCGGGAACAAAAAAAAATAAAAAAAATTCAGGATTAGAAGTCGCCCATGCCCGGAGGCATGCCGCCCATGCCACCCATACCGCCCATGCCACCCGGAGGCATACCGCCTTCGGGCATCGGGCTCTTGGAGGAGGCGATGACATCGTCAATCCTGAGGATCATGACCGCTGCTTCTGCAGCAGAGGAGATGGCCTGGGTCTTGACGCGGAGGGGCTCGACAACGCCGGCCGCCTTCATGTCAACAGCTTTACCTTCGAACACATTGAGGCCGTGGGTCTTCTTGCCCTTCTCGTGGGCTGCACGGATCTCGACAAGCATGTCGATGGGGTCGAGACCTGCATTCTCGGCAAGGGTGCGCGGAATGACTTCGAGTGCTGATGCGAAAGCTTCGATAGCGAGCTGGGCCCGGCCACCGACGGTTGCTGCATATTCGCGGAGACGGAGCGAGAGCTCGGTCTCGATTGCACCGCCACCGGCGACGACTTTCTTGTCCTCGACAACGACACCGACAACGCGGAGTGCGTCGTGGATTGCCCGCTCGAGTTCGTCGACAACATGGTCCGTGCCACCCTTGACGATGATGGAGACTGCCTTCGGGTTCTTGCACTGCTCGACAAAGGTCATCTCTTCGCCGCCAACCTTGCGCTCTTCCACAAGGCCGGCTTTTCCGAGCTCTTCCTTGCTGATCGCGTCAATGGAGGAGACAAGAGTTGCACCGGTTGCCCGGGCGAGTTTCTCCATGTCGCTCTTCTTGACACGGCGGGTTGCAAAGATGCCTGCCTTTGCAAGGTAGTGCTGTGCAATGTCATCGATACCCTTCTGGCAGAAGAGAACATTTGCACCGCTCTTGACGATCTTGTCAACGATACCCTTGACCATGCGCTCCTCTTCATCGAGGAATGCCTGAAGCTGGTCGGGGGAGGTGATGTTGATCTCGGCATCGACTTCGGTCTTCTTGAACTCGACTGCTGCGTTCAGGAGAAGGATCTTGGCGCCGGTGACCTTCTTGGGCATCGAGGGGTGGACGCGTTCCTTGTCGATGAGTACGCCTTCTACAATCTCGGAGTCTTCGATCGAGCCACCGGTCTTCTTCTCGACCTTGATGTTCTCGATATCGACCTTGCCGTCATTGTCCGTGACCATGGTGACTGCCCTGACAACGAGGTCGCAGAGCTTGTCCTTGGATGCTTCTGCACCCTTGCCGGTCATTGCGGTTCCTGCAATGTTCACGAGAAGCGCCTTGTCGGTCGCCTTCACATCAAAGGCCAGGTCCTTTAAGAGTGCCTGTGCCTTCTCTGCAGCCTGGCGGTAGCCGGCTGCGATGATCGTCGGGTGGACATCCTGTTCGAGAAGGTCTTCTGCCTTCTTGAGGAGTTCCCCGGCAATGACGACTGCGGTGGTGGTACCATCGCCGACTTCATCGTCCTGGGTCTTTGCAACCTCGACCATCATCTTTGCGGCCGGGTGCTCGATGTCCATTTCCTTCAAGATGGTGACACCGTCGTTCGTGATCACGACATCGCCGATTGTGTCGACGAGCATCTTGTCCATACCCTTGGGACCGAGCGTGGTCCTGACTGCACTTGCAACTGCCTTTGCGGCGGTTATGTTCATACCCTGGGCGTCGCGGCCGCGGGTACGGGTGCTGCCTTCTTTGAGAATAAGTATCTGCTGTCCTCCAAGTTGCTGTGACATAAAAATCACCACTTTTAGCACTAAAATTGGTTTGTGGTTCTATATAAAGGTTGTTGAAAATAGTTCAGTCGCCGATCAGGTCGATGAGTTCGAACCCGTCTTCGATGCGGTGGAGACGCTGCTCGCTTATCACGAGCGTCTTTCCGATCTTCTTCTCTTTGGTTGAGTCGGTGATGATGCATATCGCGTGCTTTTTGGCAATCTGGGAGAGGTTCCCGATAAGAGCTGCGCGTTTCACCACTTTCTGGGCCGGCCCATAGCCGGTCAGGATGGTGTGTTTGTCAAACGTGAGGAGCGCCTGGAACGGTGCCCCGTGAAGCTCGTGCATACGCACCCCGATCTGTTCCAGGAACGCCATGGGGCTTCTGAGCCCGGCACTGGCGGTGCTGTTCGGTTCCATGGCTTTTGGGGGTTCATGCCGGATCAGGTCGATGGATTCGACCACCCCGGTATCGAAGAACTCCTCGATCCGGATGGCGACTTCAAGGGTTGTTCCCATACCGCTCTCGTACTTGCTGATCGTCCGGCGCGAGACGCCGAGTACATTCCCAAGATCGCCAAGCGACATATTCCGCTTCTCGCGGAGATCCTTGAGTTCGTCGCCATTGATATTGACATAAAGTCCGCCGGGAGATGCGTACACCAGGGGAGGAATCTTCTCAACGAAATAGTCGTACAGGGTCGACGGGCTGATCGCGTAGATCCCGTACCGGACGTACACCGCCCCCCGTTCCAGTTCAGCGTCCCGGGCCCGCTCGCCTACGATCAGGGGAACCCCGCCCAGGTGCCGGGATATGACTTCCAGATCGAAAGCAACTTCTTCGCTCACGGAGTCGATGTGGGCAACCACCTTGATCACGAGCAGCGTGCCGTTGTTCCGGGCAATGAGGTCGAAACTCCGGGGGCGGAGGCTGAACCGCTCGGAGACATCGAACCCGGCCGTGATCATGACACTCGTGACCAGCTGGAGCTGGCGATCCTGGGACATGTGGATACAAATGGATTAAGCGCTCCCATAATATTAATATAGACATGCTGATCGGGATTGATGACACGGACTCGCCAGCGGGTATGTGCACTACCTACCTCGGGGCAGTGCTTGCCCGCAGGCTGATCCGGGACCATATGCGTGTGCGCGAGGCCCGGCTCGTCCGGCTCAACCCGAACGTGACCTTCAAGACCCGGGGGAACGCGGCGATAATGCTCGACGTTGACGGCGATCCGGACCGGGCGTTTGCCCTTGCGTGCGATCTCGTGGAGGAGCTTGCAGACCAGTCCTGCGAGAACACAAACCCGGGAGTTGTTGTTGTGACGCAAAAATGCGATCCGGCATTTTACCGGAAAGCGGTCACGGACTTCTGCTCGATCGAGGAGGCAGTTACCCTTCTTGAAAGATCCGGCGCCCGGTACCGGGGCTGGAAGAACCGGCGCGGACTCATTGGGGCAACAGCGGCTGTGGCAAGCGATCTCGAAGACCGGACATCCGAGATTCTGGTCTACCGCGAACCGCAGCGGTTCGGCACACCCCGTCAGGTTGACCGGGCGAGCCTGTTTGCTGCGGAAGAGGCCACCTTTCCGCATACCTGGGACACGGTGGATGTGACAAACGATGTGGTGGTCTGTGTCCCGCACACACCCGACCCGGTCCTCTTTGGGATCCGGGGCGAGAGCCCGCAGTGGGTGATGACAGCCCGGCAGATGATCATCTCAGAGAAGCCGGCACTCGAACAGATCTGGGTCACCAACCAGGGAACCGACGCCCACCTGATCGATGCTGTGCTAAGCGGCCTTTGCGAAGGGCGGTCCTACCGGGTCCCGGGGACCGTCACGGATGCACCGAAGACAGGCACCGGGGGGCATGTCTCATTCACTATCCGCGATGGCGATCACTCCGTGCGGTGCATGGCGTATGAACCGACAAAAAATTTCCGGCAGATCGTGCGGCAGCTGATGCCGGGCGACACCGTCATCGCATGCGGGAGTTTCAAAAAGGAGAGCATCAACCTGGAGAAGCTCCTTTTGGTCTCGCTTGCCAGAGCCAAAACCATCAGACCCCCCCTCTGCACAACCTGCAACAAACGGATGACGAGCGATGGGAAAGGCAAAGGCTACAAATGCAAACGCTGCAGCGCCCGGGCTGCGGAACCGGAGATTGTGGAAATTTCGCGTACGCTGAAGACCGGATGGTATGAAGTACCACCAACGGCACGAAGGCACCTGGCAAAACCCCTGTGCCGGGGAATCCCGGAATGAGCCAATAACCAAATTACGACCCTGTTTTCGCACACGATGCATCGTATGGCAGATGCGGACAGGACAAAGACAGGCCGATCACTGCATCAGGGCAATCTATTTCTATCATCGTAATCTTCTGTAGATTATCGATCCGAACCTGCCATGACAATGATATCAGTCCTCTATGTTGATGACGAAAAGGACCTCCTTGATATTGCACAGATCTTCCTGGAAAATACCGGCGAGATTCATGTCGGGACGATGACTTCTGCAAAGGATGCCCTGACCTCGCCGGAACTCCGGAAATATGACGCCATCGTCTCGGATTACCAGATGCCGGGCATGAACGGGATCGCATTCTTAAAAGCAATCCGTCAGCAGCTCGGGGACATCCCGTTCATCCTCTTCACCGGCAAAGGGCGCGAAGAAGTGGTGATCGATGCGATCAACAACGGGGCCGATTTCTATCTCCAGAAAGGCGGTGACCCGACAGCCCAGTTCGCTGAGCTGACGCACAAGATTCACCAGGCAGTCAAGAGAAAACAGGCCGAACTGCTGCTCCAGGATTCCGAGAAGCGCCTTGAGGATATCATCAACTTTCTCCCCGATGCCACGTTTGCGATCGACCGATCCGGCCATGTCATTGCATGGAACCGGGCGATCGAAGAGATGAGCGGGGTTGCTGCAGCGGATATGTTCGGGAAGGGGGAGAACGAGTACGCCATCCCGTTCTATGGCACGCGGCGCCCGATCCTTATCGACCTGATCTTCGAACCCGACAGTGTCATCCGGAAGAGCTATGGTCACATCATTCACGAGAAAGGGATCCTGATTGGCGAGACCACGCTCCCGCGGCCACGGGGGCGGGAAGTTATCCTCATGGGAAAAGCCAGCCCCCTGTATAACCGGGAGGGAGAACTTGTCGGGGCTATCGAATCCATTCGGGATATAACGGAGCTGAAAAAGGCCGAGAAGGACTTGAAAAAGAGCGAAGAGTGGTTCAGGAACATAATCCAGAACTCGTCCGACATGATCCGCATCATCGGGAGGAGCGGGCTCATCACCTACTGCTCCCCGTCCACCGAAAGGATCCTGGGATATCCCGGATCGGAACTGATCGGGAAAGACCCTTTCGATTATATTCATCCGGATGACCGGAACGGGGCCAAAAAGGCATTGGGAGAGGTGCTGGGAAGCACCAACCCCCATACGCCGACAGAGTACCGCATACGCCACGCAGACGGGCATTACGTGGATGTGGAAGCGGTGGCAAACAACCTGCTCGATGTGCCGGAGATCGACGGGGTTGTCGTAACCGCCCGGCCGATCACCGAGCGCAAACGGGCGATGAATGCTATTGAAGAGAGCGAGGCAAAGTACCGCGAACTTGCCGAATCCCTCCCGCAGGGAATCTTCGAGCTGGATCCGGATCTGCGGATCACGTACGCGAACCGGCACATCCAGGAAATATTCGGGTTCACCGAAGAAGACATGGAGCGGGGGATCGGTGCCCTGCCCTTTTTCGAACCTTCAGAGCACGGGAAGATACGGGAGAATGTCAAGCGGCTTATTCAGGGCTCACCCGTTAATCCGGACGAATATGTGGCCATACGGAAAGACGGCAGTGCCTTTCCGGCCCTCATCTATTCCACTCCCGTGTACAAGGAAAAGAAGCTCACTGGGTTGCGGGGGATTGTTGTCGATATTTCCGCAAGGAAAAAGCTGGAGGAGGAACTCCGGCAGAAGAACGAGGAGCTGCACGCAGCCTTCGAACAGATCACGGCAACAGAGGAGGAACTTCGGCAGAACTACGATGAACTCCGCAGGAATGAGACCGGGCTCCGCGAGAGCGAGGAGAAGTTCCGCACCCTTTCCGAGCATGCCCTGGACGGAATCCTGATTATGGACTTTTCAGGAGCCATCCGCTTTGCGAACCATGCGGCAAAACGGATCATCGATATCCCCGAGAACGGGACCCTTGACGGGCGGAACCTGCAGGAGTTCATTGCAGCAGAATCCCGGGATGCAGCCCTCTACGAATTCGGCACGATTGCCGAGGGACGGGGGGATACCTGCCTTTTGTCATGCAGGCTTGTTACGGAGAAGAAGCGGGAGATCTGGGCCGAAGTCGCGGGCAAGAAGATCTCGTTCTGGGGACACGAGTCCCTGCTCGTGTCCATGCGGGACATTACCGGGCGGAAAGCGGCGGAAGAAGATCTGCGGAGATCGGAGAACAAGTTTGCCACGATTTTTAAGAATAACCCGGTTTCGCTCACCCTGGTATCGGCAAGAGACGGGAGATTTGCCGATGTCAACAATGCGTTTCTGCGGAATACCGGTTATGCCAGGGAGGAGGTCATCGGCAGGACCGCAGAAGAGCTCGGCATATTTTCCGACAGGAACGAAGCGGTCCGGTTTGGTTCTGCAATCCGGGAAAAAAAGTACGTTCAGGGCATGGAACTGCAATGCCGTAAAAAGAGCGGTGAGATCCGGACCTGCCGCTTCTCGTCAAGCCTCATCATAATGGAGAATATACCGGTCATTCTCTCAACGATTGAAGATATCACGGAACAGAAGCTGGCAGAAGCAGCACAGCGGGAGACCGAGAGCAAATTCCACCGGCTTGCCGACAATGCACAGGACATCATCTACCGCATGTCGCTTCCGGACGGAACATTCGAATATATCAGCCCGGCCTCGGTTGCCATGACGGGATACACACCGGAAGAGTTCTATGCGGATCCCAATCTCATCAGAAAACTGATCCACCCCGCATGGCAGAAATATTTCCAGACACAATGGGAGGCTCTGCTGGAGAAGAGAGTGCCACCGGTGTACGAGTACCAGATCATCGACAAAACCGGAAAGAACCGCTGGTTCAACCAGAGGAACATGCTTGTTGAAGATGGGCAGGGCAATCCCATTGCATTAGAGGGGATCGTGACTGAAATCACCCGGCAGAAAGCCGTGGAGAGCGAACTCAGGAAGAGCGAACTCCGGTCCCTTGCCGTGAGCGAGAATGCCGGATCCTGGATCTGGGAAGTGGATCCCGAGGGGATCTATCGTTACTCAAGTCCTGCGGTAGGAAAGATACTCGGGTACCAGCCCGACGAGATCGTGGGAAAGATGCATTTCTACGATCTGTTCGACCCGGCCATGCGCGAGGACCTAAAGATCGGCACGCTTAACGCGTTTCGACGGCAGGAGCCGTTCCGCGACTTTTCCAACCTCAACCGGCACCGGAACGGGACGCCCGTTCTGTTAAAAACCAGCGGGACACCGGTATTCGATGAGAACGGGACATTTACCGGCTACTGCGGTGTTGACGAGGATATCACAGAACAGGCGGCAACGCAGTCGGCCATACAGGCAATTGTCAGGAGCATTGTCGGGACAACCGGTCTCACCTCGCTCCGGCAGATAACCGAGAATGTCAGCTCGTGGCTGGGAGCCGAATGCGTCATGATCGGGGAGATCCAGCCCGACAAGGAGACCGTATCAGTCCTCTCCATGATCCTTGACGGAAAGGATGTCCAGGGATTCACCTATACGCTCACGGGGACACCCTGCGACAATGTGGCGGAGAAAGGGTTCTGTATCTATCCCGATAACGTCTCAAAGATCTTTCCCGAGAGCAAGGATCTTACTGAGCTCAATATCCGTGGATACATCGGGACGCCGCTGAGGAATTCATCGGGGAAGGTATTTGGGATCCTCTGCGCACTCTCCAGAAGCCCGTTCCACCCGGGCCCGCCCGTCCAGGAGATCATGGAGATCATTGCCGTGAAAGCGGCTGCCGAGATCGAGCGCAGCCAGATCGAGCGCACGCTCGATAAAAACCAGCACCTGCTCGGGGAGGCAATGGATCTTGCCAACCTGGTCAACTGGGAGTACGATGTCGCATCGACCACGTTCACGTTCGATGACCGGTTCTACACCCTGTACGGTACGACCGCGGAACGGGAGGGCGGCAACCTGATGCCGGCAGAAGTCTATGCCCGGGAATTCGTCCACCCGGACGACCGCCGGTTCGTATGGGAAGAAGTCGAGCGGGCGCTGACAGCCGCCGATCCCGACTACATGGCGCAGATGGAGCACCGCATCATCCGGCGGGACGGGGAGATCCGGCACATCGTTGTGCGGATCAGGATCGAGAAGGACAGAGAGGGCAGGACCGTAAAGACCCATGGGGCAAACCAGGATATCACCGATATCAGGAAAGCCGAGGAGGCACTCAGAGAGAGCGAGGAGAAGTACCGCTCGCTTGTGGAGACTTCCCCGGGCATGATCTGGGAAATTGATTCCCGGGGGATATTCCGGTACATCAGTCCCATGATAAGAACGATCATGGGATATGAGCCCGAAGAGCTCACCGGAAAACCGATAACCGATCTCATCGTTGAGCAGGGGCGACCTTTCGTGATGAAGGAACTCTCCCGGCACGTGACAACGGACGGGCCCATCCCGCCGTTCGAAGTCCCGGCCCGTCACCGGAACGGCCGGTTCATGGTTATCGAGATCCGCCCGTCCAGGATAACAGGGGCCGACGGCAAACTGGCGGGGCTCCGGGGAGTGGCTTACGATGTCACCGAGCGCAAGAAAGCAGAAGAGGCACTCCACCGGGCCAACCGACAACTCACGCTCCTGGGGAGCATCACAAGGCACGATCTCCTCAACAAGATCACCGTTATTGTCGGGTACCTCAAGATCGCAAAGAAGAGATCCCAGGATCCCGCCATAACCGAATACCTGGACAAGATGCATGCAGCCACAAATGCGATCACTGCGCAGATCGAGTTCACGCGCATCTACCAGAAACTCGGTACGCACGAGCCGCAGTGGATCGATCTCGAAGAGATCATGCCCTTTACCCACCTGCCGGCCGCAGTCTCCCTGAAGGCAGAAGTCCGGGGGATTTCGGTTCTTGCCGACCCGATGCTGGAGAGGGTCTTTTTCAATCTTCTCGACAATTCGATCCGGCACGGGGAGCGGGTGACCGGGATCCGGGTATCCTGCAAATATTCCGGAGAAGAGCTCATCATCGTCTGGGAAGACAACGGGACGGGAATCCCGGATGAGGACAAGCCGCACATCTTCGAGCGGGATTTCGGGAGCAACACCGGTCTGGGCCTGTTTCTGGTCAAGGAGATCCTCTCGCTCACGGGAATCACGATCCGGGAGACCGGGGTGCAGGGGGAAGGGGCCCGGTTCGAGATCCTGGTGCCGGAGCACTTTTGGCGCAAAAGCGGGGAGTAACGCGTGATTTCCAATACCATACAGATCCTCTATGTTGATGACGAATCCGAACTTCTGGAGATCGGCAAGCTGTACCTGGAGGATGAACTGGACTTTTCCGTTGATTGCGTACTCTCGGGAGGGGATGCCCTCGAACGGATCTCGTCCGGCACGTACGATGTCATTGTCTCAGATTACCAGATGCCCCGGATGAACGGCATCACCCTGCTGAAGACCGTGCGTTCAGCGGGAAAGGATATCCCGTTCATCCTCTTCACCGGCAAGGGGCGGGAGGATGTGGTGATCGATGCCTTCAACCACGGGGCGGACTTCTATCTCCAGAAGGGCGGGGAGCCGGATGCCCAGTTTGCAGAACTGGCCCATAAGATCAGGAAATCCGTGGAGCGCAAGCGGGGGGATAGCGCGCTCCAGGAGAGCGAACGCAGGTACCGCAACCTGTACCAGTATGCCCTGGTCGGTCTCTTTGAGACGCGCCTTACGGACGGGACCATTGTGGCATGCAACCAGCGGTACTGCGATCTCTTCGGTTTTTTTTCCGTTGCGGATGCTATCGGGGAGAGCGTTGTCCATCTCTACGAGCAACCCGAGGATCGCCTCGAAGTGAGCCGGATTCTTCGCGAGCAGGGACAGATCAGCAATCACGAAGTCCGGTTCATCAACCAGAGGACCGGTCACCGGTTCTGGGCACAGTTTTCTGCACGGTACAATAAAGAGAAAGATGTGGCGGAAGGCACCATCATCGACATCACCGACAGAAAAAATGCCGAGGAGTTGCTGAGGGAGAGCCAGCGGGCCCTTGCAACGCTCATGATAAACCTGCCCGGGATGGCCTACCGGTGCAGCTACAACCGGAAATGGACCATGGAATTCGTGAGCAACGGATGCAGGGATCTCACGGGATTCGAGCCCTCCGATCTGGTCGAGGACGGTACGGTTGCTTTTTTTGATCTCATTCACCCGGATGACCAGGAGCCGGTCCGGGATCAGATCCGGCGGGCTGTGAGGAAGCGCGAGAAGTTCCAGATCTTTTACCGGATTCTCACCGCGGACGGATCGGAAAAAAGTGTCTGGGAGCAGGGTCTCGGGGTCTTCTCGCCCCAGGGAGAGTTACAGGCAATTGAGGGATTCATCATCGATATAACCGACAGAAAACGCCTGGAGGCGGACCTGGAGAGGGAGCAGCGCGAGCTGAAGATGTCCTGCGACCGGCTTTTGGAGAGCGAACGGATACTCCGGATCAACGAAGAGAGGCTGCGCATGGCGCAGAGGATCGGCCGTACCGGCAGCTGGGAGTACGAGGTGGGGGCGGAGACCATATGGGGATCGGAGGAGGGGCTCGTTATTCTCGGTTACCCGCCCGTTGCAAGATCCCTTCCGCTAGCAGAGATCGAAGATCTCATCCCGGAACGGGAGCGGGTTCACCAGGCCCTGGAGGATCTGATCGAGAAGGGGGCGGCGTACGATATTGAATATCTCATTCATCCTGCGGATGGATCCGAACCGAAAGTTATCCATTCCATGGCCCTGCTCGAGCGAGATTCCTGGGGAAGTCCGGTCCGGATCCGGGGGATGATTCAGGATATCACCACGCGCAAGCGGGCGGATGAAGAGATTGCATTCAACAATAGTATCCTTGCAACCCAGCAGGGGACGTCCCCTGACGGGATCCTCGTCGTGGATGAATCAGGCAGGATCCTGCATTACAACCAGAAATTCATTGCTATCTGGAATATCCCCGAGGATCTCATTGCAGCCCGGGTGGATGAGCCGGTGCTCCGGTTTGTTCTGGAACAGCTGCCCGATCCGGAGATCGCCCTGTCCCGGATCAGGTCCCTGTACGATCACCGGGAGGAGAAGAGTTTCGAGGAGCTCCACGTAAAGGATGGCAGGACGATCGAGCGGTTCTCGGCCCCAATGCTTGGAGAGGGGGGAAAATATTACGGGCGGGTCTGGTACTTCCGGGATATCACCGACCGGAGGAGGGCGGTGCAGGCGCTTGCATCGGCAAACAGGAAACTCACGCTCCTCTCCGGTGTCACCCGGCACGATATCACCAACCAGCTCACCCTGCTCCAGGGATACCGCAAGGTCCTGGAGCGAAAAGTAACGGATCCCGGTCTTGCCGAGTACTTCCTGAAGATCGATGAGGCTGCCCGGCGGATCTCGGTCATGATCCAGTTCACCGGGGAGTACGAGAAGATAGGGGTGGATGCCCCGGCCTGGCAGGACTGCAGCACGCTCGTTGAAGCCATGGAAAAAACCTCCCTGCCGGGCGGGATCGCAAGGGTAAATGAAATTCCTCCCGGATACGAAGTCTTCGCCGATCCGCTCATCGCCAAAGTCCTGTACTGCCTGATGGAAAATGCGGTCCGGCACGGTGTCGCGATCACGACAGTCCGGTTCGGGGCACAGGAGTCCGGATCCGAGCTGCTCATTCTCTGCGAAGATGACGGCGGAGGCATACCTGCAGAAGAGAAAGAGAGGATCTTCGATCTCGGGTATGGCCGGAATACCGGTCTTGGACTGTACCTTGCCCGGGAGATCCTCTCCCTGACCGGGATCACGATCCGGGAGACCGGCGTGCCGGGCACGGGTGCACGGTTCGAGATGAGGGCCCCGGAAGGAGTGTGGCGCAGGAACAGGAGCGGCGAATGACGCAGGATCCCATCCGGGTTCTGTACGCGGACGACGAACCCTCTCTTCTGGAAATTGCAAAAATCTTCCTGGAACAGGACGGTGCCTTTGCGGTTGATACGTTCACGTCGGCCAGGGAAGCGCTCGCCAGGCTGGAGAAAGATCAGTACGATGTCATCATCTCCGATTACCTGATGCCGGAGATGGACGGGATCTCGTTCCTCCGGCGCCTCAGGGCGCAGGGCAACGAGACCTCGTTCATCATCTTTACCGGCAGGGGGCGCGAGGAGGTGGTCATCGAGGCGCTCAACGAGGGGGCTGATTTCTATCTCCAGAAAGGCGGGGATCCCCGGGCGCAGTTCGCCGAACTGGAGCACAAGATCCGCCACGCGCTGTCCCGGCGGGATGCGATCCGGGCCCTCAGAAAGAGCGAGCGGGACTACCGCCACCTGATCGGACATGCCAGCGAGGCTATCTACGTGGTCCAGGACGGGCTTTTCCGGATGGTGAACCCGCGCCTTGCCGAGATGACCGGGTATCCCGAACAGGAACTGCTCTCCCACCCGATCACCACCTTCATCCATCCCGGGGATCGCGCCATGGTCGTGGACCGGTACGAGCGGAGGATCCGGGGCGAGAACCTCCCGAGCCGGTATGTCTTCCGGCTCCTGCGGAAGGACGGGACCATCCGGTGGGTCGAGCTCAGTGTGGTGGTGATTGCCTGGGACGAACGGCCAGCCGCGCTCGTCTTCCTGACCGACATTTCCGAGAGGAAAAGTGTTGAGGATGCGCTGAAGGATCGCGAGGAACGCTACCGTCAGTTCTTCAAGACCACACGCGACAGCGTCTTCATCACGACACCGGATGGCCGGTGGATTGACTGTAACGACGCCCTTGTGGAGACGCTCGGTTACGACAGCCGCGAAGAGATCATGGGAATCCCGGTTGCTTCGGCCTATGCCCATCCCGAAGAGAGGGAAGTCTTTCTCAAACGCGTTGAGCAGGAAGGCTATGTCGCGGATCACCCGCTGCAGTTCAGGAAACGCAACGGGACGGCGTTCGACTGCCTCATCACGATTGTGCCCCTCAAAAACCCGGATGGATCCCTCAAGGCGTTCATCGGGACGGTCCGGGATATCACGGAACGCAGGCGGGCGGAGACGGCGCTCAGGGAGAGCGAGACGCGGTACCGGTACATCTTTGAATCGTTCGAGGATCTCTACTACCAGACCGACATGAGCGGGGCGATCACGCTCCTCTCGCCGTCCCTGACCCGCCTGACCGGGTGGAAAGCGGAAGATCTGCTGGGAAGGCCGGCCACATGCCTGTACATCAACCCGGATGACCGGACCGTTCTCCTCGATGAGATAGAAAAGAAAGGCGCTGTCCGGGATTACGAATTGCTGCTCCGGAAACAGGACGGGACGCAGACAACCGCATCCTTGAGTGCAAACCGGATATACGATGCCGAAGGCAGTCCTGCAGGAGTTGCCGGGATTCTCCGGGATATCACGGAGCGCAAGCGGATGGAGAGAGCGCTCAGGGAGAGCGAGGAAAGATTCCGGTCCATTGTCGAGAATTCCCTTGAGGCGGTCCTTATACTCGATCCAGAGGGAACGATCCTGTTTGCCAACCATGCCGCAGCCCGCACGGTGGAACTCGATCCACGCACGGGAATGGTTGGCAGGAACGTGATGGAGTTCATTGCACCCGAATCCCGGGACGATCTCGTCCCGGGCCTGGCCAAGCTTGTAAAAGGCCATGATCCCCATTTCGCACACTACCGGGTTGTCTCGGCCAGAGGGAACCGAATTTCCCTGGAGAGTATCGGAAAAGCCATCACGTACTCCGGCAGGCCCGCAGTCCTCATCTCCATCCGGAATATATCCGAGCATGGCCGGGGGGAGCCGGCACCCACCGGCCGGGAGCCGTTCGATCCGGAGCGGGCGGAGAGCCTGCAGGATTATATTATCGTGTTCGATCGCGATGGAACGATCCTTTACGTAAACCCGGCTGCAGTGAAGGCGCTGGGGTATATGCCGGAAGAGATGATCGGCACTCCCTTAACCGCTCACGTTGGCGCGGAGTCCTGTACCAGGATCTCTGCGTTCAGGAAAGCATTGCACGAAGGGCACGAGGTTCCCCTTGATGAGATCGGGCTTCTCACCCGGGACGGGCTGCACAGGTCGGTGATTGCAAAAGGAAAGCCGGTCCTGTACGGAGACATTCCTGCAACGCTTTTCTTCCTCATCGACATCACGAGAAAAAAAGTGCTCGAAGACCAGCTCACGGCCCGGGCAGATGAGCTCTTCCGGACATCCGCCGCCCTTGAGCAGGCGAACAAACAGCTCACGCTCCTCTCCAGCATCACCCGTCACGATATCAATAACCAGCTGACAGTGCTGACCGGATTTCTCAGCCTGATGGAGCCGGAGCTGCACGATCCCCGGCTTGCGGAGTATTGCAGGAAAGCGAGCGGCGCTGCAGAGCGGATCGCTGCCATGATCCGGTTTGCCAAGGATTACGAGACCATTGGTGCGCAGGAACCGGCCTGGCAGGACCTGCAGGAAGTGGTACGTGCTGCAGTGAGCATAGCCCCGCTCGGGAAGATACACGCAACAAACGGGCTCCCGGCCGGCAGGGAGGTGCTGGCCGATCCGCTGATAGTCAAGGTCCTGTACAACCTGATGGATAACGCGGTCCGGTACGGCGGGAAGATCACGACCATCCGCTTCTCCCTGGAGGAGTCCGGGGATCTCCATACGCTCATCTGCGAGGACGACGGGAACGGGGTTGCTGCCGCGGAGAAGGAGAGGATATTCGAACGCGGGTTCGGGAAGAACACCGGTCTTGGCCTGGCGATATCCCGGGAGATTCTTTCTATCACCGGCATCACGATCCGCGAGACCGGCGTACCGGGCGCAGGAGCCCGCTTCGAGATCGCGATACCGAAGGAAGTGTACCGGGAGTCTCCCGGCCGGTAACTGTATCCCTGCGAACCGGGACGGGACTATGGCTTCCGGAGCAAAAAGCGTATCTTTTTTATTGATCGATTAACAATATTTTAAAAAGAATAATTGTACCCCCATTGGTTTTTTCGGAGGAGGGATGAGAGTACCACGACCAGACATCACCGCTCGCAGGGCAAAAAAATTTGCAGAGCGGCAGGGATACCGCTGGGTTCCGAACCCGGAGGCAGACATGCCGTTCGATGCGCTGGTGTACCGGAGCACGGACATCGTGATCGTCCGGACCAGGACGAGCCGCAATGCACCGGGCGACTACGATCTTCGTGAAGAATGTTTCCTCAAAGATTTCCGGATCCTTGATGCGCTGCCGTTCCCGCCCTACATGCCCCGCGAGGTCTGGATCCGGTACCCGTGGAGCCGGTCGTTCCACCGCTTCCGGATGATACGCGGAAAATTCAGGGAAACCACCATGATCGACCGGGAGAAGCCGGTCTTTACGCTGAAGGCGGAGAAGTCCAGCCCGCAGCCCGCTGCCACGATCTCCCGGGGGGATAGACCAGATACATCCCGGGCAGCCCCCGACCGATAACAGGGCGATCCGGTTCATGCGATGGAAGAGATTTCAGAATTTTTTGTACAAGAACAGGAATGAGAGCATGAGGGGACGAGCACCGGCAGACCTGAAAGGCGAGGGAAAAAAGCTGGCCGAGAAGATGGGATACCACTGGGCGGAGAACACCGACCCGTCCGTAAGATTCGATGGCCTGATGTACCGAAAAAACAGGATGGTTGCAGTAGGGCTCAGGAAATTCCGGTACGGGTTTGGCGAGGACTGCATTCTTGAGAAGATGTTACCGGACGATGTTGCAGGTATGCGGACCCTTCCACTCCCGCCGTGCGTTCTCCGCGAACTCTGGATCCGGACCCAGAACGAGCGGGCGTACCGGCGATTCTGCATTTTCCCGGACACGACTGCAGAGATAGAAGAGAACACTGCCGAGCATTACCGGAACACCCATTTCCGGGAAGAGTACTGGAAGAGAGCCCCGTACCGGATCGAGATCCGACCCCGCCCGGAAGACCGGAAGAAGGGCTGAAGTCAGAAAAGCCCGTAAAATGCTCCGTTTGCCAAACGGACGATCCTCATTTCCGGCTGGAGGGGATGTGGTGTCCACGCCCCCGGAAAATAGTTCATTTTGGGATTATTTTTAAAATCGGGCAACAATTAACCCCGCTTCAACCTGCAAAATAGCGGGCCGCAAAGGGCACCCGTTTTTACAATTGAGATCGGGTGGCTGAAAAAAAGAGGCTGTCCGGAGGCCGCTATGACCCTTTTGGAGGGGGTCGCCGTCTTACGACGATAACATCTGAACAACGGCGATCTCTTCAGGAGTAAGGCCGTACAACTCATAGACCAGCGCATCGATCCGGACATCGGTTACATCGATCTCCTGCTGCACGAGCCGGCGCTCCTGGTCGGTCTTGGCCTGCGGGAGATACTGGTGAAGCGAGAGGAGCTGGGAAACGAGCGCAACTATTTTTTCGTGCCGGTTCCTGTCCGCGAGCCGGTCGAAGTCGGGAACCAGAACGGGAAATTTCCCGAGAGCTCCTGTGCTGACATGGTACCCGCGATCCGTGAGCGGGCAGATGCGGGCGACAACAAACCGGCCGAGCGATGAATTCAGGATTGCGGCAAGGTACGGATCGTTCCGGGGAATGGCAGCAAGCGTACTTGTGAGAGCATACGTACCATCCGGATCGAACGAGAAGGCCGGGCTGTGCTGGTACAGGGAAAAAATGATCTTCGGCCCCGGGGGTTCCGGGAACCGGGTCTCTGCGGGGTCCGCGGATCGCTCTCCCCCATCCCCCGGAAGTTCCCGGGCGGAGTCGGGTTCCGGAAATGCTGCTGCCTGTTCAAGATATTCGCTCAGTGCCCGGCATCTCCGGAGATCGCGGGAGTTCTGTACAAGGATGACATACCGGGACGGTTTTCCCGGCACATAGCGCCGTATATCTGCCGGGCGCAGCAGCGGGACAAAAAAGCGCCGAGCCCACCACGCCCGCTTGGTCAGCCGGGTTCTTGTTTCCGTATCAACAACCAGCGGATTGTCCCGGACAGGATGGACGCCGGCCTCGAACTCATCCAGGATATAATGGATGAGCGCAGTTCCGGTTGCATGAATCTTCTCAAGGATCCGCACGGTTCGCGTATCCTCAAGTTTCCAGCTCCCGTCATCCAGCAGGCGCTGGTCGAACAAAAAGTCGTGCTGCCCGGAAGAGACCTCCCCGGATCCCATGCCATCCGGTGATACGACAAACGGTCTTTCCGGGGGATTGTTCCGGATCGTGAGGCTGTACATCATCGCTTCGCCCTCAGGCAGGACACGCGTCCTGCCGGTGCAGGCAATCCGTTCGATCTGGCGGGAGAGGATGAAGCGCCGGAGCGGGCGGGCAGGCCGGGACCGCAGGAGTGTTCCGGGGAGAAGGAACACAAGGGTCCCGCCGGGCCGGAGCAGCCGCAGGCCTCTTTCGATAAAGTAACCGTACAGCCCGGCCGATGGGGCATAGATATCGTAATGGGTCTGGAAGTATTCCTCCCGGGCCGGAACGGCAAACGGCCGGTAGGGTGGCGGTGCGCCCACCACAGCATCGAACCCGCCACTGGCAAGAATCTCAGGAAACGTCTCCTGCCAGCTGAACGGGTTGACCTTCCGGCGCTCGTCCGCATTGAACGGGAAGACCGGTTTCTGGGAGAAATAATCCGGTCCAATCAGGGAGTTGCCGCACCGGATGGTCTCTGTTAAGCAGGCACAGACTTCGCGCATCGTTTCAGGGGAGACGGGGCCGCAGCCGGAGCGCCGTTGCTCTTCCAGGAACGCGAGCAGCAGGACAAAGCGTGCTGCACTCACCGATTCCGGATCAATGTCAGTACCAAAAACGGAAGCAACTGCCCGGTCCGGCAGGTGTTTGCGGGGATTCTGTGAATCATAAGGGCGGATGTTCCTGCGGGCGGAGTTCCGGTACGCGGAGAGGAGGAAGATCCCGCAGCCGCAGGCCGGATCGAGGACTCGTTCCACACCGGCATCCCGGGCTTCAGGGTTCATTGCCTCGCGCACAACCGATTCAACGATCGCCCGGGGAGGAACATCGAGCGTGCCTGTGTAAAGAAGGGCCGATTTACCGGCGCGATCCACCCGGCAGCCTTCCGCTGCCTGCATCCGTGTCCCGAGGAACTGTTCAAGAACGGCAGCCAGCTCTTCAAGGGCGAGACCGGCCAATGGAGCAGGAACATCCGGTTCATCCATCTCCCGGATGATCGCCCGGAGGGGTTCGTCCGGCAGCGGGGGAAGGGTACGGGAAGTGCCCGGTCCATGTTCAAA
This sequence comes from uncultured Methanoregula sp., assembly GCF_963667735.1. Taxonomy (NCBI): domain Archaea; kingdom Methanobacteriati; phylum Methanobacteriota; class Methanomicrobia; order Methanomicrobiales; family Methanoregulaceae; genus Methanoregula; species uncultured Methanoregula sp. The sequence goes on from NZ_OY763919.1 coordinate 717,085, forward strand.
AAAAGAGCCGAAGAGCCCGGCATCCGAGCAGGCCCGGGCCATGCGGTCTGCTATCCCGTCCGATCCCGCAAGGGCTGCGAGCGTGCCGGGTTCAGCAAACCCGGACTCCTGGCCGGTCTTCAGGAACAGGATCTGGAAAAGTGCCGACACGGGAATAAAATTCAGGTCCGGATCGGTGACCGCGTGAGCGTCCCGGACAAGGGTTCGTGCAAGACGATCGCGGGCGGACAGGAGGCGGGAGAGAAGAGCGGCCGGCTGGCCGGGCGGGGATGCAAAAAGACTCCTGCCGGATCCAGCTTCTCCCTTCATCGGGGTACTATTTGTCTGTACGGCGATATCTTTGTCGCGCTTTTCCGGGCCGGGTATCGCAAAATACAATGGTTAAAGAGGTCCCGTGACAACAACAGAATCACCAGACCGCGGATTTTCGGTACGGGATGCGGAAGTCGGATCCGGTTTCCCGGATATTCAGGGAGACCGAGGCGGGCAGGAAGTCCACCGTTGACGGACAGGAGAGAGCATGACTACGGAACCAGCAGAGAGAACAGCGGGGGCGGGTGGAGCACAGTCCCCGGCCAAAGCAGTAAAAAAGGACGGAGCCATTCATGTCGTGGTCTTTGCCCTGGGAAGCGAGCAGTTTGCCATCAACCTGTTCGATGTCAGGGAGGTTGTGGAGTACACAACCATAACAAAGCTTCCGAACGTGCCTTCCTATATCAAGGGGATCATCGATCTCCGGGGCGAGATCACCACGATCGTGGATCTCAGGTACCGGCTGAACCTGCCGGAAGCCGGCCTGGAGAACCAGGACAATTCACGCATCATTGTCCTGGACAGCACCGTCACCCGGGTCAAGACCGGCATCCTGGTCGATGACGTCACAACCGTTGCCACGTTCGAGGAGTCGCAGGTGGATTATACATCCGCATCCATGGGCAGCGAGAATTCCGCCATCCTCGGTATCATCAAAAAGAAAGTGAAGCTTCAGGAGAGAGAGAAGAACGAGCTGATCATCTGGATCGATATCAAAACTCTGCTGGAAGAGGAAGGGAGATAACGATACGTTCGGGCCGGGGGTCAAGGTACCCGGGCCCGGTTTTCATTTTTTTTGGATGCTGCAATCTCAGGATTCAGGAAAGACGGGCCGGCATCGCATCCATACCCGTTGGCAAAAATCCCATCCCGCGAAAACGTGCGTGCGTGAAAAAAATAAAAATAAAAACCGTGGTCCCGGATTTTCATATCCCGATTCCCGGTTCGCTGCTCTCGCCCGAGGGCTCTTTTGCCGCAACGCCGAGCATGAGGATGATGCCGATCACTTCGAGCGCCATGCAGAAGAGGAACGTGACATCGAATGCACCGGCAAGATCCGCTGCCGCCAGTGAATGCACCGAGGCATGGGCGAGCTTTGGTCCTGCCGCGGCCGTTGCGACGAGCATCACCGTTGCAACCCCGAGCGAGGACCCGAGGTTGGTCATCATCTTGACCAGGCCGCTTGTCGACCCCCGGTCCTTGGCCGGGCACTCGCCCATCACCGCACTGTTCAGCGGCGAGAAGGCAACACCGGTGCCGGCTCCCAGCAGGAAGAGGTAGATGGCGATATGCCCCACGCTTGTGTGGACAGAGATGCCGGAGAGGAAGAAGAGGGCAACCGTACAGAGGGCAAAACCGGTGATGATCGGTTTTTTCGTGCCGATCACATCCGAGATCTTGCCGGAGAGGGGCGCAGTAAGGATCATGCCTATGGGCAGGGCGAGCAGGATGGTCCCGGCATCGCCCGCGGGGATCTTTTTGACCAGTTCCAGGTAGAACGGCATGATGATCATGACGCCTGCCATCGCCATCTGGATCAGCATCACGTTGATGTTCTGGAGCGCGTACCCGCGGTTTGAGAAGAGGTCAAGGTTGATGAGCGGCGCCTTTGTGCTCCGTTCCCGTAAGAAGAACAGGACCCAGAACACTGCCGAGACAACGAGCGCCATTACTCCCGTGAGCGGAGCTGCCCCTTCAAGGGTTGTCAGCCCGAAGATGAGGGTCCCGAGCGCGACAAAAACGAACACGATGCCGGTGTGATCCATCCGGGCTTCCGGATCAACGGGGTCGCGCCGTGGAAGAAAGTGCATGCCGAGAATGATTGCGACTATCCCCACCGGCAGGTTCACGAGGAAGATGTACTGCCAGGAGAAGGAGCTCGTAAGAAATCCGCCGATAACCGGGCCAAGGGCCGCCCCGAGCATGGTGAACATGGCAACGATCCCGAGGGCCTGGCCGCGAAGGGAGGCCGATAGGTAAGAGGTGACCATGACCGCCCCGAGGGCCGAGATGACCGCCCCGCCAATCGCCTGGAGCATGCGGGAGAGGATCAGGATATCCAGGGTGGGTGAAAGGCCGCAGAGCGCCGAGCCGAGCGTAAAGAGGGCAAACCCGCCGAGGAAAATATTCCGGTACCCTTTCATATCCCCAAGCCGGGATGCTGCGAGAAGCAGGCTGACAAGGATGATCAGGTACGCATTGAGTACCCAGGAAACGGCAACCGTTGATACATCAAACGATTTAGCAATCGCCGGGAGGGCGATGTTGACAATCGTGGCGTCGAGACCTGCCATGAACGAGCCAAGCGAGATGACGATGACTATCATCAGGTCTTTGGGGGACATTTTCTGGGACAAAGAATGTTCACTCATGCCTATCAGAACCAAATGAAAGGAGATGTCTTTTTCTCCATAAGAACCCTTCCTCATGAATTTCTCCGGGAACAGAAGGCCATAGCGAAAAATTTTCTCCGGTGAAACAGGAGATGCGAGACCCCGGGCCCCGGGATTTGAACCACCGGGGGGAGGCACGCAACGGTATTTATAAATCAAAAGGGCGATGACGATCGTTCATACAAGCCATCCCGGCCATTGCGGATGTGTCATAAGGAGCATCGATGCCTGCCATGCCAGAGAGAAAGAGAACGTATCCGGATCCGGAAGGGCTGCCTGGTTCCTGGGACGCAGATTCTACAAGCATGCACATTGCCCCATGGCAGGACTGGGATGAGATGGGCAGAAAGGAGCGGGCGGGCCGGTTGCGGCAGGCCGTGGATGGCATCTTCTGCGAGCAGGTGATGGGGGGCCTTGCACTCCTGCTCATCCCCATCCTGCTTCTCATGGATTTTACCGGACTTCCGCCGGCATTCTCGTCGTTCCTCGCCATCCTCGATGTGGCGATCTGGTTCTTCTTCATCCTGGAGTACGCGTGCCGGCTTGCCGTTGCAGAAGACCGGTGGGGGTACGTATCCTCGCCATGGAACATCCTGTACCTGGCCATCCTCGTGGTACCGGCCATTGCTCTCGTCATCGGTTCGGGATACGGCATTGCCCGGTATTTCCGGGTGCTCCGCGTCATGCAGGCGGTCCAGATCCTCTTTTTGGGCGGTAAGACCGTCAGCCGGCACCTGGAGAGAAAAATATCCGGCCAGGCCGGCAGGCAGACCGGGGAGAAGATGCAGGTCCGGTCCCTTCCCCTCACAGCATCGTCGCCGGCATGGGAGACCGTGACAATAAAGAGTCCTGCCACACCTCTCGATCACCGGGGCCGGTGGATCGATTTTTCAGAACTGAACCGATCCGACTTCGACACCCTCTCCAGGATCACCGCTGTTCCTGCCTACACGCTTGACGTGAAACTCCGGGAGCATGCCTACACCCGGGCGGAGATAGCCGGCAACCTGACCACGGTCTTTGTCAAGATCCCCCGGCTCGTGCAGGAGTCGGGTACCGGGATGGCGTGGCGGATCTCCTGGGACGGCATCCTGGCAGCCTATGACCGGGATGGCGTGATGACCTTCTCCCGCTCGAAGCTTGCGGTACCGGACAAGGTGATCGCCGCAGCCGGTGCCGAGAAGATCCCCCTCACCGGCCCCGGCATCCTCTATCTTATCGTCCGGGAAGAACTCGGCACGCTCGAAGGTCTTATCCTTGCAGCGGAGGAGCAGCTGGAATATCTCGAAGTGCAGCCGATGAACCGGCTCCCTCCGAATTTCCTTGCCATGATGTACAATGACCAGAAGGCGCTCTCCCGGATCATCTCCGGGCTTCTCCACACGAAGACAGCCCTTGAAGAGATCGCCGAGAACATCGTGGAGCTCTCCGGCAAAGGGACTCCGGAAGAGGGGCGGCTCCGCGCCCTGATCGACCGGTGTTCCCTGCTTGCAAATAATGCCCAGCATGCATCTGATTCCTTTACCTGGATGGTGGATTTTTATCTGAACACGACTTCATTCTCGATGAACCACGTGATGAAGATCCTTGCAGTCCTCACCGCACTCACCATGGCCCCGGCTATCGTCGGGGGGCTCCTTGGCATGAACCTGGCCGGCAACCCCTGGCCGGCAACGCTCGTGCAGATGGTCACGGTCGTGAGTCTTGTCATGATCCTGACCGCCTGGGTCTATTTCAATCTCGGCTGGCTGAAACACGATTAAGGATGATGGGATGTGAGAAATGCCAAGACCTGACAACCAGAAAAAGAACAGCGCATCGGTAGCGTTCCGGACAATTGCTCATTTCTATGATGCGGATGATCCAACGCCCGAGAGCGGCCGTGAAGTATCGGACCGGGCCGAGAGTGAGATCTTCCGTCAGGTGCTGGCGGCGCAGAAAGAAAAGCATGCAGCGCTCTGTGATCATATTGAGATCCTCTTCCCGGCATCCGATCTGACACCGGACCGACCGGCTGCGATCGCTTCCGCGATCCGTAAGCATTTCCTGCTCCGGGCCGAGGAGGTACAGCGGGATTCGAAACTTACCGCAAGGGTCGGGCTCCGGGAGATCCGGCTGACGGTCGCCGTATGCATTCCCTCGTTCATCGGCATTGCCATCTGTTCGCAGTTCAAGGGGGATGCACTTGCGGAGGTTCTCGAGCAGGTGCTCGTGATCTTCTGCTGGGTGACCATCTGGCAGCCGTTCCAGTCGCTCGTGTTCGATCGCTGGACAAAGTCAAAGACAGCGCAGCTGTACCGGAAGATCGCGGAGATGGAGATCACGGTCCGGGCTGCGTAACCTGCTCATGTGATGGTACAACAAAGTAGCGGTTATATACCCATTTCGAGAGTGCAATCCCCGGCTGATCAACATATCTATACATAAGGTAGGAAACACCGAGCAGGACCGGTGTTGTGAGGATGGTCATGAAAAACCCTGCAACAAGCGAGGGCTGTTGGAAAAACAGCCTGAAAATTACTGACGAAAAAATAAAAATTACCGCCATGTGGATCAGGTAAAGGGAGAACGAGATTTTCCCCAGAAACACCGGTATGCCTGCAGACAAAACGGTCTGGAACCATTGCGAATTCAGAAGCGAGAGCAGGAGGAGAAAAGCACCGATGATGTAGAGGAGCTCGGTTATCGATGCTATTCCCTGCTGAAAAAGTGAAGGGTATCCAAACGAAAGTACGGAAGAGGCGGCCGTTGCCATACTCTCAATGTTGCTACGGAGATTCCCCATGCCGGCAATGAGGAATGTATAGGAACCAAAAAACAGCCCGATACCCCCGATACATACCACAGAAAGGGTGTTTTTGATCCGGTAATTCTCCCGGGATGAGCCGGTATACAAATCTGCAAGGGCCATTCCAAGGATAAACGCCAGAAAATACGTTTGCAGGAATACGAGAATGGCAACCATATAGAATATCCACCGGTTACGAAGGTTTCCGAACAGGGAGGCAAAGGCAAAGACAATAAAACTCCCGATGAACTCGACGGTCATTGTCCACAGAGTCCCCGTATAATTGTTTTCAAGAGAGGTAAATGTGGTCTGGCTCTGGAAAAACACACCCCAGAACATCTGATAGATCATTTCTCCAAACGCATTGATGTTCCCAAGCCCGTTCAATCCAGGACAGATGAAGATGTAAATCACGAAAAGAACCGCCGCGATGGGGACGAGAAGTCGGATATATCTCCTGACCGCTCCTGATACGAGCCGTTCCTGCCCGCCTGAGCTGAAAAATGCACTGGTAAGGACAAATCCACTCAGTACAAAAAAAATACAAACGGAAAAACTGCGCCAGGTTCCAAATGCGATGCTTATCATGGAGATCCCGATGAAGAGCGGGAACAGGTGACCGAGATAGACGGCAAATGATGCTATTCCTCTCAATCCCTCCAGATATGCGACTTTTTCTGTTATGGAAATATCCTCCCCGGCACTGACCCGCTCACGAGCTCCTGTGGTATGGTGTGGCGGGGATGTCCCTCAGGAATAATAGTACTGGCGAACTAAAAAACCATGAGCCGGGATTTTCCTGTATCGGATTGAAACCTGTTTGCGGAGATAATTTTCACTTACCGAAGCTTGCATCTATCCAATCATTCATGATTTTATCGAAGTAACCGGTCTCGCCGCTGAAAATAATAACGGTTATATAGCATTCCGCGCTGATTCAAACCTGATCCATTATGGAAGTGGAAATTCTCACAAAAGGCGGGCTGCTTGCCCGCGGTATCTTTGCATTGATCATCGGGATCCTCTGCTTCACGCTGCCGGTCGGGATGCAGGCCGTCTTTGCCTACATCATCGGGATATTCCTGTTGATCATCTCTATTATCACCGGTGCGATCTCCATCAGCGAGTCCGGCAAGGTTCACTGGGGGATACTCATCCTCTCGATCATCGGTGTCGTCATTGCCCTCCTCATGTTCGTATCGCCATTCATGATGTTCGTGGCCTTAACCATCCTGATAGCTGCCTGGGCGATCATAACCGGTATCGCCGAACTGGTCATCGCGTTCTCGCTCAAGGAGATGCCGTTCCGGGTCCTCCTGGGGGTCAGCGGGTTCTTCGCCGTGCTCTTCGGCATCCTGATCGGCTTTGCCCCGATCCCGGGAGAGGGATCGCTCGTCCTCATCCTGCTCATCGGAATCTACTGCCTGATCCTGGGTATCATCAGCCTCATCACCGGCCTTTTGATGCACAAGGGCGAGGCGATTGTAGCGGCCTGATTTTTCAGGGTCCATTTTTTTATTCTTTTCAGATTGACATACCCTCTGCAGGGTGTGCTGTTTTCAGGCTCAATCGGTCCGATCGTATTTTATAGGCCGCGATGCAAGGGCTGATTAGGAGAGCGACAACAAAAACGAAGCCGGAATTTGAGATTCCTCAATGCGGTTTTGCATTTATACCAGGAGAAGTCCATGGAGATCAAAGGACCCGATACGAAAGAATACCTCAGGCCATTCATGGTCAGAACAAGCAAAAAGGTGCAGTTGAAAAAATACAAGACCGGATGGGCTCATAACGATTTTTTGAAAAACCTTGGGGAAGACAAGGCAAAAGGACTCCTTACCCAGATGCTTGAGAAAGACAGGACTGCTCTTGCTGAAGCCCAGGAGCTCCTGGCTGCATCGAAGCAGTACGGCCTGCTCATCATTCTTCAGGGTATGGATACTTCCGGGAAGGATGGCACGATCCGACACGTTATGTCCGGGGTGAACCCCCAGGGATGTGCCGTTCACAGTTTCAAGGTCCCGAGCAGCGAGGAGCATGCTCATAATTTTCTCTGGCGTTATTCTCGGGTTCTCCCTGAGAGAGGGATGATCGGTATTTTCAACCGCTCCTATTACGAGGATGTGCTGGTGATCAGGGTCCACCCGGAACGGATGGAAATGCTCCCCAAAAAGATAGGTCCGGATAACGAAGGGTTCTGGGATGCCCGGTACAAGGATATCAATGCCTTTGAAAAGCACCTGGTCAGGAACGGTACGGTCGTCCTCAAATTCTTCCTTCATATCTCAAAAGATGAACAGAAACAGCGGATTTTAAACCGTCTCGATCACCCGGAGAAATGCTGGAAATTCTCTGCCGACGATCTTGCCGAGAGGCAGTACTGGAACAAGTACATACGCGCATACGAGGCTATGATCTCGGCAACATCGACCGACTATGCCCCGTGGTTTATCGTGCCCGCGGACTACAAGTGGGTTGCCCGGACCTTTGTTGCTGAGGCGATTACTGCCGCGATTGGAGGACTTAGGCTCGAGTACCCGCGCCTCAGCACCGACCAGCAGAGGCAGCTCAATGAAGCACGGCGGGAACTTGAACTGGAATAGCCCGCATACAGGATCCTTTTTTCCATCCCGGACCCGGAGTGCCGGGATCCAAACACAGTTATCAGGCCGGACAGCCAATATACCGGCACTATTGGGGGAGAATCATGACACGTCCATGCGATGAACCGGTCACCCAGCTCCATGTCAAGCCGGGCATGACGGTCAACGAACTGGTCAGGGCCATGGGGGAGGCCGGGGCATACAACGGCGGATCCCTGTCCCGGGCAGCAGACATCTACGAACAGATGCTCCGGGATCCGGAGACCACCCGTTTCTTCGGCCTGGCCGGGGCCATGGTGCCTGCGGGGATGGGCGGGATCGTTTCCGATCTGATCCGGGCAAAGCACATCGATGTGCTCGTATCAACCGGCGCAAACCTCACCCACGATATCATAGAGGCGATCGGCTGCCGGCACTTCCACGGTACTGCCTTCTGCAATGACATCGAGCTCCGCCACGACGAGATCAACCGCATCTATGATGTGTATCTCCCCAACGAGGCGTTCGAGCATTTCGAGGAGTTCATGCAGGGCGTCTTCGGGGAACTCGAGCCCGGCAGTTCCATCTCCATATCAGGACTCCTTGCCCATATCGGGAAACACACGAAGTCCGGCATCCTGCACACCGCTGCCCGGAACAATGTACCGGTCTATAATCCCGCAGTGCAGGATTCGATGATCGGGCTCCAGTACTGGCTCTTCTCCCAGACAAACAAAGTGACGGTCGATGCATTTGCCGATATGCCGGCCCTTATGGACCGCTGCTTCAACATCAAGAAGGCCGGGGCGTTCCTGGTCGGGGGAGGCGTTCCGAAGAACTTCATCCTCCAGAGCATGCTCATGACCCCGAACGGATTCAGTTACGCGGTGCAGCTGACCGGCGACCGCCCGGATCTCGGCGGACTCTCGGGCGCAACGCTGGATGAGGCCCGGTCATGGGGCAAGATTACCGAGGAAGCCCAGGCAGTCACGGTGTATGGGGATGCAACGATCACGCTCCCGGTGCTGGTTGCTGCAGTAATGGAGCGGCTGCAGCATGGCTGACCTGATCCTTGCCCTCGATGCAACTGATAAGAAGAGAGCCATAGCGATTGCAGATGCCTGCGCTCCCCATATCGATGCAATAAAGCTCGGATACCCGCTCATCCTCTCCTCAGGGCTTGCCATTGCCCGGGATCTGGAGGATTTCGATCTCCCGCTCATCGCCGATTTCAAGGTGGCCGACATCCCTAATACCAACCGGCTCATTGCCGAACAGGTCTTCGATGCCGGGTTTGCCTCGATCATCTGCCATGGGTTCACCGGCAAAGACTCGGTCCAGGCCTGCGTGGATGTCTCGCTCGATTATGGGGGGGCCTGCTTTGTCGTGGCCGAGATGAGCCACCCGGGGGCAACCGGGTTCTTCCACGGGGGTGCAGCAGAAAAGATCGCCCACCTGGCCATGGAGTGCGGGGCCGACGGGATCATAGCGCCGGCCACCCGACCGGAGCGGGTGCGGGAACTCCGGAAGATCGTGGGAACCCGCAAGATCCTCTCTCCCGGGGTCGGTGCACAGGGAGGCGATGCGGCAGCGATCGCATCGGTTGTCGATGGCATCATCGTGGGCCGGGCAATCTACGAGGCCGCGGACCCGGGCGCAGCGGCCAGCGGGTTTGCCCATATAAGATCAGGGAAATAATCCGCGTGCCTCTCGCGGGTCCGGCCGGGATTCCGGTGCAACCGGCTGGTGGTGTATATATTTTTCTCCGGATCTGATCCCCGGTTTTCTGCCCTGTTGTGAAAACCGGCCCCAGATATCATCCTGATTTTATTGTTGTATTTAAATGACGGGTTTTTGCGGCCAGATCAGCATATGCGCGCTTTTAAGTGGGTGAAATCGCAGTTCATCGAACCTGCAGGTTCTAAATATTTATTAATGACCTGCACGATGTTATAGTATGGATTGGACGGCGGAACAACGGACACTTGCTGGTAGATACAAGAAACTCGAGGATATTCCTGAAAAGGACCGTAAATTCAAGTGCCACACCTGCCACCTTATCGTTGACCAGAACCCCTGCCCCAACTGCGGGGAGACGCACCTGGAAGTGATGTGCCCGCTCGACCACTGCCACTGCACCCACGAGATCATCTCGGGCATCGAGTACTGTCCGCTCTGCGGCCAGGCTGTCTGTCCCGAATGCGGTTCGCACGATGTGGTGCAGGTCAGCCGGGTCACCGGGTACCTGCAGGACGTTTCCGGCTGGAATGCAGGCAAACAGCAGGAACTCAAAGACCGGATGCGCTACTCGGTTGCATGAGATATTATACCGATACCAATACTCTTTTCATCCGCGGATCGTTCCGCGCTGCAAGCACCGGCATCTGCGGGGGAATCCGTTCCGTACCGGCCATTCTTTACCACACAACGGATTCCGCAGGGAATGCCGGTGAAGATCCGGATAAGATCCTTGGGAGAGCAGCATCCCGGGCCGGTCTGGGATCCGAATATACCGGATTCCTGTCACCGGTTCCCGCAAACCAGTTCTGTATCCTTCAGTATGATTTCATCACGGTCTTTATCGCGGCCGGCATCCGCCGCGAGCCCCCGGCGGGATCGGGAGGCATCAGCATCATTGTCACGAGCACGGAAGGCTTCGATGACGCTGCGCTTCTGGAAGCCATCATGATCGCAACCGAGGCCAAGACGGAGGCTCTCCGGGCGCTCGACCTCCCCGCATCAGGAACGCCGGCGGATGGCGTGATCATTGCCTGCGAAGGCGACACCCGCCACCGGGCAGCCGGCCGGGATACTGCCCCGGGAATGAGAATCGGCGAGGCGATCAGCTACGGTCTTCCGGAAGCCCTTCGCCGGCACGATGCGGGAATTGCAGCCGGCCGGCCGGCGTTTTTCATCTTCAGCCGGTTCAGAGGAGGGCACTGGATCGAGTGGGTGCCGGAGAAATGCCCCTACTATCCCTGCCATTTCCCGGGCCAGGCCTGCGACTTCTGCTACTGCCCGTTTTACCCATGCAGGGACGAGAGCCTCGGGCAGTGGGTCGAGAGCGCCAGCGGGGGAAAAGTCTGGAACTGTGCAACCTGCACGCTCCTGCACGACACAGAGACCGCCGGTTATCTGAAAAAGTACCCGGGAGCACTGCTCGGGGAGCTGAAACTCGTTTCAGCAGCAAAAAAGAGAGATTAATCGATCTATTTTGTCTTACTCTTTGATGTCAAGCGCCTTGAGGAGCTCGGGCAGTGGGATACCGTGAGCTTCGGCAGCTTCCCGGATGGTCTCGCCCCTTGCAATAGCACACCCGACACAGCCCATGCCGAACTTGAAGAGGGCTTCCGTGGCTTCGGGCTTGGCCTTGAGAAGATCATAGATGGTACTGTCAGCGGTTATTTCAGACATAGTATCATCTAAGTCATCGTTTGGGTACATAAACCTCACCATAGCGGCGACGGGGGATCCAATGCGACACTTTCACTATGCATGGTCACCCTATATAATCCGGGTAAAACCGGACTAACACTGGAGATGTAAGAGATGGATTTTTCCGAAGCAGCAGACAGAATCTCCCGAAAGGTTTCAAAAAGCGGACAGACGCCCGATCTCCAGAAGATCGAGAGCAAGCTCCGCCGGCTCGTGCAGGAATTCGGCGTCCAGCCCTCCGAGGCTGAGCGGACGGTGACAAACGAACTGGCAAAGGAGTTCAACATCCCCCTGGGAGGATCCGGTGGGCCGGCCAAAACCGGCAGCGGGACAGAAGAGCGGAAGATTGCAGAAGCCGCATCCGGCGAGTGGGTGACGATCGTGGGAAAGGTAGTCTCGCTCTCGCCGCCGGTCTCCCCCGCAATTGCCCAGAGCGGGATCATTGCCGATGAGTCCGGGGCGATCCGGTTCGTTGCCTGGGCCAAGGCGAGTGCACCGGTCATGGCCGAGGGAACCTGGTACCGGATCGAGTCGGCCGTTGTGGACGAGTACCGGGATATCCCGAACCTGAAGATCCACTCCGGCACAACCATAAAGGAGATCGGGGAAGACCGGGCTCTGATCCCGGCCCCGGCGCCAATAAAAGATCTGCGCAAGGGGATCGCCAGTATCCGGGGAAAGGTTGTCCAGGAATGGGATGCCACCCATGAGAGGATGCTCCAGTCGGGACTCATCGGCGACGAGACCGGGACGGTCAAGTTTGTCATCTGGAAAGAACCCGGCAAGGAGACCCTTGCGGTCGGGGCAGTCTATAATGTCTTTTACGCACAGGTCGACGAATTCAACGGGCGCCTCTCGCTGAACCTGAACCCAGCAACGGTCCTCCAGGAAGAAGGGGACATCCCCGTGAGCGGGGGGGAGGCAGCATTCCGGGGTTCGGTCGTGCATATCGCCCCGGGCTCCGGGATCATCAAACGGTGCCCGGTCGAGGGATGCAACCGCGCCCTCTCGCGCCAGAACTACTGCCCGATTCACGAGATTCAGCCCAAGTTCGTCTATGATCTGCGGATCAAGGGATGGCTCGATGACGGGATAAAAACCCACAGCATCCTGCTCCAGCGGGATGCCGTTGAAGCCCTGACAGGGATCAATCTCGATGCAGCAAAGGAGATAGCGGAGAACAACCCGCTGGGCATGGACGAGGTATTTCTTCAGATGCGCGAGAAAGTGCTTGGCCGGTACATCACCTGCCATGGCCGCGAGATCGATGGCCGCCTGCTCGTGAACAGATGCGAAAACTCGCGGTTTGAGAGCACGGAACACACCCGGCTGTTGAACCGGGCCGGGGGTGCATCATGAGCATGAACAGCAGCGAGATGGGGCGCAGGGAAGGTTCGTTCGAGCGCGAACCGGCCCGTCGGGTCTTTGCCGGCGAACTCCGGGAATGCCGGTACCAGTTCAAGGATGGTGAGGACGAGAAGAGCCCGACCTTCGCGCTTCTGCCCACCGGGGAGCGCTGCAACCGGATCTTCCTGGTCGGCACCCTGACCGAGAAGCAGCGGCAGGGAGAACAGAACGTCTTCTACCGGGGAAGAGTCGTTGACCCGAGCGGCACGTTCTTTGTTATGGCCGGAAGTTACCAGCCCGAGGCAATGCAGCAACTCGCCAAGATCGAGACGCCCGCGTTTGTTGCCGTAATCGGAAAACCCAACCTGTACCAGAAACCAGATGGGTCGTTCCTTGTTTCAGTCCGGGTAGAATCGATAACGGTCGTGGACAAGGAGACCCGGGATCTCTGGGTTCTGGATGCCGCCGAGAGGACCCTGGACCGGATCGATAACTGCACAGCGGGAGCTGCACCCGATGTGATAAAGGCAAAAGAGCAGTATCCCACCATCGATCCCGCCGTGTTCAGGAAGATGGCCTACGATGCACTGGCGCAGATCACCATCTGATACTGCACTTTTTTTTACTATGTCCGTTTCGGACAGGCAGCGGAATGCGGCTTGTACCAGCCGGTAATCCCTTTGCATGCGGCTATCATTCCATTGCAGCTTATGAGGGTCATCCGGATCATGGGATGAATGATCACCCACCATCATAATCCGGCTCAATTGTTCAGGTTCGATCCTTTTTTGATTGCTGAATACAATCTTCTCAGAAAATCGGATACTATCTCATCCGGATTGTGATGCACCGATTGAAAACCGTGGATCGGAAGGCCCGGATGCAGGGATCCATTCGCACGATCCATGTTTAATTTCTGATAAATATGTATAGTCCATAAGGATAAAATTTAAATAAAATTTGAGGCAACATGTATACTCACAAAGGGTAAATCGTGAGTTTATATGATGGCCTTCAAAAGAGCTCAGTTCAATATGGATCGCGCACTCAGGATACCGGCGCGATATCACAATAACCAGATCCTTGCCGTTTTGATCCTCACCGGCATTGCAATTGCGTGTATTTTTGTAAGCCCTGCATATGCCGGGGATCAGTATATGGCTGGCAGTCCAGTACTGTCTGCATCGCTGTCCGGGACAAATGAATTTGCACCGGGCCAGGACGTCAAGCTCCCGGTTGTTGTGAAAAATACCGGGCTCAACGAGTTCAAGATCTCAAAGTCCAGCATTGTTGATCGCGATGACCTGGCAAATACGGCAAAATTCCTCACTGTAACGCTTGAACCCGGCAACAGCCCCTTCATCATCAAATCAGATCCCCAGGTGCTCGGGGATCTCAAGGCGAGCAGCACCGCCACGGGTACGTTTACCGTACGGATTCCATCAGACACTCCCGCCGGGACGTATGCCATTCCGGTTGTGCTCAACTACACGTACATGTATGATGCCTACCAGTACGGCGTGGACACCATCGAATATTCCTACAAGACAAAAACCGAGACCCAGACAATACCCATAAACGTCAAACCAGATGTCAGGACCAAGGTCATCTCGACCGATGTCCAGAGCATGAATGCAGGTACAGAAGGATACATCCGGCTTCTTGTAAAAAATATCGGGCATGAGAATGCAACAAAAGCCATTGTAACCATTGTAAGAAACGATCAGAGCCCGGTCATCCCCACGGAAGGCCGCGTGTATGTCGGGGACTTTGTCTCGGGCGGAACGGTAAACTGCACGTTCAAAGCAACGGTTGACAAAGCCGCAGAAGCCCAGACCTATCCGCTCGATCTCGTGGTAAAGTACGAAGACCACAACGGGGATACCGTCTCCTCGAATATCGAGACCATCGGGATTCCCGTTGGAAAGAAGATCGAGTTTTTGGCTGTTGCAGATCCCGAGCCCATTGCACCGGGGCAGAAGAAAGTGATCACGGTCCGGTATACCAATACCGGCGGGGCAACTGCATACGAGGCCCAGGCCCGGGTAAGCATGGTGGATCCCTTCACCAGCAACGATGATTCCGCATATCTCGGAGACATAGCACCAGGAGTGACCAAGACCGCCTCATTCCTCGTGACCGCTGACAAGACGGCATCCATCAAAGAGTACGGAATCGATTCCGAAGTGAAGTACCGCGATGCCCTGGACAATTCCGTGACCTCGGATCCCATCAAGGTTACCGTGAACGTCAGCGAAGGCAAAAGCATAGTCTCCCAGCTGCTTGGCAGCCCGCTTCTCATCGGGCTCGTTGCGATCATCGTTGTTGCAATAGGGTATCTCATCTACCGGAAGAAGAGACTCCAGTGAGGCTGCAGATGACAAATACCAGTCTCTCGTGGCACCACCACGCAGCCATCGCACTTGTCGCCCTGATGATATGCAGTGCGATTGTTGCACCGGTCTTTGCTGCAACAAAATATACCGAGGGAAGCCCGGTCTTTTCCGCTTCCATCAGCGGGGTCAATGAATATGTCCCTGGGCAGAATGCAACCATACAGGTCCTGGTCAAGAATACCGGCCTGAATGAACTGAAACAGCTCAACTGGGGAACGATCGAACCCGAGGATCTCCCCTCAACCGCCAAACTGGTCAACATCGGGCTTGCATCCGGAAACAACGATATTGTCATCAAGACCGACCCGCAGATGGTCGGGGACATCCAGGGAACCGGAAAGCCGGTGGCCGTAAACTTCGTTGCCAAGATCACGGACAATGCAACAACCGGAGAATACCAGCTGCCGCTCACGATCAAGTACAAGTATCTGCGGCCGATTGTTCAGGAGAGCGGGGATACCTTCCAGTTCACCTATAACACCGAAGAAAAGACCATTCCCTTAACCATCAGAATCAAACCGCAGATGAAGATCGATGTCGTGGAATTGTCACCCGACCTGATTGCAGCAGGTTCGGAGGGGTACGTTTCCATGAAGCTCCAGAATACCGGTCCGGAAGCAGGCCGGATGGCCACGGCAAAGATCATCCGGAACGGGAACAGCCCGGTAATACCGACAGACGGGACGGTCTTTCTCGGGGATTTCCCCAGCGGCAGCGTAGCGGAGTGCAGGTACAAAGTATCGATTGGAAAAGATGCACTGAATAAAACGTACCCGCTGGATGTTGCCGTCACCTACACCAACAAGGAAGGAGCCATTGTCACGACCCGGTTGACCACCGTAGGGATTCCGGTATATGGAAAACCCGGATTCACCGTCATCTCCCCGGTGCCCACGCTTGCACAGGGATCCGGAAGTAAAATTGCAGTCACCTACCGGAACGACGGGATTGCAACGATATACCATGCCCAGGCCCGGCTTACCGTCTACGATCCGATAACATCCGGGAGCAACACAGCTTATCTCGGCGATATCAGACCGGGGGAGTCGGCAACGGGAACCTACGAGATCCAGGCCGACAGCTCAGCAGAAGTAAAAAATTACACATTCGACAGCAAGATCCGGTACCGCAATGCTCTTGATACCAGCCAGGAATCGGACACTATCCCGGTAACCATCCGGGTGGTGCCGGCGGGAACGGGGATCACCGGGAACCTGCTCATTTTTATCGGTATCATTGCAATAGTTGGGGCAGGAGTTGTATTGTGGCACAATTACCGTGCACGGAAAATGAGGTGATATCCATTATGGATTCACAGGTTCGGGTTCCCTCGTTTTCCTGCTGCGGCAGGTTTTCTGAGGTGCGGCAGACAAAGGTTGTACCCCAGGTACATAAACGGGAGGTGAGCGTCCAGTGATCAGCAGGATCTTCGAAGGTATTGCACATACCATTATCAAGCGGCCGAAACTGGTTGCGGTCTTCGTTCTTGCCCTGTTCTGCGTCGGCATCTACGGCATGACCATGCTCAGCATGCAGACGGGGTGGGAGACCTATGTTGACAAGAACTCCGCCGCAGGCGCCATCGAGCAGAAATACAACGAGGAATTCAAGTCGGATACGATCATCTTCATCGTCGAGGCAGGCGATCCGCTCAGCCCTGAAGTTCTTTCCTATATAGATACTCTTGAGAAAAACCTGAAACAGCAACAGAACGTCAAGAGCGTACAGAGTATCACCGATGTTCTCAGAGCATATAACGGGGGGACACTCCCCACATCAAGGGCAGATACGGAACGGATTGTCAATTCACTTCCCGAGAGCACCCGCGCCGTGCTATATCCATCGAACGTGCTGACCCTCGTCCAGCTCAAGCTCACTCCCGGATTATCCGAAAAGGTCCAGAAATCCGTTTTGAACAACGTAGGATCGGTCGTGGACTCATCCAAAGCACCGCCGGGAGTAAAAGTTGAAATTTCCGGCTCGCCTGCGTTCTCACAACAGATGAGCGCGGGGCTCACGAGCAACATGGGGATCCTGATCGGCGGAGCGATGATCCTGATGATCATCACGATGGGGATCCTGTTCTCCTATGTCCGTCACCGGTTCATGCCGGTCCTTCTCGTGGCAATCGGACTTGTGACCTCGCTTGGCCTGATGGGAATTGCCGGTATCAACCTGAATATGGCGGTGATCGGTGCCTTCCCGGTCCTTATCGGCCTTGGGATAGATTATGCGATCCAGTTCCATGCCCGGTTTGACGAGGAGGCAAGGAAAGGATCGCTCGATGATGCAGTCTTTATGACCGTAACCCGCACCGGCCCCGCGGTCTTCTACGCAATGCTCGCCACATCCATGGGATTTGTAGCCATGTATGTCTCGACGGTCCCGATGATCCGCTCGTTTGGCATTGTGTCCATCATCGGGATCAACACCTGTTTCTGGGTGTCCTGTATCGGCATGCCCACGATCGCCCTCCTGGTGAACTACAAGCCCAAACCGCAAAAAGCGCAGGTCTGTTATGCAACAGGGACCGGTGCGTGCGATTCGATCATCGATAGTGCGAAGAACGGTGCCGGGAGCGGGAAGAAGAGATCCTTTTCCTATGGCCAGTTCCTGACCGATACATCGGTCAAGATCGCAAAGAATCCGATCCCGGTTCTCCTGATAGCCGGCTGCATTGCCATGGTGGGCTTCCAGATCGACGCGACCATCCCGGTCAGTTCTGACGAGAACGCGTTTGTTCCCTCGGATATGCCGGCCAAGATCAACATGGACAAAGTTACCCGTATCATCGGGGCAACCAGTACGGCAGACTTGCTCGTCCAGGGATCCCGGGTAACGGATCTCGATACCGTCCGGTGGATCAAGGAGTTCCAGGATTACGAACAATCTCACCATACCGAGATAACCGGATCCACAAGCATCGTCACCTATATCCTCCAGTACAACGGCGGCGTGATGCCGGAGACCCAGGCCCAGCTCGACACCGTCATCGGAAAGATTCCGGAAGATACGCGGAAGTCCGTTCTCAGCGACCCGATGTGCGGGACCATCCGGTTCAGCACCGGGGACCTCTCGATGACCCAGCAGAACACGCTCAAAGAGCAGGTGAAGAAGGATATCGCATTCCTCGAACCACCGGTCGGGATATCCGTTGAACCTGCAGGGAACTTCGAGGTTATGACCACGCTGTTGAAGGCAATGTCAGATTCGAAGGATACTATGACGATCCTCGGGTTCATCTTTGTCTTTGCCTTCCTGATAATCGTCTACCGGCACCTGCACGCGGTATCACCGATCATCCCAATCATCTTCGTTGTCGGGTGGAACGCGGTGATGATGTACATCATCGGCCTTACGTATAACCCGCTCACGGCAACCCTGGGATCGATGACCATCGGTGTAGCGGCAGAGTACACCATCCTGGTGATGGAGCGGTACGCAGAAGAGGAGGAGCGGCTGCACGATCCGATTGCCGCAATCCAGGAGAGTGTCCAGAAGATAGGTACCGCCATCACGGTCTCGGGTCTTGCCACATTCTTCGGGTTCTCCGCACTCTGCCTTGCCACATTCCCCATCATCAGCAACTTCGGCATCTCGACCCTGATCGCCGTGGGGTTCTCCCTTATCGGGGCAATCTTCATCATGCCGGCGGTACTCGCCCTTGTCGGCCAGCTGGGAGAATGGCTTGACAAAAGAAAAACAGGCAAACACCCGGATACCCAGGCCACCCCGGAGACCTGATCTCCGGACCCCGACAGAATTCTTTTTTTAGATCTTGCCTGCTCCCGCAGGGGATGGAGGGTTCGAGAACAGTAATTACAAGGAGGGGATACTCTCCCGGTTAGATTACAAAATCCAAAAAGAGATGGCCAGCATCCATCCCTTCAGGAAAAACAGACAAGCGGAAATGAAATAGATATCAAGGGTTCCGCGATCAGCGGGAAGAAGCTGTCTTCTCCGCTTCCCAGCGTTCCAGCACTTCGGGCCCCTCGACAAAGACGAGCCCGTGCTTCCGGGCATAGAGTTTTGCATCCGCTTTTGAGAGGGCATAGCCGGACTCGTCGTCCAGCATCTCGCAGATGGTGATAGCGGGCGTGACTCCCGCCATCTCCGCCATCGCTACCGAGAGTTCGGTCTGGCCCCGGCGCTGATCGAGCAGGCCGTCGGCTGCCCGCAGGAGTGCCATGTGGCCGGGGGTGCGGAAGATCTCGTGGAAACTGACATCCCCGCCATTGAGTGCCCGCTTTACCTGCTCGGCGATCGCGTTGACCGTCAGGGTACGGTCCCGGTCGGTGATACCGGTGAACGTGTTGCGGTGGTTGACCCAGAGCGAGAACGACGAGTGATTCTTCCGGTCGTACGGGATGTCGCCTTCCCGTTCAGCAACGGCAATGGCCCGGAGGGCATCGCTTGCAAACGGCAGGCCGAGACGCCGGGCTGCAGCCGGGTGCACGGCCGTGCAGATAAGACCCCCGCCATCCTTGCGCATCTGGACGATATGCTTTGGCGTTACCGCATCAGATCGTATCGCAAAATCCGTCTCGCCTTCCCGGTCATCGAAGTCGTAGAGCAGGATGAACTTGCCGTCTCGGAGCGCCTGCAGGGCGTCCTCTATCACTGCCCCACCTCTACATTGATGCTGTCGTTGTCCTCAACACCCAGCTTCCGGCGCAGGGCGATGGGAGCGATAACTTCGAGGAGGTCATCGGGGTAATGGGTCCGGCCGGGGACAACGATACCGCATTTGATCGTGCCGATCCGGCACGGGATGCACCGGGCGTCGCCAAACGTCCGGCCATCGGTGGAGAATCCCTTGATCCGGGTCCAGTCGAGGGCATCGATCTTCTTCCTGACCGTAACGCTTGAAGGGGAGAGCTTGATGTTGAGCGTGCCGGGGTACGGCTCGAACCCAAGAACTGTGCTGAACTGCTCCTTGTAGGGGCCAAGGCTCATGTAGTACTTTCCTTCGCCAATCCCGCTGACAACGGAACCACTCAGCTGATAGGTCTTGCCACCCTCGGTAAAGATCCGGCAATACTCCTGGTACTCCTTCTTCAGTACATCTTCACCGGATTTGGTCACGGTTACGTGTTGCCCGTCGGCAACAAGTGTCCGCGAGATGAGCCCGGCAGTCTCAAGGCTCTTGAGCCTTCGCGAGGCAGTCTGCTGGCTTATCGCAAGCATCTCGCCGATACTTTGAGTGGAGACGAATATGGGACCACTACACCCGCCCCGCAGCGCGATCGCCTTGAGGCACTGGAGATCCTCAGCTGGTATCATGCTTATCAAAATTGAGATGCTTATTATTTATGGGTTGCCTTCCGACAATGTCTCCGTCGTATTTCGTTCTATGTCGAAGAGATGTTCGTTAATTTTATAATCCCCCGCATCATTGGTATTGAGCATGAAATCCGGATTGCGGAGCCAGCTTGCCGAGAAGATGGCAGGCGAGATCACGCTATCGGACTCACCGGGACACGCGCTCAAGAAATGGCGCATGAACTTCGAGATAGCCCCTGGCGTCCTCTCGGATCGTCTTGGTGTATCTCCGTCTGTCATCAGCGATTACGAGAGTGGCAGACGAAAGAGTCCCGGCACCGCTGTTGTCGGCAAGATTGTCGACACCATCCTTGCCATTGACGAGGAGACCGGCGGTGCACACATTCACAAATTCTCAACCATGCTCTTCTCGAATGTCGATGATGACGTTATCTACGACCTCCACGAGTACGAGACGGCAATCCCGCTCAAGGAGTTTACCGACGCGATTGGCTGTACGTTGCTCTGCGGGTCGATGGACAAGGTCATCTTCGGCTATACGGTGGTCAACAGCCTCAATGCGATTATGCAACTCTCTTCCGACGAGTTCAACCGCATTTACGGCTGGAGCACCGAACGGGCGCTGGTCTTCACCAATGTCTCGACCGGGAAATCGCCGATGGTTGCGATCCGCGTAACACCGTTCAAGCCACGCTGCGTGGTGCTGCAGGGCATCGAGCCGGCAGATGTCCACCCCATCGTGGAGAAGATGGCAGAACGGGATCGCATCACCATCCTGTGCACGGGCATGGATATTGACAAAATCGTGAGCACACTGAGGGAAAAAGAATGGTAGGCATCATTACCTACGGTACATACATACCGAGATACCGCATCAAGGTCGAGGAGATCGCACGGGTCTGGGGCGGCAACGCTTCCGACATCACGGGCGGCCTGGGCGTTTTTGAAAAGTCCGTTCCCGATATGGACGAGGACGCAGCAACGATCGCCGTCGAGGCAGCACGCAATGCGCTGCTGCGACGGAAGATCGACCCCCGGGAGATAGGGGCCGTGTACGTAGGCAGCGAGTCACACCCCTATGCGGTTAAGCCTACTGCCTGCACGGTCGGGGAGGCGATAGGAGCCACCCCGAATATGACGGCAGCCGACTACGAATTTGCCTGCAAGGCGGGAACCGCTGCTATCCAGACCTGCATGGGTCTTGTCAAGAGCGGCATGGTGAAGTACGGGGTTGCCATCGGGTCCGATGTCTCGCAGGGTGCACCGGGCGATGCGCTCGAGTACACCGCAGCTGCGGGCGGGGCGGCTTTTATCATCGGAAACGATGACCCGATCGCAATCATCCACCACACGGCTTCGTTCACGAGCGACACACCGGACTTCTGGCGCCGGGAGGGGCAGGACTATCCCCGCCACGGCGGCCGGTTTACCGGAGACCCCGGGTACTTCAAGCACGTGAAGGGCGCAAGCCAGCTTCTCCTTGAACAGACGAAGAAAACCCCGAAAGACTTCACGTACGCGGTCTTCCACCAGCCCAACGCGAAGTTCCCGCAGAAAGTGGCAAAGGACCTTGGCTTCACGTCTGATCAGATCAAGCCGGGCCTCGTTGTCCCGCGCCTCGGGAACACCTACTCGGGCGCATCCCCCATCGGGCTTGCTGCAACCCTCGACATGGCAAAACCGGGCGACACCATCTTTGTCTGCTCGTTCGGCTCCGGTGCCGGCAGCGATGCGTTCGACATCGAAGTGACCGATGCTATCAAGACCAAGATCAACCGCGATGCGGCACCTGGAGTAGAGAAACAGCTCAAGGATCCCATCTACCTGGATTACGCACGATATGCGAAACACAAGGGGAAACTGGTGATGCAGGCATGAGAGACGTAGCAGTTATCGGGATCGGGTGCACGAAATTCGGCGAGCACTGGGACAGGTCGTTCCGCGACCTCTTCGTCGAGGCGGGGGCGCTCGCTATCGAAGACGCCCAGATATCGGGCGAGAAGATCGATGCAATGTACGTAGGCAACATGAGTGCGGGCCGGTTCGTTGAACAGGAACACATCGGGGCACTTATCGCGGACTACGCCGGTATGGCCACCCGCCATATCCCCTCGACCCGTGTCGAGGCTGCCTGCGCCTCGGGAGGCCTCGCCTTCCGGCAGGCAGTCATCGCGGTTGCAAGCGGCATGGAAGATATTGTCGTGGCAGCCGGTGTCGAGAAGATGACCGATGTCGAGCCCGGCGCGAGCACGGACGCCCTCACCGGCGCTGCTGACCGCGAGTGGGAAGGATTCGTAGGCGCGACATTCCCCGGCCTCTACGCGATGATCGCAAACGACTACATGCACAAGTACCACATGACCCGCGAGCAGCTGGCACAGGTAGCCGTGAAGAACCACTTCAACGGTGCCCGCAACCCTATCGCCCAGTTCCCCTCGGAGATCACGCTGGAGACCGTGCTGAGGTCAACCATGGTAGCAGAACCCCTCCGGCTCTTCGACTGCTCGCCCATCACCGATGGTGCGGCAGCCGTTATCGTAGCCCCGCTCGAACGGGCAAAGGAGTTCACGGACACACCGATAAAAGTGCTCGCAACGGCACAGGCCAGCGACTCCATTGCTCTCCATGACCGGCGCGACATCTCGACTCTTGACGCAACCGTTGCCGCAGGGCAGCGGGCCTTCAAGATGGCCAAGCTCACCCACAAGGACATCAACATGGTCGAAGTCCATGACTGCTTCTCGATTGCCGAGATCTGTGCAATCGAGGATCTCGGGTTCTGCAAGAAAGGCACGGCCGGCAAGTTCACTGCGGATGGCGAGACCGCCCTCGGAGGGAAGATCCCGGTCAACACGAGCGGCGGGCTCAAGTCCTGCGGCCACCCGGTCGGAGCAACCGGCATCAAGCAGGTGTATGAGATCGTCCAGCAGCTCCGCGGCGACGCGGGCAGGCGGCAGGTGGAGAACGCGAAGATCGGCATGACCCACAACGTGGGCGGCACCGGTGCAACGGTTGCCGTGCACATCCTCGGGAGGGTATAAGATGACCGTAGCACGATTCTGGAGAAAGATCCCCCAGCGGTACAACCTGATCGGAACGAAATGCGAGACCTGCGGAAGACACTTCTTCCCCCCGCGGACCTTCTGCCCCGACTGCCGCAGGACCGGCAAGATCGTTGACCACAAGTTCTCCGGGAAGGGTACCGTTGTGACCTACACGGTCATCCAGACCGCACCCGACCAGTTCTCATCGCCCGGACCGTACGTGCTTGCCATCATCAAGCTTGACGAGGGTCCCCAGATGACCACCCAGATCATCTGCGATCCAAAACAGGTGAAGATCGGCATGAAAGTAAAAAGCGTCTTCCGCAAGATCGCAACCGATGGCGAGAGCGGCATCATCCACTATGGCACGAAGTTCGTGCCGGCAGAATAATTCCACTCTTTTTTTCCGGCATTCAGGCCGGGGTTTATTATAACAAGAGGACGGCTATTGTAAAGATCCTCCGGTCAAGCATTGCAGGAAATCAAACAATATGCCCTTATGTTCACCGGGGCTTTATTTCACGAAAAAAGCACGTTTTCCCGGGAAATCTACCGGGCATTATAATTTTCTGTCACATTGCACAACCGTGCATCAGGTAACCTTCACGACCATCAGGGTAATATCATCAAACTGGGGCTGGTTTTCGCTGAACGTGGTGACTGCGCCGATGATCTCATTCACGATCTCCTGCGACGAGAGGTGCCCGGTTCTCCGGATAATCTCGACAAGCCGGGAAACATCGAACATCTCCTCCCGATCGTTCACCGCCTCCGTAATCCCGTCAGTGTACAGAACAACAACATCTCCGGAAGAGAGCGCAACCTCCTGCTGTTCATATTTTGCATCCTCAAGGGCCCCGACAGCCACTCCGGTGAGCGTGAGCTCGTCGATCTCCCCGCTTTTCTGACGCAGTACGATCGGCGGATTGTGTCCCGCATTCACGTACGTGAGGGTCATGGTCTCCTTATCAATGATCCCGTAAAACAATGTCACGAACATCCCGGTTTTCGAATTTTCCGCGATAATGGGATTTGCAAATGAGATCACCTGGGACGGTTTTTTGAACCACGTTGCCGTAACCCGGACAACAATCCGTGACAGAGCCATGAAGAGCGCAGCAGGGACACCTTTGCCGGATACATCAGCGATCATCACACCGGTCCGGTTCTTGTTCATGGGTATCACTTCAAGGGGCAGGATATCAAAAAAGTCCCCGCCCACTTCCTTTGCCATGATACTTTTTGCAGCGATATCGAACCCTTCGGTTTTCGGAATATTTTCAGGCAGGAAATTTCTCTGGATCTCGGCAGCGATCTGGAGTTCGGCATTCTTCCGCGCCATCTCGGACTCCAGTTTCTCCTTCTCGGCCAGGATCTTCCGTTCATCGAGGATGTTATGGATGATCTTCGAGAAGATGAATACGGCGACGGATACGATGATGATCATCGGGAGGGCCACAAACAGGGCAACATTGACGACCTGTTCTGGGGGTGTCGCCATGGCGATCTGCATGACAGAGACGATGATCTCAATGAGGAATGAGTAGAGAACCGCTTTTTTGGTGGAGATGAACTCTTTTTTATGGGCAAGGTAGATCAGGCCACCCAGAAGACCGGCAACGATGGTGGCAAGGGCGGCGGCATACATGTACGGCCCCCCCTGCGTTAACCGGAAGGCTCCGCCGATGAGTCCTGCCCCGAGGCCGACGTACGGCCCGCAGACCAGGCCTGCAATGATCGGGCCAAGGTCGTGGACATTCAGGACTGCCCCATACAGGCTGATCTTACTGATCGACCCGTATACGGAGATCAGGCCGAAAAAGATGATCAGGATGATCTTCGTGCTGAGTGTGGCCCGGTGCTCAAAGACTTCGATGAAGTACCGGCTCCGGGTGAACAGGTAAGCAAAGATCATGATGACACATATCATCTGAAAGAGCGTGAGGAGACTTTCGAAAATACCCGTATCCATACTCCACCTGTATGAACTTCATGGAAAAAAAGTCCGCGCTTTAAAAAACACATGCGGACAGACAATACAACAGCACGATAAAAAAGTGGTATCGGATGCCGCTTCAGTGAGACTGCTCAACCATGGTACCGGTAGCGATGGACTCCCGGAACCGGATCAGGTCCGAGATGCAGGCATTGTAGGGGGTTGCAACTCCCAGCCGGATTCCCGCGGTGACAACTGCCCCGTTAAGATAATCAATCTCGGTCCTGCGCCCCTGCTGGATATCCTGCAGCATGGATGAACTGTGCCCGGCCATCACCGGTATCAGGGCACCGTGCAGGTATCCGAGGTAGGCATCCGGATCCCCCCACGGAAGTGAGATTCCGTCGGCCCGGACAATGGAAAAAATTTCCTGTACTATATGATCGATGACTCGCCAGCTTTCCGGCTCCCTGAGTTTGCCGTACGTGACACCCATAATGGCACTGAGCGGATTCAGGGAACAGTTGATCAGGTTCTTTGACCAGAGCTTTCCTTTGATCCGATCCGTAGTTTCAGCGGCGATCCCGGCCCGGTTCATGATACCGGCAAGGTTTCTAACCCCCGCATCGAGTCCTTCCGGAAACCTGCCGATCTGCATGGGCCCGGCGTTTGCGGTGACGCGGACTTCCCGGTCCCCGTCCCGGACAAAACCGGTCATGACCACGCCGCCTATGACCTTATCGGTATACCGGGAGATCATCTCTTCGTTGCCGATGCCGTTCTGGAAACTCACCGTCTCGTGGTTCTGGATCAGATCTTCGTATTGCCGGCAGATCCTGTCGGTATCCTGCGATTTGGAAGTGATCAGGATATAATCGAAATCCGACTCCTCCCCCACTTCGCCCACGCAGGGGAAGCGGCAGGTTTCCGGCCCCCATGCGCCGCTGATCAGCAGCCCGTCACGGGAAATGATACGGGCATAGTGCTCCCGGGTAACCGCCACAACATCCGCTGCCCGGGACAATTTTGCTGCCAGTGGAAGACCCACGGCCCCGGCCCCAAGAACCAGTATCCTTGGCGAGCGCAACATGCTGTGAATATCGGGTCTTATCGGATATCAACCTTGATAGAAAACCTGCCCGGGGGATACAGGTCAGAGAAGAGAATCTGATATCAGTTCATCCGGTTCTGATATCGTACACCGCGTGCCACTGGCCCGGCGAGTAGGACCGGACCTCCCGTTCAGCAAGTACGGTCCCGCCGAGTTCCTGTATCTTCTCCATATGCTCTCCGTTAGCAGATACCAGCGAGTAGAAATGGATCGTTCCGCCCGCCCGGCAGAGCCGGAAGGCTTCCGGCAGGAATTCTGTGCCGGCAAGCGGGAGGTTCATCACCACCCGGTCGAATTTCCACGGGAGGATCGCAGGAAGCCGGCGGGCATCTGCAAGCAGGGGGAGCACGTTTCCGGCCCGGTTCTTTGCGAGGTTCTCAAGCATGAGTTCGATCGCCTTCGGGTTGAGATCGGCGGCGGCAACAAAGGAGGCCCGGGCAGCAAGCGTGATGGCAAACGGTCCTACCCCGGCAAACATATCGAGCACCGTCTCCTCACTTTGGACCTGCAGAAGAATACGCTGCCGCTCGGTCGAGAGCCGGGCGGAGAAGTAGGCACCGGCCAGGTCCACGACGAACCGGTGGCCGTGCTCGGTCACGACCGTCCGGGTTGTCAGTTCACCCGCGAGCACGCAAAATTCCCGCGTGCGGTATTCGCCATGCACCTCCCCTTCGGCAAAGACAACCGTGTGGAGCGAGGGGCGGGAGGCAAGGATCTTCTGAGCACCGGCCGGATCGTTCTCCTGCATAATTGCAATCCCTCCGACCAGCTCGTGCCGGGGCAGCGGTTCCCGGCCCGGATGGGCCTCGAACTCAAACCGGTCCGCACCGGTCCGCGGACCCGTCAGGGGGAGAACAAGGGCATCCCCGTCCCTGATGACCCGGAGCGTGGCATCGAGCGCGCCTTCCCTAATTAGCGCCTGCCGCATCTCCTCGCCCTGCCGTGCCGGCACCCGGAGCCCCCATTGCCAAACCGTCATCCTGACCACGTATATCATAACAGTATACGTCCTAACAGTTATTCATGGCTGATGATGCTGGGCGCCGCAACGATACCGGGAACGGTGCAAAGTCAGGTCACGATAATGAGAGGGAGACTATCATTCGCTCGCGGCTGAAAGACGGGACGCTCAAACTGTACGAACTGGAGAAGGAACTCTCGCCGCTGGATGCGATAAGGGTCAGGCGCGAGTTCATCCAGGAGGAGACCGGAACCGAACTGGAAAACATCGGCATCTTCTCCATCGATATCGAACGCGTGGTCAAGCGCAACTGCGAGAACATGATAGGTACCATCCAGGTGCCGGTCGGGGTTGCCGGGCCGATGCTCATCAACGGGGGATATGCCCAGGGGAATTACTGGCTTCCCCTCGCGACAACGGAGGGTGCGCTGATTGCCTCGGTCAACCGGGGATGCGGTGCCATCACCAAAGCCGGTGGGGCGGAAGTCCGCGTGCTTCACGACGGCATGACCCGGGCGCCGGTCTTTGCCGCAGACAGTGTCGGCCATGCTGCGCAGGTCTGCGACTGGGTGAGCGTTCACCGCGACGAGCTCAGGACCGTTGCAGAGAGCACGACCTCGCACGGGAAACTCACCGACATCGTCACGTTCGTTGCGGGAACCAGCGTCTACGTACGGCTCGAGTTCGATACCAAGGATGCGATGGGCATGAATATGGTCACCATCGCAAGTGCCAAGGTCGCCGACCTGATCGCCCAGGGAACCGGCGTGCGCCTCATAGCCCTCTCGGGCAACATGTGCTCCGACAAGAAACCCGCTGCAATCAACGGCATCATGGGCCGGGGCCGGAGCGTTGTTGCCGGTGTCGCCCTCTCCCACGAACTGATAAGCTCGGTCCTCAAGACCGATGCAAAGACGCTCGCGGAAGTGAACTACCGCAAGAACCTTGTCGGCTCTGCCCGGGCCGGGGCAATGGGCTTCAATGCCCATGCAGCCAATGTCGTTGCCGCGATGTTCATAGCCTGCGGGCAGGACGCCGCCCACGCGATCGATGGCAGCACCTGCATCACCACGGTCGACCTGACAGAGACTGGTGCATATGTCGCCGTGACCCTTCCCTCCCTCCCGGTCGGAACCGTTGGCGGCGGGACCGGCGTAGAGACCCAGCAGGAATGCCTCAGGCTGCTCGGCGTTGCCGGGAGCGGGACGCCTCCGGGAACCAATGCAAAGAAACTCGCGGAGATCATCGGGGCCGCGGTCCTGGCCGGCGAACTCTCGCTCCTCGGCGCCCTTGCCGCCCAGCACCTTGCCCGGGCCCACCAGCAGCTCGGCCGGGGATAACAGCGTTTTGTTCCCCGGAGCATTCCTTTTTTACAGAGGCCAGAACTGCAGATTCATTCATAGGTGCTTCGGAAAAGAGCACACAGGGCTTTCCAGAAGGATCAGAACCGGAACCACTTCATCATGACAATGGCATCCTCGCCATTGGCATAATAATGATCAATGCCGAAGACAGGGCGGTATCCCATCCGCAGGTAAAACCGCTGTGCTGCAGTATTGGAGACCCGCACTTCGAGCTGGACGCCGGTTGCGAGTTCCACGGCAACCTGGTGTTCGAGCCGGCGCACGAGGAGCCTGCCGATCCCCTTCCCGCGGTAGCGGGGGGAGACGCCGATGTTGCAGAGATGGCCGTAGATATTCTCTCCGGTATCCTCGAGGCCGCCGATCACAAACCCGACCACGGCCCCATCCGCAACAGCGACAAAATAAGTGGTCGGGTAATACGTGAGGGCTTCTAAAAAAGCGGACTGTTCCCACGGGTCGATGAAGGACTCCTTCTCAATTTCAACTATGGCAGCGATATCCGATGGGGTGGCCTGCCGGATCTGCGGGAGGGGATAGGGGGCGAGATCATGGGGACGGATCACGAAAGCACCTGCTCGTTCTCCGGAATAGTGGGCCTGAGGGTAAAAAAACCTAGTGCATCAGGTGGCAGATACCCGGCAGTGCTGAAAAATATAAGGATGTACGCCAAAGTACAGCAAGCAGTTTGGGTTCCCCGGGATAGGGGACGGATGTGAAATGGTCAGGATCTATCGTTTTTGTGGGGTAAGGCCGGTCAGTTCGGCAGCCCCGGCGATTGCGGCAGTACCGTATGATGTGGTAACCGCGGAAGAGGCGCAGGCAATCATCAAGAAGAACCCGAAGAGTTTCCTGCGCGTCAGCCGCCCGGATGCGGAGATGCCGGAGATTCCTGCCAATGATGCACGCATTTACGAGCGGGCACGCGAGAACTTCGAGGCTCTTGTTGCATCAGGAGAGATGCAGAGGGATCCGGCTCCGGGAATGTACCTGTACCGGGTCCGGCAGGACGGGGACGAGTTCCTCGGTCTCTGCTGCTGCCTGGACGTGGACGATTACCGGACAA
The DNA here is from genome assembly GCF_963667735.1 of uncultured Methanoregula sp. NCBI lineage: Archaea > Methanobacteriati > Methanobacteriota > Methanomicrobia > Methanomicrobiales > Methanoregulaceae > Methanoregula > uncultured Methanoregula sp. The sequence continues at coordinate 747,100 of NZ_OY763919.1, forward strand.
CAAAGATCCGAAGGCACGAACAGACAAGGTACGACAAGGAGGAAGACCGCACGCGCCACATCGGCACGACAAAGACGCACAACGGGCCGGTCGTGCTGCTGTACCAGGATACGGACGAGCTCTTCCGGTATGTAGCTTCGCTCGTTCCGGCACCTGCCGTTCCGGATGCCGAAGTGAAAGCTGACGGCGGGGGAGTCCACCAGATCTTCAGGATAACGGATGCGGCTGCCCTCAGCCGTCTCGAAGAACTCTTCGCATCCGTTCCCGCGCTCTATATCGCAGACGGCCACCACCGGGCAAAAGCCGCCGTGAACGTGGCAGACCGCCGGATCGCAGAGGGGCTTCCGGCAGAGGGCGAAGTGGCAAAGTTCATGGGAGTCATGTTCGCCCACAACCGGGTGAAGATCCATGGCTACAGCCGGCTCCTGACCGATCTCGGCACCTTTACCCATGAATCGTTCCTTACCGAATTCCGGAAATATTTCGATGTGAAACCCTATGGCCGGGTGAACGGCAGGCAGTTCAATATCCCGCCGAAGATCAAATCCCCGGAGAAGTACCATATCGTGCACATGTACCTGGCCGGCGAATGGTACGAGTGCACCCGCCCGCTGGAGAAGGGCGTGCCCCCCCTGGAATCGCTCGACGTTGCCGTGCTCCAGAAGTACGTGCTCGAAGGCATGCTCGGGATAACCGATCCCCGGGGCGATGCCCGGCTCCAGTACCTTGGCGGGGCCCGGCCGGTCGCCGATCTCGAGAAACTGGTGGATGCAGGCGCCTACCGGCTCGCGTTTGCCATGCAGCCGGTCCGGGTCGGGACGGTTCTCTCGATCGCCGATGCTGGCGGGGTCATGCCACCCAAGTCCACGTGGTTCGAGCCCAAGCTCTTAAGCGGGCTTGTCGTCCACACCTTCGAGTGACCGGACAAAAACCAATACCTTCACCTTTATTGTTTTTTGCAGCGGATACGGTAGGGTATGATCACCCTCGCCCTCCCCAAAGGCAGCCTCGAGGCGCAGACCCTTCAGCTCTTCAAGGAAGCTGACCTCGAAGTGAAACGAACGGACCGCGACTACAATCCCTGCATCAATGATGCCCGGGTCGGCAAAGTGAAGATCCTCCGGCCGCAGGAGATCCCGATCTATGTGGACAAAGGATACTTCGATCTCGGCATCTCGGGTCTCGACTGGGTGCACGAGACCTGCTCCGATGTTGTTGAGGTGGCCAACCTCTCGTACAGCAAGACCGGCGAAGGGAATGTGAAGATCGTGATAGCAGTCCACCGCGACGAGCCGATCGAGAATGTCAGCCAGATCCGCCCGGACAGCAGGGTCACGACCGAATATCCCGAGCTGACCCGGAAATTTTTTGAGAAACTGGGCATACCGGTCCAGATGTTCCACTCCTACGGTGCATCGGAAGCAAAAGTCCCGGACCTCATGGACGTTGTGGTGGACTTGACCGAGACCGGGACAACGCTGCGCAAGAACGGGCTCAAGATCATCGGCCAGATCATGGAGTCCCACACGGTGATCATCGCGAACAAGAAGAGCTGGGCAGACCCGGAGAAGCGCCGGGAGATCGAGGAGATACGAACGCTCCTCTTCGGCGTCATCGATGCCCGGCACAAGGTGCTCCTTACGATGAACGTGCCCGGATCCTCGATGGAGAGGATCGTTTCAGCCCTCCCGGCCATGAAGAAGCCTACCGTGAGCCAGCTGCACGGGATAGATTACTACAGTATCCAGACCGTGGTCCCCAAGAACTCGGTCAACAGCCTCATCCCGAAACTCAAGGCCTGCGGCGCGGAAGATATCCTGGAGATCCCGATCTCCAAGATCGTGCCCTGAGGGGTGTAGATCCTATCTTTTTTAGCAGTATCCCTAAAATTTTTCAGGAGGGCCAATCCGGATCGTCCGGTCATTCGAGCTTGATGAATGGCCGCACGGACCCGTCAGTCTTTGCATGGAGCGCATAATCGGAGGCTTCTTTCTCTCCATAGGTCTCTGCCCAGACCGTAATCCGGTACGTCTCGCCGGACTTCATCTTCAGCAGGCTGGTATCAATGGAGACCGAATCCGGAGTAGTTCCCGCAGATTTATCAGCAACCGATTGCGGAATAACCAGCCATTCCGTGTGGGAGGTTCCCGAACACGGGACAGGGGTTGTTCCGCTCTCTGAACAATACAACAACTTCTCGTGCACCGTGCTGCTCCCTTCATATACGGTATTCCAGGAGACCGTCCACCGGCCGGGATCGGTTGTGCTGCCCGCGATCGCGACATCTTTTACCAGGAGGGCTGCCGTTGGCACAAAGGGGTTGTTCACCAGGCTCTGGTGGGTGGTCCAGGTTTTGGAGGGCACAGTCACGGTCTGGCTCTTCCCGGTCACCGCGTCGATGAACGTGACAGGGCTGTTCTCGCCAAAGATCCCGATCTGGCCGGCCTTCTTGAGCCTGAACTGGATGTTTGTCATCCATACATCGTTGAGTATGATCTTTCCCACATCGAATTCCAGCTTTTTGGAAGTCAGCCCCGGGAGTGTTGTCGGGTTTGTCCAGTTGCCGGTATCGTCCCGGACCAGGGTGTAATAGGTATTCTTCGGGGGGGTTACCGGAACCTCGGTGTACTTGGTTATATAGGTGGAGGAGGAGGTTCCGCCCCCGGGGGTGTACACGTATTCAAGGTACTCGCCCACCGTGTTCCCCGTGACAAGGTTACCATCAACCGTGATTTTGCTGAAGTCCGTGATGAGCTGGGTCTGCCCGCCCGCCTGTTCGTTCAGTGCGCCGGCAATATCAGTATAGATGTTCGCAAGTTCGGCCGGGGCGCCGGCTGAATAATATTTCCCCCCGGTAGCGGTCGCATACCTGGTCAGTTCATCGCTGTCTGCATCGGATCCCAGGCCGATGGTGAAGATTTTTATCTTGTTGTTCTTTGCATACGTGATGACGCTGCCGGTACCGACCCCGTTCCCGAGGCTTTTGCTGCCGGAACCGCCTTCGGGATTCTGGCCGGTTGAATACACCCCGTCCGTCAGCAGGATGATGGCCCGAATGGGCCTTTCTGCCGAGTACGCGGGAAACATGTTCACCGCAGAGTACAGGCCTTCCCTCATCGGGGTCCCGCCGGCAGGCACGATCCCGTTGAGCGCATCGGTCACCTCCGTCTGGGTATGCGAGTCCAGGGAGAGATCCTGGTGGGTGTGAACCCCGTAGCCATAATTCTGGGGATTCCCGTTATTGTAATGGGCATTGAGGTACTGCTGGTGAGCAGAACTGGGATCATATCTTGAACTCCCGTAGCTGCTGCAGCGGCTTCCGCACTCTTTTGCTGAATCATCCGCCACCCAGTACCAGCCATCCAGATAATAGGAACTCGCGTAATACACATTGTCCCAGTCCCAGGACGTTCCCGAGCTCACCGGTGCTAATGCTGCAATACCCGAATAGGAATCGGTATCACCGAAGGAGACTATCCCGATATGGTCCTTTCCTTCCGTGAGTTTTGCAGAGAATTTCTGCGCCGCATCCTTGGCAGTGACCATCCGGTCGGGAGAATCGTACAGCATGCTTCCCGACCGGTCATTACACAGCACGACATCGATGGCCTTTGGCTGGAGGGCTGCACCGGTTCCCCGGATCCAAACCTTGACGTTGATGATATCCCCGACTTTGGGATCGGTCTTGTCGATCTCCGATTCAACCGTCAGGAACGGGTAGTTCTTCCAGACAAACGTGATCTCCCGGCTCTTGATCTCAGCGGTCTTCGGGTTGACCCACTTTGCCGTCACTTTGCAGGTTCCCGTTGCTGCCTCGTTATATCCGCTCTCGCTCTTCTTTGCAAACGTTCCCGGCACAAACTGCACGGTTGCATACCCGGAATCCCCGGTTGCAGCCGAAAGGGAACTTAAGGAAGACTGGGCGGTTTCGGTGAACGTAGGATACGAATCGGCCGATTTCTCGAACGTGACCGTCTGCCCCTTGACAGCATTGCCGGAGGAATCCACAACCCTGGCCTTGACATCAACGGCTTTTGCACCATCAACATCCATGCTGACCATGGTCTGGGGGCTCGCGGTCAGGATCATATCGACCGGATCCATGGGCAGGTATTCCACCGTCTGACTGCAGTACCCGTTGGTCCCGGTGTCCGTACAGAGGATCGTGGAGTTCAATGCCGTGGTTGTCCCAGGCACTACGGGTTTTGCAGTGATGGTGTACACACCGGCGATATCCTTCGGGCCGTACGGCGTTGAGGCCATACCCTCGGCATTGGTGCTCAGGTGGACCTCCTCGCCTGCCTTGGAGGAAGTGACATACAGATCCGCATTCTCTACCGGATTCTGGTACCGGTCAAGGACGGTCCAGTAGAACGTGAAGCGGTGATCGGGATCTTTTCCATCGGCCGGATAGGATGAGGGGGACGGGTGTACCTGGACCAAGTAGAACGGATTGCTCTCCGCCACCCCGTTGATGGTGACGGGTTCGCCCAGGTAGGAGCCTACCGGGTAGACCTGGACGATGTTGAGACCGGCCTGCGTCGAGACCCGGAGATCCACGGAAACTGTTCCGCTGGCATCAGTGGGTACGGACAGGTCCTGGACATACCCGGTTCCTTTCAGGAGGCCGGAACCACCGTCTCCCGACATATGGAGGAGGATGGTGTGGGTCTCCGCGGGATTTTTGTTGTCCGCGGGGTTTCCTGAAATATCCACGAGCCGGATCGTGAGACGGGTTACCGAACCGACCGGTACATCATGCTGGTAACTGAATTCCGCATCCCACGGGGTATCGTGATCGATCTTCTGGACACAGCTGAGGGGGAGCGTATTGACGCTGCCATCATTGTAGGTTAGAAGTGCGTTGATGGTTGCAGTCCCGCTTTTGGTACTTGTGCGGAATACGGTCTGCGCCAGGCCATCGGGACCCGTTACCACGCTCTGGGCAGAGAGGGTTCCCAGATCTGATGAGTCGCCTGCAAGGGAAAATGCAACCGTCGCCCCGGATACGTCCGTTGCCGGTGAACCCTGCAGGACGTGAACGGTGATGGTTGACTGGTCATTGCCGTTTGCAACAAGCCAGCCGGAACTGCTGCTCGTCATCGTGGATGGCGTCAGATCTGCAGCTGCTGCCATACTCACGATGAAAAAAAAGCCAAGAACAACAAGAATTGCCCGGTGGATCATGGATCCGATCCCTTCTGTGTGTGGAATTGTATGTGATGTTATTTATACATTTTTATTTCTGAAAAGTCCTGTTTTTTTGTCAGATTGGTAAAATCGAAATAATATCGAGTTATATTCCCCATTCTACGCGGTGGGGAAGCAGGTCTCATGTGCCGGAGGGCATCAACATATATAGTCCATGATTCCAAAAAAGCATGAGGAGGATTATGTACGCGCCGGACCGGATACGCGTCATCGCGCTTTTTACCCTAGTGCTGGTGCTGGCAGGCTGTTTGTCCGCGGGCTGCACTGCACCGGTTGCCGTTCGCGGGCAGAACGAGACCGGAAACGGGACCGATCTTGGGTTCCGGCCGGTAGCTGTTTCCGGGGAGCGGGCTGCTATCAGTTTCCGGGAGGCCGCAGCAGCTCTTTCCGATCTCGTACCCGGTGCAGGGAACCGGTCTGCATCGAACTCTTCGGATCCCAAGATCCTGTATGTCCGGGGTACCGGTCTTGACCGGAACGGGGATGCAGCAAGCTGGATATTTGTCGTGCAGGACAACAACCGGACCTCCATTGTCACTGCTGAACAGAAGGGGACAACGCTTTCCGAATGGAGAGGGGCATTTCCCAGGCAGGAGATCCGTATGGAGTCAGTGCTCTCCCCGGCAGATCTCTTCCGGAAAAACGGTCCTGCACTTTTCTTAAACGAACAGGAGAACCAGACCCTGTCGCGGGATCTCGTCCTGTCGATGAACAACTATACCCTGACGATAGCCGGTAAGGGTGAGAAACGGGTTCTTGTGTTCGATGCGGGAACGGGAGCCCTGACGAGGTCAAATGGCTGACGATTCCGGGATGTTGTCGCTCGATTTTCTGGCAGGTTTCACCATATTCATGGTTGCCTTCATATGGGTGGCAACCATGGTGCCCGGCCTTTTTATCGGGCTGAAATCGAACGCCATCGATTATGATGCAGTAGCCTACCGGACGGGTGTCATCCTTGCCGAAGACCCGGGAAACCCGGTCGGACCTCCCATCGACAGTACCCCGTGGGAGTTCCTCGCAGACAGCAACAAGATCGATATCAAACGGTTCGGGCTGGCCGTCTCAAAAGAGACGCCCGGGATTCTCGATTCAGACAAAGTACACCGTTTTTTCTGTGCAACGGTCTTCTCCTACCCGGATGATTACCGGAAACGCGTGATATTCGGGGATTATCCGTACCAGTTCAATATCACCCTTCGTTCCTTTGAGGAGAGCCATGCGCTCTCCGTGGGGATGATCCCCCCCGAGGGGTACGGGTTCATCCACAGGGCCGTGAAGATCAAGTCGCCCAGCAATGCAACGATCAACGCTGCCAGGATACAGGCTTATCATTATTATACCAGTGAGAATGCCTCGTTCCACCCGTTCTCCATCCAGATCAATAATTCCCGGCTCCTGCGGGATGAGATCCGGGACCCGAAGTACCAGATCGACTCGCAGAAAGACCGGATAACCATCAACATCACCGGCCTTGACACCCAGCCGGTCCGGGACCTGACCGTAACTCCTGCAAAGGCAAACCTGACGGGAATCCGGTTTTACAAAACCTACGCCGGGGATACGGATCTCCAGGATCTCTCGGTGAATGACCTGGCCACGTACCTCTACGTCGACGGAGCCCCGGTAACCACCCACCCGTTTCCGGATCCCCGCCCCGAAGTCAAGGAGAACATCTCGATGATCTTCGGGCCGTCCTTCTTCCAGTCTGCCGCACCCACGGACACGATTACGATCGTGCTGAGGTTCGGCCTCGACACCCCGCAGCGGTACCTCAATTCAACGCAGACAGGGGCTTTCGATTACGATTACAACCCGGCGAACGTCACCCAGCCGGCCCTTAAGGATGCTGTCATGGAGGTAGCGGTATGGTAACGGATTCGGGCCAGCTGTACACCATCGAGGGTGTTGCCGCAGGACTTATCATGCTCATTTCGGCCTTTATTGTCATCAACAGCACATCGATATTCACCCCCGGCGACACCCACATCAGCGACATGCAGCTGGAAGTGCTGGGGAGCGATGCTCTTGCCATGATGGACACTGCTCCGGACAGCACCCTTGGAAAAAGCCCCCTGGAGACGATAGTCGAGACCGATGATGCCGAATCCTTCAGAACGCAGTTTGAGAGTCTCGTGAACACAAGGGCCAGTACAAAACCGGATTCCATCCACTTTCAAGCGGAAGTTACGTATGACAACCCGGACATGCCAGGACAATACAACAGCACATCCCTGGGTAAAAACCGGATCCTGACCGGGGGAGAGCATGCGGTCCGGGTCTCCCGGTGGGTGATCGTGGAGAAACAATTCCCCGACTGCCATTCAGCGGATTGCAAAGGTAAACACGCAGCGCTCGTTGAGGTGTACTTATGGCGGGACTGAATGACGATGCCCAGTGGATCGTCCTGATGGGGTTTATCGTGAGCTTCAGCCTTTTCTTCCTTGCCATCGTTGTCAACCAGTCGGTCGTGGTCGGACAGACCACTGCAGAAGCGGTCTCGGAGTTCCCGAAATACGATGTCCGGGGCGTCCGGGACGTCATCATCCAGTCCGAATCCTTACGTGACGACGCCCCGTTCTCCAACAGGACCCGGGTCCAGAGAGAGATCCGGAATCTCTCGCGGATCCGGCAGAATGCTATCGTGGACTTTGAGAAAATCCAGGACGGGGGAAGCTCCTATTCCATTATCCATTACAACAACGGGGTGATTGCGTACAATGAGACGTGGAAGTTGTCCTGAGTGCGACTGCGGGGTTACGAACATGATAGAGTACATCATCATCTCCGGCATCCTCATGTGCCTGTTTGTCGTCATGCTTCTCCTCGTCAATGCAAATTTCATGGAAGGCCCGGCGAACACGATCGCCTACTCGGCATTCACCGATATCGGAAACGGCGTCTCCACCCGGATCGTCGATACCTATGCCCTGGCACCCGGCATCGGGAACATCACCTCGCATTTCGATATCCCGGATGAAGTTGCAGGACAGGATTATTCTGTTGAGATTGGCAATACTGCCACAGAGGACCCGACAGCCCAGACCGTGACGGTGAAGAGGGGATCCATAAGCTCAAGCACGAGTATTGCAGGCATTGGATCTTCCCTGCTGGCTGCCGGGAATACCACTGGTGCAGGGATGAACAGGATCAGCTATGATTCGGAGGGATACTAACATGGCAGGGTCATCTGATGACCGGCTGGGATCGGCAGGTGTGTCGGAATCGATCGGTTTTATTCTCATCTTCATGATTGTCACGGTAGGTATCGGGCTCGTGACCCTGTACGGGTACCCGCTGCTCCTTGCGCAGCAGGTAAGTACCGATGAGAAGATCATGGAAAAGAACATGATCGTGCTCCAGAACGATCTCAAGGGAATCACGTATAAGACCGTCCCGTACAAGGAAACATCCCTCAAGATCGGGGGCGGGTTGCTGACCGTGTACAATTCGAGTTCCACGCCCGCAAGCTCCACCATCCGGATCTATGATTCCTCCCATGACTATGTCAGCTCGTTCCAGTCCGGCGACCTGCGGTACAGCTCCGAGAGCAGCTCAACCGACATCTCGCTCCAGAACGGTGCGGTCGTGATACGCTCCCACACCCTTCCGGGATCGGCCATGCTCGCCGAACCGCGCTGGTTCTACGATGGCCAGACAAATACGATGGTGATCAGTCTCATCTCCATCAACAGCACATCGATGCTGTCGAAAGACGGTATCGGCACCGTGCAGATGGCACTGGGAGAGACCGGCTACCAGTATACGGACGGCATCGCAACGGACCTGTACCTGGATTACACTCCCGATACAACTCCGGTGGTGGCGCAGGACTACCGGACTGCCTGGGACAACTATTTCGTCAATACCCTGAAGATGGAGCGGACGAGCGCACCCGATGCACCCACCGTAACCTACCGGCTCCCGACAACGACCAGTTCCCCGGCCCGGTTAGTGGTCAAGACCTACGATGTTCTGATCAAATCGCTCTGAAGCCTGGGGTTGCATTTTAATTTTAAAGAAAAAAGAAAAATCAGAGGTAGTTGTTGCGCCGGAGCCATTCAACCTGCGGCCCGGTATACCGGTAAATGATATCGCACTTCTCATCCTGGAAATTCCAGGGGATGACGATGAGGATATCCCCTTCGCGGATCCAGACTTTCTTCTTGATCTTGCCCTTTATCCGTCCCATCCTCGTCACGCCATCGAAACAGCGGACCCGGATATGATTGGCGCCCATCATCAGTTCGGCAAAACCGAACATCTCGCGGTTGCGCTTCTGGGGCAGCTTGACCCGGATTACCTCGTCTCCCGGGGGAGCTCCCGGTTTCTTATCTGTCAGTCCAACCTCTCCTGATACGCCGAATTGGTACGTGCTTAATTGTTGGTGTCAGATAAAATATATTTATTCCCTGAAACGAGCGAAACGGAGGCCTGCATGCCACCAGAAGGGGAAACGCGGGGAGTCGCCGGTCACAAACGAGATCAGGGCATGCCGCCCTGGCCCCAGTACAGGGACAGAAATACGAGCATGCCGATGCCGATACAGAAGATCATGACTCCCGAGAACTGGTTGATCCGTTTCAGGCTCTTCTGACTCAGCCGGGACCGGAACGATCCGATAGTCCCGCAGAGGAGGATCCACCAGAGAGTCGAACCGCAGAAGACGCCGGCAACGAATTCCGCTGCAAGGATATACGAAGCCCCCTGGAATACCACCCCGAATGCGGGCAGGATTGCAAGAAAGAAGATGATGGTTAGGGGATTGGCAATGCCGATCGCAACCGTTGTGAGGTAGTCCTTGAGAACGGTTTCCTGCCCGGGTTTTGCCGTTGCCTCCGGGGGCAGCGAGAGAAAAACCTTTGCTCCGACGAGGAGAAGAACGACCCCGGCGATAAGCCGGAACAGCGACTGGTGGGCCGTGATCATGCCCGATATGAGGGTGAGGCCGAGGAAGACCACCGCGGCATACAGGGAATCGGCAGTGGCAACGCCGAGGCCCGATGCGATCCCGTGAAGCCGGCCTCCGGCAACAGCCCGCTGGATGCACAAGAGCGAGATCGGACCTACCGGTACGGCGAGCGTAAGGCCGATGATGATTCCCTGGGTAAACAGGCCTGCATCCATTGAACGTGCCCGGGAGATACTGCCCTTTCAGGATCCAGGAACCCGCGAACTCCTCATTTTGAGTGGTCTGACGGGAACCGACCCCGCGGGTATCCTGACCGGATTCCTATCCATACATTCCCTTTTGCCGATGTTGAGGGTTTCGGTACAAGAATGAATGCCAGAGTATGCTCTCCCCGGGATGATGAATCCGGATGGACAGCGGATATGGGGGATTCGCGGATCCGCGACCGGGAATCAGGCAACGGACAGGACCGGGGAGAAAAAAGATCAGGGGAAGAAGACCGGTTCCAGGGTCCAGGTCGAGTTGAGGCCGCTGATCGGCTCCAGGGGGTTTTTCTGGTCCGCGTAGACGATATCGAGGGTCGCCCCCCCGGTCTTCAACGCTGCATAATCCTTGGAGTCGATAGTTACGTAATCCCGCATGGTGCCGGTGGAGTCCGGGTCGAATATGAAGGTCGCTGCCCCGGATCCGCCATGGGAGACGCCGACGCCACCGTAAGAGAGCCCGTTCTTATCGGTGAGCTTGCTGTACCAGACCAGGCGGATGGACTCGTTGCCGGTATTTTTTAAGCGGAGATAGATGTTGACCTGTTTTCCGGACTCTTTTGAATCGACCTCGATATGATCGATTGCAGCGGTCAGGGAATAATTCCCGCTTTTGATGATCGAGGGATCCTTGACGGGTACCGGTACCTTCTGCATGGTGGGGGTTGGTGTTGGGGTTGCTGCCGGTGCAGACGAGGTGCCTGTGCAGCCTGCAGCCAGGACCAGACAGACAAAAATGACAAGCACTGCGATCTTTTTCATGGTTCTGCCTCACAAAATCATTTGATGCTGTAGCAGGTAAATTCTGTATTCCGGGGTGAAAAATTTTCCGGATGCAGGGCATCTTTTCGGGGAGAGATCACCAAAAATTAAGCGTCGGTATGCGAGAAGCAGGAGTTGAACCTGCGAACCCCTTCGGGAACGGATCTTGAGTCCGCCTCTGTTGGCCACTTAGATATTCTCGCTTGGCAATAGTATTGGACAACAGGATAGTAAAAGGCTTTGACTCGTGAAAGAATCCGGCCCCGGGTACAGATTGCATGAGATTCTTTATGCTGCATTTCCCGTCAGGAAAGGATGTTCGATCAGCTCCGGATAGCCGACACCGTAATATATGATCTGATCCTCTTCGCCCTCATCATGGCAGGGATAACAACCCTTTAAAAAAAGTTACATGAAATCCGCAAGGCCCAGCTGCTCCTGCTTCTCTTCCCCGAACGTCGAGGTGATGGCAAGATCGATCACCTCGACCCGCTGCTTGGTGTACTCGGAGACCTTGTACTTCCGGCAGATCTCCCGGGACATCTCGAGGTACTTCTTCACCGAGCCTTCGTGCACGGTAGGGATGAGGGGGCCGTTGCAGGGCCCCCGGCCCTTGAACTTGGTGCACTTGCCCGAGAGAGGCATCCGGCGGTAACTGGTGTTGCACTTCGTGCACCGGAACTTCTGCTTGGAGAATGCCGAGAGATTTCCCATGAGATCCCGGATGAAGTGGGTGTTGAGCACCCGTTCTGCAACATCGTCGGCATCGACTGCCCGGATCTTCTCGGCAAGATCGAGCTCGGCTCCGAGCTTGTCGGTCATCGTCTTCATCTGAGTGTACATCGACTCGATCGGGCCCGAGGAGATGTCCGATGTGTCGTGGGTGAACTGGAAACCCTCCACCTGCTCAGGCTTCCCGATCCTTTTCTCCACCCGGTCGATGAGATCGGCGATCTTCTTGGGCTCAACGTACGCAAGGGCGCCGGTATAGACCTCGATCGGGTAATGATCGCAGACATCCACGTTTAAGGCTTCCTTGTCGATCTCGGCCGGGTCGATCCGGCTCGTCATGACAAGCGGGGCATCCATCGAACCGCCCCGGTTCTGCGGTAAAAACGAGCGCGAGAAGTTGATGAGGCCGTCGAGGAGGAGCATGATGCAGTCCTCGTCGCCGTCGCACTGACCGGTGAAGATATCGTTTGCCGTCATCGTGTGATCATTGTCAACCGTCAGGCAGTAGACCCGCTCCTCGGGGGCCGGTACAGGTTCGGCAGCGGTTATCCGGTCCGAGATGACGCACGAGCCTTCGAAGACGGGGACTGCATCGCCGGGTTTGAGTTCCACGGCCCGGATCTTCCGGAGGTAACTGGTGTCCCAGACCAGCATGGCATGGTCGGGCGTGACCGCAAGAGTCCGGCCTCTCGCAGTCTCGAAACGGATGAGGGCAGCGGGGGATCTGTGGATCGAGACCGAGGTGATCTTACGGATGTGGATGCCCCCTGCCGTGTCGACAGCCCGGGTATAAAACGGGCGGGCCGGGTCCGAGTAGTACGTCCCGAGCCGGTCGATACCCGGCCGGCTGATGTCAAAATTTTCGAGAACGAATTTCCGGATTGGGGTTTTCACCCAATGCCGGCCATCGTAGACATCGATTTCGGTATCGCCAAAGAAGCAGTTCCGGCGCTTGGCTGCGTGGAAGAACGGGTGGGCATAGCCGACATTTGCCCGGGTGAACCCGACGATCCGGGCGAGCACACCGGCGCTCGTGTGCGGGGCAAGGCCGATGACGAGATGGCCTACCAGCTCCTCGGGTTTGCTGATGTTGTAGAATGGGGGAAGGCCATAGCACTTCACGAGCAGGTCGTCCATGAACTGCGCCACGCTGACCATGTACTCGGCACAGGAGTCCGAGACCAGGATATCCTGCGGGTGGAGCTCGACGACCTGCGCCGGGTTCTGGAGATCGTACCCGTGGGTATCCTTCGTGTACCCGAGCGAGCGGAGTTTCTCGACAGAGACCCGGACCTCGTCGGGGCGGATGTGCGTGATCGGCAGGTCGATCATGTCAAAGCGGGTGGTCCCGTCCTTGAAGACAAAGATGTTCCGGATAGCCCGGAGGATCCCCTTGTCCATAGCCTCGACGGTCTTCTCCTTGGAGATGACCCCCTTGACCCCCTTGACCAGTGCCACGGAATCGGTCTTCAGGCCGAGGCGTTCCATGGCCTTTGCGTACTCCCCTTTCACATTCAGGGTTATCCGCTGGCTGCAGACAACCTGGCCATCGCAGCCGGGACAGCGGGGGAGCGTGGTCTCCCTCCCGCACCGGGTGCAGACGGAGAAGGCAACGGTGTGCCCCCCGCATTTTTCGCACCGGTTCAGGTAGTTGATCTCCCCGCACTGCGAGCAGCGCCGCCTGCCCACCTCGATCTCGATCATGCCTCCCTCTTTCTGGAAATCGAGATCGGTATCGTTCCGGTCAACGTCTTCGGTATGGCTGGAGGCCGACTGGAAGGATCGCCGGGCCCCCCCGGAGTCCCCTAAGGGGAAGAGGGCGTGCGGGGGCGGGTTCATCTTCCGGGGCTTGGATTTCCCCGGCCTGCCCATGCGTCCCCCGATCCTCGTGCCGGACCGGGACCGCATCTTCAGGCCGGAGAGGTGCGCCACGAGATCGAGCGGGGGTTTGTCCCCGGCTGTCTCCCAGACATCGCGTTTTTTCAGGTTCTCATCAAGGCCGAGGCAGGCTGCAAACGCCTTCCAGGATGCGATCTCCACCTGCTCCCCGTTCACTTTGTGGGAGAGGAGGAGGAGTTCAAGGGGGGTCTTGGTTGCCGGGTCCAGGGGCAGCCTGAGTATTCCGTCAGCAACCGATCCTTTCGCCGAGACCGCATCGGCCAGTTCCCGGATCTGGTCTGAAGTGATATCGTCCCAGAACCAGGTCCAGGCCGGGTGGAGATACCCCCCTGCCCGGGCAAAGGCCAGGGCTTCTTCCTCGGTTGCGGGTGGTTTTACTTCGGGGCCGACATCGAGCTGCCACCATTCGGCGCAGTAACCCGCAGGGATGAGCGGGTGGTTGTTCTCCAGGAACTCCCCGAACGAGATGAGGATCTCCCCGACATCCAGGATCTTCTCAACGCCGGCATTCAGCCGCTTTGCGGTGGCCTCGTCATCGATCCGGAGCACGTCGCCGTTCCGGAGGCGTACCGTAGGGCCTTCGATGGAATCGACCGGAACAACCCCGCAGGCCTTCCCGGGCCGCTCGGTCTTCATCTGGGTGCCGGTGGCGAGGAACTCGCCCAGGATGTACAGGGTTGCGGGGTGCATCCCCGCAGCGGCAAAACCCGTGTTCCGGGATCTCCCGTACCGGAGCCGGAACCCGCCTTTGCGCATCGGGTAGGAGAAGACCGGCCGGCCGCCGATAAGATCCCTGAGGTACTTGTCGAGCGGCTTGATGCCGACCGTCTTTTCGCCATCGCCGCTCTTCGCCGCTCCCGCGATCAGCTTGTCGAGCCAGTCCCAGCCCTCCATCTTCATCTTCTCGACCCGGCCTTTGAGCTTCCGGGCCTTGCCGGCGATGCCTTCGCCGATGACGAGCGCCATGCCGCCCCGGACAACGTTCGTCTCCACCCGTTCGAGATTGCGGTGGCCCGAGACCTCCTCCTGCTCGGTGGCTTCGCCGTCAACGCAGACCGGGCAGTTCTCGATGATGAGCCGGATCTCGGCCTCGCTCGGGAGGTACTGGAGGTTCATGATCGAGTTGTACTGCCGGATCTCCTCGATATACCGCTCCACCTCCTCCTGCCTCGGGATATAGCGGTTGATGCCCAGTTTCTGGCGCACGTAATCGCCCACGAGCACCGACATGGCCTGCGCCGTACCCCCGGCGCTCCGGATCGGTCCTGCATAGAAGATCATCAGGTACTGGGTGCCGTCATCGTTCTTGCCAAGGGAGACCTTGGCTATTCCTTCCGTTGGTGCTGCAACGACACCTTCGGTCAGGAGCGCCATCGAGACGCGGATCGCATGGTCGAGGACATCGCCGATGTCCTTCTCGCCGAACTTCCGGGCAACGAAGTCGTCACCGATCCGGAGAGCGGCCTCCTCGCGGGACATCGTTGCTTCGAGCTCGCGGATTCGGGCTGCAACCCCCTTGATATTGAGAAGCGCTTCCACCCGGTCGGCGAGATCGCTTGCTATCGGGATCTCGACATCGAGGGTCGGGTCGAGGCCCCGGGACCGGGCCTCCTTTGCTATCGCAATGGCACGGTGCAGCTCGTCGAGTAACGACTTCTCGTAAGCCTCCATGGTTGGCGACAGCACAAGCATACTGGTAGAATTCTCCGGGGGGGGATTTATTGGTTCGGATACCGTACCTCAGAAAAAAGGCGGGTTGTACCGGATGGATTACAGCTCATCCTGCATCTTCTCGACCATCGAGGGCAGGCCGGTCTCCCCCATCTGCCAGAGGGTCAGGGTTGCACACTGCCGGATGGTCTCATCCGGGTCTTTGAGCCGGAGGGTGAGCGAGTCCACGGCAGGTTTCCCGATGCGGCAGAGGGCCCGGGAGAGAAAACCCCGCAGTTCCGGGTCGCTGCTCGCCATGCCGTCGATGAGCGAGTCAACGGCGGGCTCCCCGATCTCGCCAAGGGCAGCAGCAGCATACCGGCGGAACTCCCGCCCGGCGTTCGCCTCCATCGCCATGATGAGGGGGATCACCGCCGGCTCCCCGATCCGGGAGAGCGCAATCGCAGCATACCAGCGCCGGTCATTGTCCGGTGCCTTTGCCATATGGGAGATGAGCGGGGCAACCGCCAGCTCCCCGATCATTTTCAGGGCGCTGATGGCAGCGTGCCGTTTGTCGATCGCCGGATCATCCAGTGCCTGGATCTGCTGCCTTATCTCCTCGCCAGTACTGTCCGATGTGCCGCCGGTTCCTGTCATACGTATCACTGATCTGGGGTGTAAATCCACATGGTTGTTTCCATCCTGACAGGACTCAGGCAAGCCCCAGCCATACGGGAACAAAAAGGATGGCAAAGAAGACGGCCATCAGGGCCATCCCGAGCGGGAGGCCCAGTTCTGCCCATTCCTTGCTCGTGATCCCGAGCTTGCAGGCCGCGATGATGTTCGGGATATTGCCGGGAATGAGCATGCCCCCGGCTATGAGAAGACCCATGAGGGCGCTCGTTATCTGGGTGAGGGAGAGGGCAGGGCTGATCTCGGCTGCCGCGAGCGTGGCATTGTCCAGCACTGCCGAGACGATATTCACCCAGTACAGGCCTGCCGGGGGGATGCCGATGACGTACTCGAGGATGAGGGGCTTGAACCCCTCGCCGAGGAAGATGAGAGCCATGATGAAGAGATAGACTTTCGCGGCCCGGAGGAGTATGTCCCGGATGCTCTCCCGTTCCACAAGGCATTCCAGTTTCGTATCGCCGGTATTGCTCCGGTTGAACAGGAAGACCCCGACAATGCCAAGGGCGATGACTGCCGGGATGACGTAGATGGCCAGCTTGTCGAAGAGGAAGGTGAAGCCGGCGTAATAGGGGGCTCCCGAGAGTTTCGAGATCACGATCGTGGTGAGCGGCTCCCCGAGCGGGGTAAGCCCGGCGCCGAGGCCTATCGAGAAGCAGGAGACGACCGTAACCTCGATCTTGGCCTTCCGGACCACCGGCAGCGCATTGACGATCTCGACAAGAACGATTGCCGCGAGGATCGCCGAGATGATGCTCGATATGAGGCCGAGGACGACTATCAAGAGGAAGACTATCCACGGCAGGGAAACGCGATCGATAAGGCCGACGATGGCACGCTGCATCCGGTGGTAGAAGAAATAGATGAGAAGGCCGACAAGGAGGACGATCTGGACGATCCCTATGGGGATGCCAAAGATGCTCGCGATCTTGAGGGGGGAGATGAGTGCTTCGGCGATGATTGCCATGCTCCAGCCGGTCTGTTCCCCCGGAATAGCGATGAGGCCCGAGAGCGTGAGGGCAGCAACCCCGCAGGCGAACAGGAAGACCTCGAGGTTGTGCTCGATACATTTCACCCGGAACGGGAGGACCAGTACAAGGATGAATATGATAACTAACCCGAGCGTTGCGAGGATCTCCATGGTTGTCTCCAGAAGGCCCGGCAGCGTGCCGGACGACAGGTTCCAGAAGAATGTGGTCTCCCTGACGATTAATGGATTACCATTTTTTTCCCGCGGGGGTTCCGGCGCAAGAAAGTATATATCCTACTTTAGAAGTATAGACCAAGTGAACATCTTCTGTCGGGAGGAACCAGCCATGGCGCAGGATTTGATAAAAACAATCGGCGCAATGAGAGACACGGCCATCGGGAACTGCCGCAAACGGATAGAGGATGCTGCACGGAAAGCAAAAGGAATGATCGGGACTGAGACTCCTGAATGTGAGCCGGAGACCAAAAACGCAGCTCCTGCCTGCGGGGTTACTTCGATCCTGAAACGGAAGCACGGACTCTGAGGGGGAAGCTGAAACGGATACCGAGAAGACGCTCCTGCAGCAGATACGCGAGAAGGAGACTGAGCTGGCCGCGAGAGTGGACCGGGCCCGGCAAGAGGCCGAGGTGGCAGTGGATGCAGCAAAAACGGAGGCCGAAGACCTGCTCTGTACTGCGGACAAGGCTGCAAAAGTGACAGCCGAACAGGTGTACTGGAAGGAGCGGGGGAGGACCGAGACCGAGATAGAAGATCTCAAACGCGCGGCTGAACTGGAGCTGGAGACCGTTTCATTCCAGGGAGAGAAGAATGTTCCGGCAGCCGTGGAACGGATAGTCAAGTACGTGACCAGGGAATGAGGCCGGGACGGCCCGGCGGGAGAACAGCATGCTCCAGAAGATGGAACGCATCCAGGTTATCGGGCCGAAAGGAGATCTGGGACAGGCAGTTGATACGCTGTACCGGGCCGGCACGATACACCTTGAGGATGCCCCGGCGATCATCCCCCAGAGCGAGATCCCGCTCGGCCGGCTCCGGCAGGACGAGACCGGGGAGGTAGCCGAGGTTCTTGGCAGGATAAGTGCAATCTTCTCAACCCTGCCCGTCATAAGGGAGGATCCGGTCCTCCAGGAGCAGTTCCGGACATCCATCGGGAGCGCGACCCATGCCGGGCCGGTTGCCCGGGCCCGGGAGATCATCCGCACGCTCGAGACGACAACAAGGGATCTCTCGGCAAAGAAAGCCGAGCTCACCCTCTCGATTGCAACCCTGAACCGGTATGCAAAAGTCCTCGAAATCATCCACCCGGTGGAAAAGGAGCTGCCCGCTCTCGAGGGGTTCGAAGTCACGATCCTCCTCATCCAGGAAGAGCACCGGGATGTCATCGAGCTGATACGAACAGAGATCGGGACGATCACCGGCAACCGGTTCGAGATGACGGCAACCACGGTCGATGCCGACACCCTTGCCGCGATCATGGTCTTCCCGAAGAGATTCTCCGAGGCCGTCCATGCCTTCATCTATTCCGTGAACGTGAACGAGGTCCGGCTCCCGAGGGAGTATGCAGGCAAGCCGTTCTACGAGATGTATGCTCTCCTTGAGGAGAAGCGGATAGAAGCCGAGGGAGAGATCGTCCGCATAGACAAGGAACTCCTCGCTCTCTCGAATGCCTGGTACCAGGAGCTCGTTGTCTTACGAAAGCGGCTCGAAGAGATCCACGGGGAGCTCGGGGCGTACCGGCATTTCGGCCTCTCGGAGTACACCTTCGTCATCATGGGCTGGATCCCGAAAAAATACCTGAAGAGAACCCGGCAGGCTCTCAAGGACGCCTTCGGCGACCGGGTGGTCATCCAGGTACTCCCGGTCACGGAGAAGGATCTGGAGGAGGCCCCGGTCTTTTACGACAATCCCTGGTGGGTGAAGCCGTTTGAGTTCATCATGCAGCTCGTTGCCCCGCCCCGGTACCGGGAGATCGATCCCTCGCCAATCCTCGCCATCTTCTTCCCGCTCTTCTTCGGGATCATGGTCGGCGATATCGGGTACGGCCTCATCATTCTCGCATTCGCGCTCATAATCCGGTACCGGTTCAAGGCAATCGCGTTTGCAAAGAACCTGGCCGATATCCTGATCATCTCGTCCATCCCGACCATCTTCTTCGGCTACCTGTTCGGCGAGTTCTTCGGGGATTTGGGGGAGACGATGGGCTGGATCCACCCGGTCCAGTTCCTCGGCATCTCGTGGAACCGGGTGGATGCGATGATCCCGATGCTCATCTTTGCAATCGCTATCGGCGTCATCCACGTCTTCCTCGGCCTTTTCATCGGGATCCGGAACGCGCTGATCCTCAAGAAGAGAAAACACCTGCTGGAGAAGACGGGGATGCTTCTCGTGATCACCGGGATAATCGTCCTTGTCCTGATGCTTGCCGGCGTTGTGCCCGAGATCGCCATTTACCCCGTGGTTGTCATCATGGTTCTCGGGATGCCGATGATCCTGATGGGGGCCGGAGTGTTCGGGACGATCGAGGTGATGAGCACGGTGGGAAACATCCTCTCGTACGCCCGGCTGATGGCGATCGGGATGGCCTCGGTTATTCTCGCTATGGTGGCGAACCGGCTTGGCGGGGCATTCGAGATCGCGATCATCGGCATCATCGTCGCGGTCCTCCTCCACACGCTAAATGTCGTGCTCGCGATGTTCTCCCCTTCGATCCATTCGGTGCGTCTCCACCTTGTCGAGTTCTTCTCGAAGTTCTACGAGGGGGGCGGGACGGTGTACCGGCCGTTCAAAAAGGAAGTGGAGCTGAAGGGGCCGGGGGAGTGAGGGGGGGCGGGACGCTTTCCGCATTCCTGCCGGCTCTGGCCCGGACCCCATGCCCCCCCACACGAAAAAAAGAGCTGGGGGGTAGGGGGGGTCGTGTCCCCCGTTTTTCCCCTCCCGGGCACCCCCTGCCGTCGTGATCCAATAGGCTCGAGATATTGTCTGACAGGGGGTGACCCCCGCCTTATGTTGATCAGGGTGGGGGGGTGTACCCCCTCTCAGAAAAAACGATGAGGGGGGGGTACCCCCCCTCCCCCCATTCTCAATCATGAGTAGGGCACGGGATTTTCCCCACCAAATTCAGAGATTTGTATGGACGTTTCACCGGTGGGAAAACCTGAACAGGATTACCAGAATTGAGTTGGTCAGGAAATTGCACCCTCAAAAGAGGGGGGTGTACCCCCACCCTGCTTGGATCATGGAGGGGGGGTCACCCCCAGTCCGGATTTTTCGGGCAGGGGGGTGGGGGGGTTACCCCCTTGTATGTCCAACAAAGCGAGAGTCCCTGACATTGTACAGGTCTACAACCGGAACCCCGGAATCCGGTCGAAGAGTTTCTGGTACAGCTCGGTGAAGAGCGCGATATAGTCCCGGGCATGCTCCGTTGCAACATAGGTATTCCGCTCCCCCTCTTTTGTCAGGGCGAGATAGCCTTTCCCGCAGAGGAACGCGATATACTCCTGCCCGGTCTTCGAATTGAGATCGCACCGGCTGATGATGGCCGTGAACGACCGGGGGGTCTTGCAGTACACGAGGATCTCCCAGTAAATCTCGTAGGGGGTCCGCCGCTCCGCCATGGTTACCGCTGCTCCAGGGTCCGTTCCAGGATGCTCTCGTTGTTCGCGGTTGCATCCAGCCGCTCGTCCCAGGCCCGGGAATACCGGTGGAACCCGATCGAGATGACAATCGTCACTATCCCGATCGTCAGGTTGATGGCTGCGGCGCCGAACGGGAGGGCGATCTCCATCCAGTCCGGGGCATTCCCGGCAGCAACTCCCTGCAGGATGTTCACGATACCCAGCGTGACAAAGCAGCATCCCCCGAGCCGGGAGAGGGTGATCATCCAGGGCAGGATCTTTTTGTGCTCCCGGTAATGGGCAAGCATCCGGACAATCCACCCGGTGAGTAGCTCGTCCGGTACCGGCCCGGTATGGCTCCTGAACTCCCGGCGAAGCTCCCGCATTCCCCGGAGGACCCGGGTGCTCGAAAGTATCCACATCAGCCCGAGCCCGAAGCCTGCCATGGATATGGCCCCGGCAAGAACCCGGAGCGCCGGGGCGGTCTGCGCCGGCGGCAGCCCGAGGACGGCCATGATCATGTACTGCATCCCGAAGGCCATTGCAAGGGCCCCGAATGCCATATTCAGGAGCACGAGCACGAAGAAACTGTTCAGTTCGTCCCTGAATTGAGTTACGGTATCATTTCCCATTCTGGTTTTTCACCGGTCTATAGATATATTGGAGTCTGGTGATTAAAGACCATGAATCTTAGATACGTAGCAGGAGTGCATCCGGGTTTCACGTTCGATCCGGCTATCCCGCACTCTCGTGAAAAGAGAAGAAACGGACGCTCCCTGACCTGATCCAAAAAGGGTTACGCCGGTTTGTAAACAATGCCGGCCTTCATGACAAAGCTGACCTGCTCCATGACCGAGATATCCATAAACGGGTTGCCCGGAACAGCGATGATATCCGCAGCCTTCCCGGGTGCAAGCGTTCCGATATCGTCCTTCATGAGCAGCTCTGCCGCAACACTCGTTGCAGCCCGAAGGGCACGGACCGGGGATATCCCGTTTGTCACCATCTCGGAGAACTCGGCTGCCCCGTTGATGCTGTAGGACAGGATGCCCAGATCGGTCCCGAAAGCGATCTTTACATTGCTTTCTGCGAGATTTTTTGCATTTTCGATAAGAACGTCCTTGTACATCCGCATCTTCATCTTCTCGTACGGGTTGTTGCCTGCCGATACCCAGAACTCCTCGCTGTCGCAGAACCGGGCTGATCGCACCCCCGCGTACTGGGTCGGGACAAGGAAGACTCCCTTCTCTTCAATGAGCCGGAGGGTCTCCCTGGTTGCCATGGCCCCGTGCTCAACCGACCGGACACCGGCAAGGACCGCCATCCGGACCGCCTCATCGCCGTGAAGATGGGCTGCAACCGGCCGGTGGTATTGTGAGGCGGTTGCAACAAGGCTCTCCATCTCCTCTTTCGTGTACCCGACATCGACCGGACTGTCGGACGGGGATGCAAAGCCGCCGGATGCGGCAAACTTGATCCATTCGGCTCCCCACTTGATCTCTTCCCTTACAACTCTCTGGATCTCCAGGGGCCCGTCGGCAAGATTGTTCTGCCAGCCCTTAGAGTCAGGAGAGAGGGTCGATGTGGCATCCATGTGTCCGCTCCGGGCAGAGAGCATGTGACCCGAATTGATCAGCCGTGAGCCGGGGATGAGTCCCTGCTCGACAGCCTTCTTTACGTCACGGACGGTGTACCCGTGGAGATCCATATCCCCGCAGTCCCGGACCGTGGTGAACCCGTTCATCAGGTGGGCATGCAGTGCCTGGGCGCCGAGGAGTGCTTTGTAGCCCGGGGAATGGCTCCAGAAACTGCCAACCATCTCCGGCCGCAGGGTTATGTGGACGTGGCAGTCGATGAGACCCGGCATCACCATCCGGTCGCGGAGATCGATCTCCACGGCACCTTCGGGCACCGGAATTTTTTCTGCAATCTCTCGGATGACACCGTCTTCTATACGGATATCGCGGGATCCGAGGGGGGCTTCGGATACCCCGTCCCAGAACGTTCCTGCATGGATGAGGGTGACCGGCATCAGGCATTCCCCCGGGTTCCCTGTCCTGCAGGGTTCTTTTTCGTAACGTACTGATACCGTGATTCTGTAACTACCGATGATAGTGCCATAAACAGTTCTCCTTTGATAATCCTGGGTCGGGTTAAACAGTATGTTGCTGCCCGGAGGCGATTAAGGAATGCGCTGGATCGGGATTGACAACCTGCCCCAATGGGGTACGATCCGGAGGTTGTGACAGCACCGGGGCATTCTTCCGGAGCGAAGGTAAAGATGAAAATCGCCGGGGGATGGTTAAGAGATCCTGGATCAGTTCGTTTCTGCCCCGTCATCCTGCTTTTTTTGCCCGTTCCATGACCCGAGGATCTCACCGACAAAAATACCGCAGATGATGGCAAAGACGATGACAAATTCATGGAATACACCGCTGACTCCTCCAACAACCGCGCCGGTATTGAACATGTACAGCGCCTGGATGAACCCGAGGCCCGGGACCAGGATGAGCACCACGGGAAGGAGGACCGTAGAGATGGGAATTCTGAGCCTGCGGGCGGCAACCCGGGCATAGAGGGCAAGGATGATCGCCCCGAGGAATGTTCCCTGCCAGAACCCGAAGGTGTTTCCAACCTGCACTCCGGCCCACACACAGAGACCGCATCCGATAACCAGCCAGAGGTCCCTGGGCAGGACACCATACAGGATTCCCATACTTACCAGCAGGAGAGGTATGAAGACCCAGACAAAAAGGGGATCGATTTTCGGGATGGGATCTGCAACAGCCGCGGGAAAGAGATAGTGGGCAATGTCGAGGCCAAGAAAGGTCCCGATAAGGAGTTTCACGGATACAAAGAGGGCTTTCACGAAGTAAATGATGCCGGAGATGGTATCCCCGAGAACGATCTCCCGGGGCGCGATGGTGAGACCAAACCCCGGAATGTAGATGGAAAGGGCACAGACAGTCACGCCCATCGGGTTGAGGCCCGGCAACATCGCACCGGAGATACCTGCGAGAAATGCCACGAACGCAGCGATGAACAGTTCCCGGGCATAATCCACCCGGGAAAACCGTAAAATATACAGCTCGATGCCGAATGCAATGATGCCAAGCGTGCCTCCGGCAAGGACATCCAGCCACGACAGGCCCAGGAGTACCCCGAAACTCAGGCCGGCGAGCAGGTATGCAAACGCTTTGAGACGGTTGCCATAGATGGACGGGGCGCGTTCAATCTCCTTGATCCGCGCAAGTCCGTCGGCAGGGCTGATACGGTTACATTCAATCTCTTCGATAAGATCCCGCAGTTTTCCCAGCCGGGCCATATCATAGCGGGTCTCCGGCATCGTGGCAATGTGGACGGTCTGCCGGTGCATGTCGTCCAGCCAGAGAGCGATCACAAGAGAATTGGGGGTTGCAAGGATCTCCCCGTTCAGTCCCAGCACCTTAATGATATGTTCCACAGTCTTGCAGATATCACGGGAATGGCCGCCGTACAGCTCGATGGCCTTGATGAGTGCGGTAATAAACCGGACAGAATCGTCAAAATGATGCGTGTCGTGAGGAGGGGTATTCATTTCATCACCGGAGCCCGAGTCAGTCATAGCCATCCCGTATCAGTGGTCACTGGTGTGAGGTTCTTCGCATGAGGACCTTCCCCAGATGTATGGTTCATCATAGTACTGAGCTGAGACCATATCTTTTATCGTATCCTGGTTAATGAGACCCCCCGGTCCCGCCGGGCGTATGTGCATCAGGCGGGTATATCTTTACTGGCAGGGTGTGTGAATGTCCCTGATTCCCGGACATGGCTCAGGTTACCGGGGTGACAGGACAGCGGAACAGGGATACAGGTAAGACACCACAGACGGGAGCATGAAAAACAATGGTGGTCAGGATTGGATAAACCAGTTCGGATATCATGACCGGAACAGGGAGATCAGCCGGGATAGTTGTTCATGTTCCCGGCCATTGCCTGTTTCTTCTCTTTTGCCTTCTTTTTCTTCTTCTCAAGGATACTCTTGACCTTCTTGAGCCGGAACAGATCCTCGCGCTCCCGCTCCTCGATCGCGTTCTTGATGTACCTGGCCTGGCTTTTCAGCTCGGGGATCAGGATCTGCTCGAGGGCATTGACCCGCCGGCGGTTCATCTGGATCTCGGTCCCGAGCCGGCGCATGGCGGTCTCGGTCTCGGCAAGCTTGATTAAGAGATCCAGCTCCGCTTCGTACCGCTCGGCGGTCTCGTCGATCCGGGCGCTCGTCGTGATGATCCCGTAGCCCCGGTCCAGCATGTTCTTCGATACGCGTTTCTTCTCGATGACCGGGACCGGCACACCCATGATGTTCTTACCCGTGATATCGACCGTGATCGATCGCCGGGTGGCAAACGAGGCCGATTTCAGGGTCACCGGGTCGTCGACAGCCTGCGCTATCATCAGGGCAAGGTCCGCAGACCGGGAGATCTGCTCCAGCTCGTCGCGGGAGTCCGAGACGGTGGAGAGGATCTTGAAGAACTCCCGGATCAGGGCATCCATCTTCTCCCGGAGGAGATCCCGGCCCTGCTCCGCGAGCCGGATCTGGGCCTTCTTCTTCATCAGCTCCATCCGGGTGGGTTTTACCTGCTCCATTCAAATCAGGTCTCCTCGGGCGTTCCAGGAGTCTCCTGTGCCGACGGGTGGTACTTCCGGATGTACTCCCGTTTTATCCGCTTGAGCTCGTCCTCGGGCAGGGTGGAGAAGAGATCCCAGGCAATCGAGAGGGTCTTCTCGATGGGCCGGTCCTCGTTGCCCTGCGTGATGAACTGCCGCTCGAACCCGTCGGCGAACTTCAGGTACTTCCGGTCAAGGTCGGTCAACGCCTCCTCCCCGACAATGGCAACGAGCCGGCGCAGGTCGCGCCCGTACGCGTAACTGGCATAGAGCTGGTCCGCCACGCCCCGGTGGTCCTCCCGGGTCTTCCCCGGCCCGATCCCGAGGTTCATGAGCCGGGACAGGCAGGGCAGGGCATCGACCGGCGGGTCCCCGCCGCGCCGGAAGATGTCCCGCGAGAGCACGATCTGGCCCTCGGTGATGTAGCCCGTGAGATCGGGCACCGGGTGGGTGATATCATCGTCCGGCATGGTCAGGATTGGGATCTGGGTGATCGACCCATGCTTTCCCTTCAGCCTCCCGGCCCGTTCGTAGATGGAGGCCAGGTCCGTGTACATGTAGCCCGGGTACCCGCGCCGGCCGGGCACTTCCTCGCGGGCGGTCGAGATCTCGCGGAGCGCTTCGCAGTAATTGATCATGTCGGTCAGGATCACGAGGACGTGGAGATCGTGTTCGAAGGCCAGGAACTCGGCGACCGTGAGGCCGCAGCGGGGGGCTGCGAGCCGTTCCACGGTCGGGTCGTCGGCAAGGTTCATGAAGAAGACCACGCGATCGAGCGCTCCCGTGCGCTCGAAGTCCTGCATGAAGAACGAGGCTTCCTTGTGGGTGATGCCCATGGCAACGAAGACCACAGCAAATTCCTCGCCCTCGCCCCGGACTTTTGCCTGCCTTGCAATCTGGGCCGCAAGCTTGCTGGCCGGCAGGCCCGAGCCGGAGAAGATCGGCAGCTTCTGCCCCCTCACGAGCGTGTTGAGACCGTCGATTGCCGACATGCCGGTCTGGATGAAATCCGCAGGCTTGTCCCGGGCCGACGGGTTGATGGGCGAGCCGGCAATGTCGAGCACTGCCTCGGGGATGATATCGGGGCCGCCGTCGCGGGGCTTCCCGACACCGGTAAAGATCCGGCCCAGCATATCCTTCGAGACATTAATCCGGGCCGGCTCTCCGATGAACCGGGCGGTGGTCCCGACCAGGTCGATTCCCCGGGTCCCCTCGAAGACCTGCACGACCGCATGCTCTTCCGAGATGTCGAGCACCTGGCCGGTCCGCTCTTCGCCGTCTTTGAGGGTGATCTTCACGATCTCCCCGTACGATGCCCCGAGGACACCGGTCACGAATATGAGCGGGCCGGAGACATACTCGATCGTCCGGTACTCTTTTGTCAGGAGCGATGTCTCTTTCATTTCTCCACCTCCAGTCGGGAGATCGCGGAGCTGACCTCATCGATGATCTTCCGGACCTCCTCCGTCTCACCGGCCTCCTTCATCCTGCCTATGGTTGCCCTGAGCGGAAGGGCCTGGATCTGCCGCAGGCTGATGCCCCGGTTCATGGCAAGGCTGGCCTGCTCGTAGAAGGTCATGATCACCTTGAGCATCAGATACTGCTTCTCGACAGGGCAGAACGAGTCGGTGTCGCTGTACGCGCTCTGCTGGAGGAAGTCCTCGCGGATCATCCGGGTCACTTCGAGGATCGCCTTCTCGCTGTCGGGCAGGGCATCCGGGCCAACGAGCTGGACTATCTCCTGCAGCTCCACCTCTTTCTGGAGCAGGTACATCGCCTTCTCCCGCAGCTCCCGCCAGTCGCGGGCGATCGTCTTGCTGTACCATTCCGCGATGCTGTCGAGGTAGAGCGAGTAGCTCTTGATCCAGTTCACCGAGGGGAAGTGCCTGCGGTAGGCAAGGTTCGTGTCAAGGGCCCAGAACGTCCCGACCACCCGGAGCGTGTTCTGGGTGATCGGCTCCGAGAAGTCCCCGCCGGGTGGCGAGACCGCCCCGACAACGGTGATCGAGCCGTTCCGCTCCCCGGTGCCAAGGCAGATGACCCGGCCCGCCCTCTCGTAAAATGCCGAGAGCCGGGTTGCAAGATATGCAGGGTACCCTTCCTCGCCCGGCATCTCCTCGAGACGGCCCGAGACCTCTCGTAACGCCTCACCCCACCGGGAGGTCGAGTCCGCGAGAAGCGCCACATCGTACCCCATGTCCCGGAAGTACTCTGCAATGGTTATGCCGGTATAGATCGAGGCCTCGCGGGCTGCAACCGGCATGTTCGAGGTGTTGGCAATCAGGATCGTCCGCTGGATCAGCGGGAGTTTTGTCCGGGGATCGATGAGCTCGGGGAACTCCTCGAGCACATCCGTCATCTCGTTGCCCCGCTCCCCGCACCCGATGTAGACCACGATCTGGGTATCCGACCACTTGGCGAGCGTCTGCTCGGAGACCGTCTTTCCTGTTCCAAAACCGCCGGGGATCATCGCCGTGCCTCCTTTCGTTACCGGGAACATGCAGTCGAAGACCCGCTGGCCGGTGATGAGCGGCAGCAGCGGATCCAGCTTCTTCCGGTGGGGCCGTGGAATCCGCACCGGCCAGGACTGCATCATGGGAAGCCGGACCTTGTTGTCGAGGACGCAGACAATCTCTTCAACGGTGAACGATCCTTCCCGGATCCCAGTTACGGTCCCGGAGACCTTCGGAGGAACGAGCACCCGGTGCTCGAACTGGAACTCGGCAACGGTGCCGATCACGTCCCCCGGCCCGAGTTTGTCGCCGTTCTTCACGGTCGGGACAAACGCCCACTTCCTGGACCGGTCAAGCCCGGGCGCAAAGATGCCGCGGCCGATGAAGTTCCCGCTTTTTTCAAGGAGGACCGGCAGCGGGCGCTGCACGCCGTCATAGATCGAGGAGAGAAGACCCGGGCCGAGTTCAACCGAGAGCGGGGTCTCGGTATTCTCAACCCTCTCGCCAAGCATGAGACCGGTCGTATCCTCGTACACCTGGATGACCGCGTCATCTCCCTCGAGCCGGATGATCTCGCCGCGGAGTGCCTCTGATCCGACTTTCACCACGTCGTACATCTTGGACCCTTTCATGCCCTTGGCGATAATCACCGGGCCCGAGATCCGCAAAATTGTTCCCGTAATCATACCATCACCTCTTCAGGACGATGTTGTACCCGATCGCTTTTTTCAGAAGGCGCTCGATGTAAGTCCGCCGGTCCAGCTCCTTGGATTTCGAGGGAATCGGGATGATGAGCGGGCGATGCATCTTCTCGATCCGGTCCATCAGTTTCTCGTCAAGCGAGAGCATGTACTCCTCGTTCACTGCCACGATGCCGATATCATCCTGGTGCAGCAGGGGGGGAATCACCACCCGGGCCTCCTCCACGTCACCTGCTTCAAAGACCTCCGCCCCGGCAAGCCGGAACCCGGAGGCCCGGTCGCTGTCCGTGACGATAACGAACTTATACATACACCAGCTCCTCTCTCAGGGACTCCACGGGGAAATCCGCGGTCTTGCACCGGGAGATGACCCGGATGTTGGTGATCTCGTTGTATTTTGCCCAGAAGTACCCGATGAGCGAAGCAACGCTTAGGGGATCCGAAAGGAAGGCTTTCGTTCCCTGCCGGACCAGGTACCGTTCCAGTTCTTTTTCTATGACCGAGATCTTCTGGGTCCGCAGGGCGGTTTCCGGAATTCCCGAAAGGAAACGGTACCGCGTCTGTCCCAGTTCCAGAAGGACGTCATCGATGGTATGCAGGGTGAGAAGATGCCTGAGTTTCTTTACATCGAACTCCTGCCCCCCGTCAAGCAGGAATTTTGTTGCTTCCTCAGGAGTGACATGATCCCGGATCATCCGCAACACCGTCTTGATGTTCACCACATCGACCTCCAGCGAGAGGATGTTTTTGATCATCGCGTTGTTCTTCCCGGGTCTGCTGACGGCACGAAGGGCTTCCGCGTAATAATACCGGTCAAGGGCACACTCGAGCATGCCCAGATCCCCGCTCTTTGCAAAATCCGGAAATGCCGTAGTGAGAGGGTTTGCCCACGGGATCCTCCACGTGGCGAGCAGATCGATCACCGCTTTTGTGTCCTGCTGGCGCACGAGCTCGGTCAAGGTCGCCTCGTCCATTTCGCCTGCCGGGACGATGCAGTCAAGGATCTCCTCATTGGTCACGTGGATGTTCTTTCCGCGGAGAATGGTCTTGATGTTCTGGATGTCCCAGCGGTGGAGAAAGATGCTGATGTACTGTTCTGCTTCCTCTTTCTTGGCAAAATCGAGGATCTTCCGGAATGTCCGGACAAAATTGCTGCGCAGGGCGTGCTCTATGCAGGGCATGCCGGTGTACCTGCCCCGGGCCTCGACAATATCGTCGTGGTAGGGGGTCTTCTCCAGCTCGTTTACAAGAGACTCAAGATCCGGCTGGAGGATCAGATTGTCGAGCATATGGTGGTCCAGGAGCCTGCTCTTCATCCCCCGCATCCGGGCATTGATATACCCCCAGTCCATCTCAGCCTCCAAAGAGAATGGCGTAGATCTCCTGCCGCTTGAGCTCCTCGATTCGATCGAGACGGGACTCGACTGTGTTGGAGATCACAACGAGTCCATCCGGGGAACTGGCCACGAGCCCGCCGGCGCAGGTGATATCCGGGAGGATTTCGCACCGGATGCCGAGCGAGGCAAGGGTCTTTGTGCAGAGTTCAAGGTCACGCGGGTCGATATGGATCCGGAACGGGGTCTTTTCCATGGTGCCTGTCACTTCCAGGAGAAGCCGTTCAAATATTGCGGGGTAGTTCCCATCCTCGCGGATCCGGGCAAGCGCCTTTCCCGCTTCATCGAATGTGGCAAGGAATACCTCTTCCCGGCGCCGGAGGGACGCTTCCTTGATCGCCCCTTTGGTCAGGTAGAGCTGCTTGTTCCGTTCTGCGGCAGCAGACTTTTCCGCTTCCTGTATGGCGCGGTTCTGGAGATCCTCTGCATCCCTCCGGGCATTGGCCCGGATCTCGTCTGCAAGGCTCTTTCCCCGTTCCCGGAGCTCCCGCTCCCGTTCCTGGGCGCTCTCCTCCACAGAATTCAAGAGACTTTCATAGGCCATGACTTCACCGTCCCGCAGCTCATCTCCGGACAGGCAACGCCGCTGACTGCCAGCCAGGGGTTCCCGGTCTTCCCGGCCCGGGAGGGATCAGGGGAATGCTCTCCGGGGAACACAAATGTCTGACCGGCTGCCGTCCGTGCTGCCCGGGTCACTTCACCATGAGAATGATCATGGCGGCAACAACAAAACCGAGGATGACCAGGGTCTCGGGAATGGCTTCGAGGATGATGATAGACCCCACGGTCTCCGGCCGTTCGGCTATTGCTCCTGCACCGGCCGCACCGATGCGGGACTGCGCCCACCCGGTGCCAATCGCGCCACCGGCAAATGCGATGGCAGCTCCAATCGGAACTTCCCAACCTACCATATCGATTCCTCCCAATGATACAACCTACAGGGTGCAGATATATTAAGGTATTGATAAAGGTACGAATCTTCACTTCTGCGAAGAACAAGTCCGGCCGGCAGAGCCGGGTTGTGAGATCGGCCGCACCTGTAAAAACGGCGGGTTGCGAAAAGCAGAATGTCCTTTTGGGCTGGTTACGGTTTTTCCGGGCTGCGCAGCGAACGGGAGAGGATCCTGTCCATCTCGTCCACGGTTGCACAGGAGAGACATCCATGTGGCAGACCGGCACCAAGGGCAAGAATCGCCTGCAGGTCCTGCCGGGTAAGGGAGGAGAAGGCGTACTGCTCCCATCGCCGGTGATCCAGGCTGCACCAGAGTTCGCCGAGAATAGCCCGGAGACACGCATAATCCGTACCGGAAAAGGAGTGCCAGTCTGCGTCCGGAGCACGCCGTATCTTCTCCAGAGCGGCTTCGACCGCCTGGTCCCGGGAGAGCTGGAACCGCCGCCTCCCGATCGTATCATCGCTGGTTCGGGACATACCGCAGTCGATCGGAAGTATTCCGCTCCGGGTTAATAGAACTATCTTTCAAGGAGAGGGGATCTGGCTCCACGCGGGGAGAGCGGGATCCTCCACCACAACCGGGTCAGCCACAAAGTATATCGTTGCACAGCGGGACTCACTCATCATCCCGAAGAGGGGGTGGAGGAACCTGTATGCCGGATGTAACTCAGGCCGAGGTGGGCAGGCGGCTGTACCATGTCCACCGTGAAAAAACGGTTGAAGGAGCTGCCAAGCTGATGCAGCAGGGGATCGGTGCGGAGTGGAAGACATTCTCTGAAGAGGATGTTTCGCTCCTCCTGCACCTGCTCCAATGCACATGGAATACCATTGACCAGAAGGTATGGGACAAGATCGCGTTTGCGAAAATGTCCGCAGCCGATGTCCGGCAGATCCTCTCACACGGGGAGGGAGTCGCGCCGGGTCATAATCCTCAGCCGGAACAAGTGGAAGCTATCAAGAAGATCCTGCTCAAAAAATCCTGATCCTTTTTTGATTTTCAGCCAGGATTGCACCCTTGCCGGCACGTTTTATCCGCAAAAATGAGCTCTTAAAAAAAGGTGAAAAAATATACTTCGCCGGTACCAGCGTTCTCTGTATTATCTGAGTGTTTTTAAAAAAGAGAGGGCCGGAGCAGGGCTGGCAGATCGCGCCTACCCTTACTCAGTTGCCACCGTAACACAGTCTTCGATCGTGCCGATCCGGGCAACTGCTGCACACATGTCCGGCACGTACGCGAGCGCCTTGCCGCTGTTGACCATGATTGCGGAATACTGCTCCATCACGGGCGAGACCACCATGCAGGTGTCGGCAAAGACCCGGGCCCCGCTCTTCTCAATGGCATCCACGGTCCTCTGATTCTTGTCGATAACCCCCTGAGAAGCAAAGACATAGAAGGGTTTCATCACGAGCTTGCCTTTCAGGAGCCGGGCGATCTCGCCCAGTTCCTCCGGGGAGCAGTGCGGGCAGCCGACAGCAACAGCATCGACCGGCATCTGTTTGAACAGCCGTTCGATCTCTTCCGTCTCGACCGTGATCACTTCGAGCCCGGAAAAGTCAAACGGCACCTTCACGGCCTCCGGTGTCACGCCTTCCACATGGTAGAGCGCCACGGCGCCGGTCGCCGCCATCGCCGCCCCGAGACCTTTGAGCTGGTCGCGGTCTGCGGCTTCGAGCCCGGAGAAGAACGGGATCCGGTTGCCCACCAGTTTGCCGGTGTGGTACCCGAGAGCCCCGAAGTGGGCGATGCTCCAGTCGCGGGTGTCGGCCTGGACGCGGATCACCACCTGCGGTTTCCGGTTCTCTGCAAGATGGAGACCATAGCAGGGCGTTTTGCCGATCAACGCTGCGGCAAGGGCGCCGGGCCCGCCTTCCCGGTTGGTCCGGGCCCCGATCACGGAATTTGCATAGCTTACGGCCGAAGACTCCGACCAAGCGAGATGATCCCCGTATGAGGTCTCGCGGAGATAGTAGGGAGTGCAGGTGCATTCAAGGCCGATACCCAGCCGTTCGTACGCGGCGACAACCGCGTTCTGTTTCTCGGCAAACTCCCTGCCGACCCCCATCTCCTCCCACCGGCCCCGGGGCATCCCTATCGGGTTCAGCACCGCCGGGACAACGGCTTTGGCATCCAGGGATGAGAGCCAGTCGAGCCCGTATTCTCCGATCGTCTTGTAGGAAGCCCCGCTGACCTGGGCACTCCGGATCGGGACGAGTTTCTCTGCACCGAACACCTTGCCAAGCGCGACAAGGAGTTCGAGCATCTTCTGCTTCGTCTCCCCCTCTTCCCCGGCAAGGATCCGTTCATCGGACGAGTCAAGATACATCGGGATCACCACGTTGCCCGCGAGAACTCCGCCTCGCGCCCGAGCACCATGGTTGCATCAACCCCGACCTTGACATTCGTGCCATCCTCAAGCTGGCACGGGTCGAGGGAGGAGCCGCGGACACCGGTCACCACCAGGATATCCCGGTCGCCGGTCACCCGGGTCGCGATCGCGTACTCCACTTCGTGGGGATTCATGGGGTCGATATCCTCGTCAACGATCACCACGTGCTTGAGCGAGGTATGGGCGGCAAACGCTGCCATGATCGCGTTCTTGCCATCGCCCTGCGTGCTCTTTTTTATCTGGATAACCGCGTGGAGATAGCCGCAGCCGCCTTTGGTGAGCACGACATTTTTCACTACGGTGACCCCGGCCACCGCCTTGTAGATCTTCGGCTCGTAGGGGGCGCCCATCAGCATCTTGTGCTCGTCACCACCGGGCAGGATCCCGTGGTAGATGAAGTCCGGTTTTGTGTACATGCCGGTGAACTCGATCACGTGCTGCATGCGGACCGGGTCGTACGTCCCGGTGATATCGACGAACGGGCCCTCCTCGACCAGCTCGGCCGTGATATATCCTTCGAGCACGATCTCGGCATCGGGCACGAGCACGCCGTTGCTGCACCGCTTCACCTTC
Source organism: uncultured Methanoregula sp. (assembly GCF_963667735.1). Taxonomy (NCBI): domain Archaea; kingdom Methanobacteriati; phylum Methanobacteriota; class Methanomicrobia; order Methanomicrobiales; family Methanoregulaceae; genus Methanoregula; species uncultured Methanoregula sp. Next base: position 780,931 of record NZ_OY763919.1, read on the forward strand.
AGCGTGCCACCCATCAGTTCGGCGGCGAACGGGAGTTCCATGCCTGTCGGGACACGGGTGCAACTGGCAAAGGTGACGGCCGGGTGCGTCCCGATCGTCACCGCAACGGGCAGCTTCTCCCCCTTTGCAAGGGCAGTCTTGAGCATCACGTGGGTATGCCGGCCCTCGACAAGACGGGCGGCCACACGGTGGGAGTCGAGCACCTGCATCCGGTGGATCGAGGCGTTCTCCACGCCGTCATAACGGGAGAAGACGATCGCGGAGGTGAGGTACTTCCCGGCATCTTTCGGGAAATGATGCATGATGGGAAGCTTCGAGAGATCGGGCTTCTGCATCGCAAGGGTGCCGTCTTCGACGACCCTGCCATCGAACTTGGCATCCGCGAGGGTTTTTACGATCTTTGCCTCATCGATGTTGAGCGCACGGGAGAGGGATGCCCGATTCGCGGTCAGGTTCATGACTGCCCGGTGGCCGTCAAGGTTGTGGAAGAAGAGGAGATTCTCGGTTCCGGCTGCCATCTTCGGAGCCTGCATATCCGTAGACACGGGCTCCCGTATCTCGGTGACGAGCCCTGCCTTTCGCATTGTTTCAATGAATTCACGCATCGTAACCACTCCAGCGCTCACCCAGATTGTGTTCCACTTCAAGGTGATCAAGAACGCGGGCAACCACCATATCCACCAGATCGTCAATCGTCTCCGGGCGGTTGTAGAATCCCGGGCTTGCCGGCATGATAACTGCACCGGCCTCCTCGGCAGCGAGCATGTTCTTCAAATGGATCTTGGAGAGCGGCATCTCCCGGGTGACAAGAATGCATTTCCGGTGCTCCTTGAGACAGACATCCGCGGCCCGGGTGATCAGGTTGTCCGCGTACCCGGTGGCTATCGCAGCGAGCGTCTTGGCACTGCAGGGAATCACGACCATGCCATCGTACTTGTGCGACCCGCTCGCAACGGAGGCGAAGAGCTTGTCGTTATCATGGTAGGTGGCAGGGAACCCGTCGAGCGATACGCCTTCGTGGGCTGCGATCTTTTTTGCAACATCCGAGACGATGATATGGACATCGGCATCCCGGCACAGCACTTCCAGCAGGCGGCGGGCATAGCAGGCCCCGCTTGCTCCCGTCACCCCGACAACATACTCCTTTCTCATAGATTCCTCGCGCTCTCCTGTGATACCAATGTCGGAGCGGGGACAAAAAGAGTTTGTGCCGGAACAGCCGGCACTCCCTGCGGGTTACTTGTTCTTCATCGGGGCAAAGAACCGGAACCGGACCTGGGATTCCTCAATCTTGCGGGCATGGGAGGGGTTAAGATCGCGGCGCGCCTCGATGACCAGGGTATTGAGGATATTGTGGAGCCGGAGCGTATCATAGTCCTTGTCTTTGTGCTCGTTCAGGAAATCCAGAAGATCGTTGGTGCTCTTCAGCACACCGGTGCTGCCGACAAGGTTGAGACGGTTGAGGGTAAGGGCGAGATTCTTCTTTGCGATATCCATCTTGTAGGGATCTCCCCCGGCGAGATTGAGCTCGGTTATCGCGTTTAAGAGGTCGGTATAGACCCTGAGTTTATGTGTGCTCTCATGCATTCTCCGCTCGGATGTACGGAGTTTCATTAGGGATATGGCAACAACAATTATCACTGCCACAACACCACAGATTACAACAATCCAGTCTTCGATCATACAGATTCACCTCAAACAGTTACGGATTCCTCTTTGCCACGGTAACCCACACTTTTACCTGGTCTCCTTTCATGGTGATCGCATAGGGTCCCTGATTATACATCGGGATCATCTGGTTTTCGATCCTTGGGAACCTCCCGCCGTACCCGAACGATTCCGCTTTCCGCGTGTTTGTGTTGGTCACATTCATGGTGAACCAGGACGAATTGAGGCTCTGGTTGTTCCAGGGAATGACTTTTAACGAGATTCCCCAGGAGGGATTGTCTACGATAAAAGACCGCTCGATGCTATCCGTCTCATTACTGAAGACATTGCCATACGGAAGATCGAAATACACGTCACCAAGGGTGAAGGAAGGCTGGTAGGTCTGTTTTGTCGGGGTTGCCGCAGAAGTTGCCGTCGTTGTTGGCTGCGGGGAGAGGGGGATGGGGGTCTGCGTACAGCCGGTGAAGAAAACACCTGCAAGAACCAGCACGAGCATTACTATTCCACAGCCTTTCATAGTGGAGTGTTTGGGTGCAGGATTATATTTTTTTATGGTATTTATTGTGCCCGCGGGAACAGAGACCCGGTCAGGGAGACCAAAAAGATCGGCCGGGAGTTTTGCAAAGAAACGGGCAGGGATTGAGCCGGGGGGTTAAAAGAGGGTGTCCTGCCGGGTGGGTTTCTTGAGATGGAGAACGTCGATCCCTGCTTCAGAAACGATCTCCCGGAGTTCGGGAAGCGTGTAAACCCCAAGACGCCACTGCTCCCGCCGGGTCTCGTTCAGGGTCCGCGCCCGGGGCGAGATCTCCTCGAGACCGACTACGGAATGCCGGTTTTTCACCCGGACTCCGAGGGAGATCTCCCGGGGGATCGCGGGGATATCCACGAGAACCTGTTCGGGCAGGACACCGGCCTGCTCTGCAATCTCCGCTGCCAGTTCCCGGCTCTTCTCTATAGAGACGCCGGCATGAAAAACCGGGGTATTGACCTGGTCGCTGCCGGCATAGATCGCACGCTTGTACAGCCGCCGCCCGTACAGGCGGCCAGCAAGCTCCCGCGCAACAGGATTCTTTGAGGTCATAAGGATGTGGAGACAGGTGGCATCATCCATCTGCAGGATCGAGCCGATCGTGTCTGCCGGGCCGGATTTGATGTGTTCGAGCACGGCCAGCTGGAACATGCTCTCCCCGATCCGGCTCACATGGTGGTAATACACGGCAGGGCGCATGAGTGTCCGGGCGATCAGGAGCGATTCTGCGGCATTGATGCCGTTCTCATCGAGAACCGTGCCTTCGGGCGTCCGGATCAGGTGCCGGATCAGGCGCTGCGCGTCAACGGTACCGTAAGGGGCACCGGTATAGTAGGCATCCCGTAACAGGTAGTCCATCCGGTCAACATCGAGATCCCCGTGGATGATTCCCGAGAGCGGGTGTCTGCCTTTCACGATATCGCAGAGTTCACCGGGATCTATGCCGGAGGTTCTGAGTTGTGCCCCGACCCTGTCTTCCACGATCAGGTCGATCTCGTCATGCGTACGGTGGAGAAACTCCTCCATGAGGGGCTCGCTCGCGTGGGAGAACGGGCCGTGGCCTATGTCGTGCAGAAGGGCTGAGGCAATGACGAGGCGGCGCTCGTCTTCAGAAAGACCAAACCTCCGGCTCGCCAGATCCGCAAGGAACATGGTGCCGAGAGAATGTTCGAACCGGGTGTGGTTGGCCCCGGGGTACACAAGGTACGAGAAGCCCAGCTGCCTGACATAGCGGAGGCGCTGGAGCGCCGGAGAATCGAGGAGAGCAAGCGCAAAATCCTCGAGTTCAACGTACCCGTGGACCGGGTCCTTGATGATCTTCTGGTTCACTAAAGAATCTTCATATACATCGCATAAAAGTATTGAGTAATGATCACCTTTCTTTCGGGCGGAACCGGGACCCCGAAACTCCTGCGGGGCATGCAGAAGGTCATGGACAGGCACGAGATCTCGGTCATCGTCAATACTGCTGAGGATATCTGGATTTCAGGCAACCATATCTCGCCCGATGTCGACACCGTGATGTACCTGTTTGCCGGTGTGCTCAACACCGATACCTGGTGGGGCATCAGGAACGATACGTTCATCGCCCACGAAGAGCTGGTGCGCCTTGGTACCGACGAGTTCATCACGATCGGCGACCGGGACCGGGCTGTCCAGATTGCGCGGGGGGAGATGCTCAGGAACGGCACGCGTCTCACCAATGCAACGAGAAGTCTCTGCGATCGTTTCGGGGTCCGGGAGAACGTGCTCCCGATGACCGATACCGAAGTGACAACGCAGGTCAGGACCGATATCGGCCTTATCCACTTCCAGGAATACTGGGTGCGGGCAAGAGGCAAGATCGCGATCCGGGAGGTTATCCGGAGTTTTGCCGAACCCCCGGTAGCAACGGAAGAGGCTCTTGCTGCCATCGAAGCCAGCGACGCAGTCGTTATAGGGCCGTCCAATCCTATCACAAGCATCCTCCCCATCCTCACCTGCGAAGGAATCAGATCTGCACTCCGGGATAAGTTTGTGCTGGCAGTCAGTCCGTTTATCGGGGATGCTCCGGTGAGCGGTCCTGCCGGGGCTCTCATGACCGCCTCCGGGTTTGAGCCGAGTTCGGCTGGCACCGTGAAGTGCTACGATGGGCTCACCGATCTCTTTCTGCAGGATATCCGCGATCCGGTCGAGGTTGCAAATTCTGCCAGGTTCGACACGCTGATGGTGGATGAGGACAAGAGCATTGAACTGGCCCGCGAAGTCCTGCGTCTCATCGATGCATCCTGACCATGAGGATCGGGGCAGGATGGTCTTGATCGGGAAAAACCGTCAAGGGAAAGGGTTTGCAAATCTATATATTGCCACGCAATAACGGTTATCGTGAGAGGAAGAGCGGAACAATGATACGGAAAACCACTTTTTTGCTGGTACCAGTCCTGGTAATTTTTTTTGTCCTGGTATCGGGATGTACTTCCGAACCCCCCATAGAGAAAGGAACCATCCAGTTCACCTCGTCGCCAGCGGGGGCGCAGGTTTACCTGGACAACCAGTACCGGGGTACCACTCCCTGTACCGTGACCGGGATCGAGACCGGCAGCCATACCGTTGAATTCCGTGAAACAGGATATCAACCCTGGTCGAACACGATTGCGGTCTCAGCGGGAACGAACAATGTCTATGCCTCCCTGCAGCCGGTGGCCACCGGTAGCGTATCCCCGATTCCCATCATCGTTGTCACCACTTCCCAGACAACAGCGATCCCGGCATCCGTGACCATCCAGGCAGGGCGGGAGAAGATGATTGTCGGGGAGATCATCTCTTTCACCGGTACGGCAAGCGGATGCGATAATGTGGTGCTGACCATCTATGGCCCGGGATCCTATGCTAAGGGACTGGCCCTGCCCCAGGTGCTTGTCGATTCGAATGGTTTATGGAAATATACCTGGAACCCGGGGACGGGGATCATGCCCGGAACCTACACCATGCTCGTGAGCGATCCCTACAAGACGGTATCGGACAGGGCGCAGTTCAGGGTGATTGGCAACGGGAAGGTATCGATCGTTCCCAACAGCTATTCAGTTGCTGCGGGTAATACGATCCAGTTCTCCGGGCTCTGCACAACGGGAGCCCAGAACGTACAACTGAAATTATTCGGTCCCGGCCTGTATTCAAACGGGGTCAGTCTGGGATCTTATCCGGTTAAAGCTGACTCGAGCTGGAATACCCAGTATACTCTCGATATGACCATGCCAACGGGATACTATACGATGTACGTGTATGACGAAGAGAAGACCGCGTCGAATATGGTCCAGTTCTCCGTCGGATTTGTCTGAGGATTCCCCCGCAGGTTTTATTTTTTCCCTGTTTTTCCCGGTACAGGATGTCCACAGGGCCCTGATTTTGGATAAATAGATTTTACGATACCTATTTGAATGAATTGTACAAATACTCGTCCGGAGAAATACCATGGGAATTGTCAAGAAATTTCTCAATGTTTTCAAATCAGGCAAAGAGGAGGAAGAGGCAGCCCGCCTCCTTTCACAGAAAGAGCGGTACGATACCTTCCTCAAAGCCCTCACTGAGGGGGATCTCGATACCCGGTGGGCAGCGGTCCGATCGGTCGGAGATCTTGGTGAACCGTTCATCGAGCCGCTGATTCACGGGCTCAGGGATGAATACTGGATCATCCGCCGGGGATCTGCCGATACCTTGGGCAAGATCGGGGCGCCTGCCGTTGCACCGCTCATCAGCGCCCTCGAATATCCCGGCGAGGATGTCCGGCAGGAGACCATCCGGGCCCTGCAGCTCATCGGGGAGCCCTCGGTTGCTCCCCTGGTCCAGGCAACCAAGAACCCCCACCCGTTCATCCGGAGGGGAGCGATCCGGGCACTGGGTCTCATGATCGAAGCCCGGGCAGTTGCGGTAATTATTGAAGGACTCAAGGATGCCGATGCCGGTGTCCGCCACGAGAGTGCAGTGGCCCTTGGGCAGATCGGGGATCCCCGGGCAGTAGCCCCCCTGATCGAATGTCTCAATGACGCAAAAGAGCAGGTCCGCCTGTCTGCGATGGCAACGCTCTGTTCCCTTGGGGAGCCTGCCATCGAACCGCTGATCCGTGCACTGGTTGACGCAAACGAGGACGTCAGCCGCAGGGCAGGACTCTCCCTGGTTACCATCGGAGACAGCTCCATCGAGCCCCTCATCCGGGCACTTGGCGACCAGAATCCCGGGATCCGCAGGGGCGCGGTGGAAGTGCTCGGCCAGATCGGGAACACCCGGGCGATCACCCCTATCATTGATACGCTTGACGATTCGGAACGCCTGGTCCGGATCGAGGCGATCAAAGCCCTTGCCGCACTCGGGGTTCCCGCGATTGCCCCGCTCATGCAGGTATTCCGCGAAGGGGATGCCCGGATGCGGACCGGTGCAATGGAAGCGCTCTGGATGCTCGGCCAGCCCGCGACAACTCCCCTCATCATGGTTCTCAAGGATGACCAGAGCGATGTGCGGAAACGTGCCGCCCTCCTGCTCGGGGAGATCGGCGACCAGAAAGCGGTCGACCACTTGACCGGCCTCCTCTCGGACGATAATGTCACCGTCAGGAGAGAAGCCTTCGAAGCGCTTGAGATGATCAAGAAGAGATCCTCTCAATAATCCCTGCCAACACATTTTTGTCAATTGTTGCCGGTTTTACCCGGATTGCCGGATTGCACTGCTATTCCCTCACAAAATCCACAAGGATACCAATCAGGGTTGTGCAGTTTTTGTTTTGCAGGAACACCCATGCCAGCGCAACCTATATGAGTTTCATCCCGTAAAGAGTAGCATACGAGGTTTTCATGCGCCAGGTTGTCACCGGAAGAAACCAGTATGCCATCGGGTCCCGCCCGGGAAATACTGCCGGGTCAGATACTCATCCCGATACGTATCGCGAGCGGCTGGTCAAGTATGTCCCTGTGGAGATAATCGTAATTTACATTGCCCTCTATGGCAGCACCTATGCCCTGGCAGGCACCGATCCGCTCTTTGTCTTTCCCGCACGATGGCTCATTGTTGCAGGATTCATCTGCACGCCGGTTTACCTGTGGACTGTCGAAGGGGTTTCTGACTGGGTACAGCTGCTGATCTCCACGCTCGGCTTTGGTATCTGGGTGGCTGCGCTCGGGGTCATCCCCGTTGCAGATCTTCCGTGGTACAACCAGGTGGCAGCTGCAGTGCTCCTGCCGGTCTATGTCTTCGGCACACCCCTTATTGATGGGATACCTAGCCGGTTCTGAAAGACCGGTCCCTGCCGGCAGGGTTGCACCGGTGATAAATTCAAATGCAATGATGTCAGATCCCTCACCCATGGACCCATACATGCAGGCGGCAATCGCCGAGGCGAAGCTCGGTCTTGCCGAAGGGGGCATTCCCATCGGATCAGTACTGGTGCGGGACAATACCATCATCGGGAGGGGTCATAACCGCCGTGTGCAGGAAGAAGACCCGGTCATTCACGCCGAGATCGACTGCCTCAGGAATGCCGGGCGGATTGGAACCTATCGCGACACCGTTCTCTATTCCACTCTTATGCCCTGCTATCTCTGTGCAGGTGCGGCAGTCCAGTTCGGGATCAAAAAAGTTGTTGCCGGGGAATCGAAGACCTTTGCCGGGGCACGGACTTTCATGGAAGAGCACGGCATCGAGGTGATCGATCTGGAACTTCCCGAATGCATCGGTATGATGCAGGAGTTCATCGGGAAGAATCCCCGGCTGTGGGACGAGGATATCGGGGAACTCTGATCCACCGAAGCAATATCATATCAGGAAGATACCAGAACGCCAGAAAAAAGGGTAAAACGGGTTATAGTTCGCCGAGGCTCTTCCAGTGGTCGTACTCGTGCTTCCAGAGATCCTTGTTGAACATAACCAGGCGCTTGAAATAGGCCTTGCGCTCCTGGTGATGTTTCTCCTGGGCCGGATCCTCCCATTTCGTCTTTATCGCGTCGGTCAGTTTCCTCCCAAGCTCTTTGGCCTGTTTCTCGCCCCCGACAATCGCATTCGGGTCGGCACCCACGAGCACCCCCACCTTACCCACCGTGGTTGCCCCGAAGTTGAGGAGGGCCGTGTTCATGTAGTCGGCCACCTCGTCCGCGTATGATCCGCCAGCGGTACAGACCGAACAGCCGTACTTCCCGGACAATGACTGGCAGTGAACCACGTCGGCCATCCGGTCGAAGAGGGTCTTGAGCTGGGCGGTGACCTGGTTGATATAATTCGGTGAGCCGAGCACGATGCCATCGGCATCCATCATCTTCTCAAGGAGCATGGCGAAATCATCGCCAATCACGCACTCGCCATTCGCATAGCAGGTGCCGCAGGCAGTACAGTATCCGATGTCAAGGCTGCAGATATCGATGAAGGTGACGTCCGCACCCGATTGCCGGGCTCCTTCCAGTACTCCCATGACCAGACGGCGGGTCTGGCTCTTCTCGCCTTTCGGGCTTGCATTGATACCAAGGATCTTCATGCTGTTCACGGGAAAGTTGTATGTGCTGGAATGGATAAAAGGGTGCATGACCTGTGATTCTTAACCGCGTTTTTGGAAGAGTGAGATCGTACCTGGCCGTTTCTGCCCGATATTTTATATACAATGGATCCGATGGTGAGTGTATGAACGCCATGTGCACACCACCCGAAAAGCGCACCTGGATCTTCTTTTTCCTGATCCTGCTTGTCGCGATCCTCTGGGCCTCATTCCTCCTGATCCGGGGAGAGATGGTGGAGACGAGCCTGCTGCTCGCAATAACAGCTATCTTCATCTCGCTGTTTGCGTTTGTTCATTGCAGCCGGCACCGGCTGTGGATCTTCTTCTATCTCATCGTACTGGTGGCGATCCTCTGGGCTTCATTCCTCATAATGAAGGGAGCCATGATCTGGGTGAGCGTGCTCCTCTTCATCCTTGCCGGGGGAACGACAATCTTCTCGTTCCTGCTCGTTGAACCCCTGCCGGAGGAAACTCCTGAAAAATAATCTCTTTTTAACCCTTCAGCAACCATCATTTCCAAAAGACAAACCGTGAGATTCTGCCATGATCATCCGCGACATTGCCAACTGTCCCCACGAACGCGTCATCGATCGCTCGCTCCTCTGCGAGCTCCTGCATCCCGATAAGGTTGCAGGAGCCGGGCATCTGGGCTGCAGTATCGCCCATGCCATCATCCCGCCTGGGGAGTCGACACTCCCCCACATCCTAGAGATGTCAACGGAACTCTATTACATCCTGAACGGGAGCGGCGAGATGCATATCGGATCCGAGCACGAACCGGTACATCCGGGTCAGATTATCCTGATCCCCCCGGGTGCACGCCAGTATATCCGGAATACCGGCCCGGGGGATCTCGTCTTCCTCTGTATAGTTGCCCCGAGATGGCAGGCCGGGGACGAGAGCCTGGTCCGGTGAGAGGCCTCATCCCACCTGCCGAATCAGGAACACATTTTTATAGCGGGAATAATATCCAAGGATTATGAATGCCGGCACCCATGACCGGATCAAACGGACGCGGGTCTTCTTCTTTCTGATCCTCTTTGCCTCAGTGGTCTGGGCCGTCTTTTTACTCCAGAGGGGCGAGTTTCTCATCTTCAGTTTCATGTTTGCAGGACTGGTTGCGGTAAACCCGGTCATTGCCTTCATTGAGATAAGGAACCCGGAGGAAGCCCGATCGCTCTTCCTGTTTTATATTCTCGTGCTTGCCGCACTGCTCTTTGCAATCTTTCTCCTCCTGCTGGGAGTCCATCTCTGGATAAGCCTGTTCCTCTTTATCATAGCGGCAGGTATCCCGACCATGCTTCACATAACCGGAAAACAGGAATCTTTGGTCACAGAAAACCCGCATCTCAAACCGGGAAGTTGATACTGCAGGAGAACACATCACTTTTTGATACCGATGGGAGACGGGTACGAATATCATATAGCAAAAAACCGGCTGGAAACGCTGTTCGATGGCATCTTTGCCATTGCGATGACCCTGCTCGTTCTTGGCATTGCATCACCAAAACCACCGGTCTCCGAGGCCCCGAAACTGCTTCCCGGAGAGATCTTCAACCTGTTCCCGCAGTTTTTTATCTTCGTGGTGGCGTTCTTGGTCCTGGCCATCTTCTGGCTGATCCATCACCGGCAGTTTCATTTCGTCAAGATTGTTGATCCCAAGCTCCTCTGGATCAATATTTTCCTTCTCATCTTTATCGTTCTCGTTCCCTTCTCAACCGATATGGCCGGTGACTACCCTGAAGTACCGGTTGCCGTTCTCTTTTTTCATCTGAATATCCTCATTGTGGGACTCCTCTTTGCGGTTCACTGGAAATACATCTACCGCTCGGAATACCTCTGCGATCCCGTACCGGATCAGAATATCATACGGGCCCGGTTCATCGACACGGCCCTTATACCCATTGTAGCGGTTGTCGCGATCCTGGTATCTTTTGTCAGTTGCCCGGCCTCGCTGCTTGTCTACCTTGCCATTCCCGCGGTGATTGTTCTCCTGAACCCAAAGAGCCTGTTCTGATAATCCCGGCAGGTTGAGAAACCGGAAAACTCCCTTGGGGATCGCAAAAATAAAAAAAGAGAGCGGGATTAATCCCAGAAATTCTTGACAAAGAGCCGGGATCTCCGGATCTTCGGGGTCAGGACCCGGAGAGCTATGGGAACTATCAGGATAGTGACTATGATATTTCCGATAAGTGCGGTCATAAAGACGCTCCCAATCTTGTCGGGTGTGATGATGTTCCCAAGACCCAGGGTCCACGCACACCAGGCAGCGCCGATGATATTGTTGAGAAGTACGCCGAAAACAACGAGGATGTTTATATCCCGGAGGTTTTCGAGACTCAGATCAGCATCCAGCGACCGGATTGCAACAAGCGGGATGAGCACCTGAAGGAGACCGGCAATCGCCCAGTAGACCGCAACCTCGGGATGGTTCGAGAGCCCTCCCGATGAGAGGAGCCCGGATCCAACGAACGTTCCAACATATGCGGCAATAGCGCCATATGCACCAAACCAGAGGGTGAAGAGAATCATGAACGCAACGGCGACGTACAGCCAGGATACCCCGTTTTGCCCAGATAAGAAAAGGGTGCAGAGCCAGGCAAGGAGGGTATCGACCACAATGAGAACAAGGGTAAGAATGACAAAGGAATATGTAGGCTCATGAGCGTTTTTCATGGTAATACCTTTACTTGATATTGTATGCTCCAATAAATAGTATTTATTCTTTTATCGATCCGCAGGCCGGCCCCGCATATTCCGGCAGCTATGCCCGGATTGGACGGGACACCATAGAGAGAGACTGATGTTGCAGGCGTACGGGAGCCGGCCCCCCGGCAACGAAAGGAGAATCGCGGCTGCAGCGTGACGCGCTGTCGATGAAAAGTCCAACACGGACCCAGAATGGCAATTGGTATCCGGGCCGGCTTTGTTGACTGAATGAACCCGTACAGGGAACCGGGCAGATCTCAGGTCCGGTCCCGCTTCTGGTAAAACGTGCAGAACGAGCCGCACCGGGTACATCCCTCGTTGCAGGGCTCGACATGGATGGTGATATTGGCCCGGGAGTACTCGGTCTTCAGATCAGATTCGAGATGATCGGTGAGATCATGGGACTGGGTCACGGAGATGGTGCCGGGCACGACGAGATGGAACTCGATGAAGATCTCGGGACCCGAGCGCCGGGTCCGGAGATCGTGGAATCCCGCGTATTCGCTTGCATGATCGCAGATGATCTTCCTGATCCGCTCTTCGTCCGCCGCAGGAATACTGTGATCGATGAGATCGGCAAAGGACCGGACCGAGAGATCGTACGCCGCTTTCATGATGATGATGGCGACCCCAATGGCAAAGATCGGGTCAAAGATGGTGATGCCGGTGAGCCGGATGAGGATGAGGCCGATGAAGACGCCGAGCGAAGTGTAGACATCGGTCCGCAGGTGCCAGGCATCGCTCTCGAGAGCAATGGATTCGGTCTGCTTTGCAACCTTCATGAGCCGCTGCGAGATGAACCAGTTCACGAGAGCCGATATACCCATGACCGCGATACCGGCCAGGAGGAGCTCGGGCTTGAGCTCTTCGGTCGTATGTCCGAGAAGCTTTGTTGTCGCCTCCCAGATGATCAGGATGGCTGCCACAAAGATAAGCAGGGCTTCAATGAGGCCCGAGACATCCTCAAACTTGCCATGCCCAAACGAATGGCCGGCATCCGGGGGCTCTGCAGATTTCCGGACCGAGAAGAACGCGATCACGGCGGCAATGAGATCCATCGAGGAGTGGATGGCTTCCGAGATGATGCTGACGGATCCGAGGGCAAACCCGACCGCGAACTTCATCAGGACGAGGCCGGTGTTGGAGATGACAGAGAGGTGGGCGGTTTTTTCCTTGAGCCGGTCAAGGGATTGTTTATCCGCAGGAGGACTATCCATACTTTCGCATTATCTATCGGCGTTTCTGAAGATGAAGATTTGGCGAACCTGGCCGGCAGCTGCAATATGATCTATTCCTGACCCGAGAGCACCGGCCGGTAAGGCAGGTGCCGCAATCGATGGGGGTGATGGGCCCCTATACTCTTTTCAACCAGGGTTTGATTTAAAAAAAATCAAGGTCCGATTGATCCGGAATTGTTTTTCAAACGCGATCGTGATCGCGATTGAAATTTTAAAATCAAAGCTCGATTGAAAAATAAAAATCAAAGTCTGCTTGAAAATTTTCAATCAAGGTTTGATGATCAAAAGTTAAGTACCTGTACACAAATGCACACAAACGATTCACGACGGAGGCCCGATCACAAATGCGGTTTTTCAACCAAGGTCTGCTGAAAAATTTTCAATCAAAGTCCGGTTGAATTTTTTTAATCAAAGTTTGATTGAAAATTTCAAATCAAGGTTCGATTGATCCGTGAACGATTTTCGATCGCGATCGTGATCGCGATGGAAAATTATCAGACACGGTCCGGTTGGAAAACACGGTTCCGTTAAACTCCAAACATGACATAAGAATGTGCGTTCTGGAGCTCAAGAGCAGGATAACACATGCTCCTTTGGCATGCGAATCAGGTTACATCAAGAGGGTTTTTTTAAAAAAAGGAACGTCCCCAGGGTAAACGCGGGGTTCCTGGCACTATTATTTCGGCTGGGCGTTCATTTTCGCGGGGATAAGCTGCCGGAGAACCAGGTCGGGGATCTGTTTTGAGGTTTTCAACGTCAGATCGAAGAGCGCGTTCTTCCCGCTCGTACCAAGGTACGTGAGGGTGATCTGGAAGTCGGTATCCAGAAGCGGGATTCCCAGGGCGGAAATCCGGGCAGAATGGGGGCTGATAACGCGCTGCTGGCCGAGGGTAAGTTTCTCCTTGTTGCCGTCAACATCGGTAAGAACCTCGTTGTCATAGCTCATCACCACGATCCGCGTGTTTCCGATGGTGACGGGTTCTCCATCGGGCAGGCTTACTGTGTATGTTGTGACGTAAGGGTATTGTGTACCGGCATCTGAATCAAGCACTGCAATCGTCAGGGTGAAAACTGCAATAATGGCAACAAGTACAATGATTGCAATAACCCCCACGAGAACTTTCGTGCCCGTGCTCCAGCCTTTCTTATCCTTCGATTCCATCTCGCTCAGGGTATCCGACATAAGCTCTCATAGTACTCCAACGGCGGGAAAATATTTACGAATTGCGGCTGCCGGTCCCTGCAACTATCATCACCCCAGACCTGGCTGAAAAAAAATCCCCATAAAGTCCATTATCCCCCCCGGCCCATAGATATAGGATTCTGATGCGCATACCCATAGCAAATGTCACCCCTGAATCCGGCAGTGCGGAGATCGCCGGTTGGGTCCACGAGGTCAGGGACCTCGGTGGCCTCGCCTTCATGCTCGTCCGCGACCGGACCGGGATCATCCAGGTGACCATCCCCAAGAAGAAAGTGTCCGAGGCGGTTCTTGCAGCCGTGAAAGCCGTATCCCGCGAATCGGTTGTCCGGGTCAGCGGCTCGGTCAAGGCCATCGACAAGGCCCCCGGCGGCCGCGAGCTTGTGCCGGACTCGATCGAGATCATCAGCCTGGCCGAAACACCCCTCCCGCTCGATGTTTCAGAGAAAGTCCCGGCCGAGCTCGACACCCGGCTCGATGCCCGGTTCCTCGATGTCCGGCGCCCCCGCGTTGCCGCAGTCTTCGAGATCCGGAGCGCTGCCTGTTACGCGATCAACGAGTACCTGCACAGCAACGGTTTCACCGCGATTACCACCCCCAAGATCGTGGCAGCAGCTACCGAAGGAGGCACGGAACTCTTCCCCATTGCCTACTTCGACAAAGAGGCATTTCTCAACCAGAGCCCGCAGCTCTACAAACAGATGATGATGGCCGCAGGCTGCGAGAAAGTGTACGAGATAGGACCGATCTTCCGGGCCGAGGAGCACGCGACCACAAAGCACCTCAACGAGGCAACGAGTATCGACATCGAGGTCTCGTTCGCCGATCACCTCGAAGTCATGCGCATCCTCGAGGACCTCATCAAGAAGACCTACGAGTACGTGGACAAGACCTGCAGCGTCCAGATCGCAAACACCGGTGTCGAGGACTTCTGTGTCCCGAAGAGCACCTTCCCCCGGCTCCCGTACGCCGAGGCCATCGAGATCGCCAAGAAGAAGATCGAGGACCCGATCAAGTACGGCGACGACATCAGCCCCGCAGCCGAGCGGGCGATCGGTGCCGAGATGGGCGGCCACTACTTCATCGTGGACTGGCCCTCCGAGATCCGGCCCTACTATGCCATGCAGTACGAGGATGACCCGTCGATCTGCAAGGCATTCGACATGATGCACCCGAGAATGGAGCTCTCGAGCGGGGCCCAGCGGGAGCACCGGTACGATATTCTCGTAAACCAGATCAAAAAGAAAGGTCTCAACCCGGAGTCCTTCGAGTTCTACCTCCGCCCGTTCCGCTACGGTATGCCGCCGCACGCGGGCTGGGGTCTCGGTGCTGACCGGCTTGTCATGACGATGCTCGGCCTCTCAAATGTCCGCGAGGCGGTCCTCTTCCCCCGGGACCTGCACCGGCTGGTCCCATAACCCGACCACGAACTATTTTTCCTTCCGGAACAATCGATCAGGTACAATTCAGACCCGGATTCCCTATGTCCAAAGCATATTTTATCAACAAAGTGCTGGCTACAACCGTTGTTGGCAGTTATCCCGTAGTGAAAGCCGGAGGTTTCAAGAGTATCTTCGATCCGCTGGCCGGTGCTGTTGAGACCGCAGTCTCCGACCAGGTCGGGGCCGGGATCGATATCATCTCCGACGGGCAGATCCGGGGCGACATGATCGGGAATTTCGCATCCAAACTGCCGGGGGTCAAGGGCCAGGAAGTAATTGGCAAGATCCAGCCGGCGGCCGGGCCGATCACGGTAGTGGATACGAAGTATGCCCTGTCGAAATTCCCCAAAGTCAAAGGCATCATCACCGGCCCGTCAACGCTCGCTCACGGCCTGCATATCAGCACCCCGATGTACCGGAACAAGGAGGAGCTCGCCATCGATCTTGCCGCTGCGCTCGTGCCCGAAGCCAGGAGCCTCGAGGCAGCCGGGGTCACGCTGCTCCAAATCGATGAACCGATCCTGTCAACCGGCATAGCCGATCTCGCGGTTGCAAAACAGGCTGTCGAGATAATCACAGCCGCAGTCCGGATTCCCACCTGCATGCATGTCTGCGGCAACATTGCAAACGTGCTTGACGAGATCCTGAAGTATAACGTGAACGTCTTTGACTTCGAGTTCTCGAACAACCAGGCAAACCTTGACGTGATCTCCCGACGGGATCTCACCGGCCACATGCTCGGGTACGGCTGCGTTGACTCGACATCGGAGACCGTCGAGACCGTGCAGGAGATCCGGAAGCGGATCGAGAAGGGCGTTGAATATTTTGACCCGAAGATCCTCTTAATCGACCCGGACTGCGGGATGCGGATGCGGAGTCGGGAATCGGCCTACTGGAAACTCAAGAATATGTGCGAAGCGGCAAAAGAAGTAAGAATCGCACTCTGATTTTTTGTTTTTTAAAAATTATTATCCCAGCCACCCGGCGACGATAACAAGTCCGATTGCAAGCATGGCAAGCCCGATGAGCATCCGGAGAAGCCGTTTATTGCCCGTTCTCCAGTTGTCCAGGCGTTCCGGTGAAAACCCGTAACCCGCAAGCAGAACCACGAGGGCCAGCGGCAGGATGAAGATCACATTGTAAAGGACGAGATAGGGCAGCCCGGCGAGCAGGGTGAGGCTGCGTCCCATGAGCCCGAGGATGCTGATGTAGATGCCCCCGGTGCAGGAGAACCCGAAGAGCCCTGCAAGAATGCCTAGGATGAAGGCCGCCGGAACAGACATCTTCTGGATATAGCGCCCGATGATGCCTTTTCGGGATTCGGGAACCGAGAGCAGGAATGTCTCCCGGTTCCTGAGAACATCCAGGAGGGTTACAAGACCCAGCACGATC
This sequence comes from uncultured Methanoregula sp., assembly GCF_963667735.1. Lineage (NCBI taxonomy): Archaea > Methanobacteriati > Methanobacteriota > Methanomicrobia > Methanomicrobiales > Methanoregulaceae > Methanoregula > uncultured Methanoregula sp. The sequence continues at coordinate 797,621 of NZ_OY763919.1, forward strand.
GCTATTGCAGCACCGACGAGCGAGAAGATCCGGGAAAAGCCGGAGAAGGCGATTGCCGAGAAGAGCCCGATCCCAAGCAGCAGGTGGAAAGAGAAGATCGCAGCAATATACGAACTGCCGACCAGCAGGATCCGGCGCCGGTCCCCGGCTGCCGCAAGAGACAGGAGCAGGAAGACAAGGATGGCAAATGCACAGGGATTGATGCTGTCAACCAGTGCAGAGAGAACAACCACGGGGAGGGTCAGCGAGGTCATTCCGGCCTGGCCGTCAGGAATAAAACTTTGTGGCAGAAGGGATTCCGTGCCATCGGATGCAGACAACCGCGTCCTCTCGGCAAGGATACACTCCTCAAGATGTTCCCTGATTTCGATATCCCCGAGAAGGGCGCGGTTCCCGATAATGATGAGCGGGATGCCGGCATTGCCGAGATTGAACTTTTGGGCTGCAGCGGAAAAATTCTGCTGGTTTGAGACATTGGTGTAGATCTCCAGCATCTCAACATGGAAATCCGGGTATTTATCCTGGAGGGCCGCAAGAACCGGCTTTACATTCTCGCAATGGCTGCAACCATCCCCGTAAAAATAACGGGCCGATATGGTTGCACCGGGGGATACATTACCCATCCGGGAAACAACGGGCCCGGTCGTCTCAGCGGTTACTGATGCTTTTTTTTTACCTGGTCAACAATTGCCTGTTCAAGCTTCCCGGGAATGTCAACTTCCCCGATGAGAACAACATCCCCAACGATCGCCTCGGGAACCCCGCTCCGGGAAACTTTCAGTTCACGGTTGAGCGTCGTGTAAACGGCATAGTTGGTCTCATTGTGCCAGGTTTCCAGGATGAGGAAGTTAACGGTTGGATATTTCTCCCGGAGGGATTGCACAAACGGCATAATTTTGTGGCAGTGGGGACATTCTTCCCCGTAAAAAAAGTATACGGTCACGTTGCCGCCGGGGCTGTTGACCGCAGTTGCCGGGGAAACTGAGGATGGCGATGTTGCAGTGAAGACAAAGAACAGTGCGGTGCAGAGAACAATGGCACCAAACACTCCTGCGGCGATTTTGATGATTCTGTCCATACGATAATGTCCTGTATTAATAGAGCCGGTTGCGGATTAAAAAATACCTGATGGTTCTATCTCCGTCATTTGAGCGAGATCATGGTACCTACGCCGTCATGGGTGAAGAGTTCCAGAATCAGGTTGTGCTCGATATTGCCGTTGATAACGTGGGAGAACGCTACGCCACTCTGTACGGCTTTCACGACAGAGTTCACTTTGGGGATCATTCCTTCGCCAATTGCCCCGGTTTTCTGCAGCTCGCCGGCTTCCGCGACCGTCAGTTTCCGGAAGACCTTCGTCCTTGCCTTGTCCATGACACCGTCAACATCGGTCATGTTGACAAGTTTGTAAGCCTTGAGCGCGATGGCTATATCCCCTGCTGCAGTATCGGCATTGATATTGAGGCTTCCCCCGAACTTGTCGATGGCAATGGGGGAGACGACCGGGATGTAATTCTTATCAAGGAGGGTATTGAGGAGGGTCGGATCGATCCATTCGATCTCCCCGACATGGCCGAGATCAACCTCCTTCTGGATGCCCCCTACCTCGATCTTCTGGAGATCCATCTTCTTGGCAAGGATCAGGTTCCCGTCGCTGCCCGAGAGCCCGACACCCCGGGCCCCGCACTTGGCGATGAGAGAGACAATCCCCTTGTTGATCTTGCCGACAAGCACCATCTGGGCGATCTCGAGGGTCTCCTGGTCGGTCACCCGAAGGCCCCCGACAAAGACCGATTCCTTGCCCATCTGTTTCATCTTCTCGCTTATCTCGGGGCCTCCGCCATGGACAAGCACCACCCGGATCCCGACATAGTGCAGGAGCACGGCATCGCGGATGGCGTTTTCCAGTACAACCGGGTCGACCATCGCATGGCCGCCGAGTTTGATGACAATGGTCTTCCCGTGGAATTGCTGAATGTACGGGAGGGCTTCCATAAGAACGTCTTCGCGTTTCATCATGTGGTGTACCTTCCGTTGATCTCAACATAGCGCTCGGTCAGGTCGCAGCCCCAGGCGGTTGCTTCTTCTTTCCCTGCTGCAAGATCGAGGATGAAGATTACGGTCTTGCTGTTCATGGCCTCTTTTGCTTTCTTGAGATCGGCAATGATCTCGCCGGATTTGACCAGCGGGTAACGATTCTTCCCGTCGCTTATCCAGAGAGAGACTGCATTGGGATCGAACTTCACCCGGGCGCGTCCTGCTGCGGCAACAACCCTTCCCCAGTTGGGATCTTCCCCATAAACTGCGGTTTTCACCAAGGGCGACTCGATCACTGTCCGGGCAACTTTTGCGGCATCCGATTCCTTTGCTGCTCCCGTAACCCGGACTTCGAGGAGCTTTGTTGCTCCTTCACCATCGGCAGCAATCTGTTTTGCAAGGGAGCGGCAGCACTCCTCGAGCGCTGCGGAGAACTCCTCTTCATTGACCCGGCCGGATTCCCCGGTGGCCGTGCAGAGCGCGATATCATTGGTGCTCGTGTCCCCGTCAACCACGACCCGGTTGAAGGACCGCTTTGTCGCAAGCTTGAGCGACTCCTTGAGCTGCTTTGCCCCGATCTCTGCATCGGTGTAGATGAACGCAAGCATGGTGCCCATGTTCGGGGCGATCATACCGCTTCCCTTGCAGATCCCCGCAACCGTGAAGGTCTCCCGTTCAACCAGGGCGTGCTTCGGGTACGTATCCGTTGTCATGATCGCGTTGGCCGCGAGGGTCTCGGCATCCCCGGTGGAGTCGAGTTTCGGCGCAACGGCGATACACTGCTTCCGGATGAGGGGAAGATCCAGGTACCTGCCGATAACGCCGGTGCTCGCCACGCCAATATGTTCCGGCTCAACCCCGAGGGCCGAACTGGCGTACTCGGTCATCACGACCGCATCCTCGTACCCCTTCTGCCCGGTATAGGCATTGGCACACCCGCTGTTAACGACGACCGCGTCCAGTTTCCCTTTCCGGATCTGGGTACGCATAAGCTGGATGGGCGCAGCCTTGACCAGGTTTTCTGTGAATACGCCGGCCGCTGTCCCGCTTGCGCGGATGAGCGCAAGGCCGAACTTTCCTTCCTTTATCCCGCTGGCAGTCACTCCCTCGACCGCACAGATGCTTCGTTTCTTCATTGCTTGTCAGCTCCTTTGTTTATCGTGAATGATGATCCGATTGTGTTGATATTGTAAGCCCGATAGGTTACCGGGTTTTCTGTCATGGCTTCCCCGACGAGCAGGAGTGCCGTCTAGGGGAGCATCCCCGGATGCATGAGGCCGTCCTGTTCCTTGAAGCCGCACATCAGGTTCATATTCTGGATGGCCTGGCCGCTCGCCCCTTTCACCAGGTTGTCGATGGCAGATACTGCCACGATACGCCGGCCCTCGCTCTCGACCAGGATATCGCAGAAGTTGCTCCCCCTTACTGCTGACAGGCTGGGCTTCTGGAGCCGGACAAAGTATTCTCCCTTGTAGTAATCGTTGTAGATCTTCTCCACTTCTTTCTGCTCTAAGGGTTCATTGAGCAGAATGTGTGCGGTGGTCAGGATGCCCCGGTTGACCGGGACAAGGTGCGGCGTGAAGTAACAGTTCGCTTTTGATCCGAGATGGGCAAGCTCCTGTTTCATCTCGGCCAGGTGCCGATGGGTGGTCAGCTTGTACGGCCCTACATTATCCCCGACATTGGGGTAATGCGTTGTCGCAGACGGATTGTCACCTGCACCGCTCACACCGGTTTTGGAATCATAGATTACCGTATGCGCATACTTCGCAAGGGGGGCAGCGGCAAGCGTTGCACCGGTAGGGAAGCAGCCGGGGTTTGAGACGAATTTTGCCCCGATACAATCTTTGCGGTGGATCTCGGGGATGCCATAGGGTGCGGGGAAGTAGTCGGTGTGGGATACCCCGTACGTTTTTTCGTAAACATCCTTTGGCAGCCGGTAATCCGCGCTCAGGTCAACCACTTTGATCCCCCGGGATAGCAGCTTGCCGGCATACTCCATGGCTGCAGTATGGGGAACGGCCAGAAAGGCGACATCCGCATCGATGGCATCGATATCGGGATTCTCGAAATTAAGGCTGGTAAAACCTTTCAGCTGGGGATGGATCTGATCCAGGGGGGTTCCCGCAAGTTTGCGTGAAGTGGCGCAGACTACCTGTGCTGCAGAGTGGTGAACAAGGAGGCGAATCAGTTCACCACCGGCATAGCCGGAGGCCCCGATAATCGCAATTTTCATAGAAGTGTTTCCGGTTGTGAAAATTTAATGCTTTTTAAGACGGGTGGATAATCCATCCGGTTTTTTAAAATTCGGGTATGCCGGTATTACATCTGTTCGAGTTTCCGGGAATAGAGATTATACAGACGCTGGCCGAGCAGTTCTATCCGCTGGCGGTCCTCCAGGTTTTCAAGCAGATCCGAAGGCAGAGCATCCATGCCCCGGGACGCACCGAGGTATGCCCCGCAGAGAAGTGCGATGGTGTCGGTATTCCCGCCCGTGTTGGCTGAAACCGTCAGGAGATCCGGGGGATGGGTGTACCGGCTGATGAGGAAGAAGGCAATCGGAAGGGTCTGGAACACCGAGACATCGTTTCCAATCTTGAGCAGGGCAGTTTCGGTATCCATTCCGTCCCGTTCGAGCGTGAGGGCATTGCGGATCTTTCCCCCGAGGACTTCGTCCTCGACCTGGGCCTGTTCGACTGCCTGCCCGATAGGATCCGGTGTTTCATGAAGGGTATGGTAAAGGAGAGTGACAAACGTGGAGACAGCAGCATGGGCCGCCGGGTGTGTGTGCGTAACATTGCAGGCACGGACAGCCCTTTCCGATCCTTCGCTCAGGCCCGGAAAAGCCAGTGCAAAGGGAATGGATCCCGGAAGGCAACCGGATGTTGTGGATTTGACACCGGTTGCCTTGGCACCTCCCTTTGCAATATGTTCGCATACCGCTGAAACGGATCCATCCGGAAACCGGAGGGCGTTGCGCGAATACATCTCAGAGAGCGCTTCAGCATACCGCTCTTCATTATACTTGCCGTCGGCGAGAAGAGTGCCGGTCAGGAGCATCAGCTGCGTATCATCGGTAAACTGCCCCGGGTTCAGATTTTCATTAGGGTGACCTTTGTACGGGCGCCGGTACCCGTACTTCATTTTATTGAGATTGGGTGCATTACTCTCGTTGGGCATACCGAGAGCATCCCCGATTGCAGCACCGAGAAGACATCCCTTGAATCTGCTGAGCATTGATCTTATATTGAAAAACCCGGATAATTAACCCTTCTTATATCCGTTTTTCCAAGGATTTGATACCTCTATCATGCAGAAATCTATCACGATTCTACACGATATCAGAAAGTTTTAAGTTGTGTCACTCCAATTCTTCCTTCATCAAAACAAAAATTCAAATATTAATTCTACATGATTAATTATGTAGAATAGGAGCGTGTATGACAGACGACTTTGATGTCAAACTGGTGGAGAGCACCGTCCGCTATACTCCCGACTCATCCTATAAACGGAACTCCTGGGTGGGGGATTACGAGAAAGCATACCGGGACTTCGTTGCGGATCCCGATGCATTCTGGGACAGGATCGCCCGTGATCTGGACTGGATGAAACCGTATGACAAGGTAAAAGAGTGGAAATACCCTTACGCACAATGGTTCGTCAATGCAAAACTGAACATTACCGCCAACTGCCTTGACCGCCATGTTAAGGGAGACCGGCGCAACAAAGTAGCACTGATCTGGCGGGGGGAAGACGGAAAAGAGCGGGTCTTCACGTACCAGAAACTGCTCACGGAAGTTATGCGGTTTGCATCCGGGCTGAAAAAAATCGGGGTGCAGAAGGGAGACCGGGTCTGTATCTATATGCCGATGGTACCGGAGCAGATCATCGCTATGCTGGCATGTGCCCGGATCGGGGCGGTTCACAGCGTGGTATTTGCCGGTTTCGGCGTGACTGCACTGAACATGAGGATTCGTGAAGCCGCGGCCAAGATCGTCATCACAGCCGATATCTCAATCCGCCGGGGCAAGGCCATCCCGCTCATCACCACGGTCCAGGAATCGATCCTGAATGCCCCCAGCGTTGAACACCTCATCATTTTGAGAAGGCGCCGGGAGCCGCCGGTGGATATCCGGCCGGACTTCGAGATCGATTTCTACGGGCTCATGGAAGACGGGGCTGCATCCTGTCCCCCCGAGGTCATGGATGCCGAGGACCCGCTCTTCATGCTCTACACGAGCGGATCGACCGGGACACCGAAAGGTATCGTCCATACCTGTGCAGGATATATGGTCGGGACATACTACACCACAAAATACGTCTTCGACATCAAGGAGAACGACATCTACTGGTGCACTGCAGACCCGGGATGGATCACCGGCCACAGCTATATCGTGTATGGTCCGCTGACCGCAGGTGCCACCGTATTCATCACCGAGATGACACCGGACTTTCCGGATCCGGGAATCTGGTGGAAACTCATCGAGGAGCAGAAGATCAATATCTTCTACACGGCCCCGACTGCGATTCGGATGTTCATGAAGATGGGCGAGGAATGGCCGGATAAATATGACCTGAGTTCACTGAGAATCATCGGATCTGTCGGGGAACCCCTGAATCCGGAAGCCTTCGTCTGGTACCACCATGCGATCGGAAAAGACCGGTGCCCGATAGTTGATACCTGGTGGCAGACCGAGACCGGCATGCAGATGATCACCACCATGGTCGGGGAGCCGATGCGTCCGGGTTTTGCCGGAAAACCAATTCCCGGCGTAGTCGCCGATGTCGTGGACAAGGATGGAAAGCCGGTACAGTCCGGAACCGGAGGATTCCTGGCAATAATGGAGCCCTGGCCTGCAATGTTCCGCACGGTATACAACAACGATGAGAGGTACCGGAAATACTGGTACACCATCAACGGCATGTATGCTGCAGGGGATCTTGCGGTCAAAGGCAAGGACGGGTACATCATGGTGCTGGGCAGGGCCGACGACATCATCATTGTCTCAGGGCACAACATCGGCACCGCTGAAGTGGAAAGCGCACTCGTCTCGCACCAGTCGGTAGCTGAAGCGGCCGTGATCGGAAAACCGGATCCCATGAAAGGCAACTCAATCAAAGCTTTCGTCATCCTCCGGCATGATTATAAGCCCAGTGAAAAACTCACCCACGACCTGATCTACCATGTACGCATGACACTCGGGCCGATCGCTGTTCCGCATGAGATCGAGTTTGTCGATAAACTGCCCAAGACCCGCAGCGGCAAGATCATGCGCAGGGTACTGAAGGCAAAAGAGATGGGCATCGACCCGGGGGACATCTCCACCCTGGAGGAATAACCCCGCAAAAATTTTTATAGTGAGAAAAGAATGTGCACTCATCAATTATTTCACAAAAAAGGAAGGGACTTATGACACAGGAAACCAAAACCGAAGGACTTCTGGTAAAAAACCTTGATGTGACCGCAAACCCGGCCCCGCTCGGACTGATCGCATTCGGCATGACAACCGTGCTCCTGAACCTGCACAATGCAGGATTCTTTGCACTGGGATCCATGATCCTTGCCATGGGAATCTTCTATGGCGGACTGGCCCAGGTCATAGCCGGTATCGAGGAGTGGAAGAAGAACAACACATTCGGGGCAACGGCCTTTACTTCGTACGGCCTGTTCTGGATGACCCTTGTTGCCCTTCTCATCCTGCCCAAGCTCGGTCTTGCGGATGCTACCAGTGCAACGGGCATGGCAGCGTATCTGTTCATGTGGGGATTGTTCACCGCAATCATGTTCATCGGGACCCTCAAGGCAAACAGGGCACTCCAGTTCGTATTCGCAACGCTTGCGATCCTGTTCTTCCTGCTCGCACTCGGGGATTTCACCGGCAACGGGACGATCACGGTTATCGCGGGTTACGAAGGAATCATCTGCGGGTTCTCAGCGATCTACGCTGGCCTTGCGCAGGTGCTCAACGAGATGTACAAGAAAACGGTTGCACCGCTCGGGTAACCGCTGGTGGCAGAGATCCACTCACTTATTCTTTCTTCTTTATTGCCGGGGGAAAACCGGAACATTACTGATGAATCCGCTTGCGCTGGGCCATCCGGTATCCGGAAATGACCTGGACTGAGGGCCCGAAGGCCCTGTCGAGATCGGCATCGCCGGAATCGATGTAGAGTTCGGGAGTATCCCTCAGCTTGTGCGGGGTTGCAACAAGGATGATATTCCTGATCCCCACACGCCGGACCAGACCAGCGCTGATCTGCTGGTTTCCCCTGCCGAGGATGAAACCCTGCGCACCGATGGGGCTTACGATAATCCGGACTTCTGTCTCATGCCGGACAAGATCGATGAGGGTCTTCTCATCAGCATCAGCGGCGACCAGCTTCCCGTTCCGGATGGCATCGACACCGAGCAGGGTTTTTTTAACCCCGAGCAGGCGGGCTATTGCTTCGGTAGTTGTCCCCGCTCCCAGGATGTAGAGCATATCCGGCAGGATCACTTCCTGCATGAACCGGGCAATCTCCTGCTTGGCCCGTTCCTCATCCGGCTCCTCATAGACCTGTTTTGAGATCTGGACTTTTCCGGCAACTGCCGGAGTCCGGGCAATGCCGAAGATCCGGGTCTTCAGGGTACCGGACCGGTATGCTTCTTCATCCACGTCCAGGATCTCTGAGTCCCGGATATGGCGCGGGTCGTATTCCCGTACAAGTTCCGCTGCCGTTTTCGGATCAATGGCAAAGACCGCGGAGTACATCTTGACTCCCGCAGGGATCCCGAGCATCGGAACATCCCGGCCCACAATCCCGAAGATATCCCGGGCAGTGCCATCGCCCCCGCAGAAAAGGATCAGATCAACGTCTGCCCCAATGAGCCGGTGGGCTGCCGCTATTGTATCGCGGGCGCCGGTTTCGTCCGGGCTGGTGTATACAACCTCATAATCCCGGCAACCGGCCTCCCGCAGAATCTCTTCTCCCATTGCACCGGAACAGGTGATAAAATGCAGATCGCTCTCGTGTGAAAGAGCTTCAAGGGTGAGGCGTGCACGGTCTTTTGCCCCCGGAACCGCCCCGCGCCTGCGGGCTTCTTCGACATTGCCATCGGTCCCTTTCAACCCCACCGATCCGCCCATGCCGGCAACCGGGTTGACGATGAGACCGATTCGTTTCATAAAAAGAGATAGGGGACGGGATTTATTCTATCTTGGGGATCCGGCCGATGGCTTGTTTTATCAGTTCGTCGGGGTACTCGTAATCCACCAGCCTGCCTGAATAATAATCATCATAGGCAGTCATATCGAAATTGCCGTGGCCCGAGCAGTTGAAGAGGATCGTCTTCTCCTCCCCGGTCTTTTTGCAGGCAAGGGCTTCATCGATCGCACATCGGACTGCATGGGACGTTTCGGGAGCAACGATGATCCCTTCCGTCCGGGCAAACGTCTGGGCTGCCTCGAAGACCTCGCTCTGGTGGTATGCCACAGCCCGCATGACCCCGTCGTGAACAAGGCGGGATACAATCGGGGAATCGCCATGATAGCGGAGGCCCCCGGCATGCATGGAAGGCGGGACGAAATCATGGCCAAGGGTGAACATCTTGAGGAGCGGGGTGAGACCGGCCACATCTCCAAAATCGTAGGTATAGAGACCCTTCGTGAGCGTGGGGCAGGATGCCGGCTCAGCGCCAATGATATCCACATCCTTGTGCTTTCCGGACATCTTATCACCCGCGAAAGGGAACCCGATCCCGCCAAAGTTCGATCCACCACCAACACACCCGATGACAACATCCGGATAGCTGTCGACCATGGCCAGCTGCTCGCGGCATTCAAGCCCGATGACGGTCTGGTGAAGGCAGACGTGGTTCAGGACCGAACCCAGCGCATAGTTGGTGTTGGCATGAGTTGCCGCGTCTTCGACCGCTTCGGATATCGCGATCCCGAGAGCCCCGGGGGTCTCCGGGTCTTTTTCAAGTACCGAACGTCCCGAGTTCGTTCTCGTGCTGGGGCTCGGGATGCACTCTGCTCCCCAGACATGCATCATGGATTTCCGGTACGGCTTCTGGGTGTAGCTGGACCTGACCATATAGATGGTGCACTCAAGATCGTACAGCATTGTTGCAAAGGCGAGCGCCGATCCCCATTGTCCGGCCCCGGTCTCGGTTGCGATCCGTTCGATGCCGGCCTTCATGTTGTAATAGGCCTGTGGGATCGAAGTGTTCGTCTTGTGGCTGCCGGCCGGGCTGACCCCTTCCCACTTGTAGTAGATCTTTGCCGGGGTTTTCAGGAATTTTTCAAGCCGGTGGGCCCGATACAGGGGGCTTGGCCTCCAGAGCCGCAGCACATCCTGCACTTCATCGGGGATATCGATATGGCGATCGGTTGTGACTTCCTGCCGGATCAGTTCCATCGGGAAGATGGCGGAGAGATCATCGGGTCCGACCGGCTTGTGGGTCATGGGGTGAAGCGGGGGATCGAGCGGGGAGGGCAGATCCGCCTGGACATTATACCATTTCCTGGGCATCTGCTCCTCGTCAAGAAGGATCTTTGTCTGCATGATCAGTAGTTGTTCTGTACAAATATATACATTGTGGAACAAAATTGGTTATTGATGTGTTTTATTAAACATTATGTGCTGCTTGACCCCGGGTCATCACCGGTCGCCATCTACTGGCAATGGGAACACCCTCCGCCATTGTTAGAAATAGATAACATTATCAGGATAGTGTTAGAAATAATTAACAACAAGGATTGCAAGCCACATCTCCCCTATTGGGAATTCCCCGACGCGAAAAAGAAGGCCATATCGCCCGTTTCCAGTCCATTCACTCAAAAGCATATTAATTCCCGAAATTCAACACTGAGATAAGATTGTGATTCTGTTGTTCGGAACTGACCAAAGATAATCTGAAACCGGGGTGTGGATTGTTCTTTTTGAACTGCTGAACTCCTAAAAAAGCATATAGGGGGATTTCAGGAAATTTCAGAAAGATTTTGTATGTCAACATCATAATGTTGACGCAGATTTTCCCTTCCCGGAAAATTAGTCCTCATAAAAAAGATCAAATTGACATGGTGAACCAAATGATCCAATCCTTAACGGATATTCTGATAAAACCCAATGCATTCTTTGCAAATGTAGTGGGAGAAAAAGAGAGTTTCAAACTGCCGGTCCTCATCCTGCTGGCCGGAGGGATCCTAGCCGCCGCATATGGTTACCTCATCGGGGAGATCAGCGGCCGCATGATGGCCGGGGCCCTCCCGGGTCTCGACATGATTATAACGCTCGGCTCAGCCGCGGGCGCCCTAATCGGCGTATTCATCTTCTGGGTCGTCTGGACCGGGATTGTATTTCTCATCTCCATCGCCTTCAAAGGAAAAGGGAACTTCAAAAGAACCCTGCAGGTCATCGGGTATGGATACCTCCCGCAGGTATTCGGGACACTGCTCACCCTGATAGCAGCACTGGAATACCTCCCGAAAGTTGTTGTTCCCCAGGTCAGCGCTTCGATGATGCAGGATCCTGCAACCATGCAGGCGGTGACAAAAGCCCTGATGAATGACCCGGCCATGCTCCAGCTGACCCAGATCTCAACCGTCATCAGCGTGGTATTCCTCTTATGGAGCGCCAACATCTGGATCTTCGGGGTCCAGCACGCACGGGAGATCTCCACGCGCAATGCCGCGATCAGCGTTGGCATCCCGGTCATCATCTATATCGCATATGTTGTCTTTACTCTCGGAGTCATCTAAATGAAAAAAAGCAATTCACTCATCATTCTTGTCGGATTACTGATCCTTTCATCAATAACGGTGGCGGTCCAGGCCTATGAAACGCCGGAATCGATCGTTGCTGCAAGCAAAGTCTATGTCTCGAATGCGGTCTATGACCCCGGTTCATTCTTCACCGGCGATGCAGGAACGGTCACGGTCTATGTGACAAACGCCAACACCAACCAGAGCACGGTGGTAAATCACGTCTCCTTCGGCGATACGAACATCCGGCTGACAAGCCAGCCATACGACAGTTCAACCAACATCGGTCCCCTCCAGACGCAGCCATTTGTCTTCTCTGTTGATACAAATGCAAAGGAAGGAACCTATTACCCTACCTTCACGCTCAATTTCCGGGATGCCGACAGCCTGTACTACCGGGCAACCGTGAAAGTGGATAATACGCCGCTCGAACTCACCATCCTTGACAAACCCGATGCCTACCTGGCAGGAAAGAAAAAGACCATTTATGCCCAGATTGCCAACCCCCGGGACGACAAAGTCAGCAACGTTGTTCTTGAAGTGACAGGCGCCGGTATTGAAACAACGCCCTCAAAAACGTACATCGGGGATATGGCACCGGATTCAAAGATACCATTGAACTTTACCATCACGCCCGCATACGCAACAACGGCAAATCTTTCCCTGAAGTACGACAACGGGGACAACCATCACATTGTAAAGCTCGACATTCCCGTACCATTCGGCACCGATAAAAAACAGGCAAACCCGGTCATCAGCAATGTGGTTGTCAAACCGGACGTGGGCTTTTACCGGATCACCGGGGACGTGACCAATGCCGGCCTTGAGAATGCCAACTCGGTGACCATCACATCACTCTCGCCAGCCGTACCAAAAGATCCCTACCGGTCCTATGTTGTCGGGGTGCTCAAGCCGGACGACTTCGGCAGCTTCGAAGTCACCTTTACCGCACTGAATGCAACCAGCGTCCCGCTCCAGATGTCGTACAAGGATGGGGACGGGAACGTCTACACTTCCATTCAGGACGTGCAGCTCTCGGGAGTGACACTCGCATCCAGTGAGAAGAGCGCCCCGCCGATCCTTCCCGTAGTTGCCATAATTGTCATCGTTGCAGCGTTCGCAGGCGGATGGTACTTCTACCTCCGGAAAAAGAAGTGACACCCTCATGGCAGAAACACCAGTAATGTCGTTTGAGGAGGTAGTCAAGATCTACCCGCTTCCGGCAGGGGATGTCACTGCACTCGACCGGGTCTCGTTCCAGGTGGAGCGGGGAGAGTTCATATCGGTCATGGGCCCGTCGGGATCGGGAAAATCCACGCTCCTCAACATGATGGGGTGCCTGGACACCCCGACCTCCGGCGATATCTATATCAGCGGCACCCGCATCGGGGATATGACCGATGTGGAACTGACAAGCTTAAGGAGGGACCGGATCGGGTTCATATTCCAGTACTTCAACCTCTTCCCCCTCCTCAACATCATCGAGAACGTCACCTTCCCCATGATGCTCAAATCCCAGAAATCCGTGGATCCCGAGCGGGGGCGCGAGGTGCTCAGGTCAGTCCAGCTGGAGGAGAAACTCTTCACCCATACCCCGACCGAACTCTCCGGGGGACAGCAGCAGCGGGTGGCTATTGCCCGGGCTCTTGTGAACAATCCCGACATCCTTCTCTGCGACGAACCGACCGGTAACCTCGACTCGAAGACCGGGGCAGGCATCATGGACCTGATGACCGAGCTCAACCGGAAAGGAACCACCATCATCATGGTCACCCACGATCCGCACATCGCTGAATACTCGCGGCGGACGATCCGGATTGCGGACGGGAGGATCGTATCATGATCTTCTGGGAGATTGCAAAGCGCAATATACGGCTGCACTTTCTCAGGTCAACCCTCGCGATGCTCGGCATCGTGATCGGGGTTATCGCCATCGCATCGATGGGGATCCTGGGAAACAGCCTCGTCGCATCCGTGTCGGACAACCTCAAATCCGTTGGCGACAGCGTGATCGTAACCCCCTATGCCGGGGGAGGATCGGGTCATTTCGGAGGCGGGGGCGGCAGCACAGCGAGCCTGAAGATCACCGACCAGAATTTCCAGCAGATAAAACGGGTCGTGGCGCCGAACACGGCAACTCCCGTGTACTCGGCATCCGATCACATGAAGATCGGTGTCGGCAGCGATGATATCGTTGCACCCATCTACGCCCTGCCATCGGACGATGTCCCGGATATCATGAAACTCAAGGAAGGGAGTTACAACAACGGGAACTCGGGGTGCCTTGTCGGGTCCACGTTTGCCAAGGATCACGACCTCAAGGTCGGGTCCCGGATCTCGATCGGGACCAGCGGCGATAAAGGATCACTGAGGGTAACGGGGATCATCGAGGAGCGGGGCATGAGTTTCGATATCAGTACCGATAATGCCCTCATCGTTACCCCGGAATGGTTCGAGAACGCGTACAACCGAAACAAGGATTACGATGAGGTTGTCGTGAAAGTCAAGGACGGGGATACGGCAACCGTCAAGACCAGCATCGAAAAGCAGCTCAACAAGCACAAGGACAACAAGATCGTCAGCGTGATGGACAGCAAAGCAACCCTTGCAACCATCTTCTCCACGTTTGGTATGGTGACAACATTCGTCACTGCAATCGGCGGCATTTCCATGATTGTTGCCGGGGTCTCGATCTTCAACATCATGATGATGTCGGTCAACGAGCGGATCAAGGAGATCGGGATCATGCGCAGCATCGGCACCCAGAAGAAAGAGGTGATGAGCATGTTCATCTACGAGGCCGCGATCATCGGCGTGATCGGGAGTGCCATCGGCGGTATCATGAGCCTTCTTGCAGGATATGCCATCAGCGCCCTGATGCTCCAGACCACCAAGTACCTGTTCACCGTTGCAACCGCAATCTCTGTTGCGGAAGGTGTGGGGTTCGGGATCGTGATCTGTCTGGCCTGTGGCATTTATCCCGCATGGCAGGCCGCGAACTTAAACCCCATCGATGCGCTCCGGCACGAGTGATCATCCTACCCCCCTCTCTTTTTTGTACCAGGAACTTTATTACCGGCTGCATGCATACCCAATGGTATGACTGTCCCGCTGCCGGCCGGGCCCGAACCGGACTGGAACGAGATCTGGAAACTGCGGCAACGACAGCACGAGGCCTCGAAGATTCCTAACGATCCCACCCACAACTGGGACCGGAAGGAGAACGCAGAGCGGTACGATGCCAACGCCCGGAGCATGTATGACGACCGGGTCAGGAGAACCATCGCGGCGCTGGAGATCTCACAGGACTCGCGGGTGCTGGATATCGGCGCCGGGCCGGGAACGCTGGCCCTTCCCCTGGCCCTGCTTGTAAAAGAGATCACCGCAGTGGAACCCGGTGCAGGGATGGTTGAGATCCTGAAAACGCATGCAGGGCGGGAAGGGATCCGTAACATTTCCTGCGTGCAGAAAGTATGGGAGGACGTGGATCTCTCCCTGGACCTGAAGGCACCCTACGATATCGTGATAGCCTCGCTTTCGCTGACCATGTGCGATATCCGCGAAGCGCTGACGAAGATGGATGCTGCATCCTCCGGCTCCGTCCACCTCTTCTGGTTTGCGGACATGCCGTTCTGGGAACGGATGTATGCCGATCTCATGGAGCCACTTCACGGGAGGCCGTATTATTCCGGCCCGAAGGCCGACTGCCTCTTTGAGGTCCTGTACCAGATGGGGATCTATCCGGACGTGACAATGCTGCCACTCGAAAAGGAGTACCGGTTTAAGAACAGGGAGGATATGCTTGCGTTCTTTGTGAAACGGTTCGATGCCGGGACGCCACAGCAGGAGCGGATTGTCAAAGAGTACGTTACACCGCGTATCCGGCAGCGGGGCAGCGAGGTGGTCATTTCAGGAAATTCCACATTCGCCCACATCCGGTGGAAGAAGGAGCGATCCTGAATACCCCCACATCGGATGCGCCCGATCCACAGAATCTTTTTTTTATCCATGACTGCAATCAGGATTGTTCATGGCACTATCACAGATACTCACACCGGTTGCGATGCTTCTCGAGCTGGTTATCTGTTGTATTGGGATCTATGCAGGATATGCAAAGAAGAAGATATACGGATATTTCTTTGCCGTCACGTTCTTACTCTTCGCGGTCTTCGATCTGCTCAATTCCGTCGGGGTTTCGGCCGACACACTGGCGATTCTGAATGTTCTGGCAGTCATCTCCGCGCTGGGGGGCATCTGGATCCTGGTCCAGGAACCATAATCACCGGGTCAGGCCAGCCCATTCCCGATCCGGATCACTTCCCGCACCAGCAGATCGAAGTCATCTCTCCGGCTCCGGTGGTTGGTGATGGCAACGTGCAGGTACTTTCTGCCCCGTATGCTGACGATCGAGGGAACGGCAATCCCCTGCTCCTGGAGTTCGGTCTCGATCTGTTTGTTCAGAGCATTGAGCCGCACATCGTTCACGCTGGGACGCACATACCGGAAGTTCACGATATTCAGCGAGACCGGCAGCGCAAGCTCGAGCTCCGGCGAATCCCGCACCAGCCCTTCCAGGTAGTGCGCCTGGTCGATATTCTGCTGGATAAGCCGGCCATATTTTTCAACCCCCTGCTCCTTGATGGTCATCCAGGCCTTGAGCGCGAGGAATCCCCGGGAGAGCTCGAAACCATAGTCGGAGAGCCACGGCACGTCCACGCCGGTCAGGCCGCGATCCCCTTCACCATGAGCGAGGTAGGTGGGAGTGAGGGAGAACGCATTGCGGTGGGCCTGGGCATCCCGGACAAGGACGCAGGCAATGGGATACGCTAAGTACATCCACTTGTGCAGATCGAACGCGAGCGAGTCCGCCCGTTCCATTCCCGCAACCAGGTGCCGGTATTCCGGGGCAATGGCAGCCCAGGCACCGAACGCCCCGTCCACATGGAACCAGCACCGCTCCTCCGCACAGATGTCAGCAAGGGCTCCCAGGTCGTCAATCGCTCCTGTGTTCGTTGTCCCGGCAGCCCCGACAATGCAGACCGGGTGGCAGCCGCGTGCCCGGTCGGCTGCGATCATCTCCCGCAGGACCGACGTATTGATCTGCAGGGATTCGTTCACCGGTACGCGCCTTAGCGAATCGTTGCCAAAGCCGAGCAGTTCAACCGCTTTCTGGACCGAGGAGTGGACTTCTTCGGAGCAGTACAGGGTCATCTGCTCTCCCGCGCCATGCATTCCCTGTGCCCGCACATCGAACCCGGCCATCGTGTTCCGGGCAACCGCGAGGCCGATCAGGGTCGAGGACGAGCACCCGCTCGTGATAAGTCCGCTTGTGCCGGGCGGGAAACCGAGGAGTTCCCGGCACCAGTCCACGACCTGCATCTCCACGTAGTTGTTGCTCATGTAGGAAAACGCCCCGCTGACCGCGTCTGTCGAGGCTGCCAGCAGCTCGGCATACGTCCCCATAACGGTCCCCGAGCCTGCGACCCAGCCCCAGAAACGCGGATGGCTGTTGCCCACCTGGTACGGCAGGACCGACCGGACGTACTCCCGGTACACCTCTTCCGCGGACTCGGGACCGGCCGGGGGCGGCCCTTCGAACCGGGCCCGGATCTCCGGTGGCGCATGCTGCCAGACCGGCCGGTTTCGGATCGTCTCGATATAGTCCATCGTATCGTCAACGATACGGTGACCCAGCGCCCGCATGGAAGCCCAGTCCTCGGGGTCCAGCGTCTCTTCCCGGACTATCTCTTTTTCCTTCTCCATTCTCATCCTTCCGAGGGGGCGTGGGCAGCTTTTCACTCGCAGGGGAATCGCCGTTCCAGCCCTGAATGAATAAGAGTGAACCGGTAACCAAGAAAGCAGTTGCGGGATGCGCCCCCACGTGATGCATGTCGAGAGCACAGGATTGCGATTCCGGGAACACCGACTCCGGCTCACGTGCTGGAGGAAAATAAAAAACATAAGTTGCGAAGGCTGACCGTGCGTTTGCGTTCTCAAAATCGTTCAGCACAAAAAAATCCGGATTAAACTGTCCCGGCCCACCTCCCGCACACGGTTACGAGGACATATATAATTTGAATAAAATATGAAAACTAGTATGATTAAAATACTCACACTCGCCATTCTCATTCTCGGCATCATAGCTGCGGGATGCAGCAGTCCCGCGCCGCAGCAGTCAGCCGCTACTCCCAAACCGACCCAGACCTCCTTCTACTACTATGGAAACGGCACCTTCAATGTCAATGGCACGCTCCAGCAGGTGAACGGTACCCTCTTTGTAGCGTCAAACCCACCGGGCGCGGATATCTATATCGATAACGAACACTGGTGCCGGGGCGATTGCGCCCTCTCCTATAGGATCCCGCCCGGCCGCCACACGGTCGAATTCCGCATGGACGGCTACGAGACGGTCGATTACCCTGTCATGGTCGAGAAAGGTGGCATGGAAGGAATCAACGTAACACTCACAAAGAAAGGGAGCCGCCTGACGGTCGCTTCTGCGACAACGTCCGGGACATCATGAGTGAAAAAACCGGTGCCGTCATCAGGACTGGATAGCTAACCCCAGAAAGAGGGACGGATAACCAGCAAAAAAAAGAGAAGGTGAGACAGTTCAGGCAAACGTTTCCTGCGGGGTCAGGGTTGCAGAGAACGGAATGCCGTCATCCATAACATCAGACTCATCCGCTGTATCAGCAGAATATGCTTCAGTGCTGGCTACAGACGTAGACGGGATATCAGCAGCCGCGGCTGCATTGACAAGACCCGCTCCATAGAGCCAGTGATTGCCGAGCGGGGTTGCCGTGCTGATGATCTTCTGCTTGACCTGCAGGTTTGTCCAGTCCGGGTGGGCGCTGTACACAAGCGCTGCAACACCGGCTACGTGCGGGGTTGCCATGGACGTTCCGCTGTAGGTTGCATACCCGCCGGGAACCGTTGAGCGGATCCTCACGCCCGGCGCAGAGACGCCGAGGTTGAATCCCGTGCTCGACCAGGTGGCCCGGTGGTTGTGCTTGTTCACGGCTGCAACGGCAAGGACTTCGTCGTACTTTGCCGGGTACCCCATGGTCTCTCCGACGCCGCTGACACTACCCTCGTTTCCTGCTGCCGCAACAACCAGCACACCGTTCTCGGTGGCATTGATGACGGCATCGTGCATGGCCTGTGAATCATACCATATGCCCAGGCTCATCGAGGCAACCTGCATGCTGTTGTTCTTGGCCCAGTAAATGCCTTCAACAACATCGCTCGTGGAGCCGTATCCCCAGGGACCGAGGACTTTTACCCCGTAGAGACGGACACCCGGGGAGGTACCGTAGATGCCTTTCTTGCTTCCTGTTGCGGCAATGATACCGGAACAGTGGGTCCCGTGACCATTGTCATCCATGGGATTGTCGTTGTCATTGTAGAAATTATAACCACCGGCGTACACATCCTTGAGATCGGGGTGCGTGTAATCGATACCGGTATCGATCACGGCAACCTTGACACCGGTTCCCGTATTGCCTGCGGCCTGGACCGCGTCAGCCTTGATCTGCTTGATATTCTGAGGCATCAGCGGGGACAGCGCAGAGACAACATAGTCCGGCTCCACGTACTTGACATTCTCGTTTGTTTTCAGGTCGGCAATCTCCTTATCGGAGAGATCCATGGCAACGGCATGGATGTCCGGGTACACATACTTGACCTTCCCCAGGCTGGAGATGGGAGCATAGGCAGGCCCGGTTGTCCCAGTTGCGCTCATCATGAATTTGACATCGGTACGGTCATTAAACTGGACTGACGGGGTATCCTTGAACCCGACAATCACCGGTACTGCCGATACGCCGGCGACACAGAAACTGCACACCATCAGGGTGATGATGAGCAGGGTATAGTTTTTCATGGTTCTTCACTCCACGTTCCACGATATTCCGGTAACATTTTTCCACGGGTATCCCGCTTCATCCGGGATAAAAAAATTATTCGAGCCATGATTCCGCCCAGAGCGTGTCCCTGATAATCCGCCCGTTATTGGCATTCACATAGATAGTGATCGGGATCTTCTCACCGGCTCCCTTGGTACCATCGAACGTCACGATCCAGACCAGGGTCTCCACGTTCTGCGTCCGCTCTGCAAGAGAGAGGCTGATCCGCGGGTGGGAGACGGTTATATCGGAAGGAATGGAATCTTCAGCAGTCTCAAGGGCTTCCGACATGGGGATCTTGGGCGTTGTTGAGGCCGACAGGATGCGGTTGACACCCCAGTAGTCGATGACCTTGCCATCGTTTGCATTGACCGAGACATGGACAATGTTTGGCAGGGTGAGTTCCTTTACAGATCCGTACCACCAGCTCTCAGAGCCGTAATACTCCCGCCATATGAACGAGTACTCGCTGCCTGATGTGGAGTTGATAAGCTTGTCTTCGATAAGAAGCCAGTTCTTCCCGTTGAACCCGTCATACTTTGCAGTCGCATAGGTCCGGGCTGCTTCGTATGCCTTGTCCCGGGTCAGGTTGATCATCTTGGAATTCTTGTAATGGGATCCGAAATGCGCAAACTCCACGTCGCCCGACTGCTGGTTCACCCAGAAGCGGTCGGCATCGGAATAAAACGTAAAGTAATTCCCAATCGGGAGCCCTTCGACATCATCGGGTTCAAGTTCCATGGTATAGTCCCCGACGAAATCCTTGATGAAGAGCATTGCCCGCTCCTCGCTGATATGGTAGTTGTCATGCGCTGAGGCAACACCGGCTACTGATCCGGCAGGAGTCATGGTGATCTCCTTTGCCATTGCTGCCGGAATGCACGCGATCATGCAGATCAGGAGCAGCGGGAGAATTTTCCATCGTATTGTTGTCATCTGATTTCCTCCAAAAATATCTGGCAGACTCCTTAGAAGCCGATCCAGTCCTCCGGCCAGTAATAGCCCTCCCAGTAGCTGTGCGGTTCACCGTTCTCGGCATTGACAAAAGTGATCACATGCCATGGCCAGGAGTAAGAATACCAGTGTTCAACACCGTTCATCTTCACATTGTAGACAAGGGTCTGGACATTGGTGGGCTGGGTTATGACGCTCAGGTATTCGTCGTCAAGACCGGTAAACTGGAACCAGGAATAGTAATCCTCGGAAGTTTCCAGGGCTTCGGACAGGGAGATTTTTGGCGTGAGGGCCACGTTGATCGCCCGGTCTACACCCCAGTAGTCGATGATCTTCCCGTTGTGTGCATTGAGCGACACGTGGACAACACTCGGGGCCCGGACATCTCCGGAAAGCTCGCGCCAGACAAACCAGTACTGGTTGCTGTCATCCCACCCGCTGGTGTACAGACCTTCCCGGACAAGTTCCCATTTCCTTGTCTCAAATCCCGGGAATTTCTGCTTCGCATAATCCTGCGCTGCAGCAATGGCCTTGTCGTGGGTCAGGTTAACCGTCTTCGCATCGGCCCTGTTCTCGCCCATGTACACGAACTCGATGTCCCCGGTCTGCTGGTTGACTGCATACTGGGAGGCATTCACGTACATCCGGTAATAACTGCCGATAGGGAGACCGTCAACCCTGTACAGGATCGGGTCAACATTTGGCTGGCCGGTATATGCACGGATACGGTTCTTTGCATCCTCAAGAGAGATCGGGTACTGGCCGCTTGCCATCGTCGCATCTCCCGGGTGCAGGACCTCCCGCGGATGATCTCCTAATTCCATCGACGGGACATTTGGGATCTGGGACTCGGATTTGGTCAGGGTCCAGTTCACCTGAAATGCTGCTGCTGTATGAACAAACGCAAGGCAGCATACCGCCACAAACAGGATTAATTTCCAGTGTGAAATTCTCATGTATTTCCTCCAAAACCCTTTCCGGCTCTACCGGGAAGGTCGACACCTGCTTGTGTCATGCTCTGAAATTTGTGCCCGGATGGCAAAAAGGAGGCGTTGAGTGAAATTTTTTTTGCAGTTATTACAATGGGGCTTACGGATACACCGTCATTTGGGAGTGGAGAGATATCCCCATGTGTACCGCTCGTTCGATTCCCCGGGCACAGGGTCAACCAGACCCATGCAGCAGAGCGGCAGGCAGCCCCGGGATATACCATGGACCGGCTCTTGTCGGAGAGGGGGAACTTTGCGGAGTTTTCAAAAACGCCGGTTCCCCGGCAGAACATGCTGTCGGAGAATAACGAGATCGTCAGGTTCCCCTGACCCCTTTTTTCCCGGGCACACGCTCCCTGATCATTGGGCTTTGCCGATGCCCGTGCGCTCCGGTCGGAATCGATTGTAACGTTGCTACATATTACCTCACCGATTCCCGCCGGAAAACCCTGATTTGTTCCGGAATTATTACCGCATTTTTCCGAATTATTACCTCTGCGAAAAAGGGGGGTGAGGCAAAACTCGTACTACGGAGCCCGATACGGGTCGGGATTCTTTATCGTCGTGGGGGGTAATGTGAGGGGTTATATGACGGAGGAGGGTTGGGGGGGTGGATCCGGGAGGTCACGGCAGGATCGGGATCCTTCCGCACATCCATCGGAATCCTTTTTTCCCTCCCGGTAAATCCTGAATCAATGAACACCAGAATGCCGATCCTTCCCACCATTGCAGTCCTGCTCGCGGTCCTTGCTGTTGTTGCCGCAGGCTGTACCGGGATCTCTCCCTCACCAAAGCCGGTGAGCACCGGGACCGCCGCGAATGTATCTTCAAACACCGGTATCCATACGATCTTTGTCCAAGCAAACGATGGCCGGGCGCCGGTCCTCAACGCAATTGCCGGGGCACAGAAGACCATCACTCTCACCATCTACCAGCTTGATGACCCTGAGATCGTTGCCGCACTGGCTGCCGCACAGAACCGGAGCGTCTCGGTCCGGATCATCTACAACAATGCCTCGTTTGCAGCCCAGAATGTGACCAACCCGAACAATTATGCGATTGCAAACCTGACCCCGCTCGGGGTGCAGATGAGACCGGGCTGGCCAATCTATACCCTCACCCACCAGAAAACCCTCACGGTTGACGGGTCGGTCGCGCTCATCATGACCCTCAACCTGGACCAGACATTTTTTACAACAACACGGGATTTCGGGATCGTGACAAACGACCCGGCAGAAGTACAGGAGATCGAACGGGTGTTCGAGGCGGACTGGAATTACCGGAATGTGACCCCGACTCAAGCCTCGCTTGTCTGGAGCCCGGTCAATGCCCGGGAAAAGATCGTCGGCCTGATCAACCATTCGAATAAGACCCTCGAGATCTATATCGACTCGATCACCGATCCCCAGGTGATCGGGGCGATCTGCAATGCCTCGCAGAGAGGCGTTGCTGTCCGGATGCTTGCGGCCAATAACATAGGCAGCAACGGGGCGAATGTGAATGCACCGGCAATTGCCATGCTGAATGCCAGCGGGGCAAAAGCAAAATCGATCGCTGCGCCGTATGTTCATGCCAAGGTGGCTGTGGCCGATTACGGGACAAACCGCCAGGTCGCGTACGTGGGTTCGGCCTACTTTGTCGTTGAGTCCCTGGACCAGAGCCGTAACCTGGGGATTCTCGTCTCGGAGCAGCCAATCCTCGACCGGATCGAGACGGAGTTCAACAAGGACTGGCAGGCACCCGCCGTGCCGGAGTCCAATGGGTGAGGGGAGCAGATTCGGACACCCCCTCCCGGACCCCGGGGCTTTGCCGATGCTGGGGGTCTCCGTCAGGGACGCCGTACTCACAGGACGCTGTTGATCGTCGTCCGTATGTTCGCACAAACTTTAATGGCAACGGGCGTGATACGTAGTGTACGGTAACTCGTATGACAACGATTAAGGCAAAAGTCATCGATGGTTTTCATCTCGAACTGGAGAAGGGGATCCAGACGAAAACCGGTGATGAAATCTTCATAAAAATTATTGAGAAAAAACCGGTCGCATCACTCCGGGGGGCATGGGGTTATGATGTTGATAGTGCGGATTTTGTCGATACGATACGGAAATCCAGAACAATCCAGCCCTTATGAATTTTTTTCTTGATACCAGTATCTGCGTTGATGTGCTCCGGACAAAGGGTCCCCAGAAGTCCTTTGATCTCTTTGAAAGTTTTTCGTTGGACCAGAATACCGGGATCATTTCTGTCATCACGGTCGCAGAGCTGAGCGCCGGGGCGGCACTTTCTTCATTCAAAGATGCACAGAAAAAGACCGACGAGTTACTTGCCTATGTTACGATTGTTGAACTCAACGAGTCGGTTGCTCTGGCTGGCGGAAAGATCTATGCGGACCTTTCAAAAACCGGAAAGAAAATCGAGTTCAATGACTGCCTGATTGCAGCCACGGCACTATCGCTCGGATTTGATGAGATTGTTACAAGGAACTGCGATCACTTCAGCCGGATCGATAGTTGTTCTGCAATCGTGCCGGAAAATCTCAATTTTTAAAAATTTTTCTTTCAAAATTGTGATTTGGACTCTGCGCCGGGAGAATTTTGAAAAAACCAAATCCGAATTGAAAAAGGCTGAGATAACCCTGTTGAAGAATTGCCTTTCTTGTTCTACTCTTAAAGGATAGTTTTATCGAAATCCTTTGAATAACAGTAATTATGCTAGAGCAATTAACGGATATCGGATTTGCTTTTGCAGTTTTGGCGTTTATTGGATTTTTATTAAATGATGCATTCAATGCGGGCAAATATCTTGACATACCTATCATAAAAAGAAGTTCATTAGAAATTATCTTCCATTACTGTTCAAAAGCGGTCTTTGCACTTTCAATAATTATTGGATTAGTTTATCCATTTATTAGGAGTAATTCAGATCTCCAGTTAGATCCCAGTTCATTGTATACAGTAACGGTTTTATTCGGAGTGTCCATTTTCTACATTATTGCATATTTTGTCGCATTTTTTGCTGGCATATACGACAGATATGCTAGCTACCGATCAGTCTATGTAATTTACGAATGCTGCGGCGCCAAGGTCAGGGAAAAATTCCCATCGGTTTTGACAGTTGATGATGATTATGTATTTTTTGAAAAATACAAGACAAATTCATGGAAATGTATACCCAAAAGGAGCATTTTACAGATGGAAACGGTTATCGAACAAAATACAAGATATCGATTAGCAATTATCAATAAATTTGCATGGGTTATAAGATACAATGTTTACATCAAAATTGCATTGATTGTGTTGATGTTGGTATATTTCATTACATTGCCTTTTGGGTTTCTGCCACTGACGATAATATTAGCAATTCTTATACTAATTTGTGGGATTTTACTATAAATTTTAAAGAGATTTTCCTTCTACCCAACCCTCTTAATCCGGGCCATCGCTTCCTTCAGCCGCTCCATCGAAGCCGCGTACGACAACCGGATCCATCCCGGGGCATCGAACGCAGCACCGGGCGTTGCCGCTACGTGCCCCTTATCGAGCCAGCAGGAGGCAACTTCCATGTCGTCACCTGCAACCTTCACGAAGGCATAGAACGCCCCATCGGCCGGTGCGGTCTCGTAGCCCATTGTATTCAGTTCGGCGATGATGTATTTGCGCCGGCGGTCGAACTCTTTTCGCATCTCTTCGACACAGGACTGGTCGCCTTTGAGCGCCGCAACCCCGCCCCACATGGCAAAGGTCGTGGCCTGGCTGATCGAGTGCTGCTGGACCTTGGACATCTCGGAGATGATCTCCTTGGGGCCCACCGCGTACCCGAGCCGCCAGCCGGTCATCGCATAAGCCTTCGAGAACCCGTTGATGGTGATCGTCCGGTGGTGCATGTCGCCGATGGAGGCGAGCGAGATATGCTCTTTGCCGTAGATCATCTTCTCGTAGATCTCGTCCGACATCGCGTAGATGTCGTGGTCCTGACAGAGGTCTGCAACGAGCTGCAGGGATTTTTTGTCCAGGACCGCACCCGAGGGGTTCGAGGGGGAGTTGACCACGATCATCTTGGTCTTCTTGTTCACCCGTTCGAGCACGGAATCGTCGAGCTGGAAGGTCTTCTGGCTGACCGCGTGCTTCACGGTCTTCCCGCCAGCGATATGGACGCAGGGCTCGTAGGAGACCCAGGCCGGGGTGAGGATGATCGTCTCGTCGCCGGGATTGAGGACTGCCTCCATTGTCTCGTAAATGGCATCCTTCGCGCCGCAGGCAACGATCACCTGCTGGGGAGTGCAGGGGAAGTGGTTCTCTGTATTGATCTTCTCGCTGATCGCCGAGAGCAGTTCGGGGATGCCGCTGCTCGGGGCGTAATGCGTCTCGCCCCGCTTCAGGGCATCGATGCAGGCATCCGTGATATGCTGCGGGGTGGCGAAGTCCGGCTCGCCAATCGACATGCTGATGACGTCGATCCCCTGCCGCTGCATGGCTTTGGCCTTGTTGGAGATCGCGATCGTCGCGGATTCGGTGACGCCGGCGATCTTCGCCGAGAGCGGCTTCATCTCAACCGTTTGACCATCTTGATGGCTGACTCAACGGCCCGCTTTGCGTAATCGATCCGCTCGTTGGCCTCAAGCCTCGTCATGCCGGGGCCGGAGATGCCAAGGGCAACCGGTTTTCCGAACTCGAGCGAGAGATCGATGATCTTCCGGGCTGCATGCTGCACCACGATCTCGTCGTGCTGGGTTGCGCCCTCGATAACGCAGCCGATCGTGATGACCGCGTCGACTTTTCCTGCAACCAGCAGCTTCTTGATCGCAAGCGGCATGTCGTACGCGCCGGGCACATAGATGGTGTCGGTCACTTCTGCGCCGAGGAATGCTGCATGTTCGCGGCCTTCAATCTCCATCATGTACGTGATGTCGCGGTTGAACTCCGCAACAACGAATCCCAGTTTTATCGGGTTGGTGTCACACATATTCTAATCATCTCGTGTAAATGGTCATTAATGCGTAGGCTTGGTCTTATTTCCGGGCCGGGCCGGCATCCTCGAAGCCCTGCCGCTGCCCGGTTCCCGCTTCGCGTTCGAGCTCCTTCGGGTGGAGCACGAGTTTTACGGCATTGACCGCATGCTCGCGGGTCCGCTGCTCCATGAGCCAGGCCAGCTCGCGGTCGTCTTTTGCCTCGTCCTCGTGGACGAAGACCTCGATGATGTGGGTGTTCGTCATGAGCTGGCACATGATAAGCCCCTGCGAGGCCTCGTGGGCGCAGAGCTTGTCCTTGTCCTTGCCCCCGGGCATGCCCAGCGCCATGACGATATCGCACCGGCGTTCTTCGATCAGTTTCTTGCAGGCAACGGGGAGGTCCTTGACCCCGGGCACCGTTACCCGTTCGATTGCCACACTGGCATGTTTCTTGAGCTCATCTACGGCGATGGCTCCCATGTTGACGCGGGAGAAAGTGGTGTCGGCGACCCCCACTCTCATCCCAGCACCTCGGCTGCGGCCTCGACGCCGTCGCCTTTTGCCTTGTACCCGCACTTCTTCAGGGCATGCTGGGTAGCGGCGATGGTTGCGAGGATCTCCAGTGCGCCGACTGCGCCCATGCTGCCGATCCGGAAGATCTTACCCTTGAGCTGGTCCTGGCCGCCCGCAATAACAATGCCCATCTTCTTGACAATTGCCCGCATCTCGTCATCCTTGACACCGGCGGGGTACTCGATGGCCGTAACGGTGGACGAGTAATTATGGATCGCGTCGATCTTCGGGAAGAGCGAGAGGCCCCAGGCCTTAGCCGCTGCCTGGACTGCCTTTGACATCTTCTGGTGCCGGGCAATCCGCGCGGGAAGACCTTCCTCTTCCATCATAAGGCAGGCCTCGCGGAGCGCAAGGAAGAGCGGGACTGCCGGGGTGTACGGGGTTTCCATCGGCGTTCCGCCGGCACTCTTCTTGTAGGCTGCAAGGTCAAGATAGTACGGCGGGTTCTTACACGTCCGCTCCCAGGCCCTGCTGCCCACGGAGACCATGGCAAGCCCTGCGGGTGCGGCAAAACATTTCTGGGAGCCGGTGATGGCGATATCTACGCCCCATTTGTCGGCCTCGACAACATCGCCGCCAATGGACGTGATGCCGTCCATGATGCAGAGAGCATCGTGTTTCCGGCAGAGCTTTCCTATCTCTTCTGCCGGGTTCTTGATACCGGCCGAGGTCTCGTTGTGGATGAACGTGACAACCGACGCGCCGGCCTCGAGCTGCGCCTTGAGGGCTTCCAGGTCAACCGGGGTGCCCCACTCGGACTTGATCTCGTGCGCCTTCCCGTAGCGCTGGCTGATCTTATAGAGCCGCTCGCCGAACTTGCCGTTGACGATGCAGGCTATATCCTTGTCACGCCCGACGTTTGCAACCGCGGCTTCCATGCCGGCTGTTCCGGAACCGCTGATGACGAAAAGATCGTTCTTTGTTCCAAACGCGGTCTTACAGACACGCACACAATCGGCATATGCGGCACCGAATTCAGCGCTGCGGTGGTTTATTGCCTGACGCGACATCGCGAGCCTGACCCGTTCCGGTATCGGCACCGGGCCCGGCATCATCAGGAGAAGTTCTTTTTCCATGTGAATCTGCTCATAGTATTTTAATATAGACGCAATATAAGTTTGGATGGCAGATATGGCAGACGTAGCTATTATATCCGGATCCGCCTCCGACGCGGCTATCACTGACAAGGTCAAGAAAGTCCTTGACGCAAACCGCATCTCGTACGATGCACAGATCCTCTCGGCACACCGCGACCCGGACAAGCTCGATGCATATGTCAAGACCAGCACGGCCAAGATCTTCATCGCCATTGCCGGCCTCTCCGCAGCACTTCCCGGCGTCATCGCATCCCGGACCGACAAGCCGGTCATCGGCGTGCCGGTGAGCGGGACCCTGAACGGGATGGATGCCCTCCTCTCCATTGCCCAGATGCCAAAAGGCGTGCCGGTTGCCTGCGTTGGCGTGGACAACGGGGACAATGCCGCATGGCTGGCAATCCGGATCCTGAACCTGTCGAAGAAGTAAAAAAGTAATAAAAATAAAAATTATTCCGCTTTTTTGTGTGCTTTTCGTCCGGCTTTTCTCCCGTGCGGGCAGACCCAGACGCACAGCCCGCAGGTTGCGACACCATCGTTCTTCTCACGCTCCTTAAAGTAGCGCTCGCAGGCCGCTGCATCGAACCGGGCCTCGCGGGGTTCATCGGGCGAGAAGGTCCTGCCGGTAAATGCGTGAACCGGGCAGATATCAACGCAGGCCGTGCATTCCCCGCACCGGGGCTCCACCGGGGAGCCGGTCGGCTCCAGCGGGGCATCGGTGAGCACGGTAACCCACCGGACCCTCGGGCCGTGATCGGGTGTCACGAGCAGGCAGCTCTTCCCGATCCAGCCAAGGCCGGCCATGTGGGCCGCAAGTTTCTGGGAGATGATCCCGCAGATCTGTTCGTCGCTCGTCCGCTTCGAGGCCGGAACGGGAAAGGCGTGATAGCCCTTCCGCTGGAGGAGATTCGCCAGCCGGAGGGCCACCTGGTCGAGAGCGATATTGACAACATCGTACGTGGTATGCCGGTACAGGATTGCGCCAGCCTTGTCTTTCTCCGGAAGGAGGTCGACAACGCTGTCCTGCAATCGGATTCCGACAACAATACCCCGCGGGTACCTGCTGACCCGCTCCCCACCCTGGGCATGGATGAAATTGCGGGCCGAAACAAGGTCCGCTACCCCGTAGTAATCCGCGTCAAGGGAGAGGGCAAGAGCCCGGATTTGTTCGTCAATCTTTTCTGACATCGTTATGTACCTCAGGTCTGCAGGAGAACATCAGGATAGTGGTCAGGGGGAGTTCTCCATGACAAAGAACGTGTACCCGTAATACCGCTTGTACTTCAGGTACATGTCCGCTTCGTGCGCCAATGCATCGAGGAGGGCGGCATGGGCAGGATCGGATCCATGGGTCTTCCGGAGCTCCCCAATCCGGGCCAGCATCGGGACATGGTAGTTCTCCCACCACCCGGATTCCGGCAGCCGGAATGTTGCAACGAGCCGGAGCCCGGCCCTTCTTACCCGCTCCTTCATCTCATCTTCGGGCACGGGAACGTATCCCTCGCTCTCCCACCATTTCATGAGTTCTTCCGGGGGATTTGGCTCGAACCAGTCGGCATCGGACACGACCATGTACCCGCCTTTTTTCAGAAGCGGCTTCCAGAGCTTGAGACCCTGTTCGAATCCGACAATGAAGATAGCTCCCTCGGACCAGATGAGGTCGAACGATCCTTTGTCGAACGGCAGGGCGTCCATGGAAGCGCAGAGGGTTTTCACCCGGTGGGCCATGCCGGCTTTTCTGGCCCAGGCATCGATCGTGTCCAGAAACGGCTGGTGGTTGTCGACCGCGGTGATCGTGCCGTCGGTCAGGGAGGCGAGATCGCGTGTCTGGGTCCCGCTGCCGCACCCGATATCAAGGATCTTGGCATTCTCAAAAACGAGGGGGAGGAGAGACCAGGCTTTCCTCGTTGCTTCAGAGCTACCGGGCCCCTGCCGGGGGAGTGATTCGAAGATCTGGTAAATAAACGGAGGTAATGACATGATGCAGAGCTGTTACACAGAGTGTAATGAGTGCTTTGTGGTCGAACCTGAGGGGGATGATAAAACATCATGAGGATGTTGCGGATTACTTTAAGAAAAAAGAGGGACAGGGGGTTCGCCTGTCCCGTGGCATTTCATTTTCTGGTTTGGAGGGGGGTTTTGGAATGCATGATGGTTTCTTCACGGTTCTGGAGGAGGGTTTCTGCCGGCACATCGGAGTGCATCTCGGCAGTTCCCTGGAAGAGCTCCCATAAGTACGAGAGGGACCGGTGCGTCCCGGAATGCCCGCAAGAGCAGCGGGACGGTGTATCTGGTGTTTCTGATGGTGCCCGGTCATGGGGTGCGTTCATGGTTGCTCTCCTGCCCGGGTCTTCCCGGGTCTGATCACGAGGTTGGCTCAGGGGAATAAATAGGACAGGATATTGGAAAAAAAGACGGGGGATTTTTCCACACGGGCGGGCACGGGGATCCTGCCGGTGTCCCTATCCGGCCGCCCGACACTCACTTCCGGGGCTTCTGCGCCGGTTCCGGGTTCTGATCGGGAAGGCCTGGAGATCGCTTGAATTCTTCGGGATCGCAATAGGCCTCGACCATCAGGTCCGCCTTCCGGTGACCGGCATCATCCGCAACCGGGCCGGGGGGAATGGCTGCCCCGTTCATCCATGCCGCAGTATCGATCAGGAGCGGGCCTTTTTCCGTCAGCATGATCCGGGTGCTGGCGGCCCCGTACCGGATCCGGAGCGCATCGAGAGTGCTGACAGCATAGTGGACAACTTCGGCATGATCCCTGAATGGCTCTTCCTGCTGCCGGGCCCGGTTCCCTGCACGGGCAGGAGACTTATCCTTCCTGCATTCCCGGATCGCGGCCAGCCGGTGTTTCCCGTCGTGGGATACGGTGTCCACGCAATATTCTGTCCCGGCCAGGCACTCCTCGGCCAGTACCTCGGCGTTCTTCTCCCCGTTCTCATTCATTGTCCCGACAAGGGCCCGGAAAGCCCGGGATACTTCGTGCTCTGTCCTGCAGAACACAACCCCCCTGCCCGATGCACGGTTCACCGGTTTTACGACAATCTCCTCGAACCGGCGGGACCGGTACCAGGCCAGGAGATCGGTCTCGTCGGACGTGAGGAGGAACTCTTTGGTCGGGAGACCGGCATCGATCAGGGTCTGCTGCATCAGGAACTTGTCGCTTCGGGCAGCCGATCGCTCGGTCCCGTTCGTGCAGAGTTTCATGCGTTCCGAGAGGGAGTCCGCAAGAGAGATCCCCGTCCCGCTCCCGGGAATGATGCCTATAACGTTATAATCGTCGAGTTCGCGGACAACCGCATCGATATCGCCATTGAACGCGATCGTCAGCTCGTACAGGGAGTCCGGCCGGCAGTCTCCGAAATGAGACCTGGCCGGGGATATTCCGGAAAACCTTCCGGTGCTGAGCACTTCGATGCAGGAGATTCCCTGTGCCTGGAACCGGGATGCGAGGAGCCGGCCCGGCTCGGTAAAGCCATCAACGATGACAATGGCCCTGGGCCCGTTCATCCAGCCTCACCGCCTGCTCTTCCGGTTGATCCGGGGTCCGCGGGACGGGGGAGAAAGACCTGCCCTCCGCATCCTGCAAAGACTCCCGGCAATCCCCCCTCTGCAAAGCCGCGTCGGATAGGGGATGGGGCGATATGGCCGGTCCTGGCCCGGTATTCCGGACCGGTAAGGGCGAGAGCCCGGGGCTGTCGGGGAAAAGCCGGGGCTCGTGGAGCCGGGTCCGGTGCTTCCCTTCTTGGATACTTGATCTGCATAAAAAATTCTCCTGGATCGGTTGTTACAGTGACCCGTTTCATACCCGGGGGTATAAGGGGCAGGAAGTTGGAAAAAAAGGGAGGGATTTTTTCCATTCCCGGTCTCTGCCTTACCACCGGGGGATAAAAAAACGGCATTTAAATAGTTCTCGCCGGAACTAGTACGTACCCATGTACCCGGACCTGACAACGTTCCAGCGGATGGTGGACGAGGAGAACCTCTCCGGTGCCGGCAGGCAGACTCTCCTTGCCCTGTACGACGGTCCCCTCCGGCTCCGCCAGATCCTGGATATCGTAAATACAGCGGAGTGCGGCGCCGGGGGAAAGAAGATCACCGAGTCCGCCCTCCGCAAACGGCTCGACGTCCTGATCGCAAGGGGCATCCTTGCCCGGGCAGGCAGCGAACGCACCAATCCCTACTACTACATCCGCCGGCCGTGGATCTTCAACAAATATGTCCTTGTCCGGTGCCGGGACAAGCCGGGCAAGGAGCTCCTTGAACTGACCATCCTCCTCCACGAGCTCTCGCAGATGGCAGACGGGGGAGATGCCCTGCTCCCCCAGCCGCGGTTCATATCCGCTGTCGGTGAGCGCACCGAGCGCAGCCACCAGATAGGGGACGCGTTTGCATCGTTCCAGAAACTCCTGGGCAACAAGACTGCCATCGGGGACTACCTCGAGGGGATCTACGAGGATATCTATGACGGGAAGGTCCCGGCCAGCGATATCGATGCCCTGGTTGCCCGGGACTTCCTCCGGTTCGTGGCAACCGCACCGGTTGAGGAGCGGGAAGTTCGGTTCTGCTTCTGGTATGCCGCCTTCTTCCATACCCTGGACCGGTACCCGGAGGCAGTCGAGGCATTCCGCCGGGGCATTGTTCTTGCCGGGGAGCAGGGGCTCGACCTTCCCGCAATCCTGTCAGGCTTGAGGATCTCGGAGGGGCATCTTCTCCTGGACCTCAATGACTTTACCGGGGCAAAAGAGGCCTTCCTCAAAGACGGCCAGATGAAAGGGATAGGCCCGGTTGCAAAAGCGAAAAGCCTGTTTGGCGCCGGCGAGGCGGAACTCATACTGGGGGATGTAGGCCCGGCGTTTGTCCAGGAGCGCTTCAAGCAGGCGCTCGCGCTCTGCACATCCGCAGATCCCGAGGGAAAAGATCCCGATGTCACGGAACTCCGATCGGACATCCTGCGCCGGATCGGCTCGGTCCACCGTGTCCTGGGGAGATTCGGTGAGGCGGAGACATGGTATGGAGAGGCAGAGCAGGTCGCCGGCAGCAGTATGTCCCGGAGTCTTGTGCGGCTCCTTCCCGAGCGGGGAGAACTTTTGCGGGCCCGGGCATTTGCCGCACCTGCCGGTGAGGCCGGGGAATTGATTGCCGAGGCGGAGAGGATGTTCGAGGAGGCCAAAGCCGCGTCCCAGCGGATCCGGAACATCACCGGGTTTGCGAGCTGCCTTGTCGGGGAATGCGAGACCGCCCGCATTGCGTACGAGCGGTTCAATAAACCCCTGCCAAAAAACCTTGCTGCAAAATATGCCAATGCCTTTGAGATCTACTGCCAGATCTCGTCCCGGTGGGGAATCGTCCAGACCTTCATCTCAGAAGCGCTCCTCTATCGCGCCGCATCAGAGGTATTGCCGGATATGTATGCTGCAACCGCCGACAAGCTCGCGCAGGCAGAGGTCTTTTCCAAAGAACTCGGACTCAAACGGGAACTCGCCCTGATAAAACGGCTCAAGTCCGGCTCGCGTCAAGAACCCGAACTCAACCCGCTCACCTTCCTCTGATCGGGATGCCTGCTGATCCGGATCCCCGGATAAAGGCAGGCCATCCGGCTTTTTCCGGTTTCACACCCGGCCCGTGACATCAGAAAATCCATATCCTCATAATTCTCAAGGTGCAATATCTTCTTCCATGAACGAGGATAAAGAGAAGCGAATTCTTCTGCTCGTGGCTTCGCTGGCCTCGTTCCTCGTCCCGTACACGGTCTCGTCCCTGAACGTGGCCCTGCCTGCTATTAGCGCCTCGTTCTCCATCGATGCCGTGATGCTCGGCTGGGTTACGTCCGCCTACCTGCTCACTGCCGCAATCTGCATTGTGCCATTCGGGAAACTCGCCGATATGTACGGCAGGAAGAAGTTCTTCATCCTGGGTAACGCCCTCTTTGCCGTCGGGTCTCTCCTGGCAGCGATCTCGTGGTCGGGATCGGTCATCATCACGGCCCGCGTCATCCAGGCGCTCGGGGGAGCGATGGTCTTCTCCACCTCGATTGCGATTGTCACGTCCGTCTTCCCGCCCGGGGAGCGGGGACGGGCCATCGGCATCATCACGGCAACCGTGTACGCCGGCCTCTCGCTTGGCCCGTTCATCGGCGGCGTCCTCACCCACAATATCGGCTGGCAGAGCATCTTCCTCGTCAATATCCCTCTTGCAGTCCTCGTCATCATCCTCACCCTGCGGTACATCCCCGGAGAATGGCTGGACAAAGCCGGGAAGTTCGACCTCGTCGGGGCAGCCCTGTACAGCATGATGCTCTTTGGCTGCATCTACGGGCTCACCCTGCTCCCGTCCGGTGCCGGGATCGCCTGGATGGCGCTCGGGGTCTGCTTTCTCCTTCTCTTCATCCGGTGGGAGCAGCGGGTACCGGCACCGATGGTGGATATCGCGCTCTTCCGGTCGAACCCGGTCTTCCTCTTCTCCAACCTTGCAGCCCTGATCAACTATGCCGTGGTCTTTGCCGTCGGGTTCCTGCTCAGCCTGTACCTGCAGTACAACCGGGGCATCGACCCCCAGATCGCAGGACTGATCCTGATCGCCCAGCCGGTGGTCCAGACCATCGTATCGCCAGCCGCCGGCCATCTCTCGGACCGGATCGATCCCCGGATCCTTGCAACAGCAGGGATGGCACTCACGAGCCTGGGCCTCGGGATCCTGATGTTCATCTCGCCCTCCATGCCGCTTGCGGTCATCATTGCGGGGCTTGCTATTCTCGGCCTCGGGTACGGTCTCTTCTCCTCGCCGAACACCAACGCCATCATGAGTTCCGTGGGAGCGCAGCATCTCGGGCTTGCCTCCGGCATGGTCTCCACGATGAGGGCGATTGGCCAGATGCTCAGCCTTGCAATAGCGATGCTCGTCTTCTCTGCGGTTATCGGTTCGGTCCAGATCTCTCCGGAAGTGTATCCCCAGCTCCAGCAGAGCGTGACTATCGCGTTCGGGGTATTCTTTGTGCTCGCGCTCATCGGGATCGCTGCTTCGTATGCCCGGGGCACGGTCCGGAAAAACTCCTGAGGCCCTGTGCCCGCAGGGGAGCCGGGGGAAGCACTTTCACGGTGCAAACCCCCCGGGTTTATCCTGCAGAGAAGGATACAAGGGAGTATGGCAAAGAAGATCGAGACCGTCTGTGGATACTCCTGCTCCGGGTGCGAACACCATGAAAAGGAGTGCCCGGGATGCGAGGCAACGAAGGGAAAGCCGTTCTGGACCGCGTTTGTGGGTGCTGCCGCATGCCCCGTTTACTCCTGTTGTACAACCGAGCGCAGGCTTCCGCATTGTGGGAAATGCCCTGATCTCATGTGCGAGCGGTTCACCCGTTTCCGGGATCCGGGCATGAGCGACGAGCAGGTGAAGACCGGTCTTGCAGAGATGGAGCGGGAGCTCCGGGCAAGGAAGTGACCGGCCGGTATCCCCGGGACACGGTTTGTGCTCCGGTCCGGGAAAAGACGGGGGGGTCCCCGGGTAACCCCCCCTCCACTTTTTTTCAAAACCGATCGAACCCCCCTCACCAACCACAGGGGGGGTATGCGGACTACCCCCCACCGGTTTGTCTCTGCAAGATCCTCCTACTCATCTGCGGGAACCTCCCGGTTCTGACAATTACGTCGGGGGTCTCACCGGAAATGCTGCATGCGCAGCTGCAAAAAAGGGTGTGTTACTCATATTTGAGGAGGGGGGTCCCCGGGAGACCCCCCCATCGTTATTTTTTTAAAACGATCTGACCCCCCTGCATGGGGTTGGGGGGCAGGGGGGGTTACCGGGCCGGGAACGGGACCGGTTCGGATCGCAGGCTCCAGTCTTCCTCAAACGTTGCCTGGATCCCTGAGAGAATTGCGGGATCCGTAAGAATGATCCCGAGCTCCCGGTCCTCGTCCAGGTGCTGGGTCTCGAAGTTCTGGGAACCGGCAAACCCGACAGCCCACGGCGTGCCATAATCGGCGATGAGAGTCTTTGCATGGATATAATACGAGGTTCCCTGACGGACTGCAACCCCGCTCTCGGCCAGGTTCTCAGCTGCCTTCAGCCGCTTCTTCCCGCCTTCGGCCGGATCAGCGATGAGAACCCGGACCGAGACACCCCGTTTCGCGGCCTGGCTTACGTTCTCCACAACGAGCGGGTCCTCGAGATTCTCGTTGTAAATCGTGATGTCCGAGCGGGCACTTTCGATGAGGGAGAGGATCGTTGCCCGGGCATGGTCCGGGCTCCAGACAAGGGTCGGGACACGGTAGGTTGCTGTCCGGTTGTTCCAGTCGGCATCGAAGACCTCCTCGATCTCACGAACTTCGGTGAGATTGTCGGTTCTCACGATGAAGTCCCGGGTCGAGGAGAAGGTATCGGGTTTCAGGTTGCAGGTCATGACAAGGGAATACTTCCCGTCGATAGTGAAGGTCTTCTGGTGGGTCTTGGGAAAGACCGCCGGCCCGGGCCGGGTGAGAACCCCATATGTTTCAAGCTCCTGCATCCGGGGCAGGTTCCGGTCGGTAACATTGGATTCAGGATCCTTGCCCCCGTCATAGATGACCCTGACCGCAACCCCCCGGGCCGACGCGTTCTCAAGCGCTGCCATGGTCTTCTTGTCATTCAGGTTGTAGATGGTGAGATTGATTGACCGGGTTGCGGAGTTTATGGCGTCAAGGACGGGCGCCCGGCCAGCGTCGGGTTCGATGAAGAGGGTGTAGGGGGAGAATGATGAGGCGGCCGGGGTTCCTGCTCCGGCTGCATAAGAGCGTGAGAAGAGACCGGCTATCGCCGGGTTGGACCTGGACTCTGCTGCAAGGAATCCAAGGGCTGCGAGCAGGATGAGGATGAGGATGATGAGGGCCG
Organism: uncultured Methanoregula sp.; assembly: GCF_963667735.1. Taxonomy (NCBI): domain Archaea; kingdom Methanobacteriati; phylum Methanobacteriota; class Methanomicrobia; order Methanomicrobiales; family Methanoregulaceae; genus Methanoregula; species uncultured Methanoregula sp. The sequence goes on from NZ_OY763919.1 coordinate 834,740, forward strand.
GAATCTTCTGCATCGGGATCAAGAGAAGATGGCGTGATGGGAATATACAGGTAGCGGAACGGACCGGGAGGGGATATTCCGTGCCAGAACCGTCGGGGTTTTCCGTCCGGCAGGAAAAAACCGGTTATTGTTCCCGGAAAATACTATAAACATATTTAAATAAAAACCGGGTTCGCAAAAGATATTCAGGGTTTGATTGATTCATAACAGGAATTCGATCAAGATTCGTTTAACATTCTCCAGTCAAAGTCTGGTTGAAAACTTTTAATCAGGGATCGATTGAAAAATAAAAATCAAGGTTTGATTGATCCGGATCAGGTTTTCAATCAGGATCATGATCGCGATTGAAATTTTAAAATCAAAGCTCGATTGAAAAATAAAAATCAAAGTCTGCTTGAAAATTTTCAATCAAGGTTTGATGATCAAAAGTTAAGTACCTGTACACTTGTGCTCACGGACCGATCACGACGGAAGCCCGATCACAGATACGATTTTTCAATCAAGGTCCGGTTGAAATTTTTTCATCAAGGTTTGCTAAAAATTTTTCAAGTAAGGTTCGATTGAAAAATGAAAATCAAGGTTTGATTGATCCGGGAACGATTTTCAAACGCGATCGTGATCGCGATTGAAATTTTTTGGGTAAGGTTTGGTTGAAAATTGTAGTACTGGGTCGGGAACTGGGCAGATACCATGGCGGCGCTGGTGTAGGCCGCGATGAGATGAGCGAGATGAACAAACTGGGTGGGAGGAGTTCCCTACCCTACTTTTCTTTAACTTGGATTGACGGAGGGGACTGTACCTGTTCCCACGGACCATCCCTAGGCTTTGTGAGGAAAAAAGTAGGTATATCGGTTTCTGGTGTTACCACAGCGACGGGGGTGAAACCAAATAGTGTGTCTAATTATCGTAAATTATCCAAGGAGGGCGAAATTTCTATCATATCAAGAATTTGATATCTGGTATGGAACCGGCAAAAATTTACTGCCCAAATTGTTATAATCAAGTTGAAAATGGTTCAAAGGAGTGCCCACGATGTTATACAAAAATCTCTCACAATCTTGAAAATTTTCTATTAGGAAAGTACAAAATTTTTACATTAATTGGCGTTTTCGGTGCCCTCTCTATTTATTTATTGACAATATCACAGAAAAATGACGATAATTCACTGCTTCTTTTGGGAAGTCTATATTGCTTAACAATAGTCATCATTTTATCTGCAATTAGTATTTGGGATCTTTTTGTTTATTCATTCAAAAACCAAAAAATTGATTATAAAAAATTTTCAATATATGATATTTTTTATAGCGTCAAACCACTGCCAGCTTTGATCTTATTCACTGCATTTTTCTGTGTTTTAATTTTCATTTTATCAATTTTTATTCTTTCAAATCCCGCAGTGAATGAGACAATAATTTATGCGTTTTTATTAACTGCAGTCGCTATTATTGCTATTTCAATCATTTATCATCCATATAGATTTTTTTTGGAGAAATGGAATAATTGGATTAGAGCGGCCATTTTCATTTTTCTCTTAATAGCATTATTTTCAATTATAAAAAATCAAATCAGTGACGGCCTTAATAATCCCTTAAGCCTTGCACTCACAGCAATATTTTCCTCGATTTTAATTATTTTATTGATAAATTGTCTAGAGTTAATGTATAGAGAAATGACTACGGAAAAGGAGGTGAAACCAATTGATCCAACAATTATTGATGGACACACAAAACTTGAAATGAAAGACCCAGCAAAAAATCCAATTGAGAAAAATAGAGAGAGGAGAAAAATTTTGTTTGCTATTGTATTGATTATTTTGGGAGTAATCCTAAATTTTATCCTTGTTCTGGTTTTGGGGGATAAATCATCTTTATACTTACCTTTTGGGTATGGGGTTTATTTCTTAGGATTGTCATTAATCGTAAATAGTTGGTTCTCGCTAAAGGAGTGATGTATTCTCTTAATTTAAAAATTGAAAAAATTTTAAGGAATTAAATATATGAAAAATAAGTTGTCGATTTAATTCAGAAATATTAATTATATTGAATTATTTCCCCTTCTTCTCCTTCCCGGTCCCGAACAACTCATTCACCATCTTGACCGCACACAAATCCCCGCACATCGAGCAGGTCTCGGTCTCGCCGTCCCGCTCGTGGATCTTTCTCGCGTGATCCCCGTATAATGCGAGTTTGAACTGTTCGTCCCAGTCCAGTTCGTGCCGGGCCTCGGCCATCTGCACTTCCCGGTCCATCTTCCAGCCCTCGTGCTTCCGGACCGTGTCCCCCACGTGGGCTGCGATCTTCGCAACCCGGGTCCCCTCGATGATATCGGCAACATCCGGCAGGGCCAGGTGCTCGCTCGGCGAGACCATGCAGAGGAAGTCGGCACCGTTCAGGCAGGCCGTTGCCCCGCCGATGGCTGCCACGACATGGTCATAGCCCGGCGCGATATCGGTGACGAGCGGCCCTAGCAGGTAAAGCGGGGCATGGTCGGTGATCTCTTTTATCATCCGGACATTGTAGCCCACCTGGTCGAGCGGCATATGGCCCGGTCCCTCGATCATCCGCTGGACGCCGGCCGCCTGAGCCCGCTTCGCGAGCATCCCGAGCGTCATGTACTCAACGGACTTGGCCAGCTTCTCGGCATCCTGCAGGCAGCCGGGGCGCATCCCGTCCCCGAGGCTGATCGTCACATCGTACTCGGCAAGGATCTCAAGCAGGTAATCGTACTCGGCATAGAGCGGGTTCTCCTCCTCCCGCTGCATCATCATGGCGCAGTGGAACGAGCCGCCCCGGCTGACAACCCCCATCAGGCGGGGATCCGCCCTGAGTGCGGAGAGTGCCTGCCGGTTCACCCCGCAGTGGAGCGTGAGGAAGTCGACACCCTGCCTGCAGTGCTCCCGGATGACTGTAAAGAGCAGGTCGGCAGTAACATCGCCGGCATTTCCCGCCCGGCGCACCGCCTCGTATATGGGAACGGTCCCGACCGTTGTGTCGAGCGCGAGCATCTTCTTGCGGATCGCGACAAGGTCGCCTCCCGTGGAGAGATCCATGAGGGCATCGGCGCCGTTTTCGAGCGCCGCTTTCGCCTTCACTTCTTCAAGGGCGGGATCGCACCGGCTCCCGGAGGTCCCGACATTCACGTTGATCTTGACCGAACAGCCGCTCCCGATGGCCGAGAGCGGGTGCTTCCGGGCAGGGTTCGCCGGGACAACGATCCTTCCGGCTGCTATTCTTCTCGCGAGCCGTTCCGGCTCCATCTGTTCCGCCCGGGCAACCGCATCGAGCTCCGGCCGGGCCCCGCGACTGCACCTGCGGATGAGCAAATCCATAAGAAACATCTGTTACGGCTCCTTATTATTGTGCATGCAGGTCAGGTGGATTTGCGGGGAGTCGGTCTATGCCAATGCGTATATCTGTGGAAATATCCTGGTGGATGCCGGGGTCATGCCCATGGCGGTCCAGCCCTTTAAGGAAGAGATCGATACCATCGTTCTTACGCACTGCCACTTCGACCATACCGCCCGGGTAAAAGAGATCGCGCACATGTGCAAGGCCAAGGTCGCCATCCACACGGAAGATGCGCTCGGCCTCCTGGAAGATGCAAAGAGTCTCTCCATGCACTTTGGCGCCCGCTCGCCGGGTATCATCCCCGACATCAAGCTCAAGGAAGGGGATACGATCGGCGACTTTGTCGTGATCCACACACCGGGCCACACCCGGGGGAGCATCTGCCTCTGGTCGGAGAAAGACAAGGTTCTCATCAGCGGGGATACGGTCTTTGCGGACGGCTACTTCGGGCGCTATGATTTCCCCGGCGGGAGCAGGACCGAACTGGCCCGATCGCTCGACCGGCTCGCGCTGCTCGATGTTGAAGGACTGTATGCCGGGCATGGCGAGCCTACCGATGCTGGAGGGAGCCGGTGCATTGCAGCGGCCCTCGGCCTCATGAAGAGCGGGTATGGATAAGGGAATCTACTGCCTCGTCTTTTTTTGTCCCGGGTGTACCGTCAGGGTCGGGGCTCTCGGGGAGATCGCATTCCGGAAGGGCTGGTACATCTACGTGGGTTCGGCGCTCGGGACCGGGGGTCTCGCACGCCTCGAACGCCACATCGCCCTCTCCCACAACAAAGACAAACGCCCGAAGTGGCACGTGGATTACCTCTCCACCGACTCCCGATTTGTCCTGCGATTGGCAGTCCATGCCGTGACCGAAGAAAGGCTCGAGTGCCGGCTCGCGGATGCTCTTGCAGGAGCCGCCATACCGGGATTCGGGTCGAGCGACTGCGACTGCCCGTCCCACCTGTTTTACCGTACCCGAAATCCCGTGAACGAGATCGAATATGCATTCCGGTCCCTGGGACTGGAGCCGGTCACCACAATCATCAAGAACCCGTAGCACCGTAACGGTAAATCATGAAGGTTCTGGGTATCTCGGGAAGCCCGCGAAAGGAAGGCAACACGGCAAGCCTTGTGAAGATCATCCTTGACCGGTGCGAAGGGGCCGGGCTTTCGACCGAATTCGTCTCGCTTGCAGGCAAGAAGATCCTGCCCTGCCTGGGCTGCGAGAAGTGCAAGGAGAAGAAATGGTGCATCATCGAGACCGATGACTGGGACAAGGTGATGAAAAAAGTGCTCGGCTGCGATGTCCTTGTCATCGGCTCCCCCACGTATTACTTCGATGTCAACGGGCAGACCAAGAACTTCATCGACCGCTCCTACTCCCTGTACCATGACCGCAAGCTGGCCGGCAAAAAGGGCGTTGCCGTTGCAGTCCATGCCAACAAGGGAGTGAGCCGGACCATCCAGACGCTTGAAGGGTTCCTCTCCTCCCACGAGTTCTCGTCCCTGGGATCGGTCAAGGGAACCGGCTACCACGAAGGCGACGTGCTCAACGATGAAGAGGCAGTCCAGAAGGCGGAGAAGACGGCCGATAAGATCATCCGGCTCGTCAAGACCCGGCACACATGATCTTCAGTACCCGTGCTTCTTTCCCGTCATTTCCTTGATATCGATCCGGATCACGCAGACCCGCTCCAGTTCTTTTTCTGAAAAATTATGCTCTTCTCCCCCGTAGTGCCGGAGGATGCAGGTGAGCGCCCGCTGCTTCTCAAAGTTCTCATCAACGAAAGCGGCAGTCCCGGTGCAGATGACGCTCTGGTATTGCATCTCCCAGGAGCAGGGGCGCTCATCCGGCAGGGGGCCGGCGGTATTGTCCACTTCAACACAGCAGCGCGGATTGTTCCGGAGGATCCCGATCTTCTTTCCTTCCTGCGCGGAATGGATATAGATTGCCCCGCCGTCGATCCCGAAACAGACCGGGACCACGTACGGCTCATCGCCGTCTGCAAGGGCGAGCCGGCAGACAGGAGCAGCGGACAGGATCGCGGCCATCTCCTGCGGGTCGGTGATCTCCCGGTCCTTCCGCCGCATATCAGTTCCTCCCGGCAGGATCGGAAGCGACCGGCTGGTACAGCGTTGTCCGCCGGGCGAGCGTCCGCCCGAGATCCTCGACTACCCGCTGCATCTCGGCAGGGTCGAGATAATCCGTGTTGGTGGCGCCGGCCCCTTTTGAGATGCTCTCCTCGAACATGGTGCCCCCGAGATCGTTTCCCCCGGCAATGAGGCCAAGCTGGGCCATCTTGATCCCCTCTTTCACCCACGAGACCTGGATATTTTTGAAATTGTCGAGGAAGAGCCGGGCGATGGCAACCATGAGGAGATCCTCCCTCCCCGTTGCCCCGGCCCGGGCCTTGCCCTCGTGGTAGATCGGGGTGTTCATGTGGATGAACGAGAGGGGGACGAACTCGGAGAACCCTCCCGTCTCATCCTGGATGTCCCGGAGGATGGCGAGGTGGCGGACCCGGTTCCGGTCCGTCTCGCAGTGCCCGTACATGATCGTGGCCGTGGTCTGTATGCCAAGGCCGTGCGCCTCGGTGATGATCCGGATCCATTCCTTGGTCGGGATCTTCCCCCGGCAGATCCTGTCCCGGACCGAATCCACGAGAATCTCGGCAGCCGTCCCGCACATGGACGCAAGACCGGCCTCTTTCATCATAGCCAGAACTTCCGCCGTGGAAAGGCCGCTCTTCTTTGCCGCATAGGAAACTTCCATCGGGTTGCTCGCGTGGAGATGGACGCCCGGCGCCGCCTCGCAGATCCAGCGGTACACGTCCGTATAGGACTGTGCGGTGAAATCGGGGTGGAGGCCGCTCACCGTGCAGATCTCGGAAACGCCCCGCTCATGCGCAAGGGCGGCCTTCTTCTGGATCGCCGCCTTGTCGTGAAAATAGATCCCCGGATCGCCTGGTTTCTTCGAGTACCCGCAGAAACCGCAGGCATTGACGCAGAGGTTCGTTACATTGATGTTCTGGTTGCGGACATACGTGACCGCGTTTCCCGCCCGCGCTTCCCGCACTTCATCGGCAGCGGCGGCAATCTCCCAGACCTGCCGGTCGCGGACCGAGAAGAGGAAGACCGCCTCGTCTTCGTCCAGCCGGTGGCCGGCTTTCACATCGTCAAGCAACATCCTCAGGTTCCGATCCATGCTACCCCATTCCTTGGTACGCAGTGTACCTTTCATGGAAAAGTAAAGATATCGTATCCGCAAACTGCAGGCTTATCATCCCCGGCGACAACCATTCCTTTTGAGAACAATGAAACAGACTCACGTGCACCTGGGAAAGAAAGTTGCAGACGGATTTGTTATTCCCCTTGGCCCGGCAAACCTGGTCGCGGTCAGGACCGACCTCGGCATGGTCGGGTGCGGGGCCTTCGATGTGGCTGCGCTGGACAAATTCAGCTACCCTGCAGCACGGGTCAGGCCGGCCACCGGGCCATCCATTGTCACTATCGATGATCTGCTTGACGGAATTGTCAAGGAGGCCAACCGGTCGGCCATTGACCGGGGGATCAACAACGGCATGACCGGCCGCGAAGCCCTGGAACTGCTCTAGGCACCGGATCTCTTTTTTCATTTTTAAAAAAAACGAACGGTTGTCCGGCTCACAGGAGCTCATAGAGCGTTGTCCGCTGCCGGAGATTCCTGCCGAGATCCGTGACGATCCGTTCCATGTCCTTTGGATCCAGGTAATCCGAGCCGGAGGCCCCGGCATCGCCGGTTACGTCGTCTGTGAACATGGTACCGGCCAGGTCGTTGGCTCCTGATAGGAGGGCGAGCTGGGTCATCTTGAGGCCCACCTTGCCCCAGGCCACCTGGATGTTTGCAAAGTTGTCGAGGAAGAGCCGGGAGACCGCGATCATCAGGAGATCCTCGCGGCCGGTCGGCCCGGCCCTTGCTATGCCCTGCTGGTACAGCGGCGTGTTGGTGTGGACAAAGGGAAGGGTGACGAGTTCGGTGAATCCCTTTGTCTCGTCCTGGATACCCCGGAGAAGGCCGAGATGCTCGGCCTGATCCTGTGCAGTCTCGTACGAGCCGTACATGATTGTGGCCGTGGATCGCAGCCCCATCCGGTGGGCTTCCTTGATGATCCGGACCCAGTCGGCGGCGGGCACTTTCCGGGGGCAGATGACCTCCCGGACCGAGTCGACAAGGATCTCGGCTGCAGTTCCCTGGATGGTCCCGAGGCCTTCTGCTTTGAGCCGGGCAAGGACCTCGGGGGTCGGGCAGTTGAGCTTCTTTGCTGCAAACGCGACCTCGTCCGGGCTGAAGGCATGGATGTGGACGCCGGGGCAGGCCTCGTGCACCCAGTCCATCATCTCGCAATAGGTATCGAGAGTGAAACCCGGGTGGACACCCGAGAGAAAACAGATCTCGGTGACGTTCCGCTCCTTTGCAAGCCGGGCCTGCTCCTGGATTGCCGCCTTGTCATGGCAGTACGCCCCCTCGTCAGTAACCTTCCGGCCGAACCCGCAGAACCCGCAGAGGTTCTTGCAGATATTGGTCACGTGAAGGTTCTGGTTCTTGACATAGGTGACGGTGTCTCCCACTTTCTGTTCCCGCAGCTCATCTGCGGCCGATACGATCTTAAGAACTTCCCTGCCCCGTGCGTTAAGAAGGGTCGCGGCTTCCCGTTCGGTGAGCCGGTGGCCTGACAGCACATCATCGAGAAGGGTTGCAGTCGTTGTCATGATCCCGGGTCTCCGCTACTTCTGTTTTTTACCGGCTTTCTTTGCCGGTTTTTGTCCTTTCTCTTCTTTTGACCGCATATACAACTCGTGGAGGACCATGATGACGATGACGATTATCACAACTTCCACGATATGGAGGGGCAGGTACCCGACAAGGGGAACCGTGAAGAGGGCTTTTCCGACAATCCATTCATCCTTCACCGGCTCGGGCTGGCCGATCACAGGGAAGGAGAGGAATTGGTCCGGGGCAGGATTGTTATCCCCCCACGTGATATAACCGGGATGGGGGGCCGTGTAATTCGTCTTGAGCTTGACGCCCCGGATCTCGGTCAGGGGCTCGTCGGTAGCATAAGCAACCGCACGGTGGATGATCGGGTGGACGCTCGAGAGGCCGTTGGGCTTGTAGATGATGACGTCCCCGTAACTTCCGAACTTCGGGTTGCCCGCTGCTTTGCCGTCGAGCCAGGTCTGGAATTCCCCGTACCGGTCTTTCTGGACCACGAGGACGAGGTCCCCGACTTTCATATTGGGATCCATGCTCTTCGACTCGATGGTCACGACCGCCGGCCAGGTGCCGCAGATCAAGTAAAGGGCAAGGGCGATCGTCCCGACCACGGCGACAACCCAGAGGAGATCCCGGGCCAGCGAGACGGCCCAGTGATCGCTGGTGCGGAACCGGGTGAATAGGGATCGGATATCCTGGTTGTTGTCTTTCTCTGCCACGTGGAATCGCGTCCTCTGCTGGAATTTGGTATAGTGTTTGACCGGTTATACTTTAACCCTGTGGAATCCGGCCTGGCGTGGTGCATCGGGAGGGGAGAATTTCAGGAGGGGAGAATTTCAGGAGGGGAGAATTTCAGGAGGGGAGAATTTCAGGAGGGGAGAATTGCTTGCACAAGATAATAGAGGCCGAAGGCAACCAGGAAGAGACCGCAGGCTGCCATGATCCGGTGGTAAGTCGTGTCCGTCAGAACCGAGACGCCCTTTGCGACACCGGCCGAGACAACCGTGAACCATGCGGTGTCCGCTGCCCAGTGGCCGATCATGAAGACCGCAGCGGGCAGGATCCCGCCCGCAAGGGCGGCAATCACCATGGCGCCCCCGACCGAGAGCCACCAGATCCAGAAGTACGGGTTTGCGGCGCTGGAGACAACGCCGGCAAGGACCGGGCCTGCTGTTGACGGGGTCTTCCGGGTCTCAAGGGAGGCCGTCCTGCTGCCAAGGAGGGTGAGCACCCCGAACAGGATGAGCGCAAGCCCGCCCACAATGGCAATGGCGGTCATATACGGGCGGGCAACCGTTGCAAGACCGAAGAGTATCAGGAGGAAGATCGCAAGTTCAACAATGATATGGCCCAGGGAGATCCGAAGACCCGCAGTCCAAGAACCGGAAAGGGAGGCATTGATGGTGGCAACAAGCGTAGGACCGGGGGCAAGGGCACCGGTGAGGCCGATTATGAACCCGAGAAGGAGCATGGAGAGGATATCGTACATGATACGTCAGGATATTCTGCACGTGTACCTGCGCACGGGATGATGATGAAACCTGCACAACCGTCCTCCGGGCGCCGGTGGTGTGTAAAAATACCAGCCTATATGTTATCCGCTGCCCATGATCTATCATGCTTGATGTGCGGGAGATCGCGATCCGCTTCCTCGATACAAAACTCCAGGTGCACCCCGACGTGGTGCGCTATATCCAGGAGCAGGACGATCTGGACCTGATCGACCGCATCATCGCAGGGGTCCCGGAAGGCACGATCGTCGTATCCGCAAAGCACCTCCCCGGGATCCACCCGACCCGGGACGGGACCCGGTTCCTTGCCGAGCCGGAGATAGAGGTGGAGGCCGGCTCGTCCGGAACTTCGGGGGCGGTCACCGGGGCCGGGGATTACCTCCACTATTTCCGGGACCGGTACAGCAAGCTTGGCGGCATGATCCGAAGCCGGGCCGGCGCTATGCCCATCGAGGGACTTTCCAAGAACACCCGGTACCGGCAGGAGGAATGCACGGTCATCGGGATGGTCGTCGAGGTGAGTACCACAAAAAACGGCCACCGGATCGCCGAGATCGAGGACTCCTCCGGCTCGATCTCGGTCCTCTTCCGGAAAGACCGCCCGATCCACGAGGATGCCGAGAAGCTCATCCCGGACGAAGTGATAGGCGTCAAGGGAAAACTCTCGAGCGACGGGAAGCTCTTCTTTGCCGAGACCCTCTACCGCCCGGACATCCGGATCGACAACGCCCCGTTCAAGAGCGAGCAGCCGGGAAAGGCGGTCTTCATCTCCGATGTCCACGTGGGAAGCGACACGTTCCTTGGCGACTGCTGGAAACGTTTCGCCGACTGGCTCTCGGACAACGACTTCTCCTACCTCCTCATCGCCGGGGACCTGGTGGACGGGATCGGCATCTACCCGGGCCAGGAGAGCGAGCTCACGATAAAGAACATCTACGAGCAGTACGATGTGTTCGGCGAGATGATGCAGGATCTCCCCTCCCGGATGAAGATCATCGTCTCCCCCGGCAACCACGATGTGGTGCGGGGCGCTGAGCCCCAGCCGGTGCTTCCCCCGCAGTTCACGAAAAAGTTTCCAGCCAACTGCGTGCTTGTCGAGAACCCGGCGCTCGTGAAACTGCAGGGTGTGCGGGTGCTGATGTACCACGGGAGATCCATCGATGACATGATAGGCCTCATCCCGGGGGCCTCCTACGAGAACAGCGGCCTGATGATGGAGGAGATGCTCCAGCGCCGCCACCTTGCCCCGGCGTACGGCCGGAGGACGCCGATTGCCGCGGGGAAGGCCGACCGGCTGATCATCGACCCGCTCCCGGAGATCCTCCACACGGGCCATGTCCACATCAAGGGGATCACCACGTACCGGGGCGTGCTTGGCATCAACGCGGGAACCTGGCAGTCCCAGACCAAGTTCCAGAAGCAGATGAACGTCAACCCGACACCGGCCCTTGCGGTTGTTGTTGATCTGCAGACCCTAATTCCCGAGACCTTCAGTTTTGCATAAAGGGCGGTTTTCCCGTTATAAAATCGCAATCATCTTGTAGATTGGTCCGCCATATCCATGCATGAAGAATGGTACAGGGAGAAGAGAGGCAGATCCATGAGACTACCCGCTGCTTTTGAGAGAGGCGATCTCTTCTGGTACGCGGTAATTGCCGGAACCACGGTTGCTGCACTTGTTGCAACATTTGTCGGTCTCCTGTTCGGGTTCTTTTCAGGCATCCCCCATCTCCTGTACATTCCGGTGGTCATTGCCGCATACCAGTACCCCCGCAGGGGGGCGGTCATTGCCGGGTGTATCGGCGGCATCTACCTCCTCATGGTCTTTCTCTTTGCCGGATCCTCGCAGACCATCCTTATTGAGGCCGTGTTGCGCACGCTTGTCATCATCGCTATCGGGTGGCTGATCGCCGCACTCACCCTCAGACTACGGGATCAGGAGACTCTCTACCAGGGCCTCTTTGACCATTCAGAAGGGGGCAGCATCCTCATCTCAGATGCCAAAGGAAGCCGGACCATCGAGGAGATCAACTGGAAAGCTGCTGATCTTCTCCGCAGGAAAACTGCCGACCTCAAAGGCTCTTCAGTTTCCGCAATCTGGAGCGGCGAAGAGGCGGACGCATTCTTCAGCAGGCTCGCAAACGAAGGTGCGGTCTATGCTACCGAGACAACGTTTTCCCTGCCGGATGAGAACCCGTTCATCGCGCTTGTCTCTGCCGCCTCGCTTCCCGAAGGGCGGGCGATCCTCACCTTCTTCGACGTAACCAGCCGCGTCCATGCGGAGCATGCACTCAAGACCGCTAACGACAAGCTCAGCCTCCTTTCGCAATTCTCCTCAGATCACCTCCACCGTTCGATTGAGCAGATCATCGAGAAAGTCGACGATGCCGAGGCCCGGTGCAAGGATCCCGGGGTGGGTGCCTATTTCGAGCAGATCCGGGCTCTGGCATGGAATATTGTCCGCCAGCTCTTCCTCACCGAGTCCTATAAGGATCTCGGGACCCGGCCGCCGGTCTGGATGGGTGTGCAGCAGCTGATTGAAACCACCCGCCTCCCGTCGGACGATGGGACGGTCTCGATCCGGGTCTGGACCGGGCGTCTCGAAGTCTATGCAGATCCGCTCTTTGCCGATGTCCTTGCCCATCTCCTGGAGAATTCCCTCCTGCATGGCAGAGGCCGGGTCAAGAACATCGTTGTCACGTACCACGAGACTCCTGACGGGCTTGATCTCACTCTCAGCGATGATGGTGACGGGATTCCTGCCGATAAGAAACAGCAGATATTCGAGTATGATGCCGGGGGGCATGCGGGAATCGGGCTCTTCATCTGCCGGCAGATTGTTGAAGTCACCGGTATGACCATCCGGGAGACCGGGATCGAAGGGATGGGTGCACGATTCACGATCCATATCCCGCCCGGCGGGTACCGCATCGAGGGAACGGGCGAGGATGCACCCCCGCTTGCCCCGTTATCCGGACCGGCTCTGCATCCTGTAAAACTCCGCACCGGCGCAGTTGTGAGAGAGCTGACATCCCTTGAATTTTCCCTTGCCGAAACACTCTGGATCGATTATCACAATACGAAGGGGGACAGAAAAACCGACCGCATCTTTGCGGCCTTCAACGAGGGCCAGGTGGTCTCGGTTGCACGGTGCAAACGGCACCCGGATGGTTTCGAGGTGGATGGCGTCTTCACCCCGGCCAGCCAGCGTGGGCACGGGTACGCAAATGCCGTAGTATGGGCGCTTATCGAAGCCTGCGGCCAGGATACCCTCTACATGCATTCGGTTCTCGGCCTTGACGGTTTCTATGGCACGTTCGGGTTCGTCCCGATCGAAGAGAAGGAACTCCCGCAGACCATCCGGGACCGGTTTGCCTGGGCCGGGGGAGAGATGGAAGGGGCGAATGTCCGCCCGATGAAACGGGAGCCGACACCGGTGTGAATACAATACCTGATGTTGCCCACTATAGAAACTCATTTTTAGTGACAGAACCCCCCCTCTTGCGCCACCAGTCCCCTTGGAGGACGAGGCGCATTGCGATGACACCATAACCGATGGCGCACAATGGAGTTTTTCTGAGATACAAAGACACACTTGCATGCCAACGGGAATGTTAAAAAAAGGATTGATTGTTTTCAAAGAGAGAAAATCCGGCAATTACCAGATTTATTCTTTTGCCGGCTTTGCCCCGTCTGCCGGTGCTGTTGCGGGTTCCTTCTTCTTGGGTCCCGCAACGGTGACTTTCTCGATCCCGCCCCGGGCGGTCATGGCCGGGCGGTACTGGTTGTCCATGGTCAGACACTTGGTCGGGCACGCATCAACGCAGACGGCACAGACCACGCAGCGCATCTGGTCGATCTGCCAGGTCTTCTCCTTGACTTCGACACAGATCGCCTGGGTCGGGCACTTGCGCTGGCAGGCCCGGCAGGTGATGCACTTTGCGGGGTCGATCTTCACGTGGCCCCGGGTGTTGGCGGTCTTCTTTGCCGGCTTTGCCGGGTACATCAGGGTTGACGGGCGGGAGAAGAGGCTCTTTATGACCGTTTTTGTCATCTGGAAGAACGTCATGGCGTATCACCGCTCCGCACAGCCGATGCAGGGATCGATGGTCAGCACAACGACCGGGACATCCGCGAGCTCGACACCTTTTAAGAGCGTTACAAGCGGGGGGATGTTCGTGAAGGTCGGCGTCCGGACCCGGTGCCGCACCAGGTTCTTCTTGCCATTGCCCTTGATGTAGTGGATGACTTCGCCACGGGGTTGTTCCGTCCGCGAGAAATACTCCCCGTCCGGCGCTCCGGTAACTTTCATCTCAACCGGGCCGTCGGGGATCTTCTTTATGCACTGCTCGATGATGTCGATCGAGGTGAACATCTCCTTTGCCCGCACCGCACACCGGGCATAGCAGTCGCCGTCATGCTCCACTACGGGTTTGAAGTTGATCCGGTTGAACGCACCGTAGCCGGTCTCACGGATATCGATGGCAAGACCGCTGCCACGGGCTGTCGGCCCAACAGCGCCGAGAGCATAGGCGTCCTCTTTCTTGAGGACCCCGATACCTTTCAGCCGGTGCTTCAGTGAACTGTCATGCAGGAAGACATTGGTCAGGTCGTGAAGCTCGTGCTCCATGGACTTGAGACCTTTGAGCATCTCGTCGAGTTTCTCCGGGGTGATATCTTTCCGGACCCCGCCGACCTTGCAGACGCCCTGGATGACCCGGCCGCCCGTTGTTGCTTCGAGATCGTCGAGGATGTGCTCCCGGAGGCGCCAGGCATTCATGAACACGCTCTCAAAGCCCATCCCATCGGCAAAGAGCCCGAGCCAGAGGAGGTGAGAGTGCAGACGCGAGTATTCGCCCCAGATCGTCCTGAGGTACTCCGCCCGCTCGGGGACCTCGAGGCCCATGATCTGCTCGATACCCTGAACATAGGTCTGGCTGTGGATGAAACTGCAGATCCCGCAGATCCGCTCCGCAATGAAGACGTACTCGGTGTACTCCCGCTTCTCCACCAGTTTCTCCAATCCCCGGTGGACATAGCCGATGGTCGGGATGACATCGACCACAGTCTCGTCCTCCAGTACCAGGTCAAGGTGGAGGGGTTCCGGGAGCACCGGGTGCTGCGGCCCGAACGGCACGGTTATTTGTTTTGACATGAGTCATCCTCCTTGGTTATGGTCACGGAAAACGGATGCTTGATCGCCGTCCGGTAGAACGTGCCCTTGAAATCGATGTTCATACCGCTGACATGGATGCCGTACAGGTCATGGATCTCGTTCTCGTACACAAAGGCCCCGAAGTACACCCCGCTGATGCTCGGGATGACGGTATCCTGTTTCACGGTAATACGGTAATTCAGCAGGGCATAGTCCTTGTCGTACACATAGATGATCTCGAAATCGTCCCCGATCTTGGTGCATCCGACCTGGACGAGCCGGTACCCGTCCTTCTTTGCCTGGTCTGCCTTTGCCACAACGTCCCCGACACCTATCGGGGTGATTGTCTGTGCCGCCATCATTGTGCTCCTCCTGTGTGCGATATATGTTCAGGATGCAGTCCCGCGTGCCGGTGGTGCTCCTTCTTCTCTTCGTCCAGGACCATCTTCGAGCGTTTCTGCTCAAGGATGCCCAGAGCCGTCACGATCCCGTCGATGATCGATTCGGGCCGGCAGGCACAGCCGGGCACGTACACGTCCACCGGGATCACCTTGTCGATGCCCCCGACCACGTTGTAACATTCCCGGAAGACACCGCCCGAGCAGGCGCAGATGCCGACAGCCACGACCGCATTCGGCCGGGGCATCTGGTCGTAGATGTTCCTGACTACCTCGATGTTCTTCTCGTTGATGGAGCCGGTGACCACGAAGATATCGGCGTGCTTCGGGTTACCCGTGTTGATGATGCCGAACCGTTCGACATCGTACATGGGTGTCAGGCAGGCGAGCACCTCGATGTCGCAGCCATTGCAGCTCGATGCATCGTAGTGGATGATCCACGGGGATTTTGCCATGTAGGTCATGATACGCCTCCGGAGAGGAGATAGAGGGCAGCCAGGTTGACCACGCCCACGACCGCTGCTATCAGCCACGAGCTCTTGACCGCAAGCTGCCACTTCACGCGGGCGTTCGTGTTATCGATCAGGATCTCGAGAAGATAGACCACGATGACCGCCGCAATACCGAGGAGCGGGTTGAACGCGAAGAAGAGGTACACGAGGCCAAGCAAAAAGACCGTCTCGTACCAGTGGGTGATCTCGATCCAGGCAAGCGATGGCCCGGAGAACTCGGTGGTCACGCCCTTGACGATCTCCTGGTGGGCATGGTGCGAGGTGGAGATATCGAATGGCGATTTGCGCAGCTTGATAGTGAGCACGTAGAGGAAGCCGAGGAAGATACCCGGGATGAGGAGAATGACCGGAACGGTTGTTCCGGCAATATCGCTCACGTTGAAGCTCCCGGTTGCCACGAACAGGCCGACTGCCGCAAGGATCACCATCGGTTCATAGGCCATGATCTGGAGAAGTTCCCGCTCTGCCCCGACATAGCTGTAAGGGGAGTTGGCCGCATAGGCACCCAGCACGAGGAAGATCTGTGCCAGCGTAAGCGCGAAGATGACAAGCAGGAGATTTCCCCCGGCAAAGAAGAGCGCTCCCGTGAAGGCCATGAAGATGACGTAACAGATGGCATAGAAGATCTGGGTCTCGTTCACGACAGCGTTCTCTTTTTCGAAGAGTTTGCCCACGTCCCAGAACGGCTGGAGTATGGACGGACCTACCCGGCCCTGCATGTGCGCTGTTATCTTCCGGTCGATACCGGCAATAAGCCCCCCGATGAGCGGGGCAACGAGGACGAAGACAACTGCCCAGACAATGTTTATCATAGGATCACCCCCTTAACGGCCACGGCAATGAGCATGACTGCGATAAGAGCCGAGCAGAGCCAGATGCCAAGCGGTCTCAGCTTTGCCTCCCCGAAAATCGGGTGGAGGTAATAGTTGGAGAGGATTGTCTTCTTCTGGACCCCGAGGGATCCGGCAAAGCGCATGTCCTGCGTGGTCGGCCTGCCGCACATGTAGGGTGCAACATGCCGGTGTTTCCGGTGCGGGATGAGGATCGAGAGCGGCAGCAGCAGGATCATGAAGAGCATCAGGATCATGATGATGATATTGTCCTGCGAGATCATGGCAGCCTTGCCGTAGTTTGCCATGAGGAATGGCTCAAGAAGTTTTGTTGAGAGGAGCGGGAAGACGAGGGTGGTGACAACCGAGAGGCCGGCCAGGGAGAGGAGGGCTGCCCACTCGCTTTTGTCCACTTCGCCTTCGATATTTTTACCGTCCGAGGTTACCGCCAGGAGCTTGCCCATCCACTTGGCCCAGAAGAAGACGGTGACTGCGCTCCCGAACGCAAGGATGATGACGAACAGGAAGCCGAACGGGGCGTCGATAAAGGCCTGGATCGCCGCCCACTTGGAGATGAGCATCCCAAACGGCAGAAGGAACATGCCGGCTATGCCTATCACCATCATGGCTGCAATCTTCGGCATGCGCACGATGAGGCCGTTCATGTCGTCGATCTCGCGGCTCTTGATCCGGTGCTCGACAGTACCAACGGAGAGGAAGAGGAGCGACTTGGAGATTGCGTGGAAGACAATGAGGAGGATCGCTGCCCAGATGGCCTCGTACGTGCCGATCCCGGCGCAGGCAACGATGAGCCCGAGGTTAGCTATCGTGGAATAGGCGAGCACCTTCTTTGCATTGCTCTGCGAGATGGCAATGCCTGACGCGATCAGGAACGTGAATGCCCCGACAAATGCCAGCATGTACCCGGTGAAGCTGGACTGGTAGATGGGAGCAAACCGCACAATAATATAGACACCTGCCTTGACCATCGTGCTCGAGTGGAGCAGGGCCGAGACAGGTGTGGGGGCAACCATGGCCCCGACAAGCCACGAGGAGAATGGCAGCTGTGCCGCTTTCGTGAGGCCGGCAAAACCGATAAGTGCAGCGGGCACGAGCGCGATAGCTTTTCCGGTGGACAGGAGATCGGTCAGGCCCATGACACCGCCCCCGGCCATGGCAAGCCAGAGAAGGGCACCGGTGAACGCAATGCCGCCAAGAAGATTCATCCAGAGGGCGGAGAACGCGTTGTTCGTTGCTTCCGGGGTCTTTGTGTACCCTATGAGAAGGAACGAACAGAGCGTTGTTACTTCCCAGAAGAAGTATACCCAGAGAAGGTTATTGGAGAAGACCAGCCCGAACATGGCCGAGAGGAAGACAAAGAGGGTGGCAAAGAACCACGGGCGTTTGTCCGGCATATCGGTGTGGTGCTCGTGGAAGAACTTCATGTACCCGAGCGAGTACACGCAGATGAGGCTCCCGATGATACCGATGATCAGGGCCATGATATTCGAGAATTCATCGATGAACAGGTTCGACTCCACGTGGACTCCGTGGGCATAGACCAGTTCGAAGTACAGCATCATCGCGGACTGGACAAGGATGAGCAGAACGACATGCCACTTCTTGTGCTTGATGCCGAGATACAGGATGAATACGGCAATGAGCATCTCGAGGACGAACATCAGGATTCCGGCCTGGTCGGCAGGAACGATCGATACCAGCATGGCACCTTTGTCATAGGTCGAGATGAGCAGAACAACGCTGACCACACCTATCACCAGTGCGGAAAGTTTGACGATCCAGTCGCGCACCATGTCCTTTTTTGCAATCAGCATAAAGAACGCGGCAATGAGCGGGAACAGGATAAGAAACAGTAAGAGCTGAGTAAGTTGCACCAGATACCCTCCCTCTCTGCTTATGGGAATTTTTCATTATTAATCATATTGAATTGTTCACGATTCTCCATCCGGCTCGGGAACCGGGAGGGGCCAAGTGTCAGCAGCAATAACCGGTAAACACCTGGAAACCAATATCGGGCCGTGAAAATGAAAAAAACACTAAAATAATGCAGAATACCTGTTGTTTTCCCCGGAGTTTATGAAGTGGTGCAGGGGGATTACAAGTCATAAAAGTTTAATGTATCAAAAATGCACTTATTATCTCATAGGATGGGTTGCGTACGTGTGCGGGGCGATCCCCAGAACCGATGTGTGCCCTCCTTTGGGTCATTTGAGCAGATCTCTGCTGATGCCAATTAACAATACCTGATGTGTTTGTAAAAGTTTCCGGACTGGTTCACACTTTACCGCTGCAATCAACAGGCACGGGTCGGTCCCCTTCGCGGATTCTTCACACCAGGGAGGTCATGGAATGATCGAAAACGTATTACTAATCGTGATTGCGATCTGTATCATCGCTCTGGCCCTTGCCGCAATCCTGACGCGTAACCTCCTCTCGCAGGACGAGGGAACGCCCAAGATGCGCGAGGTTGCCGATGCGATCCGGGTGGGTGCGGAAGCATTCATCAAGCGCCAGTATTCGACTATCGCCGTGCTTGCCATCGTAACTGCAGTGGTGATCTTTGCTATTTATTATCTCACCGGACAGCAATCGATTGCCCTTGCTACGGCAGCATCTTTTGTGGTTGGTGCAGCCTGCAGTGCAGTCGCCGGCGTTGTTGCCATGTGGATTGCTGTCAGGACCAACATCCGCACGGCATCCGCAGCGCAGACCAGCGACGGGAAGGCACTTGACTTCTCATTCCGCGGCGGGGCCATCTCCGGTCTGATCATCACCTCGATGTCACTCCTCGGTGTCTCGCTGACCTATATCGCCCTCGGTGCAGACCCGACCCACACCCCGTTCGTCATCATCGGGTTCGCCTTCGGTGCCTCGTTCGTTGCACTCTTCGCCCAGCTCGGTGGCGGTATCTACACGAAAGCCGCTGATGTCGGTGCAGACATTGTCGGCAAGGTCGAAGCAGGTATCCCTGAAGACGATGTCCGGAACCCGGCCACCATTGCAGACCTCGTTGGCGACAACGTTGGCGACTGTGCTGGCCGTGGCGCTGACCTCTTCGAGTCCACTGCAGCCGAGAACATCGGTGCAATGATCCTCGGTGTCGCGCTCTTCCCGATCTTCGGTGTCAACGGGATCCTTTTTCCGATCGTCATGTGTTCGCTCGGTCTCCTCGCGAGCATGATCGGTATCCTCTCGGTCAAGGGCAAAGACGGTGCCGACCCGATGGACGCCATGAACCGCGGGTACTACATCACCGCAATCATCTCTGCGTTCTTCCTCTTCGGCGGAGTCTATTATCTCCTCGGTGCAACACCCGGCTGGATATACTTCGTCATTGCAGGTCTC
Source organism: uncultured Methanoregula sp. (assembly GCF_963667735.1). Lineage (NCBI taxonomy): Archaea > Methanobacteriati > Methanobacteriota > Methanomicrobia > Methanomicrobiales > Methanoregulaceae > Methanoregula > uncultured Methanoregula sp. The sequence continues at coordinate 854,603 of NZ_OY763919.1, forward strand.
GTGGGTATTGCCCTTTCCGTAGCCTTCCTCAGGGTCACTCTCTACTATACCGACCACCACTACCGCCCGGTCCAGGATATCGCGAATTCCTCTGAGACCGGCGCAGGAACCAACATCATTATGGGATTCTCGGTCGGTCTCGAGACCACCGCGGTCCCGGCGGTCCTTATCGGGGTTTCCCTGCTCCTCTCCTACTGGTGCGGAACCATGACCGGGATCCCCCAGGGCGGCCTCTACGGCACTGCCGTTGCAACCATCGGTATGCTGATGGTCTGTGCCTACGTCCTTACCATGGACACCTTCGGCCCCATTGCCGACAATGCCGGTGGTATCGTTGAGATGAGCGGCGCACCGGATGCAGTCCGGCACCGCATGGACAAGCTCGATGCAGCCGGCAACACCACCAAGGCACTGACCAAGGGCTATGCCATCGGCAGTGCATCCCTCGCAGTCTTCCTGCTCTTCAATGCCTACATGGCCGACATTGCCAAGCTCACCGGCAAGGCATTCGAGGTCGTCAACCTGGCAAGCCTGCCCGTCTTTGTCGGGGCACTCATCGGCGCAATGCTCGTCTTCCTCTTTGCAAGCCTCGCCATCCGTGCAGTCTCCAAGACAGCGCAATATGTTATCGAAGAGGTCCGTGTCCAGTTCAGGGACCCCGGTATCATGGCAGGAACAAAGAAGCCCGACTATGCCCGTGTCATTGATATCACGACCCAGGGTGCGCTGAAGAACATGGTCCTTCCGGGCGCTCTCGTGATCCTGTTCCCGATCGTCATCGGTGTCACCATGAAGTACGAGGCTCTCGCGGGCTTCCTCATGGTCGCAACCATCACCGGTATCCTCCTTGCACTCATCCTGAACAACAGCGGTGGTGCATGGGACAATGCCAAGAAATACATCGAGACCGGTGTCCATGGCGGCAAGAAGAGCGAGGCCCACAAGGCAGCGGTCATCGGAGATACCGTCGGCGACCCGTTCAAGGACACAGCCGGCCCGTCGCTTCACGTGCTCATCAAGCTTCTTGCTACCTTGACGCTCGTGCTTGCGCCAATCTTCATCTGAACATACTTTTTTTCTTTACCCGGGGATTGTGCCGGGCTTTTAAAAGGAGAGGGACTTCCAGGAACCCGCTGTTCTCGGAAAGTTCCCGCGTAAAAAGACCTTGAACATCGCTGCACGGGCGGAATTCAATGCAAACAAAAATATCATCTTCATCAATGGGATAGTGCAGGATATCTCGCAGTTTGCCGGTATCCTGACATCAGAGGCAAAACCCTCCCGAGGAGCCGGGCGACCACAGGTCCAAATACCAGTTTTCATAGGGAGATTACAAGAGAGGCCTGAGCACTGACTATTGCCTGGTTTTTAAGGATCCCCGGTACATATCCGCAGGAACCCGGATCTCAAAACGGGCCCCCTCACCGGGTTCACCGGTTTCCTCGATCGTAAGCCCCGTGATCATCAGTACCTCCCGGACGAGATACAGCCCAAGACCGGTATGTTTGCCATACCCTTTCTGGAAAATTGTTTTTTTGTCATCATGACGGATTCCATCCCCGTCATCTTCAACAATAAGGGTGAACCCTGAAGGAGTCGTCTTTCCCTGTACGGTAATACGGGTCATCTTGTTCCCGTGCATGACTGCATTCTCAAAAAGATGGTAAAAAACCGTTTTGAGGAGCGGGTCGGCAAATATCTCGACACCGGCCAGATTCTCATCGATGAAGACCTGTGAAAAACCGTTATTCTGGCAGATTATCATGGCAGTCAGAGAGATATCCTGCCAGAGAGGTTTCTGCATACCAAGATCCTGGTATTGCTGGGTGAACAGGATCTGGCTGCGAATCACTTCACTGGCCTGGATTGCTCTCTCGATCCACCCACGGGTCAGGGAATCCGTTATCTTTCCCTCAACCAGCCCGCAATATCCCTGGAGAACCGTCAGCTGATTGAGAACGTCATGCCGGGTTATACTGGACAGGAGGTTGAGTTTTATATTCGCTTCGGATAATGCAAATTCGGTGCGCTTGCGGCTGGTGATGTCCCTTCCTACGGACTGGTACTCAGTCACAACACCCATTTCATTATAAACAGCCCTTTCCGACCACTGCTGCCACCGTACTTCACCGGATGGCATGATGATCCGGTGTTCAACAGAATGTACAGGGTGATTGGGATTGAATGACGCAAAATGGGCCTTGAGGAGGGAGCGATCCTCCGGTGGGACATCCGGCATAAAGGAATGGCCGATAATATCTTCGCGCTTTTTCCCGAAATACCGGCAGTAGGCCTCATTGACAAAGAGATGTGTTCCATCCGGGGTAAACCGGCAGATAAATTCTGTCTGGTCCTCCACAACGTTCCGGTATCGTTCTTCACTGAGCCGGAGCTCCTGTTCGCTTCGGCTGAGCTCTTCATAATTTGCCCGCAGTTCCTCTTCGGTCGCGGTCAGCTGTTCGTAGGCAGCATGCAGTTCTTCATTCTTGCGGGCCAGGTTCTCTTCGGCTTCTTTCTTTTCGGTCGTGTCCCTCCCGACGGACTGGTATTCTGTGATACGACCGTCCCTGTCGAAGATCGCACGATCGCTCCAGCGCTGCCACCGCACTTCACCGGACGGCATGATGATACGATGTTCGAAGAGATTGACCGGGTTTTCCGGAGAGATCGCTGACAGATGCTGTTTCATCTGTGACAGGTCTTCAGGAGGGATTACTACCGTGTGCCTCTGACCGATGCAGGCCTCCTTATCAAGGCCAAAGTAACGGCAATAGGCATCATTGACGAACGTAAGTCTGCCATCCGGGGTAAAACGGCAGATGAATTCCGTCTGGTCCTCCACAACACTCCGGTACCGCTCCTCGCTGAGCCGGAGATCTTCCTCGCTTCGGCTGAGCTCTTCATAGTTTGCCCGCAGTTCTTCTTCGGTTGCTGTCAGCTGCTCGTAGGCTGCATGCAGCTCATCATTCTTGCGTTTCAGTTTCTCCTCGGCTTCATTTTTTTCTGTCGTGTCCCTCCCGACAGACTGGTATTCTATGATACGGCCGTCCTTGTCGAAGATCGCCCGATCGCTCCAGCGCTGCCACCGCACTTCACCGGACGGCATGATGATACGATGTTCGATAATACTGGTAGGATTCTTTGGAGTGAATGCCGATAAATGCCGTTTCATCAGCTGAAGATCCTCAGGTGGCAGAACTACCGTATGGGCCTTCCCAAAACAGGTCCCTTTATCAAGGCCGAAGTAACGGCAGTAGGCATCGTTGACGAACGTAAGTCTGCCATCCGGAGTAAAACGGCAGATGAATTCCGTCTGGTCCTCTACAACGCTCCGGTACCGCTCCTCGCTAAGCCGGAGATCTTCCTCGCTTCGGCTGAGCTCTTCATAATTTGCCCGCAGTTCCTCTTCGGTTGCTGTCAGCTGCTCGTAGGCTGCATGCAGCTCATCATTCTTGCGTTTCAGTTTCTCCTCGGCTTCTTTCTTATCGGTGACATCGCGGATAGTCTCGATCGCTCCGATAATATTCCCGCTGGTATCATAGAGCGGGGATGCAATGATCCCGATATGGGCCCCCTTACCGCTATACAGATTCGAACTCCATATTTCGGTGAGGATCTTATCCCCGGTTTTTTTCAGATACGGATACTGTTTTTCAATATTCTTGTCTTTATTCAGAACCAGATCTATCAGAATAGGGCGTTTTTCCCCATAAAACGGGACAGAATAGGAATAATCACTGGTTCCAAGGATCGCATCCCTGGGTATTCCGGTCATCTCTTCGATCGTCCTGTTCCATGCAATAACCTGGTTCTCGAGATTTACCGCAAACGTTGCATCGGGCAGGAAATTGATGATGTCCAGCACCCGCTGCTCCGATTCCTTTAATGCATCGTGGGTTCGTTTCCGATCGATGGCATTGTTGATTTTATGTTCGAGTTCGGCAAACTGGGATTTCTGCTCTCCTCCCTTCTGGAGGTAAAAATCGGCACCGCAGTTCAATGCCTCGATAACAATTTCTTCCCGACCCCTGCCGGTGAACAGAATAAACGGAATGTCATGGTTTTTCGAACGGATATGACGGAGAAACTCGATGCCGGACATATCGGGCATCTGGTAATCTGATATGATCGCATCGAACTTTTTGAATTGAATTTTGTCAAGTGCATCTTTTACCGTAATTGCTGTTTCAACGCAGAGTTGTCCCGACATTTCAAGAAATTCTTTACCAACGTCCAGAAGAGCGGGCTCATCGTCAACATAAAGCACGTTTGACATATATCTGCTCGATAGATAGTGTGTATTGTATTATTTTGCTGAAATAAATGAATCGATTTGACTTTTTTGGAGATTTTGGAGCTATTGGTTTCAGATTCCCGGCAAACATAGTGCAAGACCGGGCAACCATTTATCGAAAAAGCACCGGATACTACATACTCATGGATCCGCAGGAGCACATCCACATCATCAGCGCGGGAGACCGCATCCACACAACCTATCCGGCGGTCCTCCAGGATCTCCGGACCGTCACGCACACGTACATCTTTGCTGAAAAAGAGGTCTATACGGATTCGGTCCGGGACGATGCCAAGAAACGGGCATGGAAGTGGGCCATCCGTGGGGCGATTGATGAAGTGAATGCCATTTCACTCTCCCGGAATATTTCCTGTGCTCTCGTCTGCATCGATTCTGCAACATTCGATGCCATCCGCGACCCGGTGCTCTCATTACTCTCGGAACATCCCGCTGCCCGGTTCACGTTCGATATTTCCGCCGGCTCAAAACGTCTCTCGCTCGCCCTCTTCTCGATGTCGCTCTGGGTGGAAGGCGATGCCTATTACGCGTTCTTTAATTCCCCATCCCGGAAAGTTCCGGTGCCGACCCTCCCTGCAAAGAACCTGCCGGCAAACCCGAATTATCTTGTTATCCTCACCATCCTTTTCAGGAACAAGGAACACGGGAAAAAGGCAGATACCCTGATACCGGAGGAGACGCTCTATGCCGAGACAAAGGCCTGCCAGGTCCCAGTCCGGGATGATCATGAGGACTCCTGCACCCGGGAACTCACCCGGGGAATATTTTCCCGGATGATTTCAGCACTGGTCGGGTGGAACCTTATCCGGGAGGAGACCGATCCGGGGAATGTCCAGGAGAAACTCTACAGTCTCACCCCGGATGGCGAACTGGCATTATTCATCTATTCCGCCCGTATGAAAAAGCGGGGTGTTGAGGACACCCCCGGCCTCACGTGATACCCGGCCGGGTTACAACCTGATACACACGGTAATAAAAAGAGAGACTACCAGCCGGTCATATGAACATCGAGAGCCAAGAACGGATTTTTATGTTTTCCCCAGCCGTTTCTCATCCTCGGCTATCCATCTCTCCAGTTGTCGGATGCCCTCTTCGATATCCCTGATCCGGCCCTCGGTCTCCGCCAGCCGGGCCTTTGCCGATGCGATCTTTTCAGGGTCCTCAGCGGACGAAAGAAACGTAAGAATATGTCCCCGGCCAATCTGAAAATTCTCAAGGGCATTCTCAGCTTTTTTCCGCCGTTCATAATTCGCCTCAAGGTTTCTCCGGATCCGGGATTCGGCCCTGGACTGCAGGTGTGGATTTTCTGAATTTACCCGTTCAGATGCCTCATCAAGGCTCTTCCGGATCTCCTGGATACCCTCAAAACAGGTTTTCTTGTGTTTTGCAATCATCTCGTGCTTGTACCTGCCGAGCAGGTAGCCCGCCTTTTTGAGCGCCTGCCCTCGCTTTGCCAGATCCCGGATACCCGGTGCCGGGGCGCCGGGAAGAACCCGGGCCTGTTTCACGAGATTCATGATCTCCTCGAAATGGCCCTGCGACAGGGATTCCAGAACCCCGTACTCGGCTTTCTGCTTCTCCTTGATCTCACGGCAGAGAGCATTGAACCGTTTCCAGAGTATATCCCGGTCATTGCGGGCAAGCGGTTTGAGCTCTTTGAACAACGCGGTAATATGTTTGGCCTGGTTCCAGAAATCCTGGTATTTGGTGATGACCGCAAGATTATTCCGGATCGGGTTTGCCAGCGCCCAGAGTTTCTGGTTCTCCCGGTCCAGGAGTTCGGCATTTTCATGGGCGGTTAAAAGCCAGGGATCATCTTCAGGTTTCATAAAAAGCTCGCTCGTTTCAGCCGGGAAATAATTGCATCTCTATCTGCCCGTGCGGCCTTAAAACAGTATCCACTACCGGATTTCCTGATGGTCTCCGGATTGGGGATTCTCCCCTCCGGCGGGGATTGCCCGTGCAGGGCGTTTCAGGTGATTTCTTTTAAGTTTACACTGACCTCGTTGGCAATCCGGGTATAGCGCTTCGTGTTCTCCTCGAACTGCTTCTTGCACCAGTTACAGCAGAAATAATATTTCTGGTTCTTGTACACACTCGTGTACTTTGCATCGTCTTCATCAACAATCATCAGACATACGGGATCGGTTGCCATCGGGGATTCTCCATTACTCTTTCAACATCTTTTTCGGATCCCCTATAAAGGCACGGTATTCAGACCGGTTGATAGTGTCTCTAGAAACAACTGAACACGGTCAAACGTACCCTGACAAGAGTTGCAGAGTAATTGCCGGCTCTCCGGTTTTCATTTCCATCCCGTCGTTCAATCCCGGTATTTTATGCTGCTGGGCTCCCCATCATTATACGAGTGAGGGATCATGACTGTCCGGATACTTGTTGCATACGCCACCCGGAACGGCTCAACTGCGGAAATTGCAGAAGCGATTGGAAAAGAACTGGAAAAGACCGGAACTAACGTAACAGTAGCAGAAATATCAACCATCCGGTCACTTGAAGGGTATACCGCAGTCGTGATCGGCGGGCCGCTCTATATGGGAAGAATGGACGGTCCGGTGATAAAATTTGTAAAAAAGTTCCTTGTGGAACTGGCGTACGTTCCCGTTGCAGTGTTTGCAGTCGGGCTTGCCCCGAAAGATCCAAAACCCGAGGCAGTCGGAATGGCTATGGAGGCTCTTACCAGGGCCACAGAACCCCTCACCCCCGTCTCTTCTATCCTGTTCGCCGGCAGACTGGATCCGGCCAGGCTCGGTTTTTTCATGCGCAAATTCATGGAGATGGCAAAGATACCCTATGGCGATTTCCGCAACTGGGATGCTATCGCCGCATGGGCCAGGGAGCTGCCGGAAAAGCTGCAAATAAAAAAGTAGATGCTCTGGAGAGATCATTTCGACCTACAAAGAGCTCCCGGGTTTGCGTAACATTTATCATGGGGGGGTCAGACGGGTACGTCCTGTGCCAGTAAAACGGTGTAATGCGGGTAAGCTCCCTCGGAAATTTTCTCCGCGATTGGTTGGTTACAAGCCACAATGTATCTTTGTACCCACACGACCCCCCCAAGACCCCTCTAATTTCTGAGCCGGATTTGTGTAGTTTTACGGGGTGATTTGAAAGATTGTTCCGGATTTGCCGCTGAGGGGGGTCGCATGGGTACAAAATTGTGCGAGGGGAGAGATGGTTATCAAAAAAGGTATTCTACAGAGCAAAAGGAGATGAAAACCGCGTTTTTACTGGAGTTTGAACTCCGCAGCCTCTTTTGAGAGGAAATAGCCAAGGATCGTCCGGATGACCACGACCACGGCAAGATTGATGAGATCCTGCTCGGTGGGGGAGAGGAGGGTGGCGAGGATATCAGCTGCGATGAGGAATTCGAGACCGAAGACAATTTTGTCGGTAAAGTCCCGCCGGATCTGGTTGTAGGTGAAGGATGCCTTTTTCACTTCGAGGAGAACTACCCGGATTACCGCCCGGAACCCCCCGTAGATGATGAGCGCCGCCCCGGCAATCCCCAGAAGGAATGCGCAGAAACTGATAACCCCGGAAATTGCCGGAACTTCCATGACAAGACAGGATCGTTCTATCACATCAATCTTGGGAAAGAACCGGGAGTCACCACTCAGGTATCGGTACGAAGTATCGGGTTCCTCCAGCCAAAAAGGAATGATGGTATTACAGAGCCTCAGCCTGTGGCAACCCCGTCCTGAAAAATCCTCACCCGGGAGTACCGGCTTCGCGCACTATTTCTGCCGATCCTTCGGTTCTGTCGGAAATGCATCGCAGAATTCGCGGAGGGCCGGGCCAAGCACCCGGGTCTTGCCGATGAGCGCTGCTATCAGGATCGTATCATAGATTTCGTCCCGGGTTGCCCCTTCCTTTACGGCAGCACGGATATGCACGTTCATGCAATATTCCGCACCTGCGCTGGCAGCGGCTGCCAGGGAGACGAGTTCCACGATCTTTGGTGACAGATGGGCAGGCCGGCAGATCATCTCATCGGCAAGGGATGAGATCGCGAAGTACTCCGGCCGTTCCCGCAGGACCGGCAGGATGAACGGCATACTGCCCAGCATTTTCTGGGTATCTTCAAGAATATCGTCGCTGATGGCATCGGCACGGGAGAGAAGTTCCTCAACAACTTTCCGGTTCTCGTCTTTCATTTGTCAGCTCCATGAGGGGTACATTTCTCTCGGCCCAAAGATGCATAAACCATCCGGAATCCATCTGGTTTTTTCCCTTTCTCACCAAGTACAGAATATCAGATGAAACCTGTGGACTATTGTTCAACAGATGCCCGGGATCTCGAACTGATCCGCCCGCTCTGGGAAAAACTCAATAACCACCATCACAGCAGGGCCGGGATCTTCCGGGATCATTACGAACAGATGAGGTTTGAAGACCGGAAAACCTTTTTTGAGCGCCTTGCCGGCACCGGCTCACTGAGGGTGGATCTGGCTGTCGATCCGGAGACGGGGAAGTACATAGGATACTGCGTGAGCTCGCTCTCAAGGGAAAAGACGGAGAGATAGAGTCCATCTTTGTTGATGAAGAATATCGCAACCGGGGGGTTGGATCGATCCTGATAACCCGTGCACTCGGCTGGCTGAACGCTGCCGGTTCTGTCAGGAACCGGGTTTCGGTCGGCGATGGGAATGAAGATGCATTCGGATTTTACCAAAAATTCGGGTTTTATCCGCGGATGACGGTTCTTGAGCAGAAACTGAAATAAGACAGATCTGATGCCTGCTCATTGCCCCCTTCTGCCGGACGGCACAGGCGATCTGAAAAAATGCAGCGTAAAAATTTTTAGAATTTATTACATCCGGTTTGTGAAAGCGTGAACCCGTGAACCCGTGCACCCGGCAGATCCGTTTTGAGTCAGAGCCTTCACCTTCAGAAAAAACAACCGGGATCCTTACATCTTCTCTCGAATGACCAGGTACATCCCAGTAACAGAGGCAAGGATCGCGATAATGTTCAGGATTGAGAGTATATCCGAAGAAACGCCAGTCGATCCAAGAACATCAAAGACTGCGAATATCAGGAAGGTTGCCGCAAAACAATAGCCAAAGGTTTTTTTCCTGAAGTAACCGGCATAGACTCCCATAAGAAAGAGGACCAGCTCGAGAACCACCGCAAGTGGAGTCAGGACCGCTGAATATGTCATAGGGAAGAGTAGCCCGGATATGCTAATAAACTAATGGCAGGATACAGGGAATACACTGGTTGTTCAGAAGACTCCGTATCAGGTTTTTATCTCAAACCCATCTTTCAGGGTACAGGTCCTGCCATCAGGATTGATGACCGTGAGATCCCAGTCCCCCGGTGTTGCACTCTGGGGAAGATCGAGATCGAAGATCAGGTGGGTCGGGCGAAGCACCTTGACCCATTCGCCTTCGATATCCTTCTCGCCGGCATGCTGCAGGAGAACCCGGGTCGTCCCTGTCTCGATAAAGCCGGTTCCCTCCACATCCACATCCTTGTGAGTGTGGCCATGTCTGAGGTTGTCCGGCCAGACCCACGAGATCGTGAGTGGCGTCGGGGAACTGGAGACCGTTATGTAGCCCGGTCGTGTGAACGGGGTGCTGGTGCCACCCTGGTTGCCCGATTGCAAAGTCACCGTAAAACTTCCCGTCTTTGTATACCGGTGAACCGGGTTCTGCAGGGTGCTGTTGGTTGTATCCCCATCCCCGAAGTCCCATGACCACACGGTAGGGCTCCCCGTGGAGGTGTCCGTGAACTGGACAAAAAGGGGGGCAGTTCCTGAAACCGGAGTGCCGGTGAAACCGGCCACCGGAGCGGGCAGGTTCTGAACAGTGATATAGCCGGGCTTTACCGCGGTATCGGATCCCCCGGTATCCGATGCGGTCAGTTTTACGGTATAGGTGCCTGCATTCCTGAAAATATGCACCGGGTTCCTCTGCGATGAGTTTCCGGTATCCCCGTCACCAAAATCCCACCGCCAGGTTGCCGGATCCGGAACTGATGTATCCGTGAACTGCACGGCAAGAGGCGCCGGACCGGATACCGGTGAGCCAATAAAATCCGCCCTGATCATTCCCCGGACGCACCCGGGCCACGTAAAAGTATCCGTACCGCCGGTTGCATTGGAAACCGTCAGGCTCACGGTATAATCTCCGGTTTTTGTAAAGAGATGGGACGGATTCTGTTCAGCCGTTGTTCCGCCATCGCCAAATGTCCAGTGCCACGCGGTAACGGGGCCGGTCGATGCATCCGTGAACCGGACCGTTAACGGTACAACACCCTGCCCCGGATCCCGGGAAAAGGCGGCTTTCACTGGATCAGGAGACGGAGTTGGTGAAGGGGTTACTGTCGGTGTAGGCGTGGGAACCGGAGAAGGGACTGAACCTGCTGCATCTCCCCACTTTGCAAGGAGAAGCTGCGAATTTTCGTCCACGAGCCGGACTGCCACCTGGTCGGCAGGAACCGACTGGGCAGACGGAGATGCGAGATCGGCCGGGTTGTCAGCGATTCTGTATCCATCCGGTCCTTTAAAGATATAGAGCGTTTTACCGGGGCTGAACTGATCTACCCCCGGCAATGGCTGGGCCTTGGAAGTGCCATCCGGCGTATCGACATACACACCCATCTCGTTATAGTGGAGTTTGGGCACATTGAGATAGATGACATCCCCTCCCAGATTGGAGACGTCTATTACATCTTTTCCACTGACGGTCGCGGCACTGATCTTCGGGGCAATAAATGTTGGTTTGGTGAGGTTTGACAACATACCTGAAGAGAAAAGAAAAACCAATGCGGCCATGGCAATCACGAGAGCAATAATCAGGACGGCAGCTATCATCTCGTTGAGCGCGTGATCATCATGCATGGGTTGTTAAGACTATCCCGATAATAATATTAAACCCTGACTTTGGGAATGGAAGCCAAAGGGGTTTTAAAAAAAAGGTTCACCGTTTGACAAGTCCGGCTACATGTTCCCGGACTTCAAGGAACCCGGGATCTGCCACATTCCGCGGGTGCGGGAGATCGATGCTGACAATATCGCGGATCCTGCCCGGCCGGTCGGACAGGACAATGATCCGGTCGCCAAGGTACACCGCTTCTTCCGGGTTATGCGTGACGAGCAGGATGGTGATATCGTTCCCGCTCTCGTGGGCAGCAGCACGGATCCTGAGAATCTCGTCCTCCAGTTCCCGGCGCGTGAACGGATCGAGGGCACTGAACGGCTCATCCAGCAGCAGGATCCGGGGGCTGACGGCAAGCGCCCGGGCAACGGACACCCGCTGCTTCATACCCCCCGAGAGCTGGTGCGGGTAGGAACCGGCGAAGGATTCAAGACGGGTGAGAACCAGCAGACGTTCTGCCCTCTTTTTGATCTCTTCTTCGGACTGTTTTTGCGATCCAAGCCGGAGTCCGTACACGATGTTATCGTGAATGGTCAGCCAGGGGAAGAGGGAGTGATCCTGGAAGACCATGGCCGTCTGAGCCTGGTACCGGTTGTCCTCTCCCGATATCCGGATCGATCCGCTGTCCTCCTTATCGAGCCGTGCAATGATCCGGAGGAGCGTGGTCTTCCCGCACCCGGAGGGTCCCATGATGCAGAGAATCTCGTTTTTGTGGGCCTCAAAAGAGACACCGGCAAGGGCCGGGCAGGTACCTTCATTTGTGCTGAATGTCCGCGAGACTGTTTCAAGCGTGAGAACAGGATCCATAGCTCAGTCCCTCCCCTGCCAGAAGAAGAGTCGTGCCTGGCCAAGCTGGAAGATCCCGTCAGCAGCAAGACCTATGATGCCGATCACCACCATACCCGCCCCGATCACCTGGAGCTGCCCGAGATTGTAAGCGTACATGATCAAAAAACCAAGTCCCTGGCTTGTGCCGGGAAGCATCTCGGCGGCAACCACGCACATCCATGCAAGACCGAAACCAATCCTGAGGCCGGTCCAGATCTGGGGAAGCGAACCCGGTATGATGACCGTTGTTATCCTTTCGAGCGTTGTTGCCCTGAACATCACGGCCACATCGATCCACGGCCGGCGGATACTGTGCACTGCATCGATCGTATTGATGAGAATGGGGAAGAGCGCTCCCATGAAGATGATGAAGATGATGGAATGAACACCGATACCAAACCATGCAATGGAGAAGGGGACCCAGGCAATCGGGGGAACCGGCCGGAGAATCTGGATGATGGGATTGAAATAGGCATAGACTTCCCGGGAATAGCCGATCAGCACACCGGCGGGTATTGCCAGGGCCGCGGCACAGAAAAAGCCGATCAGCACCTTGAATATACTGCTGGCGGTGTCGGTAAGAAGGGATTCGCCACCGAGAAGCGGTGCCGCCGGGTGGAGCAGGATGACAATAATTTCACCAAGGGTCGGGAGGATATAGGAATTCCCGATGAGAAGTGCCAATGCCTCCCAGATGACGAGGAGTAAGACAACAAGGAAAAGTCCTTTTGCTGCATGAATGAGTGTGGATCTAGAGATGAGTGCCATAGAGATACACCGTTATGTTTTCGTACGCGAGCGCTTCGCGGATCATGGTCTCCTGGATGGAGCTCTGGACCGTTGCTATGACCAGCGGGTTCCCTTCACCGGATCGGACCTTTGCCCAGCTGACAAACGTGCTCCAGTTCGTGCAGGGAGCTTTGGTACCCACTACCAGCCCGGAGCCGCCGTTATTGACCGGCTGGATGATAGAAGACGGGTTCCCGAGTCCGATCTGTTGTTCCGCCGGGACGGATCCAAGGTAAGCCCCATCGAGAGCTTCCTGCCCGATCGTGGTCATGATGCCGCCTCCCGACTGGCCCGGGACGAGGTTGACGTAGGCCACGGGGCTTCCGTTCACTAGGAGCGTGCATTGCTTCGGGCGGGAGGCCGTTGGATCATTCGGAACAAGGCAGTAGCCGTACCGGCTGCAGAAATAGGAGGAGTCACGGACCAGAACATACAGCGGGGCATAGTGGTCAGATGAAGGAAGGTACCCGATGTTCAGGGTCGGGATGGTGCCGTTAAGTATTTGCGGGACGGCCGATCCGTTGAGGAAGGCATTCCCCTGCCCGGTAACTGCCGCGTTCACGTAGGGGGAAGGACCGGTCCCGTTGGCTGATGGGGTTGACGTAAAGACAATATTGGGGAACGAGTGCTCCTCGACAACAAGGGGATTGAGCGACCCGTTGGGAGTCAGGACCTGGGTTGTACCGAAGACCCAGGCCGCGGTGATATTCTCGGCCTGCTGCGGGTTCTCGTTGACCCTGTCGACACCAGCCGTTGTGAGTGCCGAGAGCAGAGCAGCAATTTCAGGGTATTGTCTTATCGTCTTGTTACTGAGGACGAGAACACAGCAGGGGGTTGCAGCCCATTTCCCCGGCGGGGGAAGGTCATCGGCGGTTGCCACGCGGTTCCCGATACCGGCCAGCTCTGCATCCGACACAACCGGCTCCCACATGATGAAGGCATCGATCTGGTTGGTGTCGAGCAGCTGGAGCATGGATCCGGATGAGGCGTACAGGAGCTCTGCTGATGGATCGGTATCAGCCAAACGGGCCTGTGAAGGGAACGCACAACCAAACAGGAGGATCCCTGACAGGAGAACAAAGACCAGCAGAATCGTTCCAATCAGGACGGTAGATCTCCTCATAATTCAGTATCTCTTCTGGAAGTATTATTCTGATTCAATAAGAGTGTGGCGAAACGTCTCCTGTTTTCCGGTAAAACGGGGGACACTGCAAGGAGTGATGAAAAAGGGGAATTGACGTTAAAATTAAAGACCGGTTACCGGATCCACGTCACCTTCGGCGCATGCTTGTCATGGGCTTCGGGAGTCTCATCGGGGTATCCGAAAACGATGGTGCCGACCGGGCTGTAACCCTCCGGGATCCGGAACCCCGCCATGATCTCTTTGTTGTCATAGGCAACTTCCGTTGACCCGATCCAACAGCTCCCGATGCCGAGGGCATGGGCAGCAAGCATCAGGTTCTCCGCACAGAGGGAGCAGTCGATCTCCCGAAACCGGCTCCCGCTCTTCCCGATGACCATGATGACCGTCGGTGCGTGGTAATAGATCGAGTACCCGGGGCTCTCCAGGAGCCTCCGGAATTCATCCGACATACCGTCGTGGGCATCTTTCATGAGCGAGATCATGATGGGTTTGCAGTAGTCCGAAACTCCGGCCAAGAACTTCTGGTCCTGGACAACGACAAACGCCCAGGGCTGGAGGGCAAGGGCGGATGGTGCGTACGTCCCAGCGAGGAGGATCTTATCCAGCACCGCATCGGGTATCTGTTTGTCCTTGAATTTCCTGACACTGCGGCGGGTCATTATTGCTTCAAGTGCTTCCATGTTCCTTATCACTCCTTAATTCTGACAGATTGCTTGGGTATATCAGTTTATTCATTGCTACAGCAGTTCCCTGCCGATACGGTACGCCTCTTCCATGAGGTCTGTTTTCCCTTCAACCGGTGGTTTCATCCCGGCATCGAGATCGCAGGCAAGCATATGATCCTGAACAGCAAGGCCGGTCAGCCCCACCATCTGCATGAACGTTTGGACCGGGGTCTCGAACAACCGGGCATCCGGCTGGTTCTGCGTGAAAATGAACGAAATCTTCTTTCCCGGTGTCATCTTCGGCTTTAAGGTCATACCGATATACGGGAAGAGGCGATCGAGCCAGACCTTGGTCTGGGCAGTGACTCCAGCGAAATAGATGGGGGTGGCGATAATGATGCCATCGGCCTCCTTCATATGCTCGTGAACCTTCTGCATGTCGTCTTTTACAGCGCATTCGGCCACATCATTCTTCTTGCACCAGTAACAGGCCTGGCATCCCCGGATCTTCAGATCGTTGAGGAAGACAGTCGTTGTTTCTATTCCCTTTTCATTCAGTGCCCGTTCAGCTTCCGCTGCAAGGATTGCGGTACTGCCCTTCTTCCTGGGACTCCCGATAATTATGAGTGCTTTTCTCATATTTTTCTCCTGTTTTATTGAAACAGCGGTTGGTTACTCCACCCACCGCACATTTTGCTCCAGCGCCGGGTCGAGCCGCGGGGGTGCTTCCGGAACGCCATCGGGCCAACCCAGCGGTGTGACCGCTACGATCTCCTTCTCGTTTGGGATTTGCAGGATCCTGCGCAGTGCCTTCTCGTCATTGAGCGGACCGGTCATCCAGCAGGTGCCAAGCCCGAGCGCGGTTGCAGCGAGGAGGAGGTTCTGCATGGCGGCACTTGCACTCTCGAGGTTTGCCCGCTGGAAATCCGGTGTTTCCGCTGTATCGGTCAGGACGACAATCACCACGGGTGCTCCCCCGTAGGTGGCCGCGAACCGGACGAACTCCTCGCGGGTGAACGGGGATCCCCGCATCCGGGACGAGTCCCAGTTCCGGGTGTACTCCTCGATAATTCGCCCGAAACTCTTCCCCATCTCATCAATCTTCTTTCCGGTCACGACAACAAACTGCCACTGCTGGCGATTCATGGCAGAGGGCGCCCAGTTGGCGGCATCGAGGATGGTGCAGATATCTTCCCTACTGACAGGCTCAGGGAGGTACCGGCGGATTGCCCTCCGCTGATGGATCGCTTCCAGGACATCCATTCCGGTTACCCTTCCTGTGCAGGTTCTCCGGTTTTCGGGGAGAGCCCGGCCTTTGCGATCCGTGCGCCCAGGTCGAATGCCCGTTTGCAATCCTGGGGGAAGATCGTCCTCCGGCGTTCCTTTCGCTCCTCCGGGTCGAAATAGCTGAAGACCATCTTGTCGTAGTCTTCGAACTGGAGGGTCTCGTTGCAGAAGAGGGATTCTGACTGCCCGAACATCATCTTCAGAACGGTCGCGTTCGCCGTAATGTGCGGACCGTAATTCTCCTTCATCAACTGCTCGGAGACGTTCATGGTGTAGATGAACGCTGTGGGGATCTGCCGCGGAGCAAGGGACTGCGGGGGCCGGGTGTAGGTCAGGTTCGGGAAGAGAAGGCGTTCCATGAACGACCGCATCTCGCCGGTTACCATCCCGAAATAGATAGGCGAGCCGAGTATGAGGGCATCGGCACCTTCGATCTTCTCAAGAACGGAAGTCAGTCCGTCCTTCATGGCACATTTCCCGTAACTTTTCCCGCCTTTGAGCTTGCAGGCAAAACAGCTGGTGCAGCCTTTGTAGTCCAGGTCGTAGAGGTGAACGAGCTCGATATCAGCCCCCTGCGATGCCGCCCCTTCGAGGGCATGTTCAAGCAGCGTTGCAGTATTCCACTTCTTTCGTGGACTTCCGTTGATAGCAATGATTTTTCCCATACGTAAACTCCTGCGTTCAGCCTTCTTTCAAGGCGTTGACAACCTCTCGGGTGGCAAGGATCCCGTTCAGAGCCGCCGGGAATCCTGCATAAATGGAGACGAGCAGCATGATCTCTACGATCTCCTCTTCAGCGAGGCCGGCCCGGAGGCCGCCACCGATATGGAACCGGAGCTGGGACGGGGCGGTTCCCATTGCCGCGAGCGCTGCGATGGTGGCCGCCTGCCGGTTCCGGAGAGGGAGGAGGCCCCGGGCATAGATGTCCCCGTACCCGAACGCGATAACGTATCGCGTGATATCCGGGTTGATCGGGTCAAAGGTCTCTTTGAGCACCCGCTCCTGGTCCGGAGCAATCTGCGAGAGCAGCTTCTTCCCGCGCTCGTACCTGCCTTCCGAACCGGCATGGAGGGACGCTGTTGAAAGGGTCCTGCCGGTCTCCTGCACTACCTCCAGCAGGATCTTGAACGCATTCAGAGTTGCCGGGAACCCTGCGTACCCGCACATCTGGATGATCACTTCGCGGATCTCCTCGGGTGTGCAGCCGACATGGAGGGCTGCGTGGATGTGGACCCTGAGCTGGGGCGCAGCTGTACCCATCGCAGTCAGGGCGGCCACAACGGCCAGCTCCTTCATTGTGTTGTCGAGCCTGTCCCGGGCATAGATCTCCCCAAACGAGTACTCGATGAGATACCGGGCCAGGTCCGGGCAGACAACGTTCAAGGCCTCTTCCACCTTGACGCCGGCTTCGCCGTCGATCTCAAGCAGTTTCTTCCTTCCGATTGTTGCGTAATCTGTCATTTTGCTCTCCGTAATTCATTCGTGTCATCATATCTCCCCGACAGGGGATTCCCTGAGGGGGCAGACGTTTCCGTCCGGCTGCTTCCTGCACGCATCGCAGGAGATGCATGCAGCCGGCTGTTCAGGATTTTTTCTCCAGAAGTCAGCCAGGTCGGGCTGCCGCAGGAACGGACGGGAAAGGGAGAAATGACTGATCCCGGTGGTGTTCAGGAGTTCTGTCATAACCGACGGCGTCCGGTTCAATCCTACCAGAATCACCGGAATTTCGGTGATCCGGGCAATCTCGCTTGCATAATCCCGGAAGACCGATTCCCTATAGGGCAACGCTTCGGGAGGGAACGGCATGGTGTTGATCCCGCCGGATACTTCGATGGCGCTGATCCCGTGTTCTGCAAACTGCCGGCAGACCTCGCGGCAGGCATCCCAGACCCCATCACCCTCTTCAAAATCCGAGCAGTTGATCTTGACAAGGATGTGAAAATCCACCCCGGTTCTTTTCCGGATCTCCCCTGCGATCCCAAGGAGGAAGCGTATCCGGTTCTCCACCGTCCCGCCGTACTCATCGGTTCGCAAATTCCTCCTGGCATTCAGGAACTGGCTTAAGAAGTAGCCATGCGCTGCATGGATCTCCACGCCATCAAAACCCGCCAGCTGGGCCCGGATGGCTGCATCCCCGAATTTCCTGACCAGAGATTCTATCTCATCCCGGGAGGGATCAGCTGGATTCCAGAATGCCCCGTTTTGACCGGGAAATACGAGCTGCAGGATGACAGGGGCACCTGCATCGTGAATGGGCCGGACAAGCCCGCGATATCCAGGAATACAGGTGTCATCGGAGATCGAGAGCATGCCGGGGACGCGGGTGGTATCTCCTGTGATCGTAGTGGCGCTCACAATGATGAGCCCTGTCCCGCCAAGCGCCAGATCCCGATAGACATTCATGAGCCGGGGGGTCGGCTGGCCGGCTTCATCGGCCATGGCCTCCCAGGTGGCCGACCGGACAAGCCGGTTTTTCAGCCTGAGGTTCCCGATACTTGTCTCATCGAAGAGGGACTTCATGAAACTCCTATTTCCAGGTTACCTGCAGGGGTTTCCTTCGGGGAATGCCGTAGATTTTGTACTGCGGGTTGCCGAACATCAGAGCATAGGCACTCCTGCGCCCGTCCGGAATGCCGAGTTCCTTCTGGAGCGGCTCATAGGACATTGCTGCTCCTGCAACAAATCCTGCCCAGCAGACCCCGATACCGAACGCCGGTGCCGCCACATCGAAGTGCGTGAGGGCGATAATAGCATCGGTCTGACCAACCGGATTGCCATCCAGGAGTGTGCCGTCCGGGACATGGGCAAAGAGGAGGTGCGGGGCTCCGCGGCAGATGACATCGTTCCCTGCATCCCACGAAGCGATCAGGAACGGCACATAGCTACTCATCGGGTGGTTTGAACCGCTAAGGGTCTTCATCCACTCGACGGTCAGAGCGGCTATCTTCTTCACTTTCTCACGATCTTGGACAACAATCCACTCCACCGGTTGCTTGTTGCCACCCGTGGCAGCATATCTCGCAATATCGAGAACCTCGAGGATCTTCTCCTTTGGCACCGGGTCCTTCGTGAAATGCCGTACAGAGCGCCTTTTCCTCAGGTAATATCCCATATCTTCTGACGCAATTGTCCCCGCACCGGAAGGCAGGGGCACCCTCTCGTCCGGTCGCTCGTTCAAAAGGAGCGCCTGCGACGGGCAGTAGACTTCGCAGTGCCCGCACCGGATGCACATACCGGCTTTTGCTTCCGGCACTTTCGGCAGGGTGTTCTCATCGGCAGGGTCAATGAGCCCCATGGTGCAGGCATTCGAGCAGATCCCGCACCGGGAGCAGAGGTTCTGGTCAACAAGTATCGTGGTCATGATCTGGTCTCTTTTTTCTTTTTCGTCATTCTGTTATCGGTACGCGAGGGGGTTTGTGGTTTCAGGGGGTGTTCATTCAGGATAGTTGCGAGCCGGGCCATGGTCTGCCCGACCTTCTCTGCATGAGCGATACCCTCCTCATCCCGCTCGACATCCCCGATGTCCCGACCGATCCCGATGCAAGGAAGACCGGGAACCACCATCTCGTTGGCAAGGAAAAAATGGAGCATCGTATCGAAGGTCCTGCTGGCACCGGCGCGCCGGACAGCTACTGCAGCGTTCCCCACTTTTCCAGAGAGCGGGTGCCCGTTGGCATGCGAGACAAACCCAGCCCGATCGATAAGCGCTTTCATCTCGGAGGTGACATCCAGAAAATACACAGGTGACCCCAGGATAATCCCGTCCGCATCGATCATCTTCCGGATACAGGTATTCACGAGGTCGTCATCGATGACACATTTCCCGTCCCGGTTCTCGAAGCATTTCATACACGAGGTGCAGCCGTGGATCTTCTTTCCGGCCAGTTGGATGGTCTCGGTTTCGATCCCTGCATTCTCACATTCCCTGAGAATATGCCGGATAAGGATGGAGGTGTTCCCGTCTTTCCGGGGACTCCCGTTGATTGCAAGTACTTTTGTCATGGTATCAGCGCTGGACCAGTTTCTTCCCGGCACCCCAGGCATCTCCGGCATACTTCCCGAGGGACCAGTAGCGGTTGTCAGGCATGGTCAGGAAGAGAGGATCGATCACCGGGAAATCCGGCCGGCCGTCCTTCACCACCCGCCCGTCAGCATACACTCCCGCAATCTCTCCGATAAAGAGCCGGTGGGTTGGAAGCGGCACGCTCTGTACGAGCCGGCATTCAAGGGTCACCGGGCACTCCCGGATCATGGGTGCGGTCTTCTGGGAGCCATAGAACACATCGAAAACCTGCGATTTATCGGTTTTTTGTCCTGAAACAATGCCGCAGTAATCAGTCTTTTCCAGCAGATCCAAAGAGGGAATGTTCACCGAGAAGGTCTTTGTCTCTTCGATGCCTTTGACCGTGTAGTGGTTGTTCGCGATCCCGCAGGCGATCATGGGGGGATTGCCATTTGCCCGGGTAATCCAGCCCACTGCCATGAAATTTGCTTTCCCTGCTATCTGTGTCCCGACCAGCACCACCGGCATCGGGATAAAGAAGTTGAGTCCAATCGGTATCTTTTCCATGATCTCTCCTCACTCCGCTGCCTGCGGGAGTGCCGGCCAGAAAACCATACCCAGGCAGAATGCACAGGATTCTTCTGAAAGGGCAATCTGAACCATTAGATTAAAATCGGCCTTAACTGAATATATAGGAAATACAGGTATTATTGAAATCAACTTCCATTGAGGTAACCATGATGTATACGAAGAACGGGAAGACCTATCACTGTACGGTTGAAGCAGCACTTGACGTGATCGGCGGGAAATGGAAGCCGATAATACTCTGGCACCTCAACGGCAACGTGCTCCGGTTCAGCGAGCTGCAGAAAGGATTGCCCGGCGTCAATTCAAAGATGCTCACCAAACAACTCCGGGAGCTTGAGGAGGACGGGGTTATCCGGCGGACTGTCTATGCCGAGGTACCCCCCCGGGTGGAATATGCCATAACGGATTTCGGAAAGACCGTGCTCCCGATCTTGGAGGCGCTCTGCATCTGGGGAGCACATTATCTCAACTCTGATAAAGAGGGAGGGGAGGAGATCTCGTCTCCGTGTCCGGCAAAAAAGATGCTGAAACACTGACTTGTTGCAACACCGGTCCGGCGCCATATGCGGTTCCGTCAATCGCGGGGGATACTTCCCATCCCGAATGATTGGGGAGTTCTCCCGCAATACACGTTTTCTTTTTTAGTAACCTGATCCGGTTACTGGTATGGATGCGTTTTTGGCATCACTCTTCTCCTTGTTTCAGTATAATTTCCCCGGAAAATTGTCCACTATACAGGCTGTCCGTCATTGATGCGGAACACCGTTACCGGCCTACCAGAATTTCCTGACTGGAAAGAGACCACAAGACCGCACAATAGTTATTCATAAAAACACTTCAAACTCCATTGATCATGACACGTTTCGGGTTCATTGGCACCGGTTCCATGGGCAGCATGCTCATCCGGCAGTTCATCCTTGCAGGGGTTGCCCAGCCGGGGGAGATAGTTGCATGCAGCAGACAGGGCGCTTCTGCCCGGGCTGTTGCGGAGAAGACCGGCATTGCCGTGAGGGATACCCCGCAGGAGGTTGCACAGGATGCAGAAGTCCTCTTTCTCTGCGTCCGCCCGCTTGAGATAAAAGGCGTGCTCGCAGATCTGCAAAATTCCCTCTCAGACCGCACTCTCCTCGTTTCAATCGCCAGCTCAGTAACAATTGCAGATCTGTCCGGATGGACCGGGCCGGGCGTGCGATGTGTCCGGATGCTCCCGAGCGTGACTGCGGAAGAGCATGCCGGCATCTCCCTTGTTGCCTGGGGACCGGGTGTGACCGAGGGCGATAAGGAGCTCATCTTCTCGCTCTTCTCTGCCATCGGTACTCCTGTAGAAATCGAAGAGCGGCACTTTGAGATTTACGGGGATCTGACGAGCTGCGCACCGGCCCTGATATCAGCCATGATGCAGGAGTTTGCATTGTCTGCAGTCCGGAAAGAAGGGGTCAGTCCGGCGCTGGCAGCATATCTCGTGCAGCAGACCCTTATCGGGACCGCATGGCTGCTTGACCGTGATGATATGGGGTTTGATGAGCTTATCGGGCGCGTTGCAACCAAAGGGGGCATCACCGAAGAAGGGGTGACGGTGCTCCGGAACCGCCTCCCGGCGGTCTATGAAGAACTGCTGGACGCCACCCATAAAAAACATGAAGTGCTCATAAAGAAGATAGCAGAACAGGATCTTCCCTGATAACGCTATTCTTATCAGGGTGCTCCCGGCTTTACAAAAACAGTCAGGCCTGGAGGTTCATCCATCCCAGATCCTTTTCCCCAAATTCTGACGACCGGGCTTTCCTCTTCTCCGGTGTAGGTTCCGTGTACCTTACCGGGGAGCCGGACTCGATCGGCAGCCGGGATTCCTGGCGGCGCTGTTCCATCATCACTTCGATCATATCCCGATCAAGGGACGTATCTCCCGGGGAGAGGATCCTGTTCAGGGTGTACATCTCCTCGATGAACTGGTAAGGCCCGATCTCCCGGAATTCATCGGGGGCAACCGGCATGAGGCTCGATATCTGTTTTATTGCGCCTGCATTCTTTTTGCTGATGTATCCCAGGACGTGATAAGATTCCACGAGAGCTTCAAGCTGGGAATGCCCGAATTTCTTTACCCCGCCATCTGTCCAGCAGTAGAGATGGTAGGTTTTCTGGAGGGGAAGTGTTTCCTGAGGGGGCGAAGCGGGCGGAATTCCACGTTCGGGCAGTTCGGACAACGTGGTTGCCGGTAAAGGATACTGAAGTGAAGGTACGGTGGAGGCAGGCAGTACAACAACCGGAGGTTCCTCGCGGAGATCTTTTTCAAGCGAGGCTGACTCTATTTCAAGGCAGGATTCCCGTGCATCGAGTGCAGCTTCCCGCGCTTCCAGCGCAGATGTTTTTTCCGCATATTCCGGATCAACCGCCGGCTGTTTGGCACCTGAATTGCCCGAAGAGACCAGCGTGAACGGGTTCTCCAGCTCGTTCATCCGTTCACGGATATCCATGAGCAGGCGCTTGATAGTGATTTTAAGAAGATCAACCTCTCGTTCAAGGTTCTGGAGCTTGACAGCGGGATCATCTGAGGTTGCAGCCAGAATGATATCATCGATATGGGTTTGATCGACCGCCATGGCTTATCTCTCTACAATATTAAAATTATTAATTGATAAATATTTCGTTTTCCAAAAAACCTTAGATTGAAGTTTGTTTTGTAATATACTGCATCCTGTGACGTATCATACGGAGAACTATAGAGATGGTGATATATTTTCTTCCTGCCCGGCGGGAGAGGAGATCGGTACCATCCGGTGCCACCGGTCAGAGAACCATCGGGTACCTGCGATCTCCTGCGCAAATTATCCGGTTGCCCACACATGCCTTGGGCAATTCCGACTCCCTTATCTTTGATACATCCCCACTCTTTCCATGGACCCGGTCATAGTTCGCATCCGGCAGGAGCTTCAGAGCCAGGCAGACCCGGAGCTGCAGGAAACCTCAAAGCGGTTCTTCAAAGAGAAGATACTGTGTTACGGCATGAAAACCGCGGCAGTGGTAGCGTTATCAAAAAAGTACTGGAAAGAGATCCAAAAAAGGGACAAAGAGGAGATCTTCTCTCTCTGCGAAGAGCTCTACCGGTCGGGATTCATGGAAGAGGCCTTTATTGTTTCGAGCTGGGCACACCTTCTTGCCGATCGTTACGAGAGAGAGGACATCACGGTCTTCCGCAACTGGATCGACACGTACATCACCAACTGGGCCGAATGCGACGGCTTCTGCAATCATACGATGGGAAAATTCATAGAGAAATTTCCGGAGTATACCGAAGAACTGAAACGCTGGACAGAGTCGGATAACCGCTGGATGCGCCGGGCTGCTGCGGTCTCGCTCATCATCCCCGCCAAACACGGGCATTTCCTCACCGAGGCTGTGGAAATTGCCGATCTCCTGCTGACTGACACGGACGATATGGTCCAGAAAGGGTACGGCTGGCTCTTAAAAGAAGCGAGCCGGAAGCACACCGGTGAGATCTTCTCCTATGTCATGAAGAACAAACGGGTGATGCCCCGGACCGCCCTGCGGTACGCCATTGAGCTGATGCCGGAGGATCTCCGGGCAGAGGCAATGAAAAAAGACTGGTAACTGCCGGAAGTGCACCTCTTCGTATAAACGTACGTGGTACACCCGCGGAAGACGTATGAACCGGTTGGTTGCAGACTCACGCGGTAAAGTCTATCCCATATCCCGGACATGGTGCCTGCCCCCGTCTTCGAGCTGGCGGGCCACCTCAGCTTTCATGGAGAGAAGCGCTTCCTGGGTGATCAGTTTTCCCGACATGACATGGATCTCTTTTTTTCCGGTGATGGCATTGTCTTCATACGTGACAACAAAATCCTCATGGTTTGCCATTGCAGAGAAGAGGAGATCCGTCACTGCTTCGTGAAACGGTTTCTCGTTTTTCTTCCGCCGCCCCTTCCTGATAGTCATACTAGTACCTGCACTATCAGAAATTATAAAATAGTGAGATCATATTCTGATTTTTTTGGGCGCTATGAAAAAGGTCCTTTCAGCAAAAGACCTGTTTTCATGGATCGCTTTTGTTAAACTGCCAATGCGATCCGTGACAGGCGCTGCTCGACAAGACTCATCAGATCCTCAAGCTCCCGGCACCGGTTCAGTTCATCGGTACCGATCAGAACGGCAGTACCCCTGCCTGTCCTTACCAGCACCACCGGGAACGTCGATATCCCGCTGCCGAACTCGTTGCAGAAATCGTTCCGGTCAAGAATCCTTGAAGGGAGTTTCTGCTCCCGGATAAAGCGTTTCCATTCTTTTTTTATTCCCAGCGGGCTCTGGATGAGCGCGGAGAGGTTGCAGCCTTCCGCAGGCGATGTGCTCGAATGTGCGGAATAATCCTTGATCCGCGGCAGCACCCCGCTGTCATTATTGCATACGAACAGAATAGAATCTTCCTGGGGCATGAAGAATCTCTCTCTTTCTGTCCGCTTATATTATGGAACGATGGTCCGGGTTCAATCAATGGAATCCTGTGTTCAATGAACGGCAGGACAAAACCCGGATATTATACCGTGTCCACCGCTTTCAGCTGCAGCCGGTCCAGCCGCAGTTCTTGCAGATTCCCTTGTTGCAGCCTTCCCCGAAATCGAGGGGCTCGTTGCATTCGGGGCAGGGATTTCTGGTCCCCACTTCCCGGATGTCCCAGTCCTTTAAGGTAGTGATACTCTGGTTCCGGGCCGAGAGCTCGATACACCGCCCCACAACATCAGCACAGGAATGGCCTTCCGATGATGGGTTCTTGATGGCAGAGATGCAGTTGACTTTCGCAAACTGTTTGACGAATTTCTGGTAGGGAACACCATTCTGGAGCCCGGTGCTGATCGAGCGGCCAAGAGCGCTGCTGTTGGCATCGCAGCCGCCGTTCCCGACTGTCCGGATAAAGACCTCCATGGGCTTTCCTTCGTGCAGGTTCACGGTCACGTAGAGCCGGCAGCACCCGGACTGGCAGAGATAGGTCCTGCCGGACAGTTCCCGGGGCCGCTCGATTGAGAGGGCCGGGATCTTCTCCGGCGCGTTCCTCCCGGCCACCGGCACAGCTGCCGGAACTGGTACCGGGGCGGGGGCCGCTTCTTTAAGGGCAAGAACCACATCCTCCCTGCTGCCGGTCCGGTAGATGGTGATCCCCTTGAGCTTCAGGGACCAGGCCATGAGAAGGGCCTCGGCGCAGTCATCCTTTGTGGCCGTGGAGGGCATGTTGATGGTCTTGCTGATGGATGCATGGACATGCTTCTGGAATGCGGCCTGCATCAGGATATGATCCTTCCAGCTGATGTCCAGAGCCGTCTTGAAGAGCGCCCGGAATTCCGAAGGAAGCCAATGCAGATCCTGAACCGTCCCGGTCTCGTGGACATGGGCAAGCACTTCATCAGCCTTCTTCTGGAGCGCATCACCGGAAAGCGCGAGGCCGGTCAGGGTGCGCTTCAGGTAATCCTGGAAGACGGGGTTTACAATGATAAAGGTCTTGCCCACGGTATTCTTCCGGGTGTAGGCAAACGAGAAGATAGGTTCAATTCCGCTCGAACAGCCGGCGAGAAGGGAGATCGTCCCGGTCGGTGCGATCGTTGTCATGGCCGCGTTCCTGACCGCAAACTCTTTCCAGATGCTTCCCTGCCAGGCCGGGAACGGCCCGGCCTTTTCAGCCCGCCGACGCGATTCGTCAACAGCGGTCTCCGTCACGATCTGCATGATCCGCTCGCACCAGGCCCGGCCACCGGAGGAATCGTACGCCTGGCCGGTCATGAGGAGCGCATCGTGGACACCCATGAGGCCGAGGCCGATCTTCCGGGTTCTCCTTGTCGCATCCCCTATCTGGGGGATGGGGAAGACATTGTGCTCGATGACCAGGTCGAGGAACCGGGTGGCCATCCGGGCAGTCTCGCGAAGCAGGGTCTCGTCAAGGGTCCCGTTCTCCACGCACGCTGCAAGGTTGATACTCCCAAGAACACAGCTCTCATACGGGAGGAGTGGCTGCTCGCCGCAGGGATTGGTAGTATCAATCTCGCCAAGCTGGGGAGTCGGATTATTACGGTTGATCTCGTCGTAAAAGAGGATGCCCGGCTCGCCGTTCTTCCAGATCCCCTCAACAATCCCGGTCCAGATCTGGCCAACCGTAACATTTTCCCCGGTGTGGGGATGGGTAATCCAGACGGTCCCGAACTGCTTGCGGGAGACAAGATCCATGAACTTGTCGTTGACCAGAATGGATATATTGAAATTGGAAAACTCGCCTTCCTTTGTTTTTGCCGTGATGAACGCAAGGATATCGGGGTGCCAGACATCGAGGATCCCCATGTTTGCGCCGCGACGCCGGCCACCCTGCTTGATGACCTCGGTAGCCGCATTGAAGACCCGCATAAATGAGACGGGGCCCGAGGCAACACCATCGGTGGACTGGACGGGAGATCCCTCGGGACGGAGGTGCGAGAAATTGTACCCGGTTCCCCCGCCGGTTTTGTGGATGATCGCACCCTGCTTCATGGCATCGAAAATGCCATCGATCGAATCGTTAACCGGCAGCGTGAAACACGCAGAGAGCTGGCCGAGTTCCGTGCCGGCATTCATCAGGGTCGGGGAGTTGGGAAGGAAACGCAGGGAGCGCATGGCCTCAAAAAAGTGGTCTTCCTCATCCCTGTCACCGGCAAGAGCCGACGCTACACGATGACAGATGTCCTCGAATGACTTTTCCCCTTTCCGGAAATAACGTGCGGAAAGGATGCTGTCAACAACAGGTGATGAACTC
This sequence comes from uncultured Methanoregula sp., assembly GCF_963667735.1. Lineage (NCBI taxonomy): Archaea > Methanobacteriati > Methanobacteriota > Methanomicrobia > Methanomicrobiales > Methanoregulaceae > Methanoregula > uncultured Methanoregula sp. The sequence continues at coordinate 881,905 of NZ_OY763919.1, forward strand.
ATGGATATCCCGGATTTTTTTTAATTATGGCAGTTTTGAATTTCCACGGCAGGGGTGCCACCTGTTCCTGAGTACGAAAATGAAAGATGGTACCCTGCCCGCTGGTTGGATCTTCTCTTGTGAGTGGTCTCCCTAAGTTAAAAACCGTTTCTTGTCAGCCAGTTTCAGGTTAAAAACATTGCAGTCACGGCAAGACTTGGGGAAGGATCTGGTTTCCTCTTTTCTGATAGGGGGGAGGGGAGGGTGGGAGATTTTATCGTCCCTGTTGGATGAAACCAAGCTTGTGGAGGAACCGTTCATGAAGCCGGGTATCGTCTCCCATCTCGGGGTGGAAGGAAAACGCCACGTGCCGGCCCTTCTCCACGGCAACAACGCCTTGATCAACTGAGGAGAGCACCCTGAGATCAGTACCGGTCCGGGTGACCACCGGGGCGCGGATAAATACCGCATGGAACGGACCCCCCTCCAGTCCATCAACCGAGAGATCGGCCTCGAACGATTCCCGCTGCCGGCCAAAGGCATTCCGGTCAACGGTCATGTCCATGAGAGAGAGCGGGTGAACCCTCGGATCGGCAACCTCCGTTGCCATGAGCACCATGCCGGCACAGGTTGCAAAGATCCCGCCATCGAACTGACGAATCGGATCGTACAGTCCGTTCTTGTCGATGAGTCGGGAGATGGTGGTCGATTCCCCGCCGGGGATCGCCAGGGCATGGCACCCGGCAAGATCCGCAGGGCTCCGCACCTCGAAGACTTCGGACGAGGGCCCGTACCCCATCCGTTCGAGCGCCAGGAGGAACGCGTCGATATGCTCGCTCACATTCCCCTGCAGCGCCAGGACACCGATCCTAGCGTCCACGGGTCTGGAGCACCTCGTCGTCGCGGAGTTTGTGGACATCGAGGCCGGGCATTGCATCGCCAAGGCCCGTGCTGACCTTTGCAATGACATTTGCGTCATTGAAATGGTTGACCGCTTCAACGATCGCCTTCGCCATCCTCTCGGGTTCCGATGATTTGAAGATGCCGGATCCCACGAAGACACCGTCGGCGCCGAGCTGCATCATAAGAGCTGCATCGGAGGGTGTGGCAATCCCGCCGGCCGAGAAGTTCACAACCGGCAGCCGGCCGCGTTCGGCACATTCGATGACCAGTTCCGCGGGAGCTTCGATCTCCCGGGCATAATCGATCATCTCCTGCTTGTCGAGTCCCCGGAGCAGACGGATCTCGCCCATGATCGTGCGCATGTGCCGGACCGCTTCGACAACATTTCCGGTACCTGCCTCGCCCTTGGTCCGGATCATTGCTGCTCCTTCATTGATCCTGCGGAGTGCCTCGCCGAGATCGCGGGCGCCGCAGACAAAGGGGACCTTGAACCGGGTCTTATCGATATGGTATTGTTCGTCTGCGGGGGTCAAAACTTCGCTCTCGTCGATCATGTCCACACCGAGAACTTCGAGGACCTGCGCTTCCACGAAATGGCCGATCCGGACCTTTCCCATAACCGGGATCGAGACCGCATCGATGATCTCGGCAACCTTCTGGGGATCCGCCATGCGGGCAACCCCGCCGGCCTTGCGGATATCGGACGGGACCCGTTCGAGCGACATGACTGCGACGGCCCCGGCTTCCTCGGCGATCTTTGCCTGTTCGGCATTCACGACATCCATGATTACGCCCCCCTTCTGCATGGATGCAAAACCGCGCTTGAGAAGCTCAGTGCCAAATCTCAGTTCTTCCAGTTTCATATACCTGTACTATTGATCAAGGATCCCAATAAAAACAGTGCGCAACAGGCAATACCTGCAAACATCAGGGTGACCGCCCGGGCCGTTTTTATGATATCGGGACCTCCTTCATCGAGCGTCCGTTCGCCATTCCCGATTGTGTACACACCCGGTTTCTCGAACCGGATTCCGACACCCCCGGCCATGGCGGCCATGACGATCCCGCCATTGAATCCCGGGCGCCTGTACCCGTCGCGCCGCATTACGGTCCATGCAGGAGTGAAACGACCATGGATTGCAAAATACACCAGCAGAAGCAGGACCGTGATCCGGGCCGGGATAAAATTGAGGATATCATCCATCCGGGCCGGGCACCAGCCGATCCGCTCGCGTTCATCCCGGTACCCGAGCATCGCGTCCATGGTGTTGGCCGCACGATAGACCGCAGCGCCGGGTAGTCCGAAGAGAACAAAGAATGAGAGTGGGGAGATGATGGAATCGGTGATGTTCTCAGTCATGGACTCGTAGCCCGCGGAGAGGATATGATCCCGGTCGAGGGCGGCCGTATCGCGGGAGACGAGGAGCTGGACTTTTTCCCTGCCCCGCTCTACTCCGTCTTTTACCGCATCCACGACCGCGAGTGTGTGCTCCTCAAGCGAGCGCCAGGCAAAACAGCTCTTCAGCAGGAACGGGGCGATGATAATATACAGGTACCACGGCGCAAGGACCGAAACAAGAAAGAACGGGAGGGAAAAGACGGCCGCTGTCAGGATCCAGAACAGAACACCCGCGGTTCTCTGCCACCCTGGTGAATAGGACGAGGGTTTCCCCCACCACCCGATGAACCGGCCCAGCAGGGCAACCGGGTGGTATGGAGAATGCGGATCGCCGGTTATGCGGTCCACGAGAAGCGCGGCGCAGAGGATGACCGCCGCAAGGATCAATCCTGCCGGTACCATGTATAGAGTGCCCCGACAATGAGGATGATAAAAGAGGCGGTATTGAGGAATTCGGTTCCCGTGTAGAACCATGCCGTGTAAAGGATCAGGGCTATTCCCATCAGGATCATCAGGAGATGGGGACGGCCGTGGGCAACCGGCTGGAGAGGTGCCTCTTCCGATACCATTGGCCGCAGGTGCGATGGATGGAGGACCTGGACATGCGTCGTGGTCTTCACAACGCCATAGCCTGAGATGATCTCCAGATCAAAAGAACCTTCTTCGCTCTCCTTCCGGATAGGGATCGCAAGGACAGAGGCATCGACAATATACAGGTTCTCATGGAAAAAATCGGTATACAATGCCGCGTTGGCAGCAGAGATCGTGATATGGATGGGAGCACCCCGGTTTGTGAATTTGAGCACGAGCCGGCCCCCTGATTCGGCTGTGATCTTCCCCCGGGGGAGATCGATCGAGTTGATCCCGCTGCGGTTGAGGAAGATCTCAAAGCCGGATTCGTCTCCCGGTATGTCAGGGCTGATCAATGCTGACAGGGCGAGCGGGAGACTCATACCGTTACCTCTTACTGGGATGTCTGGGGGAGGAGGTTGGGGATGCCTTCATGGATGGGATACTCAACGCTGCAGGCAGCACAGTGGAGGCCGCCTTCGAGGATCTCTTTCTCATTCTCATCGGTGACCGCAAGAGTGAGATCCCCTTTGCAGACCGGGCAGCAGAGGATGTCCATGAGGGAACGTTTCATACGAGTTCATCCCGTAAATCGATTATCTGGGTGATCTCCGGGCCGGTGGAGATGAGGGTTATCGGGCTGCCGATGTCCTCTTCCGCCTGCTTGAGGAAATCTTTTGCTTTCTTGGTGAGCCGGGAATACTCCTTTACGCCAAAACAGGATTCATCCACGCGGTCGATACCGGTGATGGCTGCCTGCGTGCACCCGTTGATCATTGCGGAATACCGGGCCATGTCCCCGTCCCAGCCGCCGATCCGGCGCTTCCGGTGGGTGACGGTTCCGAATTCCTGGATCCCCATGGCATCGGACTTCTCAAACGACATCTCGGTGGAGAACGGGCCTTCCCCGACACGGGTCGGGTACGCCTTGAAGACCACGATGACATCGTCAATTTTTGTCGGGCCTACGCCGTTGTCGGCAGCAATCTGGGAAGCTGAGGTATCCTTGCTGGTCACAAAGGGATAGGTGCCGTAATATAAGGAGATCCCAAAACCCTGCGTACCTTCAAGCAGAACGGTCTCATTCTTTTTCAGTGCTTCGTCAATTGCAAAGGGGACGTCAAGCAGGTATTCGGCAAGCTCCGGCACATCCTTGGCCTGAGGAGAGACTCGCATAACCCTGTCGGAATTGGCGGGTCCGCAGCCAGAGCCGGTGCTCCCGATCTTCTTTGAAAGGTGGGCGCTTCCCTTGTCCCGCGCAATGTGATCTTCGGTGATGATACCGCAGCGCTTGTCAACAAATACGCGTCCCTTTACACCCAGCATCTCCACTTCGTGTTTCAGGACCCGGGGGTCGACGAGCACGCCGCTTCCGATACAGAGTTTCGCTTCTTTATATACAAAACCGGAAGGAACCATCCGGACGCCATATTCCTTGGTTCCAACCTGGACAGTGTGTCCGGCATTCGGACCTACACCGCCGCGGGAGATGATTACGGGTTTGTCCTTGTGGGCGATATGGGCAACAACTTTGCCCTTACCCTCATCCCCAAAAAATCCACCAACGATGATCGAGCAACTCATTGTGTTTCATGTAGTATTGGTCAAGTTCCAAAATAAAGTATCCCTCAGGATCGGATAGCAAAAACGGGAGGGTATATCAGGGATTGTATGGGGGGGTCTGCAGGGATATCAGAGTCCCTGCATGAAGGTCTCCATTCTCCCGAGCGCTTCGGAGAGTCCTGACCGGGAAATAGCATAGGCACACCGGATATGATCCTCGCCTCCCTCACCAAAGACGCTGCCCGGGACAACAGCTACCCGCTGCTCTTTCAAAAGCCGCTCGGCAAATTCCACATCCGAGAGGCCCGTTCCTTTCACGGAGGGGAATGCGTAGAACGCCCCTTCCGGGACATGGCACGGGAGACCGATCCGGTTGAGCCCGGCAACAAACATGTTGCGCCGGAGACGGTACTCGTTGACCATGCTGTTCTTATCCTCTTCCGCAGACCGGATGGCTTCAAGCGCCCCCACCTGCCCCATAACAGGAGCGCAGAGCATCACGTACTGGTGGATCTTCAGCGCTGCTTCACAGAGCTCTTTTGGTGCACAGAGGTACCCGATACGCCAGCCGGTCATGGCATAGGCCTTGGAAAAACCGTTCAGGGTGATCGTCCGTTCATGGAGATCGCTCACGGATGCTGCAGAGCAATGGCTTTTGTCGTACGTCAACTCCGCGTACACCTCATCGCTGAGGAGGAGGAGATCATGATCGATGATGAGATCTGCAACTGCCTTGAGATCGCCCTCGTCCATGACTCCCCCGGTCGGGTTGTTCGGGAAATTGATGATCAGGGCCTTGGATCTCTTTGTGATCTTTTCCGCCAGCAGATCGGGATTCAGCTTGAAGCGATCCTTCTCCGTGCACCGTACGGGCACAGGTTTTCCACCCGCAAGGGAGACGCAGGGGCCGTACGAGACATAACTCGGCTGGGCTATGAGAATCTCGTCCCCCGGATCCGTAATGGCCCGGATGGCGATATCAAGACCTTCCGAAACCCCGGTCGTGATGATAATCTCGTCATCGGCACGGTAATTGAGCCGGTAGTGCCGGGCAAGGTGCTGTGAGAGCGCATCCCGCAGCGACTGGAGCCCCTTATTCGATGTATAGGAGGTGGTTCCCTGTTCTATTGAGTAGATACTGGATTCGCAGATGTTCCATGGGGTCCGGAAATCCGGTTCGCCCACGCCCAGGGATATGACATCCTCCATGGTGAGCACGAGATCGAAGAACTTCCGGATGCCGGACGGGGGGATCTCCCGCGCCCGCAGAGAGACAAAGTCGCGCATCTTCCCACCTCAGAAACTATAGGGAAGACGTTCTGTCTCCGGTTGTTCGAAGAGTGCATTGCCATTTTCCTTGTAGGATTTCATGATGATGTGGGTGGCAGTTTCCCGGATGCGGTCCATGGGAGCGACATGCTCGGAAACAAACCGCGAGACTTCCTGCATATTCTTGCCGGTCACAATCAGCTGCAGATCATAGGTACCGGTGATCAGCCGCAGGGTCCGGACCTGCCGGAACCGGGAGAGACGCTCGGCAATGCGATCGTACCCGAAATCCCGCTCGGGGCTTACCTTGAGCTCGATGATGGCTGAGACCTCGCCGTTGCCGGCCTTCTCCCAGTTTATCACGGTGGAATACCGCTTGATGACCTGGGCGGCCTCGAGAGCATGCACCCGTGCCTCAACCTCGGCTGCTGCAAGGTTGGTCATGGTCGCAATGTCTTCTGCTGAGAGCCGGCTGTTCTCCTCAAGGATTCTGAGGAGTTCGAGATCTTTTTCATCCATTTTTGTTTCCTCTTACCTGAACCAGGTTTTCAACCATTTCGCTTCCATCTGGGATACATCGAGATTCTTGAGCCCGTTAAGCCTCTGGTCCTTGAGAACAACCTCGCGGATCTTGGCCGTGTTCGAGTCAAACCACATCTCTTTGGTCCTGCCATAACGCCCGCGGCTCACCACTCGGGTGTTGATAACACCGAGCATGTTCAGCTCGGAGATCAGATCGGTGATCCTGCGGTGGGTGAGAACGTCGAGCTCTATGGAGGGCGCAATATCCTGGTATATACGTGAGACTTCCCCGCTCGTAAAGATATTCTGTCCCAGTTGTTCGAGAATGAGCATGGAGAAGAGGATCAGCTTGCTCTGGGTGGGGAGGGTTGCTATGCATTCTATCATGCTGTCGGTCTCGATCTTTGCCTGGGCCGACTTGACATGCTCCTCGGTCACCTGGGTGGATTCATCGCGGTCGGCGAGTTCTCCCGAGATACGGAAGAGATCGAGAGCGCGCCTTGCATCCCCGTGTTCCTGGGCTGCAAGAGCCGAGCAGAGCGGAATGACCCCTTCAGCAACCGCTCCCGGCATGAATGCGCCTTCGGCCCGCTGGGCAAGGATGTCCACGAGCTGCGGAGCATTGTATGGCGGGAAGACGATCTCCTCTTCCGAGAGGGAGGAGAGGACTCTCGGGTCAAGGAAATCCTTGAAGCTGAGGTCATTGGAGATCCCGATGATACTTACCTTGGAGTTCTTGAGATCCGAGTTGATCCGGGTCAGGTTGTAAAGGGTGTCGTCCCCGCTTTTCTTGACCAGCTTGTCGATCTCGTCAAGCACGATGACGAGCACGCCTCCACCGGCTTCCAGCTGGTTCTTGAGTTCGGCATATACCTGGTCTGTGGGCCACCCGGTCATCGGGATATGGGTCCTGGTCTTGTCGCTCGACATCTCATCGACAACATCCAGGCACTTGGCGATCTGGGCAAGGACCCGGTACTGGGTATCAATTACTTCACAGTTCAGATGAACAATCCGGCAGAGGGTTCCCATCGTGCTGCTCACTTTCTCAAGTTCGGAGCCCACATACCGGACACATGCGGTCTTGCCGGTTCCGGTCTTGCCATAGATGAGAATATTGGAGGGGGTCTCGTTCCGGAGCGAGGGGGCGAGGATGGAGGCAACCTCATCGATCTGGGGTTTGCGGTGAGGAAGGATCTGGGGGCGGTACGAATGCCGGAGCACTTCGCGATCCTTGAAAATCCTGTTATTGCTCAGGTATTTTTTAAAAAGTCCGGTTGATTGATCTTCTGGTTCGGGCATGATCACACAGTGGAGCTGAGCATTAGCGGGGTGAGGCAAAAAAACGATCGGTTTCCCCGGAATATAAACCCCTTTACTTCCAGTGGAATCTTCCCATTTTTTGGTTTAAATGAGAAAATGGGATAAATTCTATGAATTATTTTCCGATTATATTAACAAATAACTAACCACAAATTCCATTGCTTCCTGGATTTTTTCAGGATTCCTCCTGGTTTTACGGCTGGATTTTCTTCTCTTTTTTGTCTGAGGGAGGGACCCCTTTATTTCGTGTGGAACTTTTTTCGGACATATCAGTGAAATAAAAAATAAAAAAAGGATGACTCGTTGAAATATTAGCAACTAATAGTATATAAAATAATCTAAAATGAATTTTTGAAAATTTTGCTTTTGTTCTTAAATAAGAGAGAATTCTTCAGTTAAACTGTAAAAGAAGGAGAAAACATTCCAATGGAAACAAAGGGGTGTCACCCTCTTTAAAAAAAGAGCAACCAACAATTAAAAAAATGAGTTCTGTGGAAATCCTTCCTTCTATTCTATTTGCATATTCTCCAGCCTGGAAGGAGCGTAATCCTCCCACCCACCCCAAGGATAAGGCAACGTCAGGGGGGGTTATCTCTTTGACCCGCAACCAACCAGTTTCAATTGAGAATTTCCATGAAAACCAACCACGGTGAGTTGATTCATCTCACCAAAATAAATTCTGGGTATCTGATTCTCGTGCTTCAGATGAGAACTTCCGTTCATGTACTTTTTAAAAGAAGTAAAAAAAGCACCATCACAAGAAAGAATCCATCAGAATTCTCTTAATGAAAAAGGAATAATATACAAGTATCATGAATAAGGACCACGTGCGCCCGTTTCCCATATCTGCAGCAATAATTACAGTATCCAGCACCCGGGTGCCGGAGAACGACACCAGTGGATCGACAATAAAAAAGCTGCTTTCCCAGGAAGAGATCCCGGTAGCGTACTACTCAATCGTCCCGGATCACGTTGAAGCTATCCGGGATGGACTGTTTGCTGCTCTTAAAACAGCCAACTGCATCATCATCAATGGCGGGACCGGTCTCACGTACGATGATTGCACCATCGAAGCCGTATCACCACTCCTGGAGAAGACCATGGATGGATTCGGGGAGCTCTTCCGGATGAAGAGTCTGGATCAGATTGGCACATCATCCATGTTATCCCGGGCAGTTGCTGGTATTATTGGGGGAAAGGCAATCTTCTGTATTCCCGGGTCCACCCCGGCAGTCACCCTGGCAACAACGGAACTCATCCTGCCGGAGATCACGCATATCCTCAGCCATGCCAACCGGTAGGAAGATAAAAAAATTAGTGTTTTTTTATCATGGCCCTCCTGGAACACATCCTGATTATCAGTGCCGGGGAAGATCTCTTCTCAGCCTACCCGGCAGATCTCCGGACTCTTCCCACAATAAACCGGGTTTACATCTTCGCCGAAAGCACATACTATGAGATCTCACCGGATCCTGATGTGGAAAAGACCCGGCTCATGGTCCGGCAGGCTGTTGAACGCGTGAAGGAGATCTCTGTCCACATGGCCATTCCCTGCTCCCGCGAGCTCATTTTCCCTCCTGTTTATCCCTCAGTTGGAGATGCGCTTATACGGATCCACCGAGAATTTCCCGGTGCCCGGTTTTCATTCGATCTCTCGGGTGGATCGAAACCGCTCTGTCTGGCGCTCTTCTCCTTTTCGGTCTGGGTTGGAGGGGATGTTTACAGCTCCTTTGACCAGAGGATTGCAAAGCCGGTCCCGCTCCCGGGCCGCCCGGTCCGGACCCTGCTGGAAAATCCCAATTACCAGACCATCCTTGCCATCCTCCTGAGAGCAGGTCCAAGGAACCAAGAGACCGGTCTGCCCGGTTGGGTATCCCGGCAGTATATTTTCAGCCAGCTCTGGCCGGTGTACATCCCGTCCCGCACGAAAAAGGCAAAGCCGGACAATCCCCCGGCACCACCGGTGATATACAAACGGGGCCGCAAACCTGCGGCCGAACTGACGCATGGAACACTCTCGGATTTCATGCGGGCACTGATGGACTCGGACCTTGTTGAGAATGGCATTTCCCGAAAGGAGAGCCATGAGAAAATATTCCGGATCACGGAATGCGGGGAGATTGCATTCAGGCTTTACTCTGATCCGGCAACCAGCACCCTTGTGCGGACGATTCTTGAGAAAAAAGAAAACCGGATCAACAACGTACCGGACAGTCGGGTCCGATGAAAATTTTTCAAGCAGGGTCTGAGGGTGTCAGTTAACAAACCGTGGCACGGATAATTATCCGTGAAACGGATGTACAACTGACAACGGGTCTCTCTCTCCGGCGAGAGGAATCCGGCCGAATCGCATTTTTTACCAATCAGGCAGGGTCACTGCCCGCGACTATCTTTTTTCAGTCACCCCCCGACCCCCTGCCTGAAAAATTTCAGACAGGGTCCGGCATCATGAGTCGGGAGTACAATTTACCGACAACGCAATACAGAAAAGGATGGATCCCGGGGGGTTGATCCCTTCCATTGGATGAGGCCAAAGCCTCCGACAGTCATGGTTTATTGTCCATGATCTCATCAGATCTTTGAAGTTCCGTGGTATCCCGCCAATGTTCAGAAACTTCAGGGAGATCCCGGTAAGCTGGATACCACAGGTCAGCTACCTTGGATCATTTGCAGATGACAGGTTACATCCTGGTCTTCAATGATGGAACCCCCCCTCAGCGCAGAACATCGAGCAGGGCAACGCGTTCAAGAACCAGATCCACAATCCGGCGATTGTCTGACAGTGTCTGCAGCTCTTCAGGGGTAATATCGAAGAGTTTCATGAGCCGCTCCTGCTTTTCCTGGTCGATCCCGTTCCAGGAATCCCCGGATACGAACTGCATGACCGGTTCCAGTGCGGCAAAAACCTCTCCGCAGGGGCCCGGAGAACAGCAGACCCAGAGCTGATTCTCTCCCTCGCGGATGCCAAACGATGCCCCGATACTGCACTGCCGGGAACCCGCTGCGTACAGGAGCGCCTCCATCTCCAGGGTGTTGGAGATGGCATTTCCCTCCCGGAACGATCGGACCGCATGATCGACTGCCGACCGCACATGTGCCTTGCCCGCAACCATGTCCGCGTTAAAACAGATGATGTGTGTATCGTGCGCCAGTGCAACCGACCGGAGCACTTCAAGAAATGCAGGCCGGTCGGCTATCGTGCATTCCGCTGCCCGGACATCTTCCGCACCCGCATCCATGATCTCACCTGAACTGAGAGAACGTTGACTGCCCGGCCATATTATCCTGACTGGCAGATGCCGGTGTTCCCCTGGTATTCTGCAGCTGTGCGAAGATCTGGTCTGCAATCCCCCGCCCGAGTATCCTGGTCACCGTATCTATCCCGGCCTCCCGCACGGCCTCCGGTGTGGTCAGGGAATGGTTGAAGAGCCGGCGGGCCCGGACCCTTCCGATTCCCCGCAGTTTCACAAGCGGGAGCAGTTCGCGCCGGATGCCGTTCTTCATGCAGATCTCAAATTCCCGGATCGCGGGATGGAACGCAGGCACGAACATGCGCGAGAGCTCGGCCGTCGCATGCAGGAGCCAGTTCACGCTCTCCACCATACCGTAGATATCCCCGGGCCCGACCGAATACCGTTCGCAGATCTTTGCATCGGTGAGCTCGTCGGTCCAGTCCGAAAGGAGCATCGCGGTCTTGAGCGCCCGGTAATACTCTTCCATCTCCTCCTCATCGGAGGGGTACGGAGTCCAGAGCTCGGTCTCGTGGGCCTCGATCATGCGATCGATCGCCGGCTGGTCGGCATTCTTTGCATAAAGTTTGGGCATGTCCGGCGTGCTGCAGATCGTCTGGAGGAGGCCGAGATCGGCATACTCTTCCTGCTCCCGCAGGGCCGAGATGATCGTCGCTGCACTGCGGGGGTCGATGTAAAGCCGGGATACCAGGGACCCGAACTCTGTTGAACCGAGGTGTTCTCCAATCTCTAGGACCATCTCAGCTTCTATGAGGAATTTGAGCGCGGCGTCAACAGCCCGCTGCATCAGCCTTCCCTGCTTGTGCTCGTGCACATAGAAGCTCCGGTTCATGAAAGAGGTAAGTTCGCTGCGTGTCCCGGCGAACCCCGAAGCGATGATGGAGAGGACGTGGGTGTAGAGTGCGGAAGGCTCCGCGATCTTCGAGTGGACTTCTTCTGCGGGAGCCTCGATATAGCATTCGAAGAGCTCGCCTACCTGGTGCTCGTCCTTTGCAATGAGAACCGCCTCGCCGTACGGATCGAGCCGGGGCCGGCCGGCCCTTCCCGCCATCTGGTGGTACTCGCTCACCGGGATCGGTTGCATCCCCTCCCCTGCGGAGAACCGGAGGTAATCGCGGATGATGACCCGGCGTGCCGGCAGGTTCAGGCCGGCCGCAAGCGTGGGAGTTGAAGAGATGCACTTGATCCAGCCTTTCCTGAATCCCTCCTCGACAACCGATCGCTCGGCCCGGCTCAACCCCGCATGGTGGAAGGCGGCTCCCTGGCCAACGCAGAGGGCAAGGGTTTTCGCCATCTCGGTCTCCGCCCCGCCGGCTATCTTCTCGGCACAGGCTTTGAGTTCCGGCTCTTCGCTTTTTATCGCACCGGCAGCCCTTTTCGCAAATGCCTCGGCATTCCGTCGCGAGGAGACAAAGACAAGGCACTGGCCGCCCTCGGCAATCGTGTCCAGGCAGAGGTTGATATCGTCATAATTTTTCGACACCACCTTGACGCGCCGGTCCCCTTCCCGGAAATGGATCCGGTCATTGCAGAAGACACCCTGCCGGAGATCGACCGGCCTCCAGGTGCTGGTGACAAGCTCTGCATTGAGCCAGCCGGCAAGGGTCTTCGGGTTGCCGATCGTTGCCGAGAGCCCGATCACCTGCATCGAGGGATTGCGGTACCGCATCTTGGCAATGACCATCTCAAGCGTGGGTCCGCGATTATCGGAGTCCACGAGATGGACCTCATCGATGACAAGAAGGGAGATATCCTGGATCCAGCGGGCGCTGTTCCGCAGGAGCGAATCGACCTTCTCGCTCGTTGCAACGATGATGTCGTTCTTCCCGAGAAGGTCGTCCCGGCGATCGAAATCCCCGGTGGCAATGCCGACCCGGACGCCCTTGTTGCTGAATTCCTCGAACTTCTCGCTTGCCAGCGCCTTGAGAGGAACAATGTACAGGCACTTTCCCTTCCGGGCGATGTGGGAGTGCATCGCCATCTCGGCTATCAGGGTCTTGCCGCTTGCCGTAGGGATTGCTACAAGCAGGTTCTTTCCCTCAAGCATGCCCCTCTCAATGCATTCGGCCTGGGGCGGGTAGAGTTCTGTTATACCGCTGGAACAGTATTTTTCCTGAAGGTATGCCGGAATCGGGATCTCCAGTATCTGCATTTCACACCAACCGGCAAACCCCTTTAATTCCACTGAAAAACGGCACGATTCTGGTTGATTTAGCCAAATCTATCTTTAATAACGACATATTTTCCACTGGAAATGAAGCAAAATATATTTATGCAGGTGGTTTAATTTGCGCAATCCGGATCAGTAATAATAACTGATCATATCCTGCTTTGCCTCTTTCTTCTTGCGATCCAGGAATGCGAAGACATTCTCGTGAGGCACACCTTCGATGAGCATATCGATGGCAGCCCGGGCAGTCTTGAGCTGTTCCGGGTACCCGATCAGGGCCACGGTCTTGCCAAAGACCGAGATCTCCACATCGGTCATATCCTCGATCTGCTCTCTTGCACGCCCGTCCTTTCCAATGATCCTTCCCCGGAGCCGGTCGAGCTGGCGGGGGTTGTCTGCCATGCCGGCAAGATCGATCACTTCAAGAAGGAGATCTTCGTCTTCGATCATCTCAAACGCCCGCTCCGGTGAGAAGCCCCGGTTGATGGCATGGATGATCTCAACTGCCCTGAGGAGAGGAATGGTGTTCTCATCCGTTCCTTCAACCTTGACAACCCCTTCCTTGCTGTCGATCGTGATGGTTGTGTGGGTCTTTGTCTCCAGCTCTTTTTTGGTAGCGCCGCTCTTGCCTATCAGGACGCCAATCCTGGTTGAGGCGATCTTTACTTCCTGCATCATCTCTCTTTCACCTTCATTGGTACTATTGGTCTGCTGGTTGCCGGTCCTGGGTCCGGTATGTTCTCGGGATCTTTCCCTGCTCACGGTTCGGCAATATTCAGGCCGGTAATGGCATGGAAAATCTCGGTATCTTTCTGCACGGTGCACCGGTTTTTGAAGAACCGGTTGATATTTTTTATGTCCCTCATCAGGAACGGGAGGGCCCGGGGGTGATCGCGGGTTACGGACTGGCCCATGTCAATGAGATATGGTTGGTCGCCGTACAATATATTGAACTCGCTCAGGTCGGCATGCACAAGCTCGGCCTTTTTGTAGAGAATATCGATGCACTGGACAATCCGGTCGTAGGTTGCCTGCGGGTCTTCGATCTCGGCATTCCGGAGCTGGGGATAGGGGATCTCACCTTCCCCTATGAAAGACATGATCAGGATGTTCCGGTCCCAGACCAGCGGTTCGGGCACGGCTATCCCCGCATCCCGTGCCCGGACAAGGTTCGAGAACTCCTTCCGGGTCCAGGCAAAGATGAGCTCCTTTTTGGCTTTCTTGACACGCGAGAACCTGCGGTCTCCGGTGATGTACGAGCTCATGGTGGTGAAGTTTGCCGTCTGGATCCGGTAGATCTTGATGGCGATTGAAGCACCATCGCGCTCCCCGTAAAAGACATTGGCCTCTTTTCCGGTACTGATCGAGCCGCCGATCGCGGAGAGCCATTTCTTGTGCACCAGCTTGTAAAGTGCGAGGAGGGTTACCTCATCGAACACATCCTCCCGCACCTTGAACTGGTCGGCATCCTTGATACGGACACCCATCTCCTCGAGTTTCTGGTCGAAGCTGTCGACCCGCTTGTCGATTGCGTTCTCTTTACTCTCTTTGCTCACGCGATGCCACCGTTCCAGCTGGAGATATGGTGACTCACTGTATATAATCCCGCACCGGGGCAAGGATCTCCACGAGCGACTGCCCGCAGGCCTTCTTGAGGTCGAGCGGGTGGATCTCGCCTTTGCCATACGCGGATTCAAGGTCTGCATAGGATACGAATGTCCGGTCCCCGCCGAACTTCTCGGGCCTCTTTATCGTTATCTCGGGCAGGCGGGGGAAGACATGGTGCTGGAAGATCTGGAGCACCGGGTTCTCGGGGATTTCAGGCGGGCAGAAGGCCTTCTGGCACTTCTTCAAGATCTCCTCCTCGCTGTCGGCAACCGAGATGTAATTGCCCTGCGATGAGGACATCTTCTTGCCATCCAGGCCGTTCAGGATAGGTGTGTGGATGCAGACCGGTGCCTGGTACCCGAAGTTGACAAGATGCTCCCGGGCAAGCATGTGGATCTTGCGCTGGTCGATGCCCCCGACTGCGGCGTCAGCCTTGAGAAGCGCAATATCCGCCATCTGCATGATCGGATAGATCATCTGGGATACCGTGGGGTGGTCCATCTGCCGCCCGACCTCGTCCATGCTCCGGGTGGCCCGGTTCAGGGTTATCTGCTGGGAGAGCTGGAGCACGAGCAGCTGGTAATCAGGGCTGAGCTGGAGATCGGATCCGAGGACATAGGTCACATTTTTCAAGCCCAGGCCCTCAAAACAGCGCTTGTTGTACTCTGCGAGTTCCTTGACCCGCTCCATCGTCCCTTTGCGGTTCAGGAAAGCGTGGAGATCGGCGAGCAGTACGGTGACTTCAAAACCTGCTGCCTGAAGATCTACTAGTTTGTTGATTGTGACCAGGTGGCCGAGATGGATCTCGCCGCTGGGTTCATAGCCGGCATACACCCTTTTCGTGGGCCGGGCCAGGAGGGCCCGGAGGTCATCATCCGTGACAACTTCTACCGTATTCCGGGTAACGCGCTCGTATGCGTCCATTCAAAGAAATGGGTTATGATGGGTGTTAATGGTTATTCTGGATGGTTACAAACCCGAGTGCGGCATTTGTTGCTGCAACCGATTTTGCCCCGTCCTTCTCGCCGCCCATCATGGCACGGATCGCATCGACATTCTCGACAACCACATCTGCTTCCTGGTGGATGGCCTGGAAGAAGCAGAGCTCGTTCTTGTTGGCATAAATGGAATCCTCGAAGATGCAGTTCTCCCAGAGATCGGAGCGCTGCCGGCCAAGGTCCATGGCGAACTCCTTGAGTTCGGCAGTGCTCCTGAGCCCCGCGGTCTTCTTGATGAGGCCGAGGCGGGGGTGTTTGTTGATGAGCTCGATGACCCGTTCCTTGCTGACCGGTTTCTTGGTGGTCATCTGGATCGCGTGCATGTGCATCATCGTTGTCGGGACGATCATGGCCATGGTGGTGATAGAGATGTGAGGGAGGACGGAGAGGACATCGGGGCCGTGGTGGCTCGGGACGCTGACCGGGTCGAGCACGATGGCGTCGATGGGTCCTTTCTTGATCTCGCCCGGGTCCGAACCGCGCCTGACCATGATCGCATGGACGTGGGTTACCCCGAATTCTTTGTCTATCTCGTGAATGATCCGGCAGAGGCCGGTGGTGTTGCAGGAGACCACCCGGACAAACTGCCTTCCTACTGCATCCTTGTAATTGCACGAGGAGTTGAAGGAGAACCCGGCAACCTCGTGGTCTTCGCCTCCCTGCCAGAGCGCTTTTTTACCCAGTTTCTCGTACAGCGGCTTGTTGGTGGCTCCGACATCGCCGGGCGTTGCATCCACAATGATGTCTGCCGCTTTGCACATATCCTCGACCGAACCGGCAACAGTGAGCCCGGCCTTCTCGAATGCAGCTTTCTTTGAGATGTCGGCGATGTAGAGCGGATAGCCCCGCTGTTTTGCCACAAATGCCTCGGCGTTCGGGCGTGTCTTCGAGACGCCCACCACCTTCATATCCTTCTGGGCCGCAACCGCATCGGCAACCCGCTTGCCGATGGTACCATACCCGTTGATGGCAACCTTGATCATACTCTTAACATCGCATCCATACACAAAAAACTATGCGGAACCATCTGCTCTTCTGTCTTTGAACCGGGGTCTGCACTTGGAAGAAAACGTGCAGGAACCGGGTGATCCGGATTTTCTGAACTTCCGATTCTTGAGAATTATCTGGAATATCGGTGAAAATTTTGCGAATATCAGAGATACGTTGCCTGGATTTCCACGACTTCCTTGCTGTCCTTTGCCTTTGAATAAAGATCGAGCGGCTCCTCGTTCACTTCCAGGAACCGGATTCCCCAGTTCACCTTGGAGAGGATCTCCTTTGCCTGGTCTTTCTCGCCCATGATGAAGAGGGCCGCAGCAAGGGCCTCGACCGACGAGAGGGTGCAGGGTTTCCCGAAGTTCACCGGGTTTGCCGCTACAAGGAACGGGAGTGCCCGCCGGATTCGCCAGGAGGTGACTTTACCGGTGTCCAGCACAACCCAGGAACAGTCCAGGGCGGTGATGGATTTGACCGTCCGGTCGGCCGGCGAGAGTGCCTGCTCTGCGGTCGGGTCGAGAAGGAGCGAGTTTCTTGGGATCTGGGGGATCCTGGTGAAAATTTTTAATAGACCAGCCTTTTCGAGTTTCTTGACCGTGCACTTCCTGGGATCGCAGCTATTGTCCCGGTAGGCGTACAGGGGTATCATTGATCATCTGTGCGTGCACACACTGTAATAATGTACGTGCTCGTTTGCCCCTGCGTCCTGAATCCCGGCCTCCGGGCAGAGGGAATCACCCGGGCTTCGGATATCGAGCTGTTCCGGGGCTCGATCGAGCGCTGCAAGCGGTTCTCCATAGAGATGGTGCCCCTTCCCTGTCCGGAGACCATTTACCTGGGACCCGCACGAAAGCCCGGAACATTCCTTGAACGTCTCAATACTCCGGCGTTTTCAGACCTGATGGACAAGCTGGAGCAGGAGGTCCACGCTGTCAATGAGAAACGCGGTCCCCCGCTCTGTATCATCGGGGTCAACTCATCTCCCACCTGCGGGGTCACCAGTACGTATTACGGCAGCGAGGATGGAGAACCTCCGAAAAGAGATGGGCGTGGCGTCTTCCTCTCCCGTTTTATGGGGATACCTGCAATGGATGTATCGGTATTCTCCCGATACCGTGTATATCTTGCCGCCCCGCTCTTTTCAGAAGCCGAACGTTCTTTTAATGCATCACTTGCTCGCCTGCTGGAAACGAACCTGTTCTCCGTTCACCTCCCGCAGGATCTCGGAGACGATACGGATATGCGGGAGGAACAGGCTCAGGAGCGGATCTTCGCACTCAACAAAAAAGCACTCGAAGAGGCAGATATGGTGGTGGCCCTCATCGATGGCGCCGATGCGGATTCCGGTACGGCATGGGAGATGGGATATGCCTATGGCATGAACAAACCGGTTGTTGCCCTCAGGACGGACTTCCGGAGGGTTGGCCGCAATGAGCATGTCAATCTCATGCTCGAAGAGTCTGCAACCGTGGTGACCAGCAGGGAGTCCCTGCTCGAAGCACTCCACTCCCCGCTCTCCGCCCGGTAACGAATCAGGGAGAAGCCGGCTTCATTTTCCCGGTGTCCTTTTTGCTTTTTCAGGTGCAGTCCCGGGCAAATAACGCCGACAGGAACCTATATCAGAATATTTACGCAATAATAGATGATTAAAAATGGCGAAGAAACGGGAGGATCAAAGCAAAGGGAAGAATACCGGTGGGGATCGCGAAATTGATCTTGACGGGGGTTACATCTCTCCGATCCGGGAGCTGCGGGATCTCACAGTGCAGAATATCCAAAGTGTGCTGGTGAAAAGCCGGTACATGCAGCTACTTCTCTCGCTCACTATTGTCGGACTGATCCTCCGTTTCTTCAACCTGGGCTACAACTCCCTCTGGCTCGATGAAGCTTCCACCAATACCTTCGCTGTAATGTCGATCCCCGGGATCTGGCAGGCGACCATGGGAGGGGAGTTCAATCCCCCCCTCTTCTACTGGATCGAGCACTGCATGCTCGTCTTCGGCAACAATGAGTTTATCCTCCGGTTTGTCCCGGCCATTTTCGGTGTCCTGACTATACCTCTTGTTTACTATGTCGGAAAGGAATTCATGGACCGCAATGTCGGGATCATCGCCGCAGCCGCCGCAGCCATCTCCCCGTTCCTGATCTTCTATTCCCAGGAAGCCCGGGCCTACTCGATGATGTTCTTCTTTGTGGCCTTCTCCATGGTCTTCTATTTCAGAGCCTTGAAAGGGAACGAAATAAAAGACTGGGCGCTCTTTGGCCTCTTATCAGGCCTCGCATTCTGGTCCCATTTCTATGCGCTGGTCATCATTGGGGCACTTGTCCTGTACGCGCTTATTGACCAGATCCTGAAATACGCAAAAGACATCAAAAAGATCGTTCCCATGGTCATTGGCTGGGCAGTGTTTGCTATCGTCTGCCTGCCGCTGATCCTCATCACCATCCAGCTCTTCAGCTCCCGGACATCAACCGCACCTTCGTTTGGTGTACAGGGTTTCGGTCTCATCATTGCAACCTTCCAGCAGATTGCCGGTTTTTCCGATATCGCAATGTACATTCTTCTCATACTGTTCATCATCGGGATTGTGCAGGCATTCGTTCTTGACAAAAAGAAGGGTTTTTTCCTGATCCTCCTCACGGTACTCACGTTTGCGATCAGTTACATCCTGTCCTTCAAGATGCCCATGGTGCCCCGGTACCTTATCTTCTTCAGTATCATCTTCTTCATCGGCATTGCAGTCTCGTATAAATCGTTCCTGAAGCTTGCTAATACCCGCTGGGTCGTGTATGGATTCATGGCCCTGTTCATTGTTCTCAGTGCACCTGTTCTTGCGGACTATTACTCAGGCTTTTCCAAGGATGACTGGAGGGGTTTCTCCACCCAGCTCCAGCAGGCGACAAACCCGGGAGATATTGTTGTCGCTGTACCAGGGGATATCCTGCAGCCGCTCAACTATTACTACTCCAACAGTACTGATCAGACGTTCAAATACGGGGCATACACGGGAAAGGAACTCGAACGCATCTCATCGTTGAAAGCAAACAATACTATCTATTACGTCGTCACCGGTGACATTGGATCCGCTAACCCGGAAGGAGATGCCCTTGCATGGTTAAAAGAACATTCAAAGCCCCTATCCCAGCGTACCGGTATCTATCTCTTCAGGTCTGCATAGGATCGATCCGGATAACCTACCATGTTTGATCTCTCGGTAATCATCCCAACGTTCAATGAAGAGGATAATATTTCCCGTATCATCGAGGAAGTGGATGCAGTTTTTGAAAAGAGCGGTCTTAGAGGGGAAATCCTCGTTGTCGATGACAATTCACAGGACCGGACGATTGCCCTTGTTCGGGAGATTCACGAGGCAAAACCGCAGGTGAATATCCTTGTCCGGACATCGGATCACGGCCTTTCGCAATCCGTTGCCGACGGGTTTGTCCATGCATCGTCAGATATCCTTGTGGTTATCGATGCAGATCTCTCTCACCCCCCTGCGCTCATTCCTCAGATGTACGAGGAGATCCGGGCAGGAAACGATGTTGTCATCGGGAGCAGGTATATGGAAGGCGGGGGGATCAAAGACTGGCCCCTCAAGCGAAGGATGATCTCCCTCGGGGCTACCTTCCTTGGCCGGCTGCTCTTCCCGGACATCAAGGATCCGGTGAGCGGTTTTTTTGCCATCAGAAAAGAGGTTGTTGCCCATGCGACCCTGAAACCGAAAGGCTATAAGATTCTGCTCGAAGTGCTCGGGAAAGGTACCTGGGAGAACGACAAGGAGATCCCGTTCGAATTCGTTGACCGGGAGATCGGGTCAAGTAAGCTCAAACTCAAGACAATTACCGAATATGCCGGGCAGGTCGTCGACATCACGCTCTATTCGTTCATCCATCATGAGAGTGCAGCATGGCGGGAGTGGAAGAAAGTCTTCAAGTTCGGGATTGTAGGAATCTCAGGAATCGTTGTCAACCTTGGGATTCTTCAGCTGATGCTGATGGCTGAAATCTCAGGATACATTGCCCTTTTTATTGCTATTGTCGTTGCCATCCTGAATAATTTCATCTGGAACGATCTCTGGACTTTCAGGTCATCCCCTCAGAGAGCAACCACCAGTGTCTGGCAGCGCCTCCGGCTGTTCTATACGGTATCTGCCGGCGGGTCGATCATCAACTATTGTATTGCCCTGGGTCTGACCCAGTTCCTCGGGATGAGTCTCCTCCTGTCAGATACTCTTGGTATCCTCGTTGGATTTGCCTGGAACTTCCTTGTCAACCGCAGGCTTACTTGGGGAAGGCGGTAAGCACTTTGGGCCCGTATTTCAGGTGTCAAGGTGCCCACCTAGTCATCGAACCATCTTGAAATTGATGCCAGCCACCCTTTTTCCAACTCCCTGACAAACACCGGAGGATCATTCTGGAATGAATATAAATTGACACCGGCAATATGTGTATTGATTGGTACCAGGGAGTGAACTATGGGAAAAAAGAATAAAAACATTTCAGAATCAGGAGGAAAAAAGACATCTGAACCATTCTCGATCCTCGGCACATTGTTTGATTCAGTCAGCCAGGAGACTGTCAAACAGCATGTCCTTCTTCTCGTTGTAGCATGTATTCTGATGAAATTTGTGGTAGTTTTTTTCACAACCGCAGTATTTCACTCGTTTATCGATTATTTCGATATCGGGACTTATTTTGAACATGCCCTGCCCATACTACAGGGACAGATCCCCTATATCAATTACCAGATTGAGTACCCGGTGCTTGCATTTTTACCCATCCTTATTGCCCTCGTTCCGGCAGTGCTGGCACAGAATGCGATGGTTTTTGTCCTATCCTTCCAATTCCTGATGGTTGTCTGTGATATAGTTACAACACTGTGCGTTTATCTGATCGCCCTGAAAATATGGGATGAAAAAAGAGCCTTTCTTTCAGCGATTATTTATGTCACGGCATTCTCAACTGCCTATTTTGTGATTACAAAATATGATGCATTCCCGACATGCCTGCTGATGCTTGCGCTCTTGTTTACCTTCTATGGCATGAAGATGAAGGGCTACCTTTGTGCAGGACTCGGCTTCTTTGCAAAACTGTTCCCTGCAATTGCATTTCCCTTTCTTATCCTCCATAACTCCAAAAAAACGTCCCTTTCTGAAGAGATCATTGCTGTCCTAAAAGTAATGGTTCCACTCAGTATCATTTTCCTTGTCCCTGTTCTAATCCTGCGTCCTGAAGCGATCAACGCATATTTCTCTGCAACAGGTTCAGGCCTTGGAGTCTATGCCAACACGCTTACCTATACCCTGTACTGCTATTCCCAGGATATCGGGCACCTTGGCATTTCCATAGGAGGTATATCCACAGTCATGTATATCCTGATGGGAATCGTTTTTCTTTTCCTGCTCTATTCGGCATATATCGACAAGGAAAAGAAACCCGTTATGCTTCTCATGCTGATCGTATGTGCCCTTATTTCAGCAGTCTTGTTTACCAAATTCCACAGCCCTCAGTACATTGTCTGGTTTACGCCGCTGCTCTGCCTTCTCGTAGCTGATGATATCTACAAGATTCTCCTGTTTTATCTTACCCAGGTCTTCGCATACATCGAGTTCCCGCTGATGTTCGGGACATTCTATACCAACCTGCAATATACAAGCGCGGTTGGCAGTGCAGGATGGTATGGTACTCTTGTATTTTTTACTATGGAATATGCCGCACTCTTGCTCCTGGTATATCTTATAATCCGGCCCGGGGATGGGATCGTCGCAACCCTGAAACGTACGTTCAGGATAGAGAAACATGGTGAATAACTGCTCCCGGTAAAAGCGGTGTTTTATATCTGGGGCAATAACCATTTTAACACAGTCTCACTCAAAAAAGAGCCGTTCTGGTTCAGAGGTGGCATTCTATGAAATTTGCGCTTGCAGCAGGAACAAGACCAGAATTTATCCAGGTAGAACCGGTTATCCGTGAACTGAAAAGTCGTGGACTGGATTATATCTTCATCCATTCCGGCCAGCATTACGATTATGAAATGGATAAGATTTTTTTCGATGAGATGCATATGCCCAGTCCCTCCCACTATCTGGGAGTGGGATCCAAGCTGCCCGGTGAACAGATCGGGGAAATGCTCGTCAAATCCGAGGCAATCCTTCGGGAAGAAAAACCAGATATGCTGCTGGTTACAGGAGATACCAACACCGCTCTTGCCGTGGCACTTGCAGCAAACAAATCAAAAATAAAGGTCGGTCATTTTGAAGCGGGAATGAGGAGTTTTGATCGCTCCCTCCCGGAAGAGGTCAACCGGGTTATCATCGATAATTTTTCCGATATCCTCTTCTCGCCAACACTGCGGGGAATGAATAACCTCCGCAGTAATGGTATCAGCGAGAATATCCACCTCGTCGGGGATGTGATGCTCGATTCCATCTCCTTTTACCAGAAACTCATCAGGACAAATCCCCGGATTGCCGAAGAATTATCATTACAGGATGGGCAGTACCATCTCCTGACTCTTCACCGGGAAGCGAATACTGATGACAGGAAACGTCTTGCAAACATTCTTAGTGCCATATCGGAAATGCCGCTGCCCGTCATTTTCCCCATTCATCCGAGAACCCGGCAGCGGATCAAGGATTTCAACCTCTCCCTCCCGGAAAATATAGTAACAATCCCCCCTCAGGGATATTTTGAGTTTCTCCGGCTCATGTCCCATTCAGGAAAATTCCTGACGGATTCCGGTGGAGCCCAGAAACAGGCATATTTCCTCTCAAAGCCCTGCATCACCCTTCGACCGAACACTGAATGGATGGAGACAGTAGAGACCGGCTGGAACATCCTTGTTGACGATGATAAGGAGAAGATAATCGATGCCGCATCTAACTTTAGTCCCTCCGGAGCTCCCGACTTATCTCTGTTCGGGAACGGGGAAAGTTCGCGTAAAATGATCGACCTTGCCGTTGCTCATATCTAGGTTTTTCCCTTTTTCTGGTCAACGGGAAATCTGATGATGGCAGGAAAAAACGGTTATGAAGAAGAGCATTCTTTGATATACCAGCGGACGTATTTTGCAATTCCATCCCTGATATCTGTTTTCGGAGTGAACCCGAGGGTCTTCTTGGCGAGCGAGATATCAGCGGCGAATCGCATAACTTCTCCCGGCCGCTTGGGAAGGTGGATGGGTTTCATGTCTGAAAGATCCCTTCCTGTCTCATCAGCAACGGTGTCGATGATGATCCTGGCGAGGTCATTGACACTGGTCTCCTTGCCGGTTCCGAAATTGATCGCAGTACCGAACATGTCCAGCTCTTGCCATTTGTTGATGATGAGTTCGTACGCTGAGATGAGATCGTCGATATAATGGAAATCCTTGGTCTGTTCGCCGCTGCCATATACGGTTGGCGGACCATTATTCACGACTTGGGAGACAAATTTTGGTATGACTGCAGAATAGCCTTTCATTCTCTGGTTGGGCCCATATGTATTGAACTGCCTCAGGATAATGATTGGAAGATTGTACACGTGGTGGTAGGATGAACAGAGCCTGTCTGCAGCTGCTTTTCCTGCTGCGTACGGCGACTGCGGGTTGAATGGGTGGCTTTCGTCCATAGGCATGTACTGCCCGGTTCCGTATACTTCAGAAGAAGAAGCATATAGCATGAGCTTGAGGGGATCTCTCCTGGCCATGCCTCTGCGGACTGCCTCAAGTACGTTCTGGGTGCCGCGGGTATGCACCTCAAAACTGGGAACCGGGTTGTCGATCGATTCTTCCCAGTGCACCTGTGCCGCAAGGTGGAACACCATATCGACATTATTCACAAGCCTGTCCACCAGGTCAAAATCCATCACGGACCCGTTGACAAAATAAAAATTGGGGGAATGGTTGTAACAGGCCCGGATATTATCCGTCGTGCTTCTGGACAGGTCATCGAGAACGATTACCCGGTGTCCGTTTTTAAGGAGAAACTCCGTTAAGTTACTCCCGATAAATCCTGCCCCGCCAGTGATTAAAACTGTCTCTTTTTGCATGGTATGATCCTTTTTTTACTGGTCATTCTCGAAGATTTTTACAATTCATTCGTAAATAGGGGAAGATAAAAATATAAATATTGTGAAAAATAAAAAAATCAGCCGATTTCTTTCTTTTCACCAGCCTTGCCGGTCAGATTTCTGTTTTTTTGAGAGAACCGGTTTCAGTGGAGAAAATGCCACATCTCACTGCCATCTCCTTCCGAGGTACTTGGCCCGGCATATCTTGGAAAGGATCCGCAGATTGTTGATAATCTCCTTTTTCACATTCAGCTTAGACACCCCGAATTCCCGCGTATGGACCGGAACCCCGATTTCGTGTACGGTCTTCTTGTTCAGGATAAGCTTTGCAATGATCTCGGCGCAGATTTCGAAGTTGTTGCTCTCCAGAGTCAGTTCGTCGAGGGCCTCTTTTTTATACAACCGGAAGATACCGCTCACGCAGGTAAGATCGTCCTGCAGCATCACCCGGTAGAGGAAGTTGACGGATTTGCTGATGAAAAGCCGGAACGGGGAAGCGATCTCGACAGCCAGATCACCATGATAGGGAGATGCGGAGATACAATCGGCACCAGTCTGCCGGTATGCGATCAGGAGTTTCTCAATGTCTTCTGGACGATATGTCAGATCTGAATCCATCATGATGACGATGTTTCCCCTGCACCGGGCAAGACCGGTCCTCACCGCCACACCCATACCCCTGTTCACGCCATGGGGCACAACTACTACATTCTTTTCCCGGCTTTCGAGTTTGTGGAGTTCCTCAAGAGTGCTGTCTTTGCTTCCGTCATCCACAAGAATATATTCGCAACTCTCACCATACCGCTCTATGATCGGTCCGGCAACGGGAAAGAGCCGTTCCGGGTAAAGACGGGCATTTTCCGCCTCGTTAAAGAGTGGAATAATGATGGAAATCATTCAGGGTCTCCGATAAACTGGTCTGATGCATATTTCGAAGCAATGAATCCTAAGATCAGTACAAAATACATGGATATCATCCGGTCGGTCAGGACAATTGCCATAGCATCAGTAGAGGCAACGCCAAGAAGTACCAGGAAGTATCCAAGGGAAGCCTCCATCACCCCGACCCCGAGAGGAATCTGCGATGCTAGCCCGGCAATGATGGAGAGGCAGAAGAAGACCGTGAGAAGGATGGGATTTAAAGTATACCCGAAGGCAAGTGCAACGACAAAGAGACGGATAAACTCAAAGCCCAGGGAAAAGCCGGTAATGATAAAGACGGGGATGATGTCCTTAAAGGACAGTTTACGGAAATGGAAGTTCCCCGGAATTCTCCGAATCAGAGGAAGCCTCGACTTATATTTTTCAAGAATGGTGAGGACATAATCGGATTTGTAATAAAAGAAGAAGAGAAGAATAAGGATTACTGCAGTTACTTCGAGCACGATTACGGTGATTCCCTTAAACTGGATGAATACAATGGCACAGGCTGCAAGGAAGAGAATCATCAGTTCGAAGAACCGTTCGTAAAAGATCATTGAGACCCCGTTGAAAAAATTCATGGAATATCTCTTCTGCATGTAGTAAGCTTTGTAGAGATCGCCGACCTTTCCCGGCGTGATGTTGGCATAGAAGAGACTTGCAACGCTCACGAGTGTGGCATCGTGCCAGCTGATAGCGACATCGTATTTCTGGCTCAAAAATTTCCAGCGGTAAATCCTCCACGCAACGGTACCGAGAGACAGAATTAATGCAAGCAGCAGGAGGGGAATGTTCACCTTGAAGAGAACCTGATAGTTCTCGATAATCCCGGAGCGGTAAATGACATAGCCCAAGATCAACAGGCCGACAGCAAGAAGGACCGTCTGCAGAATTTTCCTGTTATTTCTCACGGGCTCCATGAATCACCATACACCGGATGAACATTTCCTGTCAATATTCATTCATCCCGAATTGTTATATCTGAATCGGTATTTCTGGTTCTATTTCAACAGAAACAACCCTCATATCCTGCCACAACCAATCATGTAACCATTATGTCCAATCTCACAGTCGCAATCCTCGCCCCCCCGGATTATGCAAAGGATCTGGGAAAGAAGGGGACGACGAGCGATATCACTTTTTATAACCTGAAAAAAGGCGATGCAACGGTCACGTTCATCGAACCCACCCGGTATCCCGAGAAGTTATCGTCGCTCTTCTACGCGGTCTCCATGTCGGACCGGGCGATCCTGGTCGTCGACGAGATCAATGCCACATTCGGCGAGTGCGTACTCATGCTCCAGAGTGCCGGCAAAGCAAGCGGGTATCTCATTCTTAAAAATTACATCGGCCCCGATCAGATCGCCCCCCTGATCAAGGGCACCGTTCTCGAACACTACGAGGTTATCGAAGAGGACATGGTCGGGCTCCGGGAGAAGATGCTCGATATCGCGACAAAACAGACCGCCCATCAGAAAGCCCACGAGAGCGCCGGAAAAGGGGTTGTTCCAGTAGACGCCCACTTCAATGTGAAGGGCGTCGGAGTGGTTGTCCTCGGATCTGTTGCGCAGGGCATCATCAAAAAGCATGATACCCTCAGGGTACTGCCGACCGCAAAGACCGCCCAGATCCGCTCCATCCAGAAGCACGATGAAGACTCGGATTCGGCGGTGAAAGGTGACCGGGTAGGTCTCGCCCTCAAGAACATCGAGTCCGAAGATCTCGACCGGGGTTTTGTCCTGACAAACGATCCGTCGGTGGTCTTCTCCGAAACCATTACCGGCCCAGCCCAGCTCGTGAAATACTGGCCCGCCCCCATCAAGGAGGGAATGGTGATCTACGCCGGCCACTGGATGCAGTTCCTTCCCACCCGGGTGACAAAGGTGGAAGCCGCAGGCGACTGGAGAATGCCGACTCTCACCCTCACGATGGAGAAAGCGCTTGTTTACTCCCCCGGCGCCCGTGTTGTCCTGCACTATCTCGAAGGCGGGAAACTCCGGGTAGTCGGTTTTATGACCCTCCCGTAGTCTCCTGTCACTATTCCCCGCACACTTTTTTCCCGCCCCCAATTACCTTATCTTCCAGAGCGATCATCACTACTCTGAGAACCATGATAGAATGGATTATCCTGGGCATCGTTGCCCTTGTTGTCATCGGACTGATCCTCTGGGTGATCAGCATCTACAACCGCTTCGTCAGCCTGAGGAACTCATCTGAGGCAACGCTCGGCCAGATCCGGGTTGCCATGAAGAAGCGGCTTGACATGATAGAACAGCTTCTCGGTGCTGTCAAGAGCTATGCCAAGTTCGAGAAAGAGACCCTTGAGCGGGTCACCGCGATGCGGGCAAGCGTTGCAACCGCAAACCCCGGCGACCTGAACAAGGTGGAGGCAGAGTCGCGCTCCATCTTCGGCCGCCTTCTCGCCGTTGCCGAGAACTACCCCGATCTCAAGACCTCGACAACGGTGACGAGTCTCATGGACTCGGTCAAAAGTCTCGAGGACGAGATCGCCCGCCAGCGTTACACCTTCAACAACATCTCGCAGGAATTCAACACGATGGTAGACACCATCCCCTCGAATTTCATTGCAAAGATGATGCACCTGGTCAAGCTCGAGTACCTGCAATTCGAGGAAGCGATTAAGACCCCGCCGAAGATCGAGTTCTAACGGGTAGTTACTGTGGGCGAAACTAAACAACTTGCCGTACTTGTTGCAGCCTGTCTGATAATCGGGATTATCGGTCTTGCCATAGTTACGGTAATGCCACCTCTTTTTGAAGGTAATCTGGTCGTTGATTCCTATGTCGCCACCCTGCACGAGGACGGAACCCTGGACGAGCAGTATGTTTATGATGTCAAAACTTCGGGAGAGTACCGGATGCTGTACCGGATCTGGGAAGCCCCCCTTGTCCAGAATACCAGTTCCCGCTCCAATGTGCGCATCGTCTCGGTAAGCCCTCCGTCAGGGACGATCGGGTATGTCAAAGACAGTAACGGTCAGGTGGTATTGTTCGGAGAGAATATTGTAAACTCCCCGGAAAAGACCATCCAGTACCTGGCAGAGACCAATGAGGCCGGTGTTTTTTACCCGAATTATTTCAATGCGGGGACTTACACCGTCAATGAAAAATATGTGGTCCATCCCCCCATTGAGTACGATGCCACATCATCGCATCTCAACCTGAAGTTTGCGGGGGAGCGGCATATTCCTTATCACAATGTGAGGGTTACCGTTCCTGCACAGGACACTGACACGGTCTTTGCATATCCCCCGACCCTTAATGTTGAAAGAACCGGGGATTCAGCAATTATTACAGGAAATATTGGAGAAAATGAGAACCTTGCAGTTGAGATCCTGAGCACCCCCGACGGGTTCTCCCAGATGTCTGCTTTCAGGAGCGAAGTGGCGGGTATTGAAGGAAAGACCGGGTGGGCGCACATCTGGTATAACCTTCCCTACTATGCCGGGTATATCCTGAATATTCTCGGGAAGATCGCGGTGATCCTTGTCCCGCTCCTCCTCATCCTGATCTATAACCGGTACGGGAGGGAGAAGAAATTCACTGTTCCTGCCTACCTCAGCACCATCCCCAACCCCGCCCTCAAACCCTGGCAGGTGAACCTCCTCTTCAAGGGAGATGCACTGGACCTCGACGAAGATGGCTATTATGCCACGCTTCTCGATCTCCACCGGAGAAAGAAGATTGTCATAACAGAAAAGGGGGAAGAAAAAGGCGTCGAGATCCGTGTCCTGTCCGGTGATGACCTGGATCCCTACGAACAGCGGGTGGTGGCATTCATCGGCTCTATTGCAGAAAAAGGTGTGTTTGATACTGCGGCGATCGAGGCCCTGGCAAAGCGTGCACAATCCGATACATCCGCCGAGGAGAAAGCCCTGCAGTACCAGAAGATGTTAAAGGATGTGACCGGGCGGGCGGATTCGGATCTTCCAGGAAAATATACGGTCAGCGGCAGGGAACATATCCTGCCTTTGGGCTTCGCAGGTCTGGTATTGTTTGCCATCAGCCTGATCCTTGCCCTTGTCGTCCCGATGTGTTCGTACATCCTCATCCCGGCAGTCCTCCTCTGGATAATCGTGGTGTTCCAGGCGGCTATTGCTTTTATGGCACCTTCCACTCTCTTCGGGCACTGGAAAGACGACAGATACCGGGAGAAACTGGAGTGGGACTCGTTTACCCATTTCCTCTCGGACATGGCCATGATCCAGAAGTACAGCCCGGCCGACATCTCCATGTGGGGCGAATGGCTCGTGTACGGAACGGCGCTCGGCGTGGGTGACAAGGTGGAACGGGCAATGAAAACCCTCAATATCCGTGTAGCGGATACCGGTGTTCCCGTTGGTGCCATTGGCATGAACTACGCGTTTATCCCGCTGATGCATTTCACTCCTCCCAGCCATGGGAGCCCGGGAGGCGGAGGGTTTGGCGGTGGCGGATTTGGTGGAGGCGGTGGCTTTGGAGGCGGGGGAGCCGGAGGACGATAAATCCCATAATTTCCTCTCCTTCACGGTAACAGGAGATATAAACCCCCACAAACCATATTGAATATCAGAAAGGAATTTTCCAGACTATGCAGTACACGGAAGGGCAGCTTGGGCGGGTCTTCATGGTGAGGATCGATGACGGGGAGGATATGCTTGAGTCCCTGCATCGCTTCATCCGGGATAAAGGCATCCACGCAGGATCTATCCTTTTCTTGGGCGCGCTGATGAACGGGAGGATGGTGACCGGTCCCGAGGAGCCCGTCATTCCCCCGGTTCCCCATTTTGTCCTGTTTGAAGGTGGCTGGGAAGTGTTTGGTCTGGGGACGATATATACCGGTGAAAGCGGCCCGCATATCCATTATCACGCGTCGGTTGGCCGGTCCGGTCATGCCCTCACCGGATGCCTCCGGGAGGAAGCCGTGACTTACCTTATCGTTGAAGCAATAGTAATGGAGTTTACCGGCCTCTCCGCCCGTCGGGAATTTGACCAGAAGACCCAGCTCCATCTCCCGGTACTGGGCAAAGGACCCCAGGTCACCGAAAAACGCGAGGAAGAGCGGGCTGCCAGCCCGAAAGCAGCTTCCCCCAAACCCGAGAAGAAAGAAGAGACAAGCGAACTGCCGGGCGGACTTGCCGATATCATCCGCGATCTCACGAGGCGCCCCTCATCGTGATCTCCGGCCCGGTTGCCGGTTTATACAAGGTTCTCCATCAGATTTTTTTCCATGATTCCCCAACCGCGTTTTCTCCCCATGACCCTGCAGGAAGGAGAGAACCTGGGGATCCGGCAGTTCGATATCATCCTTGTTTCCGGTGACGCGTATGTCGATCACCCGTCTT
The DNA here is from genome assembly GCF_963667735.1 of uncultured Methanoregula sp. Lineage (NCBI taxonomy): Archaea > Methanobacteriati > Methanobacteriota > Methanomicrobia > Methanomicrobiales > Methanoregulaceae > Methanoregula > uncultured Methanoregula sp. The sequence continues at coordinate 912,773 of NZ_OY763919.1, forward strand.
TCGGCACGGCCCTCATCGGCCGGGTGCTCTGGAATGCCGGGTTTACGGTCGGGATCATTGCCCAGCCGGACTGGAAATCTTCCGAGGATTTTACTGCCCTCGGCGTCCCCCGTCTCTTCTTCGGAATTTCTGCCGGCAATGTTGACTCGATGGTGAACCATTACACCCCGAACCTGAAGCGGCGGGGTGAGGATGTGTACTCTCCCGGTGGAGCCCTGAAGCGGCCGGACCGGGCAACCATCGTCTACACAAATAAAGTACACGAGCTCTTCCCCAACGTTCCTGTCATTATCGGGGGGATTGAAGCGAGCCTGCGCAGGTTCGCCCATTATGATTACTGGCAGGACCGGGTGCGGCAGGCAATCCTCGCGGATGCCCCCGCAGATCTTCTCGTCTTTGGCATGGGAGAGCGCCAGATGGTGGAGATTGCATCCCGGCTTGGGGCGGGGGAACCGGTCCGTTCGATAAGGAACATCCCCGGAACTGCGTACACTATGGAGATCGCGGAATGGAAGGCAACGGATCATCCGGAGATGGTGGTACTGCCGGGCTTTGGCGAAGTATCCACGAATGAGGAGGCATATGCCCGGGCCTTTGCTCTTCATTATACTGAGCAGGACCCCGTGCGGGGAAAGGTGGTAGCCCAGCCTCACCCGAAGACTGTGGTTATCCAGAACCCCCCGGCCCAGCCCATGAAGACGGAAGAACTGGACCGTGTTTACGAGCTCCCGTTCTCACGAAGGGCCCATCCCGCTTATACCCGGCCCATACCAGCCCTTGCCCCGGTCCAGTTCTCGGTAATGTCCCACCGGGGCTGTTTTGGTTCCTGCTCCTTCTGTGCCCTGACCCACCACCAGGGCCGGATCATCCAGAGCAGGAGCGAGGATTCGATCGTCCGCGAAGTGACAAGGATGGCGGGGATGAAGGAGTTCAGGGGCGTTGTACAGGATGTTGGCGGTCCGACAGCGAACATGTACGGCATGCACTGCACCCGGTGGGAGTCTCTCGGCGCCTGCGGGGATAAGAAGTGCAGCCCTGCCTGTAAGACACTTGACACCAGCCACATATCCCAGTGCCGTCTCCTTTCCCGATTGCGGGAGATTCCCGGTGTAAAGAAGGTATTCATCGGGTCCGGCATCCGTTTCGACCTGGTCCTTGCCTGTTCTGGCGAGTATCTCCCGATGATCTGCGAGCACCACATCTCCGGGCACCTCAAGGTTGCTCCCGAGCATGTGGCGCCGGAGGTCACCCGCATCATGAACAAGCCCGGCCGAGAGGCCTTCGACCGGTTCCGCACGCAGTTCTCCCTCCTCCAGAAGGATAAGCCGAAGAAACAGTACCTCCTTCCCTATTTCATGTCGGGCCACCCCGGCTGCACCCTTGCGGACATGGTGCTCCTTGCAGAATATATCCATACCAACGGGCTCTACACGGAGCAGGTCCAGGACTTTACCCCGACTCCCATGAGCATCTCGACCTGCATGTACTACACCGGCCTTGACCCGTTCACCCTACGGCCGGTTCACGTGCCCAGGGGAGACGAAAAACGGATCCAGCGGGCTCTTCTCCATTACCGCGATCCCGCTAACCGGACTCTTGTTGCAGAAGGTCTCGCCCGGGCCGGAAGGTCAGATCTGATCGGGGGAGATGCCAGATGCCTCCTCAGCGGGGGATCCCTTGGCTTTCCCCCTGCAGGAAAAACCGGCCGGCAAAAAAGGAAAGACTAAAAAAGTGCGTTTCAATCCTCATGCCCGGCCATAGTCATCGTCGAACCGGACAATGTCGTCCTCTTCCAGGTACTCGCCCAGCTGGACCTCGATGACTTCGAGCGGGATGACGCCGGGATTTTTGAGCCGGTGCTGCATGCCGGAATGGACAAAGGTGCTCTCTCCTTTCCTGAGGATCCTGGTCTCCCCGTTGAGATGCACTTCAGCCGTGCCCCTGACAACGACCCAGTGCTCGCTCCGGTGGTGATGGAGCTGCAGGGAGAGTTTCTCCCCCGGCTTGACCGTCACCCGTTTTATCTTGTAGCTCGCGGTATCCTCGAGAATGGTGTAGGATCCCCATGGCCGGTGAACCTGCCGGTGGAACCGGGTCACCGGGTCGTTATCAGTGTTGTACCTGCCTACAAGATCCTTGACCTGTTCCGTGTGCAGGCTGTCGGAGATGAGAAGGGCATCGGCCGTATCGACAACCACGAGATCGCTGACCCCGATGAGGCCAACGTGTTTTCCCGGGGCATGGACATAGTTATTCTTTGACGCGATAAATTCGGCTTTCCCGGTATTGCCATCGGCGTCGTGCTCCTCGCGATCATAGAGTGCCTTGAATGTTCCAAGGTCGCTCCAGTCCGCGTCCAGCGGAACTACGGCAACGCGTTTTGAGTATTCGAGAAGGCCGTAATCGATCGAGATGGAATCAAGGCAGGAATAATCAGGAGCTTGACGTTTTCCAAAGGCTTTGGCAAGACCCGGCTGGTAGCGTTTCAGTTCCTCAAAGAAACAGTTCACGGATAAAAGGAAGATCCCGCTGTTCCAGAGGTATCCTTTGTCGAGATATTCACGGGCGGTAGCCTCATCGGGTTTCTCCTTGAATTCTTTTACAACAAACCCGACGGGAAGCGGTTTACCGGGTTTGATGTATCCGTATCCCGTATGCGGGGACGAGGGTCTGACACCGAACGTAACCAGATACTTGTCGGCAAGAGTTTCCGCTGCCCGGATCTGATCGATTGCAGTGTTGTCCAGGATGTGATCGCTTGGGAAGACAACGGCAATCCCGGATGGATCTTTGGCCCGGATGCGCTGCATTGCCCACGCGATAGCGGGAAGGGTATTTTTCCCAACCGGCTCCACGAGTATGTTCTCATCCGGCACTGAATACCCGAGTTCCTCGATCTGGTTGCGGACCAGGTACTGGTGGATCTCATTGGTTACGATGCAGATCTCACCCGGATCCGAAAGCCTGATCGCCCGTTCACAGGTCTTCTGGAAGAGCGAACTGCCGTTGAGCTGGAGAAACTGTTTGGGATAGTATTCACGGGAGAGCGGCCAGAGCCGGGTTCCCACACCGCCTGCAAGAATGATCGATTTCATAACACACCGGAACGGTTCTCTTTCAGGGGGAAGCCTGTTCGAAAGTCGTTAAGAGAACATTTCTGCCGGGATCTCATTAAGTACCCTCCTGCATTACTGATACCGGCCCGGATAATGATTCCCTCTTGTCAAAGAACTTTTCAAGCCAGAGTTCCGTACAGACGATTCTCCAGATCTCAGGGGAGTAGACTGCCTTTCCTTCGAGGAAGGCGAGATAATTTCTGATAACCTCATCCGCATTCCAGAGATCTCTTTGGGCGAATTCGTCCGATGAGAGGATTTCAAGGACAAACGGGCGGAGATCTTCCCTCATCCAGACCTCCTCAGGAGTGACAAATCCCATCTTGTCCTTCCGGCACCGGATGGATTCCGGGACAATCCCTTTGATGGCATTCCTGAGCGCAAATTTCGTTACGCCGCCGCGGATCTTCTGGTTCGTGGGCAGCGAGGCCAGGTATTCAACGAGCCGGACATCCAGATAGGGAACGCGGGATTCAATCGAGAAGGCCATGGCATTCCGGTCCTCGTAATGGAGGAGGGCAGGCAGGTTGGTGGACATGAGTTCGCGATACAGTACGATATCGAGACTTCCGTCATATCGAAGGATTTCCCCGGATTGGCATCTCAACAGGCATCTACGTTTTTTGCGTGTTCGCAGCTGCTTAACTGAGTTTTTAAAGAATCTGTAGTGATGACGCAGGCTCCCTGTTATTTCACGAAGTGCCACTATGGGATGTGATCTCCATAATCCCCTTACATAACTTGCCTGGTACGCGAGGTACCCTCCGAGAAGTTCATCAGCTCCCTGCCCGTCGAGGACAACTTTGACATTCTCCTGTGCCAGCCGCATTACGCAGTACTGGGCATAGATGGAGAGGGAGCCGAACGGCTCGTCCTGAATATACACGAGCCGGTCGATATCGTCCCAGAGAGCTTCGGGTGTGGGGGTGGTCCGGTGGGCATCGACACCGGTTGCTGTGACAAGCTCGTCGATATACCAGCTCTCATCGAATCGCTTGTCAGGAAAGACTGCCGAGAAGGTCTTCTGCTGAGCACCAATACTTGCGGGAGACTCTTTCCGGATCAGCTGGTTGATGAGGACCGTTAGGGTCGAGGAATCGATTCCGCCCGAGAGGCAGGTACCGACCGCAACATCGCTCCTCAAGTGGATACGGGTTGCGTCCTCAAGATGAGTGAGGAGCCTGGATGCGACAACCTCATCAGGAGTTCCATCCCGGAGCTTCTCACTGACTTTCACATCCCAGTACCGGAACGGATCAACGTGCCCTTGAGGAGTCACTTTCATGGCATGGGCTGGCGGGAGCTGGAAGATGCCGTCAAACATCGTCTCCGCGGTATGGTCCTGTACGCCCCAGGCAAGGAATGTTCCGAGGATTGGCTCGTTCGGTTTTGTCCCTATACCGGGATGGGCAAGCAACGCTTTGATCTCCGATGCAAAGAGGAACGATCCCCTTACTCTGGCGTAATAGAACGGTTTGATCCCGAACCGGTCCCGGGCGCAGAAGAGTGTGCCTGTCTTCTCATCGAAGAGAGCAAATGCCCACATGCCATTGAACCGGGGGAGGCATTCGGCCCCCCACTCCTCGTAGGCGTGCAGGATCACTTCCGTATCCGATGCTGAATGAAAGTGGTGGCCCTTTGCGATGAGTTCTTCGCGGAGCTCGATATAGTTGTAGATCTCGCCGTTGAAGACGATCCAGAGCGTGCCGTCCTCATTTGTCATCGGCTGGAGGCTATCTTCGGAGAGATCGATGATGGCGAGCCTGCGGTGGATAAGCCCGGTACTGCCCCGGATATGGGTTCCCATGCCATCAGGGCCCCGGTGGGAGAGACGGCGGGACATCTCCCCCAGGAGCTCTTTGTCCGGTGTTCCACCGTCAAGACAGTACTGGCCTGCTATCCCGCACATTATGGTAAAGGTGGGTACCGGTTGTTTAAAAGGATGTGAGGGTGAGGAAAATGGTGGGTGCAGAGAAATTCCCAGTCTTAAAAAAAATTCCAAGTCCACGATCCCTATTGAAAACCGATCGCAGATCAACCGGACTTTGATTTTTATTTTTCAATCAAACTTTGATTTTAAAATTTCAATCGCGATCATGATCCTGATTGAAAACCTGAACCGGATCAATCAAACCTTGGTTTTTATTTTTCAATCGAACCTTGATTAAAAAATTTCAACCGGACTTTGATTGAAAATTTTTGAGCAGACCTTGATTGAAAAACCGCATTTGTGATCGGGCCTCCGTCGTGAATGATTTGTGTGCATTTGTGTACAGGTACTTAACTTTTGATCATCAAACCTTGATTGAAAATTTTCAAGTAGAGTTGACTTTTATTTTTTAATCAAGCTTTGATTTTAAAAAATCAATCGCGATCATGATCGCGTTTGAAAAACAATTCCGGATCAATCAAGCTTTGATGTAAAGGTCATCACCCGTTCAGGCTTTCCTCAGTACCGTTGCCCGGTTCACAAAAAAGAACGACCGCTCAGCCTGCAGAAAACCGGCTTCCTCAGCGAGCGCAAGACACTCCCGGAACTCTTTGCCGGATACTATGAATGGCGGCTCGGTATAGAAGAGAATCCCGCCAGGCTTCAGCAGCAGGGCTATCTCCCGGAACAATTTTTCCGGGTCCGGCACTTCGTGGACAACGAAGATGGTGAAGGCTGCATCAAATGTCCCGTTCAGATCTTGGGGAAGATTGATGGAGTCCGGCCTGCACTGGTGCGTCGTGATACGGGAGATGAGGCCTTCGGGTTCCAGTTTTCCCCGGAGGATCCGGAGCATCTCCTCCTGCAGGTCCACAGAGAAGACCTGACCTTTATCCCCCACGCACTTTGCAAACTCGCGGGTAAAAAAACCCGGCCCGCATCCAAAATCGAGGATCCGGTTGCCGGGCTTCACGTACCGTTCCGCAAGCCGGTCGGGGCGGTAGATTAACCGGCGCAGGGGAGTGTCGAGATGCGCAGCGTTCTTTGGAGAGAAAACATCGTGCTGGTGGTGGGACATTTTGGAAGGGCCGGATGGTTCACCGGCGTGTTCACCCGGGGTCATGCTGAAATGTCGGTATCTGGCAGGATAACAGTTCTGTTTTAAAAATGGGAAAACACCTCCATTGTGGGTGGTTCCCCCCGTGATTCCTGTCGGTTTATGATGTTTTATCCCCGGCTGACTCTTTTGGGGCTGACCTGTCAACCGGGGTTTCAAGGTAGGTCTGCAGCAGATCCATGGTCTCTCGTGTCAGTTTCTGGAGTTCCTGGCTTGCCGTCTTTATCCCGGGGAGATCCGGCTGGGGTGGAAATCCTTTCGGGGCTGCATACATACTCCAGAGACTGAGCTGGTTGCTGTGGTTCATGAATGCTATCTCCGCCTGAAGAAGGTTGGAGAGGGCTTCTTGGCTCTTGTCCATCGGTTTTAAGATGAAGAGGGCGATGAAGTTCGCTGCGCCGAGACCGGCAAAGACAAATGTATAGGTCAGCTGCTGGGCGAATGCCCCGTACAATGCGGCAAAGATGAAAAGACCGATCCCCGTCACGAACATGATCTCGCTCATGCGCGATACTCTCCTGTAGGTATTCGAAGCATTTTCAAAGGTACTCCGGTGAATCGAGATGTTCAGGTCGGCAAAGGCGTTGGCGTTTTTCATGGCAAGCTGCTGCTGAAAAATATCCGGATGTGTCCCCGGTTGTGGCATCACCTTGGGGAACATATTCTGTTTTGCAAGCCCGATTTCTTCTGCAGTCAGATTATAACCAGCACTCTTTACGATCTCTTCAAAATTCCCCGACAGTCGGCTCCCGAATTCAAGATCCAGCCGGCTCCTGCCAATGACAGCAAACAGGTCTTCTCTGCTCATATTTCCCTCTCTTTATATCTCATTTCGGATTATGGCCATAAGCCTGCGTAATACAGGGTCCGCTGCTGGAACTGCGACATTAAATCCTTCTCGCACAGACCCTGAACAAGCACATTTTTCAATACCATCTTGGCCCAGGTTTCTCTGGTGCCGGTCTGTGTCCGTTGGACGAGTTCATCCAGAACCGGAAGAAATTGTTCGGGTATATCTACCGTCAGCTTATACATGTTCGTCATCTCCTGCTTGGATAATAGGCAATTATTTATTCAATAATAATATTAAAATTTTGATTTTAATCGACGATTGACTGGCAATCCGGCTCTTACTGTTTCAAATAAACCCCAACGGTCACGATACAGGAAGCGTTTTAATGACCGTGCTGTGCATCCCGTCCCCCAACTTTTGGCTACGGTTTCCGTTCCGTTTTTGGTCCCGGTCTATTTTCTTCACGCTACTGGTTCAGCCGGCCGCAAACAATGGTCGTATCCTTCTCCCCCGCTGAAGTGCTGATCCCGCCCTCCCAGTAGAGACCCGTCGGATTTCCCTCAGTGTCCACCATAAACCCGAGAATACCGGTACCGAGTCCGGTCTTATATGCGGAACCGGTCCGGGAATCGCCGCTGTGGACAGTGCCGGTGGAATCGAAAATCCGGACAAGAACTTCATCGGCCCGTTTCGGGTTTACTCTCGGTTCCCCCGCAATGATCCACATGTGGCCGGTATCGAGGGTATTCGGTTTCAGCCAGAGACAGATATCCCCCGGCTGGAGATCGAGTGGGTGCTCCACTTTCATTCCCGTGAGAGCAACGGAACTTCTGGTATCGAGGTTGTTGAAAGCCGCAGCATACGACTCGATAGACGGGTTGACACCTTTCCCGATCTCGCGGTATGCTGACGGGGTGGCATTCATCAGTACGTGATCCACAAAACCGAGGCAGTCGAATCTGTAAATTCCTGCAGTATCGTCATCGGTGTAGGGGGGATGGACATATCCGGTGGATTTGATGTTGCTGAACATCCGGTATGCCTCTTTCCAGACCACACTGTCGGATTTCACCGCTGCCAGTTCCTCCGCAATGCTCTGATCAGGAGTTCCCGGTGTAGGGCGGGGGGTTCCCGGTTCTGCCGGAGCAGTCTTTTCCGAAGAGGCCGTAACCGTGCCCGCCTGAGTTGTCACAGCATGCTGTGTCGGAGCTGAGGTACACCCGGTGACAATGAGCAGAACGAACAGAAGGAGAAGAGACAGGGCAGGATAGCGGCAGTCCATACACAGGTATTACTACCGTGAGAAATATAGTATCCGAAAACCATCGAAAAAAGGAATAACCGGCGGGGGGCTGATATATTAGCTCCCGGCTTCCGGGCTCTCTTCTGCCCCGTCTCCTTCCTCGCCCGGCTGGAGGGTTTTCATCGAGGGGAAGAGGATGACTTCCTTGATGGAATTGTTGTTTGTTAAGAGCATCACGAGCCGGTCAATGCCGATCCCGACCCCGCCCGTCGGGGGCATGCCGTACCCGATGGCGTTGATGAAATCGTAGTCTATCATCTGGGCCTCGACATCGCCAAGCCGGCGCTTCTCGTCCTGCGCTTCGAACCGCTCCTTCTGGTCGACCGGGTCGTTGAGTTCCGAGAAACCATTACCCACTTCCATACCGGCGATGAAAAGCTCGAACCGCTCAGTGAAGCCCTCTTTCTCGCGGTGGCGCTTGGCAAGGGGTGAATTTTCAACCGGGTAATCGTAGATGAAAGTTGGCTGGATGAGTTTCTCCTCGACAAGGCCCTCGAAGAAGGCTATGAGGTACTCCCTCTGGGACTGGGGCTTGTCCGGGTCCTCGAGCCGGTGCTCATGGGCGAGTTTCCGGAGTTCTTCAACCGAGTGGGCAAAGATGTCGATGCCGCCGATCTCCTTTACGGAGTCCGCCATGGAGAGTTTCCTCCACGGTTTGGTGAAGTTGAGCGTTGTCTCACCGAACGGGAGCTCGTATTTCCCGTGCACCTTGTCGATAATGTATGTCACAATATTCTCGGTGAGCTCCATCATGTCCCGGAAGTCCCGGTACACCCAGTAGATCTCCACCATCGTGAACTCCGGGTTGTGGTCCGCGTCCACGCCCTCGTTCCGGAAGTTCCTTGAGATCTCGAAGACCTGCTCGAACCCTCCGACGATGAGCCGTTTCAGGTAGAGCTCGGGTGCGATCCGGAGGAAGAGTTTCTGGTCAAGGAAGTTATGGTAGGTGGTGAACGGCCGGGCGTTTGCCCCGCCGTAAACCGGCTGGAGGATGGGGGTCTCGAATTCAAGGAAACCGTGGTCGTCCAGATACCTGCGGAGGAGCGAGACGATCCGGCTCCGGTTCCTGAAGGTCTGCCGGTTCTCATCATTGACGATCAGGTCCACGTACCGCTGGCGGTAGCGCTTCTCGATGTCCTTCAACCCGTGGAATTTCTCCGGCAGGGAGCAGACCGCCTTGCAGAGAAGGGTGAATGAATCCACCCAGATGGTGATCTCGCCCAGCTTGGTCCGGAACACGTGCCCGCAAACCCCGACAATGTCCCCCCGTTCCACGTACTGGTTGAAGAGCTCGAACTGCTCTTCGCCGAGATCGTTCTTGCGGATATAGAGCTGGATCTTGCCGGTCTCGTCCCCGAGATCGGCAAAGATCGTCTTGCCGTGGTTGCGCACAATGTAGATCCTGCCCGCGGTCGATACGCTCTCGGCGCTCTTATCGTGGGTGATATCCGCGTAGGTTGTCTTGATCTCAAGGACCGTGTTCTTCCGGTCGAAGGTGGGGGGGAACATGGAGAGCCCTTTTTCGCGGAGGGCCACAATTTTGTCGAGCCGTGTCTGGTCGAACGCAGTATTCTCGGTGGGACTGGTCATAAGTAAAGCACCCGGGGTATGGGGATATGTATCGTAATAATGCGATTCCGGATGTAATAATACCTACAGAGCCAGCGTCGGAACTGAGGAAAAGAAGGGATTTTTCTTTATTCGCCCCTCTGTTTCTTCAGGATCTCGGAAGCATATTTCGCAAGCCCGTAGACACCATCGGTGGAGGGGTGGACTTCGATGAAATCCTCGAATTCGTGGACCGAGAAGTGCCGTTTCATAAGAAACGCCATGTAGCCTGCAATGAGCCCCCCGCCTGGCGAAGCAGAGCACATGCCGCTGATCGAGCCATCGGCCTCTACCATGAGCTTGGCAAACCCGGTATTGGAATCAGGCACCGACCAGAACGTTCCCGGCCCGGCGGGTCCGGGCAAGACGAGCGGTTTAGCCGTCCGGCTGCCATCTGAGCAGAACGCGAGCTCGTACCCGAGGTTGATGGCCTGGGGTATGCAGGAGTAATCCATTCTCCGTGTTTTCCCGAGGATGTTGTCGGCGGCAACGACTCCCTGGTGGCGGGCAACCGGTGTCAGGTAGGGCGGGCCGGTCACATCCCCGCAGGCATAGACGCCCGGCAGGTTCGTCTGCATGCGATCGTTCACGATCACCTCGCCGTTTGGCCGTTTTGCAACGCCTTCGAGCAGTTCAGAGCGGGGAAGAAGGCCGGCAGCGAGGAGGACGGCATCGCAGTCCAGCGTCTCGGTCTTTCCTCCGGCCTTCAGGCTGATCTGCATACCATCGTTCCCGCGTTCAGCCGACTGGATGTCGCATCCTTCACGGATGCTGACGCCCGCCAGTTCCCGGACCGCACGTTTCCGGATCTGTTCATCGACTGGTTTTAGAAAAACGCTCCGGGAGAGTATTGTAACCTGGCTTCCGAACCGGGAGAATATATAGGCAAACTCCGCTGCCATGATTCCCCCGCCGATAATGACGAGCTTTTTCGGCAGGCGATCCATCTGCCGGAGCGTGTGGGGGGTATAGATCCCCGTGCGTTGGATCCCTGGAACATCAGGGATATTCGGACGGGAACCAGTAGCAAGGATAACAGCTTCTGCGGGCAGGGGCTCGTCTTCCACTACTACCTGTTTCCCGTCAAACCGGCCATCATTCCCGTACAGGATCCTGACCCCTGCATCCCGGGTCTCGCGATCAAGGACGGATGTGATGGTTTCCTGCACCTTCTGCATCTCCTTAAGGAGAACAGGAAAATCAATTGCCGGGACTGAATCCGTGATCCCGAGACTCCTGAAGGTACCGGCCTCCTGGATAAAGCGGGCCACATCATTGAGGGCGCAGACCGGCATGCAGCCATAGTGGAGGCACTGCCCCCCGATCGTTCCCTTCTCGACAAGGGTCACGTCCTTCCCGGACGAGGCAAGACGGATCGAGGCGATTCTCCCGGCCGGTCCACCCCCGAGAATGACGATCATGCGGGCCACGACGGGGAATGTCTTTCAGTCAGAAAACCGGTGGCCCGACGGCAATCCTCTGTCGGGCTGAAAAAAATAGGTTGGAGGCAGGATGCCTCGCAGGCTTGCGGGATGGTATCGATCATGCGAACTTAGAATACTTCCACGCCTTCATCCATGGGCTCAGACAGGAGTTCCCCGGTGAACGCGTTCACTTCCACGATCTTCTTGCCCCGGATCTGCCAGACGGGAATGTAGACCTGTTTTGTCTCGACGGTGATGTTCTTCCGGTCGGGCTTTAGGATCTTCTCCTCGTAGAAGATAGCATCTCCCTTCTCCTGCTTGATTCGGACTTTCTGGGTCAGGCGCTCGATAAGTTCGTTGGTGATCCGTTCGGTGGCTTCGTCTTTGCGAATGTGGGGATCGCAGACCTCGGCGCTTCCCGGGATCTCCCGTTCTTCAACGAGCTTCCCGTCCAGATCGATCTTGATCCCGTTGATGGCATTGATCGCACCCCAGCCGTCAGCATCGAACGGGATGCGGCGGTCCTTGTACACCTGCTCGCCGGAACTCTGGTAGTGGAAGAGGAAGTACGGCATGAACCTCAGTTTTGCCGTTCCCTGGACACCGGCCGCACGTATTGCTGCCTGTTCAGAGAGTTTTATCGGGAAATGGAGCAGGGTGATGCCGGAGGGCTCTTCCTCTTTTGGCGCTGCTGCCGCTGCAATCGCTGCTTTTTTGGCTTTGGAGGGGGTGAGGTCGAGGGCAAGCTCACGGCCGACAATATCGGCAAGAACTGCTTCACCGGTATACCGCACGAACTCATCGATACCCCACTGGATGCAGTTCTCGGTTGCGATCGTCTTTTCGAGGGTGAAGAGCAGCTTCTTGCAGTTCATCTCCTGTTCATCGATCATGAGGCTGTAGTTGGTCTTGTCGAACTGGCTGATGACATCACCATCGTTCGAGCAGAGCACCAGAAGGCATACACCGTCGCGAACTGCTGAAAGATCGAGCGGATCGTCAACCTCTTCCACCTCAAAACGAGCCGCTTCAAGAATGAGACGCATCGCATTCTTGGCTTTTTCCCGCATGTCTTGTTCCATCATAAATAAATTGCCCTACTCTTATAGAACAATTTTTCTATTGTTATGTCCGAGATTAGTATTAATGACGCTGCCCATCAAGTTCGTCAACCATAATATCGAGGATTATGCCATCCAGGTCACATTCGATCCAGAAAAGGGAACCGGAGATGTGGTCTACAATTTATCCCTGATCAAAAACGAGGATCTGGAATTTGCTATCTCCGTTCTCAGGGATTCCTACCGGGCCGGCATCAGCGTCAGCGGTCTCATAAAACTCATTCCCTCCGGAGAGCGGATTGAGAATATAACCATCCCCGAGGGATGCACGGGGATCTGCACCATGTGCAGCATCACGTTCGACGGGCTCCTGATCCGGCGGGGAATACCGGTCAATCCAATAGGCGGGGGTGTTGTCGAGATCGAGAACCGCGTGCCGATCCGCTTCACCCACATCATCATGTACGAGTACACGACGATTGACCCCCTCCAGGTGCTCATCTCCCAGAAGACCACCTCGGTAACCAACGTTATGCGCCGGGGAAGTGGCAACATCCTTGCCAATATCCGGGAGTTCCACATGGAAGCCGAACCCCTGGTTGGCATAGTTCTCGACGAACTTGCCGACAGCTGTTATTCAGGAATCCTCGAAGTGGGCATGCCCAATCTTCCTCTTCTCGGTGTCCCGGTGAGCCCCCAGTATGTGGCGATTGCAGCAATCGGGGGTACGAACCCCCTGGCCGTCATCCGGGAAGGCGACCGGTGGGTGCAGATCCAGGCCATGAAAGGCCTCATGGATATCACTGCAATGGATGAAATCAGGGATTTCTGAGAGAAACGGGAGGGTATACATCATCTCTCGCAGCGGAAACGAGCCGGTACACAGGGAAATGGATTTGTACCGCATGCGATTTCCCGGAAACATTTCCCTTATATCCTGCGCTATTCAATCTTGATACAGCAATAATAACGAGGGATAAATAATGAATTTTCCAAAAGCGATCCTCATTTTTCTTGTGCTGCTGTTCCTCTGTGTGATACCGGCAGCGGGGCTGAAAACATATACCGACGGGATGCCCCAGATGACGGCGGTGATCTCGGGAACCAACCAGTTTTCCCCGGGACAGGATGCCACAATCACGCTTGTTGTGCAGAACCGGGGCGTGAGCACGATGGAGAGCAACTGGTCCGGAAATGCTGCATACGAGGGGACCGGGACTATAGCCCGCGACGATGTTCCGACAACTGCCAAGATGGTGACCGTCAGCCTCTCCTCCGGTAACGCCCCCATAGTCATAAAAACCGATCCCCAGAATATCGGCGATATCGCGTCAATGGGATCAAAGACCGTGAACATCTCTGCCAAGATCACTTCAGATGCAACCAACGGGGAATACCAGCTTCCCGTGACAATCGCCTACACGTATCTTGCAAAGTCCCAGGAACTTGCCGTGGATACGTTGCAGTCAACGTATGTCAAGAAAGACGTGACACTCCCGGTCACCGTCCGTATCAAACCCCAGGTAAAGATTGATGTTCTCGAAGCGGTACCGGACCATGTCAGCGTTGGTACGAGTGGTTACCTGAACCTGACTATCAGGAACACCGGCTTCGAGGATGGAAAGAAGGCAACCGTCAGGATCCTCCGGAGCGGCAAAAGCCCGATCGTCCCGACCGACAGCAGCATCTATATCGGGGATTTCCCCCGGGGCGGAGATATCACCTGCAGGTATAAAGTGAGCGTCTCCAAGGATGCGGAGAAACAAACATATCCCGTTGACGTCGTGGTCACCTACGAAAACCGTGAGGGCGATATCGTTACTACGGCCGCAGATACCGTGGGGATACCCGTTGAAGACAAGCTCACCTTCTCTGTAACATCGGGCAATATCTCCGTTGTCCAGGGATCGGATACGGTTATCACGGTTACTTACCGGAACAACGGGATTTTTACTGCATATAATGCCCAGGCACGGCTTTCTGCCGTAGACCCGTTCACCAGCACAGATAATACCGCCTATCTCGGCGATATAAAACCCGGGGAGTCCGCGGTCGGCCAGTACAAGCTGAGTACTACCGGTGACGCAGCTCCCGGTTCATATTCCCTTGATAACGAGATCAGGTATCGCGATTCTCTGGACAACAGCCAGATCTCTGATTCATTCAAGCTGCCCATCCAGATTGTACAAAAACCGGCCTCCAGCGGCATCTTCCAGATCCTGCCAGTACTCATCCTCATCGTCCTGATAGCAGCCGGCGCCGGGTATTATTTACTTGTAATGAGAAAGAAGAAGTGATGCTTGGATGGGATGGGGAGCTGCCAGCCCCGGGAGTGCGGACAATCGGGGAGATGCGCCCTGTCCTTGCCGATCCTTCGTGCGCGTGCAGCGAGCCCCTCTATTTTATGTACCGCGATCTGGCAAAATCAGACGCGGACTGGCACTGGCTCCATTCCCATAACCTCCGCTATGACCTGACCGTCATACCCCCCCGCGATCTCTGCGGCGAATGGGTCAAGACCAAAGGTCATTACCACCCGCAGAACCCGGCGGGTATCGGGTACCCGGAAGTGTATGAAGTCCTGGAAGGCGAGGCCCATTACCTACTCCAGTCCCGCAAGCTCAATGACGTGGTTCTGATCAAGGCAGAGAAAGGTGATGTTGTCATCATTCCCCCAGGATACGGCCACATCACGATCAACCCCTCGCGGGACCGGATCCTCTCCATGGCCAACATCGTATCTACCGCTTTTGAGAGCGAGTACGGGGAATACGAGAGCCGTAAGGGAGCGGTTTATTATGAACTCATTTCGGGGGAACTCCGGAAAAATCCGGAATACCCGTTCGCACCGGAAGCAAGGATCCTCAGATCCCGGGCCGGCCGGGGGGACCACCGGATCTGCAAAGGCCCCCTGTACAACCTTGTCGGGAATGGCAGTGCTCTGGAGTTCCTCAATGTTCCGGAGAAGTACCTGCCGCTTTTTGAGGTACTGCTAAAAGATTAGGGGGAGAAAGGCGCTTGTGGGCGCTCTTTTTCACAAGAGCCAGCACTTTTTCTTCTGTCGGGGATACCGGCTGCCAGTTATGGATCTCAAGGGACTTGAGTGACGTATCGATCTCAGCGTACGTAAGACCGATCTCTTTCTCATCGCTCTGCCCTTCCCAGAGGCCTGCTGAGGGGGTCTTCTTCAGGATAGAATCGGGAATCCCAAGTTCGCGGGCAACGACATACACATCGCTCTTGTACAGGTGCAGGATCGGCTGGATGTCGGCGGCATTGTCGCCGTACTTGGTGCAGTAGCCGAGCATGTACTCGCTCCGGTTGGATGTGCCGCAGACCAGCCGGTTGTCCCGGTTGGCATGGTAGAAGAGGACGGTCATGCGGATGCGGGCCATCAGGTTGCCAAGAAGGTACGGGGTCTCCACAAACCCGAGCATGCTCCGGTACGCGGAGAGCATGGGTTCGATATCGATCACCTGGTGCGCCATCCCGAGTTGTGTACATAGTTCAGCCGCGTCCCGGATATCCGCGGGGTTGCTAACCTTTGCCGGCAGAGAGATTCCCACGACCTTTGCCGGGCCGATCGCCCGGCAGCAGAAGGCTGCCGCAACCGCAGAGTCTATACCCCCGGAGAGGCCGATCACAATTCCCTTGCACCCCGAGTTCCAGTACGCGTACCGGATCATCTGTTCTACCTGGCCCATCCTGCACCCCAGGTCGCCGTCTTTGCACATCATTTTGTTATAATTGATGGAGGAACTTTTTCAACTGTTCGGAAGTTCCCACTGCGATCACGATATCGCCTTTTTCAAGCACCTCTTCAGCTCCCGGCGCAACGATTAGGCGGCTGACGCTCTCTATACCAATGACCCGGACACTAGTCTTCCGGGCAATACCGCCTACGGTCCTGAGCGCGGATCTGGGAATCGTGACAAGAACGACAATATCACCATTGGGCAGATCGAGGAGGATGGTGACAATGTCGGAGAGAATGATCCTCCCAATTGTCTGGCCCCCAATCATGGGGAGGAGGGCCACATAATCAGCCCCGGCCCGGTAGAGTTTGTCAACCGATCCCGGATCATTGGCCCGTGCCAGGATGCGGATGGCCGGGTTGAGGTTGCGGGCCATCAGGGTTGCAAAGATATTCACATCATCTTCATTGAGGGCAATGATGCAGTACTGGGCGCTCTCGATGCCGGCCTCCCGAAGGACGCTCTCGTCCTCGGCATTACCCACGATCTGGTTCTCCACACCTGCATGACGGCGTGAGTCCACTACCAGGCACGAGATCTTCGAAGGTGTGAGTTCCCGGTAGGCTGCAACTCCCACATCCCCGAATCCCGCGATCACGGCACGCGCTTCCCTCCGCCCATCGGCATCGAACTCATCCCGGATCACATCAACAATGTCCGTTGCCCTGCCAAAGAGGAAGAGGGACGTGGTATCATCGATGATGATGTCGTCTTTCGGCCACGGGACAAAGATACCTGATTTCCAGAGGGCAAAGACCATGACTCCGTAACGGCCAAAGAGATCCAGCTCCCGCAGGTTCCTGCCATCCGCCCGGCAGCCCATGACAACCGGGATATTGATCAGGCGCAGCTCCCGGTCGGGCTTTTGTTCGAGATTGATGCTGATCCGATCAAGACCCGGGATCTCCGGAACGGAGTCTCCCATCGGATTGAGAACCGCGTGGCGTGCAAGTATTCGACCGGTGGAATGTTTGGGGGAGAGGACATAATCCGCACCGGCATACCTGAGGTACCGGTCGAACGAGAGCTTATCGACAACTGCAATGATCTTGCCTTTTGCCATTTTCCGGATACCAAGGAGGATGCTTGCAGTCAGTCGCTCATCCTTGCAGATCACCACGTACCGGGCATTTGCCAGATGGGCAGCCGACCAAGTGGCAGGATCGGTGTACTCCCCCCAGACAATATACGCTTTATGGCGGTACTGCATGGCAATGTCCATTGCTGCTGCCTTATCATCCTCGATTATGACAATATCGTGATCGGATATCGTCAGGCTGTCCACAACGGATTTCGTGAGCTCGTCATGCCCGAATATAACCGTATGCCCGGAGAGGGTATGGGGTGTCCGCCGCGGTGGCGAGGGGGCAAGAAGTGTGGTCAGGAACGGGGCGAGGAGGAGCGGCACCACGATGAAGATCATGATCACACCCGAGATCATGATCTGGATTGCAAGCAGCATGGTGAAGTCGCTGGCAAATGGGAGGAGATCACCGTATCCGACGGTGGTCATCGATTCGACAACGAACATCAGGGCATTGACCCACGAGATCGATTTGTTCTCAAAAAGCGGATAGTATTCATGGAAAATGAAAGTGTACAGCCCGATAAGAAGGGCAAATGCAAGGAAGTAGATCGAGATCTGGATCCCCGGTGAGTTCCTCACCGCCCGCCAGACCCGTCCCCGTTTAGGCGGCATGCGAACGTACCTCCATTTCATTTCGGCAAATCCTGGTGTCCCCGCAAAGAGTCTCACCGATTCCCAACACGGAATACGGTGTAGCCGGATGACGCTTTGTATAATCGTCCAGCAGATCCCTGATTTCATCGGAAAAACCACACCCGCACTTCGGGCACACAGGTTCGTCTCTGCCGGGGCACAGGAGATCCGCATAGAGATCCGCTTCAGTGCGGGGGATCGATCCCAGCGGCTCAATCCATGGGATCGGACCGGAACTTTCGCTCTTCCGGAGAAGATTCTCTACCTGCCCCCGGAGAATATTTTCAAGGATCTTCGTTGCCTGATCCTCAAGGGTCCGATCAGAAATTATTCTGGTGATTCCCTCTCTTTGTGCAATTCTTTCGATTGCTTCATGGCGAAGTATTTGGCAGCGGCCGCAGGGATCGCCGGAAGAGTTATCCCTCGCGGGTTCCTCTGGGGCCCGCGGAAACTCATCCCCCAGTGACCCGGTATGGCAGGGGATTCCCAGGGTATCTGCCAGTTCTTCTATTTGGGAGGACCCGTGGTAACCGGCAGGACAGCCGTTGATCACAATCGCAGAGATCCGGACATCCCGGCGCGGGGCCGTGAGCCTATGGAAAAAGAGCAGGAGCGCATGGCTGCGTTTGCTGCCGGACAGCACAACCGCGAGATGATCGTCCGGTCTTATCCACCGTCCGGTACGGATATCCCGTTTGATCCGGGATTCGATATCAACAGCCAGGTGTTCCCGGCAGAGATACCGTCCTGAATACTGCTGGAAGAGGACCGCTTCCCTCCCACATTTGCTGCACTGCATGCGTCGAACCAGATCTATTCTGGTTGATAAAAGATGTTTAAGGTTATGCTGCAGTGCAGACCTGCCCGCAAAGATGCGATTTTATATTCTGCAACATAACAACTCTAACGGATATGGCAGTCTCAGCGGAACACATCCGCACACTCAATAAGTATGAAAAAACCATCCTCCTCGCTCTTGAGCGGGGGATGAAAAAGTACTCCTGGGTACCGCTCGAACACCTGAAAGCCGCAACCAAGCTCTCTGAATCGGAGATCAATTACCGGCTCTCGCGCCTCATAGAATGGGGGATGGTCCGGTTCAATCCCGTTCCCTACGACGGCTACGCTCTGGTCTTCGGGGGTTATGACACCCTTGCTCTTGCCTCGCTCTCAAAGAAAGGGACCATCTCGGCACTGGGTTCCCAGATCGGGGAAGGCAAGGAATCCGTTGTTTACGAGGCTCTCGGCCTTGGACCGGTAGCGATCAAGTTTCACCGGGTAGGCGGGCGCTCGTTCTCATCAGCCCGGCTCAACCGGGATTATATGCCCGAGGAGGGGCACTGCCCCTGGCTGATCGCCTCCAAAAAATCTGCAGAACGGGAGTACGAAGCCCTCACTGCCCTGCACCCGAAGGTCAGCGTACCTCTCCCCATAGAGAATAACCGGCATGCGGTTGTCATGTCGCTTATCACCGGCACCAGCCTCAACCGCTGCCGGCTCGAGTGTCCCGCCGAAGTGCTTGACGAGATCCTGAACAATGTCCAGAGCGCCTACGAGCTCGGGATCATTCACGCAGATCTGTCCGAGTATAATATCCTCATCGAGGAGGGGAAATGCATCCTCATCGACTGGCCGCAGTGGACTGCGAGGGATCACCCGAACGCAGAAACAATCCTGCTCAGGGATATCGATAATATTCTCGCGTTTTTCAAGCGGAAATACCAGCTGGACTACGATCGCGAGGATGCACTGCGATGGGTGATCGGCTGAAGGTTTTCGGTATCGACATCATCAAAGGCTCTGTCCGGTCGCGGTCACGGCGGCCCATGTACGCCCTTGTCCGCATGACGGGCCAGACCATTGAGAGCGAATCCGAAGTCTCGATGTTCCGGCTCTTCCGCCTTCTCGCCGAGGAACGGCCGGACATCCTTGCCGTTGACAGTATCCAGGAGATCGCTGTTGACCAGCACGAACTCTTCTTCTTTTTACAGGCGCTTCCCCCGCAGACACGCTTTGTGCAGGTAACCGGGGGAGAGCGCAAGGAGACCCTTGGAAAAGTTGCCGCCCGCTTCAATATCAGTTTCAACCGGTTCGATCCCTTTGCCGAGGCACGGACCACCGCGCAGGTTGCCTCTCTCGGGGCAGGAGCGGAAGTAATCGCGTTTGAGAACGAGAGCGAAATAGTTGCAAGTCGCCACCGCTCTCCCGGGAAAGGCGGGTGGAGCCAGAACCGGTACGTCCGGAAAATGCACGGGGCTGTGCAGTTGAAAGGACGGGAGATTGAGATGGCGCTTGTTGCTGCAGGGTTGCGCTACGAGAAGAAGGAGACCCGGGCATTCGGGGGGTGCAGCCGCGTGGCATTCCGGGTCTTTGCCAAACGCGACCAGGTACCGGTTCCCAACTACCGGGGAGCGGATGTGCAGGTCAGGATCAGCGGGAAGCGCCTGGAGCGCATACGGTTCCGGCCGCTGTCAGGAAAACCCCGGTATCTTATCGTGGGAATTGATCCTGGCACGACCACGGCCACAGCCGCCCTCGATCTGGACGGCAACCTTCTCCACCTGGCAAGTTCCCGGCAGATGACCATGTCCGATGTGATAGAATCGCTCTACAAGGTGGGAAAGCCGCTCATCATCGCATCCGATGTGCAGGAGATGCCATTCACGGTCGAGAAGATCCGCCGGTCATTCTCGGCGGTTGCATATACGCCAAAGCAGGATGTGAGCGTTGAGACGAAAATCGAGCTCACCGCCCCGTTCTCCTATGCCAACGATCATGAGCGGGATGCGCTCTCAGCAGCACTCGATGCCTACCGTCAGTACCGGCACAAGTTTCAGAATCTCCTAAAGAGGATCCCCCCCGGTCATGATCTGGACGAGGTGCGGGCCCGCGTGATCCGCGGCCAGTCGCTCGAACAGGTTATCGGCGACATGAAGATGCCGATGCCTATTGAAAAAACAGCGCCCCCGGCGGTCCAGCCTGATGCGAAACATGATGAGCGGGTCCGTATGCTGGACGGGATGGTGAAACGTCTCCGGACATATGTTGCCGAGCTTCAGGAAGAGCTCAAGAGCCGGGATTATGAGATCCAGCGGCTTCAGGGGCGTATCCGGAAGGCCCATTCTTCCCGGGACGCGGAGCTGGCAAAGGATACAGAAATAGTAAAAAAGGATGCTGTCATCCAGAGCCTCAAAAAAAGGCTGCACAAGGAAGAGCGGCGCAACTACAATCTCGTAAAGCGACTCGCACGGATCAAGAAATTCGCGGAACTCTCCATGGACGGGGAGGTTCTGCCGGTCAAAGTGATGGATGCCCTGACAAAAGAGGGCCTGAGAAAACTCCTCGATGATGTCGGGATCGATGAGGGAGATATCATCTTTGTATCCAGAACAGATGGTTGGGGGCGGAGTATTGTCAAAGAACTCATGGAGATGCGTATCAGAGCGGTTATTGTCAGCGATAAGGTTCTCCAGGAGGGAGATTCGCAGTTGATTCCATCATTCAGGGAGGCCAGGCTCTCCCTCCTTTCAGAGAAGGAGACCTTCACCCAGGTGCGCGGAAAACAGGGACTCTGCGGGAAGGAAGCGTTTGATGCAGCTCTTCTCCGCTGGCAGGATAATCAGGATAAGCACGAGCGGGAGAAGAAGACCGAGATGATCGAGCACATATTCAAGGAGTATAAGAGCGAACGAGGTAAGGAGGTGCGCAAGGGTGGATGACAGGGAACTGCTGAAAGTAGTTATGGGAATTGTCGGGAAGGAGAAATGCCTTGATGATTGTGCCGAATTCTCCTGCAGCGGGCAGGTGATGGTGGCAACAACCGACATGCTCCACCGCACAACCGACTTCGTCCCGGGGATGACCGACTGGCAGGCCGGGTGGATGAGCGCTGCGGTTACCCTATCCGATATTGCCAGCATGGGAGCCGCCCCGAAATACCTGCTCATTGCAGTCGGACTTGATGACTGGAAGAGCCTTGCCGGCGTGATGCAGGGAGCAAAGGATTGCTGCACGAAGTACGGGGCGGAGATCATCGGCGGTGACATTGATCGCCACGGGGAGCTGACGGTCGTGACGACCGGTCTCGGGCTGGTTGACCGGAGGGATATTGCCCGGAGGACCGGCGCATGGCCGGGGGATCTTATCTGTATCACCGGGACGCCCGGACAGGCACAGGCCTGGCTGGACGGGTACCACCAGTTCGAAAAGGCACTCTTCGAGCCGCAGCCCCGGGTTGCGGAAGGACAACTCCTGGGAAAGGCAGGGGTAAGCGCGATGATGGACGACAGCGACGGGATTGCACTCTCGCTCTATGATCTGATGAGCGTGAATGACTGCGGGTTTGCCCTTGACTTTGCAAAACTTTCCCTTCCGGCAGGCATTCCCGAGGCGCAGGCCCGCGAACTCGCCCTGTATGGCGGCGGGGATTACGAACTGATCTTCACGATAGCACCCGATCGGTTCCCGGTTGCCGGAGTGGATGCCACAATTATTGGTACGGTTGTATCAGAGAAGGCGGTCACAATCGATGGCCAGCCCGTGCAGAAGCGGGGATACCAGCACCGGTGGGAATAGCCCGGCCGCACCGGATCGTGTGCCCTTTTAATAGGAAAAACACGAGATGTAATTATTCAGGGTTTATCGGAGGGTACCTGTGGAGTCACTGGAGAACCGGCTGGGGCGGCTGTCCCCGGAACAACGGCGTGAAGTTGAGGATTTTGTGGATTTTTTACTCAGCCGCACTGCACCCCAGCCTGCAGCTTTGCAGGTCTCACCGCCGGTTCCTCCGGTCCTGACCGCCGCGCCACCGCTCCTGGCAGTCCAGGAGCCCCCTTCTGCCCATGAACCGGCAGCGCCAGCGCTCCCGTCAGACACCATCGAGCCGCCGGAACCGGTCATCACCGAGATCACCGCAGGCGGGGATGACTGGGTCACCCGCGATTATATGGACTACGGGAAATTTGAAGAAGAGGCTTCACCGGCAACCGAAGCGATAAAAAAAGTCAAACAGAAGATAATAATCAAACAGGAACAGGAAAAACCCCGCCAGATTCTGGACTGGATCGATTGAAGATTCATTCGGTCACCATTTTATCATCTCTTTTTCCCGGTTTGGTATATAGAACGAAGTGCCCGTATAGCGAAAACCCCTGTATAGCCCACCTCTTTTCACGGGGGAACTTCCCTTCAATCCTGACGGAACCTTCGGTCACGAAAGAAGTTTTTCAAAATGAGAATGGACTCGACGGGATTTGAACCCGTCATTTCGCGAGGGCGCTGCCCTTCGATCCTGACGTGACCTGCGGTCACGGAATTACATTGACAGAATAAGAATGGACTCGACGGGATTTGAACCCGTGGCCTTCACGTTGCAAACGTGACGATCTACCCCTGATCTACGAGCCCTTGTCGCTTGGACTTGCGGCATACTATTTTTCTGCGGATTCCTTATAGTTGTTACTGATCACGCTGGGATTCCGGGCATTTCCCACCGGTTTTGACTTCCCGGCTTTTCTGGTCATGCCCGGAAAATTTCCCGGCAGGCAAACAACCATAACTCTTTTTAAAAACAGGCATGGACCCGGCGGGATTTGAACCCGCGGCCTCTACGTTGCGAACGTAGCGATCTACCCCTGATCTACGAGCCCGCGTGCGATGTGGATTATAAGTTTTGAATCTGAGGAATATAGTTGTTGGTATCCCCGGGATACCGCAAGCGAAAAATGGAGAGGATCATTCCTTCTTTTCTTTCAATTTATGAGTGTATATCGTGGCAAAGGCCCCGATAGCAGCAGAGACCGATCCGAGCGCAGCGGCAAGAACTACCGGGTTCGTTATCGGATCGCTCGACGCGCCTGCTGTTGTAGTTGTGGCAACAGGAGTTGTCGTAGGCTGGAGTGTGGTGACTGCTGATGAGCTCTTCTCCTGGAGGGGAAGGGAACCAAACGAGGTAACCTGTTGCCCGCTTACCACGTATGCGCTGCCGTCATAATCATACCGCCCATCCATCGTCATTTTGACGGCATGGTACCCGGGTGCAAGTCCGCTCAGATCGAGTGGCGTTACACCCTTGTAGATCCCATCGACAAAGACCTGTGCCCCGAGAGGATTCGACTGTACCGTGATATTCCCGGTTGAGGGTGCTGGCGTTCCAACCGATGTTGAGGTGACGTTGGTTGTTGCTGCTGCGGATGTCGTTACGGTTGTCGTAAAAGCGGTTGTAGCCGAAGTAGCAGGAGTTGTGCTGGCGGGGGACAGAAGCGATGCGATGAGCCGGGCCGTGATCTTATCGGTATCCAGCCCGGAGACAGAGGAGGCAGGGCTTTTCATCGTCCATTCAGCCACATAGCCATTGCCATATTTACGATAGGCAAGTGCAGGTTCGCCATTTGTATATTTCAGGAGCGGAATGGTGCCGGCCTTGGATATGGCGGACACGCGCTCCGTTGCCGGTGAGGTGGTGTTGAACCGTGTTCCCATACCGGAAAAGACGGCCTGCGAGGCCGCATCGTTCGGGGTGGAGAGTTCAAGAGCCTCCCCCAGGGGGGCAGTGCCATTGGTGACCAGCGGCAGGCTGTCGCTGAACTTTTCCGTTGACGGGGGATAAATCACCAGTATCCGGCCATCCCATACGGCCTGCTCTATCCGTGATGCCGTGGCACTGGAAAAACCGCTGTCCCCGCCGATAACAATTACCCTGACATCAGGGGCGGTGAAATTCGCAACAACCTGATTGAAGAGTTCACCGGACTGAGCCGGCACGGAATACGTGACACAGTACTGCTCCCCGTAGGGCGAAGCACCGGTTGTCGAAACACCATACACTGCCACGGAACCTGCCACAAGCGGCACTCCCAAAACGAGGAATGCAAGCAGGAGCAGGAATATCGAGTAAAAACGTCTTCTCCCTGCCATAGTTGATCTCCTAATTCGGCTGCGCACGATCAAAAAGATTTCTTTTCAATCCGCAAGAAAAAAAATCAGAGAATAATTTCAATATCCAGCTTTTCTGCCAGTTCCTTGTACCGGTTCCGTATGGTTACTTCCGTAACACCGGCCACTTCCGCAACTTCGCGCTGGGTGCGGCGCTCTCCGCCAAGGATGGAGGAGATGTAAATTGCTGCAGCTGCCACACCGGTGGGACCGCGGCCGCTCGTCAGTTCCCTCTCCCCGGCCTGCCTGAGAATCTCAACAGCCCTGCTCTGGACTTCGCCCTTGAGGGTGAGACCCGAGCAGAAACGCGGGACATAGTCGATGGGGGACGTCGGGAGGAGCTTCAAACCCAGTTCACGGGAGATAAACCGATAGGTTCTGCCGATCTCTTTTCTTGAGACACGGGACACTTCCGCGATCTCATCCAGGGTACGGGGCACGCTGCACTGCCGGCATGCGGCATAGAGCGCAGCAGCGGCTACCCCTTCAATACTCCGGCCGCGGATGAGGTTCTTGTCCACGGCATCACGGTAAACAACGGCTGCGGTCTCACGGACGTTCCTCGGGAGACCCAGTGCCGAGGCCATACGGTCCAGTTCCGATAGCGCGAATGCGAGGTTGCGCTCGGTTGCATTGCTGACGCGGATCCGGCGCTGCCACTTGCGGAGCCGGTAGAGCTGGGCGCGGTTCTTGGAGGAGATTGCCCTGCCGTAAGAATCCCGGTTTCTCCAGTCGATCATGGTCGAGAGACCCTTGTCATGGATCGTGAAGGTCATCGGGGCGCCGACTCTTGACCGCTTCATCCGCTGATCGTGGTCGAAAGCACGCCACTCCGGACCCCGGTCAATGAAGTCGTCATCGATGACAAGACCGCAGCTCTGGCAGACCAGTTCTGCCCGCTCATAGTCGTGCACAAGCTGCCTGCCCCCACATTCGGGACAGATGGTTTCGGTATGGTTTTCAGCTTTTTTCTCCTGTTCCTTCTGTTTAGTACGCGATTTGAGCGCTTCGCGCTCGGACTGGAGAACTTTTAATTTTTCAATTTCCTGCATCCACATTCACCTGATTATTTCTTTTCTTGCCGTTTTTTGTATGGAACCCGGTATCCCGCAGGTTCCATCACTTTGCGAAGAGTTTTTCATTGGGCTGGACGGTGCATTTTTCCCGGCAGAGCACTGCGGCATAGGGGGCTTTCACATTGCCAAAGAGATCCTGGATTTTTCCCACCGGTTTCATCCGGCGGTCCGTTACTTCGCTGTACAATGCGGGAAGCTGGGCGGCATCGCACTGGATAATGAGCATCCGGTCGCCAATTGTGCTCATTGACCGGCCAATAACTTTCACAACAACCTCGGGGATATGATGGTACTAAAATATTTTAGTAATCTATATATGTGCGACGCGTCAGTATTTAAGTGTTGCGTGAAAGTATAAATAGAGATATCAGGAATTGAGCAATTGGTCGATATTTAAAGATAATACCTTTTTACATTCAGTTTCGCTCAATCCCGCCCCCCTTGCAACAATCTTTTTCGCGCGCCGGTCCAGGATATCGTGGGGGGCATGGGCATCCGAATCCACCACGAGCTGACAACCCGCATCCTTTCCGATCCGGGCAACATGCCCGTTTGTGCGGTTGTGTCCCCCGCGGGAAGTGAGTTCAAGGGCAACTCCGTTCTTTGCTGCAGATTCTGCATCCGCACGGGTGACAAGTCCCGGGTGGGCAAGCACATTGACATATTTACAGGTACAGGCTGCGTGGTTAGTACCTTCTGCAACCGGTTCAACAGGAGTTTCACCATGTACAACCACGATATCCGCCCCTGCCGATTTCGCTGACCGGGCGAGACCGGCAATCTGTGCCGGGGGCACATGCGTGATCTCAATACCACACAGAAGGTTCACACCAAAGAGTCCGGCCGATTCCCGTACCTCGGCAAGAGTGGCGAGGACGGATTTTGCATTGGAAGTATCAACATGATCGGTTATTGCGACGGTGGTATACCCGGCTACTGCCATTCTCCTTATGAGCTCGATCGGGAGCATCTCCCCATCCGACAGGATCGAGTGGGTATGGAGATCGTACATTCCGCTCACTTCCGCACCTCCATCTTCTCGGCAACCCTGCGGATGAGAACTTCCTTGCTCTTGGTCCATTCAGCAATGATACACCCTTCACGCCGGGACCAGTGGGCCGGGTGGTGCCGCTCCTCCACGCGGTAGTTCACCCCGTTCTTCCTGAGTGCGCGTTCAAGATCGGTGAGTACGGGTGCCTTCGAACCAAGCTTGCGCGGAACCCGCCTCCCTTCTGCCCGGGAATATGCTGCATTGAAGTAGCAGGGATACAGAATACACTCGCCTTCCGCCATTGCAGGATCGTTTGTGGGTCAAGGTATAAACAGTGTCCGCTCAAACGTAACTACTATGCATCACATCGACGTCAGGATTGAAAAGGATGTATACGACGTCAACAACTCGCTCGCCGACAGCAATGCCCGCCATCTGAAGGCCCATGGAGTACGGGCGTTCGATCTCTTAGGTGCCATCGGCTCCGGAAAGACGGCCCTGATCGAACGACTGGTTCCCCTGCTGGAAAAGAAAGGACTGAAAGCAGGAGCCATTGCCGGGGACGTGTATGGGGACGACGACTTCAGGAGAATCGTTGCACTGGGAATTCCTGCCTACAATGCCAACACCGGCAAGGAATGCCATCTCGACGCCCACCTGGTGGAACACGCAATCGGGCACCTCCCGCTCGACAAGATAGACATCCTCTTCATCGAGAATGTGGGAAACATGGTCTGTCCCACGGATTTCCGCCTGGGAGCTGAAAAACGCGTGGTTGTCGTGAGTTCAACGGAAGGGGATGATGTGGTCAACAAGCACCCGATGATGTTCCGTGACTGCACTATCGGGGTGATCAACAAAGTCGATCTGGCCCCGCTCGTTGGCGCCAACCTTGACCGCATGCAGTCCGACATCAAGCGGTACAATCCATCCATGCCGGTATTCCGGACCAACCTAAAGACCGGGGACGGGGTTGCAGAACTCCTGGCCTCCATCCTCTCTTGAGGAGGATCCAACTCCGGTTCAGGGAAAAGTCAGGTAGTACTATAAATAAAAAAGCAGTCAATATATAGAGCACCATCTTCGGGACGCATCCTGAAGAAATATAACTAGAGAGTGACACCATGCAGTGGCAGGGAGAATCCATACGGAAGGTAACAGGTGGCAGGCGCCGCCCGGCACAGATGAAGAGACGCGCTGAGATCGGTCTTGCACCGGCAGACACCCACATCGGGGCTGACCGGAGAAGGATCCTTCGCACCTATGGCGCCAACGCCAAGGTTCGTGCGCTCAGGGCAGAATACGCCAACGTTACCAACCTCTCAAACGGCGAGACCAAGAAAGTCAAGATCCAGACTGTCGAAGAGAACAGTGCAAACCCGAACTATGTGAGGCGGAACCTTCTCACCAAGGGAGCGATCCTCAAGACCGAGCTCGGCCGCGCCCGTATCATGAGCCGCCCGGGCCAGGACGGCGTTATCAACGCAGTGTTGCTCGAATAATCAATAATAATCAGCAATCTTTTTTCTTTCAGACCAACCAACTCTAGCTATGCGAAAGATCTATTATCGTTTCCCCCAGAGAGTGGATCTCTCGTTCGCAATGGGGATGCCATTCAACGAGACCCTGAAATACATTGCCGGCCTCGACAATGAAGAGTCAACCAAGACAACCGGGAAGGAACTGGTCAAAGTCAAGACCCGTGTCCAGATCGCAGTGGATCGGGCAACGTTCGGCGATATCACGCCCGATGTCCTGCGACCCGGCGTTATCACGGAAGCAGTGGATCTCCAGATCTCCGTCCTTGCCCTTGCACTCCGCGGAGGGGGCAAGGTTCCGATAGCAAACGACATATTTTATATCCGGCTTACGGACCAGGCCTCCCGGACCGATATCGATATTGCAAAGGAGGGGCGCGGGGAAGGTCTGGATGCGCTCGATATGAAAAACATCCTGCTTGGTGCCCCGAAGTGACCATCCGGATTGCCCTTGCGGCTCCCTTCAAGCATACCCGCAAGACCGGGATGCGTAAGAACGAGCTGGTCTATTATTATGCGCTTGACCGGAAATGGATGAGCACGGAGCAGGCAAACCTCCTGTTGCGGCGGGCGGAGGAGGATGGGCTTATCCGTCAGGAAAACGGGGTTTTCTCTCCCCGGTTCGATCTGGCGGAAGTGAACATCCCCGTTGGTTTCAAACCAACATCCGCGATTTTTGAGCGGAATGATCCCACGCAGGAACTGATCCAGCGGATTGTGCAGGCAAAGAATATGCAGGAAACAGAGGTTGTATCGGAGATGAACCGGATCATCAGGGAAGATTTTGACGGGCATCTCCTCCCTGCAGCCGCACTCGTCCTGATTGCCAGAAAGAACCATATTCCCTTTGAAGATCTCCGGGAAGCGCTTCGGCAGTCCTTATCAAAAAATTAAACCCGGTTTTCTAATACGCGTACCACCGGGGGCCGAGACTTTTAGGAAAGTATTTGGTGATGCATCCGTCATGTATTTTCAAGCAGATATGGTGAGACCATGAGACGAAGACAAAAGGATATCTGGGATCAGCCATGGGTGATGATAGCCGTAGTAGTCGGGATCGTTGCCGTAGTGGCCATTGCACTGGTTTTTTTCTTTGCAGGCGGCAATGCAGGCTCCGCCACACCGACAACAACCCCATCATCAACGGTAACTCCCACACCGGCAGGATCCGGCAACGGTGTATCGAAAACAACGGCCATAACAACGACATCCGCAGCTTCCGCAGCATCCAGTGTAACCCTTGTAGAGACCCTTGCCGTCAGCGTTCCTGCTGAGGGAGTCTTTGTGAAAGCCAGTTATATCGGTGGATACTCGGGGAAGTACGGGGCACCCGGGGCGCTTGAAACCGTCCGGGGTTCCGGTGACAAGGTGTATTCGGTAAATACAACAAGCGGAACAGTGCAGGCTACCTTCCAGAAACTGGATACATCAACCCGCCACGATCTTGTGGTGGAGATCTGGAAGGGCGGAAAAGCAATCGCGTCCCAGAAGAATTCATCAGCCTATGGACTCGTGAGCATAAGCTCTACGATATAATTTTCCTTAAAGACTATTTTTTCACCAGAAGATAATTCCGGTAAAGGGAAAAACCCGAAAAAAGATATTTTACCGTTTACCGACCCTTGCAGTCGGCACTTTCTCTTTCTTCTCGCCCTCAACTTTCGGGAAGAGCTCGTCAAGCGACTTCTCCCCGTATGCAGTGACCCGGGCATTGATCTGGACGAAGTCCTGGGTGATCTCGTTTGCCCGGATGGTCTTTCTCCTGCGCTCCCCGTCCATGGTGGGGTGGAACCCTACGCCGCCTGCAAGAAGGAGTTTCTTGCGGCCTGCACCCGGGAGGCTCTGCTTTGCAGTAGTCCCGGTCCGGTCGGATGCTCCGGTGATCTTGATCTTGTATCCGGCAAGCCCGAGGGATCCCGCGTCTATCTCGTCACCGATACGTTTCCCAACAATCGAACCTGCTGCCCCGCCGCTGGCGTCAACATTGTAGGCACGACCGGTCTTGGGGTCTGATACAACGAATTTAAACTCAACCATTGCTGTTTGCTCCACAAATATTTTTATTTTTTAAACCTGCCAAGAGGTTTTTTCACGTCTCCGGCTGCCGGCATTTTAGCCTACACATGAGAAGTACCCATTTAATTATACTGGTACGCTATTAAATCCTCGCGTCCAAAAAGGCCGGATCCCAGCTCATTTTCCCCAGAAGGGTTCGGACTTGCGGCGCATTGCGGTATACTCCGCAAGAACCTCCTGGGTCGTGCTGTTGAGGGTCTTTATCATCTCTTTCTCAAGGACTTTGACATGCCGTTCGGGAACATCGACAAACAGGTCGTCGCCAACGCTCACCTGCCGGCCAACCGTTGCGCCTTCGATGGATATCGCCACTTCAAGGCCGGAATCAGCCTCGCGGATGGTCTCCTGCCGGAGCTGCATGGTCTTGAGATGCCCGACTTTTTTGCCATCCATGTGGATAAGGTTCACGTCACTGCGCAGTTTCCCGCCCAGTACCCGCACGCCGACAACGGCCGGGTTGCTCTGGCGGAAGACACAATCCGGCAGGAGCCGGATCTTGGCCGGCATGACCACGTGTTCAAAGCGCTGCTTCTCCTGCAGCCGCTTCTGCTCATCCCGCCATTCGAGATACTGGTCGATGAGCTGGTAGATAACCTGGCCCTCGAAAACCTTTACCTGGGTGTAGAGCGGGTTTTTTATCATCTCCGCTGCATCGGGAAGAAGTTGTGTATTGAAGGAGAGAAGAACGCGGAACTGGGAATTCTTGATGGTCTCGGTCTCGATGAGATCATGCCGGCTGACCGGCCCTACCTGCGCCCGCATAACGCCGATCTCTTTGCCTTCCAGTTCCTTGCAGAGGGCTTCAAGGGCCCCGATGGTATCGGCCTTGATGACGATACCCTCTTCGGCGAGATTCACATGGATCTCGGTCATCTCTTTCTTGATCCTGGCCTCTATCTCATCCCGGTTGCCGCGGATGACGAAGAACGGCGACCCGGCAATGACTTTTTCAAGATTGGGGGCCGTGACCTTGACTCCTGCTGCTGCAGCAACGGACTTGACCCGCTCGAACCGGTCTTCGATGAGGATCTCCTTCATCGGGCGGGGCTGCAGGAGCGACCGGACTTTCGTGACAACGATGCTGTCCTGCGTGGCCACGGCAATCTCGTCGCCGAGTCCCAGTGTCCCGTCATACAGGATAACATCGAGCGTTGTCCCGAGGCCCCGTTCCTCCTTGACCTCAAGAACGGTGCCGGCCCCCGGCCCCTCGACCGCAAGCTTGAGCGCATCGCTCATGTACCGCTGGGCAAGGCCGATCATGACAAGGAGCAGATCCGCAATTCCCTCGCCGGTGTGGGCGCTGACCGGGACAATAGCGAGATTGCGCTGGAAATCCGAGACCCGGTCAAACCGGTCTGCTGAGAACTCGAGTTCAGAAAGTTTGCCTACGATCTCGTAGGTCTTGTTCTCGACATCGCCTTTCACCCGTTCGTTCTGTTTGGCAAACGATGAGAGGAATGTCTCATTCTCGTTCACCCTCCAGCCATGGATCCGATCGATCTTGGTTGCCGCAATGACAAAAGGCGTACGGCAGTTCCGCAGGATCTGGAGCGCCTCGATAGTCTGGGGCTGGAATCCCTGGTTGATATCGACAACAAGGATTGCCATATCCGCAAGCGCCCCGCCCCGCGCCCTGAGCGTGGTGAAAGCGTGATGTCCCGGAGTATCGATAAAGAGCAGGCCGGGAATATTGATGGACGATTTTCCCACGGTCCCGCTCATGGTCCGGATGGCATCGATGGGAACGATAGTGGCGCCGATATGCTGGGTGATGGCACCCACTTCGGAACTCACTACCGATGATCCACGGATACGATCCAGGAGCGAGGTCTTCCCGTGATCCACATGTCCCATTACACAGACGATCGGCGTCCTGATCTTCGGATTTTCCGCCATAATTTCACCCTCGCTCGTATTCCTGCTCTGAAATTCGGGTAAAAATCCCCTTAGGTCCCGTGCTGCGCCGGATGCCGCACCGCGCATTCATCTCAGGAGTGAGTGTTCAGAGCCACCTGATATGTAATGGATGCCCGACATTATTATAGTCACCTCATCGGCGCGACGGTTTTCCTGCACGATCCGGTACCGGACAACCTGCTGTTTCAGGCGTCGATTGCAAGGATAGATTAATCAGAGTCCGGTGCCAATGTAAAAGGGACATCTGTTAGTTCTCTGACAGAGGACCGTCATCAAACATGCCGGGGTGGGGTAGTTGGTTATCCTAGAGGACTGTGGATCCTCCGACCCGGGTTCGAATCTCGGCCCCGGCCTTCTTTTCTTTTCACCATCCAGCAAATTGTCGTTGTCCGGATCTCCTGACTGAAATTTTTTACTCTGGAGAATCCCTTTTTTGATACCCATCTCTCCCCTTGTACAATTTTGTACCCATGCGACCCCCCTCAGCGGAAAAGTCGGAACAATCTCTCCAATAACCTCGTAAAACTACCAAAATTTGGCTCAGAAATGGGAGGGGCCCTGGGGGGGTCGTGTGGGTACAAAGATACGTTGTGGCTTGTAACCAACCAGTCACAAAGAAAATTTCCGACGGCGCTTACCCACATTACACCGTTTTGCTGGCACAGGACGTACCCGTCTGACCCCCCTATGATAAATGTTACGCAAACTCGGGAGCGTTTTGTAGGTCGAAATGATTTCTATGGAGCAAAATTTTTCATCTGGAAGATCTCCCCCTATGCAAACAGAACCCCCATAAGAATAAGCAATACTTCACCTGACATTACAGTACATTTTTGTACAACAAACGACAAAATTGTACAATACTCGGTATGACCATGACGCATCACAAATATGTCCACGGATACTCTGCCCGCGAGTCAGAGCGGCTCTCGGACCAGGCCCAGACGCTGACGGATCTTCTCCACCATGATACCCACTACCCGGCCGGCTCCCGGGTTCTCGAAGCCGGTTGCGGGATCGGGGCCCAGACCGTGATCCTGGCAAAGAACAGCCCGAAAGCGCAGATCACGTCAATCGATATCTCCGAAGATTCGCTCCGTCTGGCAGAAGACAATGTCCGAAAGGAGGGGATAACCAACGTCACGTTCCGGCAGGGAGATATCTTCCATCTCCCGTTTGAACCGGCCAGCTTCGATCATATCTTTGTCTGTTTTGTACTGGAGCATCTCGCAGAACCGGTTCGGGCGCTGGAACACCTGCGTCCGCTCCTCAAAGAAGGCGGAACGCTCACCGTTATCGAGGGTGACCATGGCTCAACGTTTTTCCATCCCGAGAACGAGGATGCCCGGCGGGCCGTCGACTGCCTGGTAGAGCTCCAGCGGCAGATCGGGGGAAACGCCCTGATCGGCAGGCAGCTCTACCCACTGGTTACCGGTGCGGGATATACGGACGTGCAAATCTCGCCACGGATGGTTTATGTCGATGCCTCCCGCCCGGGACTTGTCGAAGGGTTCACGAAACTCACCTTCACGGCCATGGTCGAAGGAGTTGCAGACGAGGTCAGGCAAAAGGCACTCATGAGCCCCGGGGCATGGGAACGGGGAATTGCGGCGCTCTACCGGACTGCTGAACCGGATGGCGTCTTCTGTTATACCTTCTTCAAGGCAACCGCCCGGAAATAGGAACCGTCATGCAGATCTCCGTTATCCTGGCCCATCCCCGAGCAGGCAGTTTCAATCATGCAATAGCGGACGTGGCTGCCTGCACGCTCCGCGAATCCGGGCACCGGGTCACCGTTCATGATCTGTACCGAGAAGAGTTCGATCCCATACTCCCGCACCCGGAGATCGCCCGCGGTGCCAGTCTTCCCCTAAAAATAGCTGAGCACTGCCGGGAGATCGCATCCGCGGATGGCATTGTTATCATCCATCCCGACTGGTGGGGAATGCCTCCCGCAATCCTGAAAGGATGGATCGACCGGGTCCTGCGCCCGGGAGTGGCCTACCGGTTTGCCGAGACCGATGCCGGCGAGGGCGTGCCCGAAGGACTCCTCAATGCAAAGGCCGCACTGGTCTTCAATACATCCAATACCCCTCATGAACGGGAGCTGCAGGCCTTCGGGGATCCCCTCGAGCGGCTCTGGAAGGACTGCATCTTTGCATTCTGCGGCGTTCAGGTCTTCCATCGGAGGATGTTTGGCATCATCGTCACCAGTACTGATGCGCAGCGAAGGGCCTGGCTCAGAGAGGTGCAGGAACTGGTCCTCGTGAATTTCCCGGAAGACCGGACCTGATCCGCCTTTCATCATTTTGACGGCACTCCTGTGAAACTCTGATCCCGCGCACTTTTTCTGCAGCACTTTCACCCTGTGCCCCCTGCTCCTTTTTACCCTGGTTGCTCAATATCCGGTCTGGAGATACAGATGACAAAAAACGATGATAAAAATCAGGTTATCGAGATGATCCGGTCGATGAACCGCTGCTGGACAGATTCCTGGGACGAGGAAGGATTCCGGCAGTACATCCATCCCGGTGCGGTTGCCATTGTCCCGACAACCCCGGGAAGGCTGGAAGGGCAGGAGGCATATGTTGCAGGCTGGAAAGGGTTTTCCCTGTCTGCAACAATCCACGCGTGGACCGAGACCGATCACCGTGTCCAGATCTATGCCGGGGGAACATGTGCTGTAGTCACGTACCTTTTCAGTATCACCTTCGGTATGGGAGGACAGGAACTGGCCATGCAGGGCCGGGATATGTTCTTCCTTGTCCGCGAGGAGGGCCGGTGGCTGGTTGTCGCCGACCAGTTCTCACCGGAACCGGCCATCCCGTAAGATGAACGGCCCGGTCCAGCCGGATACAGACTGGGAGCACCAAGAAAAAACCGTATCTTTGAGACACACCAATAATTCACGAGAGGTTCATGGATACGATAGTTATTGTCGGTTATATTGCCGGCATTCTCACCACGATCTCGTTCATCCCGCAGGTTGCCCGGGCCTGGAGACTCAAAGAGACCCGGGACCTCTCGCTTGCAATGCTCGTCCTCTTTGCTTTCGGGGTCCTGCTCTGGGCCCTCTACGGGTTCTGGGTCAGCTCGCTCCCGATCATTGCAGCAAACACCATCACGTTCATCCTCATCCTCGTGCTCCTCTGGCTGAAGATCCGGTATCGGTAAACCCAGAAGGCTCTGATGTGCAGGATCGAACGTTATCTCCCGCGTTTTCTGTTGAGCAGGACTATGGTTGCTACGGTGGCAATTCCGATCCCTGTCATGACGGTCAGGATCAGGGGATTGCCAGGAATGGATTGCTGCAGGGTTTTCTCAGGCACCTGCACAACAACGGATGCAGGATCCGAATGGCCCCCGCGGTGATCCATCACCGTGACGGTTGCGATGAAAGCCCCAGAATGCGGATAGGCGTGCACGATCCTGACACCGGAGCCCTTTTCCCCGTCACCAAACTCCCAGTCGTACGTAACGATCATTCCATCCGGATCGGATGAGTTTGCAGCAGAGAATGCAACCTGATAGGGACGGTTCCCGCTGACTACAGGTGCAGCGGACACGACAGCAACAGGTTTCTCATTTTCCCAAGCAGGTATCTGCAGCGGGATATCGACCCTGAAAGACTCGCTGTCCGTAAAATTTTTCGAAGTTGTCGCTGCTCCGGCTATAGTTATCATGGGATTTTCCACATTGTTTGCAAACATGACCGATTCGAACCGTCCGGATTCGTCAGTCTTTCCGGATTCCGGTGACAGGGTCGCCCCCTTTATCCTGCTCACGAGGGTTATGTCAACTCCATTAAGAGGCACATAATGTTCTCCCATTGCATATACCGTGATAATGCAGGCACCCCCCGTTTCCACGGTGGGGGGCTGACTGCTGATGTTGATGCGGAACGGGATGGCTGGGCAACTGCAGTCCCGATAACAAAGAACGAGATGATGAGCAGGGAGAGTGGCAATTTCCACGAGATGAATTCCTTTTTCAGGGTAAAAACCGGCAGCCGTTGATATGGGGGGATTTTAGACTGGAAGAAATTCTCCATTGAAAAAAGTATTTAGTCCTGGAGGAGGACCAGGCTGCCTGCGATCTTGTCGTGAAGACCCTGGCGCTTCTTGGTGAGCCCGATCATCAGGAAACCGATGAAGATTATTAATGCAGACAGGTATTTTCCGAAGAACCGGAGGGTTGTCCGTGCGAATGTGGGTTTATTCCCCGACAGGTCGGTGACGATCAGGTGCATGAGCACTTTTCCCGGGGTTGCCTGGCTTCGTGAGGACTCAAATCCTGCAAAGTAGACCCAGGGAACGATGATTAAGAACATCCCGAACGCAGCGATCGCCGGGCCGAGGGCCGCATCGAGCGTCCCGGCTTCCGTGAGGGTACTGTAAGGGACCCCGGTTGCCATGAAATACGCGTATTTTACCCCGTTCGCAAGAGATAAGAACGCGATCACGACAGATCCAATGATCGTTATGAGAATTATATCGATAATGAACGCGACAAACCGCCGCCCGAGCCCGGCATACATGCCGACTTCGGGAGTTTCCTCCTCCTCCGGGGGCAAAGCAGGAGCTGCCGGGACAGATTCGATATCCGCCCCGCACCACTGACAATATTTCCCGGAGGCATCAGTCTCTTTTCCGCACTTAGGACAGAACATTCCCTTGACTCCTGATATGTAAAGTTAATCCGGGTGTCCTTTTTAATTTAACTGTTCTTTCCCGCCATTTCGCGAAGAATAACCAGCCGGAATTGCTGCAGGAAGAAAACGGTCCCCGGCCGGCACTCTCCCGCGGCGAAGCACAAATCAGTAATATGAACAGATTGTAAGCATTCTGCATGAGATACATCCCTGTCCTGCTCGCTCTCTCCGGGCTTTTTCTCTGTGCGCTTCTGGCCGGTTGCACAAGCCCGACCGGAACTCTGCTCCAGCCGGCAGAAACATCGCCCTCCCCGGTCTCTCCGACGGCAACGGTCTCCCTCCCGGCAGCATCTGTAACGGTCACTGCAGTTGCTATCGATACCCTTCCCCCGGAACAGTACGTGGATCTCCAGCTTACCAAAGAGCGCCCCGATGCATCCATCCACCTCCTCTTCAACGGGGGAAAAGGGCAGGTTGTTGTCCAGACCATTGTCCTGCGGGTAACCCGATCCGACGGAAAGGTCCTTGAGGCGACGATGAACGACGGTACGAGAAAACCGCGTCAGGGCGACGAAGTGATCGTTGCAGGGACCCGGGGCAATGACAGGGCCGAAGTGTTTGTAACAAGCGCCGGGAAAACCTACAAGGTTCTCGACCAGCCGGTAGTTACACCCTCCTCCTGAACACTTTTTTTAATCCGATGAGTCACGCCGGCTCACCCTTCTGGCATAACGCTCCAGGACATACCCGAGCAGGACAACGACGAGCATCGTTATCCCCAGCAGGATCCATTGTTCTGTTCCCGCACTCCCGACTGCGAGCCGGGTCAGGAGGTTGAGCGGGTTTGCCGGCAGGGCAAGGACAAAGAGGATCACGACAACCAGGGCAGTCGAGAAGACGAACTGAGCCGCGGTGCGCTCCCGGTAGTGAAGGGCAACCAGGGCCCCGAGCAGGATCAGGACGAGCGAGGCTACCGTCACGTGGAGCAGGATCAGACCGGCATCCTGGATCATGATACCGTTGATCATCAGGAGCAGGAGCCAGGCCCCGGCCTGGATCGGGACGAGAATCTCGCAGGCCAGCACCTTGCCCCAGACCATTTCTGAGAAGGTTACCGGAGTCGAGACCAGGGTCTCCAGGGTCTCGTGCTGGTATTCCTCGGTTATCAGGTCGATGACCAGCGCCGAGGCGATGATCGCCGGCATGAACACCAGGAGCGGGATGAGGAGTCCGTACACGAATTCGTAAAAGTCCCCGCCACCCACGGTCTTCGGGATCTGGACGGGCAATGGTTTGTCATTCAGGCGCCCGGCCCGGATCTCCCGGAGATCTTTTTCATACTTGAGGAATATCTCTTTGAGCTTGACGTCAACGATCGCGCTCTGGAGATCGTTCTGGAGCGTATAAAGCGTGATCTTGACCGGCTCATCCGCATCCGGGGCGGTATCCGGAACATAGACAACCGCGGCAAGCTTCCGCTCCCTGAGGGCTTCCACGCCGTCCGAGAGATTCATGCGGTACACCCGGAAATCGGGGCTGTCCCGGAGGTACCCGAGCACCGGCGAACTGTTCCCGGCATAGCCCACGCTATACTGGAACCGGGAATACTTCGAGAGCGAGGACGGGTCATACATCGAAGTGAGACCGACCATGAGGAACGACGAGAACAGCGCGATGAAGAGCTGCAACAGGACGGCGAGCAGGATCGTCCGCTCACTGAAGAGGCCGGAGAACTCCTTTTTTGCAATTATCCCGAGATGGCGCGGCTTCATCGGGACCACCCCAGAATAAAGTAGCTGTTATAGATGCAGTGGACGAGCGTTGCAAAGATGAGACCGATAACAAAACCTCTCCCGCCCCAGCGTTTGAGCGAACAGCCGACAATGAGCACGCACGTGAAGTGGAGGAGGAACGGCATCCAGAGCACGCCGAGCGAGAGGAAGAGGATGCTCCCGAAGACCGACTCGGTGATCTGGGCAAGCGTGACAAAGAGGAGCAGCTTCTCGGCAATGAGGAACCCGGCTGCGGTAACCGCAGACGCAATAATGAGGTTCTTCCATGAGAAGAACCCGGGATCGGAAACAAAGAGCGTGTACAGTCCGACCGCTTTTGCCAGTTCCTCGACAAATGCCGCAAATACGAGAAGGAGGAGGAGCGAGTAGGGCATGGGCAGGTTGAAGAAGAGGACAAGGCTCATCAGCTGCACCATGAAGACGAAGGGGATGGAGAATGCAGTTAAGAGGAAGAGCGAGACGTACGGGTGACGGAGCGATATGGTCTCGGTCAGGAACTCCCGGATCCGGGGCAGGAGCCGTTTTTCCGAGAAGAGGCGTTCCTCCTTGAAATTGCAGGCCGCGATATACACAAGCACGGCGCCCGTCAGCCAGAAGAGGGAGGTCGAATACAGGTAATCCGTGAGGGTCCAGGCCGTCCCCTGGAGCGAGAGGACGATGAGGGTCAGGGGCGAGATGAGGCTTATCACGTGCACGTTTGCAAAGATGCTCGGGAAGAAGAGGTACGAAGTCGCGATCGTTGAGAAGAAGATCGAGATGAACGAGAGTTCCTTGAAACTGCGGGCAAGCATCCCGATGATGAGGGCACTTGAGAGGAAGAAGAAGACGATCGGGACAAGCGGGAGAAGGATGAGGAGCGGGGCTTTGAGATAGAGGGTGAGACCTGCGCAGATGAGCAGCATCCCGAGAGCGTACGGGAGCGCTTTTCCAATGAGAAGGGCCGGCTTGCTGACCGGCGTCGAGAGCAGGACCTCTCCTTTGCGCTCGATGCGCTCGTTCATGATGCTCATCATGAAGAACTGAGATGTGAAGTAGAGCGGGAAGATGAAGACGAAGACAAGGATGATCGAGTCGAACGGGAGCGGCGGCGAGAGCTGGGAAGGCGTCTTGAACGATCCCATGGTGTTGCCGGACGATGAAGACAGAACCTCCGTATACCGGGAGATCTGGGTGTTCTTGGCATTCGTCTTTACCAGTTCATCTCGGATCTCTTCTTTGGAGAACTCGAGGGTCGGGGAGGGGGTCGGGATGTTCCGGACTTCCCCTTCGGGCACCGGGGCCTCCCGGGACGGGGCCGCACCCACATACTGGCCGCTCTGGGTGGCGAGGAAACTGAGCTCGCTTTTCACCGTCTCAACATCGATCCAGAGCGGGTAGGCAGCAAAGAGGTCGTCCTCGCGGTTGTAGACCCCGTTGACATATTTGGCATAATCCCGCTCAAGGGTCTTGAGGGCTGCTTTTCCCTTCTCGGTGGATTGCGGATAGACCACGCCGCTTACGATGATGAGATCGAACGAATCCCGGTTTTTGAGAAGGGCCGGAACCCCGAGTTCGTAGACCGAGAAGCGGGAGTCGCTTGCAATCAGCTGGGCTATCTGCGGGTCCTCCGTCCCGATCCGGTACATCCCGTCCTGGAGATGCATGCCGCTCTGGGCGGCAAAGCCCGTGACAATGACGAGAAGAA
This sequence comes from uncultured Methanoregula sp., assembly GCF_963667735.1. NCBI lineage: Archaea > Methanobacteriati > Methanobacteriota > Methanomicrobia > Methanomicrobiales > Methanoregulaceae > Methanoregula > uncultured Methanoregula sp. The sequence continues at coordinate 953,259 of NZ_OY763919.1, forward strand.
CGAAGAGCACGACCGCCAGGGGAAGGACATCCCTCTTCATCATAGAAAATGATTTCTTCACTTCCCATCGCGCGATGGTCCGGATATCAGAGAGCATGCCCATTTGTTCCTCTCGGCATTGTCATGCGGCTCGCGGCAATCTCCTCCGGGTGGGGAGAGAGTGCGTAACGATAATAGTGAGTGTAATTACGGACTCCTATATCTACCTCACCATGCCTGCACCGCAATGTTCCTGGCCGGAATCGGAAGCAGGCAACCCAATCTATATCACCCCAACAAAACAAGTCTGAATAAAGGCGAGCCTGTATGATCACTGCCCGCAACCTCACCAAGAATTACGACGGCTTTCTGGCACTCGACAACGTCAGTTTCGAATTCGAGGACGGGGAGATCTTCGGCATCATCGGCCACAATGGGGCGGGAAAGACCACGCTCCTCAAGATCGTCTCGGGACTGGTCACCCCTACCTCAGGAGAGCTCGTTGTCAATGGCATTGACGTGGTAAAGGACCCTACAGCCCTCAAGGAGCGGCTCGGGTACCTCCCGGAGGAGTCCCGGCTCTACGAGACGATGACCGCCGAGAATTACCTCGCGTTCTTTGGAGAGATTTACGGCCTCTCGCCGCAGGAGATCCGTATCCGTACAAGCCAGCTCTTCGCAGCGCTCTCGCTGGAGCCGGATGGCAAGAAGATCGGGGAGTTTTCCAAGGGAATGAAGCGCAAAGTCGCGATCGCCCGGTCGCTCATCCACGACCCCGCGTTCCTTGTGTATGACGAGGCCACAAGCGGCCTCGATCCCATGACTTCGCGGTTCATCGCCGATTACCTCCGCCGGCTCAAGTCCGAGAAGAAGACGATCGTCCTCTCGGCCCACAACCTCTACCAGGTTGAGGCTATCTGCGACAAGGTGATGATCCTGCGGCGTGGGCAGGTTGTCGCGTTCGGATCCATGAAAGAACTTCGGGAGCAGTTCGGATCGATCACGTACACCATCTTCTTCTCGGTTCCCGATCCTGTACGCCTGATCGGCCACTCCAAGACGTACCGCCAGGAGGAGGGGTTCTATGTCTGCGATGCCGAAAGCATGGGAGAACTCAACGAATGTACCGGCCTCATCGGGGAAGCAGAGGGAAACGTGGAGAGGATAGAGTCCCGGTATCCTTCCCTGGAAGAGATGCTGCTCAAGATCGGAAAATAGGGCAACAATCGTCTTTTTTTCATCAGTAATCCGGATTCATGAAAACGTTATACTACCCGGACTTCCGCCCCGCTGTTCCGGGCTGTGGTGATGAGGGTGGTTCCCCCACCGGACTCTTTCATGAACGACCGGGCTGCCTGCTCGATCGAACTCAGACCGGTATCCCCGATGGCATAGACCGCGGGACCAAAGGAACTCAGGCCGGCACCCGCAGCTCCTGCATCCCGGAGTATTGGGAGGAGACCGGTCACTTCCGGGGGCTGGAGCGAGAGTTCCACTTTCTTGAACCCGAGCTGCTGGACCGCGTTGATGGACGACCCGAACAGGTCGAGATCCCGGCCTGCAATACCCGGCAGCATCCGCATGAGTATCTCGTGGGAGAGCTCGCGCACCTCGGCAAGCGGGACCGGGCAGTTGTCCCTGAAAATATCGGTTTCGCTATTCCCGCTGGCCCCGGGCGGAACATCCGGGATGGCAAGGAGGATGCGCCAGTCTGAGGGGAAGTCGTGGCGGGCGATGACCGGCGGGGGGCTGACCCCGCGGGATGCGGCCGAAGGCCGGAAATCTGTCTTCTCCCCACCGGCACCGAACCGGTGTCCCCCATCTACAATGAACCCGCCGGACTCGAACGCCGCGGTGCCGATCCCTGAAGTGCCGCCCCGGCCTGCGAGCCGGGCCAGTTCCTTTGTCGGCAGGTGCCGGCCATAAAGTTCGCTTGCGGCCCGGGCAATGGCGAGCGCAAGCTGGGATCCGCTGCCGAGGCCGATATGGGCCGGGTAATTGCTGCGGAGGGTTATTGCAAGACTCCCGCCCGCCCCAAGTTTCTGCAGTACTTCGGTGGCAATGGTCCGGGCCCGCTCCTGCAGGGCCGGATCGCCGCCGCTGATCGAGAGTGCCGGAGAGAGTTCCGCTTCCAGGAGGACTGCGGGTTCATCGAGCGTTATGCCGATGCCACCATCCACCCGGCCGGAGCCGCCGTGCAGATCGATCAGGCTGACATGGATACGGGAGGGCGTCCGGATGACCACCCGGCGCGTGTCGAGAAAACGGTTGTACGGGAACTGCTCCTCGATGAAGATGAGCGGTTTCTTTTCTGAAATGATCTGGTACTGCCGGGAGAGGACCGGCTCGTTTTTGCAGATCGAGAAGATCTTTTTCGCATCTTCTGAGGCCGGTATGACCCGGGCCGAAAGGATCTCCCGCCGCGCCTCGATGTGGTGCTGCTTGATGATCCTTCCGATGGGAATGTCGGCTTTCATCAGGTCGTCTTTGAACAAAGGAGAGAGCCGGGCGACCGGTGTATGCGATATCGCGTAGATCAGGACTTCGTTGTTCTCCTCGGTTTTTATCTCGACGATACGGTGATTGACAGGATCTCCTTCTGCAATGCTCAGGTTGTCTGCGGCAGATCGATCTGCCGGCACAACTTCCTGGAGGAGTGTCCGGATAACTACTTTTTTACCGGTAACCGATTCGAGGAGCTGGGTGACTGACCCGTCCGTCCCGAGCAAAAACTTCTGGACGGGGGAGATCCTCCCGACCTGTGCTTCGATATCACGGATAGCCTGTGCGATATCCATCTCACCATCGTTATCCCACGGCCATGATAAGGGTGCTGATGCACTGCCGCGCTGCACCAGACCCGTCAGCGATGCGGCCGACCGGTCTTCCGTTTCGGATCCGGCCGCAGGCCCGGTGAGAGATCGCCTGGCACCATGTGGAGGATCTCCGCAAGGGACTCCGGCAGGAGCCGGCCTTTCTTTCCAATAACCGCACCGCTCCGGACGGAAACGATCCGGGAGGTCATGATGTAGCTCTCCCCAAAGAGATCGAGACCGCCCTGGGCAAAATCATCGATGGAAAGCGGGAGGCTGGGGGCATCGGACGGCGGCTTGCTGCTGACCGGGCAGACCCGGACCGTGCCGTCTGCGGATGTGCCAATGACAATCACCGGCCGGGTCTTTGCACTGGTCCGGTTGTCGAGCGCCACGGAGGCCAGAAGGACATCCCCGCACGCATAGTGTCCCATACCGGATTATTCATCCCGGAGAGAAATAAGGCGTTTGTCACCGGGCGGGCAGCAGTATATGGTATGGGGGAGCAATTCAGATATATCGGAATACGGAGCGCGGGTTTGGGCATGACAGTCTCTTCAGCAACATCGCGTGAGGCAGAGCTTCTCTTCAGGGCAACGCTGGGTGTCTCGATTGTGGGAATATTCTTTGGAATTTTTTCTCTCTTCATCAACAGCGATCTGGCGATCCGGATTGCTGCATTATTCCTCGTGGGTATTGTCGGTATTCTCAGTTTTTTGAGGCACTCGGTATACTTCCGGTCCGATCAGGCCCGGATGGGCTGGTCCCAGGAGCATCCGGAGTTCCAGATGGAAGTGGGTTTCGCAAACCTCGCCATCGGGGTCTGGGCAATCGCGGTCTCAGCGCTGAACTTCGGGGCGTCTGCCTGCGGCCTGATGCTTGCCGTTTATGGCACCTACCTGCTCTGTGCGCTTGTTCTCCATGTGTACGAGGCATTGTCGAAAGATACTGTTGTACCGGAAGTCCGGCAGCGTATGATCCGAAGTATATTCTCTACGCTGCTCTTCGTCATCGCGCTCTTCGCGTTTGCGATTATAGCATTCCTGCAGACCGGTCCGATCTGGTCCGTGCATATCTGATAGCCGGGAAATTTACGAGATCAGACAACGGCTTGCTCTTGGCCGGGCCCTGACAAGTCCGGGCTCTCCTGTACAGATCAGAATGACCGGCAGGATCCCGGGCGGAATCCGGTTATCCAATACACCATTGGAAAGAGAGAGTCCCTAAACAAGATCAGGCGGCAGGGCAGGGGTTGCCGGGTGAGGCCCGGGGGTTCCGGGACCAGTACTCAGATACGCCTTGTACGGGCTCCGTTTGCCAAACGAACGATCTGCATTTCCGGGTGGAGTGGAAATGATGTCCACGCCCATGCAGATTATGTAGTATCGGACGTTTTTTCAGAGACGGAGCGATTTTAACCCTACTCGAACCTGCAAAATAGCGGGTCTGCAGTGCCCCCGTTTTCCCGGCATACTTCAAGCTGTGAAAAAATAACCTCTGTCCGGCTGCTTATATGACCCTTTTGGAGGGTGCGGCTTTTTTACGACGGGAAGATGCAGACCGGTACAAGGCGGTTCTGGGAGCAGGATTCATTATGCACAAAGAACAACGTGGAGATAATGACTCGGTGCGATCACTGCGGCAGCGAGACCCCGCTCCCGTTCACCTGCCAGCATTGTGGTGGGAAGTTCTGCCCGGACTGCCGGCTCCCGCCCAATCACAACTGTACCGGCATGGGAAGCTGGAACAAAAAACCCCGGCCATCCGTCAGCGTGAATTACGGCAAGGGGGGAGGGGTCTCCGCTACGGGCGGAGGATATATCCCGGATTCCCGCAATGGGAAACAGAAAAAGCCGGCAGCGGGAATCCCGTACCTGATGATCATGGTCGTGATCATCATCCTTGTCCTGCTCGGGCTTGCCTGGCTGGCCCTTTCGGGAAAGCCGGTCGGTTAATATGTTGGTAGTTCTGCACCTTTTTTATCCGAAGGCGTAAAAGAACTGGTAATACTCCGGGAACCGTTTATGCGCCGCCTCTATGTCATCCTCACGATCTGCATTGTTATTCCGATTATGGCACTTCTGATAAATGCGGTCTTCCTGCACGCATCGGAGCAGACCATCCTCGCAAAATCTTCCGGGATCCAGTACGGTCTCGACTCATCGCTCCCCCCGCCCAACTATTATACCGGCATCGATTTCGATACGCTGAAGTCCAACCATCATCTCACGGTAATCCCGCTCAAAAGCTACCGGCAGCAGGTGACCAACTACAGCTGCGGTGCGGTGTCGGCCATGACGGTCATGGCATATTATGGCCATCCCCTGCCCAACACCGATGCGGAAGAGATACATCTTGCCCACGAGATGAACCCGACCGTCTCCGATACCACCGGGATAAACCCGGTGCAGATCACCACATGGTTCAACAAAAACGGCTGGAACGCGACATGGGGGACCAACGGAACCTACGAGATGCTCCGCGAAAACCTCGCAAACGGTACCCCCACCATGGTGGAATGGATAGACTGGGGCGGCCACTGGGTTGTCCTCACAGGATATGACACCCGGGGAACCGAGACCATCTGGGACGATGTGATCAGTTTTGCCGATTCCGTTGACTGCCACGATGACCGGGTGGACGGTGTCACGTACTTCAATTACGGGGAGTTCGATGCCATGTGGTTCGATGCCCACTATTTCCCGGGGGGCATGAATAACCGGGTTTATGTCGTGGCTGTGCCAGGAACAGCCAAAGCCAGCTGATTGACGGGAGGATCAGATCTTGGTTATTTCTTTCCGGATAACCTGATAAAAAACCCCTCATTTTTTTATTTTCCCGGACTATTCCATGAATCATGAACTGGATAGCCAACCACTCATGTTTATTCGCAAATTGTTCTGAAGCTTAAAGCAAGAATTTGGCATAAAACCTGCATAACCAACCAGAAGGAAAAACTATTAGCTCCTTTTCTGTGAATTACGGAGTATTCTCCCTCCGGGTCTGGCCCACTTTTAAAAATGCTAAAATGGATCCCGTTTAGTAAAAAGGATATGATTTAAAAAACCCGATCAATCCCGAAGTTCATCCCTAATAAGCGATTGTCATCGACTATCCCCGTCGGGGACCTTATGGTAAAGCTTGCGGAACACCTCAACGATCATCCCCTCTGAGATACCAAGCATGCCGGCCAGCCAATAGCGCAGGAGCCGGGCCAGAAAACAACAACGAACCGGTCCTGTAGCCAAACGAATTATTGAAATTCTCTGTGAGTGCGAATGTGTGGGTCATATTGCGGTTAAACGAAGCTCCCCATAACTCAACCACATTGAAATTGATATCCGGGTGTTACTATCATTATTGATATCCAGCATAATCTACAACGTGCCCATCATAAGCATCTATAGTAATCATCCCTCCCATATTGACTCCTCCAACGATTCTTGTCACTCGAAATCCCCAGACCATTTCCTCGTGACCATCATTATCCTTCCATATATTTTGACCAAGGGGTACTATTTCAGAGGGCTGGATATTTTGAATTCCTATCTTCCGTAAGTAGACCTCTACATACTTCCAGGCCTGATCTTCAGTCAGGGCAGAAGACCGGTTGGATCCATACGAGATTGTCCTAAAAAAATGCGGGGTGCTGACAGTTGATATTGTATTCGAGGGTATTATTGTCGGGTTTTGTGTCTGCGGTTGGGATACCACCGGTTGCAATGATATTGTCTGAGTAGGTGAAATCGAAGGGATTGTTCTCTGTTCGGGTAAGTCAGATTTTTGGTTTACAGTACATCCGCTCGTAAGAACAAGGATACTGATGATAACGGAAAAAGTAATTAATATCCTAGTAATACAATTCAGTCGCATTTACGTCCCTCATACAAATGGCTGGAACCACACGATCTGTCCATCCTGCGTATCAATGCATACATTTGCTTGCTCTTCTCCGTATTTACCAATCCGCACAATATTAAAGACCCACGATAGATGAGGAATTCCCTCTTCATCCAGTATTGTCCTAATACCAAGGGTACGGATATCGCCAGATTGATTCACTTGTATTCCAAGTGATCTGAATTTCGTGAGTGCATATCCCCTTGCCCGATCTTCCGTCACCATTGGCGCCAGGTCGACAAGTGATGTATGAGCAAAACCATGTCATAATTGATAATATTCCCCAAGGTCAGGACGGATGCGGGAAAGAGTAATGTTCAATTCAAACAACGAGTCGCACATGATCGATGCGTTGGTATTTCATCCGAATCCAGTATACCATGCAACGTGACCGTCGTATGTGTCGATTCCTATTATTCCTCCCATTTGAAAGCCCATTTTGTCCGTCCTGTCAATTTCGAAGTCCCACGTTATTTCCGGATTTTTCCCTATAGGAGAATACTCTGATTGTCCCATACATTTTATCTCGGTTGGTTGGATATTCACTAATCCGTGTTTTTCTAAATAGGGAACCGCGTAACTCCAAGCCTGATTTTCTGTAAGAGTTGTGGTTACTTCAGGGATTGATGTGCCCAGAATATTTGGAGTCTTGTTAGTGGTGGATATTGTGGAAACCATTGATACTTGGGTTAATATCGGAGTTACCATACCTGATGGAGACAGATAAGATGATTGAGTCAAATTTGAGGTGTGATTCAATGGAGGTGTTTGTTGCATGCTCGTGTTCGTATATTGACTTGTGATACATCCTGTAAGAAGGACGAATATTGTGGTTATTGTCAGCAATAATAACGAAGCCATGATACGGTTTAAAGTCATTTCATGTTCCTCCGTTAAGCAATTGAGGTTCGCCAGACAACATCTCCATTCTGCGCATCAATACCTACATCTCCTCCTTTATTGAATCCAAACTCATCTTTTTGAATCACTTCAAAAGACCAGACTAGATGTTGTATGTTCTTCTCATCAGCTGCAATGCTCAACCCATTCGATTTTTTTTGCGGGTGTTGGATATTTGTTATATAATGATCATATGAAGAATATTGGGTGTAAACTTCAGTCTCATCAACGAATACTGCCAGGCGGGTTACACCCTCATTTTCCGTCCAAGGGTCTGACAACAGGTCGACACTGAGTGTCGTCACGTTTGTCAAATCGACGTCCTGACCTAATCCTACATAGCAATTATTGGCACACAAACACCCGTAAACGGTTGGATATCCGAACCAATTCTCTAAAAGGATATACAATTCTTCCGGAGGACAGGTATTCACTATTGTCCAACCTTCGAGCCCGTCAAGGAAAAATCCATTGGTAACACGTTCTGTTGGATCGACTATGATTGGGTACCGCGCACCAGATAAATCGCCATTGATGGTGATTATCCGGTTTTCTTTATCCAAGTTAAAATCCATGTCGAACCGCTTGCCGGATGCATCAATTGCAAAGGGGGCGGGGCATAACAACGATACCTTTCCCGTTGACATAGACTACAAGGTTTCCCCACGGGTCGGAATTGATATCGATTGTATTATTTTGGGTAAGATTTGTAATTTTTTCGAAAATACGTGAAATATTATTGGTGTTATTTTTACCGGATATTTTTAGAGGCAATACGCTCTCCGGCTCAGGGATAACTCTGTTTAAAATTTGGAGGTCGTATGAGTAACGGATTGTCCCCGGGGATTTAAGAATAATACGCTCCTTGATCAAATCCTTGTACAGTTCATGTTCTACAGCAGGATCAGTACCATAATGGCGTTTGTTTCCTTTTATTGTGGCCTTCCCACCGGTTTTCGACATCACGGGGTTCATGGTTATGGACACTCCGCCGATGGTATGGGTATATCCGGCACCGGTGAATTGTACACGGGATGTATTACTCAACATCACCGAATCAGATCTAATCGTTATCGGAATATCAACTGCAGTAACCTCTCCGGCATTACTATAGGGATTCACCTTTGCCATTGCGGGTGACATCAGAACACAACATGTGATGATAAGGATAATGAGGGAAAATCTCCCGATCATGCAATACCCCCCGAATTGTGCGAAATATTCGGATTACATTTCCTGAAAATAATCCCGGATGTTCTCGGATATCCGGGCAAATAACTGATAACGAAATAATCCATGCGCGAAGGAACCTCCGTTTATTCACATATCGGAGGCATGATCAAAAACTTCATGATTTCGAAGAGTATATTGTTTCATGCCTACGGGCGGGACCGGGTTCAACAGAGTTTCGTCGCTTGGTGAACCTGTCCCTCATCTTTCGGGATAACCACCGGTTATCTACAAAGATAATTTATAATTAATATATTATATATACTGGGACAATGCTCGAGCAAACGCTCCTAAAAAAATGACAGCCACTAAGTCAACTGGAAAATTCTGACGATAATTCAGGAAAACACGTCTCTGTTTGTTGAAGAAAATATTTTACAAAAAGGTACGCCTACTAAAAAATTATACAACTCTTGAAGTGGTCGAGGCCTCGATCCCTTTTTCCGTTATGATGAACGGCAGGAGCCGCTGGGGTGCTGCCGCATCCCGGATCTTATGAACGGCAAGCGTCCGCTCGATCTCGCTCTGGTGGACATCGGTCTTGAACTCGATGACGATATCTGCCGCCCGCATGATCCGGGTCATCTCCATTGGCGTATGAATCCCGGTGTAGACCACAAACAGCAGGTTCGCGTTTCGTTTTTTAATCTCTTCGCGGGCGATCCGCAGGAATTTAAGGGCGCTGTCGATCCCATATCTGATGACCATGGTCGAGAGCGAGTCCACGACAATCCGGCTGCCCGCCATCTGGTGAAGATACATCTCGGGATGCAGTTCGGTTGCATCGATCATCCCGAGCTCAATGTCGCCATCGTTCATCAGGTACGAACCTTCTTCCCCGCCCTCCGCTTTCCAGAACTGGCCGGCCGCAAGATCAACACCGGCAAGAGGTGTCCCGTAGACCATGACGAGGGTCCCCTCGGGAAATCCTCCGTCAAGAAGGAGGTTGAGCCCGATGATGCCGGTAGTCCGTTTCTTAGTCCTCCCGCTGATCGGGAGATCCTGAATGCGGCTTTTAGTATCCAAAAGGGATTACTCCAGTGAAAGTATTATTGACAGGTTCTAAAAAAGGTTTGTGGGGTCTGGCGGGTTTTGTCGCAGAATATCCCGCTATTCTCCAATCAGGGCCCCAAATCTCCGAATTTTTTCCTGAGATCCCTTCTGAGCAGCTTCCAGCCATGGACCCGGGGTAGTGCATCGGTGATCACCAGCCGACGCGGAATCTTGTAGCCTGCCAGGTGATCGCGGCAGTAGGCATCCAGTTCCGGATCCGACAGCGTGAAGCCGGGTCTGAGCACCAGGGCCGCAACCGGAACCTCACCTTTGCGCTCATCCGGAATACCGAACACTGCCACATCCATCACGGCCGGGTGCTGGATGATGACATTCTCCACTTCTGTCGGGTAGATCTTCCAGCCCGACATGATGATCATGTCCTTTTTCCGGTCCGTGATGCAGAGGATCCCGTCATCGTCCAGGTTCCCGATATCGCCCGTGAGGAACCAGCCGTCATGACGGAACACTTCACGGGTCGCATCCGGCAGGTTCCAGTACCCTTTCGCCACCGCGGGCCCCCGGAGCGCAATCTCCCCGTTCTCTCCCGATGAGAGTTCTTTTTCAGGATCCCCGGCATCCACGATCCGCAATTCAGTATACCCGACGGCAACGCCGACACTCTGGTACCCTTTGGTCAGGTCGGGGTACTCGGGAAGGGTGGTTGTCCCTGAACCGATGACGATCGTCTCAGACAGCCCGTACGAGTTTGCCACCGGAATATGATAGCGCCGGTCAAATGCTTCCCATACCGAGGGGAGGAGCTGGCCTCCGCCGGATATGATCACTCTTACGTTCTTCAGCTGCTCTTCCGTTCCCGGGGGTGCATGGACCAGGGAGTAGATGACCGGCGGCATACCGGCAAGGACGGAAACCTGGTATCTCTCTGCAAGACCAAGGTATGAGTCCAGATCGAACCGCTCCATCATTACGTACGTTCCACCGGCCCGGATCACGGAGAGGCCCCACGAGAGGCCGACATGACCCATAGGGTAAATTCCCAGGTAAACATCGACCGGCCGGAGCCGGAGGGCATCGCGTTCGGTATCGAGGGCCGTCATCCAGTTGCCATGGGTGAGCATGGCGCCCTTGGGCTTGCCGGTGGTTCCTGCGGTGTACTGGATATGGCAGAGATCTTCGGTAGAACAGTTGACCGCCCGCATATTCTGGGGAGCCGGGGGGAACGCGTCCCATGCGATCGATCCTTCACGGCGGCTGTCCGTTGCGATGATGTGGGCAAGCGTTGGTGCATGGCTCCGGATACCGGCGATGACCTCCACGCCCCTGTCATCTGTGATAACCGCACAGGCACCTGCATCATTGATCACATGCAGCAGCTCTTCCCCGCGATAGACGATGTTGGTGGGAACCGCCACCGCGCCAATGCGCCAGATGGCAAAATAACTGATGAGATACTCCGGCGAACTGTCAAGGTAGATGCAGACCCGGTCCCCTTTCTTCACGCCAAGATTGCGGAGACCGAGACCGATCCGGTTCATCTCCTCCCGGAGTTTCTTGTAGCTGCAGGTCTCGCCCCGGGAAGGGCAGACAAGCGCAGCCTTTGCCTCGGGAACGCTCTTCGCATCGAGCAGGGTGGTGACGTTGGACATGAATATTCGCCGGTTCTTTAACAAATTTGGACGCTGATGTATATAGGTGTTCATTTTCGGGCCTGAAAGAGCAGGATCCCGTTTTCACTTTTAGGTTCGGGCCGTTTCCATGCCAAACTATTTGTGGTTTCTGCCCCGATGTATCAGTCTGAACGCTATGGAAGAAGAGAAGACGGAGCCACAAACCACCGGCAGCCAGCCCCGGCAGGGACAGACTCCCGGTGAGCCGCGGAGAAACGACCGAAGGGACCGGGGCCGGCACCCCGGTGGCCAGCGGCATCATATCCGCCGGGACCAGCAGCCCCAGAGACCGGTGCAGGAGAAGCCGCAGGAAGCTCCGGAAAAGGAGGCCGATGCCGACGATGAAGAGACCGAGCAGGACCGGTCAAGCGCGTCCCAGCACCACCACCGGCGCGGTGGAAAGCCCCCGAAGAAGATCATTGAAGAATGGGCTAACGATCCTTACTGCGAATAGGCTCGGGCAGAGAAACTTTTGGAACTCTCTCTTTTACTCGATGCAGGAAAATAAAGAGTGAAAATTCAAGATGAGGGACAGAGATCAGTTCGGGCAAGAAATTGTTTCTGCAGGAGGTCATGTCGGTACATTGTGACGTAACTTGTTAGGACCGGCATGTATGGGACATAACAAGGAGATATATCTTGGCAGAGAAGATCGCATATCTTGACGGTCTACGGGGCCTTGCCGCCTTTGCGGTATTTATTGGACATTTTTTACCAAGTTTCATAATCTGCAGCTCGTATTTCGTCTCTGTTCTTGTAGCAGTCTTCTTTTTTGGCCGCCTTTTCGCTGTATCGATCTTTTTCGTGTTAAGCGGTTACGTACTCACGTACACTTTTTTTAAAACGGGAAACCATGAGATCCTGGTATCTGGAGCAGTAAGAAGATACATACGATTACTGGTCCCCATTGCCTTCCTGTTCCTCATCATCTGCATCTTTGTGTACCCGGGTTTTCTGGGGTTAGCAGATCCGGATAAAATAAAAAATATCCTGTCACAGGTGTTCTGGGGAGTATTTGTCCAGGGACAGTACGCCTTTGTTCCCGGACAGGACTCTTATACCGGTGTTTTATGGACTATGGCCATCGAATTTATCGGGAGTTTTGTTATCTTCTCGTTTGCAGCATTGTTCGGGAAACTCAGGAACCGCTGGGTTTTTTATATTGCCGCAATTATCCTGTTTATCCACACATACTATCTTGCATTTATCCTCGGGATGATGCTTGCAGACATCTACAACAGTGAACCAAAGGGGAAGGTGCGCATTGAGAATCGTGGCATCCTTTTCCTGCTCTTTATTTTAGGAATCCTCCTAGGAACGTACCCTTCAATTCCGTTTGGAGTGGATCTCTATTCCGGTATCGGGAGTACCGGTAATCTGATACTTGACTCTCTTCCATTTGCTGCCACATCCCCGTTCAGTCTTGGGATCGCATCCTCTATGGAATTCTTATATATCATCGGGGCATTTTTAACCCTCATCGTACTATTGAACTCACGATATCTTGAGATGCTGCTGTCCACACGCATTCCGGTCTTCCTTGGGAAGATCTCATTTTCCTTGTATCTGATTCATATGGTGGTAATAAATATATTCTCGTTTTTTATTTTGAGGGTTGTTTTCGATTACCAGTTGACGCTTCTGGCAGGGATCTCAATATTCTTCATGACAACGGTGGTTCTCTTTACTGTTTCGTATATCATGTACCGGTTCGTCGACTTGCAAGGAATCATACTGGCAAAATATGTGTACACCAGGTTTTTCAGAATTGTAAAACCGGATGCATGATCACATCCTGTTGTGAGTCCGCAAATATAGCCACAACTCTAGAAGAGAGAACCTGCAGATACCCGACCAAGGAGAGAATAAAGGGTCGAGATTCCAGTTACAGGGAATCTACCAGCGCTCCGACACCGGCTGTTTGTACAATCCCTACCCCGATATTCTGCATATCCCGGACATTTGCCCGGTGTATCTCTTCGGATGCCGCCCCGGTTGCGTCATCGACGAGGACAACCGGGTAATTGTATGCGATCCCGTCAAAGACGGTTGTCCGGATACAGTTCGGCGTCTGGATACCGCAGACAACGAGGGTTGTTACGGCAAGGGTCCGGAGCATCAGGTCCAGTTCTGTCCCAATGAACGCACTCATCCGAATCTTGGTTATGACGTACTCGCCTGGAAGCGGCGAGAGTTCGTCGATGACTGCGGCACCCGTGGTCCCTTCCACCGCAAATGGAGCGTTCATGAAGCGGTCCCTGCGGATGATCTCCACGTCCGACCCGTCCTTCCGGTGCACCCTGACCACATGAAAGACCGGAAGGCTCCGTTTTCGGAAAACCGAGAGCACGGACTGGATCTGCGGCACAACGGTCCGGGCCTGGGCAACGTTGAGCGGTTTGTCCTAGAGAACAAAATCATTCTGCATATCGATTATCAGGAGTGCAGGTTTTCCCATCTTTTTCCCCGTTAGACTATTGAGAGTGTGGATATAATAACTTTCAATAAACTCCGGAGACTGCATGGAGCCGCTGCTGAATACTATCATTCTCATCGTTACCGGTCTGTTTGCAGGAACAACTTCCGGAATCTTCGGAGTCGGCGGCGGATTCCTGATGACACCGGTCCAGTACTGGATCTATACATCAACAGGGATTGACAGCACGCTTGCAACCAGGCTTGCATTCGGAACCTCGCTTGCCGTCATGCTGCCAACCATGATCAGCGGCGCCACCGGCCACCACCGGCGCGGGGCGGTGAACTGGAAAGCGGCACTTCCCATGGGATGCGCTGCAGTGCTCGGGGGTTTCCTCGGAGGGACCGTTGCCACCCACCTGCCGGGCCAGCTGCTCCGGATCATCTTTGCGCTGCTTGTCACGGCCATGGCTCTCCGTATGATCTGGCATATCCATGCCTGCCCGGTCTGCGAGCCCCGCGGATCAACCCTCCTTTATCTGATCATTGGAATATCCATAGGATTCGTTTCGGGTATTGCGGGAATCGGCGGGGGTATCCTGCTCGTTCCCGTTCTTGTCATTGCTCTCGGGTACCCGATGCACCTTGCGGTCGGGACCTCCTCTGCCTGCCTGATCTTCTCTTCAGCAGGTTCCGTTGCCGCATATATCATCAACGGGATCGGCGTCGGAGGTCTTCCGGCCTACTCGGTCGGCTATGTGGATCTTGTCACGTTTGCTCTTCTTGCCATAACAACAATCCCGCTTGCACGATTCGGCGTGCGGTGCGCCCACGGCTGTTCCGGCCGGACATTGCAGATCATCTTTGCCGTATTCATGGCGCTCATCGGGATCCTGATGCTCGTGAGCGGATAAAAAAAGGTTACTGGTATTCCAGGGGCTGGACTTTTTTCGGGAGCCCGCCTTTGAAGAACTGTTGGATCTTGCCGTAATAGTCCCGGAGGTTGTCGTTCATGGTCGGGTGGATCTTCTTCTGGGCATCGGCAAAATGCTGCCGGGTCACAACAGAGACGTTTTCCCGTATTGCGAGCATGCCGGCTTCCCTTGAGAGAGATTCGAGATCGGATCCGACAAAACCTTCGGTCTCGGCTGCAAGGAGGTCAGCAAGGCTGCTGCGGGCCGGATCAACAAATGCAAGATTCTTTTCTGCGAACAACTCGACGAGCCGCTTCCGGCGGAAGCCGGCAGTAATGCCGGTACTGTCTTCCGGTGCCGGCGTGACAAGCGGCCTGATCTCGTCTGCGGTGATCTGTTTGTCTTTGCCGAGGTTCTCTACCAGTTCCGCAATCCCCTCCTCGGAGTACCGGTCCGTAAGACCGACAATCTCTTCCAGGGTCGATCCCTCGACCGGCATGAAGCGGATGTGGATACCGATTATCTTTTTCCGGTCCTCAAGCGTAGGCTCGCCGATGTAGACCAGGCGGTCGAACCGGCCGGCCCGGAGGAGTGCCGGGTCAACCAGATCGGGTTTGTTGGTCGCACCCATGATCACAACGTCCTTGAGTTCAACAAGGCCGTCCATCTCTGTCAGGATCTGGTTGAGCACATTATCAAGGGCCTGGGAGTTGTTCGAAGAGCCCCGTACAGGGGCTATCGAATCTATCTCGTCGAAGAAGAGAATTGACGGAGAGACCTGCCGGGCTTTCTTGAAAATTTCCCGGACCGCCCGTTCACTCTCCCCGACCCATTTCGAGAGCAGCTCGGGTCCGCGGATCGGGATGAAGTTTGCACCGCTCTCGGAAGCAACCGCTTTTGCGATCAGGGTCTTTCCTGTACCGGGCGGGCCGTAAAGAAGAATCCCCCGGGGGGGTTCGATTCCCATGTCGTCCAGTTTCTGGGGATTCGTGAGCGGAAGCTCGACTGCCTCGCGCACTTCGGTCTTGGCCGATTCTAGGCCGCCGACATTCTGCCATTTCACGTGCGAGACCTCGAGCATCACTTCGCGCATCGCGCTCGGGCTCACATCCCGCTGGGCACTCCTGAAATCTCCTGCAAAGACTTTGAGGGTGTCGAGCACTTCCGCGGGGATCTCGTCTGCATCGAGATCCAGCTGAGGAAGATAACGCCGGAGGGCCCGGATCGCTGCTTCGCGGGAGAGGGCTGCAAGGTCCGCCCCGACAAACCCGTGGGTCTGCTGGGAGAGGACTTCGAGGCTGACATCATCCGCAAGAGGCATTCCCCGGGTATGAATCTTCAGGATCTCGATCCGGTCGGGCTCGCTCGGGACACCGATCTCGATCTCGCGGTCGAACCGGCCGGGTCTCCTGAGCGCTGCATCGATGGCATCGACACGGTTCGTGGCACCGATCACGATGACCTGGCCGCGCTCCTCAAGGCCGTCCATCATGGTCAGGAGCTGGGCAACGACACGGCGCTCCACTTCCCCGGTCACTTCCTCGCGCCGGGGGGCGATTGAGTCCAGTTCATCGATGAAGACGATGGAGGGGGCATTCTCCCGCGCTTCCTCGAAAATTTCACGGAGCCGCTGCTCGCTCTCCCCGTAATATTTCGAGATTACCTCGGGGCCTGCGATGTGGATGAAGTGCGCCCCGCTCTCGGAAGCAACCGCTTTTGCAATCAGGGTCTTGCCCGTTCCTGGCGGGCCATAGAGAAGGACGCCCTTGGGCGGCTCGATCCCGAGCTTCTGGAAAAGTTCCGGGTGCCGGAGGGGGAGCTCTATTGTCTCGCGGAGGCGCTGGAGTTCGTCTTTCAACCCGCCGATATCTTCGTAACTGAACCGCTTGACTCCCTCGAAACCCGCTGCCGGTTTGTCCGAGAACTCTATTGCAGTGTTCTTGGTGATGATGACGGCTTCCTCGGGTTCCACTTCGACGACCTTGAACCCGACGATCTGCGGCTGGATGAACGGCAGCCCGAGCATGATCGGGATGGTATCGTTCTTGACGATCGGAAAATCGATGAGCCCGTTAACCACATGCGGGTTGTTGGCAATCGGGATCTTCTTGGGGAGATCCTCTGGGGGTGCGAGGACAACCCTTTTTGCCTCGATCTCGTCCGTGATCTTTGCAATTTTTACGGTATCGCCTATGCTGACACCGGCATTCTGCCGGGTGAAGTTGTCGATCCGGATCTTGCGCTGGTTCCAGTCCTCGACAAGCGACCGCCAGACCTTGGCAACGGTCCGGCGTTTTCCCTCGATCACGACCAGATCGCCGGGCGAGATCTTCAGGAGCAGCATCGTCTCGGGATCCAGCCGGGCTTTTCCGCCACCCTGATCGCCGGGATATGCGGAATCCACCCTCAATTGCACTTCAGCCATTACCTTAAAGGTCATATACGCAGGGATTTATAAGTACTGTAAATGCGAGTCCTCATTCTTGATCCCTTCAGCGGCGCAGCGGGCGATATGATAACGGGAGCTCTGCTCGACTGCGGGGCGGACCGGGACACCGTCGTGCGGGCAATGCAGTCCGTAGTGTCAGAGCCGGCTATCACCCGGGTCACCCGGGCCGGGATCCAGGCGCTGAAAGTGGACACCCGGTCCACGCCGGCCCACCGGACCCTCGAAGATGTGGAGAAACGGCTGGATGACGCTTCCCCCCAAGTCCCGTCACAGGCGCTCGCCATGGCCCGCAGGGTTTTCAAGCGAATCAGTGACGCTGAGGAGGAGGTTCACGGACACCATGTCCATTTCCACGAGGTCGGGGCTGACGATGCAATTGCGGATATCATCGGGGCCTGCACGGCCCTCCATACTCTCGCCGTTGACAAGGTACAGGTCCTGCCGGTTACGCTCGGCCACGGGACCGGGACCGGTTCCCACGGCACGTTCCCGATCCCGGCTCCGGCAACCGCAGCGATCCTGAAACATTCGGGCCTTGCCACGATATCCGGCATACACACCGGGGAACTCTGTACCCCGACCGGTGCCGCTCTCCTGGCTGAATTTGTCACAAGGGGTGTCGAGAACCCGCCGGCGTATACCATCATCGCTACCGGATACGGGGCCGGCACCCGGGACCCGAAACATACCCCGAACGTGCTCCGGGCAATGATCATTGAGACGATCGCGGACAGTTCCGGCGGAACGATGCCTGAGGATACCGTGGATCTCCTTGAGACGAATGTCGACGATGTGAGCGGTGAAGTGATCGCCCACGCCATTGCGCAGTTCATGGATGCCGGTGCACGCGATGCCAGCGCTACGCCCATCGTTATGAAAAAAGGCCGGCCGGGATTTCTCATCAGGGTGATCAGCCATCCGGACACCAGCTCCGCTCTTGCAGAACTGATGGCCCGGGAATTCGGTACGCTCGGGATCCGCTGTATCCCGGCGGTCCACCGCTTCATTGCCGAGAGGACCATTGAGACCATTGATGTTGAAATTAACGGGATCCACCGGAAGGTACCGGTGAAATGCGGATGGATGAACGGTTCTGCGTATACCCTCAAAGCAGAGTTTGAACCGGCACGAGAACTTGCTGCGGAACTCGGGCTGCCCGTCCGGGACGTACTCAAAGCAATTGAGGCAGCCGGCCAGACCTGGATGAAGGAACGGCGGCAGAAGCGGACCGGTGCCCCATGAAGATCGATCGCCAGACCAGCGGCGATCCGGCCTTTGATGCACTTCTCGGGGGCGGGTTCGAGCCCAGGACCGTTACCCAGCTGTATGGCGAACCGGCCAGCGGAAAGAGCACGATCTGCCTCGTTGCCGCTGTTGCTGCCCTGCGGGCAGGGCAGACCGTCATCTACATCGACTCGGAGGGGTTCTCCATTGAGCGGTTCCGCCAGATCGCAGGCGCAGACACGGAAAAGATCGCGGATCGCCTCTTCCTCTTCGAACCCCTCGATTTCGAGCACCAGGGAATGGTGATCGCTGAAGCGGAAAAGATCCTAAAAACCCACAAGCCCGGGCTTCTCATCATGGACTCGGCAACCGCTCTCTACCGGACCGATCTTGAAAAAGGAAGGGACGCACTCCAGCTCCTCACAAAACAGATGATTTTTCTGCTGGGCTATGCAAAACGGTACGAACTTCCGGTCATCATCACCAACCAGGTGTACATGGACCCGACCCGCAATACCTGGTTCGGCCTCGGGGGATTTGCGCTCGAACATCTCTCGAAAGTGATCGTACGGCTCGAAAAAACCGAACGGGACGGCCTGCGCAGGGCCCGGCTGGTCAAACACCGGTCCCGACCCGAAGGTGCCTCGTTCGAATACGAGATAACCGAGACAGGCATCCGTTCACGCACCTGAATGCGCGATTGCAGATTCTGGCAGATGCAATTATTAATATTATAATATCTATATCATCAGAAATCCAAAATTTGAGGATCGCATGGCGTTGTCAAGGGAGATCACTGCCCGGATCAAGGACTTGTTAGCTAGGAATCCGCAGGGGCTCAGTATCACGGATATTGTAAAATCCGTTGAGATCAACCGCAACACGGCAGGACGGTACCTTGACAGCCTGCTCGTCTCCGGCCAGGTCGAGATGCGCCATTTTGGCATGGCCAAGATCTACTCCCTCTCGGAACGCATGCCGGTCTCTTCGGCTCTCTCCCTCTCTTCGGAATTCGTCATGCAGCTCGACGGGAGCCTGAGGATTGTCTATATCAACGCCCCGTTCGAACACCTGCTCGGCCTGGACAGCAAAGATCTCCTGGGAAAGAATATCGAATATACAAAAATCCCCCAGGTGCTGGATACGGCTTTCCCCCGGGTCCTTTCCCGGCTCAAAGACGGGGTAGCCGGGGCAGAGTACCAGGGAGAACTCGAGATCCCGGCCCTGGGGCGGATTTTCTCATGTCGGGTTGTCCCGATTGTCAATACCGAGGGTCATAAAGGGGTATCAGCGATCCTTGAGGATATCACGGACAAGAAAAATGACGAGGAAGAGCTTCGCAGAAGTGAGAACCGGTACCGGGTCCTTGCAGAAGCATCAAGGGACCTGATCTTTGTCATTGGCCGGAATGACCGGATTGAATATGCCAACAGCTTTGCAACCGCATTCGTTGGCCGGAGATCCGACGACCTTATTGGCATGCAACGGGGCGAGGTCTTCCCGGACAGAACCAGCAAACGGCAGCAGGAACTGCTTGACCGTGTCTTCTCAACGGGTCAGCCGGTGAGGAGCGAGGGGCCCCTGTTCCACGACAAGGAACTCCGCTGGTTCGATCATTTCCTTGTCCCGCTCATCGATCGGGACGGGACCGTCCAGTCAGTACTTGGGATCTCCCGCGACATTACCGAACGCAAGCGGGCAGAAGAAGAGCTCTTCGATTCCCGCCAGATGCTCCAGCTTGTGCTCGATACGGTACCGGTAAGAGTATTCTGGAAGGATAAAAACCTGGTTTTTCTGGGATGCAACCGGTCATTAGCCCTTGATGCAGGGTACGAGAATCCGGCCGAGCTTATCGGAAAAACAGACTATGATCATGCCTCAGCTGCAACGGCAGACAAGTTCCGCGAAGATGACCGGGCGGTCATGGCGTCCGGAAAGTCCAAACTCAATTTTGAAGAGGGGCAGATCCGGCCGGACGGCAGTCACGCCTGGCTTCTGACCAGCAAGGTTCCGTTGCGAAACAAAGCCGGGGATATCATAGGTATTCTCGGTACCTACGACGATATCACCGAGCGTAAACGGGTGGAGAGCGAACTCCATCTGCGGGAAGAGCAGTACCGTTTCATGGTTGACAATTCCCTCGACATCATCACCCGTGAGACTCCTACCTGTATATGCACCTATGTCTCTCCTTCGGTAACACCGATACTGGGGTATTCAGTCCAGGAATCCCAGGGTCTCTCCCTGTTAGCCCTCATCCATCCTGAGGATATTGCCCGGGTGCAGAACGAGCTTCACGCGTTGATCAGCAGCGAGAGCGAGAACCATCTGTCAACGTTCCGCTTCCGGCACAAGGACGGACGGTACCTCTGGTTTGAATCCACCCACAATGTCATCCGCGATGAGAGAACAGGCGCAATCAGGGAATTTTTAAGCATATCCCGGGATATCACCGCCCGCGTGCTCCTGGAAGAGTCTGCCCTCCGCCGCGACAGGATCCTCCATGCATTCAGCGCAGCTTCGGGATTTTTGCTCACCGGCCGGACAAAGGATCCCTTCCCCCGCGCACTCTCAACAATGGGCGAGGCAATGGATGCGGATGCTGCCTACATTTACCAGGATACTTCAGGTTCCGCTGAGGGAGTCTCCCGCCCGCACCAGCTGTTCCGGTGGACAAAAGACCCGGTGCAGGATCCGGGTTATAACCGGGATGGCGGGCTCTTATTCCCGGCAAAGTGGTCGGAACGTCTTGCATCGGGCAACTGGATTGCCGGACCCCGGACCCGTTTCAGCGGGGCTGAACAACGGGTCCTGGACGACAGGGGAATCCAATCCGTCCTTATCGTTCCAATCCAGGTAAAAGGAATGTACTGGGGGTTTATCGGGTGCAGCAACCTGCATGCGGAAGATGAGTGGGGGGAGTCCGAGATCGATATCCTCATGACCCTTGCAGCAACCATAGGCCTCCTGCTGGAACGGGAGAATCCCGCGATCGTTCCGTGATATAGTTTCAACCCGGTCTGTCCTCTAAAAAAGATTTCAGGTTTGTCCTTAGGAAAAACCCGGCTCCCCGCGTGAGATCAGACGGGGATCATCCCGACAAAGACGGTCCGGGCCGGTCCTTCCATGGTCGTCTTCTCATTGAAGCGGATGGTAAGCGGACCCCCCCGTGTCTCCACGCTGACGGCCGGCCCTGCATGCCCGAGCTTGTGGACAACTGCAGCAGAGGCGGTGGCACCGGTGCCGCAGGAGAGTGTCTCACCTTCGACACCCCGTTCGAAGGTGCGGATCCGGATGCTGTCCACGCCGGTCTTCTCGACAAAGTTCACGTTTGCTCCCTTCGGGAAACTTGCGTGACTTCGGATGGGCGGGGCAACTGCCATCACGTCGATTGCATCAACGGAGTCGACGAGGATGACCGCGTGGGGAACCCCGGTATTGACCGCGTAAACATCGAAGTCCCCGATCCGTTCCTTGTATTCGCCGGAACCGGTTGCGGGGATGTCTTTCCTGGTGAAGAGGGGAGTGATCATCGTGATCGTTGCAAGGAAGTCCTCATCCCGGTAGCTCATGACAACATCCATCTCCCCGGCCGGTGTCTCGACGGTGCAGCGCCCCTTCGCGTACCCTGCATCTTGAGCGAACTTTGCAAGACAGCGGATGCCGTTGCCGCACATCTCCGCTTCGCTCTCATCGGGCTGGAAGATGCGCATCCGGAGATTGCCTTTTTCGCTCTTCGACAGGAAGATCACACCGTCCGCGCCGATCCCGAACCGCCGGTCGCAGTAGATCGCAGCGAACTGTCCTTTCATCTCATCCGGTATGACCGGGTGGGAATACTCATCGATCACGATGAAATCGTTACCGTTCCCCTGCAGTTTGGCAAATGGTATCTCCATATTTTTCTCCTCATCACGCCCCATTGCCGGCACCGGTCCTGCAATGATTCGGTTTGTGTATTCCACATCGCTCTCACGAGCCAATAAAAGCTTCGAATGACCAGCCCCGTCGATGACTGGTGAAAGCCGGCAAATCAGAAAAAAGGGGAAGGGTTGTAGTTCAATCTTCGTGATTGTTATTGAGAATGAGATCGTTATGGAACTCCTCGATTCCCCAGCCAAGGTACTCCCTGATGATCACGTAGGCCATCTGCGGTGGGATCGCTCCCTGTTCGGTAACGATGAGATCGATATATTCCGCCGGGGTGATGTCGAATGCCGGATTGCGGACCGTCACGTTTTTGAGAGTTTTTGCAATCTCATCCGGCAGAACTTCCGATGCGGGCCTCTCTTCAATCTGGATCAGCTCCCCGATTACCGTCCGGGGTGCAAACTTGTAGGTCTCGGCAGCCACGAGAACATTCACCCGGGCCTCGGCAGCAGTATGGGCCACCTGGGAAGTTCCGATCTTGTTAACAACCGCCCCGTTGACCGTGACCGCATCGGCCCCGACCACCACGAGATCGACATCGTTGATGAAGGATCGGACTGCCGAATCGACAATGAAGTTGGTCTTGATCCCGGCGTCGTTCAGGGTCCGGATCGTGATATGCCCCTGGTTTCTCGGCCGCACTTCGGTTGCAAAGACCTCAATCCTCTTGCCGCTCCGGTGGGCCTCGATGATGCATCCGAGCGCCACTTCCGAGTTGCAGTGCGTGAGGATGACATCCCCGTCACGGATATGGCGGGCTCCGAACTCCGCGATACGCTCCACCGCGTGCTGCGAGGACCGTATGAACTGTTCAGCACGTCTGACCACACCGGACCGGGCTTCGTCCGCGGTCTTCGCATCCCCAATCCCGTTCATCACGATATGGACTGCATTCGGTAGCGAGACTGCCGTGGGACGGGTTGCGACAAGGATGGCGGCGGCCTCTTCCATCTCCCTGCGGAACAGAGCCGCATCCGGGGCCTGGACAAGAATGGCATGGTCCCTCAGGGCTTCCGCTGCGGCCCGTGCGATCCTGCCGGCACCCCGGATCTCCATGCTCTTTATCTTCTCTGCGGTATCAGTTACGATCATCAGATTCAATCATTGAATATCATAAGGAAATACATAGAGTTTCTTACCGGGTGATTTCCATATCGGTTGCCGTGGTGTTTGACAGTGCCGGAACGCTCCTGAACACGTACCGGGTTGCAAAGGATATCTGTAATAAAAAACTCCTCCCGGGCATCGAGACAACAACCCTCACTTTCAGCTCGCCGGACCGGGTCCTCATCGTCCTGCCGGTCCATTCCAAGGATCTCATGGCCACCGTGCCGGATACCCTCCTGTCCCAGTACCTGATCGACCGGCATATCGGTTTTGGTGTCAGCTGCACCAGGAAGATCCTGACTGCTGAGGATATCGGAGATGTTCTTTATGAGGACCGGAGGGCCCTTGCAGGAGATCTCCAGGAATGTATCCGGAATGTCTGGTCGGTCTGCAAGGAGGAGTACATGGTCACCCTCAACAGCGGGGCGATCATCAACATGGCGCACAAAGCGGTCGAGTTCACGATCACGGCCGGGGGATGGCCGTTTCCGGGAGCAAAAGAGACGATCACTGCCCTCCATCGCATGGGAGTCCCCACGTTCATCGCATCCGGCGACCGGGTCACCAAACTTGAAATGATGGCCGATCATTTCGGTATCCCCCGCGATCGCGTTTACGGAGTGGCAACACCCTCGGTGAAGGCCCAGATCGTCAGCGATCTCCGGCAGGAATATGATCGCGTATTGATGGTAGGGGATGGCATCAACGACCTCTTTGCCTTAAGGAATGCCGACATCGCAATCCTGACGGTCGAGCAGCCGGGGGAGCGCCCGGAAGAACTTTTCAAGGAAGCGGATTTCGTGGTGAAGAACGTAAGCGAAGTCAGGGGCATTGTGCAGGACCTGCTCGGGCCCGGTAAAATTTGCGATCGTGACGGGAGCGGTGCATCATATAAAAGGTAATATGCGACTTCTGTCACATTAGATACAAGAGTACTATGAAGGCTCCATTGATCACGGTCGAAAACCTCTGCATGGATTTTGATGGCGAGAGGGTACTCAAAGATATCTCTTTTGAGATTGCTGAAGGAGAGATCCTGGGGATTATCGGCAGGAGCGGGGCGGGAAAGACGGTCCTGATGCACCTGATCCGGGGTGTTGAGCAGCCCCCGACCAGCGGTCGGATCATCTACCATGTGGCAGCCTGTCCCGGGTGCGATTACCTGGATGTAGCCAGTTCTGCCGGGAAGAGTTGCCCCCACTGCGGTGCAACGCTTGCCTCTCTTGACGTGGATCTCTGGAACGAGAAGAACGAAGCGCTCACCCGGCGGGTTATGCGCAGGACCGCTATCATGTTCCAGCGGACCTTTGCTCTCTATGGCGACGACCGTGTCATAGAGAACGTCCTTCATGCCCTTGACGATATCAATTATCCGCAGGAGAAAGCCATCAGCCGGGCAGCGGATCTCATCGACCAGGTGCGACTCTCGCACCGTATGATGCATATCGCCCGCGATCTTTCAGGAGGCGAGAAGCAGCGGGTGGTCCTCGCCCGCCAGCTGGCAAAGGAGCCCTTCATGCTGTTTGCGGATGAGCCGACCGGTACCCTTGACCCGGGAACCGCAAAGGTCGTCCACTCGATGCTCACGGAAGCAGCAAAGACCAATAACATGGGCATAGTCGTTACCTCCCACTTCTCCCAGGTGATAGAGGATGTCGCCCACCGCGCAATCCTGCTTGCCGATGGCGGCATTGCAAAGATAGGCTCCCCAAAAGAAGTCATTGCGGAGTTCATGAAAGGGTATGACGATACCGAGAAGTTCGAAGAAGCAGAACTCGGCGAACAGGTTGTCGTTGCCAGGGATCTCGTCAAGCGCTACATCTCAGTGGACAGGGGTGTTGTAAAAGCAGTCAATGGCGTCTCGTTTGAGGTATCCACAAAGGAGATCTTCGGCATCATCGGAAAGAGCGGGGCGGGAAAGACCACGCTCTCCGGTATCCTGGCCGGCCTTGTCGAACCGACAAGCGGCGAGATCAATGTCCGTATCGGGGATGAATGGATAGACATGACAAAACCCGGTATCGAGCAGCGGGGCCGGGCCACCGGGTATATCGGCCTCCTCCACCAGGAGTACGACCTCTTCCCCCACCGGACCGTGCTCGACAACCTGACCGATGCAATCGGCCTTGAGTTTCCCAAGGAACTCGCCATGCGAAAGGCCTTAATCACGCTCAGGATGGCAGGCTTCACGGAAGAGAAGAGCAAAGAGATCCTGGACCGGATGCCGGCCCAGCTCTCTGAGGGAGAACGGCACCGGGTTGCCCTCGCCCAGGTGCTCATCCGCGAACCGAGAATCGTGATCCTCGATGAGCCGACCGGTACCATGGACCCGATCACCAAGATCGATGTCAAGCATTCGATCATGCATTCCCGCGAAGAGATGGACGAGACCTTCATCGTTGTATCTCATGACATGGATTTCGTGCGGGACATCTGCGACCGGCTTGCCCTGATGCGGGCCGGCAAGATCGTCCAGATCGGCAAGACCGCCGATGTTCTTGCCATCCTGACCGAGGAAGAGAAGAAGGTCATGAGCCAGCAACAGCCGCCGGCCTGAGGTCGTAGATGCCTACGATCCATCTCGATGGAAAGAGGTTGGAGATCGGGAATGGAGTTACGCTTGCGTCCCTTCTTCCCGATCACCCGAAAGATTGTGCTATCGGGATCATCCGGCCTGCAGCACAGCAGAAGACCGAGACAGGAAGCCTTGCCATCAGCACAACGGCCGGTGAGGTGACCATTGAGATCGGGGGCGGGAATGCGAGTCTCTTTGAATCCCGGGAGATCACCGAGAAACTCATTCTTCACTGGGGAGACCGGTACGCCGCAGCATTCGGGCCATTTCCAACGGCAATCCGCCCGCAGAGAAAGCAGCACCTGTACGAGCGGGGCGATGTCATCATCGGCTGCGGAGGATACGATCCGGCCCGGTCCTATCTCATTTTTTCAAAGAGCCGGCACTCAGCTGACCATGGTGCCGACGAAAGCGGCGGAATCATCGGTAAAGTGGTGAGCGGCAGGGCCGTCCTCGACCGCTGGACAACTGGCGATCGGATCACCAGGATCGAACCGGTCATCAGCTGGGCCGATACAAGCCGCTCGTTCACCACCACCGACATGACGCTCGTTCCCGAGGACGGGATGCAGATCGTGACGTACGTGGAGGTGATGGCACAGGGGTATACTCCCGAACGCATCACCACGGAAGCGGCCGGGAGCGTGGAGCACATGCTTCTCGTACTCCAGCGCGGAAGATTCGTGACCGGACGGGCCACGAGCACCCATATCATGGACCCGCATCTTGCCGGAACGGAGGATGTGCCAAAAGAGTTCCGCCGCCCCCGCCGGGAGGGAACGGTCACGGTCAGGACGACCGGGAAGTCTGCCGGGGGGGTGTACATTTACCGGGCGGATGTCCCGAGCAGCCTTGTCCACAGTGTTGTCGGTCAGGTTGTCCATGGTATCGAACTGGCAAAACTTGCAAAGGAGCACGATGTGCTCTCAGTGCGGGTGCTCCCGGCCCGCATCGATCTCCTCGGACTTCCCCTCGCCCAGGCACAGGATCTGGCCACTGCCCGGGGTGTCACGCTCAAGGCCGACAAGACCGAAGGGAACCGGATTGTCGTATCTCAGGAGCCGGGAACAACGCTGGATGTCTTAAACGAGCGCCTCGTCACCGTGACAACCGCCCCGTCAGAGAAAGTGATCGATATCGAACTGGACGATGAAAACGCACCGCTCAGCTGCGAAGTGTTCCGGAGATTTACCGGGCTCAAGGAGCACGATGCCGGCATGATGCCGGTCTTCTTCAAGTTCGAGGACACGGTCCTCTTCAAGCCGGCTATAGCGCCGGGCACCAAGATAATCCCGGAGAACCAGCCAAAGGATGAGGTGCCCGCAGCAGCACTCGCGATAACAAACGATTCCCGCAAGGGAGCGGGTCTTGTCGGAGTGCGCCTCATAGCCAACCGGGAGTTCGGCCCTACATCGGAACCATTTGAGGGGACTAATTTGATCGGACGTGTGATCGATACGGAGAAACTTAAAAAACTCAAGGAGCGGGAGACCGTGTATGTCAGGGAGGTGAAGCGGTGACAGACTATACACCGATCCATGTCGGAACTGTCACGAAATACGTGGTGGTGGAGTCATTCGAGATCACGCCGGCGGATCTTGCAATCCGCGGGTACGAGATCTCGAAAGGAGCCATGATCAAGGAGACCTGTTTTGGTCTCGTTGTCAGCGGAAAGGAAGAGGAGGTCGACCGCATTGTTGAAGGTGTCCGCACGATGGACCCGGATCACATCTTTGTCAAGGACCGGGGGTTCCCGCCCGGCGATGCCCGGAGGTGCCGGGCAAACCTCGGGGGTGCCCGGCCCGGGTACAATGGTCTGGAGTTCGAGATGACCATAATCCCGTTTGTCTCGCACGGGCTTGAAGAGATCAAAACCCGCGATCCGGTAACAATTCCCCGCCCGGACAACCCCCTCGAACACACGTCCCTCGATATCTCCCGACTCAAGAAACTCATGGAAGCACAGGAGTCCTGAAATGGCAAAAGTATTCATCTACCCTGCAACGAGCCTGATCCTCTCCGACATGGTGGCAAGATTCGGGCACACGCCCCTTTCATCCGCCACTGCAATCCGCGAACGCGTCCAGACTGCAGGTCTCGAATCCCCGCCACTCCAGATCACTCCCGAAGAGCCCAAGAAAGGGTTAAAGTGGGCAGCAGTTGAGGTCCCCGCCGGGGTCCGGGGCCGCATGTCCCTCTACGGGCCGATGATCGAGGCGTGCGAAGCGGCGATCATCATCAACGATGCCGATCTCGCGTTCGGGTGCATGGGGTGTGCCCGGACCAACGAGCTGATCAAGTTCCTCGTCCACCAGAAACCGATCCCGCGACTCGAACTGAACTACCCGAAGAACGAGGAGGAAGGCGTGAAATTCGTAGCAGCCATCAGGCAGTTCTTAACAGGACTCGGAGGAGCGAAATGACCCAGCCGGTGCGGATTGCGCAGCTCTCCTGCGGGCCGGAGTATTCCGGTATCCAGCACGAGATCGATTCTGCTGCAAGTGAAGTCGGGGGCCAAATCTTCTTCCCGGATGTTGCCTTAAAAGATATCCGCAGGGATTTCGACAAGTTCGGGCTGGATGTAAAGAGCCCGGACTTGAAACTCGCCATTGCCCGGGCCATGGCGCTCGTGGAAGGGCGGGTGGAGGCAGACGCCGTCTTCATCGCCACCTGTTTCCGGTGTGCCGAGGCGGCAATTGTCCGGAACGAACTCCGGCGCTACATCAACGAGCATTCGCGCCTGCCTGTTGTCAGTTACTCGTTCACCGAGCGGACAACCGCAGGAACGCTCCTCACAAGAATGGAAGCTCTCACCACTATTGCCCGGCGCCGTGCCCTGCTCGCCCGGGAGGTCCAGAAAGGGCTCACCCTTGGCCTTGACTCGGGATCTGCAACAACAAAAGCGGTCGTGATGCGGGACAACAAGATCATCGGCACAGGCTGGCAGCCCACAACCGAGGTTTTGAAAAGTGCCAACGAAGTGATCGCCCACGCCCTTGCCGAAGCAGGGGTCACCCGGGAAGAGATCCAGGCGGTCGGGACAACGGGATATGGCCGGTTCCTCGTGGGAAAAGAGATCAACGCCGATCTCATCCAGGAAGAGCTCACGGTCAACTCGAAAGGGGCGGTCTATCTTGCCGGCCGGCAGCACGGACCGGCAACGGTCATCGATATCGGGGGCATGGACAACAAGGCGATCTCTGTTATGGACGGGATCCCCGGAGTCTTTACGATGGGCGGTATCTGCGCCGGCGCCAGCGGGAGATTCCTTGAGATGACGGCAAAGCGCCTTGGCGTGGAGATCACGGAACTGGGCCCGCTCTCCATGAAAGGCTTTGGCGACCGGGTGCCGATGAACAGTTACTGCATCGTCTTTGGCACGCAGAGCCTGGTCAATGCCCTAGCCGCCGGGAGCACCCGGGAGGATGTTGCTGCTGCGGCCTGCCATTCGGTTGCCGAACAGGTGTACGAACAGCAACTGCAGGAAGTGGATATCAAGGAGCCGGTGATCATGGTCGGGGGCACATCTCTCATCGAAGGGCTCGTCCATGCCATGGGCCAGCTCCTCCAGACCAAGGTGGTTGTGCCGCCATACTCGCAGTATATCGGCGCCGTGGGATCTGCACTCCTTGCATCAGGATTCATAAAGGACGATTAGATGTACGCCATCGAGTACTTTGAGGTGGAATGCCCCGAGCCGCTGGGGGCAGAGTACTACCGGCAGATCGCAAACGACGTGCTCCTTGACCATAACCTCTTAAAAGTCGTAAGCAAGCTCCACATCTGGATCGATCCCAAAGTCCCGATCTTTGTCGCGGTCGGGACTCTCAAGCGGATCACAACCATCGTCCGGGTCCGGGATCTGGCAAACGTGAACCCCCAGGAAGGCAAGATGACGCTCGTCATCTCCGATGAGACGTACCTTGCCCCGATGCTCAAGATCTTCTGGGAGCGCTTCGGGAAGGACAAGGTGGAGCAGCCCGACCGGTTCACCATCATTCTCTACGATGTCCCGGTATCAGCCCAGGAGATCGAGGAGATCATTGTTGCCGACCCGAGCGAGTCCCTCTTCAAGGACCTGATCTACGCACTCCGCTGTATTGCCCCGGAGGGATTCCGGCTCAAGAGCGAGCGCTTTTCCGCGGAAAAATTTTCGTTCGTGGCAAGCGAGAATACCCTCGCTGAGAACATCGATGAGCTCGTGAAGGAGAAGTTCGCGCTGATGGGGGAGACGCCATGACGCTGGTTCCGGTCACCTACAAGGGGGGCATCTACCAGCACGATGTTGTCATCGATCTCATCGAAGACCTCGGGGGGTACATCGTCCAGAAGCACATGATCGCCCAGGAAGTCGTGCTCCAGTGCTTTGTGCCAAAGGACGACATCGAGCTCATCCGCGAGATCTCACGTCCCCTCTTTGGCGAGGTGACGGATTCGCCGCTGGTCGGGACCGAGATCGCTGTTGTGAGTATGAGCCTCGAGATCCACCACCTTCCCCACCCGTCCTGTGATATTGCCGAATATGTCCGGCGCCTTGGGGCGAAGAGCAACATGGTCAGCCTTGCCCGGGGCCCCGGGAAGCGGATCGCAGGGCTCAATGATGAGGAGCGGGACGTAATCAACGAGCACGACATCGCAGTCTACCTGCTCGGCAACTTCGAGCACTGCATCGAGTACAAGATGCCCACGCTCCGGCGGGGTATCGAGGTTCCGATCGTGCTCTGCGGGGGCCCGGACATCGAGACCTTAAAAAAGATCATCAACCCGCCG
Source organism: uncultured Methanoregula sp. (assembly GCF_963667735.1). Taxonomy (NCBI): domain Archaea; kingdom Methanobacteriati; phylum Methanobacteriota; class Methanomicrobia; order Methanomicrobiales; family Methanoregulaceae; genus Methanoregula; species uncultured Methanoregula sp. The sequence goes on from NZ_OY763919.1 coordinate 984,149, forward strand.
GTGGACGGGTATGTCGGGAACGTGGGCAGGTTCATGCGCCGGACCAAGGAGGCGGAGGAGCTCTCGAAGCTCGATGAGGTTGTTGCGGAGATTACCCGGGTTCTGGAGAAGCGCCGCGAGGAGATTGCAAAGGATCCCCTCTCGGTCTCGCCGGCCCGGCTCATGGGTCTCATCCGGGAGAAGGTGCCGGCCATCCTGGATGTAACTTCGCCAACACCGCTTACCGTCCAGATGGCAGGGCTCCGGGTGAAACTGCCCTATGATACGTTCGCCGCGGACCTCAGAAAGATCGAGATAGAGGACGGGATACTGCTCGGCGATGTGGCCGAGATCCTGCCCTCGCGGATGCGGGATTATATCCTTGTCAGGATCCTCCCGTTCTCCGAGACCAACGTGGTGGTGTGAATGGGAAAACCCGCAAAAGACCAGTTCGAGAAACGGCTTGCGCAGATTGTTGCGCAGGGTGCCGATGTAACGGCAGAAGAATGGCTGAAAACGATCGAGGAGGAGTACGGCAAGGTCCCGCTCATCTTCAAACGGATGAGCGAGCGGCCCGAGGTTCTCATCTCCCACCTCCTCTACAAGGGCACCGTGGCCCAGACAAGCCCGCTCGACCCGAAGTACGTGGAGCTGATCAGCATGGCGGTGGGGGCGGCCCTCAAGTGCCCGCACTGTACCGGCTACCATATGCAGGCGGCCCTCAAGATGGGAGCAACCCGCGAGGAGATTCTCGAAGTTATCCTGTTGTCTGGTATGATCTCGAACTCATCTGTTCTCGCCAATGCATACCGGATTGTCGACGAGAAGCTGGAACGGTGCATCCCGTGCGAAGTGAAAGGTGTAGGGGAGAAGGCCAAAGAAAAGAAGGCACCCGTGAAGAGCGTGGTGGAAAAGAGATCAGCCCGGAAGAAAGCAGCGCCTAAAAAGAAGTAAAGAATAATCCCTTTTTTTCAAATCAAGATCTGGTGTAATAATTACCAGGTATCGTCCGGTTGAACATTTTAATTCAGGGTTTGATTGATCCGGATCAGTTTTTCGATCGCGATCATGATCGCGATTGAAATTTTAAAATCAAAGTTTGATTGAAAAATAAAAGTCAAAGTCTGCTTGAAAATTTTCAATCAAGGTTTGATGATCAAAAGTTAAGTACCTGTACACAAATGCACACAAACCATTCACGACGGAGGCCCGATCACAAATGCGGTTTTTCAATCAAGGTCTGCTCAAAAATTTTCAATCAAAGTCCGGTTGAAATTTTTCAATCAAGGTTCGATTGAAAAATAAAAATCAAGGTTTGACTGTTCTGTGAATGATTTTCAATCGCGATCCTGATCGCGATGAACATTTTACAATCGAAGTCTGTTCAAAAAAGAAATGAAAGAGGAAGTCCCCGGCAGATCCCGGATAACCATCTCTCTCAAATTTTATTCGTTGCTGCCGGCCTGCGTAACAGTTGCCGGTTTCCGTTTCCCCCGCATCAGGGATGCCCCGATCCCGAGCACGCAGAGCACGGCAAAGATCACAAACGCATAGTGCATGCTCGTGATGAACTGCGGATAATAGTCAGGAGTGATTATTGCAGGGCCGATAAAGATCGCAAAGAGCATCATTGCAACACCCATCGAGAGCATCTGGCCGACAAGCCGCATGGTTCCGTTCATGCCGGATGCAACCCCGTAGAATCTCTTCTCCACCGAGCTCATGATCGCGTTCGTGTTCGGCGAGGAGAAGAGGCCAAAACCAAGCCCGAGCACAATCAGGCAGAGGATTATATACCCGAGGGATGTTGATTCCACGATAAAGACAAGCATGAACAGCCCAAGGGCGGTCAGCCCCATGCCGATAGATGCAACGATCTGGGGTTCGATCCGGTCGGAAAGTTTCCCGGCCACCGGGGAGAGGATTGCCATGATGGCGGGCTGGATGATCAGGATGAGACCGGCCTGTTCCGGTGAGTACCCCTTGGTGTACTGGAGATCGAGGCTTAAGAGGAACGTGACGGCAAAGGTAGCACTGTAGTTGATGAGCGCGGCAAGGTTCGAGAAGGCAAAGACCCGGTTGTTCAGGAGGAGACGCATGTCCAGGACCGGCACCGGTACCCGCAGCTCGTACAGGGCAAACGCTACCCCGAGGATACAACCCAGAGCTATGAGACCGAGTCCCATGGGATCCGGGACAACCGAGAACCCGTACATGACGGCAACGAGCGAGCAGGCATAGATGACCGATCCGGTGAGATCGAACCGCTCACCCGCGCATTCAGCCCATTCCCCATCCAGTTTCCAGAGGACCAGCAGGCAGGCGATGATCCCGATGGGTACGTTCACCAAGAAGATACTCCGCCAGCCGAAGTACTGGGTCAGGACACCGCCAAGGAACGGCCCCATGGTGAGCCCGAAGTACACGGCCATGATGTAGATGCCAAGCGCCTTTCCCCTCTCCCCCGGGGGGAAGACCGAGGAGAGGATGGCAACACCGGTCCCGTAGATCATGGCACCTCCGAATCCCTGGATCACCCGGACTGCAATGAGCAGGCTGGTTGAGGGGACCATCGTCATTGCGAGGGAGGCGATGGTGAAGATCGCAATGCCAAACAAGTAGATCTTTTTTCTGCCGTAGATGTCCGCGATCTTGCCGAATGGCACAAGGAAAAGGGCGGCGGCAAGGAGATATGCTGTTGCAATCCACGAGAGGGAAATGGCATCCATGTGGAATTCCGCTCCCATGATCGGCAGGGCAACATTCACAGCCGAGCCGTCAAAGGGTGTGATGAACCCGGACAGTACGGCTATCAGGAGCACGATCTTTTTGCCGGTCGGGGTTATTATTGGAGCCGGATTCCGGGCCATTGCCGGTGTGTCAAGTATTGTACTGGATATATTTCCTGCAGATACCATGGGAGACCTCTCAAGAGGATATGAGTTCCCCTGTATATCCGGATGATCGGACGACCTGCTCCCCGCATCTTTCATCTCTTAAGGAGACCGTGTGGCAGTCCTGTTCTTCGGAACAACAGTACCACATTTTTCCTGTAATTCTATATCTGTATACCTAATCCCCCCGGAAAGGCAACTCTGGTGCAGGACATATATTTATTGGGAGGGGGTTCACCCGTCCCGAAAAAAGATGGCGGAATTACTTCGTTACCAGGCAACTGCCCGGGAAAGATATTCTCCGGCAGACGAACGGAGGGCAGGATCTTCGTCCGGCTCAAGGGAGAACTCCCTGAGGCCCCGGATGGCGCCGGTACTCCGGATCGCAGCAAGAGCGATTATTGCCTGGGCTCGGATTTCCATCGTCTCGTTGTGGTCTTTCAGCCGCTCAAGCAGCGCCTCGACCGAACGCCCGCTCTTGAGCTGGCCGAGAGCCGTTGTTGCTGCACAGCGTATTCCGGCATCCCTGTCGGAGAGCAGATCCATCAGGGGCCGGACCGCCCGGGGGTCGTCGCTCTTCCCGAGCATGATGACCGCCTGGAACCGTTCTTCGGGGGTTTTACCGGACAATGCTGCATACATCAGATCATACACCGCTCCCCGCCGGGGGAAGCTGCTGTACCATTCACCATTGAGTTTTTCCGCCATCAGATCCATTTCAGACACCGTACATATACACAAAATTCAGACAACAATACAAGGCATACCGGAGAACCGGGGACCGGTTCAAATAGCCGAGAAAAGCATCCGCTTACCACAAGCGGATCGTACCCTAGTTACGCCAAAATCACTTGGTGTGTCGGACGGGTACATTGCAGTAATATAATACAATCCGATTATAAATAATTTTTTGATAAAAAGGGTTTTTTGTTTGTCCCGTCTAAAAAAGGCGGGGATCCCGAGAATCCGGGGATCCCGCAGGTCTTCAGCTGCTGACCAGCAGGCCTACGAGTGCACCCGCGATGGCTGCGGCAGCTGCAATCGCGCAGGTTTCCAGGATGGTCCGGAACATCGGGCGTTCGCCCAGCTTTGCCCGCCCGATACCGAGCAGGATGAGGAGCAGGGCAGTCCCGAAGATAAAGACAATCTTTGCCTGTTCCAGAGGAAGGAAGATGAACGGGATCACCGGTGTCATTGCAGCGATAAAATCCGCCACTCCCATCCAGCAGGCGTGGATCACCGGGGAGGTTTTCTGTGCTGCAGTCTCCTCCTCACCGGCTACCGCATCCTCGAACTTCTGGATTGCCAGAGGGTTTGCCTTCATGTCCTCGTGGATCGCGTCAAGGCTCTTTGCGCTCAGGCCGGTTCCCTGGAGATCGGATATCAGCTTCTTTACCGCACCATCGGGATCGCTGCTGATTTCGGCTGCCCGCTCCTTTGCCTCCACCCGGGCTGCATCCCGCTCTGATTCCAGATCGAGGAAGACGCCGGCCATCATCGATACTGTTGCCGCGATTGCAGCCGTTGCGCCGGCCAGGAGGATCACATTCCCGGACTGGGCACCCGCCACCATCCCGGCCACCAGGCCGAAGATGGAGACAACGCCGTCCGACATGCCAAAGACGATCTCACCGGAACAGTTTCGGATTGATTCCTTTGTCCGTGAGAGAAATGATGAGTTTTTTGTCCCGTTCATAGTAGCATCAGTCTCAGATAGGAGAATTTTATCCCAATAGTTGGGATGCTACCAATAAAAAGAGTGAGGGCGGTGGATGGGATTACTTCTTACCTGCCGGTTTCTCTTCGTGATGAATCAACCGGCATTTGTTGACGCACTCCCAGTTCTCGGGAAGGAACTTCCCGTCAGCACCGGGCTTCAGGGTGGTATGATACTTCTCCCCGCAGACAAGACATTCCATGAGTCCCGACTTCTCGTCGACGAGCTTTGTGGTATGTTCTTTCTTCGTCATAATGCTGTGAGTCTGGCGGGCCGGATTATATAGGTGTGGATCAGGACATCCAATGATGAAAAGGTGATTATTTATGGTATGGTTCGCCACGGAGAATCCGGAATGCCCGGTAAATCTGTTCCATGAGGATGAACCGGGCCATCGGGTGCGTGAACGTCATGTTCGAGAGCGAGAGACGCAGGTCGCTTCCTGAAAGGATGGCCGGGGAGAGTCCGAGATCCCCTCCTATGACAAACACAACCTGGCTCTTCCCGGCGAGCTCCCATCGCCTGAATGCCTCGGCGAACTCGATACTTGTCAAGGCCTGTCCCTTCACATCAAGGGCAATGACAACCGATCCTGCCGGGACTGCCGCAAGAACCCGTTCCCCTTCCTTTTCCATAGCTGCGGCTTCTGTTGCGGGAGAGGCGGACAATGGCCGTTTCTCGTCAGCAATCTCGACAACCTGCACTTTCGCATATGGCCGCAGGCGTTTTTCGTACTCTGCTATTCCTTCCTGCAGGAACTTCTCCTTGATCTTCCCGATGCCAATAACACGGATCTGCATGGTTTGTCCAAAAATCAACTATTTATCAATAACGCAGGCTCAAGGGGGGTGAAAAGGAGGGGGTGGAAGTATGTTACCTATGGATTTCTTTTGGCGTCTTTTGGATCGATTTTCTGGTGGGATAAGGTATCCAGAAGCACTTCTTTCATCATATTCTTCATGAGTTCCCGACCCTCATCGGATGACAGGTAGTCCTTGAACAGCTCCTTGAACTGTCCCATATCGTGGTGATTATCGACGAATGCTAATAAAGCTTGTGTGATACAATCGGAGACTGTGGAGAACTTCTTTTCTTCATATACGAGTTTATTGACCTTTTCATAGATATTGGGAGGCATTTTATACGAGATCGCCACACGTTCCCCACGGGTCGCCGGTACCTTCTCTGCCATTCCCATAAAATTGGGTAAAATACTATAAATAGGCTGTCAATCGTCTGGAATATTCTTTAAGTATTATTGTATGTCCATTCGTGTGCTTTATGAATTACTTATGGAATACTTTTTATAGCGCGGCGCGAAATAGGAGTTTGTTGTGAGGTGAACGAGATGAACGAACTACTCATGTTGCTCCTTGGAATTGTTGGCGTCTTTGCTGTCGGCTGCAGCATCGCGCTTCTGGCACTTGGAAAAATGATCGACCAGTATCCTGCCGGCGATGAATCGAAACGCACCCGAAGCATTGCAAGCCCGATCGAGACCACGAAGATATCGGTTGTACTCTTCTGGGCACTCTTTGCCGTGGGAATTTTTGCCCTCCTGCAGGGAACCCGCATCATGCTTATCCTCGGGATCACCACGCTCTTTGCCATCTGCCTCTTCATGTTCACGGCACTGGCCTTCTCATTTGCCGTACTCAGTACCCTCAGGGGACGGAGCCGGGGGATCACCATGCCGGCGCTCCCGCTTGTTCCCCTGGGCTTACCCGTTGCCGCCCATAAGCATGAAGAACAGCCGGCGCCCATGGTTATCCGGAAGCGGTACAACAACCCGATCTCCGACTTTATGCTCAATGCACTCCTGAAAAAAGAATAAGAAATGAGATTAACCGAATATCTTTTTTGACTGTTCCAGGGCATCTACTGCTGGCAGCTTTTTCCCGGTCAGGAATTCGATACAGGCCCCGCCACCGGTTGAGATGTGCGTAAAGTCAGAATCGAGTCCCATCTTCTCGATGACGGCAGCGGTATGGCCGCCACCGACAACAGAGAATTCCACCCGGGATGCAGCTTTGAGCAGCTCGTACGTGCCGGTTGCAAAGTCCGCTTCTTCGAAGAGTCCGGCCGGGCCATTGAAGACCACGGTACCGGATTTTTTGAGTACCTGGACGAAGTCCGCGATGGCCTCCATACCGATATCGAGGACCGGTGCTTCAATGGGGATCTTCTCAACCGGGTATTCGACACGCCGGTTGTTCTCCCGCACCGCTACTGACTGGGGCATGACAACGCGATCTTTGTACAGGGCAAGGATCTCCTTCGCCTTCTCGATCTCGGCCTGGTATTTGAGCTGGGCAATCAGCTGGGTGGAGGGTTTGCCGATGTTGTATCCAGCTGCTATCAGGAAGACATTCGCTACTACCCCGATCACGATCACCTGGTCGGCGATCCCTTTGTCGAGAACATGGCGGGCGACATCGATGGAATCATCCACCTTGGTACCGCCAAGCACCATGCAGACGGGTCTCGGGGCTCCGGAGAAGACTTTCGAGAGCGTGAAGACTTCCTTCTCCATGAGAAGCCCTCCTGCAGACCGCATAGCCATCGGGAGCCCGACAACGGTGGGCTGCGAGCGGTGGGCTGTGCCGAACGCATCGTTGACAAAAACATCTGCCATTGATGAGAGTTTCTTGACAAGGTGGGTCTTTTTCGCCTCTTCCGGCTTGAGCGTCAGGTTCTCTTCTGCATTGAACCGGACGTTCTCCAGCATCAGCACTTCGCCGGTCTTCATTGCATGCACGGCTTCCCGGGCATGATGGCCGAAGATGCTGTCCACGTAGGTTACCGGTTTTCCCAGAAGCTGTTCGAGTTTCTCGGCGTGGGCTTCGAGCGTTGTGAAATCCTTCTTTCCCGGCCGGCTCTGGTGGGTGACGATCACAACGCGGCTGCCTGAAAGGGCCCGGATGGTGGGCAGGTGTTCTCGGAAACGCTTGTCATCAAGAATAAGGTTGGAGGAGGGGTCAATGGGGGAGTTGAGGTCAAGCCTTAAAAGAACGGTCTTTCCCTCAGCACCCAGATCCTTAATCGTTCCAATCGTCATCCGCACCTCTCCGTTCTCTCTATGAACTGCCTCTTGCCTTGATCTTCTTCATCCGGAAGAGTTCTTCTCTTTCCATCTCGTCAAGACGCATCTTGATGAAGTCCCGGGCCGCGGTGAGTTCGGGGATGACCTTGAACTCGAGTGCATTGACCCGGCGTTTGGTCTTCTCGATCTCGTCGAGCAGCCGCTTCATCGTGGTCTCGATCTCGGCACTCTCGATGATGGACTCAACCAGGTCTTCGAATGCGGATGCCGTCTCATCGATAACGGTGGATGTCCCGAGCATACCATAACCACGGTCTACCACGCTCTTCTTGACTTTTGAAGACTCGATCTGGGGGACGACTACCCCCATGATGTTCTTGCTCTTCAGGTTGATCTGCGGCACTTCCTTGACGGAGAATGCTGCGGATTTCACTCCGATTGCACCTTCAACGGTGTTGGCGACGGCCATCATCTCGACGGCCCTGTCGTACTTCCTGAGAAGTTCGCCCCTGCTGTCCTTTGCGTTTGCAAGGATCTTGAAAAATTCCAAGATCAGTCCATCGCGCTTCATCTTGAGGATCTTGTAGCCGCGCTCGGAGAGCTGGATCTTCCGCTTGAGGTTGATCAGCTCCGAACGGGTTGGCTTGATATCGCGCAGCGCCATGGATGCTTACTCCTTCTTTGCACCGGCCTTGATCTTGGGGTGGTACTTCTGGATGAGTTCACGGTCGATACGGGTGAGCTGCTCAACCGGCAGCGTAGAGAGAAGGTCCCAGCCGATGGTGAGGGTGTCTTCGATCGTGCGGTCCTCGTCATACCCCTGGCGGACGAAGCGGTTCTCAAAGAGATCCGCGAATTCGAGGAGCAGACGGTCACGCTCGGAGAGAGCATCCTTACCGACGATGGCCACGAGGCCGCGGAGGTCGTTGCCTTCTGCATACCCAGCGTACATCTGGTCGGAGACCTTCTTGTGGTCGTCACGGGTCTTGCCCTTGCCGATACCAAGGTTCATCAGACGTGACAGCGAGGGCAGTACGTTGATGGGCGGGTAAATACCCTTGCGGTGCAGATCACGGTTGACCACGATCTGTCCTTCGGTAATGTATCCCGTCAGGTCGGGGATCGGGTGGGTGATATCGTCACCGGGCATCGTCAGGATCGGGATCTGGGTGACAGAACCCTTCTGGCCCTTGATCATACCGGCCCGCTCGTAGATACAGGCGAGGTCCGTGTACATGTATCCCGGGTAGCCACGGCGACCGGGCACCTCTTCACGAGCTGCACCGATCTGACGGAGCGCTTCACAGTAGTTGGTCATATCTGTGAGGATAACCAGCACGTGCATACCAAGCTCGAAAGCGAGGTATTCTGCGGTGGTCAGGGCGAGACGCGGGGTGATGATACGCTCGACAGCCGGGTCGTCTGCAAGGTTGAGGAAGACGACGGCGTGCTCAAGTGCACCCGTGCGCTCGAAGTCCTGCATGAAGTAGTTCGCTTCTTCCTTGGTGATACCCATGGCAGCGAAGACTACTGCGAAACTCTCGGTTGAGCCGGGAACTTTTGCCTGCCGTGCGATCTGCAACGCAACATTGTTGTGCGGGAGACCTGCACCCGAGAAGATCGGGAGCTTCTGGCCACGGACAAGGGTGTTGGTTCCGTCGATCGTTGAGATTCCGGTCTGGATGAAATCCGCGGGCATTCCCCGGGCGTACGGGTTGATGGCCGCACCGGTGATGTCGAGGCGCTTCTCCGGGACAATCTCCGGGCCGCCGTCGATGGGTTTACCGCCACCGGACAGGATACGGCCGAGCATCTCACGGCCCACGGGCATCTTGATGGTCTCGCCGGTGAACCGGACTCCGCTGTCCTTCCCGATACCGGTTGTGGTCTCGAAGATCTGGACAACGACGAGATCGTCGCTCGTGTCGAGCACCTGGCCGCGCTTGATAGTGCCGTCGAAGAGAACAATGTTCACAAGTTCTCCATAGGCGATTGGCTCGGTCTTTTCGACAAAGACGAGGGGACCGGCAATCTTGCTAATCGTCCTGTATTCCTTCATGCTGCCGACCTCAGGGTGTTGAACTCAGCGTCCATCTGCTTCTCGATCTTGGCGAGTTCGGGCTTGTACTCCTTGATGAACTTGATCTGGGGCAATTCATTCTTTGCCTTGACTGTGTTGATCTGTGCCGGGCTGACACCAGCGAGCTGGGCTGCGTAGGCAAGGTCTGCGAAGGTCTTGATCGCCTTCATCATGTCGTACTGTTTCTTCATATCACAGAACGTGTCGACTGCGTCGTACGCATTCTGCTGGAGGAAAATCTCACGGATCATACGGGCAACTTCAATTGTCACCTGCTCTGATTCGGGCAGGGCGTCGGAACCGACGAGCTGCACGATCTCCTGGAGTTCGGCTTCCTTCTGGAGAACTTCCATGGCCCAGGACCGGATCTTGTTCCAGTCGGGTGAGACTTCCCGGTCGTAATAGTCGTGGAGAGCCTCGAGATAGAGCGAGTATGAGTTGAGCCAGTTGATAGCCGGGAAGTGCCGGCGCTGGGAGAGTTTTGCATCCAGTGCCCAGAAGACTTTCACGATACGCAGGGTGTTCTGGGTGACCGGTTCCGAGAAGTCTCCGCCGGGTGGGGATACTGCCCCGATAACCGAGACCGACCCGGATGCCCCGTTGAGGGTCTCGACAAGGCCGGCCCGCTCGTAGAATTCCGAGAGACGGGCTGCAAGGTATGCAGGATATCCTTCTTCTCCGGGCATCTCTTCGAGACGCGAGGAGATCTCACGCATGGCTTCTGCCCAGCGGGAAGTCGAGTCTGCCATCAGGGATACGTCGTACCCCATGTCACGGAAGTATTCCGCGATGGTGATACCGGTGTATACCGATGCTTCACGGGCAGCGACCGGCATGTTGGAGGTGTTTGCGATGAGCACCGTCCGCTCCATGAGGGGCTTTCCGGACTTGGGGTCTTCGAGATGCGGGAACTCGGTCAGAACTTCCGTCATCTCGTTGCCGCGTTCACCGCAGCCGATGTAGACCACGATCTCGGCATCCGACCACTTGGCCAGCTGCTGCTGGGTAACGGTCTTGCCGCTCCCGAACGGGCCGGGAATTGCGGCGGTACCGCCTTTTGCAATCGGGAAAAGACCGTCGAGGATACGCTGACCGGTGATCAGGGGAATCGTCGGATTCTTCTTCTCTCTCACGGGGCGGGGGACACGGACAGGCCAGCGCTGGATCATCGGGTATTCGCGGCCGTCTTCGAGAACACAGATGATCTCGTCAATGGTGAAGTCCCCGCTCTTGATCGTCTTGACAACGCCTGCCTTCACGTTGGGGGGGAGCATGATCTTCTGGACGATGTTCGTTTCCTGAACTTCGCCGAGGATCGCGCCCGGTTCGACCTTGTCACCGGCTTTCACGACCGGCTTGAAGGTCCACTTCTTTTCATGGGAAAGGCCGGGAGCGGTTACACCACGCTGGATGAAGTTGCCCATCTTGTCCACGAGAACTTCCAGAGGACGCTGGATGCCATCGTAGATACTGGTCAGGAGACCAGGACCAAGTTCAACCGCGAGCGACAGACCGGTGTTGGTGACCGGTTCACCCGGGCGGATACCTGACGTATCCTCGTATACCTGGATGATGACGCTATCGCCCTGGATCTTGATGACTTCTCCCATCAGCGCTTCTTTGCCGACCTTCACCACATCGTACATGTGGGCGTCAAGGTTGACTGCCGTAACGACAGGGCCGGCGATCCTTTTCAGGACCCCTTGTTTTGTCTCTTTTGCTTGTTTTCCTTTTACTTCCACAGATCAACACCCACCGATCTCTTGATTCTCTCCCGCATGGAGAGTCCCCCCTCTTCGCCTCCAATGGCAATCACCGTTGGTTTTACGGAGTTTTCCAGAGTAACGCGAAGTTTCCGGGGAATGCGGTCCATATCGCTGCTGTTGAGGACAAGGATGCCGACATCGTTGTCCGCGAGAACGCTGGTGACATGTTCGGTCAGTTTCTCGTCGTTCTCCGCAGCATAGGTCTTGCGGATGCCTGCGAGCCGGAACCCGAGGATGAACTCACTGTTGCCGATAACTGCGATCTCCATTTACATCACCAGGTAATCCACGATCTTCTCCGAGGGGAGTTTTGACTCCTTTCCCCGTGCCAGCGCCCGCAGGTTGAAGACTTCGTACTTCTTCTTCTCCAGATACACGAGGATCGGGTGGATGGAGAACGGATTGCGCTTACTCATCTTCTCCATCTGGGCCAGCTGCACGCGGGTGAGCCGGGCCTCGATATCGTGGACCTGTGCCTTTCCTTTCAGTTCATCGAGCAGTGCGTGCAGGTCATCGTTGCGGATGTTGGCCTTGAGCATATCAATGAACTCGTTTGTGTCCTTGATGGCATTCAGGCTTGCAAAGTCCGTCACCGTGAGACTGCCGCCGGGGATGAACATATCGCGGGCATCCTCCTGGATGGTATCCGCTCGGAGCCGGAAGAGGGTTTTCACGTTCTTGATGTCTATCTCGAGCTGGATATAGGCAAGGAACGGGGCTCCCCCTTTGACACCGGTCTTCGCATCGTTGATGATGTTTGCGTAGAGGTGCTTGTAGAGTTCATTCTCCATGTGGGAGAACGAGCCGGCTTCCTTTGCTGCGGGATACTCCCGTGCGAGCACCGGGTACATCCGGTGAGCCTTGAGCATCTCGATGACCCGGTCGGGACTCTCCTCGGAGAGCATCCGGTCAAGGATAGTCTTGTCAAGGCTGCCGGCGGGAACAAGGATCTCCTTGATCTTACCGGGTTTCTCACCCTGCATCTTGCCCCGCAGGATGGTTAAGACATTCTGAATGTCCCAGCGCCGGAGATACACCTGCGTGAACTGTTTTAAGGTTCCGGGGGTGATCTCCTGAATCTTCTGGTATTCCTTGGCAAGGTTCCAGCTGAGCGCGACTTCGATCAAGTCGATTCCCTTGAACGTGGTCCCGAGCTCGTCGATCTCCTGTTTGTATTCGGTTTCTCCGATGATACGGGTGATTTCGGAGACGCTCATGTTGAGCATCCGCTGGTACTCCTCTTTGGGGAGGAGCTTGGATTTCCTCATCCGCATCCTGGTACACACGTAAATGTACGGTGCTGAGATATTCACACCCATACGCGGACCTCCTTATCCAAACAGGATATCAGATGCATCCTTCAACCCGGATTCCCAGACACGTGCAAGGAATGTGCGATAGCTGTAATCAATCTGCAGTGCACCCCCCTCACCTTCGATCAGGATCCCGCCGTCAATGTCGACCGGTTCGCCGACCTTGAACCCGGCAAACTCAGCATGCTCGGCGAGGACTGCCTTTGCAGTCGGAACATCGCGGGCATTGCAGGAGATCGTACCGGAGGGGATCTCTTTCTTGGCCTCGGTGAGGAGTTTCTTGATGGCTTCACGATGGAAGCTTTCAGGGAGTGCGGCGATCTCTTTCCGGGTGGCCTCGTACACCTGGTCGAGGAGTGCTTTCTGCGTGTTGAGAAGCTCCCGCTTGACGAGCAGGTTTGCCGCCGAGACGTCCTGGCTGACAAGGTGGGTTGCCTGTTTTGCAACTTCCTCTTCGGCTGCGATCTTGATCGCGTCAGACTTCTTGGTGGCGGCTGCGAGAATCTGGTCTGCTTCGGCCTTAGATTCGGCCCTGACCTTATCCCCCTCGGATCTGCCTTTTGCCCTGATTTCTTCTACTACTGCTTCCAGTCCCATTGTCTGCTCCGTTTAGAACAACAGAAGGAGACCGACGACGAGACCGAAGATAACGATGGTTTCCGGAATAACGGTGAAGAGAAGGCCCAGACCGAAGAAGTCCTTGTTCTCGGCGATTGCACCGACTGCTGCTGCACCGATACCCATCTCAGCCACACCGGTACCGACACCGGTAAGACCAACGGCAAGCCCGGCGCCGATTGCCTTCATTCCCATCTGCGATGCCTGAATCGTTGCGAGATCTGTTGCTGCTACTGCTACTACTTCTGCTGCCATAATTTAATCCTCCGTAAATTTTCTTTTCATTCCGAATGGAACGTACTTCTTGCCTCCACCTTTGTAGAACTTGGTGAAGAATTCAACATAGTGCAAACGGATCGAGTGGAGTCCGCCACCCAGGATGCCAAGTGCCAGGTTCAGGGTATGCCCGAGCAGGAAAATGATGACACCGACAAGGATGATGAACACACCGACAATAGTGAGATTTGCGAGCTGGGGCTTGATGAACATCCCGATTGCCATGTAATTGACGACCATCGCGATGGCAACGGATGAAAGCCCGACTGCCACGAGACGTGCATAGGAGAGCACGTGGGAGATGATGGTGGGCAGTTCGATAACTTCAAGAACGGAATCCCATGCAATGCAGATGACACCGATAAGGATGAGCGCTCCTCCGATGAATGTGCCGACATTGAATCCGGCTGCCACAACCGGCAGTTTGGTAAGGTTCGGCATATACGGCATTGCCACGTTCGACCAGATGGCGATGAGGATACCCCACATCACAGCGAGCCAGCCGAAATTGGCCACAACCGCCTTGGTGCGGTGGGTGCCGTGATCCTGCTTTGCGTGATTATACATGCCAAGGACCCGGCCGAGCGTGATGTGCAGGATACCGATCCAGATGGACATGATCATCAGTGCGGGAATTGCCGGGCCAGCACCGCCTTCTGCGCCGCCACCAATGAGCAGGTGTCGGGAGAAGATAATCGGGTGCCACGGGAGTTCGAATCCAAGACACTCGCTGAAAAGCAGACCAAATATGATGCTTGAGATGGCTGCATTCCGGAGCACTTTCAAGAACATCTGCCCGTCTTCGCCTTTCATCATCTTCCGCAGGCCAAAGCACATCAGAAGAAGAATCAGGCCGTAACCGACATCCCCGAGAATCAGACCAAAGAAGATCGGGAACACGATGGCGAGCATCAGCGTCGGGTCGACTTCGGTGTACTTGGGGCGGGAATAAACGTCCATGAGCATCTGTGCGGGTTTTGCAAAGTTCGGGTTGTTGTACTCAACCGGTACCGAGTCGTGCTCGAGATCGGTCGGGAGCACCGTGACATAGATTTTGCCACCGGTTACCTGAACCAGCGAGTTGCTGACAGATTCGACCTTGTCCGAAGGAACCCACCCCTCTGCAACAAAGGTCTGTTTTGTTGTCGCAAACCGGAGCGGTGCTTCGGTCTGTTCGACTTCTGATTTCAGGTACTCCTCGCAGGCTGCAAGGAACTCGGCATGCTTCTTCTTGACATCCTCGAGTTTTACATTGATCCCGGCGATCTCTTTTGCGAGTTCCTGGACCTGCCCTGAGTAGTAATCGAGACGCGACTGCGGGGAACCGGATTCTTCAGGAATGGAAACTGACTGGAACCCTGCCTCCTGGAGCGTGCGTTCGACTTCTCCCCGCTGTTCGTTTGGAACAACGACAACGAGGAAATTTTTCTCTTTGCCCTTGGAAAAGTGTATTTCACAGGGCACGGAAAGTGAAATTTCCGCTGGAACATAGCCGGCAAGGACCGTGAATCTTCTGTAACCGTGATACAGATCCAGGTCAACCGGAATGCTCACAAACGGGGTGATCTCTCCAATCTTCTGCTCGAACTCCTTGAGTTTTGCGTCAAGTTTTGAGCGTCGGACCGTCAGATCCTCGACTTCCTGTTCAAGAACCGGAAGCTCCCGTTCGATCTTCGATTTCAGCTCGACCCGCTTGCAGGTATTAGCCGAATCGATCTCATCACACTGAACGGATACCGCACTCGTGATGGCCCGGATCTTGATGAGATCCGCGGACTTTTCGCTTGCTCCCGGAAGAGGTGTACCTATCTTAAAGCCCTCGTAGCCTTCCTGTCCCTGATCGACATATTCCTCGATGTGGAACAGATTATGACGGTAGAGTTCCGTAATAACCGGGGCCATCTGGTCCCGCGAGGCTGCGATGAGGAGCCGGCTCATCTGCTCAGGCTTTAACATGCAGCTGCTCCTTAAACCGCAAAACCAGCAGCTGCACTGCCTTTGAAAGGTTCTGTTCGCCTTTCGCCTTGAGTGCTGCTGCGCGCTGATTACCGCCTTTGATGATTTCAGCGTGCTTAAGTGCCGCCTGGTGCCGTGCTTCTTCCAGTTTCAGCTTTTTGTATTGTTCTGCATTGCTCTGCGCTTTTGTTACCAGATTATCAGCTTCGAGCTCGGCCTGAGAATGCTTCGTCTTCTTCTCTTCCTGAGCCTTGCTGATCATGGCCTGGTACTCTTCTTCAGCTTTCTTGATGTCTCTTAGGACCTCAGTCTTCATCCAACCCTCCTCTCACGGCAGTACAATAATAGGTGAAAAAAACCATATATGTATTGTCATTTTCAATCAATTGGGCAGATCTCTCATAAAAACGCGGAGGAATCCAGGGAGATATCAGTAAAATTCGGTTATTATCCGGTTTTTTATGTATCTTATGGTCGCATTTCCGGGCACACCGGAGATCTCAACACTTCCGGCATGCCCTGTCAATACGAGTCCGGTCAGCTCGTTACTGGAACAGATGAGATGCTGTTCCGGATGGGTGCCCCTGCGGATTGTACAACTGGTATTGATGATGGGCCCGACCGACACAAGATAGGAAAAGCGTTTTGAGCCGGGATGATCTTTCGGGAGGACGATGAGGGGCATCCGGTATGTCCGGACAAACTCGGCAAGCATACAGGCCGGTTCAAGGGCCCCGCCTTCCGGCGCCGAGACGGCAACAATGTCATCTGGATCTACCGTCTGGCTGTACTCGCCGTCAAACGTCTCGATACGCAGGCCGAACCGGTCGCCCACCCGTCCGGCAAGCAAAAAAGAGTGCTCCCCACTGATGAGCAGGAACTCATCAGCCAGTGGATAGATCATAGTTCCTTAACGTCATCGGATCCGCAGTTGGGGCAGATCGGTTTCTTGTTCGGGTTGATGTTCAGGAACTTCTCCTCGCAGTCGTTGCAACGGTAGCTTTTCCCCTTCACCCGGTTATCGTCAAAATTGAGGTCCCCCGTTGGTCCCCCGCCGACAGTACACACCTTCGATCACCTCAATTGAGATCTTCACGGGAAGAATATAAGGGTATCTGACTTCTGTCGCGCCCTACCTGATCTTATGCGGTGACATGAGTAAAGACGAAGAAGTTGAACCCGATAAGAGCGATAACGAGGAGGATGCAGGAGTGTTTCACCCCGCTGGCGAGAGATGATTCACCCATCTGGCCGGCGATGAGTCCTGAGAAGAGGGCCTCCACGAGACATGCATGGTAAAGGAGGCGCCCGAAAACATCGATCTGGATTGCTCCCCCCATACCGGCCATAGCCCCGGTCGAAGGCATTCCTGATGGCTTGACCTGGCTGAGCACCGGCAGGAACTGGGTGACAAGAATTGCCACTACAAACAGGAAGACGAAGAATGAGAGATACACGATTGCCGTATAAATAAACATCTCTGCAAGCCGCTTTTTCTTCAGCACTTCGGACATCTTGGCATCGCTCGATGCAATTGAGAGCACCTCCCCGATCTGGCCGCTCATCTCGCTGGCTTTGGTGATCAGGGTGACGGTACGGGCAATCGCCGGGGTGCTGATCCGCTGTTCGAACCTCATGAGTGCTTCGGTAAAATTAGCGCCCCAGTCCATATCCCGCTTGATCCGCCGGATCTCATAACTGAGCAGCCCGAGGTTTGTGTTCACCATGATCCCGATTGCCTGGGCAACAGTCAGACCTACCTGGTTGATGCCCGACATCCGTTCTAGGAAATCGGGAATCAGCTCCTGGATTCCCAGGACCTTTCGGGACCAGAGCTCGTGGAAGATAGCATATGGGATGAGAATAATCAGGATGGCTATGATAATGTGATCATCGACAACGCCGATGTACGTCTCCATGCTCCGGTAGTGCGGGACATTGATGAAAACAAGGATAAGATAACATACTGCAACGGGGATCGTCACGTAAAAGGTATTGTTGACGTTCATGACGAACCCCTCAAAGGGGTGCTTGAGGTTGTGGACGATGTTTCGGACCCGGTCGTATTTCTTGAGCTGTTCTACCTGGTACTCTTCGTTCTCTTTCTTACGGATCCTGACATCGGTAAAGGTATGCAGCCACTTCACCTTGGTGAACCGCTCGGTCTTCTCTCCTTTGATGGAGATGAGATCGATTAAGAGGATGAAGATGAGTGACCCGATCGGCATGACCGCATAGGTGACAAGCGAGAGCTGGAGTATGGCACTCCCTCCCACAAGTCCCATGACAACCATGATGATGATGAGGAAGAGCGGTCCTGCGACAAAGAGGGTGACATACGATTCAGCGACAAGGGATAATACGTTTAAGAACTGCTTCTGTTCGAATTTTGCCTCCTCCTGATAGATCCTTACTCTCGTATTAAGGAAATCCGACATGTCCCCGCCACCTTCGATAACTGAGAGAAGATCGTCAAGGAAGAGTTTGAGTTTTTCAGAAGGGGTGGTCTCGGCCAGATGACGGATGGCGGTGACAACGTCATACCCGAAAAAGTCGGAGTCCCTTACGATCTGCCGGAACTCAAGGGCAACCTCGCCATAGATATCTGCCCGGTCCGAGAGGCAGCGGAAGATGACCATCAGCTGGGCGCCACCTTTCCGCATCGCATACATGTAGGCGACTGCGTTGTGCAGGGTGAGGTTGATCTTGATGGCCCGGTTACCTTTCTCGATCGCAGGGAGTTTCAGGACTGCGAGATACCCGAGGTAACCCCCGACAAAAAAAGAGATGATAATGGCGACCAGCTGGATGTACTCGGTGGGATAAATCGTATCAAAGAAGACCGGGAGCGGGATATTGAGAACATTGTAGATGCCCCCACGGGTAGTCAGCATATGGAACATCAGCAGGTAACTGGCAAAGTACCCGATAATCGCAAAAAGAACACCGACTACGAGGGAGATCCTGAGCGCCCGCCAGACATACTGCTCCAGTGTCAGCCCTACCCGGGCGGAGAGCATATCGGCGTGCAGGGTGCTATATCTTATCGGATCGCGATTGATCCATCTGCGGACGTATTCTCGTACTATCATTGCAGAACCTTGCGGAGATCCCCTATATTGGCAAGTACCCCTTTGGCATCGATATTGTACGCATGGAAAAGCGAGGCAACCGAGATATAATCGGTAATTTCCTGCTGTCTCATTGCGCTCAGGACCGACTTACGGAGGCTGACTTCGGATTCAAGCTGGTCCTTGGTCCAGCCCCGCCTATCGGCAATGTCCGAATAGACCTGAGATCGCCCCGTGTAGGAGAAGACATCCTTGACCGGGTCATACAGGAAGACATTGTTGACCTGAAGGTTTCCGGTGGAGGGATCGATACCAGTGATCTCGACGATCTCCTGGACCCTGCGGACTCGTTCGACACCACGGAAGATCAATGCCTGGACGCTGATGATATTTAACGCCTGCATCATGTTCCTCGGTACATTCAGAGGCTCGCTCTCCAACCGGTGAATCGCAGCATCGACGGTTCCCGCATGCATGGTTGAAAAGGTTGTGTGACCGGTGTTCATTGCCTGGAAGAGCGTCTGGGCCTCAGGGCCACGGACTTCGCCGACAATGATATACTCAGGCCGCTGGCGCATTGCGGAGCGGAGGAGATCGAACATGTTGATGGCATTGCCCCCCTCAGTCAGTGCTTCCCGCGTCACGCTTGCGATCCAGTTGTCGTGAAACAGGGTAATCTCCCGCGTGTCTTCAATGCTGACCACTTTTGCAACCGGCGGGATGAAAAGCGATACGGCGTTGAGGGATGAGGTCTTCCCCGATGCGGTTCCTCCAATGAAGATGAGGCTTTTGTTGTTCTCGATCGCTATCCAGAAATAAACAAGGGCGTCAGCGTTGAACGTCCCGATCTCCATAAGTTCGACCGGGGAAAACGGCTCTTCCCGGAATTTCCGTATCGTGAACGATGTTCCCCGGGTCGTGACCTCCGAGCCGAAGGTAAGCTGCAACCGTGAACCGTCAGGAAGGGTGGCATCGATGATGGGCGATCCCGTGGAGATGTGTTTGCCTGAACGCTGGGCAAGCGCGATGGCGAGTGAGTTCAGGACATCGGAATCGAACATAATGTTGGTCTTGATATTCCGGTATTTCCGGTGGTACAGGAAGATGGGAACCTTGTTGCCATCACAGGAAATATCTTCGAGAAACGGGTCCTTCATCAGGGGATCGATGCGGGACCACCCGATAAAGTTCCGGATAAGATAATACTGGAGCTTGAAGAGGGATGTGGGTTCAAGTTCGAGACCGTAATCGAAGATGAGACGGTGGATCTTATCCAGCAGGATGTGCTGACGATCCTTTTTCAGATCTTCGGTGGCGAGAATCAGCACATCCCGGAGGTCTTCATGAAGCCGTTCGAGAAGTTCGTACTCGAAATCCGAGAGGGATGGCTCGAACAGGAGGTATTCCTGCAGGTTTGTCTTCTTGTTTAAGGCAATGACTACGAGCGAGCGACCCTTCTCAACCCAGTAATCATCAACATATTCGAAATTTTCTGGAAGATCGGCTTCCGTGAGCGGACCGTCCCGATCAAAATCGTATTCCTTGAAAACAATTTTTTCTGGGCTTTTTAAGAAATTGAAATACCGGAGGTACGATGATGTATTTTTTTTTGGTGCCGGTACCTCTTGCTGTTCAGCTTCGGGATCCGGTTCTTTACTGTCCTCCCCCTCAGGATGATTTTTATGGGTTAGTGAATTGAAAAAACCTGGTATCCGCATGGTAGAGATCCTCTCCCGAAGATGCTATTTCTCCCGGTAAATAAATCGGGAGAGCATTGTATATAATAATATAACCTCAAAAATCAGCAGGGGTTCAGAATCGGCTCTTGCCACTAACCGGCAAGGACAGGTATATTTATCATACAGCGGTTAAAGTTCCTTGCTGGTACAGCAGGGTTCATCGTTGAGGAGGTTATCTGATGCAGGACACTATGAAACAGAAAACACCCACCGGGATTTCGTCTCTTGATCCGATTCTCAACGGGGGAGTACCACGGGGATCGGTGATTCTCCTCCTGGGGGACATCGGAGCCGGGAGCTACGAATTCACGTACAGTTCGGTTGCAAGCGTGCTTGCGCTCATGAAAGAACATACAGCCCTCCCGGATGCCCAGGTTCCTGATGAGATCCGTTACATCACGTTTACCCGTGTCAAGGAGGATGTCCAGAAGGAAATGGTCAACTCTTTCAATTTCGAAGGTCTTGACCAGCTTGTCAGTGAAGTCAAGTTTGACGATCTCTCCGAACTGTATTTCGATAACAGCGTCGTTCCTGATGAATGGTACAGCCACAGCGATATCATCACCCGGCTCCAGAACCGGGCCGGAAAGGAAGGCATCCTGCTCCAGCTCTCCAATGTCATCAACAATATCAAGCCCAACAGCCTCGTCGTACTGGACTCCATCACCGACATTGCAACCCAGTCTGCAATCCCCAATATCTGGCTGAACCTGACCGGCTTCCTGCGGGGCCTGCAACGGATCTCCAAACAGCGGGGAATCACCACGTATCTCCTGCTCAGCCAGGGAATCCTCGACTCCTCCCAGGAGAAGGAACTGGCGGATATTGCCGATGCCGTCATGCTTTTCAGGTGGGAAGAGACAACCGGTGCCAGGCGTCAGCGCGTGATGTATTTCGAGAAGTTCCGGGGTGTCATGCCTCACCTGGAAGAGCGGGATCTCGTGAAATTTGCCGTCAAGATCTCAACCCAGGAAGGGTTTGAAGTGAGGAATATCCGGGTGGTCATATGAATATGGAGCGGGTCAAGGTCGGAATCGTTGGTCTCGATGATATGCTGGGAGGTGGGCTGATTGCGGGAAGCATCTGTTCGATTATCGGTACTTATGGTACCGGCAAGACGACATTCTCTCTGGAGTTCGTATGGGACGGTCTCAAGAAGGGCGAGAGCATCATTTACATCAGTCTCGAAGAGCGGGAAGAGCGCATCCTGCTTTACATGAAACAGAAAGGCTGGGATGTTGAGCCGTTCCTGAACAAGACCCTGTACGTGATCAAGCTCGATCCTACCGATTTCAATCTCGCAAACAACCGGATCAAGAACGAGCTGCCCAAACTCATCCAGAAAGTGAAGGCAACGAGGGTTGTTATCGATCCTATCTCACTTTTCGAGGATCTCTTCACCACGGACTCCGAGCGCCGCCAGGAGATGTTCCGGTTCATCGAGGGGCTTCGCGACAAACAATGTACTATTGTGATGACTTCCGAGACTGACCGGGACAATGTCTTCTCAAGCCGTCATGCACTGATTGAATATCTGTCCGATACGGTGATCCTGCTCCGCTATGTCCGCCCGTCCGATCTGAGCGATGTCCACCTGGCTCTCGAAGTAGTAAAAATGCGGATGTCCGCCCATTCGCGGGAGATCAAACCCTACGATTTGATGCAGGACAGGGTGGATGTATATTCAGAAGCGAATGTCTTCTGATTTCGGTCTTTTTTATATCGTTATTCCAAGGATATTGAGCAGGATAAGAATCAGGACACCGGGGAGTCCTCCGACAGCACAGATGAGAATCGTTGCGAGATTATAGCCAAGATCCGGCTTGCCGATCCACTGCATCACGTGGAGGGTATTGAGAAGGAAGAGGCAGATGATTCCCAGAACTGCGTTCACGAGCAGGATCGCGGTTTTTTTGACAAGGAACCAGACGATCGCAACGATCAGGACGATCAGAATGGCTGTAATAAGGTAATCTGCCATGATTTTTCCTATTTACCAATGATATGCTGATTATTAATTTTTATTGACGGGAGGACCAACGAGCCGATCGTCCTTGCCTTTTCACTCATACCGGCGATGCCATTATGGAGATCAAAGATATTGCCCGAGAACATAGCGCTCCGGATAGGCTTCTGGAATTCCCCGTCTTCCATCCAGAATGCATTCGAGAGCTCAACCGAGAAATCCCCACTCAAGGGGTTTGCCGTATGGGCCCCGATCAGATTGTTCACATAGAGGACGCGGGTGTCATCCACCGTGCTGCGCTTACCATCCACGACAAAGTTGTGGTGTCCGATTCCTGGAAGACCACTGGTGCCGCCCCGGACCGCACTCCCGGTGCTCTTCTGGTCATAGCGGTATGCCGTCTTGAGGTCGTATGCAAAGCACTGCAGTATCCCGTCTTTAACAAAATCGATCCTTCGCGTGGGCGTCCCTTCCGCATCCCACCCGACACTTCCACCTGGCCCTGGCATATGGGGGTCGTCGAACATTGATATCTGCTCCGATGCAACCTGTTTTCCGAGGAATTCTCCAAGACGGGAACGTTTTGCATGGACGCTCCGTCCGCTCAGTGCAGGGACGAACACCCCCCCGAGAAGGTCGGCATAGGCAAGGGGCGAGAGCAGGAGATCGTATTCCCCGGTCGGGATATCCTCTCCCTCAGAAGAATTCCTGGCAAAAAATGTGGCGCGTTCCCCAACCTCTGCCGGGTCCACCATGGAAAGGGACCAGGCATGATCGAACTCGTATCCGGTTGATTGCTTGTGGATAGCTTCGAGGGAGAGCGAGACCCCCGTGTGCTGATCCGAATAACGGATCCCGTTGCTGTTGGCAAGGGTCACTTCTACTTTTGAAAGGCCTGCTGATCCCGAAGTAATTTCTGCAGGATGTGCCGTTGCCCCTTCAAGCATCTGCAAAAGAAGATCCCGGGCACATTCCGGTTCTATCTTCATCGATGCGTCAAAGGATCCCGGTACTTTAGGGAGGGGACCGGGTTCCGGCAGTCCTTTCCAGGGCTGTGGTGTTGCAAGTTTTGTACTTGCTATTGCAGCAGCGAGACATTCCCTCCAGTGGCCGGGATTGCTGGTACTTGAGGATCCGATCTGTCCCTTGTGGATGATCCGGATACCCAGCCCGCATTCTATGGATTTTGTGGCCAGGTGGACGGTCTGTTTCTTCAAATCTGCCGAGACGCTGGTTCCTTCGCCGTAATAGACTTCAATCTCGTCAACGGTTTTTGTCCCTTCTGTTATCAGCTGATCAATCCAGTCCACTGCCACCCACCACCGCGTCGTTTAAGAGAATGTGAGGAGCCCCGTCGCTTACGGGGACATTCTGTCCGCCTTTGCCGCAATACCCCGGACTCATCACCCTCTTGTTGCCGCACAGGCTGATTCCGTGGAGAGTTTTCAGGATCTCACCTGACAGGGAAACGTCCCTGACCATCCGCGTGCATTCCCCGTTCTCGATGAGATACCCGTATTCCGCGTTGAACTGGAAGATTCCCCTTCCCGGATCGACCTGGCCTCCCCGGGAACCCTTGAGAAAAATGCCGTTTTTGCATTCCGCGAATATCTCTTCCTCCGTGGCATCCCCGGCTTCGATGAAGGTGTTGCTCATCCGGACAAGCGGGGGCTCACCGGGCATAGCTCGTGCATGGCCTGCAGAACCGTGTCCGACCGCGGCAAGGGATTCCCGGCTGTGCAGGAATGCATTGATCACGCCGTTTCTGATAATCTCAGTCCGTTTCACGGCAACACCTTCCGCATCGACCGGATCAAAGCCGAACTCGCAGAGCCCCGGGTCATCGACAATGGTGAGGATGTCATTTCCGATCCTCTCGCCAATTCTGCCCTTTAAGACCGAATTGCCTTCCTGAATCAGGTCACCTTCGCTTGCATGTCCCACCGCTTCGTGGGCAAAGACCCCGGCAAGCTCCGGGTCGAGGACGGCTTTCAGTTTTCCGCCTTTGGGTGCCCCGGCGTCAAGAAGTGCGAGTGCCGTTGTGGCAGCCTTTCTCCCGACCTCCTCCTGGTGGCGGAGATTGAAGCCGTGGATGGAGTGCTCGCGTTCGTACCCCATCTGGAGATCGCCGTTCCTGGATGCAACCGCAAGGACGTTGAATCCCGATCTCGTCATCCGGTAGGAGTATTCATGGCCGGAACTGTCAGAGAAGTGCACATTTTCTATCCGCTCGATATAGTTTGCCCGGGTATTCACGATACCCGGGCTTTTCGCTGATTTTTCGATTCCGGCGAGAAGAGCCGATTTCTCTTCAAGGGGAATAGCGTAAGGATCTTCTTTTATCGAAGGAACGGGAAGAATTCCGCTGGGAGCATCGCCGAGTTCAACTTTTTCTTCAGTGATCCGGGCAAGCCTGCCTGCCTGCTCCAGGAGATCGTCGAATTTCCTGCCGGTGCACGGGGTGTAATTGTCGATCTGGAGAACTCCCCAGCCGTGACCTGAGAGCACTCGGAGGACGGCTATGTTGAGAAAAGAAGTTCCTGCTGATTCAACTACACTGTTGTCGATATCGATATGCGTGACTTCGCCCGTCACATGCCGCAGGTCAAAATAAGATATACCCTGCATCGTGCTCAGGCCAGTGTCTGATTGATCGCAGTGGTTTCAGGTATTATGGCTGTTGGTCTCAGCGCCATCTTGCGGAGTTTTGTGAGGAACCCGTCAGAGTTCTCCGGAACAAGGGCCAGCTTGAGGACATCATCGATCGTGTCGATGGGGATGATGGTGACGAGGGGTTTGTACCGCTCTTCAATAAGAACGTCCCCGATATTCATGCGGGGAATGAGCACGGTCTTGATCCCCGCCTTTGCTGCGGCCTCGATCTTGTATGTCACTCCCCCGACCGGGAGGACATCCCCGCGCACGGAGAGGGACCCGGTCATGGCTATGTCCTGCCGGACGGGTATGCCTTCGATTGCGCTGACAACCGCGGTCGCAACACTCACCGATGCCGAATCTCCCTCGACACCCATGTAGGTTCCGATGAACTGGATGTGGATATCGATGTTCTTGACATCCCTTCCGGTGAATTTCTTGAGGATTGCGCTGACGTTTTTGATGGACTCCTGCGCAATCTCCTTGAGCATACCGGTTGCGATGACCGTCCCGCTTGCACCCTGTGCGGGTGTGACCTCTGCCATGATGGGGAGGACGGACCCGGCATCACTACCCGTGACTGCAAGCCCGTTCACACGCCCTACGCGTGTTCCTTCCACAACGGTCATCTCGTACTCTCTCAGGTGTCGGGTGATCTCATCGGAGACCTGGTCTTCAATGGACCGTGCAGTCTTCTTTGCGGTGATCACGTGGGCTGCCGTGGTGATGGGGGCACTTTCCTGGCGGGCGATATCCCCTGCAACCCGGATCAGACCGCCCATGTCCCGGAGCTTGAGGGTTAAGTGGCCCTTCCGGTTCGAGCGTCTCCTGGCTTCACGAATGACCTCCTCGATTGCTCCCTGGTCGAAGTGCGGGATCTTGCCATCATTCTTGACTTCCTGCGCAATGAACCGGATATATTTCTGCCTGTTTTCAGGAGTGTCGTCCATGCTCTCCGCCATGTAAACTTCGTACCCGTACCCCCGGATACGCGAGCGGAGTGCCGGGTGCATTCCCTGGATCGCATCGAGGTTTCCGGCTGCAACCATCACGAACTTACAAGGTACCGGTTCTGTCCGGACCATTGCACCGCTCGAGCGCTCGCTCTGGCCGGTTATGGGGAATTCACCCTCCTGGAGGGCGGTGAGGAGGTTCTGCTGGGAGTGGGGATCGAGCGTGTTGATCTCATCGATGAAGAGGACCCCGCCGTTCGACCGGTGGATTGCCCCTGCTTCGACACGGTCGTGAGCCGGGGTCTCAAGACCCCCGCTCTGGAACGGGTCATGCCGGACATCGCCGAGGAGGGCGCCTGCATGGGAGCCGGTGCCGTCAATGAACGGGGCGATGCTCTTCGTGTCGTTCGAGACCAGGAGCTTGGGGACCATGGCCTCTTCCCGGGGAGTTGTATAACGCAGGGCCATAAAGACGAATGCTCCCGCGATAAGCCCCATGAGGAGTTGCATGGTGATGATGGCATAGCCGGCGATACCCAAGAGGAGGAGCATCAGGAGCGTCTGCCGGAACTGGGTTTTCTTCTTTGCCTCAGCTTTATGGGCCCCGACTATCTGTTTTCCCCTGCCGCATGCAACCGTCCGGATCACCGGATTGTTGGAATCGTCTGAATTGGGGTACACGAGGATATCCTGCAGTTCCTCCTTTGGCAGGAGCTCGGCCATCGCCTTTGCAAGCATCGATTTTCCGGTACCGGGGCTGCCGATCATCATGACATGCCGGCGCTGGATGGCGGCTTTTTTGATCACTTCGACCGCACGTTCCTGCCCGATCACCTGGTCGATGAGTTTTTGCGGTACTTCTATCTGCGATGATGTTGCGACAATGCCGTCAGCTCTTGCGGCTTCCGGGACAGCACTCTCCGGTGCTACCGGTTCTGGCTGCGGAGATGATTGTTCAGAATTATCCATTGTGGTTATGCCCTCTCGTTACCCTTGGATTTTCATATAATTTGTCTCATGATAGTTTAAGTACTTTCAGCTGATCCCAACACGGGAATTCCAGCGGGTTCACATATAAATGAACCAAAATGAACTGCCCCTTTTATTGCTTTTTGCGCAAAATCTACATACAATCTTTCGCAACCATACTTGCCCACCCGGATAACCCGTGCCCCCTGTCGCACCGGGCAAAGGAACGATACTATGAAAGTGATCAGCACTGAAAAATCTCAGGTTCTTGCCACCCGGCTTGCACGCGCACTCAGGACAAGCGTTGTGGATGTTAATTATTCCCGGTTTCCCGATGGGGAACATTACCTCCGTGCAGGAGAGCTCGACGATGAGACCATCATTGTCGGGAGTGTTGTCGACAACGATGCCCTCGTTCAGCTGCTGCTCCTGATCGATGCCTGCGACAGTTCAAAAAACCGGCTGGTGCTTCCCTATCTGGCGTATGCCCGCCAGGACAAGCGGTTCCACCCCGGCGAACCGATCAGTATCCGTGCCGTTGCGCAGGCATTCAGCCGGGGCGTTTCGGATATCACCACCATCAATATTCATGACAGGGATGTGCTGAGGTATTTCTCTGCTCCTGTCCGGAACATATCCGTGGCCCGGGACCTCGGGGAGTACATCAGGACGCTTGGTCTCGATAATCCGCTCATACTCTCTCCCGACGACGGCGCCTTGGCATTTGCAGAAGAGGTGGCCTCGGTGGGGAGATGGGACTTTGATCACCTGGAGAAGACCCGGCTCTCCGGGGTTGAAGTAAAGATGGCCCCAAAACAGCTCTGTGCAAAAGGGCGGTCCGTTATTATCGTGGACGATATCATCTCTACCGGTGGTACCATAGCAACCGCGGGAGGAATGCTCTACAGCCAGGGAGCGGACGATGTGTATGCGGCCTGTGTCCACGGGGTCCTCACCGGGGGAGCCTATGCCCGGCTCATGGCAACCGGTATCCGGGACGTCTTCTGCAGCGATACCATTGAGCGGGCGTGCAGCAAATTATCGGCAGCCGACAGGATAGCGCATGAACTCACATCCTCCTGAAAAATTCCCGTCTGATCTACCGTTTTTTTACCGTACTGGGTGTTGCCAGATATGAAAGCGGTTCTCGATGCGAGTGTCTTCTTTTCTGAAATCCCTCTCGAAGGGGAATTGTATACAACCCCCTCCGTCTGCGACGAACTTCTCGATATCAGGGCAAAAGGAAATTTCGAGAAGTTCTGCGCAGGTGGTCTCATGGTCAGATCTCCCGGGCCCGAGAGCAGGGAGCGCGTTAAAAACGCTGCAAAGATATCCCGCGATGCCGGGGTTATCTCTGATACAGATGAAGATCTCCTGGCCCTTGCTCTCGAGCTGGATGCAGTCCTCTATACCGATGATTTTGCAATCCAGAATGTGGCAGGCGTCCTGAAGCTCGGGACGCACCCGATACTCCAGAGAAAAGCCCGGCAGGTCCGGTGGAAATACCGGTGCAGCGGATGCGGCAGGTATTACGGGCATGATGGGGAATGCCTGGTCTGCGGTGCAGCGATTAAAAGAAAACTTAAATAGATACCGGCGAATCTTTTTTCATGTCTTCCCTTGACGATCTGATCAGCCGGGCAAAAGCGCTCCTTGCGGATGGGCACAGCCCGGGTCAGATTGCAGATGAACTTTCCCTCTCCATGGAGACCGTGACGTGGCTCCTGACCCAGGCAAAGGGGACGGCCGCCCCCAAGGATGTTCATATCGACTGGACTGCAGTCTCAAGCCAAGCTCCGCTTCTGGAAGAGACTGCCCAGCTGCTCCTCTCCCGATACTACCTTGCCCAGACCGGAGAGAACACAGCCGTCCCGGCAGCACAGGTTATCGTTGGTATCGCGCTCTCGGGAATTCCCCTTGCAACCCTCATCGCGGTCCAGGAGGCAGCCCAGCTTGCAATCTACCACCCGGCAAAACAGAGCCAGAGCGAGCGCCCGACCGGGTCGATCAGCGGCAATTTTGCCGGTGTCGGGGGAGAACGGTGTATCATCGTTGACGACACGATCACCTCAGGCAACACCATGCGGGAAGTTGTGAAGTATCTCAAGAAACATAATGCAATCCCGGTTGCAATCTGGGTCATATTCGACAAGCGCGGTATCAAGGATATCGATGGCGTACCCGTTTATTCGCTCTTCAAAATATCCCGCATTGACTGATATCCCCTTTTTTGAAACGCCCTCTTGCGTAAATTTATATAGAAGTTCAATTCCACCTTTTACAACATCGGAGGATCAATTATGCTATCTGGACAGCCAATTATTATCCTAAAAGAAAATGTGGAGCGTAATTACGGGAAGGAAGCCCAGCGCTCGAATATTACCGCAGCAAAAGCAATCGCCGGTGCTGTCAGGTCAACCCTCGGCCCCCGCGGCATGGACAAGATGCTCGTCAGCGGCTCTGGCGATATCGTCATCACCAACGATGGTGCCACCATCTTAAGTGAAATAGCCGTTCAGCACCCCGGCGCAAAGATGGTCATCGAAGTTGCACGGACGCAGGATGAAGAGGTCGGCGACGGGACCACCACCGCAGTCATCGTTGTCGGCGCCCTGATGGAGCAGGCAGAGATCATGCTCGAGCAGGGGATCCATCCGACCGTGATTGCCCAGGGATACCGTATGGGCATGGAGAAGGCGCTCGATATTGTCAACAGCCTTGCTCTCAAGGTAGATCCATCCGACCGGAAGACCTTACTCAAGATTGCCGACACCGCAATTACCGGGAAATCCATCGAACAGGTCAAGGGAAAGCTCGACGGTATCATTGTTGATGCTGTGATGACTGTTGCCGAGAAGGTTGACGGAAAGCTCTCTGTTGACGAAGAAGACGTGATGATCAAGAAGCAGAAGGGCGCTGCTATGGACGATGCCGAGCTGATCCGCGGCGTTGTCATCGACAAGGTCCGCGCCCACGACGGGATGCCAAAGAAGATCACAAAGGCGAAAGTCGCCCTTGTTGCAACGCCTCTTGAGATCACCAAGACCCAGGTAAAAGCGAAGATCAAGATCTCCTCCGCCGAGCAGATCAACGCGTTCTCCGAACAGGAGCGGGAAGCGTTAAAGAAACTTGCCGATGCAATCATCGACTGCGGAGCCAACGTCCTTCTCTGCCAGAAAGGTATCTCGGATGCAGCCCAGTTCTACCTTGCGAAAAGCGGAATTCTCGCAATCGAGGATGTTCCCGAGAAGGATATGAAATACGCTGCACGGGCCCTTCACGCCAACATTGTCAACAAGCCCGAGTCCCTGACATCAAAAGATCTCGGAGTTGCAGAGCTTGTCCAGGAAGACGACGAAGGAAAGGTCACGAGGATCTCCGGGTGCAAGAACCCCAAGACCACCACTATCCTGCTCCGCGGCACGAGCGACTATCTCCTCGACGAGCTTGAGCGGGCGGTTGTTGACGGGACCCGCGTTGTTATGGATGCCATGGAAGACGGGACGTACGTTGTCGGTGGCGGTGCGGTTGAGACTGAACTCCTGATGAAGATCCGGGACTATGCCCAGACCGTTGGAGGACGTGTCCAGATCGCTCTCGAGGCCTATGCAACGGCATTCGAATCGATCCCCCGCACCCTTGCCGAGAACTCCGGGTACAATCCGATCGACAAGCTGGTGGAACTCAAGAACGTTCACTCCAAGGGCAAGAAGAATGCCGGCCTGAATGTATACGAGGGCAAAGTCGTGGATATGTTCGCAGAAGGCGTTATTGAGCCTCTCCGGTCCAAGCGCCAGTCCATCCAGAGCGCGTCCGAGACTGCCATCATGCTCATCCGTGTCGATGACATGATGATCACCCAGCAGGGTGGAAAGGGCGGCATGCCCGGCATGTAATATCCTCATCTTTTTTACCGTCAAGTCCTGTATGGCCGGTATCTGAGGAGTCATTCCTGTAAACGGCTATCAGATAACTATTAGAGCAATCGATGAAAAAAATAAGAGAACCGGGTGCCGAGGTAGTCTAGCCCGGGAAGGCGGTAGCCTCGAAAGCTACTGGCGCTTCGCGCCTCGGGAGTTCAAATCTCCCCCTCGGCGTTTGAATCAGCTGTTTTTCCTTCAGTTATCCGAACAGGTCTGTAGTATTGGTAATAAACTCCTTTCAGGATACCGTAAATCTGCCCATTACGGCCGCTCTTTTTCCGTCCAGAATCTGGGAAATCCCAAAATAAGAGAAATTCAGGCATATTTTGCTAAAAAAATGAATATAACCATCTTTTTCAAATTCTCGGAAATTGGTTACTATTAAATAGGGGATGTTCTCATAATATGGTAATACGTGCCAGGGATCCTGCTCCTGCAGGACTTCTGACAAAGGTATGGTGAACCAATGTTCCGGATAAAGAAGAACAAACCGGCCATCTCTGCGGATGCGAAGTCCTTTCGCGCTGTGCGGAGGCTCAACCTCAACCGTACCTATATGCCCCTCAAGATCGGTGCTATCGCAGGGTACATCCTTCTTGGGATGCTATCAGCGTCCACGTCCATGTTCGGCATTCTTGTGGGTGCCGTACTCCACTTTCTCTACCCTTGATATTCTCCTTTTTTATGTATCACCAGTAAGCAAGTATACCCAGCGAGCCATGCAGAACGGCAAGCCCGATTGATAGTGCAGCACACCGCATATGCCACCTGAACGGGATAGTATGGATCCCCTTGTGGTTCAGGACCGCAATCGAAGCCGTAAGAAGAAAGCCAAGGAGTGTCAGCACACCCAGGTAAAAGATGAGGGGTTTTCCCAGAACCGGAGCATAGGTTATCTCCGCAAACATGGTTCACTCCACGGTTATGGTTCCCTGCATGCTCGGATGGAGAGTGCAGGTGTAATCGTAGATGCCCGGTTTGTCAAAACTCCGGGTATATGACTGCCCCACACCGATAATCTGCGATTGTATTCCGTCGAGGAACTTGAGCCGGTGGATCTTGTCATCATTGTTGACCCAGCGAACGTTCGCGCCTGTCGTGACGGTGTACTGCGATGGATTGAATGTCGACTTGCTGATGGTGATGGTGTTGTCCGAAACTGACGGGGGGTTGGTGGGGACGGGAATCGTCGTTACCGGAAGATACGTGGGACTTGTTGCACGCGGGGTGGTCTTGGCAGGAACCGGTGTTGCGGGCTGCTGCTCGGCAGGGGCTTGTGGCTGGGAGCAGCCTGAGGCAATTGCCAGCAGAGCAACGATGATGAGAAGTACAAGTACCTTTTTCATAGCTTAATCTCGGTAACGGCAGAGAAAAATATTGTGACCGTACCTTTGGGATTGGTCCGGTTTCACCAACCGTTCTTGTTCTGTTATGGGCTCTTTTTCATAACCCCGCTCCCGACAGAAACGGGGATTCTGCTGATGCGCTCCATAAACTCATCTATCCCGTAATAGTCGGTCAGGATCATCTCCCGGTAGAGCGGGAGCGGGAGGAGCCGCGCAAATTTTCCGGTCTCCTGGCGGGGGAGAGGGAGTGCGTCGCCGATTGACTGCCTTGTGAGACTGCGGAGATCTGTAAGGGCGGATGCCACCCGGTTTTTTGCATCTTCTTTTCCCGCCCGGATCCGGAGGGAAAAGTCGCTGTACTGAACCTGGACCCCGCCACCGAGCTGCCGTTTCATCAGGATCGAGAGGATCCGGTTGAACTTTCTGCCCTGCAGGGAGACGAGGAGAATATCCCTGCCCTGTTCCGTGATCCGCTCGCAGATGTGAAAACCGGTCTCTCCCACTTCCTGAGGCAGATATCCGAGTGCCCGGAGCAGGATCTCGCGATCCGGCTCGCTGAGAGGCAGGACGGACTCTCCCCGTGCCAGGATCTTCTGAATCATCCGGCAGATCAACGGGGAGTACCCATCATCACTCCCTTCACCGGTCCAGAAGATCCGTGAACGATCCGCCTCACCGGGAACAACGACAACAAGATTGTGCTCATCGTCCCGCTTGACGACAGACCAGGACTGGCCGCCCAGAGAGAGGCCGCCGGATTCGCGGCTTTTGATGAACCGGGCATCCAGGTTCCCGATGACATCCCCGTCCGGTGTGACCGCCCGGTACTCCCCTCCACCGCAGATGACCGAATAGAGATCCTTCCAGTTGGAGCGCCCGAAGACCCGTTCGGCCCCGGTCCCTAAAAAGAGCAGTTCCCCGTCGGCCGTGAGATAATCTTCCTGTATAAGGCCCGATACGAGATCCCGCAGTTCGCCGCTGCTTACAGAGTGGAAGACCGGGTGAGAGAGCAGGGCGGTCTCCAGCTGCCGCCGGCTGGAACATTTCCGCTGGTGCAGGTACAGGAAGAGCTGCTGGAGGAGGACCGGGTAGGGTTTCTGCAAGGGTTGCAGGGGCTCGGTGACCTTCTCCAGGGCACATTCGATGATAGCGCAACTGCAGAGCAATTCGCAGGGGTCCTTGAGTATCCAGAGAACATATGCTGCCTTTCCCCGCCGCCCGCTCCTGCCCATCCGCTGGAGGAACGAGGAGACCGATGCCGGCGGCCCCACCTGGACCACGACATCGAGATCCCCGATATCGATCCCGAGTTCCAGCGTGCTCGTGCAGATGATGCAGGCACCGCTGCCGGATGAGAAGGCATCCTCCGCGGTTTTCCTCATGGCCGGGGACAGGGAGGAGTGGTGAATATGGAGACTGTGAATCCTGCCGGACAGGGACTGCGCAAGATGCTCGGCAACACTCCTGCTGTTCACAAACACGAGCGCTTTCTTTCCGGAAACGGCCCGTTCAAGTGCGTTGATCCGTCTTCCCTCCTCCGGTTCGACAACGAACCGGAACTGCTTCTCCTTGGGGGCAGCGGGAACGGCAACGAGCATCTCCTTCTGGCGGCTGTCGGAGAGCCAGCGCAGCACCTCCTCCGGGTTTCCCGTTGTTGCCGAGAGGCCGATCCGCTGGATCTTCCGCTGAGCAACCGCGTCCATCCGGTGGAGCAGGACTTTGAGATGAACACCCCGCTCGGTCTCCACAAACGCGTGGAGTTCGTCGACGATGATGAACCTGACCTGCCGGAGGGCCGGCGAGATCCGGGGTTCCTGGAGCAGAACCTCGAGCGATTCGGGCGTGATCATCAGGAAATGGGGAGGCTCCCCCTCCTTCCAGGTCCGTTCTCCCCGTGCCACATCCCCGTGCCACTTCATGACGGAGAGTGACGTAGGGGTGCAGAATGTGCCGATACGCTCCTCCTGGTCGTTGATCAGCGCCTTCAAAGGAGAGATGTACAGGCAGGCAATGCCGGCCCGGCCGTTTTTGAGGATATCGTCCATGACCGGAATCATCGCAGCCTCGGATTTCCCGCCGGCCGTGGGGGCGATGACGAGGGTATCGGCTCCCGTGGCCACTGCAGCATAGGTCTGCTCCTGCACTTCGCGCAGCTCGGTCCAGTCAAGCCTCTGGGAGAGGACCTGCTGGAGGGATTCGTGGAGGGTGGAGAAGACGGATGACACGGTTGGCTCTTCAAGAGCGTTAAGCCTCAACCGATATGGTCTTTTTCCACCGGGTTCCCGTGGATCGCCTGTGGTGCACCCTGAAGAAAACTAAAAACACATATATACCGTAATTGCCAGAATATTATCCGGTAAACAATGAGATCGCCGTGGGTTTGTCATACCGTTTCTTTCCCGAGCCCATGCTTCGCATTCCTCTTTAGATAGGGGACCTGAAATCTTCGGTCCCCGTGTAATGTCGCAATAGAGAGTTTACCAGAGGTTTTCTCATGATTCTTGGAATTCCTGATCCCCAGATATTGCTCGGCTATGGTCTGGCCATCGGCTTTACGTTAGCGTGTATCGTGTATGGTTTGCTGAACTGGAATAAAGGTGGAGAGAACAATGGCAGTTAATGCCCTCACCATGACCGTGCTGGTCCTGCTCTACCTTGCAGCAACGCTCGTAATCGGGTACCTCGGGTATAAAAAGACGAAAAATTCCGAGGATTACCTGGTAGCAGGGCGGGACAGCCACCCGGTCATCATCGCCCTCTCGTACGGCGCCACGTTCATCTCCACATCGGCCATCATCGGCTTTGGCGGCCAGGCGGCAAACCTCGGGATGGGCCTCATCTGGCTGACGGTCCTCAATATCGGTGTCGGTATCCTGCTCGCGTTCGTGATCTTCGGCAAGAAGACCCGGGAGATCGGGCAACGTCTCAGCGCGGTCACGTTCCCGGACCTGATGTGCAAGATCTACAAGTCACCGCTCCTCCAGTACATTGCCGGTTTCATCATCGTGGTCTCGATGCCGCTGTACACGGCGGCCATCCTGATTGGCGGGGCCCGGTTCATCGAGCCTACGCTCGGTATTCCCTATGTAAGTTCACTCCTCC
The DNA here is from genome assembly GCF_963667735.1 of uncultured Methanoregula sp. Taxonomy (NCBI): domain Archaea; kingdom Methanobacteriati; phylum Methanobacteriota; class Methanomicrobia; order Methanomicrobiales; family Methanoregulaceae; genus Methanoregula; species uncultured Methanoregula sp. Next base: position 1,019,515 of record NZ_OY763919.1, read on the forward strand.
TCTTTGCCCTCATCACGGCAGTTTACGTGGTCTTCGGCGGGCTCATCGCCGTTATGTATACCGACGCATTCCAGGGCACTATCATGTTCATCGGCATGACGGTCCTCTTTGCGCTCACGCTCATCATCGTCGGGGGATTCACGGCCGGGGCAACCACCCTCACCGGTATGGCAAACCTTGTCCCGAAAGCGCTTGCCGCCCAGGGCATGACCGGCTGGACCTCCATGCCCGATCTCGGGTCGCCGATCTGGTTCACCGTAGTGACGACACTTGTACTCGGTGTCGGTATAGGGGTCCTCGCCCAGCCGCAGCTTGTGGTGCGGTTCATGACCGCAAAGGACAACAAGTCCTTGAACCGCGCCGTGCTTGTTGGCGGGCCGTTCATCCTGATGATGACCGGGGTTGCCTTCACGGTCGGGGCGCTCAGCAATGTCTACTTCTTCCAGACCTCGGGACAGATTGCGATCGATGCTGCGGGAGGCAATGTAGATGCCATCATCCCGCTCTTCATCAATGCATCGATGCCGGATATATTCGTCGTCATCTTCATGCTCACCCTGCTTGCCGCAGCCATGTCCACCCTCAGCGCGCTCTATCATGCCATGGGGACTGCCCTGATCTGCGATCTCTGGGGCAGGGGAAAGGAGTGCGCCCTCTCCATGAAAGCACACCAGGTCGGCATCGTCATCATGATGGTCCTCTCGACCATCCTCGCGTTCCTCCTTCCGATCAGCATCATTGCCCGGGCAACCGCGATGTTCATGGGACTGTGCGCCTGCGCCTTCCTCCCGGCCTTTGCTGTCGGAGTCTATGCCAAAAACCCGTCCACGAAGGCAGCCCTCTGGAGCATGGTATCAGGGGCTGTGGTCTGGTTCCTCTGGACCGCATTCGTTCATGCAGCAGAAGCAAAACCTCTGGGCCTCTGCCAGGCGATCTTCGGACAGGCGACCCTTCTTGGGGCCCCATGGACTGCGGTGGACCCGCTGGTGATTGGCCTGCCGGTCTCGATGATTGTCATGATCGTGCTCCAGTACCAGTACGGAAAAGTGCAGCCGGCCGTGCCCGCTGCAGCCTGATCCGGCACCAGAACACATCTATTTTTCCGCCCAACGGCCAGGAGAAACATTTTTTGTCCCGCGCACCGAGACATAACCATGGAACTCGCACAGCAGAAGTGCACAACCTACAAGCCCGGATCCCCGCCCCTGACCCGCAAGGAGACGATCGAGCTTCTTGCCCAGATTCCCGGGTGGGTATTTGCCGGCGGTCATATCACGCGGAAGTTTGAGTTTCCGGATGCAGCAGCGTGCATTGCTTTTTTCACGGAAGTCACCAATCTCTCGGCACAGGAAGGACACTATCCGGACCTCTGCATGAAAGAGTCGCGGTACGTGGAGATCTCGTTCTACACGTATCCGGCCGGCGGGCTTACGCTCAATGATTTCATCATGGCCTGGAAAATAGGCGAGATGGGAAAAACTCCCTGATTCCGGTTCAACCGGAGCGATTCTTTTTTTCGGTAGTTCAGTCCCGTGGCCGGGGAAACGGTCGTGTCTTGCACAAAAAAAGTTAATCCAGACTGAACCTGCGGACAATCTTCTCCCGGATCGCTTCCTTGGGATAGGCGCCGATGATCCGGTCCACCAGCTGGCCTTTGGAAAAGAGCATCATGGCCGGGATGGCATCGATGTTGAACTGCATGGCCAGGTTCCGGTTGTCATCCGTATTGCATTTCCCGAATGCAACCCTGCCGTGAAATTCCATTGACAGTTCGTCCATGATCGGTGCAATCCTCCGGCAGGGGCCGCACCACTCTGCCCAGAAATCCACCACAACATACTGGTTGGTGGTTATGAACTGCTGGAAATGCATCTCATCGACGTTCTCCACGCTTGCCTTCATCTTCTCGTGCTTCATCGTCTCTTCAATCTCCCTTCTGCGCTTCTCCCGGATCTGGGAAAGCTCATCATCCATAGTTTTCATTATTCCGTCGCTGCTAATTTAATCTAGCGGACGGGGATCTTCCCAAATGGACAAGAAACGGGGTAAAGTATATCTGCGGATGCCGACTATATTATAACCCTGATTATAGGAAGCGAGGTAGGGTAGTCAGGATATCCCGACGGGCTCATAACCCGTAGATCGATGGTTCAAATCCATCCCTCGCTATTCTTGCAGATTTTCTGTGATTTTCTTTTTGAGCGCCCGCTCTGCTTTGCCGTCTGCCGTTCACACTCCCCGGAACGGTCTCACGCGAAGCCCGGCTGGTATTTCCCCTTCGCATGGCTGGTAATCCCCGTCCGTGGCAATCGAGCACCCGTGCCCTGGATCACGTATGTGAATACCGCGGCCGCAGCTGATGAAGAACCGATTGAGAGAGGGGGTCTGTGGTGAAAGTTTCCGGCTTCCAGAACGGGAGTCCTGCGGGAATTATCATCGTAAAAAATTTTTTTCAACAGGTATTTTGTTTCTTATCAGTACAAACTTTCACCACAGACCCCCCCAGAGTCCGTTCTCATTTCCGAAAAAACCGGCCAATTCTCTGAAGTGAAACCCGGGCTTGTGCAAAATTTTTTACCAGGGAGGGTCTGTGGTGAAAAAATATAGCCTCGGCCTGTTGCGGGGAAGTATGCATAACAATTCCCGTGAGCCTGCCCGGAGAGATGCCTGAGAAGGCACACTGGTGACCAGGTCGGTACCAAAAAGAGAAATGAACCGGGATGATCCCGTGAGTGCCGGGTGCCGGCACTAAACCTGCCGGAGCTCGGTCACTTTCAAAATATCCGTTCTCGTTACGATACCGAGGATCTTCCCGTCCTCGACTACCGGGATCCGGCCGAAGTTGTTGGCGGACATGATCCGGAGGGCGTCGACGACCGGGGCTGTGGGGGGAAGGGTGATTATCTCCTTTGTCATCACATCCCGCACCTGCATGGCCTCGCGGTCTATGGGGGTGGTCCTGTTCACATCCGCAAGCGTGATCATGCCGACAAGCGTATCCCGCTCAACCACGGGGAACCCGAGATGCTTGCTCGAGTACATCATCGTGATGACCTGGCTGACCGGCAGGGTGGGGGCAACGGTCGTCACCGGGCTGCTCATCATCGAACCTACGGTCACGTCCTGGAGCAGGTGGTTGAATCTCATTGCTGTGGATTCCATGTTCGCCCCGATGTAGATGAAGAGCGCAATCAGGATCAAAAACGGCGAGAACAGGAAGAGGCCGATGATGCCAAAGATGATAGCAAATCCTTTTCCCACGTCGGCTGCGATCTTGGTGGCCCGGTGAAGGGGCATCCGTCCTGCAAGAAATGCCCGGAGCACCCGCCCCCCGTCCATGGGAAATGCGGGGATGAGGTTGAAGAAACAGAGGAGGATGTTCAGGACCCCGAGATACCCGAAGATGAAGATGAGCACCCCGGCAGTGCTGCTGCTGATCGCAAGCAACGGGACACCATACACAAGCCCGCAGCAGACAAACCCGAAGATGAGGCTTGCTACGGGTCCGACCAGGGCCATCGGGAGCTCAGCTTTTGGATCCGGCACCCCTTCTTCCATCGTGGCAATGCCGCCGAAGATCATCAGGGTTATGCTGTTGATCCTGATCCCTTTTCTCCGGGCTACCAGGGAATGGGCAAGCTCGTGCACGAGAACCCCGAAGAAGAGGCCGAGTGCCGCGATTGTCCCGAGGATGTAGGGCATGAACCCGGCAGTGACCCTTGTCGTATCGATCGATACCTGGAAGATCTCTTTGAGCATATCGATGGTAGTCGTGATCTGGCTGCCGATGATCCAGGCAAAAAGGGGGATGACCAGCAGGAATGTGTAGTGGATGAGGATCGGGATTCCAAATAAGCGCCCGATCCGGTAAGAACCGTCCATAAAAAGGGTTATCTTTTTAACTCTTAAGTATATACTTTCATCTGATAACGATGGAAACCCAGATTACAGAGCTGTTCGGGCTTCAGATCTATACTGACAAAGGCATGTTTATTGGCGAAGTCGAGGATGTTGTCATCGATGTGGATTCGAAGAAGATGGAGGCCATCGTGGTCGGGAAAGTCAACGACCAGCTGTTTGAGCTCAAGAGCTTCAAAGGCCTCAAGATCCCCTACCGGATCATCAGTGCAATCGACGACATCGTCCTGATCCGCCACCTTCCGGGTGCCTTCACGGGCGGCAGCGCAGGCGAAGAGTAAACCGCATTTGCATTCTTGCGGCGGACCATTTTTTTCGTGTTCCCGCGTGGTAGTTGTATGGAAAACCGGGAAATATTTTCAGCTATTACCTCTCCCCCACCCGTTTTTGTCCGGCTGGACGGCCGGGCGTTTCACCGGCTTACGGAATGTCTTGGCCTGGAGAAGCCATTCGATGAATTTTTTCACAAGGCCATGGTGATGGCCTGCACATCGCTTGTGGCGGAGAGCGGCCTGAACCCGGAGTTTGCGTATACGTTCTCGGATGAGATCAGCCTCTATTTTCCCCGGCTGCCATTCGGGGGCCGGGTGGAGAAGATCGACTCGGTATCTGCGTCGTATGCGGCAAGCTCCCTCACCCTTGCATTCGGCGGCACCACGCTCCTCTCGCTCGATGCCCGGGTCATCCCGGCGACCCCTGCCTTTGCTGTCGAGTACCTGATCAACCGGCAGGGAGAGGCATGGCGCAATCATATCAATGCCTATTGCCAGCAGGCCCTTATCGAGGAAGGAAAAAGCCCGAAGCAGGCGGCCGAGGAGCTGCGGGGCCTGCCCTCCAAAGATCTCCACGAGATGATGCACGTGCGGGGGTTCAACCTTGCCACAACGCCGGCCTGGCAGCGCCGTGGAACCCTCGTGTACAAGAAAAAGACCTCCCGCGAAGGATTCAACCCGGTGACGCAGGAGACCGTGGTTGCCGAGCGGAGTGCGGTCACCACCGATGGGGATCTGCCTCTTTTCACCAGCCCCGAAGGGCGCGAATTCCTGAATCGTCTTTTTACTGAAGCTTAAACCCGGGGCTTCCCTTGCTTTCATATGGTTACCGGTAGCGACCAGTACCCGGGCGGGCAGACCAACCCGTTTATTTGATTGCCGCGGTTGCCGCGGTTTTCATCCATTTTTGGAAGGTAGTTTCTTAAAAAAACGATTTCTATTAATATAATAATAAAATTTAGAAATCCAGACCCAAATCTTGAGTATTTCAAATTAACAATAAATAAATACTATGACAAATTATGATCGATCATCAGCAAGGAGGTGATGTTTCTGTTTGACTGGGCCATATTCCTGAAGATCATCGTTGCAGTACTCCAGGCAATTATTCAGAACCTGCCCCCCATGTAACCGGGCAGCCTGAAATTGCACATATTTTCTTACCTCTTTTCTGCAAGTGTTTCCTAAACCGGTAATTCTGTGCTATCGCAACCGGTGTGAATGCCCTGGGGCGTCAGGAAATGGCAATCTGCAAAAGTAAAATTTCAGGCAGAACCGGAGATTGCAATTGAACTTTTTCCTGCACCTGACTGAATGGTATGAAAAAATCGCGGGAAAAAAGTGAGAGTCCGGCCGGTCTTCAGACCCTGGAGATGCCGATAGTCATTGCCACGCCTTCCACGTCCCACTCCTTGACGGATGCGAAGCGTGCCGGTTCGGGTCCGGTCCCGTCCTTTGAGAATGCGAAGACCTTCGCCCGCACCTCGTCGCCAATCAGGGCAACCGTCTCCTTTGTCTGGAGCAGGGCAAGGATTCTCCGATCGTTCACCGAGACCTCGGCATTGATCGTGTCTTCCACCGCGAGATCGAGCTGCTTGCGCATGTCCTGGATCCGCCGGATAACCTCGCGGGCGTATCCCTCGGCTTCAAGATCCGGAGTCAGAGCAACATCCACGTACACGGTTGCGTCCGTCATCGGTGCCGAGAAGATATCGGCCGGGAGCTTCTCGGTGAAGGTCACGTGATCCGTCCCGATATCGAAGACTGTCCCGTCGCCCTTCAGGGCATAGGTCGTCCCGGCGTCGATTGCAGCCTTGATGGCATTGCCATCTGCAGCTTCGATAAGCCCTTTGACTTTGAAGGAGTCCTTGCCGAATCCCTTCCCGAGCGCTTTCATCACCGGCTCCGCGTGCCAGCCCACCTTGTCCCAGCGTCCTATGACAACGGAAACCTTACGGGCATTTGCCCGGTCCATGCAGACCGCATTGAGCCTTCCTATAGCATTTTTTACGGCATCAGAACTGGTGACCACAATCACTTCCGAGACCGGCCAGCGGAGTTTGCGTTTTCCTGTCTGCCGGGCATTGGCTGCGGCCTCGTCAAAGGAACGGACGATTGCAACCGCCCCTTCGAGCGTTGCATCAACGAGTGCAGCATCGCCTGCGTTCCAGTCAAGCAGGTGGATGCTTGCCGGATCGTTTGCACACCGCAGGTTCCGGTAGATCTCCTCGGTCAGGTGCGGGCAGACCGGTGCAAGGATGCCCATGAGCCTGCGCATCACGTAGTAGATCGTCTCATACGCGAAGAGTTTCTGTTCGGACTCGCCTTCGAGCCACATCCGGGGACGGACGAGCTGGACGTACCAGCGGGAGAGATCTTCGAGGATGAAGTTCACCAGTTCGCGGGTTGCCCGGTGGAGCTGGCACTCTTTGAGCGCAGCATCGACCGTTGCAGCAACCGAGTTTATCCGGGAGATGATGAACCGGTCCTCGTCAGGCATGCGGGTAAGGTTCGCCCGGATGAATGAATCGTCCCAGACCCCGTTCTTTGAGGCGGGTTCGAACCTGTCGAGGATCATGTAGGGCACCGGGAAGCGGTACACGTTCCAGAGGATATTGACTGCCCGGTTGATCGTTCCTACCCCTTCCCAGTTGAACTTTAGGTCGTCCCACGGCGCCGAGGAAGAGAGCACATAGAGCCGGAGCACGTCCACGCCCACTTTCTCGATAACGTCCGAGGGATTTACCACATTGCCGAGGCTTTTTGACATCTTCTTGCCCTCGGCATCGAGAGCGAACCCATGCATGCAGACGCTTTTGTACGGGGCTTTCCCGAATGCGATCGTGCTTGCCCCGAGCTGGGAGTAGAACCAGCCCCGGGTCTGGTCCTGCCCCTCCGTGATGAAGTCGGCCGGCCAGATGGTCTCGAAATCTTTGGTCTTGTTCGGGAACCCGAGCGTTGCCCAGGAAGCCACCGCGGAATCGAACCAGACATCGAAGATGTCCTCGACCCGCTTCATCGTGCCACCGCAGGCACAGGGGATAGTCACCTCGTCCACGTACGGCCGGTGGGGATCGGGCAGGGATTTGCCGCTCCGTTCCTCGAGCTCTTTGATCGTTCCAATGACCCGGTACGCGTCACACTTCGGGCAGACCCAGACCGGTATCGGGATACCCCAGTAGCGCTGGCGGGATACGCACCAGTCGCGGGCTTCCTTGATCCAGTCATAGAACCGGGCGCTGCCGGCCCATTCGGGATACCAGGTGACTTTCTCGACCTCCCTGAGCATCAGGTCCCGCATCTCGGATGCTTTCAGGAACCACTGGGAGGTGGCCCGGAAGATGATCGGCGTCTTGCACCGCCAGCAGTGGCCGTACCGGTGGGTGACGGTCTCTTTTGCAAGCAGGTGGCCGCCGAGAGCGGCAAGGACATTCTCGTTTGCATCCCGCACGAACTGACCGGCAAATTCCCCGGCCTCCTCTTTGAACCGGCCTGCCCCGTCCACCGGGCAGACGATCGGGAGGCCTTCCTTGGTGCCGAGCACGTAGTCGTCCCAGCCATGGCCGGGGGCGATGTGGACCATACCGGTATTCTCAAGGGCAACGAAATCTGCTATGGTAACCTTGTGTTCGATCTCCCGCTGGAGCGGGACCCGCCCAAGGAGCGGGGAGTCGTATACCCATCCCTTGAGATCTGCCCCCTTCTTCTTCTCGACAATACTGTAGTCCTTGAACCGGGCTTTCTTGAGCACTGCCTTGACGAGAGGTTCAGCGATCCAGAGGTACTCTTCCTTCCCGTCTTTCTTGGCAAGCACTTTGGCGTACTCGAACTCCTTTGCCACCGCCACCGCGACGTTGGCCGGCAGGGTCCAGGGGGTTGTGGTCCAGATGACGAGGAACTCATCCGGTCTCCCGCGGAGGGGGAACTTGACGAAAACCGAGGGGTCGTTCTCGTCCCAGTATTCCACCTCGGCGTCTGCGATCGCCGTCTCGCACCGGGGGCACCAGTTCACCACGCGGTGGCCCCGTTCGAGCATACCCTTCTCTTCCGCTTTTGCAAGGGTCCACCAGGCAGCCTCGATATAGTCGGGGGTCACCGTCTGGTAGGCTCCCGCAAAGTCCAGCCAGACTCCGAGGTTCTCGAACTGGTCGTCCATGAGTTTCTTGTTCGTGACTGCGAACTCCCGGCACTTCTCGATGAAGGCCCGGATGCCGAACTTCTCGATGTCCTTCTTGGATTCAAAGCCGAGCGCCTGCTCGACCTTGACCTCGATGGGCAGCCCGTGCATGTCGTACCCGGCCCGGTCAATGACGTTCTCTCCCAGCATCCGGTGGTAACGGAGGAGGCTGTCCTTTAAGATCTTGTTCCAGGCCGTGCCGATGTGGATGTGCCCTGTTGTGTACGGCGGCCCGTCCACGAAGAAGAACGGTTTTCCCGCACTGCGGTGCTGCTTTACTGCCTTGTACGTATCGTGGGTGCGCCAGTATTCCTGCACCCCGCGTTCGATCTCCTTGGCACTGAAGTTCGCGGTGACTTCTCTCAAAATACCCCTCTTGTACGATGGCTGGATCACCAAACGTATTGGATTATGTTGGTGCTGAAAGGAGAAAGTAGTTTTTCTCCCTGCAGGAAGAACCGGGGCCTCTTTGACCGGCTGTCTTCCGGATACGATAACAGGTATTATGAGTCTGTACCAGGAGCCGTGGATTCGAAATTTTTGTAACGATGGGTCCCATTCACTTTTATCGTAGGTGAGACGACAGAACCGGCGCTGTCGATCCGCTGTCTCACCTATTACGGGAACCGGAACCTGCCTTCGGGCACGCGGATCTCGAACCGGACCCCTTTCCCGTGAATCCCGGTCTCCCTGATGGTGATACCGGTGATCAAGAGGATCTCTTTTATCAGAAACATGCCAAGGCCGGTATGTTTCCCGAACCCCCGGAGAAAGATCTTCTCTTTCTCTTCCGGAAGAACGCCTGCTCCATCGTCCTCGTAGAGAATGACAAGGTCTGGCCCATCCCGTCGAAGTGAAAGCCGGATTTGAGAAATTCTTTCATTGTGCCTGAGGGAATTGTCGATGAGGTTGTAGAATGCCTCCCCTATCAGGGGATCTGCAAAGAGCTCAACCGTGCCTGTGTCATTGTAAAACGAGACCGCTGCTTCCTCAAATGACTCCGTTGCATGGGTGAAGGTCTCCGCCACGCTCTGCCATACGGGTTTCTTGAGGCCGAGGTTCTGGTAATCGCGGGTGAACTCCAACTGGAGCCGGATGATTTCCAGGCTCTTTTCCATGGCCTGCAGGTGCCCGGCTGCCGAGGGATCGCGGTTCTCACCCTGGACCAGTTCAAGATATGCTGCAAGAGCTGTGAGCTGGTTGAGGATATCGTGGCGGGTGATGTCTGCCAGCAGATTCAGTTTGTTGTTGGCAGAACGGATAGCCTCCTCCGCCAGTTTCTGATCGGTAACATCGTGGAGGCTCCAGACCCACCCGAGAGTCTGGTCGCTGATTTTCTGTTGTTGTACATACAGTTCATAGATCCTGCCGTTCCTGAATTCGAGGCTTGTCGTGACCATCTGTTCTGAGGATTCCGTCAGCGACGCGATCTGTCCGAGAAACAACTCAGGATCTTTGAGGAATTCGCTCAAACGGCCCGTGAATTGTCCGAAACCCTGTTCATCTTTAGGCAGGCGATCCGGCAGTTTCAGGATCCGGGCAAATTTCCGGTTGTACGCCCTGATCACGCCATCGCGATCTGTAACCGCGATCCCATCGGCTGTTGATTCAAGAGTTGCTTTCTGGAGAGCAATGGCCTGTTTTAGCTCAGCGGTTCTCTCGCCGACAAGCCCTTCGAGGTGATCCCGGTAGGTTAAAAGTTCTCTCTCTGCCAGTTTTTTGCGGTCAATGAACCCGATGATGGCTCCAAGGAGCACGGTAACTCCGAAGCTGATGATGAAAAAGGGGAGAAGCTCGATCACAAATCCTACGGTTGGTACAGGGCCGCCTGAACCCGGCACAAACGACAGAACGACAGACGAAATGAACAGAATGAGGGCAACACCCGCCCCGAGAAGGAGGAGTCTGGCACGGTCTGACCTGGGAAACCATTTCCACGATCTGCCTTCGTAAAAGATGGCGCCGAGCAGGACCCCGTTCATGAAGGTTATAAGTTCTGTAGAAGAGACCGAACCGCTCGAGATGAGGCTTCCCAGCATAAGGACTGCGGCAACCAGTGCCGCGGAGACCGGGCCTGCAATGAACCCGGCAAGCGGGATGAGGATGACGTTGAATCCGATAACCGATTGCGATCCCCCTCCCCAGAATGCAGGGATGCTAATAACTGCGGCCAGCCCGAAGACGATCCCGACCCCTATGGGATATGCCAGTTTCGATCGCGACAGGAAGGAATCCGGGATGAAATGATAGAGCAGGATGAGGGTTGCGATGATGGTGAAATTCTGGATAACTGATCGCACCAGGTCCAGCGATACCATCGGCAGTTCGATCATCCGTACACTCCGTTTATCCGGCCGGGCCTGACCCAGAATGGCTGTTTGCGCAGAGACATTTCCCGCACCTGGTGATCACAGCCTAAAGGCGCATTCCCGAATAGCAGTGAATCTGCATGACCCTATAAAAAATGATCCCCCTGCCGAACCCGGTCTATCTTCCGGTGTGATTTATTAAGATAACCGTGTACAATGCGTACAGGAAACCACAGGACTGATCGAGTATGGAACCCTATCCGATCCTTCTGGGCGGGCAGAAGAAGACAACAGCCGAGATCTCCCACGTGCTGTTCCCGTACACCGGCGAACTTTACGCGGATGTCTGCCAGGCAAGCACCAATGATCTCAAGGCCGCGGTTACTGCCGCTTGCCGGGGATTCGAACAGACAAGGCAGCTCTCTTCCCATGAGCGGGCAGGGATCCTGTTCCGGCTTGCCGACGAGATCGATAAGCGGGCAGAGGAACTTATCGAGATAATGATTATGGAAGGTGGTAAGACCCGGAAGTTTGCCACAAACGAGGTATCCCGTGCCGCATTGACTGTCCGGATCTCTGCCGAGGAAGCCAAGCGGATATATGGGGAGATCCTGCCGCTCGATCTCACCGGTGATACGAAGGGGAGGACCGGTTTTCTGAAACGGTTCCCGCTCGGCCCTGTTGTCGGGATTGTGCCGTTCAACTTCCCGCTCAACCTTGCCTGCCACAAGCTTGCGCCCGCCATTGCTGCGGGAAACTCGGTTATCCTGAAACCTTCGTCGTCAACGCCCGTATCGAGCCTGGTCCTCGGGGATATGGTCCTTGCAGCGGGTCTTCCCCCGGAGGCGATCAGTGTTGTTCCGTGCACGGGAATGCGGGCCGAGCAGCTGGTTAAGGATCCCCGGGTGGCGTACCTCTCCTTTACCGGCAGCTGCTCTGTCGGGTGGCACCTGCGCGGGATAGCGGGCAGGACAAAGATCGGCCTGGAACTCGGGGGAAATGCGGCTGTGATCATCCACGAGGATGCAAATCTCGACTATGCCGCACAGAGGATCGCAACCGGCGGGTTCATCAACGCCGGCCAGGTCTGCATCTCGGTCCAGCGAGTGCTGGTGCATCGCCCCGTGTACAACGTGATGCTGGAGAAGATCATCGCTGCTGTAAAGGCGCTCCGTGTTGGTGATCCCCGCGATCCGGCAACCGATGTCGGTCCGATGATCGACCGGCTGAAAGCCGAGGAAGCCTACCGGAAAATGCAGGACAGTATCAAGGAGGGGGCCCGGGTTCTCCTGGGCGGCACTCTTGAGGAATGTATGTTTGCCCCGACCGTGCTCGTAGATACAACGCCATCCATGCGGGTGAACCGGGAGGAAGTCTTTGCGCCGGTCATATCCATTGTCCCCTACGATGACTTTGCTGAAGCCCTTCGTGCAGCCAATGCGGGCGAGTTCGGGCTGCAGGTCGGCATCTTCACCCAGAACCTGAACCGGGCCATGCGGGCTTATGGCGAGATGGATGTCGGGGGAGTTATCGTGAATGACATCCCTACGTTCCGGACCGACTCGATGCCGTACGGCGGGGAGAAAGGATCGGGACTCGGCCGGGAAGGGCCCCGGTATGCCATCGAGAAGATGTCCTCCCTCCGTCTGATGGTTATCAACCGCGAGGGCGGCATGGAATGAGGCTGTTTTAATGGGTCAGATAGCCGTGATCGGGGCTGCCGGGGCAACCGAGGAAGAATACCGGATGGCCATTGCCGTCGGCCGGCTCATTGCAGAAGAGCACGAGATCCTTGTCTGCGGGGGTCATGGCGGGGTGATGGAAGCGGCATGCCGGGGTGCGCACGAGAGTGGGGGTCTTGCGGTGGGGATAGTCCCCGATATCGGCAACGGGAACGGGTATCTCGGCATTGTGATCCGGACCGGTCTTGGCCATTCCCGGAATGTGCTTGTTGCCCAGTCAGCGGACGCCGTGATTGCCGTGGGCGGGAGCTATGGCACGCTTTCAGAGATTGCCGTTGCACTCAAATGGGAGATCCCGGTCTTCGGATTGAAAACTTGGGATATACCCGGTGTTATTGCCTGTATCTCTCCTGAGGATGCCGTAACCCGGGCCGTGGTAGCTGCCCGCCAGTCCCGGTTGTACATAGCTCCCCGGGAAGGCTCCGGTGCTCATTAATCCCGGTGCGGGTATCCCGTGACGGGAGAATGAGCGATCAGGAGATCGCTTCACCACAGGATGACCTGAACCCGGGTTCCGGTCTCGAGTCCCTCGCTTCCGGCAGGAACCCGGACAATCCCGGTGCTCTTCACCAGTGTGTTCAGGAGGCCGGATTTGCCAAAAAGCGGGGTTGCCACACCATCCTTCACAGCAACCCGGATATAGTCCTCGCGGCCCCTTGTGGAGGGGATGTTCTCGCTGAGTACGGCATCGATGACCGGCACTGGTACGGGACCGGTCACTCCCGCCATGTCGATCAGCAGGAACCGGACAATGGCCACGAGCACGATGAACGCGGAAGCCGGGTGGCCGGGCAGCCCGATTACGGGCGTTGTACCTGCCCTGCCGATAATGGTAGGCTTGCCGGGCGCGATGGCGATGCCGTGGACAAGAACTTCGCCCTTCTCGGCAATCACGGACGCCACCATGTCGCGGTCGTCCTTGGAACTGCCTCCTGAGATGAGGACCGTGTCGTACTCATCGGCGGCTTTTATTATTGCCGAACGGAGGGTCTCGCGATCATCTCTAACGATCCCGTACGGGACCGGGATGCAGCCCTGGTCCCGGACAAACGAGGCGACGACATAGGAGTTGACATCCCGCACCTGCCCCGGTGCGGGTTTTTTTCCAACCGGCACCAGCTCGTTGCCGGTTGAGATGACGGCGATGCGGGGTTTCCTAAAGACCGGGACGGTTGTGCACCCCGCAGCAGCCAGAACCCCTATGTCCTGGGCCGAGAGCCGGCGGCCCTCTGAGAGAACGATCCCCCCCTGGGAAAAATCCTCGTTGAAGAGAAGGATATTCTCACCCGGCGCGACCGCCCGTTTCACCAGGATTTCGTCTCCTATGGCCTCGGTGTATTCAACCATGACCGCCCCGTCGGCACCATCTGGGATGATACCCCCGGTCGGGACATACATGCACTCTCCGGCCGAGATGGGATGACCTGCAGCGGCCCCCATCGCAATCCTTCCCGCAAGCGAGAAGATTGCCGGAACAGAATCCCCCGCCCCAGTGGTATCCGCCGCCCGGACCGCGTAGCCGTCCACGACCGATCGCGTGAACCCGGGAATATCCACATCGGACCTGATATCGTCAGCAAGCACGCGGTGAAGCGCCTCGTCTAAAGGAACCTGTTCCGGTGCAGGCCTGGTTGCGAGGCTGCGGATTGTTGCTATTGCCTCACTGACCTGCACGACACTGAAGAACACACTCATTTAAAGCAACCCAGCTGGCAGGCACGGATCTTGATGCCGTGCTCGTTGCAGTACGTGCTGATCTCGGATTTGGAAACCTTGTGCTTCTCCGCGATCTCGAATGCTTTGGGGCAGGTGATCTGCTTGTCGATTCCCTCTTCCTTGAATATCTTTGCAATTTTGTCTGCTGCCATAGTTACAATGTATCCCGTGCTTATTCATAGGGTTTACCTAATGGCACCAGCCCGGGTACGCTTAATCGTGTCGGGCGGCCAACAGATCCGGCAATGAGGATAGCACTGGTCAGTTCCCGCGAGGACCGGGCGGGAACCAATATCCGGCACCATATCGAGGAACTGCTGGCATCTCCTTCGGGAGAATGGCAGCTGCCCGGCCGGGATTACTCATTTTGTGAGGTGGACGGGAGGCTGATCCACGCGGAGAACGTGGACTCCGGCCTCGATGCCGATCTTGTCATCTTCCTCTCCCGACATGCGAGCGTCAACCCGGTTCCGGTCCTCACCGTTCACGTGACCGGCAATTTCGGGGCAGCGGAGCTGGGGGGTTCACCCCGCACCCTCGCTCCGGCGGCACCGGCCATGATGCAGGCAACCCTCCGGGCCCTGGCCCGCTTCTGCCCGGAAGGCTACCGGGTCTCCTATGAAGTGACCCACCACGGGCCAACCACCCTCACCCGCCCCTCTTTCTTTGTTGAGATTGGCAGCACTGAGAAGGAATGGGCGGATCCGGTTGCCGGGCGGGCTGTTGCCATGGCCGTTCTCTCCGCTGACCCTCAGCATCCGGTCCCGCTCATCGGCTTTGGCGGCACGCACTATGCGGCCCGCGAGACCGAAATTGCCCTCTCCACGCGGGGGGCATTCGGGCACGTAGCCCACACCCGGGAGATCGCTGCAATCGAACCTGTCTTAGTGCAGGAAATGTTCGTGCAGGGCGGGGCAGTAGCGGCATACATAGACCGGAAAGCCCTTTCTCGTGGCGAACTGGACCATCTGACCGGGATCCTCGACAAGCTCCATATCCCGCGGCTTTCCGAGAGCGAAATAGCATCGCTTGGCAGCCTCTCCTGGAAAACGTACCGGGCGGTCCGGGAGTTCGCGGACCGGATTTCGCCCGGTGCCCGGTGCTATGTTCATGGTCTTCCGGACCGGGGTACGCTGGTTCATGCCCAGCTAAATCCGATTTTACTGGCCGAAACGGTCAAAGCGGACGAGCCGGGGCTGATTCGGGATCTCGGCAGATTGCCCGTGGTTCACCTATCCGCGCAGAATAACAGCCTGCTTCCCGATTTTATCACCTGTGAAGAGCATTTGCCCGGAATAATAAATGATTTAAATACATTGTGCGTAAAAATCATACGTAATAAAGAGATCACTGCAACGGAGAATGATCACTTGATCATATCTAAGGTACGGTTCGATCCCCAAAAAGCGCGCGAAATGGGAATTGTGCCCGGACCTTTTTACAAGCAGCTGGCCTCCGGCCAGGCTGTTGAGATCGATGGCAGGGTAGTCACCCCTGACATGGTGTCTTCCTGCAGTGAGACAAGAATCCACATCCCGGGGTTGGAGAAGTTTTCATGAGGTCAATTGTTGAAGAGGCACTCACCAAGGCGAGGGACGAAACCGTGTCCACCTCGCAGAATAACGAAGACCTTGACCAGATCCTTGCCGAGCTCAAGACTGAGATCGCAGTGATCGGTTGCGGGGGCGGCGGCTCGAACACCATCTCCCGCATGATGGAGGAAGGCATCCATGGTGCAAAACTCATCGCCATCAACACCGATGCCCAGCACCTGATCCGCACACGGGCGGATCAGCGCATCCTTGTTGGCCGGCAGCGGACCCGGGGTCTCGGGGCCGGTTCCATCCCCCAGATCGGTGAGGAAGCGGCTCTTGAGAACGAGCAGGAGATCCGGGCGGTTGTCTCCGGCTGCGACATGGTCTTCATCACGGTCGGCCTTGGCGGCGGAACCGGAACCGGTGTTGCCCCGGTCGTGGCAAAGGCAGCCCGCGAAGAGGGGGCTCTCACGATCGCGATTGTTACCCTGCCGTTCGCTGCGGAAGGTGCCATCCGCATGGAGAACGCAGAGGCAGGGCTCGAACGCCTCCGGGATGTGGCGGACACGGTCATCGTAGTGCCCAATGACCGTCTTCTTGAAGTTGTCCCGAAACTCCCGCTCTACGCCGCGTTCAAGGTGGCCGATGAAGTCCTGATGCGGGCGGTCAAGGGGATCACCGAGCTCATCACGATGCCGGGGCTTGTGAACCTCGACTTTGCCGATGTGCGCACGGTCATGGAACGCGGCGGTGTCGCGATGATAGGTATGGGAGAAAGCGACAGCGAGGACAAGGCGGCAGACTCGGTCAAGAAGGCTATCCGCTCCCCGCTTCTCGACGTGGACATCAGCGGTGCAACCGCCGCGCTCGTCAATGTGGTCGGAGGCCCGGACATGACCATGGAAGAGGCAGAAGGCGTTGTCCAGGAAGTCTACGCCCGCGTGGACCCGAATGCGCGTATCATCTGGGGTGCCCAGATCGACCCGGCGATGGAGAGTAAGATGCGCTGCCTGCTGGTTGTCACGGGCGTACGGTCGCCACAAATATATGGTCGTAATGAGAAGCTTACCCCCAAAGTACAGAAACAGTACGAGATTGATTTTCTCAAGTGATTCAATATGGAAATTTCAAAGCCTGATTTCAAAACGGACGTCATCCATGAGGAGTTATTTCGTAAATACCTCCGTGTCTTAAAACTCGCGCGCACACCCACCCGGGAAGAGTTCACCAAAATCGCAACGGTAGCAGCAGCCGGTGTCCTCCTTGTAGGCCTGATAGGATTTGTCATCTACATGTTCTTCGACCACAAGCAGCTCTTCGGATTCTGATCCCGGTACTTATGACTCAGCCAACCCCCCCAGCACCAGCAGCACCATCCGTCCCCGCAGTACCAGAGGTCTTCACCAACCGGATCTTTGCGATCAAGACCACGTCCAAGCAGGAGCGGACGGTAGCCGATAACATCCTCAAGGCCATCGACACCAAAGCAACGGATGTCAAGGTTACCTCTATCATCGTCCCGAACGAACTGCAGGGCTACGTGCTTGTCGAGACTCCCGAGAAGATGAACCGGATCGAGCAGCTGGTGGAGCTGATCGCCCATGCCCGGTCCGTGGTGAAAGGCGAGACGAGCCTTGCGGAAGTGGGCCACTTCCTCATCCCGAAGCCGGTTGTGTCCGGAATCGAGGAAGGGACTATCGTTGAACTGATCGCCGGTCCTTTCAAGGGTGAAAAAGCCGTTGTCAAGCGCGTTGACTCCGGCAAGGAAGAGATCACTGTGGAACTTTACGAGAGCGTGGTTCCCATCCCGATCACGGTCCGCGGCGACAATGTCCGCGTTGTTGAGAAATATTCCGACCAGAAATAACTGGTCCTTTTTTTCTTTCCGAACGGAGCATCTGGGTTTACCGACCGGCAGGATCTCATAACGGGTCCGGTCCCTGTTGTGACCTGCCGCTCACGGGTAGAGTTCAGCGAACGGGTCGTTGCCGGGATCATTGCTCCATGTATATTCGATCTCCCTTGCAACCTGTTCAGCCTGGGCCATCCCGATCTGGTCAGCGATGAACCCGAGAGCCATATCCGTCCCGGCACTGACGCCGGAACTGGTGTAGATCGTCCCGTCCTTGACCCACCGGGCTCTCTTTATCCAGTTCACGGAGGGCGCAGTCCGGGTCCAGGCAAAGACCCGCTTGTTCGATGTCGCCCTCCTGCCGTCCAGGATCCCGGTCCGGGAGAGGATTATTGAGCCGGTGCAGACGGTGAGAACGAATGCGGCATCTGGAACAAGGGACCGGAGTACGGAGATGAACTCCGTATTGCCGACGACTTCCCGTGCCCCCTCGCCGCCGGGGATGAACAGGATATAGCCGGATGATCTCAGCCCGGAGAGTGGCTGGGTCATCACGGGAACATTCTGGCTGCTTCGGATGATGCCTCCGTCAAGCGAAAAGAAGAGCGGGTTAAATTCCTCCGGCAGTCTGCCGAAGACCTCAATGGGGCCGAAGACATCGAGCGTCTCAAAACCATTGTACAGGATAGTGATAATGTCTCTCATGGGGATTCCTCCGTGTCACAACAATGCACTACTGAATGGGTTGTCTGTTCCTGCCTGTTTCTTCTTTTAAACCGGTTACCCGACCGGCATCAGGCCCGGGTGGTTGCCGGTGATGCTCTTTCCGCCAGCCGGGGTGACCAGGTACGTGTTCTCGGTACCCACCATCCCGATACCCGGGATCCCTTTCTTGGGTTCGATGGCAAAGACCATTCCTTCTTCCAGGGGCTCATCGAATCCTTTGGCAATCACCGGGTTCTCGGCAATCTCAAGGCCGATCCCGTGGCCGAGGAAGTGCACCTTCCGGTTCCCGAATCCCATGAAATTTTCAAGGAACTCTGGTGTGAGTTTTCCGGTAACCTCCTGGTAGATCTCCGAGGGGATCGCGCCGGGTTTCAGGAGGCGGACGACCTCATTAAGGATATCGACACACTGTTCGTGGATCCGGACGGTTTCGTCCGGCAGGGTGCCGGCAAAGACATAGGTCATGGTCTTGTCGGTGTGGTACCCGTGGTACCCGCAGCCGATATCGCAGAAGACCAGATCGCCTTTTGCGAGCTTGCGCTCCCGGCTCCCCATCAGCGGGACGGCCGGAAGACCGGCATTGCCCCCGGGGCTGTCGAGAAATGTCGGGTAGATCGAGCTCTCGCCGAAATTGGCAAGGCCGTGGGCGATCACCACGTCCAGCATGCCGAAGCGGACGAGGCCGTGGTGACCCTCGCTCATCATCACCGAGTAGAGTTCGGCTGAGAATTCGGCCTCACTCATCCCTTCCCGGAGGATCCCAGGAACGCGCTCTTCAAGCACGGTTCTGTGGATGGAGCCGGCCCGCTCCATCAGGTTCAGTTCGTACGGGCTCTTGACCGACCGGATCCGGCCGATGACCCCGTCGATCCCTTCCACATGGTCAAACGAGAAGTGCTTCCGGAGCCGCTGGCATGTGGCGAGGCTGATGTGCTCAGTCTCCCCGTGGATGGTTTTGGGGAGGGTGCAGAGCGCCTCAGCGGCGGTCCTGTAGCTCTGCATGGGCCGGATGTCCATAAACCGGGATTCATCCACGGCCCGGGAATAACTCCGGCGCACCCAGAAAATGGGGTCTCCGTTCCGTGGAAAGACCAGGATCCCGTCCTGGATCGTGCCGGTGAAATAGTAGAGGTTGACCCGGCTTGTGACAATGGCCAGTTCCCAGCCGGGGTTCGTTCTGTCCATCTGTTCCCGGAAATTCCTGATCCTTGCCCTGAGTTCACTCTCCGGGACTATTGCCTGCATGCCAGTACTATCCGGCCCGGGGATCGAAAAATCTGGCGGTTGAATCCATCGATAATATCGCGTTGCGGCGATTCCCGGATGCCACGCCGGATTGGTGCAGAACCCTGAAGCGCGTGATGGGCAGGGGGTCATTTTTCCCCCAATCAAAGGTTTCGGAAAAAAGGATCAGCTGCCGTGGGTCTTCTTGATGAACCACGCAATGTTCTCGCCAAGCTGCTTCATTGTGTCAATGCCTTCCTCATCCTTCTCGACATCGCCTGGCTGGAGGCCCTTGGCATTGTTCCAGTAGCGCGAGCCGGTGGCAAACATCCCGCTGATGCCGAAATAGTGGTTGATGGTGTCAACAGCGCAGACCGCGCCCGACCGGCGCTCGGCTGCGATGCCCGCACCCACTTTCTGCCGCAACACGTCCCCGTTTGCCTTTGCCACAAAGAACGCCCGGTCCATGAAGGCCTTGATCTCGGGGGTTACGCCGGCGAAATACGTTGGTGTCCCGATGATGATCCCGTCGGCCTCGATCATCTTGGTTATACACTCGTTCACCATGTCGCCATCCTGCACGCACTGGCAGTCGTGGCTCTCGAAACATTTAAAGCAGGCCGTGCAGGGAAACACTTTCTTCCCGCCGATCTGGATCAGTTCGGT
The DNA here is from genome assembly GCF_963667735.1 of uncultured Methanoregula sp. NCBI lineage: Archaea > Methanobacteriati > Methanobacteriota > Methanomicrobia > Methanomicrobiales > Methanoregulaceae > Methanoregula > uncultured Methanoregula sp. The sequence goes on from NZ_OY763919.1 coordinate 1,039,652, forward strand.
CTTGATGCCCTCCTTCTCAATGGCTTCCAGTGCGTGCCGGAGAAGGCGGGACGTGTTGCCGTCCTTGTTGGGGCTCCCGTTGAATGCGATTACTCTCATCTGCTTCCTCGTCTGGATTGGCTTTTCCAGTATAGTATCGGTACTCCGTATAATAGCATTACCAGTTACAGCTTTGCTACTTAATTACATCCGGGGAACGCCGACTGTGACCATACTCCTGCTGGAGAAATGGTACCTTTTCAGTGTTCGATGGGACCGGCAAAGTAGATGTTCTGCCCCGAGGCTTTGAGAGGAATCCCGTACACGATACTGCAGCCTTTGATAATCCCAAGCCTCATGGCCGCGACACCTGCCGAATACATGATCCGATTGTCGGCGTTGTGGATGCTTGCCGTCTTTACCGCAGAACCCACCGCGATGCCGAGGTCGGTCACTTTGAAGACGCAGTTCGGCCCTGCATAATCGGCCTTGTGCGCCTTTGCGGCTGCACTTGCCTTGGTCATCTCAGCGCAGGTGACATACCCGCATCCCCCGCAGTTGAGCCCGAGCGGTTGTATCCCGGCAACCCCGATCAGGACCAGGGCATCGCTGGCCCTGACCTGTTCGCCATTGGTCCGGAAGAAATCCATGCCTTTCTCATCGGCAATCTGGATCATCGTATCAGCGATCCTCACCTGGTCTTTTTCACTGACGAGTGTGATGGTGAGGGAGTCGATCCCGACGGCTTTCGGTGCGGTTCGCGCTGCCAGGGCCATGAGCCCGGCAACGGTCTTCACTGCTTCGGATTCAGCAGACATACCAGATAATACAGCCCGGCGGATAAAAAACCGTCGAGTTCCCGGATTGCGGCCCGGTGTCCCGAACAATCCGGCACTGCACGGATCCTACGGAACTCACCCATCATTTCTGCCCGGTCATATTCCGGAGGAATATGAAGTCCGCGGTCTTTCCCTCGTACGTGATAATCTTGCCAATGCTCTCCACGAACACGTCCCGCCCCTTCAGGGAGATCAAGTGATAACTGGCAAAAAAAGCATCCTGGCCCCGGGCAACCTTCTCAAGATCCTTTACAACGCATTCGCGGGATTCGGATGCAATAAAATCCATCACGTTCTTGCCGATAAGGTCTGCGCTGCTGTCAGCATCGATCATCCGGACCAGGGCTTCATTGGCAAACAGGATCGTCCCGCCAAGGTCCAGGATCAGGATCGCCTCAAGGGCATTATCCACAAGGGAACGGAATTTTGCCTCGCTCTCCCGCAGGGAATCCTCCACCTGCTTGCGCCGGGAGATGTCCCGTATGATTCCGGCCACGCCTGCCGGGGAGCCATCCGCATCGAAAATATGATTTGCGCTCACCGATACGGAGGTCTTTGTCCCGTCCCGTTTCCGGAGCAGCACCTCGTAATCCCTCACGCGCCCGTTCCTCGAGAGCTCTTCAAGCAGCACCTGCCGGTCTTCCGGATTGACGTAGATCTCGGTTATCGGCCTCCCGATAAGCTCGTCCCCGGTCCACCCGGTGAGGCTGTACAGCGACGGGGAAAGGATCGTGAGGATCCCGCGGGCGTCCGTCTGGTAGTACAGGTCTTCGAACGACTCGAAGATCCTCCGGTAACGCACCTCGCTCTCCCTGAGCGCCTGTCCGGTACGGTTTTTCTCGGTAACGTCCCGAATGGTACCTATCAGGGCCTTGGCCGAACCGTCGGGGTTCTTCTGCAGTGCAACGGTCATGAGGGTGTCAATGGCGGTCCCGTCCTGCTTCTTCAGCCGGACCGGATATTCCTTGACGTACCCTTCCGTTCTGACACGTTCGAGGAAGGCGGCCCGATCTTCGGGATCTACATAGAGCGAGATGATTGATCTTCCGAAGATCTCCTCCCTTCTCCTGCATCCGAACATCTCGACAATGGCATCGTTGAAGTCGATCCACTGTCCGTCGGTTGTCGTGATGAAGAGTCCGTCGAGGGTAGTCCTGAAGAACTGCCGGTAGCACTCCTCGCTCTCCCGGAGGGCATCTTCGGTCCGTTTGCGTTCGGTGATATCCCGGATGGTGCCAATGAACATCCGGGTTGAACCATCCGGATTCTTCTGGGCGATAACCGTCATAAGGGCAGAGAAGATGGCTCCATCCCGCCTCCTGTAGGAGAGCGGATATTCCTTGATATACCCCTCCTGCTCAACCCGGCTCACGATCGCTGCCCGGTCCCCCGGGTTGACATAGAACGACCTGATGGGGGTGCCAAAGACCTCCTCCCGGCTGCTGCACCCGAACATCTCGACGATGGCATCGTTGAAGTCGATCCATTGGCCATCGGTTGTCGTGATGAAGAGTCCGTCGAGGGTGGTTCTGAAGAACTGCCGGTAGCGCTCCTCGCTCTCCCGGAGAGCATCTTCAGCAAGTTTCCGATCGGTGATATCGGTCAGGAAGTTGAGGATGGCGGGTCTCTCATCCCAGGTGATGAAAACCACGCTCAGCTCGACCCACCGGATCGTTCCATCCTTGCAGACGATACGGAACGTGTACTGGGAGGGGAGGCTGGATCCGGCAATGCGTTTCCGGTAATTGTCCAGCAGGGCATTTGCATTATCCGGATGGACAAACCGGGTGAAAGGCTGGTTGATGAGTTCCTGTTCGGAATACCCCGAGAATCTGACTAACTGCGGATTGACGAGCCTGAAGACCTCGTCCTGGGTAACAAAGATAGCTTCTCCTGCATGCTCGATGAGATGGCGGTAATTCTGCTCGCTTGCCCTGAGTGCGTCTTCAGCACGTTTCCGATCTGTGATGTCGGTCAGGAAGTTGAGGATGGCGGGGCTCCCGTTCCAGGTGATGGCAACAACGCTCAGCTCGACCCACCGGATGGTCTTATCCTTGTGGATGATCCGGAACGTATAGTGGGAGGGAACCTGCGATCCGGTACTGCGCATCCTGAAGTACCGTATCAGCTGCTCGCTGTCATCGGGATGAACAAACCGGGTGAACTGTTGGTTGAGGAGTTCCTGTTCCGGGTACCCGGATAGTCTGGCTGCCTGGGGGTTGACGAGCCTGAATACCTCGTCCTGAATAACAAAGATCGCTTCGCTGGCATGTTCGATGAGGTGGCGGTAATCGTGTTCGCTCTTCTTCAGGGCCAGGTCAGCCTGCTTCTGCGATATGGCCCGGAGGATCTTGTGCTCCAGCTCGGCAAACTGGGAGACCGGATCCCCTCCTTTCTGGAGATAATAATCCGCACCGCTGTTGAGCGCCTCAATAACAACATCTTCGCGTCCCCTGCCGGTGAAGATGATGAACGGCGTTGTGTCCCCCCTTGCCCGGAGTGTTTTTAAAAATGCGATGCCGTTCATCCTCGGCATCTCGAAATCGGAAACGATCGCATCGTACTGTCGGGAAACGAGCAGTTCGAGCCCTTCATATCCCGAAAGGGAGGTATCGACCGTGAAGGATCCCTGGTCTTCGAGAAAGAGCTTGCCGATCTCCAGCAGACCCGGCTCATCATCAACATACAGGATTTTGTTGACGGCTGGTGCCCCGGCATTGTTCGGCATTCAGGGAACGTATTATATGCTATCGATTTATTCCTGTCGCTTGTTTTTTTAGCGTCGGATGATGAAGTGTCGGGACAACGGAACATCGCCTCTGCTGCAGGAATCTTTCGGGGGATTTATAGGAACCGGCGCGAAACCGGATGCTGCAAGGTGTATCTGCATGTGGTTTCTGCTGCTTGTCCTCATCCTCGGTATCGCGTACGGGTTCCTCCATAAAGGAAAGGAAGACAAACTGGCCCTCCTCAAGATCGGGGCTGTCATCGGCATTATCCTGGGAATCGTCTTCGGGCTGGCCTCGATCTTCCTGTTCCCCGGGCTGTTTGGCATTGGCCTCGGACTGATCGGAGCAATCGGGATCTTTGTTGCGATCATCATCTATGCGATAATCTTCATCATCGGTGTCTTTGTCGGGGACTTTCTCGAAGACCAGTTCAGGAAGTGACCGGAGAATCGCCGGTTAGGGATTTTTCATATTTATGCTGCCAACAAAGACGGTTTCACCGGTAGTTGAAACGGGGGCACGGGAGTCTGCCCCGGGGGAATCCTGATGGTTTTTTCCCTTGCCACGGAACGGCTGGTCCTGGAGGACATGAACGAAAAGGATCTTGCCTTCATGCAGCAGCTTGCCCGGGATCCCCGGGTGATGCGGTACGTGCTCATCTGGCTTGAGAACGATGAGCAGGTGGCCGGTTTCGTCCGGCATGCGATCGATGCTGCACAGCAGCTGAAAGACCGGAGGGATTACCTGCTTGCGATACGGATCCCGGGAACGGGAGCGTTTGCCGGTTTTGTGATGCTCGAGATCGATCCTGAGGCAACGGGCACTGCGGAGGTCGGGTACATTCTGTTGCCGGAGTACTGGAAATGCGGGTACGCGTCCGAGATTCTCCGGGCTCTTCTCTCCTTCGGATTTGGCGAACTCGCCCTGCACCGGGTGTATGGGAAATGCGATGAGCTGAACCTCGCCTCTGCCCATGTCCTGGAGAAAGGCGGCCTCGTGTATGAAGGTACGCTCCGCGAGCATGTCTGGCTCCGGGATCACTGGCGCTCGACCCGGTATTACGGGTTGCTGGCCGAAGAGTATCTCTCCCGTATCCAGGGCAGGGATCCATCCTCTGATCCGGAACCCGTTGTATCAAAAGAATGAGCGGGACTATACCCCGCACTTATTTTGCGTTTTTCCGGGCCTCGTTGACCGCATCGCGTTTCTCTGAAGCATTGGCAAAAATCTTTGCAACCACCTGCAGTGCCTGTGCAAACTCAGCCAAGTCGGTCTCGTTCCCCCCGACTGAAGGTGGTTTGTACGGGATCTGCCCGGCAGCGGAGAAGTCGTCCTCCGATACGAGGGCCGCAAATGTCCTGCCGATCTCCGGCTCGATGACCGCATCCATAGGGTTCTCGCCCCGGAATTTCACTTCGATCTTCAGGGCTTCCTCCATCTGCCCGGGCGTGGCGGTTGCAAAACCTATCACGATTACTTCCCGCGGGTCGAACAGGTTGATCATGGAGTACATCCTGTTGCTGCCGGTTTTCCCGTCCTTTCCGGCAATCCCGAAACCGGTGGTGTGGAACCAGGCCTTACGGAAATCCTCGTAGGTCTTTCCCTCCCGGAGCCTTCGGGTGATGATCGAGACTGTTGTCACGGGTTTGGTTTTTTCTGCTGTCATACCTGACTCTATGGGTAATTGCCGAAAAGAGTATTTAAGAATTAGCCGGCGATATAAGGTCGCTCTATGGCGTTGGCACGGAAAACCGGCAGTCTCTTTCTAGGTTTTCCGGAACTGGTACCCCCCTTCCGGTACGGTAATCTCAAACCGGGTCATCCGGCCCGGCTCACCCGTCTCGGCAATCGAGATACCGGTGATCGAGAGGATCTCCCGGGCAAGGAAGAGGCTCCTGCCGCCATTTTCTTTGTGGTCCCATTCGAAGATGGTCTCCTTCTCGCATCCCGGGATGCCCTGGCCATTGTCCTCCAAAAGGATCGTAACGCTCCCGGCATTCTGCCGGTAATGGATGCGGACTTCTGTTGCCCCGTTGCTGTCTGCTATCACATTCTTCATCAGGGTCAGAAAGACGTCCTCAAGCAGGGGATCGGCATAGATCTCCAGGTTATTCAGGTCAACCGTCCGGGAGATCGTAACGAGATCCAGGTGAGAGATAGCCGTGATAAAGACATAATTCACATTCTGCCACCGGGGTTTGTTGATTCCCAGGTCCTGGTATTTTTTTGTATACTGGAGTGCACTCTCAACAGAACGCAGGCTCTCCAGGCCTTTGCCAATGAACTCCTGGGTCTCCCGGTTGCACTCGGTGCTCCTGGCAAGCTCGAAGAACCCCCTGAGGGTGTAAATCCCGCTCTGAACTTCCTGGAAAGCGAGCGTGTTTAAGAGGTTCAGTTTCCTTCTGGCAAGCCCGAGGGCCTCATCGCTCCGGGAAAGTTCCAGGTAGTTCTCCCGCAGCTCCTCTTCCGTTACTGCCAGTTTCTCGTATGTATCATGGAGTTCCTCGTTCTTCCGGACCAGTTCGGCGGTCTTTTTACGAACCTCCCTCCTGAGAACAAAACTCATGATAACGAAGAGGGCTGCAAGGCCTGCAATGCCGGCAAGGCCCCACCAGATATAGGGGGGGACGGTCCAGCTGGATTTCATGCCGAACCATTTCTGTATAGACTGGCTGTAGGCGGATGAGGGATTGACTTTCTCTTCCGCAAGGTAACGGTCGATAGTTACGATGAGATCCTGGTTCTTTCCGCGTGGTACCGCAAAGCCGATCGATGCAGGATTGAACATCACGGGTGTCGTGGAGAGGCCGTATTTGTTGGCAGACTCCCCGCCTATCATGTTGAATCCCACAATGGCATCTGCATCTCCCGCTGCAATAGTGGCAAAGACCTCCTCAAGGGAATTTTTTTCAATGAACGTGACATTTACATTGAATTTCCTGGCAAAATCCCGGAATGCGATCCCGTTGACATCCCCCCGGAGCAGCACGACCCGTTTCCCATCAAGGTCAAGGATTGTATTGATGCCGGATCCCGGGCGTGCATATACCTGTGTCCATGAAGAGAGGACCGGCTCGCGGTTAAAATCATAGATCTTATCCCGCTCTGGTGTTTCGACAACCCCCATAACGAGGTCGACATCGCCGGAGGCAAGGCGGCTCCAGCTTTCTGAAAGGGTACCGTGAACCCAGATGATATTCCAGCCCTCTTTTGCAGCAATATCCTCGATGATGTCGACAAAAAGTCCTGCCGGTCTTCCCTCTTCGTCGGTAAAGAGGGACGGTTTGATCTCATGAAGTGCGACCCTGACATCGCGGGCAGCGACAGCCTGACAACAGAGTCCCGTCACCAGGAGAAGGGCAATTGCGAAAAAACATGCCCTCCGCATGGATTTCGTTGTCCTGTTGTCGTGTAAAAGAGGCGAATTCATGAAGATGCTGACCAGTCTGGTTCACTTATTTCCAAATTCCTGCTTTACTCTGTTCGTTTGTTGTGTGATAGCGTGCCGGGATTATTATTCTTTTTGGGTATGCCCGGATCATTCCCTTTCCCTGCCGGCAGATATGGGAGTATAATCCCCACTTGTCTATCCAGGCTCTTTATTGCCCCGGGTTGCCTGATCCGGAAACCTGTTCCGATCCTCAAGCACGCGATCGCAAGTGTGCCTTGGGGGGTCTGTGGTGAAAATAGTGTTCCGGTCCAGAAGGCCAGTTCCGGCATTTTTACATCGGAAAATCTCAAAATATTTTTCGTGTCTGCTCTTCCCGTTTCACATTTTTTCACCACAGACCCCCCTACACCCCCGTTCGTTTTTATCCGGATTCCGGTGCGGTTTCGGGTAAATATTCCGACGTAACATGCAGGGCATGGAAGAGCAAAGGCAGCCCTGGATGGAGATGGGGGGTCCGTGGGGATATTTTTGCAGACCGACGGGAACTGTTTGCAGCGTGAGCAAACCGGTTCGCGTGAGTGACGGTGCCGGGTAGTTTGCAAAAGTGCAGCCCCCGGTCACGCGGGCTGTCCGGTCGTTTCCTGGAGGTGCGTTCCGGGATCATGATACCCCAATCCCTGGATAATCCCCATGATACGAGATCACCTTTATGTTCTTTCCCATCCAAATTAACAGACCCAAGCTTGGAACCCGCTCATACGGGACGGCATGGTGCAAAGACTATGGCAGAAGTGGTCGAGGTTTTAGTACCCGGCGGAAAGGCTACAGCAGGTCCACCATTAGGACCCTCGCTCGGACCACTCGGTATCAACGTGAAGGGAGTTGTTGACGAGATCAACAAGAAGACCGCCTCATTCAATGGAATGCAGGTCCCGGTCAAGATCGAAGTCGACGCAAAGAAGAACTTCACGGTCACGGTGGGTATCCCACCGACGACGGCACTCATCAAGAAAGAGGCCGGTATCGAGAAAGGTTCAAAAGAGCCCAACGCCATTGTGGCAGGAAATCTGCCATTCGAGGCCGCTGTCAGAATTGCCAACATGAAACTCGAAGGCATGCTCTCCTACGAGCTGAAGACCGCAGTACGCGAAGTCATCGGCACGTGTGTCAGCATGGGAGTGAATGTTGACGGCAAGAAACCCAAAGAGGTTCTCGCCCTCATCGCTGAAGGCAAGTACGACAGCAAACTCGTGAAATAAACAGGAGAAAACCATAGGAGATCGATTCGGTCGGTCGCAGAACTATGGAGGAATCTGATGGTTGATAGGGCCAAAATTTTAGAAGCCGTCAAAACGGCGATTGAGAAGGCGCCAGAGCGTAAGTTCTCTGAGAGCATCGATATTACCATCAATCTCAAGAATATCGATATGGCGCAGCCGAAAAATCGTATCGACGAGACGATAATGCTTCCCCACGGAACCGGCGAGAAGATCGGGATCTGTGTCATCGGGAAAGGCGATATCGTCACGCAGGCAAAGGATGCCAAAGTCGAACTGATCATCGGCCCTGAAGAAGTTGAACGGCTCGGCGGCTCACCCCGCGAAGCACGGAAAGTGGCAGGCAAATACCGCTACTTCCTTGCAGAAACGGCGGTCATGCCGGGTGTCGGCCGGTACTTAGGTCCACGGCTTGGACCAAGGGGCCGGATGCCGATGCCGATTGCAGGCGGGCAGGATATCCGCCCGATAGTCGAGCGTCTGCGCAACTCGGTGAAGATCCGTACAAAAGACAAGACGGTCTTCTCCAGCAAGGTCGGATCAACGGCAATGACGCCGGAGCAGGTTGCTGAGAACATCGAGACGATTGTCAAGAGGATCGAGTCTGTCCTTGAACAGGGTCCCTTAAACGTCCGTTCCATCTTTATCAAGACCACCATGGGTCCCGCAGTGAGGCTGGAATAATGGCGTTATATACCCACCACCTTCCCTCGTGGAAGAAGGACGAGGTCGCTGACATCAAGAAGAACGCAAAAGAGTACAAGCTCATCGGGCTTGTCGACATGTACGGTATCCCCGCCCAGCAGGTGCAGCAGATCCGCCGGAACCTCCGCGGAAAGGCTGTCATCAAAGTGACGAGGAACACCTTAATCAAGCACGCGTTCGAGGAGATCGGCGGGGACACCAAGAACCTGTCGAAGTTTATCTCCGGTCACTCGGCGATCATCTTCACCAACGACAACCCGTTCAAGCTCTACAAGCAGCTCGAGAAGACCAAGACCAAGATGGCGGCAAAGGCCGGCGAGAAAGCGCCGGAGGATATCGTCATCGAGAAGGGTCCCACCAGCTTCAAGCCGGGCCCGATTGTCGGCGAGCTCCAGCAGGCCGGCATCCCCGCAGCCATTGAAGGCGGCAAGGTCAAGATCAGAGAGACCAAGACGGTTGTCAAGAAAGGCGGCGTCATCTCGGCAAAACTCGCAGCAGTTCTTTCCAAGCTCGATATCAAGCCCATGGACGTTGGTCTTGCCCTGCAGGCAGCGTTCCACGATGGCAGCATCTACGAGCCCTCGGTGCTTGCGGTTGACGAGACGGTCATCCTCGGACAGATCGCGCTTGCCAGCAGGCAGGCCCTCGCCCTCTCGGTCGAGGCAGCGATCCCGACGAAGGACTCGATGGATGCAATCCTGATCAAGGCAGTCAGGGATGCCCGCGGTCTTGCGATCGAGGCAAGCATCTACGAGAAAGACGTTGTCGATGCGATTATCGGTAAAGCGTACAGAGAAGGCCAGGTCCTCAAGACCCTGGTAAAATAATATTTGAGATACATACACAGGTGAATTACGATGGAGTATATCTATGCAGCACTTCTCCTGCACAAGGCAGGCAAGAAAGTCGATGAGCACGGCGTCAAGGCAGTCCTTACCGCCGCAGGTGTAGCAGCAGACGAGTCAAGAATCAAGGCACTCATTGCAGCGCTCGATGGCGTCAACATTGAGGAAGCCATCAAGGCAGCAGCAGCAGCCCCGGTCGCCGTTGCAGCAGCACCCGCAGCAGCAGCCGCAGCAGCACCCGCCAAGGAAGAGGCAAAGGAAGAGCACAAGAAGGAAGACGAAGAGAGCGGCATGGCAGGGCTCGGTGCCCTGTTCGGCTAATCCTTTTTCTTTCTCTTCTGGGCAAGAGTCCCGCAGATTGTTTTCATTCCCGCTTCCCCTGAGCGGCTTTGTCTTTTCGGAAATCCAGTATCCCTTAGCGAAAGGGTATCCTTGTCAGATACCAGAAAAGCACGGTCTGCAGAACCCGTTATGGGAACCGGAACGTTCTTTTCAATAACATACCGGAGAGTGTGGAATAATTAAAAAAGAGAATCTGGCTGTTTCGGGCTGTATTCCCTCATCTGTCTCTGAAACAACCAAAAATCAGAGTATCTTCTTCCCGGCATCGGCGCCGGGCTTCACGTGGTAGACCTCGCTGATCTTCATGACTACCGCGGACTTTGGTGCGAGATGGGGCCGCACCTCCTTCATCCACGCCACATCCTGCCGGAAGACCTCGTCGTTCGTGTGGAGGGTCACCGGCCCCTTGATCTGGAACCCGCCCTTCTCTCCCCACCAGGAGAGAGCCACTACGGGGTTTTCCGTTACGTTCTGCAGGGTCTTGTGGAAGTACTGGTCCGATATGAGCAGGGTTTCACCGTCGAGGAGCTTGAATGCCCCGATCGGCACTACGTTTGGCACGCTGTTCTTTGAGGATGTTGCCAGGAACAAGGTCTTTGTCCCGGTCAGCGACTCACGGATCTCCGGTGTCAGTGCGACCATTCCTATCTTCTCCGGATAAGCATTGCTCGAAAAGGGTATTAAGACGTGCAGTATCCTTTTTGAAACTGACCAGATACCCGGGGATAACCGGTTCTGATTTTTAAAAGATATGTGTGTTCAGCTGCGCACGGGCCGGAGCCGGAACCCGGTCCAGTCGCCCCGGTCGCACCCGGGTGCAGGATCCTTCATCTGGGAGAAGACGAAATCGAATGCATCCTTCTCGACGGCTACCCTTCCCGTGCTCTCGCAGAACCGCACGAACGCCTCGTACATCTGCGAGCAGGGAACCCGTGCACCGGGATCGGCTTCCAGGATCTCCTCGTGGAACCGCCAGATGCCCTCGAACTCCAGGTCATCGTCCACGAGGGGTTTTAATATCTCCTCGTCGACCATCACCGAAGCTTCCTGCTTGCGCGAGATCTCTTCGAGATCCCGGTAGTAATCGGCAACAAGGGTGAGTCCCTGGCGGAGATCGTTGAGCTCCAGCTCGAGATCTTTGAGTTTCTTTCCCTGCTCGGTGGGCGGGTCAGCCGGATCCATTTCCTGTTGTTTCATTTATCCGTTGGCACTGATAAAATGCTCGAATATACGGGCGTAACCTTCTGCAGGCCCGGAATGCTCATGAACGCCGTTCCAGCACTTTTCCTGCATACACGCACTGGCCGAACGAGACGCACCCGTCGCCGAGCGGGTAATCGGTGTTGATCTTGCAGGCAAAGCCCCAGGTCTCAACTTCCCGCCGGATCGTCTCGCGGATTGCGTGGTTGTAGGCAACCCCGCCGCTCAGTGCAATGGTCCGGTGTCCGTCCCTTTCGGCAGCCCGGATGGCCATGCCGGCTATACCCCGGGCAAGGTTGTACTGGAACGAGGCGGCAATTGAGCTGATCTTCCGCGGGTCAGGATCCGGTCCTTCCGGAAGCTGGGAAAGGGCGGTCCGGATCAGGGTGCGGGAAGAGAGGACTTCGCACCCGTCCCTGGCTACGGTTATGGGGATCTCCCATTCCTCTGCGGTCCCCCGGGCGGCAGCGGATTCCAGTTTCATGGCCGGCTCTCCGTCGTACGTCTTCTCCCGGCAGATCCCGAGCAGGGCAGCGGCGGCGTCCAGCACCCGGCCGGTGCTTGTGGTCTGGGTGACATTGAATCCCGAGGCCACCTGTTTTTTCAGCACGCCCAGTTCGATCTCCGGCCAGCCCCGGGTGGCAAGAAGCGAGAGGATCTCTTCCTCCGGCAGGATGCCATAGAGCATCCGTTCGGGGAACCGGGTTGCGAGATCCCCGCCCGGCATTGCCATCGGCTCAAGGTGGGCCACGCGTTTCAGGTCCGGCACCTGTCCCGAGAAGATCTCGCAACCCCACACGCTGCCGTCGTCGCCATATCCCACGCCGTCGATTGCTATGCCCACGCACGGCTCCGTGGTGGCAGCGGCAATGTGCGCCCGGTGATGCTGGACGGGCATGAGTTCGAGCCCCTTATCAGCAGCAAGTTCGCGGGCGAAACGGGTGGACAGGAACTGGGGATGGAGATCGTGGGCGACAACCTCGTACTCGGCGCCAAGGAGTCTCCCGATATTCCGGACGGTCTCCTGCAGGTACTCAAGAGTTGGGGGGTTTCTCACATTGCCTACGTGGGGCGAAGTTACGGCAAACCCGTTTTTGTAGATCGTGGCATTGGCGTTCAGCTCGGGACCCACGGCAAGGATGCACCGGTTCCCGAGATCGATGGCTGTCCTTTTGGGTGCTATTCCCCGCGAGAGCCGGATGATGCAGCCGTCCCGCATCACTGAATCGTCGACCCGGTTGGTGATCGCCCGGTTATGGGTTAAGAAGAAGTCCGCGTCCTTGATCAGTTTTGAGAGCGCCACATCGATCTCTGTGATCATCGGGTAGCCGGGCATGTTGGCGCTCGTCATGATCAGGAGCGGGTGTTTCAGGTGCGAGAAGAGGAGATGGTGGAGGCCGGTATAGGGGAGCATGCAGCCGATGGTGTGGAGATTGCTGATCCCCGCGTGGGCGGAAGGGTCGCGTTTCTCCAGGACGAGGATGGGGTGGATGGGCCCGTTCAGGAGATCCCGGTCTGCACTGCTCACCTTTGCCAGGGTCTCGATATAATCCGGGCGCACCATAACGGCAAGCGGCTGCTCGGTCCGGCCCAGGCGCCTCTTGAGGAGATCTGCCGACTCTTCAATGCAGACAAGATGGAAGCCGCCGATGCCCCGGATCGCGAGGATCTTACCATCATCGAGAAGCCGTGCCGCGTCCCTGACTGGATCGGGGCTGCCATACGGGTTACCGGACCGGTCCAGGAGCCGGAGCCCGGGCCCGCAGGTATCGCAGGCAATGGTCTGGGCATGATGGCGCCGGCAGCCGGGGTCCTGGTATTCCTGCGCACAAGCCGGGCACATGGGAAAATCTGCCATTGCGGTCCGCTCGCGATCATAGGGGATCGCGTTGATGATACTGTACCGGGGCCCGCAGTTCACGCAGGAGGTTGCCCAGTAATTCTCGTACCGTCCGCCACATCGGAAGATATCGGAGATACAGTCATCGCAGATGGCGATGTCGGGCGGGATCATGCCCGAGAACGAGCCCGTCCCGCTCTCAAGGATGAAAAATCCATCCGGAATTTCCACATTGGTGTCGGCAACCGTAACGGAATCGATCCGGGCAAGCGGGGGTCCCCGGGAGACTGCCTGCAAAAACGCATCGAAATTCCCGCCCCGGGCAACAATCTCCACTTCGCTCCCGAGGTTCTTGACGGTACCGGCGATATCAAGAGCGCATGCGGTTGCATAGACGAAAGGGCGGAACCCGACTCCCTGGACAATGCCCCGAACGGTTATTTTGCCCTTTTTCTCCATGGTTTAGTCGCAAAATTTTATTGATTCACACAGCGATATAATGATAGGGTTTTCACTGTGCCGGGCCATATTCGAATTGTAAACGATCCCGTTGAGCTCGTTCCTCTCCTGATGACGTTCAACGACCCCTCCTTTAAAAAGGTCTATGAACTTTTGAACAAATCGTGGCTGACCGAAGATGAGATCAAGGCGCAGATCGCAAGCGACTGCGTACCCCTCTGCCTCCAGATCCTCAAAAAAGGCAATCTTGTGGAAGAGCAGTGGCGGATGCCGAAACCCGGCGCAAAACCGGAGAAGGAGTTCCGGGCAACTTACAACAAGTTCCGGGCCAACTTCCAGTGCAATCTCTCGGATCTCTCCGACATCCTTTACCTCTCGCTCTCCAATGACGAGAACCTCCGCGAGGTTGTTGAAAATATCGAGAGCGAACTTAACAAGGGGAACAGTTCGATCAGCGACCTTTCACGGAAATTCAATGTCAGCCCGATCTTTATCAAGGGACTGGCAAAACGGATCACCCATATGGACGTGAAGGGGCAGGGACTGGTGCTGCTTGACACCGGGCGCTAAGGATCCCCTTTATTCTATTCTGCGCAGCAAGCGCGAGGTCTCGCGCCTGCAGATACTGGTGGAGATAGCCGAGCACCAGCCGGCTGTCCGGCAGCAGGAGATAGCCGAGAAACTCGGCGTCACCCCGCAGGCTATCTCGGAATACATCCGCGAGCTCGTGGACGAAGGGATGGTCTCGGCGAGCGGCCGGGGCAACTACGAGGTGACCAAGTCCGGTATCGAGTGGGTGCTTGAGAACGCGGAGTCGCTCGAATCCTATGCCCGGCACATCCGGCGCGATATCATCCAGCAGGTCGCGGTCTGGACGGCGGTTGCGGCTGAGGACCTGAAAAAAGGAGACGAGGCCGGTGTCTTCATGAAAGACGGGTTCCTCTATGCCGGCAAAAAAGGCATGTCCGCCACGGGCGTTGTGATCGCCGATGCAAAGAAAGGCGAGGATGTCGGGGTCTCCCGGCTCAACGGGATCATCGAACACAAGGAAGGCAAGGTCCATGTCTGCAAGGTTCCCCGGGTGCTCTACGGGGGCTCCCGGCGAATCAAAAGAGAGGAGATGCTTGCGATCTGTTCCGGGGCCGGCATGGTTGCGGCAGTCGGTCTTGAGGCCTACATTGCCCTGAACGCTGCGGGCCGCAAACCCGACATGTTCTTTGGCGCCCGGGAAGGCGTGATCGAGGCCGCGTTCCACGGGATCGACTGCGCCATTGTGATCGTTGACGAAGAGTTCACGGATTTCTTGAAGAGGCTCGAGAGCGTGGAGCTCCCCTACATCATCCACGACCTGATCGCGCCATGAAAATCATTGTCCAGCCCCAGAAAGGGGGAAATTACAAACTCATCTTTTTCGATGGCAGGAATACCCGGGGGGCCGGGTTTGTCGAGCTGATGGAGACGCCCCGGGGACCAAGGCCCACCAAGTACCGGGTCCGGTGGGGAACAAAGAAGGATTACAAGCACACGCCGTCAAAGGATCTCATCGCCCAGCTCCGCGAATCGGACGTGCGCCTCGTCAAACCGGATCCGCAGTTTGTCGAATTTCTGGGCGCATTCCAGATCAAGGTCGGGACGATCGATGCCTGCCGCATGTGCCTCCTGGACGACAAGGTCACGCCTATAAACGACGACAATGCCATAACCTTCGGCAAAGGCGAGCGGATCTGTCTTGACTGCGGGAAGCGGGAACTGCGCCGGGAGGTCTCACATATCGGCCGGCTTGGGAGGGACGGGATCTCGCATCTCGAAAGCCTGCTTCTCCAGTTCCGGAACCTTGACCGGGTCCTCGCAACCCTCCAGCCCGAGAAGCTCACCATGGCCTCGGCCCTGTATGACAAGCTCGATGCCCACCCGGTCATGGTCACCGCCCCGGTCAACGAACTGCCACTGCCCCGGCAGTTCATCGATGCGAGCGGGGTCAAACAGCTGATGCCCGCCCAGCAGCTCGCAGTCGAAGCCGGCCTGCTCTTCGGGAAAGATCTGCTCGTTGTTGCAGCAACTGCGAGCGGCAAGACGTTCATCGGCGAGATGGCCGGTATGAAGAATTATCTGGAAGGCAGGGGCAGGACGCTCTTTCTGGTCCCGCTTGTTGCCCTCGCCAACCAGAAGTACGAACGCTTTTCCGAACGGTACGGGAAATTCGCAAAAACAGGACTCCTGACCGGGGTCTCACGGCTCAACCTGCCCGAGACACGGAAAGTCGGGGACCGTAATCCCCAGGCGCCGATCATCGTCGGGACGTACGAGGGCGTGGACAACATGATCCGGTGCGGCCAGAAGATGAAGAACATCGCAACGGTGGTCATCGACGAGGTCCAGATGCTCGAGGACAAGGACCGGGGCCACCGGCTCGACGGGATGATCGCCCGCCTGAAATATCTCTGCCCGCAGGCCCAGTTCCTCTATCTCTCGGCAACGATCGGCTCGCCCAAAGTGCTGGCAAAGAAACTGAACTGCACGCTCGTCCAGTATGCCGACCGCCCGGTGGGGCTCGAACGCTACCTGCTCTTTGTCGAAAGGAAGCAGAAGATCCCGACGATAAAGCAGATGACAACCGAGGAGTACAAGCGGACTTCCACCAAAGGTTTCCGCGGCCAGACGATCATCTTCACCAATGCCCGGGCCCGGTGCCATACGATCGCCGATGCCCTCGGGATCCGTGCAGCAGCGTACCATGCCGGGCTCACGTCCGTTGAGCGGCGGGACGTGGAGACCCGGTTTGCGCAGGGTAAACTCATGGCGGTCGTGACGACAGCAGCCCTCGGGGCCGGCGTGGATTTCCCGGCCTCGCAGGTGATCTTCGATGCCCTTGCCATGGGCCGGGACTGGCTCAGTGTGCAGGAGTTCAACCAGATGGGCGGCCGGGCAGGACGACCGGACTTCCACGACCTCGGCCGGGTGGTCATCCTTGCCGAACCGGGCGGTTCGTACTCCCGGGAGAACCCGTTTACGGAAGAGGAAGTGGCAATCCGGCTTCTCAAAGGCGAGATGGAGGAGGTGGCGCCCGAGCACGACCTGGAAGCGAGCTCGGAAGAGTACGTGGCCAATGCCATCACCTGCGATGGCGAAGAGGCGGATCTCAACCGGATCAATGCCCTCATGGTCGGGAGCATGGAACCGGTGCTGCCGGAACTGGTTGCCCACAAGCTCGTGGAGAAACGCGGCACAAAGATCCTCATGTCCCCGCTTGCAAAAGTGATGGCGGAACATTTTATCGGTGTGGAGCGGCTCCTTGAGATCCTCCGGCTCACCCGGACCATGGAGGATCCAACCGATATCATTGCAGAACTCGAGAGCGAGGATGTGCACAAGGAAAAAGAGGCCCGGGCCAAAAAGAAGGAAGCGGGGCAGAAGGGGAAAGGATCTGAAAAAAGCCGGCGGAGATGAAGCCCCGGTTTTCCTGAATATCTTCCCAAAACAGCCATTTTTTACAAATTCCTTTAATTTGAAGAGTTTTTTTAAAACGCAAATCTATATATAGTTAAGCCGTATAGTAATGACTATGCGTTTGCAGGAAAAACAGGGTCTCCAGGTAGAGCAGGACCTCCAGTACCTTACCCGGACCCTCACCTCCGACAATATCGATACCGGGCTGATGTTTGCCCCCGGTCGGAGTATACGGTCATGCACCCCATCGCTTGCGGCAAATCCGGGTGCGGGCCCCCTCGTCAGCGAGCGGCTGAAGCGCATTCGAGTGCCCCCAACTCCGTGAGCCCGCATCGGCAGAAGGAATGCCCTTTTTGCCGTGTCGGGATTTCCCTTCTCCTTTCTGTGATTCTCAAGCATTAACGGCAGCTGCAGCCCGGTTAAGAGCTCCTCGTCCGGCATTTTCTTCCGGGGGAACGTCCGGACCCGGCGGTATGGGGGTTGCATACAAGAAGCGGGAAAAAGAAGACGGTTATTTCGGGAATGCCCGGCAGACCCACAGGTCATAAATCGGGTCGGCCGGGTTTGCGGTCACTTCGACCCTGCGTCCCATCTCCTCGCCCCAGGTTCTGATGAGCAGGGCCTCGGGCTCCGTCCCGACCGTTATGAGCGTCTCTTTTGTTACCGCGAAGAGTTCGCTCACGATCTGCTGCCACATGTCTTCTGAGAATGTGTTGATCTCGCCCATCATGATCCCGATCCCTTTCGGGACCGGATCGATATATGCTGAAGTCTTCATTGCATCGAGCCACATCGTCTCCTCCGGGAGGAGACGGCCCGTTGAGAGTCCGAGGGAGAGGAGCGCATCGTCGTTATCGTACGAGAGCGGGGAGAAGCCGAGGTCCCGGAGCACGAGCGAGCCCACGCCCGAGCCGCAGCAGCAATCGATACAGGTCTCGTTCTTTCCCTCCTTCCAGAACCCTTTGATGAGGTTTGTCAGGATCCCCCGCCGCTTGGGGTTGAGGTCCTCGAGAGCCGGCGGGACTTCGGTCATCAGCTCCCTGCTGTAATACTCCCGCACCGCTGCTGCCCAGACGGCCCGGTCCTCCTGATAGATCTCCCCGTTCAGGCTCTCGAACTTCTCGATAAGGGTTGCATTCGGGTTCCGGCAGAGGAACGATCCGGCAATCCAGCAGTCGCCGTTTTTAAACGCAAGGGCGAGCGGTTCTTCGTTCTCGTCGAGGAGGAACCGGCCCTCATCCCCGCCCGCGAGGGCAAGGGTGGTGTTATACCGGGAATCGGGAAGTACCGAGAACTGGGGTTCAACAAATACGATCTCATCCACGCTGAAAATTTCTGCTGCTTTCATGATCCACGCTCGATCCGCAACCCGTGCGGGGCTTCGATCGTTCCGTCCACTTTTGCATCCTCGTGGAGTACGATGGATTTGGCGATGACGTTGCCCAGGATATGGGCGCCTTTTCTCACATGGACGGTGCTGCCGCTCTCCACGTTCCCGTGAACGGTGACGCCGTCCACGACCGTGATCCGGTTCTTTGCCCGAAGACTGCCGAAGATGACCGAGTTCTGCTGCACGTCAATGGAGCCGGCCCGGATGTTGCCGTGGAGCCGGCAGCCTTTCCCGATCTTCATCGTGGAAGGGACAGAGAAGAGCTTCATGTCGAGCTTCGAGCGGGCCGGGATCATGAGGGGAATCTCCATCCTCTCTTCCTCGTCTTCGCTGAAGAGATCGTCGAGGATCCGGTCGAGTTCCTTCTCGTTCTCGATCCGGAGGAGGGTCATCAGATAAATGATGATGAACATGTAGACCGGGATCGGGTTTCTCACTTCGATGTCGCCTTTGGCCTCGAAACCGTCCTTTATCTCGACTTTCTCGCCGATGTCAAGGGCCCCGTTCACGGCAAGTTTCCCGTTGATCTTAACGCCTTCGCCGATGTACGCGTCCTCTTTTGCTATGACATCGCTCCCGATCTCGCACCAGTTCCCGATCCGGGCATCGCCGCTTGCCCAGACGTACTCGCGGATCTTGGTGGACTCTCCCACGTACACGTTTGCTCCCCGGAGGCCGTAATCGATCTGGCAGAACTCGCCGATTACGATGTTCCGGTCTGTTTTGAGGCTGTGTTCCTGCAGCTCGGTGCCGTCAGGAAGGAGGCAATGGTTGTGCCAGTTCTTTACGGATCGTTCTCTCATCGTTCCCCAAAAAATATCGTTATGCACCAAACTTGTGGGCCTTGTTGATCAGGTCGAGCGCGATCGGCATCAGGGCGGTGCCGGTGATCCGGCAGAGTCCGCCTTTCGCACAGTGGTATTCGTCGTAGTGGACCACGTCGTCCATCCGGACCCCGTCGCCCCGGATCAGGACCGGGACCGGGTCGGCCGAGTGGTCCTTGATGGTGCAGGGAGTGGAATGGTCGCCGCAGATGATGATGACGGTGTCTTTCAAGGCCAGCAGGGGTTCGAGTTCGGCATCCACCTTCTCGATGAAGTCCCGCTTCTGTTCGGCAAGCCCGTCATGGCCGGACTCGTCTGCTCCCTTGATGTTCATCAGGACGAAGTCTTTGGTCTTCAGCTCGGCGATAGCCGCTGCAACCTTTCCTTTGACATTGCTGTTCACCGAGCCGGTAATACCCGGGATCTCGATGTGGGGCAGGCCGACCGCCCTTCCGATGCCTGTGATGAGGCTTGCCGCGGAGATGACCGATCCCGAGAGGCCGTACTTCTTCTGGAACGGCTCGAAGTCGCCCATCTCCCCGGCGCCCCGCATCAGGACGATATTGGCCGGGTTCTGCCCTGCCCTGAGCCTGTCTTTGTTGATCGGGTGGTCGAAGAGGATCTTCGTGGACTGCTTCACGAACTCGTTGCAGACCTCCGCGGTCTTGTCTTCTTTCTCGCCCTTACGGACCGCTTTCACCGTGAGCGGGGGAACACCCTCTTTCTTCGGGTCGTTCGAGGAGACGCAGTGGCTGAGGCCATCGCCTTCGAGTGCAAGGGCTGCCCGGTGGCCGGCGCCCGATCGGAAGATGAACTCCACGCCAAACTTTGAGAGATCAACGCCGTCCTGGATGGCTTTGCTTAAGGCTGCCGTGTCGTGGATCCGTCCCGCCCGGCGGTCGATGACCTGGCCCTGGGGGCTGAGGGTTGCATAGTTGCAGCGGAACCCGATCATGCCGGCTTTCATGTCAATGCCGGTGCCAACGCATTCGAGGGGTCCCCGGCCGGTGTAATACCGGTACGGGTCGTACCCGAGAAGGGCGAGATGGGCGGTATCGGATCCGGGGCGGACACCGGGCGAGATGGTGTCCATGATCCCGCAGATTCCTTCGGCCGCGAGCTTGTCGAGGACCGGTTTTCTTGCAGCAGAGAGCGGGGTCTTGCCCCCGAGCGCCGGGCAGGGACGATCGGAGATCCCATCCAGCACGAGAAAGAGGATCTTATTTGCGGTCATTCGTATGGAATGGTTGGGCACGAAGGGGTAATATGGTTTCCCCGGTCACCCGTCACTCTTCCTCCGGTCCGGCACGATTGCCGAGAGCAGCAGGGGAAGTACGGACAGGACAAGGCCGGCTGCCATCGTGAAATGGAACCCGGCAAGGAATTTCGCCGGGCCGAGATCGGAAAATGGCACGATCCCGCCGGCATCGGCGGTTGCCAGGGTGAAGATTGCTGCATAGAGCGCTGTCCCGAGCACCCCGCCAAAGTAGATGGAAGTCACCATCAGCGAAGAGCCGGTTCCTTCCTCTCCCGGAGGAGCGCTCTCGATGATCCGGCTGGTGCCCGGCCCTGCTGCGATCCCGAAGGATGCACCCATCAGGATGAGACCGGCAAGCAGGGGTACGATACCGCTTTCCGGGACAAGGAGCGCGAAGATAGCGCTGTACAGGACAACCAGCACGCACCCTGCCACGGCGAAGATCCGGCGGCCGGATCGGTCCGACCACTGCCCGAACGGGATGCTCAAGAGCGCGATGAAGACCGGCGGGATCAGGAGATAGAGGCCAGATATGGTAAAGTCCAGGTGCATCATGGTTGTCAGGTAGAACGGGAGGAGGTACAGGATGCCCATGAAGACCACGTTCATCAGCAGGAACGCCGCAAGCACGGATGAAAACCGCCAGGATGCAAAGATCCTGATATTGATGAACGGCTCCGGTGTCGTGAGTTCGCGGATGACGAACAGCACCGTGCACAGCAGGAAGAACGCAATGCAGCCGGCGATCAGCGGATCTGCCATCCCGCGGCCCGGCTCCTCCTCGAGCGTGAACGTGAAGAGGACCATGGAACAGAAGAGCAGGATGGCGCCCGGGTAATCGAAGGACACCCTGCGGACCGTCTCCGGTTCATCGCCCGGGATCACCCGGGCCGCAAAGAGGATCCCGATTATTCCTATCGGTATGTTCACGAGGAAGATCCAGTGCCACGAGAGATGCTGGGTAAGGATGCCACCAATCGCCGGTCCGGCGGCAAAGCCGATCGAACTTGTTGCAGCAATGACGCCGAGGGCCGCCCCGAGCATCTCCTTTGGGAGATAGCGGACGCAGAGGAGCGGGGCAACGGCTGCGATCATTGCTGCCCCGAGTCCCTGCACGAGCCGTGCGGCAAGCAGAATGTCAAGCGACGGGGCAAGTCCGCAGGCAGCTGAACTGATGGTGAAGATTGCAAACCCTGAAAGGAAGAGCCGCTTGGCAAGCCCCCGGTCTGCGAGTTTCCCGAAGACGAGCAGGAGACCTGCCATCATTAAGAGATAGGTGATGATCACCCACGCGATCGTCCCGGTATCCGTATCGAAATACGTTGCCATGGTCGGGAGCGCCACGTTCACGATCGAACCGTCGATCCCGTCCATAACGACTCCGAGGGCTACGGCTCCGAGGAGAAGCTTCTGCTTCACGGGATCGGTGATGATGGATGACATGCGGTATATGGTATTGATTGCGAAACCACATGAGCGTTCGGAGCCCGGACTTCGGGCCGGGAAACAACCGGTTCTTTTTTCAGTACCGCTCTGCAGCTGGGAGTGCTCCCGTAAAAAATTTCAATCACCCCCGTAACCCCTGTTTGAAATTTTTCATGCAGAGTATGGTTGATCAACCAGACTGTCCACGTCGGAGAAAACAGAACCGTGTCAGTTGTACAGCCGATTGTAGGATAATTATCCGATTGTAGCCTCTCTAACTAACACCCTTTGGTCCTGCTAAAAAATTTTCAACCGGACTTTGGATGAAAAAACCGTACGGAAACCGGCCGGTACCGTAATAATAAGGAAATAAAAAAAAGTTAGCTGGTGTCGACCGGTGCTGCCACCTGTTCGACCTTGGACTTGATGACCTCGACCCTGCGGGTGGGGTAGATGGTCTTGACTGCCTTGAAGAGATCCCGTGAGATCTCACCCGAGACAATGCTGTTGAGGAGCGTTGTTAAGTCCCAGGCCTGTGCCTGGGCCGTGAGCGCTGCGGTGATGACGCCGCGGATTGCATGCTCCTGGGCAATGTTTGCCCGGGCAAACGTGTAACAGCTGATGGTCATCTGGACTTTCTTGTTGTCCTTGGTCACGATCGGGACGTGACAGTCAACACGGGAGCTCCGGCGCTTGACGAGCGAGCGGAGGTAGTCGCGGGTGACTTCGTGGCCCACGAACTCGGTGTAGGCTGCGTCGCCTGTTACTGTCGCGATCTTGAAGCTCATCTTGATGTGCTGCTTTGCGTAGTCATTGGTGATCTCGCCGAGCGTTGCGGTCATGATCCTGCCGACAACGCTCTCAGCATCGTTTGCAATGGTATCGCCGATGTACGCCTTGCCGAGGTTGTCGGGGACGTGCACCTTGTACCAGCTCTTGGCTTTCCAGCCTTCAACTCTTCTTCCAACCTGTTTCTTCTTTGCCATAGTATCACTCTTCTTGGATTGTCCGGTTGCGGATGGAACATGCGTCCTCCGCAATTGCAAGGTTCATCAGGTAATCATCCACGGATGCGATGACCGACCGGATCTGTGTGCCGGTTATGGTCGTTCTGATCCGGTCACCCGTTGCGTCTGTTGCCATGCTGCGCAGGTTGTCCGGCCTTAATGCCGCTGCGATGCAGGCTGCTTCCGAATGGACGGTCGTAATCGTGCCTTCGATCTGCATCATGAGGCAAGCGCCTCCTGCCAGCCTTTCGTGAAGTCGGCTATCCGGTTGCAGGGGATCGTTGCTCCGGCCCGGAGCAGGTGTCCGCCCCCGGTTCCCCCGCAGGCTTCTGCCAGCTCCCGAACCATGGGCCCGAGGTTTGCAGGGATTCCCTGCAGAGAACGTGCCGAAAGATGGCAGAATCCCTGGCCCTGTGCAAAGACAAGGACCGGGGATTCGTGCGGGATATCCCGTGAAAGGATATCCGCTACATCGCTGGCGAGCATGGCGCCCTGCACTTCGTACACCCCGGCTGCACTCTCGTGCTGCCGTGCGCTTTTCACCGCTTCGATGACGCTGACCCGGTGCCGGCGGGTTATCTCCCAGGCTTCCTCGATCCCGGCAGATGAGCGGAGGCAGAGGGCTGCCCCGATATCGCCGTGGCCGGTCTTGCCGCAGGCATCGATGACCGCTGCAAGGGCATGGGCGTCCTCGATCACCTCGCGCTGGAGGTGGTAGGTGTCGCCGTAGAATGCCGTCAGGCTTCCGGGCTCTGAGTCGATAACCACCCGCGAGAGTAGGGTATCGAGCCGTGTCTCGTTTGCACCTTTTGCCTGGTCGCGTGCCTGGTCCAGGATGCCGGTGATGACCGGTTCATTGCCGCTGATGCCGCTGAGGTACGGGCTTGTGGCCATGTACCACCGCTCGGTCATGTCCCTCCCCGGCAGCGTAAGCCCCCGGTCCGGAACAATGATCCCATTTGCGATCGCCTCGTTGAAGATCTCGAGGTTCTTGCCGGCCATTATCTGGCCATCGCCGATGATACCGGGTATCACGAGACCCGCGAGATCGCGGTTGTCCCCGAGCTGCAGGGCAACGTAATATGCGGTGCCGGCAGCTGAGAGCTCCCGGTCGCCGTCGATTCCTGCGAGGCGCGGGTTGACGTGGAACTCGCCTTCGAAGAGCGGGATGTGGTGATCGACCACCATCGTTGTCCGGGGCAGGTCTTTTATGCCTGCACCGAGATCGCAGAGGAGGTATGCATCATCGCCGGTGATATCGGCTGCCGTGACTTCCGGGCGGACCCGGAGCCGGAAGCGGATATTTGACCTGAGCATCGCGTGGCAGAGGATCGAGGCAGCGGCTATGCCGTCTGCGTCGTGGTGAGCGATCACCTCGACAAACTCCTGCCTCCGGATCTTGGAAGCAACGATCTCTGCGGCGGTTTCAAGCGACATGGGCGGTATTGTGGATGATTGATGACTGATGAATGCTTAGCGGGACAGCAGGATTTCTGCGTTCTCGGGCTTGTACACGAACTCCTTGGGCAGTTTCTTGCTTCCCGTGTAGTACTTTACAAGCCTGCGGATCTTGGACTCCACCAGCTGGAGCTGGCGCTTGTTGTGCAGGTCCTTCTTGTTCTCGGCAAGGTGCTTCCGGAGCCCCAGTGCCTTGACCATCAGGTCGCGGAGATCCTCGGGAATCTCGGATGCGGCCTTGTTCTCTCTCAGGATATCCCCGATACGCTTGCCGGTGGCAAGTTTTACGTCAGGAACGCCGTAGCGGTCCCGGAGAACCAGTCCGATCTTTGCGCTCGATGCGCCTTCCTTTCTCAGATCCAGGATGATCTTCTCGATCGCCTTTGTGTCCGTGTTGGACCACGCGGGTGCCTGTTTCCGGTAGGGGCGCACGGAGCATGACTTGCCCCTTCTGCGGGCGTGCATTCGTGCCATGTATGTAGCCTCCTAGATAGACGAGATCGTAAGTCCAGAAAAGTCGAGTATTGGTTACTGACTCCCTGTAATCCCAAAGCCTGAAGTTTTGAGGCAGTGCGGTGTCGCACGTCGGACTTACATCTGTCAGCACATATGAAAAGTGCTTACCATCATTCGACGGGAGGTATGATAAGGGTTGCGGAGGTGCAAACACGGGACTGCAGGTCTGATGGGAAGTATAATCCCGTGTGCAGGTCGCCATGGGTAAATATTACATCCCCCTTACATCTCATCACTGATGACTTCTGCACCTATCGAGCTCCATCCTATCGGCTATGTCCGCTCTCCGTACAAGGCCCGGGGGGATGCCCCGCGGCAGGGCCGCTTTTCTGATACCGTTTCCGAGATCGTGATCGATGAACCGTACCTCCCCGCTCTTCACGGAATTGAGGGGAGGATGCACCTCTGGGTCCTCTGCTGGTTCGATAGGGCAGATCGTACGGTTCTCCGCGCAGTTCCTCCCGGCAGTGTGGCCGAGAAAGGGGTGTTTGCCATCCGTTCGCCCGACCGGCCGAACCCTGTCTCGCTCTGCATGGTAGATCTGCTCGGAGTGAACGGCAATATCCTGTCCGTTCGGGGGCTGGACGCGCTGGACGGAACGCCCGTTGTGGATATCAAGATGTATGCACCCGGAGTTGACTGTATCCAGAGCGATCAGGTTCGCGAAAGTTCCCTTACTCCCTGATCGGCTCTAAAAAAGGTTTGCCGCGAACCTACTGGTTCGCAATCAGCCGGGAGATATAAGCCCGGGCCCAGAGGAAGGCGACTGTGCCCCCGATGATATCCCCGGCAACGATCCCCCACCAGACTCCGTGCTCACCGAATCCCAGAACGATACCGAAGAGGTAAGCGAAGATTGCGATGAAAACGAGATTTCGCATAACGCTGATGACCAGCGAGGTCATTCCTTTGCCGGTCCCCTGGAAGACGGAAGCCGACATGATGCCCGGGGGTACGAACGGGTAGAAGAGGCACATCGTTGCAAGGAACGCCGCGATCTCCGGGGCAAGGTGGGCACTGTCCGCCGAGTAGGTGAAGATGAGGGCAATCTGGTGGGCGAAGACGAAGGTGACCGCGCTGATGGCAAGCGAGATTGCAATCCCGAGTGTGATCGAGAATGTATGCGCAGTCCGGATCTTCCCGTACTGCCGGGCACCGTAGGCAGCCCCGGCTACCGAGATGACCGAGGTGCCGATTGCAATCAACGGGATGATGGCAAAGAAGACGACCCGCCAACCGGCCGTGTAGATTGCCACCGCATCGGTTCCTGCCGTTGCAACAAGGAGGGTATTGATGAAGATAGCAAGGATCGCCATGAGCAGGAACTCGGTGCTGGCAGGAATGCCGACGCCGAGGATATCCCGTGCAGCCTTTCTGTCCCACGAGAACGATTTAAATGAGATAGTGACATAGGTGTCCCTCTTCCCGATAAACCAGTACAGCATGATAGCGGAGACAACGACAAGTGAGATGATCATACCCCAGGCAGCACCGGCTATGCCCATGCCCGCGGTGTAGATGAGCAGGGGATCGAGGACCATGTTCAGGACCGAGGAGGCACCCATGACGTACATGGCCCGCTTGGCATCCCCTTCTGCCCGGAGGATCGCGTACCCGATATTGGTGAAGAGGATGAGGGCCATCCCGAGGAAGACGACCTGCCCGTATTCAATGGCAAGGCCCGCGGTCTTTCCTGCACCGAAAAGGTTGACGATGGGGCCTGTGAGGAGGATGAGCGGGATGGTCAGGACCGCTGAGATGATCAGGGTGATCAGAATAGCGTGGACTGCTGCATTGTCCGCCCCGGCCTTGTCCTTTGCCCCTATACGACGGGAGATGGCGGACGCCGCTCCTGCCCCAAGCCCGCTCCCGATCCCGATGAGGACCATGAAAAGGGGCGTGATGAATCCTACTGCTGCAAGGGCATCCGCTCCAAGACCTGCCACCCAGATGGCGTTGACGATGTTGTAGGTGGACATCAGGAACATCGCGATGATCATGGGCCCGGACAGTTTCACGATCGCTTTTTTGGGATCTCCCATCAGGAGCGATATCCCCTCTTTCATCTCGTTATCGGCCGGTAATCCGGGTGCATCATCCGTCTGCATGGACCTGATCTCCGATATTCTGAATGGTCATATGACTGTTCCTCGCAATTCTGCGCATCAGGTTCTCGGCCTGTTCCCGCTCTTCGGCTGAAAGGCCGTTGCTCACCCTGCTGGCCCATTCCCGTTCAATGGCTATGAGTCTGGGGATGATATCCTCGCCTTTTTCCGTGAGGAAAATCCGGACGGCACGACGGTTGCCGGGATCGACGATCCGACTGATGTACCCGGCTGCTTCAAGTTTCCTTGCGGCCCGGGCGATTGTGCCCTTGTCAAGGAAGAAGTGACGGACTAGGTTCTCCTGCATGATATTCTGTTCGTGGGAGAGGCGCATCAGAACCGGGAACTGGCCGAACGTGAGGCCCAGTGGCCGGAGGCGCTCGTTGAGGAAGATGAACCGCTCCCGGGTGACAATGGCGATCACTGCCCCGAACGGAATTTCATCCGGAATGGACTGGCACATAGAGTTTAGTACCTCTGGCAGAGCGGAGAGATAAATGTTGTCGATGCAACAATTAACTTTCAGACGTCTCCCCGTTATTGAAAAAAGTGGTTCTCACCCAAGGAATTTCCGGATATATGCAGCCCGGAGGATCTCGGACTGGAGATCGCGGGTCCGGTTCTCCCTGAGTGCGTTGAGGATACCATCGGTTACCTCACGATGCTCATCATCCGGGATACAGCCTGCAATCCTCTCAGCAGCAGTTCTCACGTTTGTGGCAAGGAACGGCGAGCCGGGGTTCATGTACCGGGCTGCATCGGCAAGATCCTGATCGAAGTTCACGTACAGGCTGCGCACGAACGAGAGATCGTCCGAATCGAGTGCGGAGAGCCCGAGCAGTTCGGGAGGTACGCCGATCGAGTACAGGGATGCGGTGAAGGTGATTGCCCGGGGAAGGGTCATTCCTCCCGTGCTCCGGGAGTAACCGAAGAGGCCGATATGCAGTTTGCGCTTGCGCCGGCCCGGGATGTGGGTCGCCACCCGGTTTATGATATCGGAGAGCGGTATGAGTTCTCGGATGTACGCTTCAGTATATTTATCGATGATAACCCGGCATCTCTCCTGATCGAAGACAGGCACCTCGGACACTTCGCGGGTCTCCAGCTGTTTCACGGCAGTTTTCACTTCATCAAGGGGGTGATCGTACTTGAAAGCCGATTGTATGGTGAAGGTATGGGCGGACGGGTACTCGGCACCTACCCTGTCAACGGTATCGGGCCTCAGGTTGCCCCGGAATGGTGCGGAACCCACGCCGATGATGGGATAGAGTGGGATCCCGCTTGTTTCCTGGAGTGCGGAAAGGTTCATGAGGGTGATCTTGTTGAGGAGGACCGCGCTTACAAGCCCGTAGTTCATGGCAGGATCCGACCGTGCGAGGAAGACCCGCTGGTACTGCAGGTGTTTGTCCTGGAGGTAACGGCCCACGGTGACATGTGCCACCTCCATACTTTCCCGGTCCTCGAAGAGGGGGATGACATTGATGTGCCGGGGCGAAAACGTTCCGATCCAGTCGGCAATCGTCGTGTCACGGCCGCCGAGCCGCTTGTACTGTTTCCCGACAACGAAGTCCGCGTAATACTGGTAGATATTATCGATGGCGGTGTGGGAAGCGGTCATCGGCAGGATCACTTCGAAGATCGGTGCTATGTCCTCTTTGTAGAAGAGCCGGGCGATGTCGAAGGATCGCGGGATGCTCTCGAGCGTTTCGAGGAGGATCTTGGCTTCTGCTCTTTCCACCTGCGGGTTTGGCACACGCAGGGTGAGGAAAAGATCCTCGCCAAGCTTATGGCTGCCAAAGAATGCCTGGTACGAGGTCAGGAGTTTCTTTACTACAAAGTTATCCACCTCTTTTCCTTCGCAGTCCCACATCTGCTCGGTACAGGCCAGATGCGAGTATACATAATAGGCCTCCCGTATCTCGTCCTCGCCACCCAATTCGGAGGTCTCTGCAAAAAAGGGCACATGCACGTTGTCCGGGTGCTGGGTGCTCATACACTGGGGAATTTTCGGGATATCATCCATTCCTGTTCTTCCGGGCCCGGGTATTTTTCCCTCGAACGGCCTTTGAAATGTTATCGTCAACCATATTTATTTTTAAGGTTGACGAACTCATGGCCTGTTATTTCAGTCCCTCAATTCCCGGACAACCCGGCAGTCCTCGCACGGGGTGCACTCAAACTCGAGCGTGGAGTGCCCGATCTGGTATTTTTCCAAGCGCGATCGTATGTCGTCCCGGATCTCTGCAATTCGACGTGTATCGGTCTCGCAGGAGTAGACGTGGGCATCGAGCACATTGATATTGGGGCAGAGCGTCCAGAAGTGGACATTGTGCACGTTCCCGACGCCGGCAACGGACTCCATGTCCCGGATAACTTCGCCGACATCGATCCCCCGGGGAGCGAACTGGAGGAGGATCGCAGATGCTTCCCGCAGGATCGAGAAGGACGAGACAAGGATGACGACCGCTATCGCGATGCTGAGGAGGGGATCGACAATGGTCTGTCCGGTCAGGGCAATCCAGATCGCCGCTGCGATCACTGCAACGGATGAGAGTGTGTCTCCAATGACATGGAGGAATGCGCTTTTCATGTTCAGATCGTGGCTCCCGTGGAGCATACGGGCAGCGAGGAGGTTTGCCGCAAGGCCGATGATAGCAACACCAAACATGAGCATGCTGTCTACCGGCCGCGGGTGGGCAAACCGTTCAAGCGCTTCTATGATGATCACACCGCTGACCAGGATCAGGAGAAGCCCGTTTGCCACTGCAGCAGCAATCTCCACCCGGTGATAGCCGAAAGTCCGCCCAGGTGTTGGTAGTCGTTCAGCGATGATGATCGCCCCGAGGGAGAGGATGAGGGCGATGGTATCCTGGAGCATATGGGCGGCGTCGCCCAGAAGCGAGAGGGAGCCGGAGAAAAAGCCCCCCAGGATCTCGGCTATGAACACGATTCCTGTAAGGCCGATGGCAAAGCGCAGGGATCGTTTCTTGTCCCTACCACAACGGTGGTTGTGGCAATCGTCGTGATCAGCGTGCATGGTATATGTCCGGTAGGTAGTATTTTTTTGATACCCGATAAACAGAAACGTAACCGGCAACGTAGGTAGTATCCATGAAGGAACCACATCACGGACATAACGAGCTCTGCCTCTGCCCGCTCACCGGACTCCTGGATGTCGTGGCAAAAAAATGGTCGCTCCTCATCATCGCGCTCCTCGGGAATGAAGGTGAGAAGGGCTTCAATGAGCTCAAAAGGGAACTGGGATGCATCTCGCCAAAACCGCTCTCGGATACGCTCAAGAACCTGGAGAAAGAAGGGCTTGTCAAACGGACTATCCTTAATACCACTCCACCTTCTGTGAAATACAACCTGACTTCTGACGGCTGGGAACTGCGTGGCTATCTCGTCCCGATGCTACGGTGGGTTTCGAAGAGGGGCGGGGACACCGGGACCTGCTGCCCGATCCGTTCGGATGAGGCCGGGCCGGAACCTGTAAAAGAGAGAAAACCCCAGCACTAAGACGGGAATTTCTCATGGAACCAAGAACCCTGGCACGCTATCTGGCCTCATCGGAAATCATCGACTTCCGCCACCCGGATGTTGCCGCCAAGGCCCGCGAACTCGCCCACGGGTGTACAACCGATACAGAAATTACAAAGCGTTGTTTTCTCTTTGTCCGCGATGAGATCTTCCACAGCTGGGATCACAAGATGAACCCGGTCACGCTGAAAGCCTCCGATGTGCTCAGGCACCGGACCGGTTTCTGTTTTGCCAAGAGCCATCTCTTTGCAGCGCTCCTCCGGGCAAACGGCATTCCGGCCGGCCTCTGCTATCAGCGGCTCGTCTCGGGCGAGTTCGGCCAGCCGTTCTTCCTTCATGGTCTCAATGCCGTATACCTGAAGGACTTTGGATGGTACCGGGCCGATGCCCGGGGGCTGAAGCCGGGTCACGATACACAGTTCACCCCTCCTGTCGAGGCATTGCCTTACGTGGCCCGGGCACCCGGTGAGGCAGAACTTCCCGAGATCTGGGACGAACCACTTCCCTTCGTTGTGGATGTGCTGACCCGGTATACCGATATCGGACAGGTACGCCGGAACCTGCCGGATACCGAGGTGGTCCCCTTCCGAAAGGATGAACGCAATGAGGCAGAGCGGTACTGACCGGGACGACAAGCAAATCCGGGCATCCCGCCCTTTTGGCAGCGTACAACCAGCTTTTATGCCCTCCCGGGAACAACGCAATGTACACCATGGACAAGATTTCCCTTGAGGTGACGAGCGATGAATCCCCGATCCGGTTCCGCGACTGCTTCTCGGTACGGTACATCCAGTCGGCAGCCGTGCTCTCCCAGCTTGCCTATGCTCTTGAGAAGACATATCGGGATGCCGAATCTGTCCCGGAGGACTGCCTGCTCCGGCACGAAGCTTTCTCCCTGAATGCGATCCTCTCGTCCGTTGCCTTTCTTGAATCCACGATAAACGAGCTCCATGCCGATGCTGCCGATGGTGCGTACTTCTACCCCGACGGGGAGACCGAAGCCCTGCTCCGCACCATCGGTGAGGAATGGAAGAACGAGAAGAACTTTGACCGGGCCCCTCTTGTGACCAAGTTCCAGAAAATCCTGGACATTGCACAAAAATCCCCGTTTGCCGACACCGATCCGGCATTTTTCAATGTCCGCAATGTTATCGAGATGCGCAATCACCTTCTCCACTACAAGCGCGAATGGGTTGTCATCGAAGGTGGCCACACATCTGCCAGGAACGAGGAAACAGCCGGGGAAAAATTCGGAACGCTGCTCAGGAACCGGTTCGCCCCCAATCCCTTTGCCGACAAAAACCTGCCGTTCTTCCCCTACCAGTGCCTCGGCCACGGGTGTGCGGAATGGGCTGTGTTGAACAGCCTCATATTCACGGATGCATTTTTCCGCAGGATCGGCCTTCCGGCACCGTATGAAGCGGTCCGCGACGAGATCCTGACACGGTAATTTTTTTTGAAAGCTAAAAAGCAGGGCTGACAATCCGGCACTTCAAAAAAGGGATTCCAGATCTATCCAAGAGAAAAATCCCTGGAAACGATCCGATCTATTATTTCTTCTTCGCTTTTGGAGCCTTTTTCTTGGGCTCTTCCTTTGCCATGGACATCAGGTCGATGACATAACTCCCTTCTTTTCCCACGCTCACAATCCTCTCGTCGCTTTGTGCCATCTTCTCAAGGTTCAGCTCGTATGAACCGGGAGAGACGATCCGAATTGTCTCCACCCGGTCGTACATCTCGACCTCTTTCTTCTTTGGCTCGACTACTTCGAGGACTTCCTCGTGAGACTCCTCGGCAATTTCCTCGATGGACTTTTCTTCGAGAACGTCCTTGTTGATCTCGCCTTCCTTGACGTAGAGGAACTTCTTGCCGCCGCAGCTTGCGCACCCTTTCAGGATCTCGGTTGATCCGTCCTTGTATTCCCGCCCGCATTTCGTACACTTGTGCGGCATGGTGTTCACCCGAAGTATTCGAGCATCATCTCGTAGAGATCTTCAACATTCCTGCCTTCAAGACCCGATATGGCGACAACCGGGTGCTGGGGAAATGCGCTGCGGATCCGGGCAGGGGCGGCATCCGGCAGGTCGATCTTGTTTGCGACAATGATGACCGGCAGGTTCCGGCTCTCGATGATCCCGATCATCATGATATTGACCTGCATGAAGGGATCGAGCGTCGAATCCAGCATGTACACGACGCCATCGATATCCTCCCGCAGCCAGTGCATGGCTTCCGCAACCCCCTCGGTTGCTTCCCGCGCACGGATGATTGCCTCGTCCTTCTCCATCCCGAATTCAAGGAACTCGTGGTAATCTATCTTGGTGGTGACCCCCGGTGTATCCACGATATCCATCGTGATTGTGTTCCCGTTTGCCCCGGAGATGATCACATCTTCCTTCTTTCTCGCCCTCCGTGTCTCGTGAGGGATCTCGCTCACCGGACCTATTGCATCCCCGGTCCAGTCCCGGGCAATGCGGTTTGCAAGCGTGGTCTTTCCCGCATTGGGCGGGCCGTAAATCCCGATGCGTGTCCTCTTTTTCTTGAAAAAGCGATTGAGGAAACTGGAAAATTTCTTCTTGGCCGTACCAAACGTCTGGTAAAATATTTTCACGGTACATCCCGCCGGTTACGTCTTGTATTCTGGTACAAAGAATTCACCATAATTCGTTAGTAGTGTATAGAATACGCAGTTTATTATGTTTCTCGTAGAGTTCCCCTGGTCCTCGCCGGTGACTGTTTCCGGACCTGCCGGAATATTACCCGCAGGCATGGGAATCTGCCCGGGCCAAATTGTATTTATAGGGGGATGAGGCAGTATGCTATTTGTAATCATCAGAATCAAGCACACCATGGAGGTGACTCATGAAAAAGACTTCGAACGCAATTCGCTTCGAGACCCGCGTACCCTTGAAGGAGATAATGCGGCACGACCCGACCACGATCAGTTCAGGTGCCACGGTGGAAAAGGCAGCTGCAGCAATGTGCCACGATGATGTGGGAAGCTGCATAGTCCTCCAGCATAACCTGCCCGTCGGTATCGTGACTGAACAGGATATCAACTGCAAGGTTGTTGCAAAGGATCTCAAGCCGAGCACAGTACATGTGAACGAAATCATGAGCACGCCACTCATTACGGTGAGTGCGGAGAAGACTGTAGGCGATGCTGCCAGCATGATGGTGACTCATAAGGTCCGGAGACTTCCGGTAGTCGACGATAAGAAAAAAGTTATTGGTATCGTGACTGTCCGGGATCTCCTGACCGTTTCCAACGAGCTCAACGAACTCTTGACCGATCTCATCGAGATCAACCGGGAAGAGATCGTTGAGCAGGGCATATGCAGCCGCTGCAGTCAGATGTCTGATGACCTCAAGCGGGTGGACAGCGTTCTGCTCTGCCCCCGCTGCCGTGAGGAGGACAATATCACATGAGGACGGCACAGGATTTCATCATTGAGATCCCTGTGCTGAAACCAGACGACCAGATAACCAGGGCACGGCAGATCTTGAGAGATGACCGGTTCCGTGAGATCTATGTCGTGGATGGAAAGAAAAATCTGCTCGGGTACATCGATATCACGGATGGCCTGAGGGAAACCTCCACGAAATCGAACGTCACAATCCGGGGATTCATACGGGATGCCCCTATGGCAGACCCGGCAGAGTCCATCGAACGGGTAGCAGGTATGATGCGGGAATACCGCACGGACAGCGTAGCAGTTGTAAGCCCGAAACCCCGGCTGATCGGCGGGCTGCTCTTATCCGACCTATTCCCGGTCATCATCTCGCGCAATGAACTGCACGGCCTGGTTTCAGACAGGATGACACAGAAAGTGATCGCAGCCGATCCCTCCGATGAGCTCCAGCGGGTTTACTCGATGATCATGGAGAGCGGGTATTCCGCGTTCCCGGTTGTCAAGAAAAAAAGGCTCGTAGGCATAGTATCGAGAAGAGACCTGATAAGTTCGCGGCATGTCCGGTCGGAGCTTGCCCGTAATGCCCGGATACCTCTTGAAGACCTCATGACAAAAGTGGTGTTCACGATAACCCCGGACGATCCCGTCAGCGCGGCTGCGGAGATGCTTGTCAGGCACGATGTCAGCCTGCTGCCGGTGATGGAAGGCGATCACCTGGCTGGCGTGATAAACCGGCACGATATTCTTGCCGCTCTTGCCTGATCAAGGCTCGGGGAATCAATGGAGATCCCTCCCTTTGCGGGAGGGATCCGCTATCAGAACCAAGGAAAAACTGGTCACGAGAATTAAGGAGGGTGATACATGCACCAGAATGACCGGAGCATCAAACAGGGCGACAGGCTCCTGAAGATGCAGGGAAAACTCGACCGGGGTCCGGTGGAGTTCAAATCCCATATAGCAGAACAGGAAGGAGAGATCATGGCGATCGCCACCCGCGACGTCACTGCAATGCCGCCGACCCAGAGTATCCTTGCGGCAGCAGAGCATATGACGAAGTGTGGTTTCCGGCGCCTACCGGTGACCGATGCCGGTACCGGCAGGGTACGGGGGATAATCACCTCGGGAGATATCATGAACTTCATGGGTGGCGGGGACAAGTTCCGCCTCGTCCAGGTCCGGCACGGGGGAAACCTCCTTGCGGCGCTCAATGAGCCGGTCCGCACCATCATGACCCAGCAGCTTGCGACCCTGCAAAGCGATGCCCGGATCACCGATGCCGTAGAGATTATCGTAAAAAAGAAGATCGGCGGCCTGCCCGTGGTCGATAAAGAGGACGTTCTCATGGGAATCGTGACGGAACGGGATGTCATGCGGGTGCTCGCGGCACAGCACAGCCACCTCCACGCGGAGGACATCATGAGCTCGGCCCTGCGGGTCACCGGACCCGACAGCACTATTGCCTCCGTTACACGGGACATGACAAAATGCAGGTTCCGAAGGCTGCCCGTTGTCAGTGACGATGTCCTTTATGGCATCGTTACGGCAACGGACATCATGCGCTATCTCGGGAGCCGGGAGGTCTTCTCCCGTCTCACAACGGGCAGTTTCGCGGAGGTTGCCGATCTCCCGGTCCGGGCCCTGGTGGCAGGGGAGCTCTTCACAACAACTCCCGAGAAGAGCATCAACGATGTTGCCCGCGAGATGCTGGAAAAGAACATCGGGGCGCTCCCGGTGATCGAGGACTCCCGTCTGATCGGCCTCGTCACCGAGTTCGACCTTGTGAAAGCCTTTGCAAAGGGGTGAAATGTCATGTACGCCCGTGATGTGATGACCGCACCGGTCTATACGGTATCTCCCAATGAGACCGTTGCCCATGCGAGGAACCTGATGGTCCGGCATAAGATCTCGCGCCTGCTGGTCATGGAGGGGGGGATCCTTTCCGGGATCCTGACCAAGAAGGATATTGCATACCGGCTGCGGCAGGGCGAGCCTGTCTGGCGCCGCCGCCCGCTCGACCGGATACCGGCAGGTGCGCTTGCAACGGAAAATCTGTTCACGGTTGTCCCCGATTCGCCGGTCCGGAAGATTGCCCGCCTCTTTGTCGAGAAGGCCATCAGCAGCGTCCCGGTCATCGATGCCGGGAGTGTTGCAGGGATTGTAACAAAGACCGATCTGATGAAATCCGCCCTTGTCCGGAATCTGAAAGGTACCGCCCGGGACGTGATGGAGGATGTAGCGGTTGTGAACCGGTACCATTCGCTGAATCATGTGGTAAGCGTAATGAAAGAGAGGAACGACAAGGTGCTCGTATGTGACGAGGAGGGTGCTCCCGCCGGCATCATAACCGAGACGAATCTTGCGTTCTTTGAAGACGAACCCAGAGTTTCAGGCATGGTGGGAAAAGATGTAACGATATCGAGACGTGAGACCTCACAGAAAAAGAGCGGATTAAGCCAGCTCTCGGTTGCATCGGTCATCGCCGAGGACGTTATGACGAGCCCCGTCAGAACGGTGCCTCCGGGGACCGATCTTGTGGAAGTTATCGCAATGATGGAAAGAGACCATGTCAACAGCCTTGTTGTCATGGAAAATGACACAATTTCCGGGATTGTAAAACGCGATGATATCATAAAGGAAGTGGCGAAATGACAAAAGAAGTTTTTATCAAAGATATAATGGCAAAGCCGATGACGATCGCAAAATCAGCAAAGATCACTGAAGCTCTTGATAAGATGCTGGACGGGGGAATCGACCCTCTCATTGCGGTGAATAACAACGCGGTTGTCGGGACGGTATCCCGCCAGGCCATAGCCGAGAAGCTGGGCAGCAAGCAGAACTCGGATATCGCCCCTGCTGCCATCCATGTCGCAAGCGTTGTCGACGAGGACTTCACGAGCGTATATCCGGATGAAAGCGTCAACGTGCTCATCCCGCTGCTCCAGCGCTACAAGCTGGTCGTGGTCTATGATGCCGACCACAAACTCATCGGCCAGGTGGCGGCAGGTGACCTGTTGAAGAAGTACATCCCGGAAGATGGGATTGCCGGGGCGGTAGAAAAAGTGGTCACGATCGATGCCGGCGAGCGGGTAGTCCACCTGCGGCGCCGGATGCTCGATGACAACATCACCCGCTTTGTGGTCTCGGAACAGGAGAAATATGTGGGGATCGTAACGGAGACCGATGTTGCCATTGCACTCCGCAAGTTCCGCGAATCCGTGACCGACAACCACCAGGATCACCGGATCCGGAACCTGCTGGTAAAAGACATCATGAGTGCGCCCCTGATCTCCGTTGAGCGGACTGCAAAAGCAGCCGATATTGTCGCGCTCATGCTCAAGAAGAACATCAGCTCCCTGCCGGTGATGGACAAGGGCAAGCTCTTTGGCCTTGTCACGCGCCGCTCTCTGGTACATGCCCTCTGATGCAAGCGGTTAATCACACAACCTCTCTTTTTCACCAATTATCGTCCGGATTTCCCTGCCCGGCGGACCGCCACGTGTATGTAGCTGTCCTGCCCATATCCTGTCAGATGGTTATGAACACAGGGAATGTCCGGTTCCGGCAGATGAACCGGGATGAAGTAGGGATCGCGGTGGAATGGGCCGCTGGCGAGGGATGGAATCCCGGTCTTTCGGATGCAGCATGTTTTTATCCTGTTGACCCGGAGGGGTTCTTCTGCGCCGAAGCTGAGGGGAAGATCGTGGGAACGGCCGCGGTGGTCAACTACGATGACCGGTTCTCTTTTGGGGGTTTCTATATTGTAGCCCCCGAGTACCGGGCGCACGGAGTGGGCATGCAGCTTGCGCGGCACGCAATGTCCCACGCCGGGTCCCGCGTCATCGGGTTCGACGGTGTTGTTGCAATGGTGGAGAAGTACGAGAAGAACGGGGGTCTCTTCCTGCACTACAACAATGCCCGGTACGAAGGCCGGGGCGGGGGTGCGGTGCCCGGGGGTCTTATCTCCATAAGCGATGTCCGCTTCAGGGACCTGGCTGATTACGATGCCGCCCATTTCCCGGCCCGGCGCGAAGAGTTCCTCCGCTGCTGGATCAGTCAGGAGGGGCACTTCGGGCTTGCGAAACTGGACCCCGAGGGGAAGATCCTGGGGTACGGTGTCCGGAGGGCCTGCCGGACCGGCCATAAGATAGGCCCGCTCTTTGCCCGGGACCGCCCAGCCGCCGAACTCATCCTTGCCGGCCTTGTTGCCGGCATCCCGGGCGAGCCGTTCTATCTCGACATACCGGTCCCGAACGAAGCAGCGGTCGCGCTCGTGAAGGACCGGGGGATGGTCCCGGTCTTCTACACGGCCCGGCTCTACACCCGGCCGGAACCGGTTCCCCTTCCCCTCCATGAGATCTTCGGTGTCACTTCCTTCGAGCTCGGGTAGGTAAAATCCAGGTCTCTCCCCCTATTTCGGGGAGAGCGTTCCCCCGTTTGCAAGGGTATAGGTCCTGCCCCCGAGGGCGCTGTTCGCTGCAAGGCTCTTGTCATAGGTCACGGCATGACCATTGCCGATGATGTTCGTGATGGTTGTTCCCGAGATCCCGCCTGAATCGGCAAGGCTGGTCAGGGCCGAATCGGCGGTCACGGTCCACGAGCTCGTTGCATCGAGGCTGAGCGACGCCGAGTTGATGGCGCCGCTCATGGATGAGCCGTTTTTGAGCGAGGCTGCAATCGAACTGATACTGTCCGTGACAATGCTCCCGGTCAGCTTCTCATTATCTGCTGTAAAGGTGACCGTACCCCCGTTCTTCCCTGTAGTTCCCCACCGGTCGGTGGCGGCTGCCTTGATGAGCGTGTCCGAAGCGCTTGTGACACTCACGCCCGTGAGGGTGATCACGGCATTGGTGTTCGTCACGAAGAAGGCCGGCCCTGCCGTGGAAGCATAGGATCCGCCGGTCATCGCAAACGTCCCGGTCCCGACATCGGCATCGCCGGACATGCTCTGGTAGATCATAGTGCCCCCGGTCTTCTCCACCCCCCCGGTGAGAGCTGTGTTGGTCAGGACGATGGTGTTGAATCCCTCGATGACTGCGGCCTCGGTCCCGGTAGAGGTGATCGTAGCGCCGGTCACCGTGATCTGTCCCGTGGAATAGATCCCCGGCGAGTCCCTGCCTGAAGACGTGATGGTCCCGCCGTTAACGGTGACCGTACCGCTGCCCCGGTCGGTAGCGAGGGGAGCGCCATTGGCACCGGTGGTTGCAATATCCACGTTCTTCAGAATCAGGGTGCCTCCGTTGGTTGCCATAACCCCGTGACCCCCTCCGCCGGAGGCCTTGATCGTTACGTCCGTCAGGCTGATCGTGGTCCCGGCACCTGTGGGGATTGCCCCGTTGGCCCCGGACCCGGTGGTAGTGATCGTGCCCCCGTTGATGGTCACCGTGCTGCCGCCATTGGCCAGCACTGCGCCGTTGAGCCCGTAGAAGCTGCTGGCATCGTTCGAAGAGGTATCGCCGCTCGTAACAATGGTCGGGTTGGTGAGCGTGAGCGTCCCGCCGTTCGTAACATAAACGCCGGAAACATCCTGCGTAGTGGAAGTGTACTTTGCATTCGTCTCGGTTGCGGTCCCCCCATTGAGCATGTAGGTTCCGTTGAACGTGTACGACGATGAGCCGGAGCTGCTGCCGGGAGGGGCGCCACCCTGCCCGGAGCCTCCCGGGGGAGATCCCGATGGCGGCGACCCGGATGGCGGGGTGCCTGACGGAGGGGACCCGCCGGGAGCGCCTGTCGCCTGTGCGGTATTCTGTGCAGAAGAAGTAGCGGCCGCTGCAGTGCCTGAAGTTGCGGTTCCTGCCCCGGTTGTTCCCGTGCAGCCCGCTGCCAGGAGTGCGGCGATCACCAGGAGGACGGGTACTATGAGGTATCGTGTCGTTTTCATGGATATCACCGGTGAATACAATCTATTCACCGGCCCTGCATCACCCGTTCCGCGTGATGTTCTAATATTCGGCATATGGGTGCAGTGATATATTGAACCCGGAAGGGTACGAAATCTGACTCTCCTGCACTCTGCGATCTCCTTGCAGATATCCTGTAATTCCCCGCTCCAGCCAGAGCAGTTGTACACAAGGAAATAGTTCAGCGGAAAAACCAACGTCCCAATCTGGACGCGAGTACCACAGCCATCCGTTCAGCTAACCTTCCGGTTCCTTCCTTATCCCGCCCTGCATCATCCGGATCGGCCGCCCATGCACACAATATATACCCGTTTTCGCTGCATCGGGAGGATAAGCCTGCAGGACAATCCCCCGCAGGAGAAGGAAGTGAACGATGAAGAAGAGTCTCATACCCTATGCAGGCATCTTTCTTGTCTGCATACTCTGCGCCGGCATCCCGGCAGTAGCTGCATCAAACCCAATTCCGCCAGCAGATTCCGGCACCACAATCAAACCGGTAGAAGCCTTCCAGCCCTGGTACGCCCCCATAACGGAACTCATAGGCATGCACCAGCAGGATACGACCGGCAAGGACACCGGCCATCCGGTGAACGCAACCGTAAGCCAGACAACAGCTGGAAAGGCCTGGTGGGAGAACCTTCTGCCCACGGAATGGATGAAGGAAAATTCCCAGCAGGGCACGGCCAGCCAGATCCAGACCCAGAATCCGGCTGCTCAGGTAACTATTCCGGCCCAGGCCCCGGCTGCGACCCAGAACCCGACGGCGGTAATCACCCAGGAACCTGACCCGGCTCACCCGGCAAATCCCACCCCATCAGCAACACCGTCAACTCCGGAGAACCAGCAGAAGCCCCAGAACTCCCCCTCACAAAAGACCCCGTAGCATTCCGGCTGAGGGGTTTCTCAACAACCTTTTTTGAACCCGGTAAAACCGGTATCCTCCGGTCGTCTTCTCCATAGGCTCTTCTTCGCGTCCTATGGAAAACAGATAATATATTTTATAAAGTATTTTCCCTATTGTTCATACTACAGGAATACTCCGGGCGGAGCCTGTATCCCCCGCCCTCCTGAAAACCCGGCAGTCATCCGGCCCCCAAAGAGGAGATACCCGGTATGCAGATCCGCAACAAGACGCTTCTTGCCCTTGGCGTAACCTTTGCAGTACTGTTTGGGATCATCGTCGGGATCTCCCTGTACCTGTACATGGATGAACTGGGAAACCTCGAGTACCAGCAGACCCAGAAAGAGGTGAACCAGGTCAAAAACCTCCTTGCAAACGAGCAGGAAGACCTGATAAGTACGCTCCACGATTGGGCATACTGGGATGAAACCTATTCCTTTGCCACCGGCCATGATCCAGCATACATCTCGCGGAACCTGAACGGGAACTCGCTCCAGACCCTTCGTCTCAATCTCTTCATGGTTGCGGATCCTTCAGGAAATCCCCTGTATGAGACAATGGTGGATCCGGCAACCGGCAGGCAGGAGCCCTTCCCGGCAGATCTCCCCGGGGCACTGTCCCCCTCGCATCCTCTCCTGAACCATACGTCTCTGACAAGTACAAAGACCGGGTATCTTCTCCTTCCGGAAGGCCCCATGATCGTAGTATCGACCCCGGTACTGACCAGTTTCCAGGCCGGGCCCACAACAGGTGTGCTGGTCATGGGCCGGTCCCTTGATACAAAATTCCTTGCCCGCCTCGACCGCATGACTGGCACCGGGGTTACTCTTCACGCGGCGGATGATCCTGACCTCACGGAACCGGAACGGCAGATCCTGGCAAACCCCTCCGCGAATACCGGGATCATGAGTATCCCCGTCTCCTCCGATCTCGTGTCAGGGTATACCATAGTACAGGATATCAATGGCCGGAATATGCTGCTCAGGGTGGATCAGCCCCGGGATATTTACCGCCATGGCCTCTCGATGATCATCATCTATCTGATCCTGTTTGCCTGTACCATCTTTGTGGCAGCGGCTCTGGTCATGTATTTCATGGATCGGGTAGTCCTCCGGCGCGTGGAGTTCCTCACCCGGAAAGTCGGGCACCTGGGAGAGAACGGGGGCAACCCGGGGCCGGAGCTCTCCGGCAATGATGAGATTGCCCTGCTGGAACGGAAGATCCTCGATTCCCACAACAACCTGATAGCGAGCGAACACACCCTCCGGACTTTTATCGATGCGGTGTCCGATCCCGCCATGATGCTCAAGCCCGATGGTACTATCATCCTTGCAAACGCGGCGCTTGCCCGGCACTTCAACCGCCCCGCCGGCGAACTTGCCGGAACGAAAATCCGGAACTATTTGCCCGAACAGGAATCTCTTCTGCACAGCAGGAAATTTTCTGAGGCTATGTCCGGTAAAAAAGTCGTCCAGTACGAGAGCGAGGACAACGGGAAAGAGTTCTTTGTCTCGATCTATCCTGTAGTAAAGGAAAGCGGGGATGTGGAGCAGATCGCGGTCCTTGGCGTGGATATCACCGACCGCAAGCGGGCGGAGAATGCCCTCCTTCTCGCAAAGAAGAAACTCACCTTCCTCAACCGGGTGATCTTTGAAGATATCCAGAACCAGATCTTTGTCCAGCTTGCCTATTTCTCTCTTGCCAGGTCCAAAAAAGGAGGTCTTGAGATCAGGCAGATCCTGGAAAAGGAAGCGGAAGCTACAAAAGCGATCCAGTACCAGCTTGGATTCCTGCAGAAGTACCAGATGCTCGGCATGAATCCTCCCCGGTGGCGCAATCTTTCGGAAGTGATGCTCTTTGCAGAATCCCATCTCGACCTTGGATCGATCAAAATTGAGAAACCCTCCCGGAGCCTGGAACTGTATGCCGATCCCCTTCTGGAGAATGTCTTTTTCAACCTGTTCGAGAACTCGCTCCTCCACGGGGGGCATGTGTCGACGATACGGGTAGAGCTGCACGAGGGTACCGGAGGGCTGCTCATCAGCATAGTCGACGATGGGATCGGTGTACCGGAGGATCGCAAAGAGGAGATCTTCTCAAAAGGGATCGGCGCCCGGGGAGAAGTCGGCCTCTTCCTGGCCCGCGAGATCCTGGGCATCACCGGCATCACGATCCGGGAGACGGGCGTTCCCGGGAAAGGGGCCCGGTTCGAGATGCTGGTCCCGAGAGGAATGTACCGGTTTTCCGGGACGTGAGTTCTCTCTCCGCTTCACCGCCCACCATCTCTGTGTCATGGCGTACGGAACGGTGGATCTTCGTACTCTGCGCCTGGCTTCCGGAGCAGCCAGGGACCCGCCTCTCTCGTAAATTTTTTTTTTCACCACAGACCCCCCCATCACAAAATCGCGCTGCTGTTGGAATATTCAATCGTAAAAATGATTGTTTTTCAAGAAAACGATCCCGGGCTGTTGGGGGGTCTGTGGGGAAAATTTATTGTACGGTGCATTGAAAGAACGAAAAATATCCTAAAAATTACGACGATAACAAATACCGATCCCCGGTTCCCGAAGAATAAAAAATATCCCCTCCGACCCCCCCATGCAGGTTCATGCCCGGTCTGGCAGGTGCCCTGAGTCGCGGAGTGGGCATGACCCTGCAGGCAGCTCACTACAATCAATACTCTTTACTCAGTGTGTGCAATCGCAGGAAATCCGATTGTCAGATACTAAGAAGGAAGGCTTTCGCTCCCGGGACTATCGTATCTCTCCGGGGCTGGGGAACCTTTCAGAATTCACCCGCATTC
The DNA here is from genome assembly GCF_963667735.1 of uncultured Methanoregula sp. Classification (NCBI taxonomy): domain Archaea; kingdom Methanobacteriati; phylum Methanobacteriota; class Methanomicrobia; order Methanomicrobiales; family Methanoregulaceae; genus Methanoregula; species uncultured Methanoregula sp. The sequence goes on from NZ_OY763919.1 coordinate 1,083,242, forward strand.
AAGGGAAACACCTTTCCCTCATCCGATGCTAAGTAGATACTCCGGCTGGTCCCTGGATCTCCGGTAAAGGGGGCAAGAAGCGGTACCCGTTGCCCACAACGCTTATTACCCGCACCTGCCCATATTATAAAGCACCATTCATGGAGCAGTGACTATCCACTGCGAGTGTCTGAGAAGATGCGAGATTCCTCTGTTGAGGTAGCCAAGCCTGGTATGGCGCAGGTTTGCTAAACCTGTGTCCCCCTGGGACTCGAGGGTTCAAATCCCTCCCTCAGCGCTAAAAAGAGAAAATCTCACGAAATCGAGGGGATTGGATGGCTCAGGAAGAAGATATCAAGTATTTCGTAAGGATTGGAACCACCGATCTGGATGGAACCAAATCCGTGAGGGTAGCCCTGACCGGCATCAAGGGTGTTGGCAGGCATACCTCCACGGTTATATCCCGCATGGCGAACGTCGACGAGTACGCCTCGCTCGGTCGCCTTGACGAAGAGTCGGTCAACCGGCTCCGTGTAGCTGTCGAACAATATATCACCAAGATACCCTCGTGGATGGCAAACCGCCCCAAGGATGTCTACACCGGTGAGACCCGGCACCTCTTTGGTGGCGATGTCGCCCTTGCAAAGGACGAAGACGTCAACCTCATGAGAAAGATCCGCTGTTACAAGGGCATCCGGCATGAGACCGGCCAGAAAGTCCGCGGGCAGCGCACCAAGTCTACCGGAAGAACCGGAACGACGGTCGGTGTCAAGAGGAAGAGCGCGGGAGGCCAGTAATCATGGGATACCCAGGCAAGAACCACAAGTCTTACCAGACGCCCAAGCGCCCGTGGGAGAAATCCCGTATCGAGTCCGAGACCCGTCTCGTCATCGAATACGGTCTCCGGAACAAGCGCGAGGTCTGGAAGGCACAGGAGCACCTGCGCAAATACCGCAAGGGCGCCCGCAGCCTGCTGGCCCTTGGATCGAGCACGACCGACAAGGAACTGTACGAATCCAAGAAGGAAGAGCTCATCACTTCGCTCCAGCGGAACGGGCTCCTTGGCGCGGATGCAGACATCGAAGATGTCCTCGCACTCAAGATCCAGGCCCAGCTCGAACGCCGGCTCCAGACTGTTGTCTACCGCAAGGGACTGGCCCGGTCGCCGAAACAGGCCCGGCAGCTCATCACCCACGGTCACATCGCGATTGCCGGACGGCGCACCAGCATCCCCGGTTACCGCGTGACCCGCAAGGAAGAGTCCGAGATCACCTACTACGGCAAATCACCGTTTGTCTCTGACTCCCATGCAGAAAAAGAGCGGATAGCAAAACCCGCATCCAACCCCAAGGCAGCCCCCGGCGGATTCGGCGGATACCAGGGACGCGGAGGACGGAGATAACATGGCAGCAAACGATAAGGAAAAATGGGGTATCGCTCACATCTTTGCCTCCTTCAACAACACCATCATCACCGTTACGGACCTCTCCGGTGCAGAGACCGTGACCAAGTCGAGCGGTGGCATGGTTGTCAAGCAGGACAGGAACGAGAGCTCGCCCTACGCAGCCATGCAGATGGCAAGCAACGTAGCCCAGAGCGCCCGTGAGAAGGGCATCGTCGGCGTCCACGTCAAGGTACGTGCACCCGGCCAGGGCAAGCAGCGCAGCCCCGGGCCAGGCGCCCAGGCAGCCATCCGTGCGCTCGCCCGTGCCGGTATGCGCATCGGACGAATCGAAGATGTCACACCAATTCCCCACGACTCATGCCGGCCGAAAGGCGGCAGACGCGGAAGGAGAGTGTGATGGAGATCGATTTCGCCAGTCTGGACGACTCCCTCGCACGATTCACTCTCTCGGGAGCGAGCCCTGCATTTGCCAACGCCATGCGGCGGGCAATGATCGGTGAAGTGCCAACCCTTGCAATCGAGGATGTGCGCATCTATGATAACACGAGCGCACTCTTCGACGAGATGCTGGCCCACCGCATCGGACTCATTCCCTTAACGACCGACCTCTCAACCTATACCACCCAGGCAGCATGCTCGTGCGGCGGGGCCGGATGTCCGGCCTGTACATCTACGTACACGCTCAGTGTCGAGGGACCCCGGACGGTCATGTCAAGTGACCTAATCCCGCAGGACCCGCGAGCAGCACCGGTGTACGACAACATCCCTATCGTGAAACTCACGAAAGGGCAGAAACTCGTCATCGAGGCAAAAGCCGTCCTCAATACAGGAAGGACGCATGCCAAGTGGCAGCCCACGCTCGTATGCGGATACAAGAACCATCCGGTTGTCACGATAAGCGATACCTGCGATGCCTGCGGCATGTGTGTTGATGAATGCCCCCGCGACATTCTTGAAGCGAAGGGTAAGAAAGTCGGAGTAAAGAACGGAAAACTCCCCGACTGTTCCATGTGCAAGCTCTGCGAACGGGCCTGCCTTGCGAGCGGCATCGGGGACGAACCGGCAATCCGGATCACCGCCGAGAAAGACCGCTATATCTTCGTGGTCGAGAGCGACGGGTCCCTGCCGGCCAGAGAGATCATGAACCGTGCTCTTCTGTATATCAAGGAGCAGGCAGACGAGCTGTCAAAACAGCTAGGCGAACTATCAGGGGATGAAAAGAAATGACAAGAATTGTGGAGAAGACGAACCCCCGTCTTACCAACCTCATTTCGCTCTTGAAGAACAAGTCGCGTGAGAATGAGGCCAAGATCTGGCGCGAGATTGCAAACAGGCTTGAGACCCCGAACCGGAATTACGCAGAGGTCAACCTGTCCAAGATCAACCGGTACGCCCAGAATGGCGAGACGATCATTGTCCCGGGCAAGGTCCTTGGCAGCGGCGTTCTGGAGCAGTCCGTGAAAGTTGCAGCGCTGAATTTTTCAGCCTCGGCAACGAGCAAGATCAGGGACGCAAAAGGGCAGTGCATTACGATCGAGCAGCTCATAGCGGACAACCCCAAAGGCAGCGGTGTCCGGATCCTGAGGTGAACAAGACATGGTTACAGTAATCAACGGTGACGGAATGCTTCTCGGCCGCCTTGCAAGCCTTGTCGCACAGCGCGGGCTTGCCGGTGAAGAGATTGCCATCGTCAACGCAGAGAAGGCAATCATCTCAGGCAGCCGTGCACGTGTGCTTGCCAACTACAAGCACAAGAGGGAACGCGGAGCCTCCGGCAACCGCTGGGGACCGTTTGTCCCGAGAAGACCGGATCACCTCATGAAGCGGACGATCCGCGGCATGCTCCCCTACAAGCGCCCCCGCGGCGTGCAGGCCATGAAGAATATCAAGTGCTATGTCGGAGTCCCGACAGAGTTCGTGGGAAAAGAGATGGAAGTGCTCGAGGAAGCGCACATGAACCGTCTGAACAACCCGAACCATGTCACCCTGGCAGCAGTGTGCATATTCCTCGGAGCAAAGTTCTAAGAGGCTGGTCACCATGGTAAAAATCATCAATACAAGCGGAAAACGCAAGACGGCAATCGCGCGTGCAACCCTCAAGGCAGGAAAAGGCATGATCCGGATCAACTCGGTGCCCCTCGAAACCTACGGCTCCGACACCACCCGGATGAAGATCGCCGAACCGATTCTCCTGGTCCCGGCCGCAGTTGACGGTATCGATGTATCCATCGATGTCGAAGGCGGCGGCGTTATGGGACAGGCAGAGGCAGTCCGGACCGCGCTCGCCCGCGGCATCATCAAGTGGCACAACGACCCCGCGATGAAGGATATCTATCTTGCCTACGACAGGACGCTGCTCGTCAACGACTCCAGGCAGAAAGAAGCCAAGAAGCCGCACGGCTCTGGTGCACGTGCAAAGTTCCAAAAGTCTTATCGTTAAACCAGAAGATATGATGAGAGGTTAGTAATCTTGATACCCGTTCGATGTTTCACCTGTGGAAAACCGATCTCCACAGCATGGGAAGAGTTCAGGCAGAGGCGGGAGAAAGGCGAGGATCCCAAAAAGATCCTCGACGATCTTAATATTTCCCGGTACTGCTGCAGGCGTATGCTCCTGACACACAAAGAGATCATTGATGAGCTCAACCCGTACCAGTAACCAAGACTGACAGTATGAGCGAGGGGTCGTAGGGTAGCCTGGACCATCCTATTGCGTTCGGGACGCAGTGACCTGAGTTCGAATCTCAGCGACCCCATTTAACCCGATTATGAACACATTTTGAGGACGAACAATGCAGACGCAGACTTATACCCGGTATGAACGGGCAAGGATCATTGGAGCAAGGGCTCTGCAGATATCAATGGGTGCTCCGTTACTTATCACTACGACACGGATCGATCCGCTGGAGATAGCGATCGAGGAATTCAACAACAACACCATCCCCATTACCGTAAAGAGGAAGTGAAGCAAGAGCATGACGACCATTGAGGTTATTGAGCTCCGGACCATTCTGGACAGCAGGGGCAACCCGACTGTCGAAGCCGACGTGTATACCGCGAGCGGCTTCGGCCGGTCGGCAGCCCCGAGCGGCGCCAGCACCGGGTCCCTTGAGGCGAAGGTCCGGCCGCCCCGCGAGGCGATCGAGAATGCCTTTGCCAATGTCATCCCCGCCCTGATCGGGATGGATGCGACCGACCAGGAAGGGTTCGACGAGCAGCTGCGGGACATTGACGGTACTGCCAACTTCGCCGAGATCGGGGCCAACATCGCTGTTGCGCTCTCGCTTGCAAACGCGAAGGCAGCAGCATCGGCGATGGACATGCCGCTCTTCCGCTACCTTGGCGGGGCTTTTGCAAAGGAGCTTCCGCTCCCGCTCGGGAACGTCATCGGTGGCGGAGCCCATGCGGCGAATGCCACCGAGATCCAGGAGTTCCTGGTGGTTCCCGGCGGTGCAGCGGATACCGAAGAAGCGGTATTTGCAAACGCTGCCGTCCACCGGCATGTAAAAGACCTCTTGAAGAAACACGGGAAATCCTGCGGCAAGGGTGATGAGGGTGCGTGGGCACCGCAGATTGACGATGCCCTCGCATTTGAGCTCATTGCCGAGGCGACCGGACTTGTTGCCGATGAATTGAATGTAGAGGTTGATATGGGGCTTGACGTTGCAGCAAGCCAGATGTGGGACGGGAGCGCCTACAAGTACCGCAAGACCGTGCGATCCACCGAAGACCAGATCGCCTATATTGCGGAACTTGTCGATAAGTACAACCTTGTCTATGTTGAAGATCCCCTCCATGAAGATGACTTCGATGCCTTTGCCGAACTCAACAGCCAGGTCGGCGACCGGTGCCTGATCTGCGGTGACGATATCTTCGTAACCCAGGTCGACCGCATCATGCAGGGCATCGAGAAGGATGCAGCCAACTGTGTCCTGATCAAGCCAAACCAGGTCGGAACGCTCACGGATACGTTCGAAGCAGTCCGGCTTGCCCACACCCATGGCATGGACACGGTGATGAGCCACCGGTCCGGCGAAACTACCGATACAACTATCGCTCACCTTGCTACCGCATTCTCGTGTGTTTTCCTGAAATGCGGTATCGTGGGCGGAGAACGCATTGCAAAATTAAACGAACTGATACGCATTGAGGAACAGATATGACCGCAGCAAATGAAATGGAAATCGAATTAAAAGAGCCGCTCATCCCCGTCGAGGAATACCTTGCAGCCGGTGTCCACATCGGCACCCAGCAGAAGAGCGAGGACATGAAGAAGTTCATCTACCGCGTCCGCGGTGATGGGCTCTACATCCTCGACATCCGCGAGACCGACGCCCGGATCAAGACCGTTGCCAAGTTCTTAACCCAGTACGAGGCCCCCAACATCCTCGTTGTCACCTCCCGGCAGTACGGCCAGTACCCGGCCAAGAAGTTCGCCGACACCGTTGGCGCAATGTCTGCCACCGGCCGGTTCATCCCGGGACTTCTGACGAACCCCGTGCTTGAGAGCTACATCGAGCCGTCCGTCATCGTAGTCACCGACCCGATCGGCGACGCCCAGGTCATCAACGAGGCAGTCCAGTGCGGCATCCCGGTTGTTGCGCTCTGCGACACCAACAACATGACCAAGTTCGTGGACCTCGTCATCCCGACCAACAACAAGGGGAGGAAGGCCCTCTCGATGATCTACTTCCTCCTGACACGCGAGATGCTCCGGCTCCGCGGAATCTCAACGGCACTCACCCCAGAGGATTTCGAGACCGAATTCTAATTTCGGCTCTCCTTTTTGGTGACCGATCGTTAGATATAATAGGACGACCAGAGGGTTGATCCGATGAAAATGCGTACATGCGCAGTGGCCGGCATGTTTTACCCGCGGGATCCGTCCCACCTGGAGCAGCTGCTCGAGACGTTTTTTGGTGAAACCCGACCGGAGGCAAGTCCGATCGGTATCGTATCCCCCCATGCAGGGTATGTCTATTCCGGCAAGGTTGCAGCCCACGCGTTTGGATCCATTGACCCGGATTTTTCCGGTACGTTTGTGCTGATCGGTCCCTCCCACCGGGGCTACCTGAGTTCTGTTTCAGAGATTCCCTGGGAGACCCCGCTTGGTGTGGTGGATACGGACAGCGAGTTTGTCCGGGCCCTTGATATCGAGACCGATGAGTTCTCCCACCGGGACGAACACTCCCTCGAAGTGCAGGTGCCGTTTATCAAGTACCGTTTCCCCCGGGCCCGGATCGCCCCGGTCATGATGGGACAGCAGGATCTCACGAGCGCAAAACGGCTTGGAGAGAGGATTGTTTCAGCTATCAGGGGAACCAAACGGGATGTCAGGATCGTGGCCTCAAGCGATTTCTCGCATTATGTCCCGGCTGACAAGGCCATCAGGGATGATTCGTACGCCATCGAACCGTTGAAAACACTCGATACCGTTGAGTTCTACCGGCGTATCGCGGAACGCGGAGTCACGGCCTGCGGGTACGGCCCGATTGCGGCCATGGTCACTGCCTGCAGCAGTCTTGGCGCAACAACCGCCCGGCTCCTCCGGTACGCGACGAGCGGGGATGTGACCGGCGACAACAAGGCAGTCGTGGGGTACGCGGCCATTGCGGTGATGTAGGTTGGCAACGTGGAGTGCGCCGGGCAAGGTATTTTTGTTCGGCGAGCATGCAGTAGTATACGGAAAGCCCGGCATAGCCATGGCGATCAAGCCCCGGGTGTTTGTGACCGTGCGGAATACCAAGCGGGCGCAGCGGGCGAAATCCCCGTATATCGATAGCTGTTTCGAGACGCTGGGCGTTGTGGGGAGCGTGTACATCAACTCCCAGATCCCGAGTTCCTCCGGTCTGGGGTCATCGGCAGCGGTTACCGTTGCCACACTTTCGGCCATAAACGACGAGTTCTCGCTCCACAAGACACGGGAAGATATAGCAAATATGGCCTTTGAGATCGAGAAGACCGTGCAGAAAGGGCGGGCGAGCCCTACGGATACGACCGTCTCCACCTACGGGGGAATCGTCCTCATCTCCGGTGGCTCGCGCCGCCGGCTCCCCCCGCAGAACATGCACCTTGTCATCGGGGACTCGCTCGTCTCCCACAGCACGGCAAAGATGGTCGAGCAGGTGGCGGAGCTCAAGAAGAAGCATCCCGATATCGTGGACCCGGTCCTCGATGCCATCGAAGGGGTGACGATGAGCGCCATCCACCATCTGAACAACCCCCGGGAGCTGGGACGGTACATGAACATGAACCATGCCCTCCTGGATGTGCTGGGGGTCGGTCACCCGCAGCTCTCCCGGCTCGTGCTCGCCGCCCGGTCGGCGGGAGCGTTCGGCGCGAAGATCACGGGAGCCGGGGGCGGGGGCAGCATGGTCGCCCTCTGTCCCAAGCAGCTCAAGCACCGGGTTGCAGGAGCCATCGAGGCCAACGAGGCGCGGGCGATTGTCACCGGCATCGATACCGAAGGAGTGCGGAAGGAGAAAAATGTCTGAACGGATGATCCTCAAGCTCGGCGGGAGCGTTATCACCGACAAGAGCGCCGGCTGTGCCGTGAACCGCGAGAGTCTTGCAAAGATTGCAGAAGCGATAGCCCGGTCGCGTACGGGTGGTATCGTGATCGTTCACGGCGCCGGCTCCTGCGGTCATCCCGAAGCCAAACGCTACCATCTCGACAAGGGGGCATCTGCGGGGGAGACCGAGGGCATCTGGGTCACCCACCGCGTTGTCAGCAGCCTCAACGACGAGGTGGTGGCAGCATTGCGGCAGAACGGTGTTGCCGCTGTCGGGGTTCACCCGTTCCACACCGGTGTTGCCGATAACGGGAGGCTTATCGCCTTCGAGCACCGGCATATTGAGAAGATGCTCGACCTGGGGATGGTTCCCGTGATCCACGGCGACGTGGTGATGGACCTGGCCCGGGGAGCCTGTATTGTCTCGGGCGACCAGCTCGTACGCTACCTGGCGCTTGCCCTCCGCATACCCTGCGTGGGGCTCGCCACCGATGTACCGGGAGTGCTGGATGGAGACCGCGTAGTTCCCAAAATCACACGGGGTACTATGCAGGAGATCCATATCGGCAGCTCTAACCATACCGATGTCACCGGTGGAATGAGCGGCAAGATCAGCGAACTGATCGAACTTGCGGATGCAGGGATCGGGTCTGATATTTTTCATGTCTCGCGGGTATCGGATTTCCTCTGCGGGAACGATCACGGCGGGACACGGGTGAGGAGTGAGAGACAATGACGGACAAGAAACGGTTTACCTCGTCGCGCAAACTCGACCACCTGCGCATCTGCAGGGATGAGCCCGTAGAGAGCGGGCAGACCGGCTTTTCCGATATCCGGTTTGTGCACAACGCCCTGCCGGAATGTGACATGGGCGCTATCAACACCTCGGTCCGGTTCCTGAACCACTCGTTCCGGTCCCCCCTCTTCATATCAGCGATGACCGGGGGCCACCCGGCCACCAAGGACGTGAATGCCCGGCTCGGCCGGGCAGCGGAGCGCTATGGGATCGGCATCGGTGTCGGCTCGCAGCGCGCCGCGCTCGAAAACCCGGCCCTTGCCGACACATTCTCTGTTGTCCGGGACGAGGCGCCCCATGCCTTCATCACCGGCAACCTCGGGGTTGTCCAGCTTCGTGATCACGGCATCGAATGGGCAGAGCGGGCCGTGGAGATGATAGGGGCCGACGCCCTTGCGATCCACCTCAACTTCCTCCAGGAAGCAATCCAGCCCGAAGGCGATCACAATGCCTCCGGGTGCTTTGCCGCAATCGAGGAGCTGGTGCGGGATTTCAAAACCCCCGTTATTGTCAAGGAGACCGGCTGCGGCATATCCGCACCCACGGCAAAAAGATGCTGGGGAGCCGGTGTTTCCGCGATCGATATCGGCGGGTGGGGCGGGACTTCCTGGGCAGCAGTCGAGAGCGTGAGAGCAGCGGAGAACTCTGCTGCTGATCTGCGGCTCAAGACCCTCGGGGAGACCTTCTCCGAATGGGGCATCCCGACCGCAGTCAGTCTTGCCGAAGTCCTCTCGACCGGCAGCCCGGTGATTGCATCGGGCGGGATCCGGAGCGGCGGGGACATAGCCAAAGGCCTCTCCCTTGGTGCCGATCTCTGCGGGATGGCGCTTCCCCTCCTGCGGCCTGCGATGGAGAGCGACGAAGCGCTCTCCGGTGCCATCGATACGATCCAGAAGGAACTGGTGACAACCATGTTCCTGACCGGCTCGGCAACCATTGCGGATCTCAAATCCGCACCCCTGTATATTCTGGGCAGGACCCGGCAGATGATTGGGAAGGATAATCCCATCCGGGCACCCCGGTATCATTAGCAGTCTGCAAGGGAATTTTTAAAACAAAAATACGAGCGAGAAAAAAAGGAGATACAGTATGGATATAGAAATCATTGCAGTGGGCGGTTACGACGAGGTCGGGCGGAATATGACCGCTGTCCGCTGCGGAAAGGAAATTGTCATATTTGACATGGGACTCCGCCTCGATCAGGTGATGATCCACGAGGATGCGGAGATTGAAAATATGCATTCCCTCGATCTCATCAAGATCAAGGCGATTCCCGATGACACGATGTTGAACTCGATCGATGGAACCGTCAAGGCCATAGTCTGCTCGCACGGGCACCTCGACCATATCGGGGCCATCCCGAAACTTGCGCACCGCTACAATGCGCCGATCGTATCAACCCCCTACACCACCGAACTCATCCGGCAGCAGATCTCCGGAGAACAGAAGTTCGGGGTGAACAATAAACTCTTCGCCCTCAAGGCCGGCCAGCGGTACACGATCTCCCCGAATCTTGTGCTTGAATTTGTCCGCACCCAGCACTCGATCATTGATACCGTGACCCCGGTGCTCCACACGCCGCACGGGGCCATTGTCTATGCGCTCGACTTCAAACTCGACCGGACACCGGTCATCGGGGAACCCCCGGACTTTGCCCGGCTCCGCCAGCTCGGAAAGGAAGGCGTGCTTGCCCTGATTGTCGAGAGTACCAACATCGGCAGGAAAGGGCGGTGCCCGAGCGAGCGGGTTGCCCGGGACCTTGTCCGCGACACCCTCACGAGCTACGAGGACGACAAGAACGCGATCATGGTCTCCACGTTCTCCTCCCACATCTCGCGGGTCAAGACGATTGCGGAATGCGCCCACGAGATCGGGAGAAAACCGGTCCTGCTGGGCCGGTCCATGGAGAAGTATGCGGTCACTGCCGAGCAGATGAAACTCGTCTCCTTCCCGGAGACAACGAGTGTCTTTGGCAACCGCCGCACCGTTGACCGGACCCTGCGCCGCATGATGAAAGCCGGAAAGGAGAGTTTCCTGCCCATCGTAACCGGCCACCAGGGAGAGCCCGGCTCCATCCTCACCCGCATTGCAACCGGGGACACGCCGTACCTGCTTGCACCGGGTGACAAGGTAGTCTTCTCGGCAAACGTCATCCCGAACCCGATGAACTACGGCCAGCGTTACATGGTCGAGGCCCGGCTGAAACTCGTCGGGGCTAGGATCTTCGAGGATCTTCACGTCAGCGGCCACGCGTACCGCGAGGATCACTACGAGTTCCTCCAGCTCCTCCAGCCGCAGCACATCATCCCGGCGCACGGGAGCATGATGATGACCGCAGAATACACCACGTTTGCCGGAGAACTGGGGTATACCGCTCACTCGACGGTCCACCTCCTGAGGAACGGCGAGAGGCTCAAAATCAATTAACGGGGAAAAACCAATGTCGGATCTTCCATTGTACCTGGAATCGGTTGCAAAACAGATCGATCACATGATCGACCGCTACTTTGTAGACAAGAGCGGTGAACTGAACAAGGCCTCGGCCCACCTGCTCGCAGCAGGGGGCAAACGGCTCCGCCCTGCCGTGGTCATGCTTGCAGCGGATGCTGTAAAACCTGACAGCTCGGATGACATCATCCACGCGGCACTTGCGCTCGAAGTTACCCACACCTTCACGCTCGTCCATGACGATATCATGGACGATGACAATCTCCGCCGCGGGGTGCCGACCGTGCACACCAAGTGGGACATGCCGACCGGTATCCTTGCCGGGGATGTCCTGTATGCCCGGGCATTCGAGCACATCTGCATGGTGAATGCAAAAGACGATGCCAAGGTCCGGGCCATCGGCATGCTTGCCAAGGCCTGCGCCGACATCTGCGAGGGCCAGCACATGGACATGTCCTTTGAGCACCGCACCGATGTCACCGAAGGCGAGTACATGGAGATGGTCAGGAAGAAGACCGGCGTCCTGTACGCGGCAGCAGCCGGCATAGGCGCCGTCCTTGCGGGCGGGAACGGCGTGCAGGTGAAAGCCCTGTACAACTTCGGGCTGAACACCGGTGTTGCATTCCAGATCCAGGACGATCTCATCGACCTTCTGACCCCCTCGGAGAAGAGCGGCAAGGATCAGGCTTCCGATCTCCGCGAAGGCAAGCAGACTATTCTCATGATCCGGGCCCGGGAGAAGGGGCTTGACCTGAAGAAATACCAGAAAGTCCTCACTCCTTCGGATATCCAGGCCGCGATAAAGGAACTCACCGACGCCGGTGTGATCGACGAGGTGAAGAAGATTGCAACCGATCTCGTCTCCGACAGCAACCGGCACCTCTCCATCCTGCCTGCAACAAAGGAGCGCCAGCTCCTGATGGACGTTGGCGAGTTCTTCGTTACCCGGAGTTATTAGGATGGCAAGGGACGATCCAAAAGAGCTCCTCTTTTTGTGCGCACTCCAGAATGCCGTGAAGCACGGCGGGGTGCCGCAGGCAGGAGCGGTCATCGGCATGGTGATGGGTGCCCACCCGGAGCTCCGGAGCCGGGCAAAGGAAGTCTCGGCGCTTGCAAAAGAGGCGATTGCCGATGTCGCAGCCCTCTCTCCTGAAGACCGGGTGACCACTCTCCAGTCCCGGGCCCCCGACATGTTTGCAGCTCTCTCCGAGAAGCACGAGAAGAAGACGGGGCTTCCCGAGCTTGAGGGATCCGAAAACGGGGTTGTGATGCGCTTTGCCCCGAACCCCTCCGGCCCGCTCCATATCGGGCATGCCCGGGCCTCCGCCCTCAATGATGCGTACGTGAAGCAGTGCGGCGGGAAATACATCCTCCGCATCGAGGACACCGACCCGAAGAGGGTGGACCCCGAAGCGTATGCAACCGTGCAGGAAGACATCAAATGGCTGGGTCTTGGGATCACCGAAGTGGTCACCCAGAGCGAGCGCCTCCCGATCTACTACGATCTCTGCAAACAATTGATCGAGCGGGGCGGGGCCTACGTCTGCACCTGCGACAACGAGCACTTCAAGGAGTTAAAACAGGCAAAAACGGCCTGCCCCTGCCGCGGCCAGTCCGTGGAGAAGAATCTCGAACTCTGGAAAAAGATGCTCGACCACGGCTTCAAGGAAGGCGAGGCATCGGTCCGGATCAAGACGGATCTCAACCACCCCGACCCGGCCATGCGGGATTTCCCGGCATTCCGTATCCTTGACGCCCCGCCCCACCCGAAGGTGAAGGCTCACGTGTATCCGCTGATGAATTTCTCGGTGGTAGCAGACGATCACCTGCTCGGCGTCACGCACGTGATCCGGGGCAAGGATCACATCGCGAACACCCGTCGGCAGCGCTTCATCTACGACCACTTCGGCTGGAAGGTGCCGGTGTACCGGCACTATGGACGGATGGGGATCGAGGGAGTCGTCCTCTCCACCTCGCAGATGCGGGCCGGGATCAACGAGGGAACCTACACCGGCTGGGACGATATCCACCTTGGCACCCTGCGGGCCCTTGCCCGGAGGGGGATCCGGCCCGAGGCTGTCAAGAACGCGATGATCGCGATCGGTATCGGCGACGTGGATATCTCCTTCTCCTGGGACAACCTGTACGCGGAGAACAAGAAACTCGTTGACCCGGTTGCGAACCGCTATTTCTTTGTACCGGATCCCGTTGAGATCACCATCGACGGTGCACAGAAGCATACTGCCCACGCCCTGCTCCACCCGGGCGATGCGGCCCGCGGCACCCGGACGCTGGAGTTTGACGGTACGGTCCTGATCCCGAAGAACGAGATCACAGAAGGCATCTCCATGATCCGGCTCAAAGACCTGTTCAATGTCAATGTCACCTGGGATCATGGTACCCCCTCGTTCACCTTCGGCGGGGACTCGCTTGCCGATGCCCGGGCAGCCAAGGCCCGGATCATCCAGTGGCTCCCGGCGCAGGCGAATGTCCCGTGCACACTCCTGACGCAGGAAGGGGAGATGACGGGTGCCTGCGAACCGGCGGTAAAGACCGAACTCGGGAAGGTAGTCCAGTTCGAGCGGGTCGGGTTTGTGAAGATTGACTCCGCTGATGCAGATGGCGTGAAGGCGTACTTCACGCACAAATGAGATCTGGTGGATCCCGATCCTTTTTTTATCAGACCTTGCTTGAAAAATTTCAATCGCGATCACGATCGCGTTTGAAAAACAATTCCGGATCAATCAAACCTTGATTTTAATTTTTCAATCGGACCTTGATTAAAAATTTTTCAGCAGACCTTGATGAAAAAATTTCAACCGGATCTTGATTGAAACTGGTGTGCGTGATACAGCCTCCGTCGTGAACAATTCGTTTGCACTAGTGCACAGGTACTTAACTTTTCATCATCGAACCTTGATTGAAAATTTTCAAGCAGACTTTGATTTTTATTTTTCAATCGATCTTTGATTTTAAAATTTCAATCGCGATCATGATCGTGATTGAAAAATAATTCCGGATCAACCAGACCCTGATTGAAAATGTTCACGCAGACTCTGGCTGAAAAATGGTTCAGCAGAGATCCGGGTGTGTCCCCCCCCTCATTTTTTTATCCATCCCGTCCTATCAGTAGACATACATGGCGGGCGATGAGACCGGCAACGGCAATGGCGACACGGAAGAATCCCGGCAGCAGCTGGTATTCACCGGTCTTATCATCGATATCCTGATCCTCATACCGGAGAGCATCGTCGTCATAATGTCCCACTCTGCCACCCTTCTCTCCGACGTGATCAAGGGTGCAAACGAGATCCTTGCAACCACGTTTGCGCTCCTCATCATCCGGCACGTGACGCTCGGGGGCAAATTCACGTACGATTACGGCATGGGAAAGTTCGAGTCCTTAACCAGGATCATCACCGGTGCCGTGATGCTTGTCTCGCTTGTGATCCTCCTGCTCTTCACTACCCACAGGATCCTCGTCCCGGAGCATATGGACATTTCTGCAGCAGCCATCGCGATTCCCCTGATGCTTATTGCCAGTATCGCGGACGCGTACCACTGGAAGAAGAACCTTGCCCGTGCACAGCACGATCCAACCCCCATCATGGAAGCGCAGTGGCGCCTCCGGCGGGCAAAGACCATCTCCGACCTGCTCATCCTCAGCGCACTCGTACTCTCGGTTCTCTTTATCCACGAGAGCTGGGCGATGTATATCGACCCGGTGGTCTCGTTTGTGATCATCGGGTTCCTGCTGCTCGCGGGATACCGGGAGATCTCCTCCTCCCTTCCCGATCTTTTCGACAAGACCCTTGAGGAAGAACTCCAGCTTCTTATTTTGCGGGAACTGAGCTCGTCGTTCCACCGGTACCATGAATTCCACGGTGTCCGATCCCGCAGGTCGGGGACACGGATCTACATCGAGATCTTCCTTGGCTTTGATCCGGACCAGAGGATGGGGAATGTGCAGGATTTCATCGATTTCCTGAAACGTTCACTCGAAGATCAGATCCCCGGCAGCGTTGTCTGTATCATTCCCACCACCGGGGATGACACGCGTTCTGCCGCGTAAGTGTTTGAGAAGGAAAAGTATTCTTTTGCATGCCCGTGTTTCTCTGTGCGGGACCCATGGCTGCCGGCTCCCGGGAAGGGTTGTTATCTCGTTTCGGCCCTGGCCAGTTTCTTAACCGAGGCCACCCAGACGGCTTTTGCCTCCTCTTTGTCCATGCCCATCATGACGTCCATGAGGAGACCGTTTGCCAGCGCATCGCAGGCAAGGGCAAGGGTTCTGGGTTCGAGCCGGGACGATATGAGCCCCGTCTCCTGCTTTTTCTGAATGAACTGTTCGATCACCCGGATATCCTCCCGGCGATCCTGCTGGAGCACGGTCCGGATGCTCCCGTTGTGCACGGCAAGGAGGAGCATCTCGGAATACATGCCATTGAACTGCGGCACATAACTGAGCAGGGCATCGAAGAGTGCTGCACTCCCGTCGCTCAGGGTCCGGCCCTGGTACGAGCGTTCCAGGATTCCCTTGAACTCCCCCCGGGCCCGCTCCGCCACTGCAGCATACAGTTCCTCTTTGCCGGGGAAATACTGGTACAGGGCCGGCTTTGTGACACCGAGCTGCCGGGCTATTTCATCCATGGTCGTGGCATGGAATCCCTTCCGGAGGAAGAGGCTGAACGCCGCTTCGATGACTTTCTTCTTCACTTCCTCCTTGTATTCCGGTAAGATGCGGGGCATTTCTGTTTTTAGTAGATTCCTGCGCGAATGGTAAAATCATTCCGTTCTGCACAGCCTACTGTAAGTATTGTTTAGTTACCCTTAGTAAGTTTAATACCTGCGATTAGTACACATGAGCTGAGAACACGGCCGGGTACGGACTGTCATGTCCCGTGAACCGTTGCGGTAACCTGAAGTCCGCCATTGTGATTTGCCCTGTACGGGGGATTTGCAGGTTCACACCCGGAGGCTGGTTCGATGCCGATCTCCACAAGGGCATTCGGGAGATCACCCATTCCGGAATCATCAGGCAGAACGGATCATTTATTACTACCGGCCACAATCAGGCTTTACCGGTTAATTTGATCAGGATAAATACAGGGTGTTGGCAGCATAGTGCCTGAGGCAAGCTGACAATTGCCCCGGAGAGAACCCATGAACATAAAAACAATCCTCATAGCATTGTTCCTCGTTGCACTCGTTGTAGTGACAATCCCTCCTGTCCAGGCAGACAGTAATCCCACGGTAACGATCACGAATTATTCCGTCAACCCTTCTGTCCTCATGCCGGACAGCCAGGGAACCATCACCATAACGGTGAAGAATACCGCGAGCAGCGCACAGGTGGCGGAAAAATCAGGACTTGTCGGGACTGACAGCTATGCTACCGTGAAAACCACGGATATCAGTGTCAACCTCGACAGCGTGATCCTGGAAGGCAACGGCATCAAGGTGTTGTCCGGCAATTTCGCCCGCGTGGGTGCGCTCGGTCCCGGCCAGTCCATGCAGTTCACGTTCACGATCCAGGCCCCCTCCAAGAGCGGGCTGTACTATCCCGAGATCTGGATTGACACTGCCGGTGGGAAGAGCCTGAAATATCCCATCCCGGTGAACGTCAACACCCCGCTCGGGATCCAGAAGAGAGCGATCCTGCTCCTTGACAGCACCCCTATCGGCAGCCAGAACCCAGGTGACGAGATTCCCGTCCTTGTCACGGTCATAAACACCGGCGATATGCTCTCGGACGATGTTGTCCTGAAGATCGAGAACGTTTCCAATGGGATGGTTGCCCCGAAGAATACCGACCTGTACCATATCGGGGCAGTTGCTGCCGGCCAGAACACCTCCCTGAATCTCGTGCTGCTCTCGGACAAGAGGATGGCTGCCGGCCTTGTCAAGGTCCCGGTCACCATCAGCTACAATACAATCGATGGCATGCAGAAGATCGTGACCACCAGCATCGATGTCCTTTTCAAGGGCAAAGCGGAGCTCGGTTTTGTCTCGGTTGATACGAACCCGCCGCGGCTGACCGAGGGTGCGCCGTTCGATCTCACGATCCGGATCGAGAATACCGGCACCGGCGATGCCAAGCAGGTCTCGGCAAAGGTTGACATCCCCGCCGAAGGGAAAAAGGAAGCTTTCATCGGAAAGATCAAGCCCGGTAACGATGCGCCCGCCATCTTCCTTCTTGAAGGAGCCCCGGCAGGAACCCACCCGTACAACATGACCGTGACCTACACCGACGATATGGGTGTCCACGTCATGAACCGGCAGATGACCCTCCGGGTACCTCCGGCTGACAATTCCGGCAGCCTGATCTTCGGCCTCATCGTCCTTGGTATCCTCGGGTTTTTGGCCTACCGCTACTGGTACCTCCCGAAGTACAAGGGTGACGGGAAGTTCCCATGGGAAAGAAAGAGCTGAAAGTCGCGTTCCTTCTGGCCCTGCGCTCCCTCCAGCGGGGGAGCCGGTCCAGCGTGATTTTGACCGTGCTCATCATCGGGATGTGCTTCACCAACATGATCTTCCTTCCGGCCCTCTTCAACGGGATTGGGAAGAGCATCAGCCAGCAGGTCATTGACTACGAGATCGGCAATGTGCTCGTCAGCCCCAAGTCCGGGGATCGGTACGTGAATGATGTCGATGCCACGCTCTCGCTCATCAACGGCATGCCCGGGGTGGAACGGGCCACTCCCCACTTCTCCCGGGGAGCGACGCTCAAGTACCGCCAGCGCGTGCTCGGGGCTACCGTACGGTCCATCTCGCCCAATGACGAGAAGTCTCTCTCCCCCCTGTACACCAAGATGATCGCCGGCAGTTACCTGGGCGAGAGCGATGTCGGTGAAGTGATCATCGGAAAACCGGTTGCCGGCGATCCTACGATCAAGAGGGAGGACGAGTTCCAGCCCTCGCTTGGTGGCGTGCGCGTGGGAGACTCGATAACGATAGAATACGGGAACGGGTACACGAAGGAGTACCGGGTCAAAGGGATCTACTATACCGGCTGGGCCACTGCAGATAGTGCCGTGTACGTGACAAGAACCGACATGGCGCTTGCTGAAGGAAAAACACTGGATTATGCCGATTCCATCCTGATCAAGACTCAGCCCGGGTATTCCGAGAAGTTCGTAAAAGACGAACTCATCGGGTATGGTGTATCGCAGAAAGTCCAGACAACCCGCGATCTCCTGGACAAGACCATGGGCCGGATCATGCAGAGTTTTGCCATCATGAACATGGTCTCCCTGCTGGTGAGCATCGTCATCACGACCGTTGTGCTCTTCATCATCATCACCATCAAGACCTTGAGCAGCCGCCGCCAGATCGGGATCCTGAAGGCAATCGGCGTGGATAAGGAAGTGATCATGCACACCTACGGGTTCCAGGTGATCATCCTGTCCATCCTGGGTATCACCCTGGGCCTTGCCTTAACGCTGCTCCTGGCTGCATATATGCAGGCCAACCCGATAGTCACCCCCGACTGGTCGGCATCCCTCTACCTGACGCCGATGGATCTGGTGGCCAACTCCCTGATCCTCTTTGCGGCCTCTGTTGTCGCGGGCTATGTTCCTGCGTACCAGGTCTCGCGCGAGGATATCCAGAGCTCAATGAGGTCCTGAAATGATCGAGATAGCAGAATTACGAAAAATATACCGGATGGGCGATGTCGAAGTCAAGGCCCTGGACGGCGTGACGCTCGATATTACCAAAGGGGAATTCTTAGGGATTATGGGGGCGAGCGGGAGCGGCAAGACCACGCTCCTGCACCTGCTCGGTCTCCTCGACGATCCCACTTCCGGGAGGATCATCATCGAGGGTACGGATCTGTGCAGCCTCACGGATTACGAGAAGACCATGTTCCGGCTCTACAAGTTCGGCTATGTCTTTCAGGACTATGCCCTGGTCCCCGATCTCACGGTTATGGAGAATGTCTCCCTGCCTGCAATGCTCCGGAAAGACCGGGCCGACCAGCAGATACTTGCCGACAGCCACGACATCCTGAAAAAGATCGGCCTCTTCGATCGCCGCGATCACCTGCCACGGGAACTCTCGGGAGGACAGCAGCAGCGGGTCTCGATTGCACGAGCCATGGTGAACAAGCCCGAGATCCTGTTTGCCGATGAACCATGCGCCAACCTGGACTCCGAGAACTCCCGGATGGTCCTGGATCTCTTCCGGGAGATCAACGAGGAGATGGCCCAGACCGTGGTGATGGTATCCCACGAATCCTGGCACCAGGAGTACTTCCACCGTATCGTTAAGCTCGGCGACGGGAAGGTCATCAGCGACGGAATAAACAGTCATGGGAAATGATCGCGCTACAGGGAGCGGGTGAGGAGTCATGGGAAAGAGAGAGCTGAAAACTGCGTTCCTGCTGGCCCTGCGCGGACTTCAGCGCGGGAGCCGCTCGAGCGTGATCCTGACGGTCCTTATCATTGCCATGTGCTTCACCAACATGATCTTCCTGCCGTCGCTCCTGAACGGGATCGGCCAGAGCATCACCAAACAGATCGTGGATTACGAGATATCCGATGTCCTGGTCGATCCCAAGACCGGGAACCAGTATATCGAGGATCTCGATGCCACGCTCGATCTCATCAATGGCATGCCCGGCGTGGAACGGGCCACCCCCCATCTCTCCAAGGGGGCGACCCTCATGTATCATAAGCGGGTGCTCGGCACCACGATCCGGGCCATCAAACCCAATGACGAGAAGTCCGTCTCCCCCCTGTACACAAAGATGACATCGGGCAGTTACCTGGGCAACGACGATGTTGGGGAGATCATTCTTGCCAAACCTGTTGCCGGGGATGCCACGATAAAGGAGGAGGACGAGTTCCAGCCCTCGCTCGGGGGAGTGCGGGTGGGGGACTCGATAACGGTCGAGTATGCCAACGGGTATACACGAGATTACCGGGTGAAAGGGATCTACAATACCGGGTGGTACGAGGCCGACGCTGCTGCCTACGTCACCTGGACTGATATGGAGATGGCGGAAGGAAAGCCCCTGGATTACGCGGATTTTGTCACCGTCAAAACCAAGCCCGGGTACTCGCCGAAGTTCGTGAAGAACGAGCTGCTGCAGTACGGCGTTGCGGACCGGGTCCAGACCTCCACCGATGTGCTTGCAAAGAACATGGGCAAGATCCTCCAGAGCTATGCCATCCTGAACCTGGTCTCCCTGTTCGTGAGTATCGTCATCACGACCGTCGTGCTCTTCATCGTCATCACCATCAAGACCATCAACGCCAGAAAGCAGATAGGCGTCCTGAAGGCTATCGGTGTGGACAAGGAAGTGATCATGCATACCTACGGGTTCCAGGTCATCATCCTCTCCCTCCTGGGCATTGCGCTTGGGGTGATCATGACCCTGATTCTCAACAAGTTCATGGAATATTATCCGGTCGTGACCGTTGACTGGTCAGCTTCGCTGTACATAACCCCCATGGACCTCGTGATGAACTCCCTGATCCTCTTTGCAGTATCCATTGTTGCCGGGTATGTTCCTGCGTACCAGGTCTCGCGGGAGGATATCCAGAGCGGGATGCGGGCCTGAACGCTGCCCGCTCCTTTACCTTTTTTCCCTCTGTCCGCGAATATACAGTAAGAGCCTTTGCCCCATGGACGAGATCCCTATTGAAAAGATAGTCCGCTCACGGCGTAAGACGATTGCGCTCATCATCACTTCCGAAGCCCGGCTGATCGTGAGGGCTCCCCTGCGGGCGCCGTCTGAGGTGATCCATGCCGTGATCAAGGAAAAGGAAGGCTGGATCCGGAAGAAGCTTGACGAGATGAAAAAGCGGCCGCAGGCAACTGTGCACACATATGAGGAAGGCGAGATCTTCTACTTCCTTGGGAGAGCCTACCCGCTGCATATCGTTGACAACGGCAGGGCATCCATCGAACGTACTGAACGGCTGTGCGTCTCCCGCTCCCTTGAACCTGAACTAGCTGGGTGGATAAAACGCTGGTATGTCCTTGAGGCCGAAAAGGAGATCCGGTCCCGGTGCATGTGGTTCTCGATGACGACAGGGTATACGCCCGCATCGGTTCGCATCTCGGATGCACGCGGGCGATGGGGTTCCTGCACATCAAGAGGGGGGCTCAACTTCAGCTGGCGCCTGATCCAGGCCCCGCTGGAGATCGTGGATTATGTTATCGTCCACGAGCTCGTCCATCTCAAACAGCCCGATCATTCGCGGAAGTTCTGGGCAAAGGTAAAGGAGATCATGCCGGACTACGAGCGGAGACGGAAGTGGCTCCGGGAGAACGAGCGGCTGCTCAGGATATAATCTGCTTCTGGCGAACAGGATCCGATCCCTCTATTCCTCGAACACCTTCCGGTCCGGCCGCCCCAGCATGCGACCCATCCAGAGCTCCGGTTCAGTGCAGGGTAAAAACCCGCATTTCGCGTACACCCCGTGGGCATCGCTTGTTTTCAGGAGCCACTGGTACACATGCCGGAGATCCGGGTGCGAGATCGCGTACCGGACCATGGTCTGCCCGATTCCTTTGCGGCGGCAGTCTTCTGCAACGATCACGTCCAGGAGATAGGCAAAACGCGTCTTGTCGGAGATGACGCGACAGAACCCGACCTGCCGCCCGTTATCCGCGTATGCTCCTACTACGAGCGCCGAGTTTTTGATACCATGCGCTATCTCTTCTCTCGTGATGCCTGTGCTCCAGTACGTCTTTTCGAGCATGGCATGGATATCGTCCATCCGGAGACGGCCCGGGTCTGACGAGATATCCGCTTTTACGTGCATGGATCTCTATGGTTATGCCATCTGCAAAAAAGTATGCGCCCCTTCCGCTCCCTTTCCTCTATCTCTTGTGAATCAGGCTGGAATCCCGTAATTTTCGGACCTGCCACAAGGCTCCCTTATCAGCACAGACGCCCAATAGAACAGGATGGATTCCTTTTATATCCGGCCGGAACTCCCGGAAGATATTCCCGCTATTTTGGAAGTCCAGTTCCAGGCGTTTGCACAGGACGGCGAGGCACGGCTCGTCAGCGCCCTGCGCCACGATGGCAACATCAACCCCGAACTCTCCCTTGTTGCCGTGCACAAGGATCGGATCATCGGCCATATCCTCTTTTGCCCGATCAGTATAGTCTCGGATACCGGAGAGACCCCGGCCCTCGCCCTCGCCCCCCTCGCTGTTCACCAGGATTTCCAGTGCATGGGGATTGGTGCCGCCCTCATAGAAGAGGGAATCGGGGAGTGCCAGCGTCTGGGCCACCGCATCGTGATCGTGGTCGGCCACCCGGGTTATTATCCCCGGTTTGGTTTTACTCCCGCCCGGAAATCCGGGATTCTCGCACCGTTTCCCTGCCCCGATGAGGCTTTCATGGCCCTGCCCCTCGAAACCGGGGCGCTCGACGGGATTGAGGGAATGGTCAGGTACCCCGCGGCATTCGATGCGGTCGGGGCTCACACCTCGTAAACCTCATTCCAGCCTTTTTCCCACGGTTGCAAGGTAGATCAGGAACTGGTCGGTTCCGTTTATTCCCAGGATCGCGTTCATCTCGTCATCATCGAAGGCTGCAATGGCGCAGACTCCGCACCGGATGGCTTCTGCTGCCAGGTAAAGATTCTGGCAGACATGCCCGCAATCGAGGTGGAGGTCGCGGTATCCCCGCTCGCCGTAGCGCCATGTCATGCGGTACGGGACTGCGGTCCAGAGGAAGACCGCACCGCTCCGGAGCAGGAACTGCTGGTTGAAACATGCTGCTGTTACCTGGATCGCGATCGTGGGATCCGTGTCAATCTTCTGGAGCCGGTGGGTGAGAGCGAGATAGCGGTACAGTCCCGGGGAGAGCTCGTCCACATCATTTACAAGAATGTACGTCTCAAACGCATGGCGTGCCCCTGCGGAAGGAACCGTCCGGAACGTGGCAAGGTTTCCGTGGATGGATTTTACTCCCTGTGTGCACCAGAGAAGAAAAGAAAGTTCATCAAGAGAAAGCGGCTCGTGGGCATAGGTACGGATACTGGTACGCTGTTCGATGACCTCGCGGAGATCGACCGGAGGGACCTCAAAAGAGTCCGGCCGCGGGAGGCTGATAGTGGGAAGCGCCGGATCCGCCGGCACTTCGAGAGGGGGCTGGGGGAGGCCTTTCTGTTGATCGCTCTTCCCGATATACCGGTATTTTGTTCTCTCCATGAACTCCCGGCCGGCTCCCCCAGCGGCCGGATTGCCATCATCAATTTCTGCCATTCCGGATCACTCCGTTCTGTGCATGTATGCCGGGGATGACGTCAGGGTATCGGTCCGGGCAATCCCTTAAGCACGCTTATACTCTTCACCTGCGAACCTTCTCATGAATATCGTGACCGGTCCAGCATTCCCCGATAACAATGGTTTTGCCGGGACCCTTGCCCGGTTCCGCAGTGCTTCCGGCAACCCGACTCTTGAGGAAGATTCAGATATCGGACCCGTCAGGGTAAAAAAATACATCAATGAATTCTGGACCTCGCGCCAGCGGCAGGCATCATCGATCCACGAGATCTCGTACCGGGCCTGCTTCAAACCCCAGCTTCCCCGTTTCTTTATCAGCCTCCTCACCCGGCAGGATGACGTTGTATACGATCCGTTCAACGGCCGCGGGACAACAGCCGTTGAAGCCGCCCTCCTTGGTCGGCGTGTCATCGCAAACGATGCAAATCCCCTCTCCCGGATAATGACCCAGCCCCGTCTCTCCCCCCCCACCATTTCAGAAGTGGAGACTCGTCTCACGGCGATACCTTCAGGGAGCGACCGGGCAGAGATCGATCTCTCCATGTTCTATCACCCGGATACCGAGCAGGAGATCGTTGCACTGCGCCGGTATCTTCTCGAAAGAAAAGCAGCATCTCTGGATGACTCTATTGATCGGTGGATTGCCATGGTTGCAACCAACCGCTTGACCGGGCACTCCCGGGGTTTCTTCTCGGTGTACACCCTTCCCCCCAACCAGGCGGTTTCTCCGAAAAGCCAGAAGAAGATCAATGAGAAGCGCTGCCAGACCCCGGAATACCGAAATACCCGGCACATCATCATAACCAAGACCAAAAGCCTCCTGCGCTCTGTGACCGCAGCAGACCTTGAGAACCTCAATCATGCCGGCAACACAGCGCTTCTCATAACCGGTGATGCACAGGAATGTCCGGCCATACCGGACGAATCGGTAAACCTGACCGTCACGTCGCCGCCGTTCCTCGATATCGTCCAGTACCGCGAGGACAACTGGCTCCGCTGCTGGTTTAATGGACTCGATGCAAACGAGATCGGGAAAGAGATCACCATGGCCCGGACCGTTGACCGGTGGGCCGTGGTGATGGGCCGGGTCTTCCACGAACTCCATCGGATCACAACACCGGGGGGATATGTTGCATTCGAGGTAGGGGAAGTCCGCAACCGGACGATCCGTCTTGAGGAGCATGTGGTGCCACTCGGGGTTGCAGCCGGTTTTACCTGCGAATGCGTGCTCATCAATCAGCAGGCATTCACCAAGACTTCGAACATATGGGGTGTCGGGAACATGGCGGCAGGCACGAACACCAACCGGATCGTTGTCTTCAGGAAGCCTTGAAATCACGAATATGCCCATTGTTTTCAGGAACGCCGGCAAATCTTGATATTTGTTCAAAGGCAATTCAGAATACGAGTGATACATCACAGGATTTCGTTTCCTGTCATCCTGGCAAGATGCCTGAGGTAAGTTACATGGGCAGAGTACATTTCTGGAATTTCTGGAGCATGGTTGCCATCCTTTTGGCAGCAGTCCTCATACTACCGGCACCCGCCTGTGCTGCGGATACCGATACTGCCGACCATCATATCGCAGTCCGCCAGGCGCATCTTGCATGGGTGGCCCTAGATACGGAAACCCGGATGAACACCGCGCTCACGTATATCGGAACCCGGTACAATACGGATACTACACGGATGGCAATGCTCCTTGCCGATCTGCGGGCCGCGGAAGCCAGGATCCCATCGGCCCAGACCGATGCAGCGCTGGATTCCATCATATCGGATATCCGGGGGATAACCCGCCAGTTCCAGAACGAGGCCAAGGCCCAGATGATTGTAGGACAGGGCTCATGGAACGAACTGACTCCCAAGATTGAGCTTGTGGTTTCCGGCAACCCGTACATTGAAGAGAAGAAGAATCTGTACTGGAGCACGCGGAAAACCGGCCAGCTGAGCGATTTTGATGCCTGGGCCGGGACTGCAGGGGCAGAACTGACGTCCCTGAGTGCCAAAGGATATGATACAACCAAAGCCCAGCGGGCACTGGATGTCACCGTGGCAAAACGGCCGGAACTGCAGGCGGCTCTTGAAGCCAGGGATGAAAACCAGGTGAGTGCTGCCGCGAGCCTTATCCTCGGTCTCTCGCAGGAGTACGTTGCAAGGGCAGGAGAGATCGGGCAGCAGGTCCCGGACGATGCCCGTATCCGGTCCCTCCTGGAACAAGCGGACCGCATTACCGGAAAGGCGGACCAGCTCAGTTCCGATACTCTCAGGATAACGCTGGATCTTGGCGCGGCTGAACCGGCACTCTCCTCCCTGAAAACCGATATCACGAATACAAAACGCCTGCTTGCTGCCGGCAAACTCGAAACCGCCAGGAAGAACCTGCCGGTCCTCAAGAAAGATCTCACCGATCTGGCCGAGGGCTACCGGGCTATCGCACGGAGTGTAAACCTTCCGGCAGATCTATCTGAAGCGCTGAATTCGATGGCCGTCAATCTTGATAACACCGCAGACCAGATGGGGGCCTGACATGAACAAACCCGCGTTCGGTGGCATTCTTGTCTGCGCACTCCTGGTGGTCTGTCTCGTGGCTGCCAGCGGCTGCGCCACGGTAGGGCTGGACAGCAAGCCATCCCCGACTCCCACAAAGATAATCCCGCTTCCGCAGGTCACGTCAACTGCGTCGTCAGTCCAGACGCTCCAGACCCTGCGGACAATCGCCCCGGCAACTACTTCCCCCGTGGTCATTCCTGTCACAACGCTTGTCCAGGAGACCCGGTACAGCACAAAAACCTGTGCCGGGCTGGGAGGTTATGTCGTATCTCCGGGCGGGAGCTGCACGGGGCAATGGCTGGATGCAACAGATACGTTCTCCTGCTGCTCCGCACAGCCGGTTTCCGGGGCAAGAGGAAATCTCTCGATCAAGGCGGCTCCCCTTGACCTGAGGGTGAATGTTGCAGACGATCCCGGCAGCATCATACCCTGATCCCTTTTTTTATCCTGCAGCGTCTTCTCTCGGATTCCGGATAACGATCCGGCGAAAAAGTACGCCTTAAGTATCACAACAGCCAACGTGTATTCATGGTCACCCGTATCAGGCGGTATGCACAGATTATCGATGTGCTGGGCAACTACGGATTCAGCATTGGTCTTGAAAAGATGTTCCCCGGAAGGGCTGGCTTCCGTCTCCCCACCTCCGGAAAAACCCCTGAAACCTCCACGGTGTACGAACGGATACGGCTGGCACTCGAAGACCTGGGACCCACCTTTGTGAAGTTCGGCCAGATCATGAGCACGAGGACCGAACTTCTGCCGCCGGAGATGATCGAGCAGCTCAAGAAACTCCAGGACCATGCAAAGCCGATCCCGTTCTCCGAGGTACGGGCCATCCTTGAAGAGAACATCCCTGACCTGGACGACCATTTCTGCGAGATCGAGGAGACCCCGGTGGCATCGGCATCGATAGGCCAGGTCCACCGTGCATTTCTCAAGGACGGGACGATGGTCGCCATCAAGGTCCAGCGCCCGGGCATCCCCGAACTCATCGAGACGGATATCGGGATCCTCCAGTCCATGGCAGAAAGGATCGAGACTGTCTTTCCCGAGACCCGGGTCTACAACCCGACCGGTATGGTGGACGATTTTGCCCACCAGATCGTAAAAGAACTGGATTTCACAAGGGAAGCCCGCAACATGGACCGGATGGCCCGCAACTTCCACGACGT
Source organism: uncultured Methanoregula sp. (assembly GCF_963667735.1). NCBI lineage: Archaea > Methanobacteriati > Methanobacteriota > Methanomicrobia > Methanomicrobiales > Methanoregulaceae > Methanoregula > uncultured Methanoregula sp. Next base: position 1,110,353 of record NZ_OY763919.1, read on the forward strand.
GCCCGGGATCCATTTCCCGAAAATTTACTGGGAGTTCACCCGTCCGCACGTCATGGTCATGGAATTCATCGAAGGTGTCCGGATCGACAACGCGGAGGCCATCAGCGAGATGGGGTTCGTTCCCCACGATATCGGCGTCCGGGGGTTCCACGCCTACCTGAAGATGATCTTCGAGGACGGGTTCTTCCATGGGGACCCGCACCCGGGCAACCTGTTCGTTTCCAAGACCGGCGATATCGTTTTCCTGGACTTCGGGATCGTCGGGATCCTGCGGCCGGAGAAGCGGCAGCTCTTCATCAACCTCCTCTTCGCGCTCGTCAATGATGATATCGAACTGATGCTCCGGTCGCTTGAGGGCTTCGGGATCGTCATTGCCGAGGAAGACCGGGAAGCCATACGGGACGATCTCTACCTCCTGATGCACGACTTTTCCGGCGGGGGTGGCGACGGTGTATCCCAGCTCAACTTCGGTCTGGTCGTGAGCGAACTGACGGAGACCATGCGCCGCTACAAACTCAGGGTGCCGATGAACCTGATGCTCCTGTTGAAGGTCTTCATGATGGTCCTGGATGTGGGTGTCCGGCTCGATCCCAAGTTCAATTTCGGCAAGGAGGTCACTCCCTACCTCTCGAAGCTGGCCGATACCAACAATTTTTCCGCAGCCTACCTCAAACGGGCCTCAATGACCCTCCTGGAAGCTGCCGACGCCCTCTTCGATATGCCCCGCAATCTCAATCTCATGCTGAGGCGGCTCTCCACGGGGACATTCAAGCTGGAGATCGTGGACACGGATATCCAGAAACTCCAGATGGCGCTCGACAAGGCTAGCGACAAGCTCATGATGGCCCTTGTTGTTGCGGCCCTCGTCGTGGGCTCCTCCATGGTTATCAGCGCCCAGCCAAGCGAGCTGCCCAAGCAGATCATATGGATTGCGATTGCAGGGTACACGGCTGCTGTGCTGGTCGGGTTCTACGCGATCTACCACGTGATCTTCCTGCGGTTCAGGATGGACCGGTAAGAACAGAATTGTGCGGGATTACCCCGCTGCATCTTTCAGGATCTTCCATTTTTCAAGGATCTCTTCATACCGTGCCCGGGCATGTGCCGGACTCGTTGACGGCAGGGCAACAACTTCAACTTCCGGGTCTCGAAACGATTTCCGGAAGTACCGGGCTGCCGTGCTCCCGTTGAGTGCGATGAGCGTGATCTCGGGATGGCTGGAAAGAAAGCCTCCGATATCGTTGAAGACCGGATCACGGATCTTACTATCCGCACTCCCCTCCCGGGAACAGCAGCAGATCACATCCCAGATGGCTACCCGGTGTACTTTGATCTGTTCAATACGCTCTTTGTACGGGAGCGAGGCACGAATGGAGAAGAGATCCTCCATGATCCTCCAGAACCGGTTCTTCGGGTTTCCGTAATACATCCGTCCCTGGAGCGAGAGGATGCTCGGAAAACTGCCAAGGATGAGTACCCGGGGGTCATCCCCGCATTCCGGTAAAAGACCCCCTCCTGGCGGAGTCTCTGTGCCTGGACTGGGGGTATTATGTATCATACGGGCACCTGCCCTGTTCGTGAGGGAGAAAAGAATGGTTATTGTTTGTAATAGAGGTTGCAGTGGCAGTGACCCATGGTGGAAATCTCGTCCTTGTGGTAAATGCAGGGGCACTCGATGTTCCTGTCCTTCTCCTCATCCCCGCTCCGGAGCCGGCAGGGGCAGTAGGGCCGCCCGAACTTGGTCTTGTTGCGCACGAGCCCCTTGATGACCGTGGATAGTTGTTTTTCATCGGTGTTGAGGGTCCAGTGCTGCTTGTGGGCATAGGCTTTCGCCCACTTCAGCATATCCTCTTCTGCATGAATATCTTCTGTCATAATATCCGATTGAACTCTTTGATAGTCACGATACTTTTTGCATATGAGACGTTAGTCTTTGCGCTTGACCGGACGATCCGCCTGCTTACCGCTTTTTTGCGGTCTTCGTGATCCGCTGCGCAACCCGGTTGTAGGTATCCATCACATCTCCCTTGTTGAACCGGTAGACATCCTTGTCGAGCGACTCGCCGGTCTTCTTGTCCCAGAGGCGCATGGAGTCCATGCTGATCTCGTCGCCGAGATAGATGGTCCTGCCCTGTTTGCCGAATTCGATCTTGAAATCAACAAGGGTTATTCCCTCCCGGGCAAGGAGTTTTTTCAGGTGGAGGTTCACTTCGAGCGCAGCTTTTTTGATCCTCCTGAGTTCCTGCGGGGTTGCGAGTTTCAGGGCAACGATCAGGTCGTCGTTGAGCATCGGGTCGTGCCGGGAGTCGTCCTTGAAATCGATGACAATGACCGGAGGATCCAGTTTCGTCCCTTCCTTGAACGGGTAATTCCGGACAATGGAGCCGGCCGCGATGTTCCGGACAATCACTTCGAGCGGGATCATCTCCAGTTCGCGAACCGCCATGCGGTTGCCATCCAGCATCTCGATAAAATGGGTCTTGACGCCGTTCTTTGCGAGATAATCGAAGAAGAACGCTGAAACCCCGGCATTATAACTGCCCTTGTTCTTGAGGGTATCTTTTTTGCCGCCGTCAAATGCGGTGATGTCGTCCCGGAATTCAACGATCAGTCTGCCTTTTTTATCCGTCCGGTACACCGATTTGGCTTTCCCGGCATAGAGAAGGTCTTTCTGCTTCACGATCTGCTCCTTACCTTATTCTTTGTTCGAGCCGGTTAATTAGAGGTTGCAAAGCCGGCGGGTACCAGCCCCGTTCAATAAACCGGGGATAGATGCAGAGCCTCTCTTTGAGGACTGCATCGCCGGCAATTACCCTCAGTTCATCGAACGCCGGCCACGGGTGTTCCGGGTTCACGTAATCGATGGTGACCGGTGAGATGCCCCCCAGATCATCGACCCCGCAGGGAATCAGGAGCGAGGCATCGATGAGGTTTGGCGGGATCTGGATGGCTATCTCCTCCTGGAGAATGTCCCGCGCCATACGTATGGTGGCGCAGATCTCGTCGGTTGTCGGCACCGGGCTTCCTGCAAGCTCGGTACCGGGCTTGGGACAGAAGTTCTGAATGATCACTTCCTGGATATGCCCGTAACGCTTCTGGAGATCCCGGATGGCAAAGAGCGAATCCTCCCGGTCGGCCATGGTCTCACCGATCCCAAGGAGAAGACCTGTCGTGAACGGTATCTTCAGTTTTCCCGCATCCTCCATCATGGCCAGGCGGACATCCGGCGACTTGCCCGTAGATGTGGCATGGGCCGGTATCTCCGCGGTGGTCTCGAGCATCAGTCCCATGCTCGCGTTCACCTGCCGGAGCCGGTCCATCTCATCATACGTGAGGATACCTGCATTGGTGTGGGGCAGGATACCGTATCCGATGCTCATGTTGCACATGGCCTCGCAGTAATCAAGGATTGTGTTGAACCCTTTCGACCTGATGAGGTCTGCAAATCCCGGTTCGTTCTCAGGCCTCTCGCCGAAGGTGAAGAGAGCCTCCGTGCACCCAAGGGCCGCTCCCCGCTCAATTGTCCGCCCGACCTCCTCAGGAGACATAAGGCAGCCCTCCTGCACGGGGGTTCGGAAGCAGCAGTACCCGCAGCGGTTGTGGCAGACCGTAGTGAGCGGGAGAAAGACATTCTTTGAGAAAGTAACGGTCCGCAACTGCATGAGATGTGGTATACCTGCGCACCTATTGAAACCTGTTGTTGAGGTGTGACCTTTTGCCGGCTCTCCCCTGATGAAAAAGACAACAATAATGTGCCGGGCAGACATAATTCAAATTGCCTAACAAGCGGTTCAGGGGCATAATCTTTCGGGGATTCTGATGTTGTTCAAGGAAAAGGAACCGGCTGCGGAACCGGAAAGAAACTCTGCGGGAGCAGAGGAACCGCTGTATGCCGGCATGACACCCGACGAACTGAGGCGTGCGCTGGCATTTGCAGAAAAGAAGCTCCAGCTGGTTGGCAGCGTCACCCGTCACGATGTTCTCAACCAGCTCACAGCAATTGTCGGGTATAACGAACTGCTCGGGATGATGATCGAAGATCCCAAACTCCTGACCTATCTGGAGCGGGAAAAAAATGCGGTTGACAAGATCCGCCGGCAGTTTGCCTTTGCCAAGGATTACCAGAATATCGGGGCTCTTCCCCCGGCCTGGCTCCCGCTGCGGCAGCTCATCCACCAGGCCGGCGAAGAAGTTGATCTACGCCCCGTTCAGATTGCTGACGAGACCGGGCAGGCAGCGATCTTTGCCGACCCCCAGCTCGGAAAGGCGATGATCCAGATCCTTGACAATACCAAGCGCCACGGGGTCAAAGCCACCCGGATCCGCATCTTCCTGCAGGACGGTCCTGCGGGCGATACGCAGCTGGTTTTCGAAGATGATGGCGAAGGGATCCCTGCAGGCGACAAGACCAAGATCTTTGAACGCGGTTTTGGCAAAGGGACCGGGTGGGGCCTCTTCTTGGTGCGGGAGATCCTCTTGTTCTGCGGGATGACTATCCGGGAGACCGGCGAACCGGGCAAAGGGGCACGCCTCGAGATCAGTATCCCGGAAGAAAAAATAAAGAAGAACGGGTAACTTTCCCGGTCAATGCGAGCCGGATTACGTTCTTGGTACGAGATCTCCTGTACACATCCAAATACGGTACGTCCCCCCGCGTTCCCGGGGGCCGGACCACCGGTTTTTATCCCCTGCAGACGAACAATGGTTGAATGCACGAGCTCTTCCGCAAACTGGTCCACATCCTCTTCGGCCTTGCCATTGCAGCAATGGTCCTCCTGGTGGATCATACCACTGCACTTTCTGTTCTTGCGCTGGGCCTCTTTTTCGGGGTCATCCTTGTGGATCTCATCCTCCGTGACTATCGTCTCCCCCTCTTCACCGCACTGGTAAAATATGCGGACCGGGGTGACAGCCTGCCCGGGAAAGGAGCGCTTTACTTCGCGGTGGGCGCGCTCGTCACCGTCATCCTGTTTCCCGTGCAGGTGGCGGTCCCTGCACTGGTTACGGTTGCCGTTCTCGATGGGGTTGCAACCCTGGTCGGGGTGCGATACGGGAGGATCCGCATCTTCAATGGCAAATCCCTCGAAGGTACGGCAGCAGCCATCCTCGTCACGGCAGTCTTCCTTCTCCCGTTCCTGACGCTGCCCGGGGTTGCGGTGGTTGCCGTTCTTGCAGGCCTTATTGAACTCCTCTCCCCGATTGATGATAATCTCGTCATCCCGGTTGCCGTCTCTCTCCTGCTCACGATCCTGCCGGTCCTGATCCGGGTTGCAGCCTGATCGGGAGGGTGTCCGCTCACTCCCATGACGGCGAAGTCAGGTAACCGAAACGAAATATAATATATAATTATATTGAATAATATTAGTGATATCTTCATGCAGGCCGGATCCCCTTTTCCCCTCTCTGGAACAGTCCTTGTCATCGTCCTTCTCTTTGTTGCGGCAGCCGGGTGTCTTGATACCGCGAGTAAAACACCTGCTGATTCGCCGGCGCCGACCCCCCAGCCAGCGGCCAATCCGCACCCGCCGCATTACTTCCCGCTCTATACCTCCTCCCTGTACGTAATGCAGAAAAATGCCCCGCCAGGCCAGGCGTTCTCCCTCCCTACGTTCCTGCCCGAGGGATTCTTCTTCACGTTCGGTTCGCTGCCTCAGGGACCTATTGAAAATCCGTTTGGCAGCGGAGAATTCTATTTCACTTACTCCCGGGGTAAGGACGAAGAGGTCATTCTTGTCGAACAATTCCGGAACTCGACAAAATGTTCGGACAAACCGGTGTTCCAGCCGGCTGTCGAAGGCTCACTCCGGGCAGCGCGAAAAGAGACAGGGGAACTCTCCTGGGGTGACCGCGGGTGGTGTTATATGCTCACCGGCACGCTCCCGCGGGAAGACCTGGAGAAGATCGGCGCGTCGGTGCAGCCCGTCCCGTACAGGGAAGGTGTCATGCCCCCCTACGAGTACGTACCTCCAGCCCGGCCGCTTGTCGGGAAGATTCCTGCAAACGTGAGCCTGTCCACAGGAAGGGAGATGGTCACGGTCGATTCCCTCCAGTGCACGCCGGAGGCCTGCACGGTCATGATCCGCATCTCTGACAACACGCCTCCTCCCGCCACCCCGTCACCCGTTGTTACCCTTCCCCCGGCCAACCCCGATCTGCACGCGGTCTGGCAGGTGGACGGGGGCCGGCCCCTCCTGACCATGCCAGGTGGTGGTTACTCGTACAATACAACGTACGTTTTTTGGAAGATCGAACCCCTGCCGGAAGGATCCCGCCAGCTCACGGTGAATTTTTCAAGCGTGCGCGGAATCTCTGGCCAGTGGCAGCTCTCCATTCCCCTCCAGAACCACCCGGGCATCGGTCAGCCGTCCGTATCCCCTTATCCAGTCCGGTGATCGCCCAGGTAGCCTGCCGGGTAGGGGAGTCTTCTCATTGGGGATACACTCACTCGTCCAGGCCATCCTCTCTACGGTGTCTGGGTAAAACTAGGGTTTTACAAACCCGGGCTGGAGAAAAAAGGGAATTACTTCTTGAGTTTTTCCAGCTGTTCCGGGTCAATTGCCACGTACACGTCGACTTCCTTGCTCGCCGGCCGGGTGAACCGCTTGTCGTACACCTCGAAATCGTACGTATAGGTCCGGGGCAGCTCGGAGAGCCAGATCGTGCTCCAGATGCCGAGCAGCTCGTCCGGCATCTTTCCTTTTACATTGAAGACCGCGTAGGTCTGCGCGGGGATTCGCCGGACTTCCATTCCTTCGGGAACCGTTTCGGCCCGGGTCACCCCGCAGCCGAGCAGGAACGAATATTCTCCCCGCCAGTCACTGGCATAATCCGAGTATACGACATACAGGGTCGGGGGGATTGCCCGGTTCTTTATTTTTGCCGTGGAGTTCTGGGACAGGAACTCCTTCCAGCAGGCCGGAATGTCATCGATGCTCCTGCCATCGGCATTGCAGGTTCTCTTCGAGATCCCGACAACGGTCCGTTCGGGCACTTTCCGTATGGTATACCGGATATTCTCCATTCCCAGAAATCTCGACTTGCGGGATGTTAAACCACACCATTCCTGCCATGCCCGGCCGGCAGGAAATGCAACATCAGTATCTTTTTTTTCATCCCCGGCGTATCTCGCTGTACATGTGTCCTCCAGCACTCATTCCCTATAAACCAAAAAACCCCAAGACCCGACTTTCCGCAATACTCAGTCAGGAGGAACGGGAGCAGTTTGCAAACGCTATGCTGTCCGATGTCAAAGACGCAGCAAAGGACGCCATGCTCAGCCCGGTGGTAGTCTGCTCCGAACTTTACGACAGCGAGGATGTTCAGGTCACTATTCTCGACGCTGACCTGAACGGGGCCCTCAACGAGATCCTCCCGCAGTCCGTCACCTCGGCGCTCATCATCATGGCCGATCTTCCCCTTGCCAATGCCGAATCCATCCGCCGGGTTATATCGACAGAGAAGGATATGGCGATTGTCCCGGGCCGGGGCGGCGGTACGAACGCTATCTTCCTGAAGGAACCAAAACGTTTCCATGTTGATTATTACGGCGCCAGTTTCACAAAACACATGAAGATAGCGGAAGAAGCGGGCCTCTCCTGCGAAGTGATCGATTCGTTCCGGCTCCACACGGATATTGACGAGGAAGATGATCTTGTCGAGCTCCTGATCCACGGATCGGGGAAGAGCCGGGCGTACCTTGAGGAGCTGGGCTTTTCCCTCGCTGTCGATAAGGGCCGGGTTGGCGTGACCCGCAATCGATAGCATTATCACCCTCTCCTGCTGAACCCATGGTATGAGCCGGGGGTCTGGTCATTCTCTTGCGGATCTTCTCCACGAGGCCGATCCGGACGTCGATGCCATCATTGATACCTTCATCTCCCTTTTCAATGCCGCGTACGGGACTACTGGTGCGGAGCGCTGGGATATCTCAAAAGAAGACTGGCAGCGGTACGAATTCCTCGGCGACCGGGTACTCGAACTCATCGTGGCCCAGACCCTCTTCACCCAGCGCAACGCGGTGCTCAACGAAGGGGAGATGACCAGGATCCTGAGCAGCGTTGTCTCCAACCGGGCCCTGGATGCCCTGTCCCGGCAGCATGGGAAGAAGATCTTCACCCGGCTGATCCCCCTTGTCATCGGGGAGCAGAACACGTACGGGGAGCGCATCACCGGCGGGGCGTTCGAGGCGTTCATCGGGGCTCTCTATTGCGAAGTCGGGCTCGATGACGTGACCTACTTTGTCAATGCCATCATGAAGATCCCCCTTGATACCTGCAATCCTCAGGAGAATGTGATCGGTATCCTGCAGGAATATTACCAGAAGCAGAACCAGCCTCTCCCCCGGTACGACGAAGTATCCCGGAGCGGCCCCGAGAACAAACTGCATTTCTCCGTCAGGGTCACGCTCGCGGATGGGAGAACCTTCGATGGATCGGGGCTCTCCCTCTCGGCAGCCCGGAAGGATGCTGCAAAAAAAGCCCTGGACGATATCTGCAGCAGCCCGTGAACGTGCGGGCTCCCTTCGGCCGGTTCCCCGGTTATTCCTTTCCTTTCGGGTAATGCCCGTTCCGGAACCGGATGAGCCCGTCGCAGAACTCGGCCCGGTATTTCTCCATCGAGAGGCTGCCTTCCTGGAACTGGCAGTCGTCCTCCTCGATGACCCGGTTGATCAGGTCGTGGGTGGGGAGGAGGAGATCGAGAGGCACGCCTGCTTTCTCGGAACCCCTCACCAGGGCTTCCCGGAAAAGCCCGATGCAATACGCAACGCGGTACTTGTACGCAGTCTTTGTTTTGGTAAGGTATTCCGCTACCCGGTCAGTCTCGATGCGGAGGAAATCCTCCTTGATCTTCTCGTCTTTGCACTTCCCGAGCATGTACTTGTAATGGGCATACGGGTACATCTCTTCGAGTTCGGCAGGAACAATCCCGCAGGTGCCGAAGATGACGATGTGGTACTGCGATGGCTCGAAAACCTGGGAGATGATCATCCGTATGATCTGGTGGCTGGGGCTTGCTGAGTAGGGTTTCCTGACTGCACAGGGCATGAAGATGGCGATATCGCGGGGTTCTATCTCGTACTCGTCGATGATGTACCGGTACGACTTCTCGAACTCCGGCAGGTAAAAGGGCGGGTCGGTGAGTATGGGGCGGTTCCCGTTCTCCCCCTCTCTTGCTTTCTTGTCAGCCATCCGGTGTCACTATCAGGTTGCTTGGGAAATACAAGAATTAAACGTCCGGGCCATGCCTCTGCAGGTTGAATTATTTCAGCAAAGAACGTTCAGAGTTTGAATCGGGATCAGGATGGGACCGATCCTGCCTCCACCCGCTCCCAGTGACCATCCGGGTAATAGGCGATCCGGACCCCGTCATCGCCAAAGAATCTCCCGCCGGGGTACCGGCTCCACCAGTCAAGGTTGAGCCAGTAACGCGGTCCGGCCGGACCATTGGTGATGTGGCAGCCCACGTCCGTTATTTTATACCGCTGCCGGATATACCCTGCAGCTGCATCGAACTCCTCCTTTGTTGTACCGACATACACTTCCGGGTAGGCATGACCGGCCGTGCCGTTTGAAGCATAGATGACGCGGGCATCCCCGCCAACCGATTCTATCATGGCGGCAACAACGATGGCGAAGTCATCGCAGTCGCCTTTGAGCCCGAGGGCAATGGTGTGGCTGGCGGGGGAGTAATAGTCGCCGGTTCTTGGATCATCCACGTAGGTCCAGCGGGAGTAAACGGTTTCCCAGAGGTCGCAGATCTGGGCAAGGTTGAACGGCCCGCCATGGGTCCGCGGGATGAGCGAGACAGCAAAGTCCCGGGTTACCGGGTCCCGCGAATCCATGGCATCCCGGATGGCGGCTGCTTTCCGGTCTTCGGGGGAGGTGTCGGTCCTGCCCGGGCCGGTCACACTCCCTGCAGACGTATTGACGAGGTTCTGGTACAGGAAATAACCTGTGGAATCCGCACCGTAATTCCGGCTGTCGGGTGTACCGGTACCAGGCCCGCCGGTATGGATACAACCGGCGCAGGTGAGAAGGAGTACAATGAGGCTGGTCAGAACGGGAAGGACCGAAAGCGTCCTGTCGGGTCTCCGGGACCGGTGCCGATTGTGGCTCTCCGGTATTTTTGCCTCCTTCCCTGCTGCCATGTCCGGAAGATCTCGGTTCCGGAGAGGAATATTTTTTTGTATCCTGTCCTGCCCGAACTAAAAAAAGTGTGTGCGTCACACGGGGATATGTTCGTGTGTAGGGAGTGGATGATGAATAATCCTCTTTCAAAGAATTAGGGAAAAGAGGAGTTACCATTCGGTCCGGCTGTTCCGGAACGCTCCCATGAAGAGGCAGTCGGTGGCATCGATGGTCTCGATACCCACATGATCCCCGATTGAAAGACCGATTCCCCGGACAATTGCTGCAGGAGTGCATTCATCGGCTTCGCCCATGACCAGTTCGGCTGCCGAGGCGATGTTGTCTGCAACCGCCCTTTTCGTGACTTCCAGTTTCCGGCCGAAGAGATCGCACCGGCCCCGGTCGTCGATCACGGCAGTGATGCCGGCTGCCCCGATGGCAACGCCGCTGCAGCCAAGGCGCATGGCATGGGTGCGGCTGTCGGCAATGATGACACCGATGGATTTCCCCGTCTGGCTTTTTATGGCCTCCTTGATGGCGAGTGCGCTCTTGTCCGGGTCGGCCGGCAGCGGGGTGACGCAGCCCGGGGGTGCGTTCGATGCATCCACGCCGGCATTGGGCAGGAGGGTGCCATTCTTCATGGAGAGGAGGAACCCCGGGATACCCCCGACAATGGAGTCGCTCTCCCGGAGGACCACTTCGACGGTCCTGGGATCCATGTGGTATTGTCCTGCCAGTTCGAGGGCCCGGGGGGATGGGGTAACAAACGAGAGATCCACCACGTTTCCTTCCGAGGTTGCAACCGCGGTCTCGGCAAGGACCAGGATATCCCCGTCCTCAAAACCATCGCAGACTTCCTTTGCGGTTGCAACAACGCGGTCGGCAATGGAATCCCCGCTGTGGATGATGCCGGTTGAGAGCCCGAAGACCTCGAACGTGCTGTTCATATCCCGTTCACCATCCGCTCGTACACGCGGATTGTATCAAGGGTCTGTGCCACATCGTGGGTCCGGACAATGGATGCACCTTTCCTCAAAAGCTCAAACGTCACGGCAAGGCTCCCGGCAAGCCGTTCCTCCGGCTCCCGGTTCACAATGCTCCCGATGAAACTCTTCCGTGAGATTGCAGCAAGGAGCGGGCGATCGAACTGTCTGAACCGGTCGAAATTGCGGCAGAGCTCCCAGTTGTCATCGTAAGAACGGTACGGCGTCCAGATCCCGATGCCCGGGTCGAGCACATAGTTGTCGATCCCTGCAGATTCGCATCGCTGAACCACGGCTGCCAGGGTGGCGATCGTGGCATCGAGCCCGACTGCATCCCCGGGGATATAATCCGTTGCCATCACGAACGCGGGGAGTCCGGCCTGTGCCACACGCTGGACATATGCAGGCGATGCGAACCCGGCAATATCATTCACTGCATGGATCTCGTGCTTCAGGCAGACATCCAGCACCCAGGGATTCATCGTGTCCACCGAGATGGTGAACCCGGTCCCGTCAAGCTCTTTCAGGGCCGCATCGATCCGGCTTGCTTCTTCGGTTCCGCTGATCGCCTGCGCATTGGGAGCAGTGCTCCGGGCGCCCACATCGAGCAGGTCCGCCCCGGCTTCGATCATCTCGACGGCTTTTTTATGGATCTCGCTCGAAGGGATGAACGAGTCGTGGTAGAAGGATTCCGGGCTGACGTTGAGCACGCCCATGACCCGGGGGGGGGCATCCCCGCCGATGACAAGCTTGTTCACCACGCACTGTCGCATGCCCTCACCTTTGCTGCACGGAACGTGTTCTCCATTAAGGTTGCAATGGTCATCGGGCCGACACCGCCGGGAACCGGCGTGATGGCCGATGCGATCTCCTTTACCGCGGCGAAGTCCACATCGCCGACGAGTTTCCCGTTCAGCTGGTTGATGCCGACATCGATGACAACCGCGCCGGGCTTCACCATCTCCGGCGTTATGAAATGCGCCTTGCCGATGGCCGAGACCAGGATATCCGCCCTCCTGAGCTCTTCATTGAGCTCCCGGGTTTTACTGTGGCAGACCGTGACGGTTGCATCGGCATTGGTGAGCAGGGCCGACATCGGGCGCCCGACATCGATGCTCCGGCCGACAACAACCGCCCTGGCGCCGGCAACGGGTATCTTGTATTCGGAAAGGAGGGTCATGATCCCCGTTGGCGTGCACGACGTGAACCGGGGTTTTCCTGAGAAGAGGAGCCCCATGTTTTCCGGGTGGTACCCGTCCACGTCCTTTGCCGGGCTTATGGCATCTATCACCTGCTCCGGATCGATCTGTTTCGGGAGCGGGAGCTGGACGAGGATGCCGCTGATATCCTCGTCCTTGTTGAGTCTTCTCACCGCATCAAGGACGTTCTGGGTTGTTGCATCCGCTGGCAGTTCTATCCCGACGGAGCCGATCCCCACCTGCTCGCAGGCCCGGTGCTTCATCCGCACGTACATCTGCGATGCCGGGTCGCTTCCGGCAATGACCGTCGCAAGCCGGGGATAGAGACCGGAATCCTCGATCTCTTCCTTAAGGATCTCAAGACGCATCTCCGAGATCTTCTTTCCGTCGAGAATGGTTGCCATGCCGGTACCTCTGAAATTATTCGGGATAGAGGGAGAACTTGCCTGCAAGCGCTTCCACTTTTCCGTGGACGTCGCGGATGAGTGTCTCGTTCTTGCTGTCCTTGATGACACTTGCAATCCAGTTCCCGATGAGGCGCATGTCCGCCTCTTTCATGCCCCGGGATGTGACGGCCGGGGTACCGATCCGCAGGCCGCTTGTGACAAACGGGCTCTTGGTCTCGTTCGGGATGGTGTTCTTGTTGACCGTGATGCCAGCCTTGCCGAGCGCAACCTCTGCTTCGAGACCGGTGATGCCCTGCTCGGTTAAGTCGAGGAGCATGAGATGGTTGTCCGTGCCGCCCGAGACAAGCCGGAGGCCGTTTGCCATAAGGGTCTCGGCAAGGACTTTGGCGTTTTTGATGATCTGCTTGTTGTATTCCTTGAACGAGGGCTTGAGCGCCTCCTCGAAACAGACCGCCTTTGCCGCGATCGTGTGCATAAGGGGGCCGCCCTGCATGCCGGGGAAGACCGCCTTGTCGATGGCAACGCCGAGATCAGCATTGCACATGATGGCGCCGCCGCGGGGTCCGCGTAAGGTCTTGTGAGTCGTGGTGGTGGTATAGTTGACCACGCCGACCGAGTTCGGGTGGAGGCCGGTTGCGACAAGACCTGCGATGTGGGCGATATCGGCCAGACAGACCGCACCGACATCATCGGCGATCTCCTGGAATGCCTTGAAGTCGATGGTACGGGGGTACGCCGAGGCACCGCAGACGATGATCTGGGGCTTCTCCTGCTTTGCCATCTCCGCAACTGCACCGTAGTCGAGCATCTCGGTCCCCGGATCAACGCCGTACTGTGCCACCTGGTAGAATTTACCGGTGAAGCTGACCGGGGAACCGTGGGAAAGGTGGCCGCCCTGGTTGAGTTTCATGGAGAGGATCTTGTCTCCCAGCTTGATGGCTGCAAAATAAACCGCCATGTTCGCCTGGGTGCCCGAGTGAGCCTGGACATTGGCGTGCTCTGCGCCGAAGAGCTGCTTGAGCCGGTCGCGGGCCAGGTTCTCGGCCATATCGTGGAACTCGCATCCGCCATAGTACCGCTTGCCGGGGTAGCCCTCGGCATATTTGTTGGTCATGATCGATCCCATGGCTTCGAGCACTGCACGGGAAACAACGTTCTCGGAAGCGATCAGCTCCAGGCCATTGACCTGCCGGAGCCTCTCTTTTTCGATGATATCTGCAATCGCTGGATCGGTTTTTGACAGATACGACATATGGAGAAGGGTTCGCTCTTTTGAGGTAATACCTTTTCTTAGAGGTAATAACGTACCGGCAGATCCCGGGCCGGCCAGGTCCTGTGCCATCCAATGGACTGCTACCGGCTTTTGGCAAAAACACGTCCAGATAAAGCGCAAACCTTTTTTCCTAATCAGGCGATCACTACTATTATTAATAGGGGATGCGCCGCACCAGTACAGTACAGGTTCATTATGGCGCAGTCTGATGCAAAGATCAAATATCTTGAGCACGAACTAGATGAACAGGAGAGAACGATTACCATGATGGAAAGTTCAGGACCGAGCGAGGACCGGGTTGCGGCCCTCGAAAAGAAAGTACGTGAGATGGAAGCGCTGGTCAAGGGACTCACCCAGGAACTTCTGGACCTCAAGTCCATCGCCATGAAGATGTCCAAGCAGACCGAGGAACGCAGCAGGCAGGAACTCAAACGCGGGCCGATCGTCCAGAGCTCCGGAAGCGCCCCGGCCTCAGCACCCCAGCCCACCACTTCCGCAAGCGGCACAACGGTCATCCGGCCCAAGTCTGCAGCAGCACCCGCCGAGCCCGCAGAACCGGCCATGGACCTGATCATGCAGCCGGACGGGACGATGAAGCTCGAACCCCGGCGCGGGGACAAGGACTACATCGTTGCATCGGCCGGGTACGGGCGCAACAAGAAAGGTGTTTCAACCAAGGCCAAGCAAAGCGACCTGATCTACGCTGCTGAAGAAGACAAGTCAGATTCCGGAAAGAAGTAAGGAGCCGGATCTTTGCATATCACAGAGCTGGAGATCGATAATTTCAAGTCTTTTTCAAAAAAGACAAAAATTCCCTTTTTAGAGGGTTTTACCGTCATATCCGGTCCCAATGGATCCGGTAAAAGCAATATCATCGATTCGGTTCTTTTCGTCCTTGCCCTCTCGAGCTCCCGCAATCTCCGGGCGGAGAAGCTCACCGACCTCATCAACCTGAACTCCGGGAAGAATACTGCCGAAGTCTCCCTTGTCTTCTCCGACGGCACGAAGATCCGGCGGAGGATCAAGCGGACCGGCAATGGCTATTACAGCTACAATTACCTGAACGAGCGGCTCTGCAAGCAGAGCGATATCGTTGATCACCTGGCCAGACACGGTATCAAACCGCACGGCTACAATGTCGTGATGCAGGGCGATGTCACCCGGATCATGGAGATGAGCGATTTCGAACGCCGGAAGATCATCGACGAGATCGCCGGGGTCTCGGAGTTCGACACCAAGAAGCAGCAGTCCCTTGCAGAACTGGATATCGTCCGCGAGCGCATCGAGCGCGAGGAACTTCTCTTACTCGAACTCGGACGGAGGGCAAACGAGCTCAAGCGCGAACGGACCGCGGCCCTCGAATACCAGAAATGGCAGAAGGATCTCGCCTATTACCAGAACTGCCGGTCGGCAGCCCAGCTCCACGAGCGGGAGAAGGAACTTGCCTCCCTTAAGCGTTCCGTGGAGGACCACACGGTCCAGGTCACCCGGATCGCCTCCGACCGGAGCATCGAGGAGAACGAACTCTCCTATCTCCAGGCCGACTTAAAAGATATCGACGAGCTCATCAACAAGAAGAGCGGTGCGGATTATCTCAAGCTGATAGCAGAACTCGAAGAGGCAAAGAGCGGGATCCGGCTCTCTGAACAGACCATCATAAGGCTTCGGAAGGAAAAAGAGACCAATCTCGAAGCCATCAACCGCACCTACCTGGATGCCAAGAGGTCCGAGGCCCGGGTTGCCGAATGCACCGACCAGATCCGCTCGCTCTCCATTGACCGGACCAACATCGCGATGGAAGTGGCAACCGCAAAGGCTCTTGCCGAGAAGATCGAGACCGAGATAAAAGCCCACAGCCAGGACACGGAAGGGGCCCGGGACCGGCTTTTTGCCCTCATGAAGGAGGTGGAGGAGAAGAAAGGGGAGCGATCGGGGATCCTCCACCAGCAGGACCTCTTCATCGAGAAGAGCCGGATGCGGACCGGCGAACTCGAACGGCTCACCGGCCTTCTCCGGCAGCTCGACGAGGAATATGCGGCAAAACAGACCCAGCTCGCCGAGAGCAAAAAAGGCACCGAAGATCTCGCGGCCGAGAAGAAGGAGCTGGACCGGAACCTCTCCGAGCTCGAAAGCTCGCTCTTTGCCCAGCGCTCGTCCCTCGAACGTCTCCGGAACGAGATGAAAGAGTACGAGCAGGATGCAATAAGGCTCGAAGCAGCCCAGCAGGCCCGGGGGGAATCGGGGGGAAAAGCCCTCGAAGCGGTCATGGGCATGGAAGGCGTCCATGGCACGATTGCGGATCTTGGCAAAGCCCCCAAGGAGTACTCGACCGCCCTCAACGTGGCGGCCGGCAACAAGCTCCAGTTCGTTGTCTGCGACGACGATGAAGTGGCGGCCGGGGCGATCCGGTACCTCAAGGAGGAGCGCCTGGGCAGGGCCACATTCCTCCCGCTCAACAAACTCCGTCCACCGGCCCTCCCGCCGCTCAAAGAGCCGGGTGTTGTGGATTACGCGGTCAACCTGCTCGAGTACGATCCGAAATACGACCGGGCATTTGCGGTCGCTCTCGGTGCAACGGTTGTCGTTGACACGCTCGAGCGGGCCCGGAAGCTGATCGGGAAATACCGGATGGTGACGATGGATGGCGAACTTCTGGAGAAGAGCGGGGCCATCACCGGCGGTTCGGTCCGGAAGCAGACCGTCCGGGGCTTCGGGGCTGCGGTGGACGACGAGATCATGCGCCTGCGGTCGCGCCTCGGGGAACTCGCGGGCCAGGCCTCCACGCTCGATGCCGGGATCAAGCGCCTGACCGAGGAAGTGGATGCAAAGCGGACCAAAAGAAACGAGATCGACCAGCAGGTGGCCCGCTTCTCGATGTTCACCGAGGAATTCACCCGCCGGTTCGATGCGATCACAGTCGAGAAGCAGACGATCGAAGCAGCAGTGCTCCGCCAGCAGGAGGAGACGAAGAACGGGGCTGCGGAACTGGCCGGGCTCGAAACAAAGCTCGACTCCGTTACGGGGATCATCAACGGCCTTGTCGGCCAGATCGAGGAGATCAAGAAGCGCCTCGACGACACCAACATCCCGGCCCTCACCGAGCAGCTCGAGAAGAAGAGAAAAGAGATCGAGGAGTCCGAGCGCCGGCTCCGGAACAAGGACGCCGATGTCAACGATGCCCAGCGGGAGCGGCAGCACTTCAATGCACGGATCGCGGAACTCGGGGAGGAGCGGACCCGGCAGGACGAACGCAACCGGGAGCTCGATTCGGAGATCAGCGCAGCAGGAGAACAGATCGCGGCCAACAGGACGCAGATTGCAGCACTGGAGGAGCGCCAGAAGGAATTCTCGGGAGAGCTCGACGAACTCCGGAAGAAGCGCTCCGAAGTCTCCTCGCATATCCACGACTCCGAACTGAACCTGATGAAGTTCGATGCCGAGAAGGAGCGCATCACCGCCCT
Organism: uncultured Methanoregula sp.; assembly: GCF_963667735.1. Taxonomy (NCBI): domain Archaea; kingdom Methanobacteriati; phylum Methanobacteriota; class Methanomicrobia; order Methanomicrobiales; family Methanoregulaceae; genus Methanoregula; species uncultured Methanoregula sp. Next base: position 1,127,803 of record NZ_OY763919.1, read on the forward strand.
GCTCACGGCTCTCGAGGAGCGCTCCAGGACACTGGCCCTTGAGATCGAGATGCTCCGCCAGCAGATAGGCGAGATGGACACCAATCTGACCCTCTCCGAGATTGAAGGCAAGATTGCCGAGGCCGACGGGGCGCTGCGGAAGATAGGCGCGGTGAACATGCTTGCCATCGAGGAGTACGAGAAAGTCGAGCGGCAGGTGACCGAGCGGACCGAGAAGAAGGAGACGCTCTCGGGCGAACGGGAGAGCCTGATCGAGCGGATCGAGCAGTACGAGCAGATGAAGTACCAGGCGTTCTCCACGGCGTTCAAGGCCATCGATGCCAATTTCCGGGAGATCTTCGCCCGGCTGACAAGCGGGAGCGGGAACCTGGTTCTCGAGAACGAGGAGGACCCGTTCACCGGCGGGATGACGTTTGCCGTCAAGCCCCGGGACAAGAAAGTCCACCTGCTCAACTCCCTCTCCGGCGGCGAGAAGTCGCTCACCACCCTTGCCTTCATCTTCTCGATCCAGCGCTACATCCCGGCCCCGTTCTATGCGTTTGACGAAGTGGACATGTCGCTTGACGGTGCCAACGTGGAGCGGATCTCCTCGATGGTCTCGGAACTTGCGCCGAGCTCGCAGTTCATCATCGTCTCCCTGAGAAAACCGATGATCGAGGCTGCCGAACGGATCATGGGCGTGACGCTGCGGCCGGACAAGAGCACGCTCGTTACCGGGGTAAAGGCGCATGCCGGCGGATGATCCCACCGGGAAGGAATGGCTGCCCCCCGGCGAACCGGTTCCCGTGAATCAGGCCGATGGTGCCGGAAACCCGCCGGAGGCCGGGCCGGTGATCCAGGTGCCGCTCGAGGACCCGGTCGAGATCCTTGTCGGCATGGCCGAGCGGGGGGAGATCGATCCCTGGAACATCAACATCATCGAGGTCACCGACCGTTTCCTCTCGGAGCTGGACCGGAGGCGCGAGCTCAATCTCCAGGTCTCGGGAAGGACGCTCTTCTACGCATCAACGCTCCTGCGGATGAAGTCCGAACAGCTCGCCATTGTGGAAGCTCCGGAGATCGAGGACGAGGGCGACGGGGAGGACCTCTTCGGCGATGACTTTGGCGGGGGAGCAGAGGATATCGATTACGGCGGCCGTCTCGGCCCCATCGAGCGGCTCGAACACGAGATCCAGCGCCGCCTTGACCGGAAGAACATGCGGAAGAGCCCGACAACCCTCTTCGAGCTGATAACCGAGCTCAAGAACATCGAGAAGGAGGAGCGCCGCAGGAGGCGGATGGCTTCCGGTATCAGCGTTGATGACGATTCCCTGATCGATGCCGACGACGTGGTCAGTATCGCCCACGAGGAAGGATTCCAGGAATCGTCCATGGTCCGGCTGGCCGAATACCTCGGGGGACTGGAGATCGACGAGGAGATGACGCTAGCCGATCTCTGCCGCCAGCTGGACTGGGGCATCCCGGAGGTCTTCATCCCGCTCCTCTTCCTGGCCCTCGACGGGCGCTGCACCCTGCGGCAGGAGGATTTCTACGGGGATATCTGGGTGCAGATCTGCCGGGTGGAAGATGTAGCAGATTCCCCGGGATCTATGGCCGAGTGAATGCCCGGTTCACCCTCTGTTCAGGCCAGTTCCGGCACCCCGTCCGCCCACTGCTCCACCCGCCCGCGGATGGCATCATCGGTATAGGACGAGACGGTTATCCGGTCCCGCGCCAGGCTCAAAAAGAACTTCTCCCCCTCCTGGGCATGGCACTTCAGGAGAACGGTGAAGTGGTCTTTGTCCGGGAGATGCCGGGCCCTGCCCCGGTGTGCTGCTATGTTGGCCATGTTGGAGATGACTGCGGCGATGCCGTCTTCGTACCCCTCAACGGAATCGTACGTCTCCAGCCCGCGCCCGATCTGTTTCTTGTTCTTGTCCAGGTACACGAACTTCGCGGTGTACATCTCCCGCACGATCTCGACTGGCGGGTGGTTCCTTCGGGCGCTCATGTAGGGTGTGCAGCCGAGCGGGTTGGTGAGGATGAGGGTCCGGACAACGGCATTGAATGCCGCGATGTCCGCAAACGGGGTATCCAGTATCCGGACCGCACTCTTTGTATTGGGTTTTGGCATGAAGAGTCTCATATCATTCATTCCCGATGTACGGGAACGCTGCGGGAAGAGAAAGCCTTCGCGGTCGTGTGTGGGGGTCTGTGGTGAAAAAAAATTCTGGCAGATGCGGGCAAAGAATCCGATCCTGCCGGGGAATAATCGCAGTTATACGTCGTAAATTATTGAGCGGATGATTGCTTCCCGGGGGGATTTTCTTGCGGGCCGTAGCAGGGTCCGGAAGAAACTTTCACCACAGACCCCCCCACCCTGTGCCGGATTTTATGCATGGAATGTTCTGGTTTTCTGGAATATTTACGACGATCAAATTGGGTAAATCACCGTCCTGTTTTATGACCCGGCTTGAGGGGGGGTCTGCGGTGAAAATTTCTATCATCCCAGAAAATCCGGGGAATTGATCCCCGGTTGGCGGTTATTCCGTTTCAGGGTACTATGGTGAACGATCGTTCCGCTGCCTCTCCGGCGCACGGGCTGTCCATTGCAAAAATATACCTGCCGGTCGTGAATCCCGTGGTACTGAACCGGAACGCAAACAGCCGGGGAGTTCCGTCGTAGGGAAATGGGTACATGGTTCCCCATACCCGTTCTCCTGCATGCGGGTGGTGCAGGTCTGTCTTGTACCGGGCATCGCGAAGGGAATAACGGATTGCAGCAGGGTTACCGGTAAAGCCGGTGATGACGAGCATCTCTCCCTGTTTCACATCATGGATCGGATCCAGGTTGAGGGATGTATTTGCCGGAAGACCACCCCCCGTGCTGACCGATGCGCTCTCATTTTGGAAGATCGTGAATATTTGGGAACTCCCGTTCTCATTATCTTCCCGGTACCGTGCCATAAGAAGAAATTCCTGTGGACGCAGGTTCGTGCTGTCAAGGGACATGGCAAACGAACGGTTGCAGCTCCTCCCCTGGAATACCGTTGTTGCAGACACCAGTTCATCATCGTAACAGCATTTGCAATGGGGGTGAAATGACGATTCCACTATGAGGATCTCGATTGTTTCTCCCTCCGGGATATTCGTTTCTCCACGGATGTCAATCAGATCTCCCCTGCGGAGATCATTGATGGGATTCAGGGTAATCCAGAACGATTCGTTTCCCCGCACGGGGCACATGGTCGGGACCGGTGCCTGGGTAGTGAACGTCGTGGCCTGGGCAGGAGTTGTGGCTGGCTGCACGGTCATGGGTGCGGGAAGGGACGTTGAGTTGCTGACGGCAACCGGACGATTCGGGCTGTCAGCCTGGCCCAGGCATCCGGCTCCGAGTATGAGCGCTGCTGCGATTATCAGGATGCATGTTGTTCTAAAAGAGATCATCAGGGATCACTGATCGCCCGATCTCCCGATCCGGCGTTTCGGTAAGAACGTGTCAGCAGGCTTATTTATATAATCTCCGAAATATTATTCCCGGGACTTCCAACCGGAATAAGATGAATCCTGCGGGTGCCCTCGGGTATCCGCGGTTCGGGAAAGAAATGGGGTATTCCCGGTGCTATGCTTTCCGTGCCACGGTCACGATGAACGTCCGGTTCTTGTACACCACGTCGACATCTTCAAACCCGGCCTCTTTCAGCCACGCAAGCTGCACCGACAACTTCTCGTTCCGGTCCAGGGTGTCCCTGCGCTTCAGGATCTCCGCGTGCTGTTCCTCCGTCATCGGGCCGCTTTTGAGAAAGGCGTTCCAGTACGAAAGATACCGCTCCCGGAAGTACGGGGTCTCCCCGTCCGCCTGGTCTGCGTTCACGAACATCCCGCCCGGAACAAGGGCATCATGGATCCGGTGGAAGAGCTGCTGCTTGTCCGCAGGTGCAAGATGGTGAATGGAGAGGGCCGAGCAGACAATATCGTACGGCCCCCCGAGATCGGCCCGGCTGTAATCGCAGGTAACATACCGCGTGCCCGGCCGGGTGGCAAAGCGTTTTTGTGCCATCTCCAGCATGTTCTCGGCAATGTCCATCAGGGTGAGGCGGGCATCCGGGAACTTCTGGACCACGAATGCCCCCAGAAGACCGGTGCCTGCGCCGACATCGAGGATTGCCGGTTCCGGCTCTTGTGATTCCATGGCCCAGACCGCAGCCCCGTAATACTGGGCAAGGTCCGGAATGATGTACTCGCGCTGGGTGTCGTAATCCTGTGCAAACCGGTTGAATGCCTGTCGTATATGATCCAGAATAATCCCTCCAGAGTCCTGCAATACCGTATAATGGTATCAGGATTTTGGCTTCTTCTCTTTTATGGAAACCAGCACCGCGAGGAGCTTCTCATGATTGTCCTTGACCGGGCGGACGGTAACCCCGACTTTCCGGCGCTTGGAGGTTGTTGTCACGGCCGAGGTATTGGAATCGTAGACAATCCCGGCCATCTGCCGTGCCGCCTCGTCAACGGGATCCTTCAGTTCCTCGTTGTTGGTATCGCTGAGAAGCATCAGGACCTCCCGCCAGTGTTTCATGAGAATCTTCTCTTTGGGAATATCGATGAACCATGCAGCATAGGGATTGAAAAAGATGATCCGGCCCCGCTTGTCCGTGATGATGACAGCTTCGAGCGCTTCCATGAGCTTCTTCGGGTCGCCTGCAGGGAACCGCTCAAGGGTTTTACACCGGTTGCTGTGGTTGTAGATGGCGAGATCCACGTTGGTTGAGATCTCGACCATGGTGAACGGCTTGAAGATGATCCCGTACGGCTGGGAGTACTTGGCCCGCTCGAAGAGCTCCTCCTCCGAATGGGCCGTGATGAAGATGATGGGATACTGGAAGAGCTGGAAGATGAAATGAGCCGCATCCATGCCATCCATCTCCCCGGCCAGGCTGACATCCATGATCACGAGATCGGGATTCAGCTCTGCTGCCTTGAGTATGGACTCCTCGCCTGTTGTGACGATCCCGACCACGTTGTACCCCTTCTTCTGGAGCATCATCGAGATGAGCTTCGTTATGATGGGGTCATCATCAACGATCAGGATGCGGATCGGCTGGGTCATGATCACCTGGATGGACGGGTTTTAAGCAGATATCATTGTTGAGAGGCTTATAGTTTGGTTATGGGAACCCGCGCCTGGCAGAAAGGATGCCGGAGCCGCGGGAGGGCGGGACCGGCAGGGGCCCGCGCTTATCTCTTGCCTGCTGCTTCGGCTTCAAACGACCCGAGACTGGACTGGAACGTGCTGTCGAGAAAATCGACATTGCAGGGCCGGGCCTGCTCCCCGTCAATGGGGAGCGGGTAACACCCGGTGAGGCACCCGGTGCAGAGGTTCTCCCGGTCAAAGCCGATCGCTTTCACGAGCGCGTCCAGGGAGATATGGTGGAGCGTTGTCGCCGTGATGCTGTGGCGGACCTCGTCCTCGCTCCTGTTGCTTGCAATGAGCTCCTCGCGGGTCGGCATATCGACCCCGAGATAGCAGGGCGCCTTGATGGCGGGGGAACCGATCCGCATATGGACCTCGCGGGCACCGGCATCCCGCATCATCTCGATGATCCGTTTCGAGGTGGTTCCCCGCACGATGCTGTCATCGACAAGAACAACCGACTTGTCCTTTAAGTGCCCCGGGATCGGGTTGAGCTTGATCCGGACCGCCTTCTCCCGCTCCTTCTGGGTGGGCATGATGAACGTCCTGCCCATGTACCGGTTCTTCATCAGGGATTCGACGAACGGGATCTTCGAGCCTTCCGCGTACCCGATGGCGTACGCCGTCCCGGAATCGGGGACCGAGCAGACGGAGTCAGCTTTGACCGGGTCCTCCTCGAAGAGCTGCTGGCCGATCTGCCGCCGGACATCATAGACCAGGACACCGTCGATAACCGCATCGGCCCGGGCGAAATAGATGTACTCGAAGATGCAGTGGGCACGCTTCCCGGCAACTGCAACCTGCGTGCAGCGGATACCTTCGGGATCGATCCGGATCAGTTCGCCGGGCTTCACGTCCCGGACGAATTTTCCGCCAAGGGCGTCGATGGCGACACTTTCGGATGCCACCATGTACCCGTGCTCGATCTTTCCTATGCAGAACGGTTTGATGCCGAGAGGGTCCCGGAACGCGTAGATGCTTCCGTCGATCATCATCACAACCGAGTAGGAGCCCCGGAGTCTGCGCATGCAGATCCGGACCGAGTCCTCCACGCAGCCCGACCTGCTGATCTCGTCCATGAGGATCTTGGCTATAACCTCGGTGTCGGTGGTCGTGGTGAAGATCTGGCCTGCCTGTTCGTACTCGGCCCGTATCTCGCAGGTGTTGACCAGGTTCCCGTTGTGGGCAAGGGAGATGAAATGATCCTTGAACTGGAAGTTGAGGGGCTGGATATTCTCGGGGAGATTGGCCCCGGTTGTCGGGTAACGGACATGGCCTATCCCGGCTGTGCCTTTGAGATCGGATAGAACAGAAGGAGTGAATACATCGGCAACGAGGCCGTTTCCCTTGAATTTATGGAGACTGGTCCCGTCAAAAGAAGAGATCCCGGCGCTCTCCTGGCCACGATGCTGGAGAGCGTACAGCGCATAATAGAGCTGGATTGATACACCGCCAGCATCCACGATGCCAACGATACCGCACATGATGAAACTCTAATGCGTTGGGACTTTTGGTCGCTTGTTGTTCCACTTGTTGCTGACGAGCTTCGTGCTCCTGCCAAAACCACAGGCAGAGCAGACTTTCTTCTGGGCGTGGAACGAGATCTTCCCGCAGCGCCGGCAGGCGATGTGGGTGAACTTGTTCATCTTACCCATTGATGGAGTGCCTTTTGACATGTTACTTCACCTTATTGTTCGAGTGATGGAGAGATATAAATCACATTATCCCCACGGACGATGAGCGTGCCTACTTTGACTACCTGTCCGTTCTCCGTCTCCTCGGCCTTGTCGAGAACGAGGTTCATATGTACATCATATCCCTGGAGAACGCCCCGGATTTCTCTCCCGCCTTTGAGAGATACAATAACGGGCTGACGGTTCAGCACCTGATCCAAAATATCCAACGGCCTTTTGGTCATAATAATACCCTGTTACCATCGCTCTGGAGTAATATATGTGTGCGAGCGGATCACTTAAACATACCGTAGATCCAGACTGGCAAATACTTTTGGGTTTGTGTGCCCGGCAGGCATGCTGGACCGGCATGCAAATTTTTTTCACCCGTGCAGTATGAATATAGATGCAACACCATGAAAAAGATCGTACTCAAGAAACGCCATTCCGTCCGGAAAAGTCAGGGTGCCGACCTGCTGAACCGGCTTGCGGAACAGATCGGTCCGTCGGCTTCCCTCTTTCGCGCGGATATGATCGAGGTGCTGGAGACCAATGCGGAGATCTCGCTTTTTATGGTCAACAAGAAGCCGTTTCTTATGGACAACGGAACCTGGGTCTTTCCCACGCTCAAAGGTGCCGTGCAGCTGCCGTTCCCTGAGCGCCGGGTGACCGTGGATGCCGGGGCAATTCCGTATGTTGTCAACGGTGCAGATATCATGCGGCCGGGCATCGTGTCCGTGACCGATGACGTGAAGGCAGGTCTCCCGGTCCAGATCGTGGACGAGCGGCACGGCAAGCCGCTTGCTATCGGGATCGCGCTCCTGGATGCGCCCGAAATACGGGCAAGTACGGCAGGCAAGATGGTCAAAAAGTTCCATCACGTCGGGGACGAGATCTGGAACATGGAATTCTGAAAAGTACCGGTTCCTGCACTGGTGCAGAAAAACACTGTTTTTTCCCATTTTTCTGGCTGAAACAGCGCCCGGATGGTTTCGAAATAGATACTATTAAATAATTTTCATCATACAGTTTTTTTATGGTTAAGATCATAGACACCCTTCTTGGAAAAAGCGCCTCGAGTTCGGATGACGATTACATGGAACTCGACCTCGCATCCTACGAGGAGCACTCCGCCGGATCTCCCGCTCTCCTCGTGAAGATTGCAACAATCACCGACCTCAAGGACACCCCCCGGGTCAAGGACGAGGTCTACTCCGGCAATATCGTGATCGTGGACATCTCCCGGCTGAAAATGGACAAGATCTCCTATGAGCGTGTCTTAAAAGATCTCAAGGAAGTTGCAAAGGATGTCAACGGGGACATCATCGGCCTTGGCGACCAGCGCTATGTTGTCTTAACCCCGATGTCGGTCAAGATCTCCCGCGACAAGATCGGTGGATAAGTTCGTGGAAACAAGAGTCCCGGGACCGTGTCCGTGCTGCAATACTGAAATCCAATATCTGTATAAGACAGAAAATATTCCCTATTTTTCTGATATTCTTATCATTTCGGCCATCTGCGACAAGTGCGGTTATAAATTCGTTGATACCCAGCTCTTAAAGCATGGCGAGCCGTGCCGCCATACCCTTGCGATCTCGACCGAGGATGATCTTGCGGCCCGTGTTATCCGGAGCATGAGCGCCAGCATCGAGATCCCCGAGCTCGGAGTCCGGATCGACCCGGGTCCCGTATGCCAGGGTTTTGTCTCGAACTTCGAGGGGGTTCTCGACCGCGTCGAGCAGGTTGTCCAGGGGGCCTTCCGGTGGGGTACTGAGGAAGAGAAGGCAAACGCCACCCAGCTGCTCGCCGACATGGCGAAAGTGAAATGCGGGCTCCTGCCGGTGACTCTCATCCTTGAAGACCCGTGCGGGAACAGCGCTATCGTCTCGGACAATGTGACAAAAGAACCCTATACGCCGGAAGACGAGTGAGACCGGCGTACCGTAATTCTTTTTTTATCCGATCCTGTACATCATTCATCTCTGACTCCCCGTGTTTCCCGCCCGGCCGAACCCCCGGCTGCCGATGGCAGGTTTATCAGGCATTATCCTGTGTCCGGCACATGTTCTGCGCCACCAGTTTCCGTCTTCTGCCGGACAGCGGGATCTCGGGAAAACCGGGTCAGGCAATCATGCCGGGAATGCGATCGAAAAAAAAGAGCGTCGGGATGATCGTTCACCCGGTATTCCCGGAACCAGCAGCCCGTTATTTTTTCTCCGCCCGGTTCCGCCAGTGCAGCCAGATGACCACCAGCAGGATGGCGATCAGGGTGGCCCAGGATGCTGAATAGATGACAATGATCGGGTTGCTCAGGATATTCTGGGGGGTGATGACCGGGACGGACGGGGGCTGCGGGGGCGTACGGCTGCTGAACAAGACGTCCACGGTGATCGGGAACCGGCTTTTCCCATCGAAATACTTCACGTTCGCCGTGGCATTGCCGGAAGCGATGGTTCCTGCTATAGGGCGGCTGTTCGTGTTGGCGAAGGCAACGATCCGGTCGAGCCGGCCCTTCTCGTCGGCTACTTCAGCATACCAGGCATCGGGATCGGATGAAGAATAGTGATCCCTGACCTGGACTTCAAGCGTGGAGCCGGGAGGGAGACTGATATTCCAGGCGCCGGTCTCGTTTGATGCGGAGAACGTGAGGGTCCGCAGGGCACTTTCCCCCGGGCCCAGGTGGAGCGATCCCGAATTGTAGATGCAGGCTGCAGCCGCATTGGTCAGGATCGGTTTTCCGAACGGAGCAGCGATCGCACCCGGGGTACAGCGGAGCTTGTCGTCGATAATCTGGCTCGTGGTCAGGGCGGCAGGGTAGATCCTCACCTCGTCAAGTCCTCCCCGGAAGTAACGGGGACAGACCCGTGCGGGCTGATCGTACGTCCCGGCATCGGCCCCGAGCATCACGTAGTTTTCGTATTCATAGTGGATCGGCCCCGAGGCATTCACCTGGTTCATGAGGATGCCGTCCAGGTAGATTTTTGAGCTCTTCCCGTTATAGGTGGCGGCTACGTAATGCCACTGGTGCGGGGCGATGCTCTCGTGCTGGACCGGCACCGAGATCTCGCCCGAACCCTGGAGATTGATGCTCCACCAGAGATCGTTCCCGTCGCCGAACCCAAGCCGGTAACCCCCGTCCTGGTAACTTGATACGAGGGTCTGCGGTTCGAACGAATCCGTGTAGAACCAGGTCGAGACCGTGATCGCATCTCCCGGGTGATTTGCCGAATTGTACGGGATACTGACATAATCCCCGATGCCATTGAAGATCATCGCCTGCCCGCAGGCCGCGTTGTCTGCCCGGCCCGCACCGAATATGGTGCCGGAAGTCCCGTGCCCGGAGAGATCGAATGCAGTTACCCCGCTGCCTTCGTTGAAGTTGAGATATACACCGGGATCCACCGGCAGATCGTTTGCGGGGCCGGCAGCGCAGGCACCCCCGGTGAGGATGAATAAAAAGAGCAGTGCGGCAAGGATCCTTATGAATCTCCGGGCTGGTATGGCATCCATATGATCGGCTCAATGGTGTATTGGGGTTCGTTCAAAAAGAAGATTGCGATGGGATCCCGGCATGACCGGGGCTCTCTTTCGCCTGCTCAAAAACCATTAAGTATTTTGCAACGTCATCTCCGGCATGATGACCAAGGTTACCGTCTATTCCACCCAGAACTGCCCGTACTGCCGGATGGCAAAAGCATTCCTGGATCAATACCGCGTGCCGTACGAGAGTATCGATGTGGGGGCCGATACCGCAGCTGCAAAGAAGATGATCGACCTCTCGGGGCAGCGGGGGGTCCCGGTCATTGTCGTGGATGACGAGGTGATCGTCGGCTTCGATGCCCAGCGTCTCAACGAGCTCTTCGGGGAGACGACCGGGGAAGAGACGAGCGATGTGCTCATCATCGGCGCAGGCCCCGCGGGCCTCACCGCCGGGGTCTACTGCGCCAGGAAGATGCTCTCCACCCGGATCATCAGCGAGAACATCGGGGGCCAGGCGCTGGAGTCCTGGGCCATCGAGAACTACATGGGATACCGGATGGTATCCGGTGAAGACCTGATGAAGAAGTTCGAGGAACAGGCCCGGAACCTCAATATCCGGCTCGACCTTGACCGGGTAACCTCCATCACCCGTGAAGGGGAGCTCTTTGTTGTCGGGACGCTCTCGGGTGCAGCAATCCGGGCAAAGTCCCTGATCCTGACGCAGGGCAACAAGCCCCGGAAACTGGGCATTGCAAACGAAGAACAGTTCCTGGGCCGCGGCCTCTCGATCTGCTCCACCTGCGACGGCCCGCTCTACAAGGGAAAACGGGTGGCGATTGTCGGGGGCGGCAACTCGGCAGTCCAGACCGCAATCGAGATGAGCAACATTGCCAGCTCCGTCAGCCTGATCGTCCGGAGCACGATCAAGGCCGACCCGGTCTATGCGGAGAGGCTGAGCGGGCAAAAGAACATCACCGTCCATCTCAATACTCACATATCAGCGCTCCAGGGCGACAAGTTCCTCTCGGGAATCACCCTGAAGGACGAGAATGGCCGGGAACAGACGATCAGTCTCGACGGGGTCTTCATCGAGATCGGCTGGCTGCCCAACACGGAGATGGTGGAAGGGCTCCTTGACCTCAACGCGAAAAAGGAGATCGTTGTGGACATCAACGGGAAGACGAGCCTTCCGGGCATCTTTGCGGCAGGGGACGTGACGAATGTCCACAGCAAGCAGATCATCATCGCAGCAGGCGACGGGGCAAAAGCGGCGCTCGAAGCGTACGAGTACCTGATGAAGAAGTCTGAAAAATAAGAGCAAATGCCGGGGATCCCCGGAGTTTATCCTTTTTTCCGGTCCTTCTCCCGGTAACCTTCGAGAAGGACGGTGGCGATATTCTTGACCGGCTTATCGGTGTGGCCCTGGATATGGAACTCGCAGAACGGGCAGGAGGTGATGACGATCTCCGCGCCGGTCTTTGCGATCTCCTCACCCCTCCGCTTCCCGAGCGCGGCCGCCTCCTCCGGGTTCCCGGACCGGACGCCTCCTCCCGAGCCGCAGCAGATGGACGGCATCTCCACGAGATTGACCACCTGCCGGATCAGCTCCCGGGGCTGGTCGCGGATGCCCTGCCCCCGCATCAGGTGGCAGGGATCATGGTACGTTGCCCTGATCGGGAGGCGTGCCGGGGGCTCGATCCCGTATTTGGTGAGGAGCTCGTTGATGTCGATCACCGCAAACGGGGTCTGGTAATCGTGCTTCAGCGTTGAGCCGCAGCCGGCGCACATGGTCAGGACGGTGTCGATACCCCGAGACCGGAACGTCTCGATGTTGCGCTGTTTGAGTTCCTCCACGTACTCGAGCTGGCCGGTCCGTATGAGGGGCGAGCCGCAGCAGACCTGCTCTTTGGGGATGATGACCCGGATCCCGTTGCGCTTCAGGACTTCCATGGCATCGAGCGCCGACTGCTGCTGCCGGAGATTGTATACGCAGCCGATGAACAGGCCTACCGTTGCTTTCACGGGTCCCTCCGGCTCGATGACCGTCCCCACCTTCTCCAGGAACGACTCGGCAGTCCGGGGAACACTCCTGCCCGTTGCCTTCACGAGCGCCGCCACTTCCTGGTGCCGGGGAAGGGTGAAGCCCCGTTTGTTGGCAAATGCCCGGAGTTTCTCGATCGCTTTTGCCGGGGTCTGGATCTCTTTCGGGCAGACCTTCCAGCAGGCCTGGCAGGTGGTGCAGGTAAAGAGGCCGTCCCGGACCGCATCCGAGACCCGGTCGCCGCTGTCCCGGGGATCGAGGACCAGGCGCATCTCCTGGCGCATCGCGGTGGGCCCGAGGAACTTTGTCACATCAACGGCCGGGCAGGCCGAGACACAGCAGAGGCACTCGATGCAGTCTTTCAAGGGTTTTATCGCATCGATATCGGCTTTCTTCGGGAGCACGGTCTCCTTCCCGGGCACAAGGGAGGCGATCTGTTCGAGCCGAGGCACGAGATCGGTGACGAGATCTTTTTTGATGCTGAGGTTCAGGGGCTCGATCGTGATATTGTCCTCTGCCTCCTCCATGCAGGCAAGGACCGGCTCGCCGTTCACCCGCACCGCACAGCTCCCGCACTGACCCGAGGCGCAGGAGTAACGGTACGAGAGCGTGGGGTCGATGGTGTCGTGGATCGCGTGGAGGACGTTGAGGACCCGGGCCCCATCGTTCACCTTAACGGTATAATTCTCAAGATGCGGCGCTTTGTCCTTGTCCGGGTCGAATCGCCGGACCCGCACATTCAGGTCCTTCATGCTTTTGCCTCCCGTGTCTCTATCCCTTCGCGGGCAGTCGAGATGAACGTGTGGCCGAAGGGCGAGTGTTCCGCATCATGGGTTGCAGCGACATCGGTACGGACGTGCGCTCCCCGCGATTCCGTCCTGAGCAGGGCAGAGCGACAGATGAGCGAGGCAACCAGGTTCATGTTCTGGAGAATGCAGCACTCAGAGAGGTTCTGCGCCGATGCTGCTTTGAGGCTGATCGCCTGGAGCTGCTTGATCGTCCTTGTCGTCTCCTCAAGAGCAGCGGCGTTCCGGAAGATGCCGGCCCCCTGCCACATCGCACTCTGGAGTTTCTTTCTTATCTGTGCAGGGTTCGTGTTCCCGGCAAGGAACCCGTCGAGGCGCTTCTGCCAGGCCTCGACCTGCCGCTCGTCCACGGTCTTCTGCCTCTTTGCTGCTTTTCCCGCCGATTCCCCGGCGCGTTTCCCGAAGACCTGCGTCTCGGCAAGGGCATTGCCGCCCAGCCGGTTGGCGCCGTGGACTCCCCCGGAGACTTCCCCGCAGGCATAGAGCCCCGGAAGCGTTGTCCGGCATTCGGGCGTGATCCGGAGACCTCCCATGATATGGTGTGCAGTCGGAGCCACTTCCATCGGGGTTGTCCGGATATCCACGCCGAACTTGAGGAACTGTTCGAGCATCACCGGCAGCCGGGTCTCGATCTGATCGCGGGGCAGGTGGGTGACATCGAGATATACGCCGCCATTGGCGGTTCCCCGGCCTTTGAGGATCTCGGTTGCGATGGACCGGGCCACCACGTCGCGGGTGGAGAGTTCCAACCGGGCCGGGTCATAGGTCTTCATGAACCGCTCTCCCAGTGAATTCCTGAGGATCCCCCCCTCGCCCCGGACTGCTTCGGTCACGAGCCGCCCCCGGGCATCGTAGGGGAAGACTGCCCCTGTCGGGTGGAACTGGATCATCTCCATGTCGATGAGCTCGGCCCCGGCCCGGTATCCCATCGCGTACCCGTCGCCCGTGCCGCTCGACGAGTTGGTGGAGATATCGTAGACCTTTGTCCCGCCACCGGTCGCGAGAATAGTGCTGTCCGCTTTCATGACCACGAGACGACCTTTCTCGTCAAGAGCCAGCGCCCCGATGACGGCATCCCCGTCTTTCAGCAGGTCGATGACTGTATATTCCTGCAGGAGCGTGATGCCTTTACCTCCGGACTGGTGCATGGCTGACGAGAGCCGGTCCACGAGCGTCATCATCATCTCGTGGCCGGTCCGGTCGCCGGCATAACAGGTGCGGGGGAACCGCTGGCCGCCGAACGGCCGCTGGGCAACCTCGTCGTTGTCCGTGAAATCGAAGACCGCTCCCCATTTCACGAGATCGCCCATCCGGAGCGGGGCTTCCCGGACAAGGATCTGCACGAGCTCAGGGTTGTTTAAAAATGCCCCGCCTTTCATCGTGTCCTCGAAATGGATCCCGCAGGAATCTTCTTCCCGGAGCACTGCGTTGAACCCGCCTTCCGCCATCGTGGTGCAGCCCCCCTTGCCCACGATCGTCTTGGAGAGGAGCACCACATCGCCATACTGCGAGGCCTCGATCGCAGCCCGGACTCCTGCCCCTCCGCTCCCGATCACCAGCACATGGCAATCCACAACCTCATCTGCAAGCATCTTATTATTTTGTGGATCGTATAGTTACATAAATAAATGGCACAGCACGAGTGAGAGAGAACAATGAGATTTTTAATGAAATTCGGCGGAACATCCGTTGCCGATGCCCAGTGTATCCGGCGCGTTGTGGATATTCTCGAACAGCACCATAAAGCCGGTGACGAAGTGGCAGTCGTGGTCTCCGCCCAGCGGGGCGTGACCGACCAGCTCATCGAGATTGCCGGAAAACTTCCCACTGCAAAGGACGATTCCGCCATCGCGCCCCTGATCCAGGCCCTCAGCAAGCGGCACATGCTGACCCTCGAAGGAGCAGCGCCAGACCAGGTTGCCGTGGTTGGTGCAGAGCTGGAAGAGCGGCTCATCAGCCTCCAGAGCATCCTTTTTGCCATCTATAATCTGCGGGAACTCACTCCCCGCTCCAGGGATCATATCATCTCGTTCGGGGAACGCCTGCTTGCTCCCATTGTGAGCGCTGCAATCCGGGAACGGGGCATTGCGTCAACGGTCCTGGACGGGTGCGAAGCCGGGATCCTCACCACCGCCCAGCATGGCGAATCCACCTCGCTTCCCGAGAGCGACGAGCGGATCCAGCGCCGCGTAGGGCCGCTGCTTAAAAAAGAGATCCCGGTCATCATGGGATTCATGGGATGCACCCGCGAGGGAATCCTCACCACCCTTGGCCGGAGCGGCTCGGACTACTCGGCCTCCATCATCGGCGCCGGTATCGATGCCGACGAGATCTGGATCTGGACCGATGTGGACGGGATCATGACCTGCGATCCCCGGGTCATCAACGATGCCCGCGTCATGCCCTCCCTTTCCTACCTGGAAGTCATGGAACTCTCGTACTTCGGGGCAAAAGTGATGCACCCCCGGTCCATCGAACCCGCGATGCGCAAGAACATCCTTGTCCGGGTCAAGAACACCTTCAACCCGACCCATCCCGGCACGGTAATCGTCAGGAACGGCCAGCGGGACAACCGGGTGGTCAAAGCCCTCACCTACATCGACAAGGTTGCCGCCATCAACATCAACGGGGCCCAGATGATCGGGAGGCCCGGCGTTGCAAAAGCGATCTTCACGATCCTTGCCGACCACGAAGTGAACGTGATGATGATCTCTCAGGGTTCAAGCGAGGCGAACATCTCGCTAATCGTTGACGAGTCCCACCTGGCAGCAGCAGTTGCGGCCCTCTCCGATCTCATGAAACAGGGAGTTGTCCGGGAAGTCTCCCACAACCCTGATGTCTGTGCGGTCGCCGTGGTGGGAGCGGGTATGGCGGGCGCACCGGGAACCGGTGGCCGGATCTTCACCGCCCTTGGCGCTGCGGAGATCAACGTGATGATGATCTCTCAGGGTTCAAGCGAGGCGAACATCTCGTTCGTTGTCCACCAGAACGACGGCCCCCGGGCGGTCCGCGTGCTGCACGATGAATTCCACCTCTCGGAGGCAAGCGATGAGTAACAATGCGTATGCGGCAGCGGGCGTGGATATCGATCTCGAAGCAACCGCGATCAAGTCGTTAATCAAGAACCTCTCCTTCAAGCGGAAAGGTGCCGCCAGGATGATGGGATCGGTAGGTCACTTTGCCGGGCTCATCGATTTCGGCGAGATGGCGCTCGCGCTTACCACGGACGGCGTGGGCACGAAGATGCTCGTTGCCGACCAGATGGCCGACTGGAGCACGGTCGGTATCGACTGCATAGCAATGAACGTCAATGATCTCTATGTCATGAACGTGGAACCGGTGGCGTTTGTCGATTATATCGCAACCGACCAGCTCTCGATTGAGAAGATGGCCCAGATCGGGATCGGGCTCAACGAAGGTGCCAAGCAGGCGAACATCGATATCGTGGGCGGGGAGACGGCCTCCCTCAAGGGCCTCGTGAACGGCCTCGACCTGGCCGGCACCTGCCTCGGGATGCAGAAGAAGGACAAGATCATTGCGGGCGACAAGATCAAACCGGGCGACACGATCATCGGGGTTTCGTCCACCGGCGTCCACAGCAACGGTCTCTCCCTTGCCCGCCGGGTTGTGGAGAAGTATGCGGGATATGACAAGAAGTTCAAAGGGAAGAAGACCTTCGGGCAGGAACTCCTCACTCCCACCCGGATCTACCACGAGAGCCTGTCGGTTGCCGCGTCCTGCACCGTGCACGGGATGTGCCATGTTACGGGAGGCGGACTCCTGAATTTCAAGCGGCTCAGCGAATACGGGTTCCTGTTCGATACACCGATCACGCCCCCGGAGATCTTCAGCTGGATCCAGAAGGCGGGCGACATAGCCCCTGGAGAGATGTACCGCACCTTCAACATGGGCATGGGTTACGCGTACGTTGTACCGAAAAAGAGCGTGCCCTGCGTGCTAGAGATGGTGAAAGGTGCGCAGGTTGTGGGCAAAGTCATCGAAGAACCGGGTGCCTGGCTCGGAAAGATCGAGATAACGTGAAAGCATCAGCACAAGAGATGCAGAACCCTTAAAAAAAATCTCCGGCTCGTGCATCACGATCCGGACCCGATCCCGTTGTTTTGTCCGGAGTCTCCACGATCCGGGTGATGGGGATCGATCCGGCCCCCGGTTTCAGATCCAGTACCGTTTCACGAAGAGCTCGTGCTCCCGGATGAACGGTGTCCCGAACCAGAGCACCGCGGGCACGATCACTGCACAGATGATCATGTTGCCGATGAACCAGACCGAGAAGAGCGGGAGCAGGTTCGGGAGATCGACAAGGCCGGCCGGCGCGAGCGAGAGGGTCCCCCAGATCGCCCCGGCAAGATTGTTCAAGATGATCCCAAAGACGATGAGGATCCCCATGTCGCGCCGGGTCCGGAGGGAGGCGTCCGCACCGAGCAGCCGGAACGCAAGGAGCGGGATTGCGACCTGCAAAAGATCCGCAACCGACCAGACCAGGCTTGTCGTGGGGGAGAGGCCGCTTAAGACGCCCGCACCGATCCAGCAGCCGGCGTACGCGGCAATCGCACCCCAGAGGCCAAACCAGAGCGTTGTCACGATCATCACGGCTACCACGAGGTACAGAAGCGATGTCCCGGGACCTGCAACAAAGGAGAATACCACGAACTTTGCAATGAGGGCATCTACGCAGATGAGAAGGAAGAGCAGCGCAACCCGCAGGAAGAGCGGGACGGTTGCAGTCGCGTTTGCACCGGTACCGGAATCATATCCAGCCATAACGTAACTACCATATCTTCCCGACTCCTATATGAGATCATCCGAAAGGATACGAGGGAGTGACCGAGCATATATCGTGACGTTTCCGGATCATTGCGAACCTGGCTCTGCCGCCCGCCCGTCCAGGCGCTGCTGGTCGCGGTTTTTCTTCTTGCTGTTCTTCTTCCCTACTGGTGGCTTGCGGCTCTCTGGTGCCGGGATGTCCTGCACACGGAAGACCAGCAGTTTGCGTTCATAACAACGACCTTCCTTCTCGTGATGGTTATCGCGGACAGCGCCTTCCTCACCCGGTACTACCAGGCAAAGCGGAAGCACGAGCTCTCCTGCATGACCGAAGAACTCCGGATCAGCGAAGAATCGCTCCGGATCACGGTCAAAAAACTGAACCTGCTCTCCAGCATCACCCGCCACGATATCCGGAACTATCTTGTCGGCATGAAGATCTACCTGGATCTCGCCCGGACAACCTCCGGTAACCGGGAGATGACGGAGGAATATCTTGCAAAGGAAGAGGAGATCGCCACCGCGATCGAACGCCAGCTGGACTTTTCCCGGGCATACGAGACCCTCGGAGCCGCACATCCAAACTTCCAGGATCTTACCGCATGTATCGGGCGGGCGCAGGCCGGGCTCGATCTTTCCGGAACCCGAATAACCCTTGCCGGAATCCCCCGGGTCGAGATCTTTGCAGACCCCCTGCTCCAGAAAGTCTTCCACAATCTCTTCGATAACTCCCTCCGGCATGCGGGCCATGAGATGAATGCGATCACGATCGTCATTGCGGAAACGGGAGACCGGCTATGGATAACGTTCGAAGACAACGGGTGCGGTATTCCCACAAATCTGAAAGAGCGGATCTTCGAGCGGGGATATGGGATGAATACCGGATTCGGTCTCTTCCTGATCCGGGAGATCCTGGATATCACCCGGATCACCATCAAAGAGACCGGGACATCTGGTGCCGGTGCCAGGTTCGAGATGACGGTGCCGGCCGGTGCGTACCGGATCCTTCCGTGAACGTGACCTGAACCGGACTGCTCCCGGAAAAACGATCACAAACCCCCCGGGGCAGGAAGAAAAGAAAATAGGTTCAGAGGGTGATTTCCCGGAACTGCTTGCCGAAAACCCCGCAGATCGGGCACTTGTCCGGGGCTTTTCCCATCTCGATGTTCCCGCAGACTGGGCAGAGGAATACCTTCTCTCTTGGGAGATCCG
This sequence comes from uncultured Methanoregula sp., assembly GCF_963667735.1. Lineage (NCBI taxonomy): Archaea > Methanobacteriati > Methanobacteriota > Methanomicrobia > Methanomicrobiales > Methanoregulaceae > Methanoregula > uncultured Methanoregula sp. The sequence goes on from NZ_OY763919.1 coordinate 1,146,973, forward strand.
ACCCGGACTTTACCGCAGCCAGCGCCTTCTTGTAAAGGCCTGCATGCACCTGCTCGGCTTTCATCGCAAACGTGAACGCGAGCAGGGCCTCGTTCTTCTTCTCGGCTTCGGCCTCCTTGACGAACGCGGGATACATGGATTCGAACTCATGGGTCTCCCCGGCTACGCTGGCCTCCAGGTTTGCTGCAGTGGGTCCGACCGCGGAGATGACCTTCAAGAGCTTCTTTGCATGGATCGCCTCGGCCTCGGATGCTGCCTTGTACAGGATTGCCACGTTCTTGAATCCCTCTTCGGCAGCTTTCTCGGAAAACGCCTGGTATTTCCGGTTTGCCTGCGATTCGCCGGCAAACGCTTCCTTTGCATTCTCTATGGTTGCCATGAAGCTATGGTTAGGCAGGGGTGCATCATAAACATTCTTCATGGGGCATGGTAGCGCCGAGGCACTTCATGAGCGGTTGTCGGGGCGATAATAATATACAATGCGTAATATATATTGATCAACCACACCTGGTTGCGCGGAATGATTCCTATTGGATTCACCCTCCTGCCACCCGTGCATCCCCTGACCTGATTGTTATGAAGAAGATGAAAGATCTGCCCCTCCTGGACCGGCCGCGTGAAGTCATTGCAAGAAAGGGGGCCTCGGCCCTCTCGGACACCGAACTCATCGAGGCGATCATCGGCAGGGGAACGAGAAACCGGGATGTCCGGGTGCTCTCAAAGGAGATCTGCGGCCTCCTGCAGGAACAGAAGCCGGACCTGTGTTATGCGGATCTCCGGGCCATCGAAGGCGTAGGCCCGACCCGGGCATCCCAGATCCTGGCCTGTTTTGAACTGGGCCGGCGCTACTTCACGCAGTTTGGGCCGGAGGGCCGGGTCACGAAACCCGAGGATGTCCTGCCGCTTGTGAAGAACCTCCGGGACAAACGGCAGGAGCATTTCGTCTGCATCACCCTCAATGGCGCCGGCGAGGTGCTGGGAAACCGGATTATCACAGTCGGCCTCCTCAACCACAGCCTCGTCCACCCGCGGGAAGTCTTTGCCGATGCGATCGTGGACCGGGCCGCGTCCGTCATCTGCGTGCACAACCATCCCTCGGGATCGCTCGATCCGAGCCCGCAGGACATCGCCATCACCACCCAGCTGAAAGAGGCCGGCCGGCTTGTCGGGATCCAGCTTGTTGATCACATCATTGTCACCCGATCCGGGCACGTGAGCCTGCGGGAGCGCGGGCATATTTCCTAAAAAAACCGTTTCCATTATTTGTCGACGTTATCAGGGTTGTGCGGTCGTAATTCCCGACAATCCCGATCGCTCAGGACGGACAATCCTGCAGGAGTGCTTTCCCCAGGGACAATCCCTTCTCATATGCAGCATCGAGAAGATCGCACCGGGCCGCTACGTCCAGTATCCTGTCCATATCATTGATGAGGAGCTCGTCGCTGTACGGGCAGTCGATGATATCGAAAAATGTACTGGCAGTCAGTTTGGCGCCAACAAAGACTTCCGGCACAGCCATACCCGAGATACAGATGAAGAGTCCTCTCCTCCACCCGATCCGGTCCTTGTCGACAAGCGGGGATTTACGGAGATATTTTGCCATGTAGAAGACCTGGAATCTGTCCATGAACGATTTGAGTTTTCCGGGAATGCCCATGGTCATCACCGGCGTTGCAACAATGATGCTGTCCGCGGATTTGATCTTCTCATACATGAGCTGCATGTCGTCGTCCATGATGCAGGTCTCGTGATCCCGGCAGAAGAACATCTCGTTGCAGGCCTCGAAATCGAGACCGGCAACCGCGATCTCCTCGACTGTGCACCCGGCATCCGCCGCTCCCCGGAGCGCCTGGCGCAGCAGGAGTGCGGTGTTCCCCTCTGTCAAGGGACTTCCAAGGATGCCGATTACCTTTACCATAGTATACCATCAGGAAAAATATGCAATATAGTTTTGCAACCGCAAACGGGTCTGGACTCTCTGCCTGTCGGTGTGCATCAACACAACCCATATATATCTTTCAGGTGAATGAGAAGTTTGGTGAGTCGTTTGACCGAACAGAAAACCTACAATGCCGGCGCAAAAGTCGGGCCGGGCAAATATGTGTGTATCGACTGCGGAAAGGAGCTCACGCTCGACAAGAGCGAGCAGGATCTCCGGAAGTGCCCGGCCTGCTCCTGCGAGGAGTACCAGTGCTTCCCGATGACTCACATCCGCCCCGACATCAAGACTCCGGAAGACGCCAAGCACCCGCCAAAACGCGGGAAGAGTCTCCAGTAATCCCTTATTTTTCCAAATAAGCACCGCACCGCTGGCATGAATGCTGGTGCCGGAACCAGGCAGACGGTAAGAATCATTCCGGTTTTTGCGGGAACTATTTCCCGCAGGCAGGAAAGAGATGGTGAACGTATCCAAGGAAGGGCAGGTCTTCAAATGCGAGATCTGCGGAAATGTTGTTGTGGTCAAAGAGGCTGGCGGCGGCGAACTGATCTGCTGCGGCGAGCCCATGGTATTGGAGGATTGAAATTATGGCAGTAAAGAAACCAGTAGCAAAGAAAACAACCGTAACGAAACCCGCAGTAAAGAAGGCACCGGCAAAGAAGCCGGTCGTGAGTGCAGCAGCAGCCAAGGATCTCAAGGGCCTTGAGAAGAAGATCGGGAAAGTGCCGAAATTCTTCCGCGAGCTGACCACAAGGGAGCCCGAGATGTTTGAGCTGGTCATGCGCTTCGAGCAGCACATCTGGGACGATGGCAAGCTCTCGAAGAAGACCAAGAAGCTCATCGCGATTGCCATTGCTGCCGCCATGAGGGACCAGCATGCGGTCCGGGCCCAGCTGGCAGGAGCTGCAAACATCGGCGTGACGAAGGCTGAAGTGGAAGAGGCGCTCCGGGTCACCTTCCTGCTCTCGGGCATGCCGGCGTATGTGTACGGGAAAGCCCAGCTCGACGAAGTGATGAAGTAAGGTACCCGTGGTTCCTATGGTGGAAGAATCCGGTATCAGTTTTCCGGTGCTGGGCGAGCCCGCACCGGAGTTTGAAGCGGAGACCACGCACGGGCCGCTGAAGCTTGCGGATCTGAAGGGAAAGTGGGTTGTCCTCTTCTCCCATCCCGCAGATTTCACACCGGTCTGCACAACGGAGTTCCTCGCGTTTGCCGCAATCAATGAAGAACTCAAAAGCCTCAATGTCCAGCTTGTCGGTCTCTCGGTGGACAGCGTCTCGGCGCACCTGGCCTGGGTACATGCGATCAAGGAGAAGATGGGAGTCTCGATCCCGTTCCCGGTCATCGCCGACCTGAACATGAAGGTGGCAAAAAAGTACGGCATGATCCAGCCGGGCCAGAGCACCACGGCCGCTGTCCGGTGCGTCTTCTTCATCGATGACAAGGGGATCATGCGGGCCATGATCTATTACCCGCTCCAGAACGGCCGGTTCATGCCCGAGATCATCCGGCTTGTAAAAGCGCTCCAGACCACCGACAAGTACAAGGTCTCGACACCCGCCAACTGGCAGCCGGGCGACAAGGTGGTTGTCCCGCCGCCCAAGACCGCTGCCGAGATGGAAAAGCGGCCGACCGAGGGGTACGAGTGCAAAGACTGGTATCTCTGTTTCAAGAAGATCTGAACGGGGCAACCGTCCCGTTCCCTGCGTTCTCTTTTTTGTCTCTCTGTCACGGAGCGGATCGCTATCCAATCTTTTTTCATCCTGTCGGACAAACGGAGATGTAATGACGATAAAAGTCCTCGCGTTTGCCGGGAGTCCCCGCCGGCACGGCAACTCGGAGACCCTGCTGGACTGGGTGCTTGGAGAGATGGGCCGGGATCCGGAAGTATCTGTCGAGAAGGCTGCCCTGACCGAGGCAGACATCAACCCCTGCCGGGGATGCAATGCCTGCGAGAAGCTCAACAAGTGCATCCAGCGCGATGGTCTCGATATCTATCACGACAAGATCATCGAGGCCGACTGCATCATCCTCTCCTCGCCCATCTTCTGCATGGGCCTTGCCTCGCAGGTCAAGATGCTCGTTGACCGGGCGCAGGTCTTCCGATCCCGGAAGTACGTGCTCAAACTGCCCGTTGTCCCTCCGGAGCGCAGGGGAAAGCGTCTCGGGGTCTTCCTTGCAACCGCGGGGCAGACCTGGCCGCATGTCTTTGACGCGGCCGTCCCTTCGGTGAAATGCTTTTACCATGTCGTGGATATCCGGGATGCGGACATCAGCTACCTGATGATAAACGGGGTCGACGAGTCGGGGGCGATCCTTCGTCACCCGACCGCAGAGACCGATGCAAAACAACTGGCTCAGACCGTAATCGCCGAGCTGAAAAAACGCCTTTCAGCGGGAGCGGCATGACGATAAAAGTTCTCGGGGTATCGGGAAGCCCGCACCGGCACGGCAATACGGAGACCCTGCTCGACAGTTTCCTTGACGGGGCAAAGGCAGCGGGAGCGGAGGTTGAGAAGGTTGTCTTGAAGGATCTCACCTACTCCTCCTGCCGGGGGTGCAATGCCTGCCACAGGAACGGCGAGTGCATTGTGAAAGACGACGCGATCGCCCTTTTCGATAAGATCCTCAAGGCCGACTGCCTGGCGGTTGCCTCCCCCATCTACACGATGGGTATCACCGCGGAACTCAAGGGGCTCATCGACCGGGGGCAGTATCTCTGGGCCCGGAAGTTTATCTTGAAAACGCTCTTTTTCCCGGACGATCATATCCGGCGCCACAAGGGGCTCTTCGTCTCCACGGCCGGCCAGAACTGGGATCACGTGTTCGACGGGGCGTTTCCTGCCATCACCGCCATCTTCAACGGCACCGGTTTTGAGTACTATGACAACATCATTGCCAACAACATGGACGAGTTCAAGGGGATCAAAAATCACCCGACTGCGCTTGCCGATGCCTTTGCCAAGGGAAAGAAAGTTGTCGGGGTTCTTGCGGCAATGGAGCCAGCCGGCTCCGGATAGAAACGGATGTACTTTTTTACCCGGCAGTCATTTCAGGATTTAAAAAAAGGGATTATAATAGATTTGCAAGGGTTGCCGGGTAGAACGAGAGCACGAGCGCCCCGAAGGCGGCCGCAATCAGGACAATGAAGACTGCCTTGTTCCAGGCCCAGACCTTCTTCCCGTCAAGCACGCTGACCGGGAGCATGTTGAAGGCAGCTATCATGGCATTGACCTGGAGCCCGATCGTGCCTATCATGGTCACGATGCTGCTCGTGAACGTGGCGCCCTGGCCGCCGAGGATGAGGATGGCGGCAAACGGGATGCAGAGCACGAGGTTCACGAGAGGGCCTGAGGCCGAGATCTTCCCGTTCTCTTCCCGGGAGAGGCCCCGGCCGTCCGCGGTGTTGCTGTAGATGACGGTTGCGCCCGGCGCTGCAAAGACTACACCGACAAGAGCCGCGAGGGCAACGGCAACCACGAGCATGATATTGTCTTTTCTGAACTCTGCCCAGTACCCGTATTTTATCGCCACGAACTTGTGCGCCATCTCGTGGAGGATGAACCCGATCCCGACAGTCAGGAGCGAGACCGCGAGGAACGATGCGGCAAGGAGCAGGCTCGCATGGCCGGTATCCCGGAGGAAAATGATTGCAAAAGCAAAGGATATCGCGATCCAGGCAACGAAGAGGTCCGCCTCCTCGCGCCGTGTTATCCGTTCAAGCATGAAAACCATCAGATCAGATTGGGCGTTCATAATTATCTGTTTTGGTGTTCATGCATCACCGATGAGTATGTTTATAAAATTCCCGGATACTGTACATGGTATGACCCTTGAGAAGGTCCGGTCGGATATTTCCCGGATCGATACGGAGATCATCCGGCTTATTGCCGTGCGGCAGGAGCTTGCGGAACTGGTTGCAGCGATCAAGGCAAAAGAGAGTCTGCCAACCCACGATGCCGACCGGACTACGGTCGTGCTCCAGTCGGTATCGGACCAGGCTGAAAGTTTTCACCTGGATCCGGTCCCGGTCCGGAAGATCTTCGAGATACTGATCGCGATGAGCGAGGAACGGCAACGGGAACTCCGGGACGGGAAAACGTAGCTGAGTTTTTTATAGATTTTTTCATCTTTTTTATTCAGCTTTCTGGACGGGGAATCCCCCGATTATTACCGGCGTAACTCCCCCTAAGATCCCCTATATATTAGTGCAGATCCGGCCTCTCAAAAAACCCTGTCACGGGTCATCCACCTGTCCAATTCACCGGACCTGTCACAGGTAACCAACCCGTCACAGGTCTCATGACCTGTCCCGGGTGCCCCGGGAATTCTCCGACGGAGATCGCCCTCTCTCCGACGTAAACGTGATCCCAAAAACAGGGGTTCCTTTCGTTTTGCCCTACACCAGCCTGACCGGAAGGGAGATCGGCCACCCAATTGAGCCTAATTGCGCACATTTAGCTCTCCGACGTTGTTTTTTCTCATCGGGGCACTTTAATGGGAGATAAAAATGAATTTACATCCATTTTCCGCGAATTCCGCACATATTCCGATCCCGAATACAACCCCTGCCCGGCGTAACTGCTCAAAATAACCTCTGTTTGCTAAAAGGAGCCATATTTGAAAGGCGGGGCCTGGCCTGTTTGCGATGCTCCCGGGGGCTTTCCCCACCGACGAATGACCCCCGGGCAGAATTGCCTCAGGCTGAGGGATCAGCGGGTTTATCCTGTGTGTGTCTCTGCGGTTGTCAGCTCTGGTTTACCGGAAACAGGCGTTTTGGTTACGGCTGGCTTCACAACCGCGATCGCCCCGGCATTTCCGGAAATTTCTTCACCGGGCAAACCGTCCGGTCATACTCCGGTTCCAAGCGCCGCCCCATCCCTGTCAAGCTCGACAAGACTTGCATCAGCCACCCGGAAGAACCGCAACGCGTACCGCGGGGAACAGAGCCAGAGCTCGCGGCTGATCCCCGGTCCCGATGACGTGAGACGGATGGATGCAAGTATCTCCGCGAGATCCCGTTCGAGTTCCTGCTCTGTACAGCCGAGCCGGCGAACGCATTTTATCCGGACCTGAATGTCGCAGATCTTTTGAAAAATCGTGAAGCTGAACACCGCTCCCGGCTCGTACTGATAATGCTGGACCCTGCCCCGCTGAGCGGCAATGGTATCGGCCATCTCCTGAGCCCGGACCGGCAGGCGTCCCCGGGTCATACCGGCCATCCTGAACCACCGGCTCCGTGAACCCGACCGGATAATTGCCCTGTGCTCAGAGCGGATGCTGAAGCGTGATCATTTCGATGCATGAGATGAGTCCCCGTCAATTGTATTTCAGGGCACATTCCTGCCTTTCGCGCAACAAAAATGTCTGCGCTGACAGGCGTTGCAGTCCCGGATCATCAGATAATTATGTTACAATATAATACTACTTTTATTATTTATAAAATAAAATTCCTGCCATGGGGCGATGGAAGGACGGGTCATACCGCTCTTTGAAAATCCCCCGGTCAGATTGGCAGCAGCTTTCCCTTGCCCTTTTTCCCCCCGCCCGGGGCGCCTGCCCGGCACGTATGCAAAAGCGTCCGGTTGAACGGAGAACCGGTTATCAACATTTTTATTATCCTGGTTCTATAGTACGGAAGTGCGTTATCGTATGACAGAACCTGCACACCGCTACCCGGTCTCCGATACTGCTGCGCTTGTCATGCTCTGGGCAAGCGGCTATTATGCAGAAAATCCCCGGGTGGGTCCGTATCTCCGGCGGCTGGATCTCTCCTCAGGCCGCCCGCTCGTGGACCGGTACAATGAGATCTGTCCCTGGTACTCGGAAGTGATCATCAACCGGAAACATTTCATCAGGAGCACGGTGGAGGCCCTGATCAGAAGTGAAGAAAAGCCGGCGGTCATCGTCAACCTGGGAGCGGGGTTCTCGCCGCTCGCCCTGGAGCTTGCCCCGCTTCTGAGCGACCGGGTGCGTTTTGTCGAGATGGATATGCAGAACATGGAGAAGAAGACGCGCCTGTATTCGGATCTGTTGCCGGGCCAGTGCAGGCTCATCTCCTGCCACGAGGCGGACATCGGCAACACAGACTGCCTTGCAGAGACGCTCTCCCCGATGATCGATAAAGAGAAGACGCGGCTTATCGTGGTCATGGAAGGACTCTCGTATTATATTCCGAAGCCCGTCATGGAACGGGTCATCGGGTATCTCACCGGTCTTGCAAAAGACCGGCATTTCATCTTCGAGCACCTCAAGCCGTGCCGGCTGGTAAGCGATGAGCGGCGTTATATCCCGTATAAGATCTTCTCGCACGTGCGGGACTACACGGCAATGGACCGGATGACCACGTACTCCGAGGATGATATCCGGGAGATGTTCGGGAACTGTTTTTCCTGCAGCTATTACAACATGGACGAGATGGAGAAGCGGAGGACGGGAAACGTGGAATATTTCCCCAAACCGGATTCCGGCTGGCTCTCCTGTGCCATCGTCACTGGCAGGCCGGAATAATCCGCGATATCCTTTTGCATGAAAGCCGCCACAGCTGAGCAACGGCTGCAAATCTGATTAGAAAAAAAGGTAACAAATCCGCTGCCGCTGCGGGGCTGCCCCGTTCAATATGAGTATCAGAATTCCATCACGGAATCGATCGCCGAGTTCCCGGCAACCTTCCGGTACGCGGCCAGATCCTTAAACGGCCGTTTTGCAATAACCGCTGCGATCTTTTTCTTTCCAACGCCCGGGAGCCAGCGGATCGCGGTTGCCGGCAGCGTGTTCACGGCAACCGGCACCGGGAGCACCGTGACCGATCGCATTCCCCAGTCCACGACAACCGCATCGATCACCCTGCCTTTCTCCAGCCGGAGCGGGATGCCGGCCAGGATCGGGTACGAGCCCGGCTGCCGGCCGAACGAGAGATCGCCCGACACCTCGACCCGGACATCGTAAAGCACGGTCCCGATCGGGTACACACGCTGGAGCATTGGGAGATCGATTCTGTTCCGGACAAATTCCTTGAAAGCCCGGAACCGTCGCTCGTATCTCCCGATTGTGTTATCCGTAAAGGCCCGCGTTCCTTCAAACGGCATCACCTGCCGGATGTTCACGCGCCGGACCAAAAGACCGGCTTTGAGTACCCGGGACAGGAACTGCTCGCCGAGCTCGTACGTTCTTTCCGTTTCCCCGGCAAGCCCGCAGACAAAGTTGAGGCCCGGCAGGAGTTCGGGCACATTGTCCCGCCGCTTCCCGCCCTCCTCGTTCACGATCTCAATCGCCCGGAAGACCTCGTCCGGCAGGGCCTTGAGATTGTTCGCTGCAACAACGGCAGGATCGGCGGTCTCCATCCCGAACGCTGCCACATCCCCGGATGTGTGGTGGCGGATGATGGCCCGGAGGGCCTCGCGGGCGGCTTCCTCGTGCCGGGCAATGGTGGCCGGGTTCGTGTTGTCGATGTGAAGGGTCCGTAAGTCCGGTGCTGCCGTGCGGATGGACGAGAAGAGGTTCTCGATCTTCTCCGGATCCGGTACCGGATACTCCCCCGGCCCGGCCCCGTACGCGAGAATGTCCGGCTGCCGGCCCACCCGGAAGTGCCGGGCACCGCTCCTGCTGAGTGCAGCAACTTCGGCGGCTATTCCCGGGATGCTCCGGTACTTCGGCATGCCGTAGAACGGCTCCGTGCAGAACGAGCAGCCGCCGGTTGCGCCATGGGAGCAGCCCCGGGCGGTCTCCAGCTCGCACATCACCCAAGGGAAGTCCGGGTGCTGGCTGATGATCGCGCTTCCCGCAACACTCCACGGGTCGGTACGGGCATAATCGAGAACTCCAGCCGGCTCATTGCCGGCCAGGTACTCGTCGAGCGCAACTGCGGGCTCGCCCGAAAGGAGCGCATCGAAGCCGCTGATCACCTGCCGGATCGCAGCAGTGCCCCCTTCCCCCGCATACCCGAAACCGATCGGCCCTCCGATCAGTTTCTTTGGGCCCTTCACGGTATGGCCGATCTGCTGGATCTCGGTGAGCGTGGCGGGAGTTCCCCCGAGATATTTCCCGGGAACCGTAGTGCCGGCAATCATCACGAGCAGGCCGGCCCCGCCAAAACTGCCCAGGCTGAGGGGATCGCTGCGGAGCTGGTCGATCGTGTGGTACCTGACCGTATAGTTGTGGGATGTGAGCGCTCCTGCTACCGTACGGATATAGGGCGAGATGTACGGCGGGACGCCAAGACAGGCCGGCTCGTCCACGTACCCGTCAAGGATGATGGCTTCCTGTGTCATATCGTGTGACCGATCAGGGAGAGGAGTCTCCGGGCCTGGATGAGTTTTCCCCGCTTCAGCGGATCGACATTCCTGTCATCGAGGTCGAACCCGAGGAGGGTCACCCGGGACGCCCCCAGTTCATCGGCAGCAAAGACTGCCCGGTCGCCGTCCGTGAAGCCCCCGAAATTGTACACGTGCGGGAGAGGGGCAGCCTGCGTTGTTCCGACAATTTTTCCCGGGAACCGGGGTACCCAGTGGCGCAAAAGCGGCATGTTGTCGCCGTGGGCATGGACAACGATGATTGTCCCTTCCCTGTTCAGGTCGATGAACCGGTCCGTTGCCCCGTCGAGGTCCGTGAAGATCGCGTCCGGGAAAATCCCTTTGGAATCGAGCACTTCGGCTGCGGCATCGGCGGCAAAGACGATCCCCGATATCTTGTCGAGCTGGTCTTTGAGGCACGGGGCATTCCCGCAGACCGTCACCTCGTTCCCGTCCACGATCGAGGCAAGGGAGAGGAGATTGTCGTGATCGAGAAGGGATGCAAGGAGCCGGGCAGCTTCCTCGTCCAGGGCCCGGTCGAACCCGAAGTAATCGAGGATCTCCCGGTAATGGGGCTCCCATGTTGAAAATTCCATGCAGGGTCTCCGTTGTCTTTTGGCGCGGGAATTACGCCCCGCTCTTCTTTCCCTCGTTCTCGAGGCCGACCAGGGTCTTGAACTTCTGGAGGATCGGCTCGATGACGAACTCCAGGAGCTGGGCCTTGTTCTCCACTTTGCCGAAGTAGTGGAGGGGCAGGGTGGCTGCAGCCATGTTCGGGTGGCCGCCGGCATCGCCCATCTCCCCGAAGGCTTCCGAGAGGGCGTTTCCTATGTGCAGCCGGATATCGCGGTTGCGGGCCGAGATGACAATTGCGTTGTCGGTGATCCCGTACACGAGCGCCGTGTTCACCCCTTCAAGCGTGATGAGGATCTCGGCAGCCTGCGGCAGGGCGTCGCGGTTCATCACGTAGCCCACGTTTGCAAAGAGATACCCGCTCTGGACTTTGCGTTCGTGGATGGCCTTCCCTATCACGTCCAGCGTCTCCTGCGACATGGACGGGGACATGATCTTGTCCAGGAGATCGGCATCGGTCAGCGGGAGGAGGAAACCGGCATAGTTGAGATCCTGCGGGGTCACGTTCCGCTTGAACTCTTTTGTATCGGTCCGGATGCCGTAGAGGAGGGCGGTTGCCACCCGCTTGTCAACCGGCACGTCCAGTTCCTGCAGGTACTGGGTCATGATGCTCGCGGTTGCCCCGACCCCGGGCCGGATATCGGAGAATGAACCCTGGGTTGCTGCGTGCTTGCCGTCCTTGTGGTGGTCGATGATGATGTTGATCTTGGTCTGGGGGGGCACATCGTTGTTGGCCCCCGGGCCCGAACAATCGACAAGGGCGAGGTACTGGCATTTCTGGAGGGCATCGGGCGTGAGGTGCTCCATCTTGATGTCGAGCAGGTTCACAAACGTCCGGTTCTCCTGGTGGCCGATGTTTCCCTCGTAAAAGATCCGGGGGGTGAGCGATTTCGGGTTCGCGTGCTTTGCGATCTCGGCAAGGGCCATGGCAGACGAGATGGCATCGGGGTCAGGGTTCTTGTGGGTGATGATCCCGAGCGTGCCTTCCCAGCTTGCAAGGAGCGTAAAGAGCCTCTGCGAGATCCGGCTCGAATGCTGTTTTTTTATCTGGAGGATGGCCGAGCGGGCCACGACCTCCTGCGGGTACAGGACGAACTCAGCACCGGCTGCCGTGAGTTTCTGGCTGTTCACCGGGTCGGTGGCGAGAGCAACGATCTGCACGGAGGGGTAGCGTTTCTTGATAGTGACGACCGCAGCAAGGTTGGCATCGGCATTCCCGGCCATCACAAACGCGATCTCGAACGGCGGAAGCCCGACCAGCATATCGGATGATGCGATGTCGCGCTGGTAGGCATCGTATTTCTGGTCGCGGAGGTGCCGCACCCGGTTCTCATCCAGGTCCACGACCATCACGCGCTCATTCTCTTTGGCCAGTTCGAGAATGATGTTGTAGCCGTTTGTGCCGCAGCCGAAAATACAGTATTTTGCCGGGCCGGAAGCTTCAAACGGGGCTGGTTCGGGCATATTACAGAAGATGTACCATTCCTCGGTATTAAGTGATTCCAAAGCCGTTCCAGCCAAAACCTTTATTCGCAATTGTATACCACATTATTAGGCCTAACTAGTGGGTCTGTAGCTTAGTTCGGCATAGCGGCGGACTCTTAATCCGCAGGTCAAGGGTTCAAATCCCTTCAGGCCCGTTCTTTTCAATAGTCATTTTCCGTTGAGTGCATACTTCCGCGACCTCCTCCTTCCTACCTGTACTTTATAAATAATGGCGTAAACACTCACAATATTTGACATAAGTCATGTGAACCGGGAGATGTGGACTGATCTTGAGCCTGCTTGTCTTTGACCTGATCATCGGGATGCTCATCATCTCCGCTCTCAGCATGGCATGTATTGCGCTGTATGCCCGTCGTTTTATCGGACGGGTTCCCGCAGCAACACCCTTCATTCTGCTGATGTTCTGTGCGGCAGCCTGGGCGGTACTCTATGCCCTTGATCTCCTGACCCTGTCCCTCCCGCTGAGGATCTTTTACCATAATCTCCGCTTCCTCTTTCTCCCGTTCTTTCCGGTGCTCGAACTCTGGCTCGTGCTGGCATATGTGAACAAGACCGGCTGGATGAGAAAAGACTGGGCTCTTCTCATCCTTGCAATCCCGGTTGTCGCCGCAGTTCTCGCACTGACCAGCCCTTATCATGACCTGTTCCGCTATAATTTTTCCCTGGACCTGGCCGGCCCGGTGCCGGTGCTCCAGTACTCCGAGAGCACATTCTATCTTGTTTACGCACTCTACTCGCTCCTCCTCCTCGTCCTTGCCATTGTCCTGCTCGCAACCGAGAGCCGGAAGAAGGGCACGCTCCTCGAGATGCCGACACTCCTCCTGATCCTTGCACTTGCCTTCCCGACTGTTCTCAATTATATTGCCCAGTTCTACCCGCTCCCGTTCGCCGGACTCAACCCGACTCCGGCCCTCCTCTGGATTACCGCCATCCTGTACGCTGTCGCCCTCTTCCGCTACCGTTTCCTGGATATCATCCCGATTGCCCGGAGCCGGCTGATCGAGGCCCTGAATAAACCCGTAATTGTGCTGGACACGGACGAGCGTGTCATCGATACAAACCCCGCGGCCCGCTCGCTCTTCGGGCTCACATCGGATGGGGTTCTCGGGAAAAAAATTGAAAAGATCGTCCCGGACTGGCCGGAGTTCCTTGCCCTGTGCAGGGAAAAGACTCCCCGGAAAAGAGATCTCGAACGGGTTCTTGGCAACGGAACGCATCATTATGTCGGGTCTGTCGAACCGCTCCTGAGCCATAACGGGATCACCGAGGGGCACCTTGTTTTCCTCCAGGATGTCACCGATCTGAAAAATGCGGAAGCCGCACTGCGGGAGAAGACCGAGGAACTGGACCAGTACTTCAGCACCAGCCTCGACCTCTTCTGTATCGCCGATACGAATGGGTATTTCCGGCGACTGAATCCCCAGTGGGAGAAGGCGCTCGGGTATTCGCTTGCCGACCTGGAAGGTCGACGTTTCCTTGACTTTGTGCACCCGGATGATCTGCCGGCAACCCTTGCTGCCGTGACCCGCCTGAGCTCCCAGGAAGAGGTGCTCAACTTCACCAACCGGTACCGTCACCGGGACGGCACGTACCGCTGGATCGAGTGGCGGTCGTTCCCGAAAGGTGACCGGATCTTTGCCGCAGCCCGCGATATCACGGAGCGCAAAGAGATGGATGAAGCCCTCCGCGAGAGCGAGGAGAAATACCGGAGCATCATCGATGAGATGCAGGATATATTCTACCGCACGGATCCTGCCGGGAAGATAACGATGCTCAGCCCATCCGCGGCTAAAATTGCCGGTTATGCTTCGAATGACATGCTCCTGGGAAAAGATGTCCTGTCTCTCTATGCGGACCCGGCCGACCGCGACCGGCTTCTTGCGGCCCTCAAAGAGACGGGATCGGTGGACTCGTTCCCGATCAGCCTCCGGATCAGCGACGGCACGATCCGGTCTGTGACCACGAGCAGCCATTTCTACCGCGATGCGGCCGGGAATATCCGTGGCGTGGAAGGAGTTCTCCATGACATCACGGAGCAGCGCAAAGCCGAGGATGCTCTCCGGATGGCCAACAAGAAGCTCCACCTCCTCTCGAGCGTCACAAGGCACGATATCCGCAACCAGCTCATGGCGCTGATGGCTTTTCTTGAACTGAGCGTGGATTCTGTTGACAATCCGGCCGAGCTTGCGGACTTTTTGAAGAAGAACCAGAAGATCGCAGAGAACATCTCGAACCAGATAACCTTCACCAAGGAGTACGAGGATCTCGGGGTGGACGCCCCGTCCTGGTATAACGTGAGCGCCGGGATAGGGAAGGTGGCAGTCGGGCTGCCGCTCAAAAATATCCGGCTCGATGACATGACTGCCGGTCTTGAGATCTTTGCCGACCCGCTTATCGAGAAGGTCTTCTACAACCTGATCGACAATTCCCTGCGGTACGGGGGAGAGACATTGACCGCTATCCGCATCAGCTACCGGGAGGCGGGAACGGCGCTTGTCCTTGTCTTTGAAGATGATGGCGCCGGTATTGCAGACCGGGACAAGAAGGTGATCTTCGACAAGGGATTCGGGAAGAATACCGGCCTTGGCCTGTATCTTTCCCGCGAGATCCTTTCTATCACCGGTATCACCATCGCTGAGACCGGTGTTGCTGGTAAAGGAGTCCGGTTCGAGATAACCGTTCCAACCGGTGGTTTCCGGCTCACCAATGCAAATACCTGAGAACCTGCCCGCCTCACCCCCGTTCCTTTTCACGCAGGTATCAGCGGTCATCTGCAAAGAACAACAGGATTAATGAACCGGCGCGGCAAGAGTCTTGGCTATCATGAAGACCCTGGAACTCAAAGGAAGCCAGACTGAGAAGAACCTGCTCGCGGCCTTTGCCGGCGAGTCGCAGGCCCGGAACCGGTACACGTTCTTCTCGAGCGCAGCAAAAAAAGAGGGCTTTGAACAGATCGCGGCACTCTTTCTCCAGACTGCAGAGGAAGAGAAGGAGCATGCCAAGATCTTCTTCAAACAGCTCAAAGGCGGCGAAGCGGAGATCACGGCATCCTACCCGGCCGGCCTCATCGGTGGCACGAAGGAGAACCTTGCAGCGGCAGCTGAGGGGGAGCAGATGGAGTGGGGAACGCTCTACCCGTCCTTTGCAGCATCCGCTGAAAAAGAGGGATTCAGAGAGATAGCGGGCCTCTTCAAAATGGTGGCAAAAGTTGAGGAGCACCACGAAGCACGGTTCAGGAAACTGCACGCGAACATGGCCAACGGGATGGTATTCAAGGCCGAGACCCCGGTGAAGTGGTACTGCCGGAACTGCGGGTATGTTCACAACAGCAAGACTGCACCTGCAAAATGCCCGGTCTGCGATCACCCGCAGGCCCATTTCGAGATCGCTGCAGAAAATTATTGATCCTCTTCAGGATCCTTTTTTATTTTCCGGGAAACCTGGCGGACTTTCCTGGTGAAGCGGTGAAGTGGCGGAGCTGCCCGTCAACCCATCGCGATCCCTGCAGGCAGATACGAATCCGGAGCCCGACCGGTATCGGTTATCCCTGGTCTTCTGCATCTTCCGGAACAGGGATCCGGACGAAATTCTCAATTAAGATATTCCGGCCGTCAATTGCGGTCTCTGTCACGGTCTTGAGGACCGGCACCGCCTCGCCGCCCTTCGTGAGCAGCAGGCGTTTGGAACGCTCGATGGTCAGACCCAGGTCGTTTATCGGGCATCTCCCCTTCTCCGCAGGACAGATAAACCGGTGACAGGACTGCCCGATCATCTCCTTTTCCGTGTACCCGGTCAGCCGCTCTCCTTCGGGATTGACCGCGATAATCTCGTGGGAACCGGCGTCGACAAGGATGATACCGGCCTGGATATGGTTCCATATGGAATGAAACTTCCTCTCGGACTGCGCGATTTCCCTGTTCTGGGCCGAGATCCGCATCGAGAGGATCATCACGATTGCAGCGATGATGACAAACACAAAAACCCGGGCCGCTGCTGCAACCACATTGAACGGGTTATACCCGGTAAGGGTGATCACGAAAGAAAAATAGATGAGGCCGAGTACCGCCGAATACAACACGCCTTTTTTCTGGTACCAGTACGCGGCAAGGATGATCGGAACATAATAGATATGGGTAAAAACTGTCTGGATCCCCTGCTGGAGACAGTACCCGGTCAGGAGGACAACGAAGATCGACAGGCCCGCGAGAAGTGTACCCCTCCAGGGAATGAACGGGTTTTTTTCCGGGACTGCAGTGTCCATGGTATTCAATACCGGCGTCGTGGTTAAAATTTTCATCGTTTCTCCCATGATCACTTCTGCTTACGAACCTCAAGTATGGTCCATCCGGCATCTCTGCCGTGCTCTTCTCCCGCTATGCGAAGGTTGCCGTCAGCGTATGATCTGCCTGGATATTTGTGATGGTGTAAGTGAGCGTCTGCCCCGTGGACCCCCCTGAAGAGACCTGCGTCCCGTCCAGGCTGATGGAGGTCACGGCCTTGTTGGTCCTTGGTGTGAACGTGAAGGTCTGGCTCGCGCCCCCTGCTGCGGATACCGTTCCCGGTGTAATCCCGGGCGGCGAGATCGTACCAAGTCCCCCGGGAGACCAGGAGACGGATATGATGTACGTTGTGGAGGTTGCAGTCGGCGTTGGGGTAGCGGTAGCGGTTGCTGTAGGTGTGGGCGTTGATGTATTCGTTGGGATCGGTGTAGCCGTGGATGTCGGTGCAGGTGTTGCCGGGCCATACCCTGCGGTTCTCCAGTCCTGGATCAGGAGTTTGGATGTGTCGTCCACGATCCGTATCCGCATCTCTTCGGAGGGGAAGGGGACTGCGGAGGCCCCGGCTAGGTCCGATGTAAGGGCGTATCCGGTGCCATTATAATAGAGATAGACCCTGTCGCCTGTCCGGAATGTACTTGCGATCTGCTCAGGGAGAGCGGTGAACGAACCTCCCGGGGTATCGATATAGACCCGGGCGAGATGGGGTCCCGTTGTTGCATCTTTGAATGTCACGGTGTCTCCCCCGAGATGGGAAATTGCGAGGACCGGCATCCCCTGCTTCTGCTGGAACCGGACTTCCGTTGCAAGGTAGGCAGACTGCTGGATCTGGGGGAGCACGCCGAATACGATGATCAGAATAATAGCTGCCATGATCAGGACAAGGGCCACAACCAGAATTTCTGCAGTAACTTCATTGACTGCCTCCTCCCGTGATCTCATGGTGCTCTTTAAAACCAGTCCACCGGTCAATGATAAAATAGTATCTAAGGGGCGTGGTAAGTACGCTGCCGGCAACGGGATTCCTTGTGGAAAAAAGATCCCGTGGGATCAGGGCCGGAAATATGTCCAGCCGGGTGCCGCCACGGTACAGCCGCTTGCCTGCCAGAACCCGGATCCCGGGGGAAATGTCGCGGAATCCGGGTATTCCAAATCAGGGTTTGCCCCGGAGATTACCGGAACTCGTAGGCCCCCATCCCGAGATTGCCCCAGTACCAGCTCTGGTGGATTGAGCGTCCCTTTGCATCCGGCCCGGCAGCCCCCAGAGCAACAAGGAGTGGCATGAAATGATCCGGATACGGCTGGGCATGAACGGCCGAGGGTGCGAGCTCGCGGTAGCGGATGAGTGCTGCCCGGTCGCCGTCAGCAACGGCCCGGTTCAGCCAGTCATTGAACGCGATCGCCCAATCGCCGGTCGGGGCCCCTTCCCCCAGTTCAACGGAAGGATCGCCGAGCGGGTGGACCGCCCCGCCGCTTCCGATGACAAGAACGCCCTCCTCCCTGAGCGGCGCAATGGCCTCGCCCAGCGCAAGGTGCCGGGCCGGATCGAGATGCCCCTGGATCGAGAGCTGGACTACCGGGATCCGGGCATCGGGATACATCAGCATCAGGGGAACCCATGCACCATGATCGAGGCCGCGCCCGGTGTCGCACGCAAATCCCGCGGCTTCCACGAGCATTGCAACCCTCCGGGCAAGTTCAGGCTCACCACGGGCCGGGTAGCTGATCCGGTAGAGTTCCCCGGGGAACCCTGAAAAATCATGGATGGTGGACGGCCTGAGAACGGCATTTACGGAGGGACGGGGTGTGTTCCAGTGGGCGGAGATGCACAGCACGGCAGACACGGACGGGAAGCGGGTGCCGAGCTCAACAAGGAACTCCCGGGCCGGCACACCCTGTTCCAGCGGGAGGGTAGGGGCACCGTGCGAGATGAAGATGGTGGGGAGATGCGACGCCGTCATACATGAACCTGTGCGCCGATGGGTAAAAAACGGTGGGTATAGAGACCGGACGATCTGGACGGTATGGCAGGTCCGTTATCCGGTTTGCCAGCCGAATAATAGTTCGGATTTCGAGCGATACATTGGACGTGGTGCAGCGATCCTTACGGTTTCGCCGGGTGTATGGGGCAGCCGAGCGGTCTGTCCGTTCAGATCCAGCCCAGCTCCACCCAGCGTTCGTAATCTTCGGGCCGGAAGTCCCTGTTCTCAAGAACAAGATCCTTGAAAAATTCCCGGTTATCCGCGATCTCCGCTTCCTGTTTCTTATCGGAGAACCCGTCCCTGATCGCCGATACGAGCCGCTTCCCCAGTGCCCGGGCATCCGCTTCGCGGGAATCGATCGCTCCCGCATCTCCCCCCGTTGCAATGCTGATCCCGCCGACCGAGAGAACCGCGAGATAATTTAGTACATGGTTCTGGTACGCGACAACCTCTTCTCCTCCGGATGTATGCGTGCTCGCAACCGAGCACCCGAATTTCCCGGCAAGGACCTGGTAGTGTATTGCATCGGCGATCCGGTCAAAGAAGATCTTCATCTGGCCGGAGACATTGTCGATGTACACGGGCGATGCGAAGAGAATCCCGTCGGCCTCCTTCATGCGCTCAACCAGCGCCGGCATGTCATCCTCGTACACGCAGATGCCGTTGAACGAGCAGCCCTCGCAGGCAGTACAGGGCGTGATCTTCAGATCGCAGAGATCGATGAGCTCGGTCTCTGCGCCGGCTTCTGCAGCTCCTTCCAGTACAAGGTTCGCGAGCTGTCGTGTTGTGCTCCGGAGGGTCCGGGGACTTCCGTGGATGGCGAGAATCTTCATGATCTTCTTCCTGCAGTTATGTTTGGAGGACCCGGCATAATATCCCGGTTGTCTTGATCGTATCAGTCTGCCTCGGGGTGCACTATCCTGAGCATCTCATGCCCGTTCCTGAGGAAGTCGTACCTGACCGGCTCGATCCGGGCTGAAAGGCCTGATGCATGGATCCGTTCCATGACGTTGTCGAAATAGTCAGCCCGCTTCCCGTCCGTATTCACCACGGGATAGATCCTCACCTCGCAGGCAACCCGTGCCATCTCACGTATTGACCGGATATGAAAATCCGGCCCGAGCGAGTCGTACAGGAACAGGAAGTGGGAACAGAGGCAGAGATCGAACTGCCGGTTGCGGAACGGGAGGTCGGGAAGCATTGCCGTAAGATATCTCCCTTCGGTCAGTCCAACGGTGAAATCGGCCAGGAACTCCCGCATCGCCTTCATACGGACCTCTTCGAGCTCAGCGGGAGAGCGGAGGGTCTTCCAGGTGAAGTTCTGCAGGTTCTCCCGTACCTGCTGCATCACCTCGTCCCGTGCAGCCAGGATTGCCCGGTCGATCTGGTTGTACGGGAACTGGTACAGCGGATCGCAGGATACAACGCGGTGTCCCATCCCGTTCATCCGGGCATTGAACCCGGCCGGGCCGTCCCCGCACCCGAGTATCGAGCTGCGGAGATCCTCTTCTGTAAGGCTGAACATCGAGATATATTCCTCGAACGATCTCCCCCAGGGTACAACGGACTTCAGGACGAATGACATGTCTGGTACTGGTGTTGGGAAGCAGGTGTCATTAGGGTAGCGGAAGAAATACGGGCACCGGATGTCCGGTAACAGAAACTAATATCAATTATAAAGGAAAGCATTGAACAATGTTCTCTCTCCTGTATGTGGACGACGAGCCCAACCTGCTCGAAATCTGCCAGTTGTTCCTCGAAAGAACCGGTGAATTTGAGGTTGCAACCGTTGAATCAGGAGCAGGGGCACTCGCCCTTCTCTCACGGGTGGATTTCGATGCCATCGTATCCGATTACCAGATGCCCGGCATGACCGGCATCGAACTCCTAAAAGCGGTCCGGAAATCCGACCCCAATATCCCGTTCATCCTCTTCACCGGACGGGGCCGGGAAGAGGTGGTCATCGAGGCGATCAACAACGGCGCCGACTTCTATCTCCAGAAAGGGGGAGATCCGCAGGCCCAGTTCGCCGAACTCTCCCATAAGCTGAAGCAGGCAATCGGCAGGCGGCAGGCAGAAAAAGACCTCTCGGATTCGCAGAAACGTCTTTCCGATATCATCAATTTTCTCCCGGATGCGACCTTTGCCATAGACACGGAAGGAACGGTGATCGCGTGGAACCATGCGATAGAGGAGATGACCGGTATTCCGGCACCGGATATTCTCGGTAAGGGGGAGTATGAATACAGTCTCCCGTTTTACGGGAGCCGGAGGCCGCTCCTCATAGATCTCATCTTCGAGCCAGATGAAAGCGTACTGGAATACTATTCCAATCTCCGCAGGGAAGGAAACATCCTCTCGGCCGAGACCGACCTGCCCCATCCCAAAGGCAACCGGATCTTCGTGATGGCGAAAGCAAGCCCCCTCTACAACCGGAACGGGGACATCACCGGGGCCATCGAGTCCATCCGGGACATCTCCGAACGGAGGAAGGCCGAAGAGGAGCTCCGGGCATTGAACGAACAGCTCACCGCATCCGACGAGGAATTGCGCAGCCAGCTGGAAGAACTGGTCCGGGCCCAGGACGAGCAGGCAAAGAGCGAGGAGAATTTCCGGATCCTTGTCGATAATGTGCCCGATGCGATCTTTATCCAGACCGGCAACCGGTTCCGGTACCTGAACAATGCAGCCCTGTCGCTGATGGGAGCATCGTTGTCCGATCAGCTTCTCGGGACCGATTTGTTCGATCGCATACACCCGGCCTTCCACGAACGCCTCCGCGAACGCATCCGGCGCCTGACTATCGACCTCCAGCCGGTAGAGCAGCTGGAGGAGATTTACTTAAAACTCGACGGGACTCCGGTCGATGTTGAAGCGAGTGCCGTTCCCTTCCGGTTCGAGGGGGAGCCCGGCGCACTGGTGATGGTCCGCGACATCACGATCCGGAAACGGGCTGCCGAGGACCTCCTGGCGGCGAACGAGCAGCTGGCAGCCTCCAGCGAGGAACTCCGGTCCCAGTACAACGAGCTTGCCATAAACGAGAAGCGTATCCGGGAGAGCGAGGAGCGGTACCGGGCCGTCCTTGAGCACGCTCCGGCAGGAATGCACTTTTATGACCTGAAACCGGACGGGACCCTGGTCTTCAAGGGGGCAAACCCTTCAGCGGATGCCATCCTGAAGATCCGGCATGCTGATTACATAGGAAAATCCATCCTCGATGTTTTTCCCGGCCTGGCCGGCACCGAGATTCCCGGCAAATACCGCGAAGTTGCGGCATCGGGTACGTCCTGGCAGACAGACCAGGTCTTCTATGACAAGGGAGCGATCAGCGGTGCATTTTCTGTCAGTGCGTTCCAGATACAGCCCGGCTCGATGGCGGCGATGTTCATCGACATCACCGAACGCAAAAAGGCGGAGCATGAACTACAGGCCGCTTACGAACAGGTTGCAGCAACCGAAGAAGAACTCCGCTCCCAGTACAATGAACTCGTCATAAGCGAGAACCGGATCCGCTCAAGCGAGGCCCGGCTGCGATACCTCCTCGGGTTCTATGATCTTGCCGAGGGCAGCGAGCGAGCCCTGATGGATTCTGCGGTCGAAGGCGCCGGTGCGGTGACCGAAAGTCCGCTGGGATACCTTGCGTTCCTCAATGAGGACGAGAGCGAACTTACGATGTATGCTTGGTCGAAGTCCGCCATGGAGGAATGCGCCCTCCAGGAAAAACCCTTGATCTACAAGACAGATCAGACAGGACTCTGGGGAGAGCCGGTCCGGCAGCGGCGCCCCCTGATAACCAATGATTATGCTGTACCGGGGCCGCTCCGGAAAGGCTACCCGGAGGGCCACCCGGAGATCATCCGCCATCTGGGTGTCCCGGTCATTGACAATGGTCGCGTGGTTCTCGTGGCAGGGGTGGCCAACAAGGCCGCTGATTATACGGATGAGGATGTCCAGAACCTCCTTGTCCTCGTGCAGGGCCTCTGGCAGGTGCTCCGGCGCAAACGGACGGAAAAGGCGCTCATCGAGAACGAAGCCCGCTTCAGATCCATCTTCGAGAACAGCCCGTATCCCATCGTCATCAACAGCCGGAAGACCCGCAAGTACATAGCCGTCAACGAGGCATTCCTCCATGATAACGGTTTTACGATGGAGGATGTTCAGGGCAAAGACTCGGTGGACCTGGGCCTGGTCAGTCCCGAGGACCAGGCAGTCATCGTGAACCTTCTCCAGACCAAGAACCGCGTGGACCGGCTGCCCATCGCCATCCGGAAGAAAGGAGGGGTGGTGGCTCATATCCTGATCTCCGCTCTCCCGGTCATGTTCCACGAAGAGCCGGCCATCCTGACCATGACGGCCGACATCACCGAACTGGAGCGGACTCAGGGGGAGCTCCGGGCCCGGTACGAGGAACTGGCTGCTGCCCAGAACGAGCTTACGGCCCGGACCCGGCAGATGGAGGAGATCGCGTCCACCATCCCGGGAGCCGTGTACCAGTATTATGTCCGGTCCGATGGCACGTGCGGGTTTTCGTATATTAATACCCAGTCCGGGATGGAAATTTTCGGTATCGACGATTCGGTTTCGGATTTCCTCTCCTGGTTCACGGTCCATGTCCATCCCGAGGACCAGGCCCGTTTCACGGAGTCGATTACTGCCGCAGTACAGGAACGCAAACCCTGGAACTTTGAAGGCCGTTTCATCCGGCCGTCGGGGGAGGAGATCTGGTTTGCCGGCTCCTCGTGCCCGGTCGAACACGAGACCGAAGTGGTCTTCACCGGAATCCTGATGGATATCACGAACCGGAAACTGGGCGAGGCACGTCTCAAGGCTGCCTACGAACAGCTCTCTTTATCGGAAGAGGAGCTCCGGGAACAGTACGAGTCCCTGGAGAATAGCGGCCGGGCGATCAAAGACCGGGAGGAGAAGTACCGCCTGCTCGTTGAAGTGACCGGGACCGGGTACGTGATCATTGACGAGAATGGCCGGGTCCTGGATGCAAATCCTGAATATGTGCGCATGACGGGCTTTTCCGACCGGGCCGGGATTATCGGCAGGAACGTCCTTGAATGGACTGCCGAGAGCGATCACGACAGGAATACGGAGGCCGTCCGGCAGTGTCTCCGGGACGGGAAGATCTTTGATTTCGAGATCAATTACCAGGATCGAGCCGGCCGGATCATTCCCGTTGAGATCAATGCCGCAGTCGTCCACGAGGGAGGAAGGCTGCAGATAATTGCCCTGACCCGCGACATATCCTCCCGGAAGGCAACCGAGCGGGCCCTCCGCACTTCCGAAAACCAGTACCGCACGCTCGTCGAGAGCAGCCACGATATCATCTTCACCCTGGACCGGGATGGCATCTTCCTGTTCCTGTCGCCGAGCGTGACAACCCATCTCGGCTATGCGCCCTCGGACCTAATCGGAAAATCCTACAAATCCGTAGTCTTTCCTGAGGATGTTTCGCTCTGCGAAGCCTGCATCTCCCAGTCCTCCGACAAGAAGAACCCCATGGCGGAAGTCGAGTACCGCATCTACCATGCAGACCGATCCCTCCGGATCCAGGTTGCCAATGTCTCCCCGGTATTCGATGAAGCCGGTACAGTCCTCTTCTATGTCTGCACCGCCCGCGATGTCTCTGACTTAAAACAGTCGCAGCTTGCAATGCGGGAGGCAAGCAAGAAACTGAGCCTCCTCAACAGTATCACCCGGCATGACGTGGCAAACCAGCTCACGACCCTCCTCGGGTACACCCAGCTTGCGATGATGAGCAAGCCCGCGCCTGCAGTCGGCGATTTCCTCTCCAAGATAGAGAAGGCTGCAAAAGTGATCCAGCGCCAGATCGAGTTCACCCGCACCTACCAGGAGCTGGGTGCGGGAGCCCCGACCTGGCAGAGGATTGGGGATCTGGTGACGGGCGCCCAGAATGAGATTGCCATCACCTGCACCTGCAACTCGTTCGAAATTTACGCCGACCCGATGCTCTCGAAGGTCTTCTTCAATCTCTTTGACAATGCAGTCCGGCACGGAGAGCATGCCACGGCAATCACGGTCCGGTGCGAGGTGATAGCGGACGAGCTCGTCATCTTTGTCGAGGACAACGGAGTCGGCATCCCGCTCGATGAGAAACCCAAATTGTTCCGGAAAGGGTACGGCAAGAACACGGGATTCGGCCTCTTCCTGGCCCGGGAGATCCTCGCGATCACCGGTATTGCCATCCACGAGACCGGGGTTTACGGCAGGGGCGCCCGGTTCGAGATTACCGTGCCAAAAAGGGTGTTTCGCCCCGTTGCGTGACCCGGGCGCTATGGTTCAGCTGTTCAGAAGCCCTTCGAGTTTTCCCCGGAACTGGCTCATGTACAGCTCGTAATAGAATCCTTTTCTCTCCATCAGTTCGCTGTGCTTCCCGCGCTCGACAATCTGTCCTTTGTCGATGACCAGGATCTGGTCGGCATGCCGGATCGTGGAAAGGCGGTGGGCGATGATGAACGAGGTCTTGTCCTTCTGGAGGGCAAGAAGTCCCTCCTGGATCAGCCTCTCGGTCCGCGTATCGACATTGCTCGTTGCTTCGTCGAGGATGAGCATACGGGGGTTTGCGACAATCGCCCGGGCTATCGTGAGCATCTGCCGCTGGCCCTGCGACAGGTTCGCCCCCCCGTCGATGAGGACCGTCTGGTAGCCGTTGGGCTGCTGGAGGATAAACTCGTGGGCATTGGCCTGTTGTGCAGCCTGGATGCACTCCTCGTCCGTTGCCCCTTCGCGGGCATACTTCAGGTTTGAGATGATGGTATCCGAGAAGAGGAACGGCTCCTGGAGCACCTGGGCTATCTGGATGCGGAGGGTGTCCTGCTGCACGGACCTCACGTCCGTCCCATCCACCCTGATCGCCCCGCCTCCGATATCATAATACCGGGTGAGGATGTTGATGATCGTGCTCTTCCCCGCTCCCGTGGGCCCGCAGAGGCCGAAGATCTGCCCTGGTTCTGCATGGAAGGAGTTGTCGGCAAGCACCCTTCTTCCCGGGATATACGAGAAGTCCACGTGATCGAAGACGACATCGCCCTCGACAACGGGCATGGACGGGGCGCCCACATCGTCACCAACGGTCGGCTTCTCGTCCAAGATGGCAAAGACCCGGGATGCCCCCACAATCGCGTTGAGGATCTGGGCATAGACCGAGAAGATGCTGGTGAACCCGTTGAGGAGGGCGAACGAGAACCCGATAAAAGCGATCAGCGTGCCTATCCCGGCCATGCCCTCCATCACCATCAGACCGCCGACAACGAGGAGGATGACCGTAAGCACGGAGGTGAAGACCGTGGAGATCTGCTGGTTGATGAGGGCCGAGAACTGGGCTTTCTCGCCGATGGTGGCGACCCGGTTGCTCCGGGCCTCGAACCTTCGCGACGCTTCCTCCTGCTGCCGGCAGGCGATGATAGTCTTGGCCCCCGAGAGCCACTCCTCGGCAAAGCCGTTGAGATCGCTTGTCTTCTCCTGCAGGAGGACAAACGCCGGGCCCGAGGTTTTTGTTATCAGCCACGAGACCCCGACTAGAGCAAGCACCACGATATACGAGAGGACCGTGAATGCAGGGCTGATCCAGAGCATGATGATGCTCGTGATGATGATCGTTAAGATTGCCTGGCCGGTCTCGAGCGCACCAATGCTGATGAACTGCTCGATCACCTGCGTATCGTTCGTAACCCGGCTCATCAGTTCCCCGATGGGGCGCCGGTCGAAGAAGTCGAGGGAGAGTGTCTGGATGTGGCCGAAGAGATCGGTTCTGAGCTTCAGGAGGGCATCCTGCGCAATGTCGGCCAGAAATTTCCTGGATATGATCCCGGACACCCACATGACCATGGCTGCAGAGAGAAGCCAGAGCACAATGAGTTCGAGCGGCCCGACCGGCTGGTTGGATCCTGCCGAGATGAAGTTGGTGGCCTCCCCCATCAGGATCGAGAAGAGCGCTCCCATGAACGCAAAGACCGCCATGAAGAAGATGACCACGGCAAGTTTCAGCTTGTGGGGGGCAAGGTACCGGAAGAAGCGGCGGACGGTCGGGCCCATGGCAGGACCCGCATCCCCGTCAGGGGTTTCTGCGCGGAGCGTCATGCTGGTCCTCCGCTCACAATGCCCCGCCCGAGCTGCGAATCATAGATCTCCCGGTACTGCGGGCTCTCTTTCAAGAGCTGCTCGTGGGTGCCCGAGGCTGCGATCTTCCCGTCCTCGAGAAGGATGATCCGGTCGGCGGCTATCACCGTGCTGATCCGCTGGGCCACGAGAATCTTGGTGGTCCTGGCAAACCGCCGGTTGATCCGGTCCTGGATCCGCGCCTCGGTGGCAACATCGCATGCGCTCGTGCTGTCGTCGAGGATCAGGATCTTCGGCTGCGCTGCGAGCGTCCGGGCTATCGCAAGGCGCTGCCGCTGCCCGCCCGAGAAGTTTGCCCCGTGCCGGGCCACTGCGTCATCGTACCGTTTGGGAATGTTCTCAACGAACCCCGCGGCATCGGCATCCGCGGCGCTCGCCATCAGGTTCTCGTCCGATTTGTCCGCTGCGGCAAAGAGCAGGTTCTCGCGGATGGTCCCGAAGAAGAGGTTCGGCTGCTGGAGGCAGATGGCCACCAAACCCCGGAGCGTCTCCTGCGGGAAGGCCCGGATGTCCGTACCGTCGATCGTGATGCGGCCGTCTGTAACATCGTAAAACCGGGGAATGAGGTTGACCAGCGTCGACTTCCCCGAACCGGTTGCGCCGAGGAACCCGACCGTCTCTCCCGGCTCTGCCACAAAGCTGATGTCGCGGAGCACGAGCGGGCCGGGGGTATTGTCAGGACCCGCGTACCCGAACGAGACATGGTCGAAGACCACCCGGCCTTTGACCGAAGCAGGATCGATCTCTGCCGGGGCTCCCGGATCCTGCACATCGGCCGGGGTGTCGAGGATCTCGAAGATCCGTACAAGCGATGGCCGGGCGGAGGAGATGGCGGGCAAGACGGTCCCGAGGATCATGAACGGCATGATCAGGAGGGAGAGGTACTGGACCGAGGCTATCACTTCGCCGACCGAGA
Source organism: uncultured Methanoregula sp. (assembly GCF_963667735.1). Lineage (NCBI taxonomy): Archaea > Methanobacteriati > Methanobacteriota > Methanomicrobia > Methanomicrobiales > Methanoregulaceae > Methanoregula > uncultured Methanoregula sp. Next base: position 1,174,666 of record NZ_OY763919.1, read on the forward strand.
AGCCCGTTCCTAAGAGGACGCTTCTTCCGCCAATGAAGAATACGGCGGCAAGGGCCAGGTTGACGATGAGCAGCATGGTCGGGATCAGGATGGCGATGCTGGTCTGGGCCCGGAGGGAGGCTGCCCCCACGGAGCCGGCAACCTCCGCGAACCGCTTGTTCTCAAGGCGCTGGCGGACGAACGCCTTGACCACCCGGATTCCCGCCATGTTCTCCTGGAGGGCCCCGCCCATCCGGTCGTATCTCTCCTGCCTTGTTGTGAAGACCGGCAGGACAAACCAGAGATATATGGCAAGGAGGATGGAGAAGACGATGATCAGGATCACCATCAGGCCGATGAGGGGCGGGGACTTGACTGCAACCAAAAGGAATGTGATGATGAGCATGACCGGGATGAGCGCAAGGTTGAGGATGCCCTGCTGGATGGCGATCTTGACATTCTGGATATCGTTGGTCAGCCGCATCAGGAGATCGCTCGGGCGCATCCGGTCCAGGTTCCCGAACGAGAGCTGCTGGATCCGGTCATAGGCCGCAGTCCTGAGGTAATGGGCGGTCCATTCCGAGAATTTCACGGCAATGAGCGTATTTGCTACCTGGAGTGCCGCGGCTATGAGGGTGAGGATGAGCATGTATCCCCCGTAGTGGATGACCATGCCGAGATCGTTTCCCATGATTCCGTCGTTGATCAGGGACTGGGATAGGGTCGGGACCGCGATCGTGCAGGCCGATGCCCCGATCGTGAGCAGGATCGAAAGTACCAGGTATTTTTTATAATCTCCCCATATGCCGAGGAGCCGCGAGAGCGTGTTCATATTCTTCCATCATCCTCCGGTAACCCGTGATACGTGAATGATGCCCCCGCTCTTTCATATATATTGTGGAATGACTGCCTGGACAGGAACAAAGAACCCGCAACCCGGGCAGCCGGCATTTTTCAGCAATGGGAACATTATGCGGGGGTATCCTGCAACATGGAGTGAGAATTATTGCCAGTCCCTGGAGGCGGAGATGAAGAGCGCGATGATGCCGAAGACCAGAAGACCTGCCAGGATCCCGTCCGCATCCGAGAACGAACGGCTGATCGCGAGCCCCAGGTACCAGGATATGGCGATGGCCGAGACGAAGAGCGCAATTCCCAGGAAGACCTCGCTCAGCTGGGAGGAGCGGAGAACCGGAACCTTAAACGGCAGCGTCCAGTCCCGCTTCCGGGCAAATGCCCACAGGAGCCAGAAAAGGATGATCAGGAAGAGGATGGCAATCCCGTAGCCCCGGATGATGCTTTCTGCCGAGACCGCACTGAGAAGTGCAGCGAGCACTGCGATGAGGACCAGGAGAAGATCGGGGAGTGAGATGCCTGCCATGCAATGGGATGCTGGCGGGATCCCGATATATTTTTGCTTTCCTGTGATCCGTTCCTCCCGAAGCGTGAGAGCAAAACCGGAAAACCATCAAAATATAATCGAAGTTCGTATATAAAATAACAAATCTAGTAGATTGTATAAAAAAGAGCGATCCCTTGCTCCCATGGTGAACTATGAGACTTCTTGATGTGTCCTGCAGCCTGCTCCCCCTACTATCTCTGGGCATTCTTCTCATTCTTGCAGTCCAGCCCGCAGCCGCTGCGCCGTCTGCGGCATTCAGTGCCAGTCCCACGGCGGGATATCTCCCCTTATCCGTCTCCTTTTCCGATGCTTCCACAGGTTCTCCTACCGGATGGGCCTGGTTCTTTGGCGACGAGGGGTTCCGGGAGCCCTGGACCGAGCAGACGCCGGCAGCCGGATGGTCGGAGCGGGAAGCCCCCGGCAGTGCAACCCTGTCAGACGGGAGCATCGTGGTCACCGGTGGTGATTATACATCTCCCATGAACGACACGTGGCGTTCAACCGACAAGGGAGCAACGTGGACACGGATGAACGCGAGTTCCGGATGGGACGAGCGCGTTGGCCATTCCAGTGCAGTGCTTCCTGATGGAAGTATCGTCCTCACCGGGGGTCTCTCTGCCGGCAAAACGTACAACGACACGTGGCGTTCAACGGATCAGGGCGCGACCTGGACGCGGATGAATGCAAGTTCCGGGTGGGAAGAGCGGTATACCCACGCCACGGTTGTGCTGCCGGACGGGAGTATCGTCCTTTCCGGAGGATTCAGGCACGACTGCGTCAGCCTGAACGACACGTGGCGTTCGACAGACAAGGGGGCAACGTGGATACCGATGAACGGAAGCAGCGGGTGGGAAGCCCGGTGCGCCCATACCGGCGTTGCCCTGCCGGATGGCAGCACCCTTGTCATGGGCGGGATGGCAGATGCCGACAGTGCCGCTGTCGTGCTGGCAGGTGCCGCCGATTCGAATAAGATCTATTTCAATGACACCTGGCGCTCAACGGACAAGGGGGCGACCTGGACCCGTATGAGCGCACGTCCCGGGTGGCAGGCCAGGTACGGCCATGCCAGCGTTGCGATGCCGGATGGCAGTGTCGTTCTTATGGGGGGGAAAGTTACTGACGAGCTGAACGATGTCTGGCGCTCCACGGACAACGGGGCAACCTGGACGCAGGCGAACGCGAGCGCAGGGTGGACAAAACGGGCATACCCGGCCGCGTTCGTGCTGCCGGACGGGAGCATCGTGCTCGGCGGCGGTACAGCCGGTCCATTATACCACGATGTCTGGCGTTTCGCCCCGGCCGGGTCCTCGGACCGGAGCCCGGTGCACACATATACCGGCGAGGGCACCTATTCCGTTGCATTGCAGGTATATGATGCATCGGGCTGGAGCAGCACGCGCAAGCTCAGTTATATCACGGCCACCCGGAAACCGGAACCTTCCGGGGGATCCGATGATGGCCCCGCGCCCGTGAAACAGGGGTTGAAAGCCCCGCTGCAGAGACCGGTATCTTCAATTATGGTGAACGTGGGCCAGATTGGCCGGACCCCGATAATCAGCGTGGATATAACCGGTGTTGGGGTCAAAGACGCTGTCGTGACCGCAACGGAAGTCAGCGGGCCCGGAAGTGGGGTTCCCCCGCCGCCGGGGATAGTGTATGAATATGTGGACATTACCCCGGCCCGGTTCACCGAGATAACCGAGACGAAGATCGTTTTTGTCGTCCCCGTGTCATGGATTAGCGATCACCATCTCACCCCGCAGGAGATTGTCCTGTATCACCATGACGGGACCGGCTGGGAAGCGCTGCCGACAACTCTCACCGGCCTAAAAGACGGTGACGCGTATTATACCGCGGTCGGGTCTGGATTCTCCCGGTTTGCCATTACCGGGCAGCTGAACAGTTCGATCCGGAACACGACCGCCTCATCAAGCGGCAAGACCATGGGAGACCTGGTGACGGCCACCGTTCCGGTCACTCCTTCACGATCGGTTTCTGCCGCACAGCTCGCCCCGGTTGTTACTACGACAACCGCAGTTCCGGCACAGCAGGTATTCCCCGGGTTCCCATTGGCAGCATTGGCGATCATCGTTACTGCCGCTGTAGTCCTTGTTATCGGTATTTTCCTGATCCGCCGCTGGAATATCCGCAGGCAGAACCCGGCGCTCTTCAAGTCGGATGATTGAAAAGCGCAAACTGGGTTTTCTAGTAGAGTGGATTGTGTACCCTGATGTGGGGGGAGCTATCCCTTGCCCCAGACGACTTACGGAACGGGCTCTTCGGAGTGGATACGAACACTACTCGATCCCGGGCCCGTCTCCGGAGTAACCGGTCGCACTGGCAGCCGCCGGGATACGCTGAGTTCCGGCATATGTGCAGGACGAAAAAAAGCAGCGGTTGTCCGGCCCTGAGGAATGGTTGAGTCCTACAATGGGAGCGTGGTCCTGAACGACAAATCCCGGTCATGGGATGGGGGGTCTGTGGTGAAAATTTTGAAAAAACCCGGAGACCCCACATACGTTGTGTCCGGAAGAGATATTCGGGAAAATACTCGTCGTAAAATAAAGAAATAATTTTGAGAAAAATCCCTCTTTCGGTTATCATAAAACCTGAGAATTTTACAAATTTTCACCACAGACCCCCTCCACTATATATTGCGAGACTGTTATGAAATGGGTAACATTACGACGAAAAATCAGGTTATATTCCCATCTGGTGCTCCGGGGGGTCTGTGGTGAAAGTTCTTTGCGTTCTGGCAGGAAGAGAATTAAAAACTGCAGACCGGGCCGGTTTTACCGGACTATGCAAGAGATGCCGAACTGGGAGGACAATCTAGTATAGGTATTATTCGGTCGGATGCATCGCTTATCCTTCAGCATCGCAATATCTGGGGAATGGCCGGGAATTCTCCGGTCCATGGTGGAAACCAGAGTCGGGAGCTGCCCGTGGGGATGCAGGTACCTTTGAATCTCTGCTCTAGCCGCACAGGTTTCGTCCGGGCCGGATGCGGCACCATCCCCCAGTTTGGCAACCGGGCCCGGAAAAAATGCGCGTAACCCTGAGTGGTTAGCTGAATTGTTCAGCAAATGGCAGATCGATATTGCCCCGATACGTTCGATCCGACAGATTCCTGAACCTGCGCGATTGCGGCAGGGGTCCGGGTCCGGTTTGTCTCCCGGGCACATTTACGTCGTGAAGCTCTTTTTTACCAAACTGCGCTCATGGATCCCCCGGGTCCGGAAACTCCGTCCCGGATCCCGATTGCCGCAATCGCGCAGGATCCGGTATCAAGAGCCGTATCCGCACAATCTGGATTGCTAATCGGATTCAGGTACCAAAATCGGATTATTCGGAATCCGTATATTTTTGAGAGTATACAATGCGGGAAAAACAAGTCATTTCCGGGAGGATCATGTTTAAATGCCCGGGTGTGCTATTATGTGATCCACAAAATCTGATGACAAACCGACGAAACCTTCTCTCGGGAAAGGTGTCGGTTTCGAGGTGAAACAATGCAGGCAACAAGGTTTAAATACCTCCAAAACCTACATTGTAAGCCCGTGAACGCGTAAAATTCACGACGATGGGAACCAAACAACCCGTTAAAACCGGGCTTGGTCTCTCATGCGAAACAATGCGAGTAACAAGGTATAAATATCCTTGAAACCTACATTGTAAGCCCGTGAATGCGTGTAACAACACGACGAAGTTCACAGTTCAGGTTCCTTGATGAAGGACCAAACACGCAGGCTCTGCCTGCCTTGGTCCCGACGGAAAATAATGCAAGTAACAAGGTATAAATATCCTTGAAACATACATTATGAGCCCGTGTTCAATCAAGCAACACGACGAAACATAACACAATCTCTTTGATGGAGATCCAACGATGCCCGGCTTGACCGGAGTTGGTTCTGACGTTGATACTGGCAAAGCGGAAATTTGTTTAGTAACCGCTAATTCCTTAAGAACAGTTCAGTAAGTGTGCGTATTTAAAGATGAATTCTGGTTGATCCTGCCAGAGGCCACTGCTATCGGAGTTCGATTAAGCCATGCGAGTCGAGAGGTGCAAGACCTCGGCATACTGCTCAGTAACACGTGGACAATCTAACCTACGGAGGGGGATAACCCCGGGAAACTGGGGATAATACCCCATAGACTATGGATGCTGGAATGCTCTGTAGTTGAAAGGTCCGCCGCCGTAGGATGGGTCTGCGGCCGATTAGGTTGTTGTTGGGGTAACGGCCCAACAAGCCTGTAATCGGTACGGGTTGTGGGAGCAAGAGCCCGGAGATGGATTCTGAGACACGAATCCAGGCCCTACGGGGCGCAGCAGGCGCGAAAACTTTACAATGCGGGAAACCGTGATAGGGGAACTCCGAGTGCCCGTAAAATCGGGCTGTCCATTTGTTTAAATAACAAGTGAAGAAAGGGCCGGGCAAGACCGGTGCCAGCCGCCGCGGTAATACCGGCGGCTCGAGTGGTGGCCACTATTACTGGGCTTAAAGCGTTCGTAGCTGGCTTGTTAAGTCTCTGGGGAAATCTTCCGGCTTAACCGGAAGGCGTCTCAGGGATACTGGCAGGCTAGGGACCGGGAGAGGTGAGGGGTACTCCAGGGGTAGGAGTGAAATCCTGTAATCCTTGGGGGACCACCTGTGGCGAAGGCGCCTCACCAGAACGGCTCCGACAGTGAGGGACGAAAGCTGGGGGAGCAAACCGGATTAGATACCCGGGTAGTCCCAGCCGTAAACGATGCGCGTTAGGTGTATCGGTGACCACGAGTCACCGAGGTGCCGAAGAGAAATCGTGAAACGTGCCGCCTGGGAAGTACGGTCGCAAGGCTGAAACTTAAAGGAATTGGCGGGGGAGCACCACAACAGGTGGAGCCTGCGGTTTAATCGGACTCAACGCCGGGAAACTCACCAGATAAGACAGCTGAATGATAGTCGGGCTGAAGACTCTACTTGACTAGCTGAGAGGAGGTGCATGGCCGTCGTCAGTTCGTACTGTGAAGCATCCTGTTAAGTCAGGCAACGAGCGAGACCCACGCCAACAGTTGCTAGCTCGTCCCCCGGGATGGAGAGGACACTGTTGGGACCGCCTCTGCTAAAGAGGAGGAAGGAATGGGCAACGGTAGGTCAGCATGCCCCGAATTATCTGGGCTACACGCGGGCTACAATGGGTGGGACAATGGGTATCGACACCGAAAGGTGAAGGCAATCTCCTAAACCCATCCGTAGTTCGGATTGTGGGTTGCAACTCACCCACATGAAGCTGGAATCTGTAGTAATCGTGTCTCAAAATGGCACGGTGAATATGTCCCTGCTCCTTGCACACACCGCCCGTCAAACCACCCGAGTGAGGTCTTGATGAGGCCGTCGTATTTGCGGCGGTCGAATCTAGGTTTTGCAAGGGGGGTTAAGTCGTAACAAGGTAGCCGTAGGGGAATCTGCGGCTGGATCACCTCCTAACGAATTTGATTCTAGGGAAAGCGGTTGCTAAACAAACCACAAATTTGCCGGTGTCGACAAGAATAAGGTTCAACCGCCACAAGGGGGTGGAAGAATTCGGGTTCGAATCCCGATGAGCCGTTTTAGATGCACCTCGAGATGTGAGTCTTGAGGGAAGGGCTGAGAGTCAAACCAATGACTTTGCGAGGCCGTGTAAAGGTTTGCACAAAGGACGTTAAATGGGTTTAATGGAGCATTAGTTTAATCCTACCATTGGATGGCTCGGTTCAAGTGCCGATGAAGGGCGTGCCAAGCTGCGATAAGCTCCGGGTAGACGCAAGGAATCTGTGATCCGGAGATACCCTAATGGGACATCCCAACGCTTTATGCGTTTATCCGTAAGGATAGGGAACGCCCCGAATTGAAACATCTCAGTAGGGGCAGGAGAAGAAATCAACCGAGATGTCGTTAGTAGAGGCGATCGAACACGACAGAGCTCAAACCGAATCCCGCAAGGGAAATGTGGTGTCATAAGCTCACTGTACGACTCAGGATGCGAAGTGGAAGTTGCCTGGAACGGCACACTACAGAGGGTGATAGTCCCGTACGCAGAAGCAGACTGAGTTAAGTGAAGTCTTGAGTAACGCGGGTTGGAATTCTCGCGTGAATTCGGGGGTCATCAACCTCCAAAGCTAAATACAACTTGAAACCGATAGCGAAGTAGTAGCGTGAGCGAAAGCTGAAAAGTAACCCTGAAAAGGTGGTTAAAAGCGCCTGAAATTGGTAGGAGATCGCGAGTTGCGGCCCGAAAGGATCTTGCATGTGAAGGAACCCGTCGCGAGGCGGTAGTACGGGCATGCCTGCCAGGGTCGTAACGTACGTTTTGAAGAACGGGCCAGAGAGTTTATTCTGTTGGCGAAGGTTAACCCACAAGGGAAGCCATAGGGAAACCAACAAGTCCGTAGCAGCAATGCATGGGACGGCGTATTAAAAGTGCGCGGAGTCAGCAGGATAAGACCCGAAGCCGGGTGATCTATGCGTGGGCAGGTTGAAGTGTGACGAAAGTTGCATGGAGGACCGCAAGCCGTATTGATATGCAAATCATTGGTGTGACCTGCGTATAGGAGTGAAAGATTAATCGAACCCGGCATCAGCTGGTTCCTCCCTAAACATGTCGCAGCATGACCTAACCGGAGGTCGTTGGTGAGGTAGAGCACTGATTGGGGGAGCTGGGCGGGAAACTGCTCACCCCCCTGTCAAACTCCAAACTCCCCAACACCCTAGATGGTTGGAAGTCCGCAATGCGGGGTAAGCTTGTATTGCGTAAGGGAAACAACCCAGACCGTGGTTAATGTCCCTCAATGTAGGTTAAGTGTAAACACTGAAATTGGTCCTAGGTCAAAGACAACTGGAAGGTGAGCTCAGAAGCAGCTATCCTTTAAAAAGTGCGTAACAGCTTACCAGTCAAGATTTAGGGCGGTGAAAATGGACGGGGCTAAAACCTACTACAGAGACCACGGAGCACCGAAAGGTGATCTGGTAGGGAGGCGCTCTGCGTGGGTAGAAGCTGGGGCGTAAGTTCCAGTGGACCGCGTAGTGATGAGAATTCTGGCACTAGTAGAAGCATAGATGAGTGAGAATCTCATCCGCCGCAGGGGCTAGGTTTCCTCGGCAATGTTCGTCAGCCGAGGGTTAGTCGGTCCTAAGCTGCACCGTAACTCGAGTGTAGCGACAGGGAAACAGGTTAATATTCCTGTACCTTATGGTTTTTAGCGTAAGCCCTGACGCTTCCGGATATGCCCAGCGGGACTGTCGTCCCGTCTAAGCGTATAATCCCTTGGAGTACCGTAATGGTGAGAATTGGGAGAAAGCGTGATGGGGTAATTAGGCAAATTTCGGGAGCCCATGAAAAGGGAATCATAAGTCCGTACCGAGAACCGACACAGGTGCCCCTCGCTGAAGAGGTGAAGGCGTGTCGGATTTAAATGTAGTTAAGGGAACTCGGCAAATTGGCCCCGTAACTTTGGGATAAGGGGTGCCTGCCTGGAGATCAGGCAGGTCGCAGTGACCGGGTCGCACTAACTGTCTAATAACAACATAGGTGACTGCAACTCCGAAAGGACTAGTATAGTCACTGATTCCTGCCCAGTGCGAGTATCTGAATACCGGGTTCAACCGGACGAAGGACTCGTAAACGGCGGGGGTAACTATGACCCTCTTAAGGTAGCGTAGTACCTTGTCGCTTAATTGGCGACTTGCATGAATGGATTAATGAGTGCGATACTGTCCCTAACACATATCCGTTGAACTTTTTGTCCTAGTGCAGAGACTAGGGACTCCTGATGGGAAGTGAAGACCCCGTGGAGCTTTACTGCAGCCTGTCGCTGAATTACGATAATCCTTGCGCAGGGTAGATGGGAGGCGTTATATCCGTTTCTTTCGGGGAACGGGGAGCCAACGATGAGACACCATCCTAGTTTTGTTGTAGTTCTCACTCTTACGAGGACAACGGTAGGTAGGCAGTTTGGGTGGGGCGCCACACCCTCGAAAAAATATCAAGGGTGCCCCAAGGTCAACTCATGTGAGTCAGAAACTCACAGAAGAGTGTCAAGAGCATAAGTTGGCCTGACGCGATTATGCAAAGCAAATAATCGCGAGAGGAAACTCGGGTCTAACGAACCAATATAGCCTTTTGGTGAGGCTTATTGACTACAGAAAAGCTACCCCGGGGATAACAGAGTCGTCGCCGGCAAGAGCACATATCGACCCGGCGGCTTGCTACCTCGATGTCGGTTCTTTCCATCCTGGCCGTGCAGCAGCGGCCAAGGGTGAGGTTGTTCGCCTATTAAAGGGGATCGTGAGCTGGGTTTAGACCGTCGTGAGACAGGTCGGTTACTATCTATCAGGAGTGTTTGGAGTCTGAGGGTAAGAATGAAATAGTACGAGAGGAACTTTCATTCGGCGCCTCTAGTCGATCGGTTGTCTGACAAGGCAGTGCCGAGCAGCCACGCGCCAAGGGATAAAAGCTGAAAGCATCTAAGCTTGAAACCCGGCCTAAAAAGAGACTCCGTTATAGGACATGGATAAAAGATCCGTTTGATAGGCTTCGGATGTACGCACGAAGGCAACGACGTGTTCAGTCCGGAAGTACTAACGTCCAATCACTAGTGCTCACCACATTAAACCCAGACGAAATTCTTTGTGCAAACCTTAAATTATATCCTATCCTATTAGATAGGGTATCATCCTACACGGCTGCCAAGGTGGCGGAGCGGCCACGCGGTTGACTGCAGATCAACTACACTCCGGTTCAAATCCGGACCTTGGCTTCAACCGAATTGCAAAACCGCAGTTCGGTGAAATGAAGGACTTCAAGGTTCTTCTGCATCTAAAAACAAAGCAAAATCGTGGTGATAGCGGCCATAGCTGTCGGGACACACCTGGTCTCATTCCGAACCCAGCAGTTAAGCCGGCACACGTAGTATGCTGTACTGAGGTACGCGAGTCCCCGGGAACCATACCAAGCTGCTATCACCTTCCTTCTTACACGGTACATCTGTTCTTGTAATGTTTCACCAAGAAGCGGATGCTCTAGAATTAATTGTCATTATCGAAAACCAGCGATACAATCGGGTTCGCGACCTGTATGACAAGTCCAGTCTTAAACGACTGGTGATAGCGGCCATAGCTGTCGGGACACACCTGGTCTCATTCCGAACCCAGCAGTTAAGCCGGCACACGTAGTATGCTGTACTGAGGTACGCGAGTCCCCGGGAACCATACCAAGCTGCTATCACTTTCCTATCTTTACACGGTAAATCTGCTTTTATGAGATCTCACATAAGAGCGGAGCTGATCAAAATACGTCATTCTGTCCACGGGGATGGCTCAGGTTCACGACCTGAATGATGAATCAAAGCCACCTGTTTTTAACCTGAATCTGATGGCTACGGGCAAGCAGGATACATTTTCCCATTGTCCCTTAAAAACGAATATCCTGAAAAATGAGGGTTATTCCATTTCCAGAAGAACTGAACGGTCCTTGTAATACCGGAATATTCCTTCAGCCCATTCCCGAGCCTTTGGATCGCTGCTGAACATATCTGCAGAACTGTCATACACGTTATTTACCGTCTTGTTGAGCCCCAGCGAGAGGTGCTTATCGGTGACGGTGATGCCCAGATGCAGGGGCTCCTCGACAATCCAGATCCGGAAATTGGTATAGGGTTTGAGCTGCCGGAGTTTGCTTGAGAACGGCTCCTGCATCAGTCCCTCCACAATCTTGTGGCTCACCACAAGTTCAACCGGGATGCCGGCAACGACACGCTCCGAGAGAACATCGGCTATCGCGGGACTCATCACCGACGAGATGCCGTGGATGTACTCTGCCTGCTGCAGGATGGAAAGAAAATGCGAATAGACATGAAACATGTTGTCTGTGGTGTCGAATTTTAATTCGGAACCGATGAGATCTCCTATCTGGTGAAGGAACGGCTCGGGTATCCCCTCGATATCGTGGGTTGCCCAGAATTCCCGGTGCTTCATCAGCTCCCCGATTGTCATGACGAAATTCCCGATCTTGCTGGCAAGGATGTTGCCCACCGGGGTGATATGGTACCCGTGATCCCGCTGCTCGATAAGGGATAAGCGCTCGAGACTCCGGATCTTGGGGATGATGGCCTGCGATGTGCTGCCGGTCACATCCCGAAGCTCTGACAGTTGTTTTGGCCCCATGGTTACGGCAAGCAGAATCTGGATCTTCAGCCGGGAGGAGAAGATGGATTGGATTAATTTGCTGTTGTCATTATAGACTTCGAGAGGATCCATCCATGTAGGTTTGCCGAATGGGGGTATATATGCTAACTCATTTTTTTATCATCTGTACATCAATAAATCCCGGGTTATACCAGTGGTTTTTGGTAAAAAATGAAATTTAAATTACCTGGTACAGTGGCACCAGGACCAGGATTGCCAGTGAAAAACAGATGTACTGCCCGTCCGAGATGGCATCGGCCAGGAAATCCCTCATATGGGCCTGATCCAGGAGATAAACGCAGCCATGGGAGTACAGATTCGCTGCAACCAGCAAAGCGGTTGCGAAGAGTGGCAGGGAGAGGATCAGGCTGAGAACGATTAAGGGTGTGCCGAGGAGCAGGATTACCCTGGAAAGGATAGTCTTCGCCTTCTCTTCCCCAAAGATAACCGGAATTGTCCTCACCCCGGCACTGGCATCCCCGATCCGGTCCCGCATGTCCGGGATAAGCGAGGCCATGAAACCCCACATGAAGAAGAGCACAAAGACGAGTGCTGTTTTGAAATCCGGTATGCCGGCACTGAGATATACCGGCAGGAGCGAACAGATGACTGCCCAGGAGATTCCGACGGCGATATTTTTTACAGCTGGGATCTCTTTTAACCGGGAATACCCGGTCCAGGCCGGAAGACAGCGGAAACTGTACATGATCCCCAGGATGAATGGTGCGGTGGTTGCGAGCAGCGGCAGAACGCCGTACATGGCAGAGAAGGCCAGCGCAAGCAGAAGTGCGAGAATCCCCCCATAATACAGGGGTTTTTCATACCGTTTGGTGAATGCAAACCGGTCCTGCCGGTTGATGGCATCTTCATCCTCGTCCGTTTTCCTGTTGAGGTTATAGATGGAGAACGCCACCAGGAATGGTATGATTGCGGTCATCGCACTCCAGGAAACCTGCTGGATGATACAGGAAACAAATGCCATTGCCACGCATTCAAAGGAGAGCAAAAGAGAACTGAATATGAGGAAATTGTAGAGATCACCAATTCTGTTCCCTGTTTTTTCATTGAACCGGAAGGGATAGTTCCTTTCCCGGACAACCTCGTCGGTAGATACTTCCATACATTGATAAAAACGAAGAAAAAGTTAACATTCATTCTGTCAGCGAATGTTCATCGCTGCGATGAATTCGAAATCCCGTGATAAATATGTAACCCTGACAAGAAACGTTCGATAAGACATGTGGATTAAGGGCTACCCAATCTCTCCAAAATATAGTTCGATTACTATATCAATCTGGTGCATGGAAATGAATGACACGGATCATCCAACGGAGTAATCCGCAGATGAGCTCCTGCCTGAAACCCCGGGTGGAGGACCGGGTGGAATCATTTTTTCAGATTGTCCCGATCCTGGACCTGATCAACGGGGCACGGCTGGGGGAGCAGAAGAAAAACCTGGAAGATAATCTCCGGAATTACGGGTATATTCCCCAACGGTCGGATGTGGTTATCCTTGATCACAGCCATATCGCGGATTATACGATCACCATTGCCCGATACACCCTCGATTATGTTGATGATGGAGATACCACCGGCAAGACCGTTTCTGTTGACGGGTCGGTTGCGATAAAGATCGACAATTCCGGCAACCGGGATATCCTGATCTCTCTGAAAACATATCCGTTCGGGCCTGTTTTTGATCCCCATTATGCCGGGGCAACCCCGTTCTGCAGTAAAAACTGAGACCCTCTGATGCGGTTCTTTCAATCTTGTTCTTTCGGATATCCGGGCCGCTTCAGCTCACAAGCCCGGCGTTGATTTACCGGGTCTCAACCAGGTACCTGATTATCGTCCTGCCCAGCTGTTCGGGACACTGGTACTGCAGCCCGTGACCTGCGCCCGGGAACCCGGCCAGTTCTGCGTTTGGGATCCGGTCAGCGAGAATCCGCGCGTTACCGGGAGGGATGATAACGTCGTCGGTGCCGGTAATGACCAATACCGGGCACCGGATCGCCGGCAGCCGGTCGAACGACCCCGGCCATGAGAAGAATGCCTCCGCCTGCCGCCCGGCATTCTCAACACTGGTTGTCTCATGCACTTCGGGGCAGTACTTCCACGGGTCATGGGTTGCCAGCCAGTCTTCCGGGAAGAGCACGGAGAACATCCGGTGTGCAATCTCCGGCAACTCCCCGCTCTTGTCCGAGAGCCGGTTCCAGATCTCAGGCCCCATCCGGATGCCGTTCGTTCCTCCGCAGGTTCCTGCAACAAGGATGAGCTTCTGCACCCGGGCCGGGTGGGAGATGACCAGTTCCTGCGCAATGGAGGCACCCATGGAGAGACCGAGCAGATGGGCGCAGTCGATCCCGCAGGCATCCATCAGGGCTGCCGCATCATCTGCAAAGAGGGTGATGGAGAACGCTCTGTCCGATGCAGTGGAATACCCGGTACCCCGGTTATCGAAGATGAGGACGCGGAAGTGGCGGGCAAGCAGTGCGAGCAAAGATGGGTTCCATGTATCCATTGTTGATGCAAACCCGTTGATGAGGAGAAGCGGATACCCCGATCCGATCTCCCTGTACGTGAGCGTGATCCCGTTCACTGCGGCTGTTTTCATCCCCTCTTCCGGTAATCCTGTCAGCATGCACCCCCGGTAATTATGTATTCACCGGGACGAACCCGGCCTTTCTGTATGCGGGATAATCGGCCGGGATGTCTTTTCATCTTTTCGCCCGGGCGGGATGCCTGCGATCCATGCCCGTAACCTGGTGAGGCTGTCCGGTAATGCTGTGCGAAAACTGCACGAAATCAGCCCGGCCCGGGACACATCTTAAAATAATGAAAATGAAAAATGAAAGATCAGGTGGAAGGCTGCTCTCCCGCTCCGGGGCCGGAGGAACCGGCCATCCGGCCGGTTTTTGCATAGGTAAAGAGATTCCGGATTGCTATCCCCGCAACCGTTGCCCCGGCAAGGGCAAGGATCATCCAGGCCGTCATGTACAGGGCTGCAACTGCCCCCCACCCGCCTTTATAGTAGAATTCGTACCAGAACGGGCTGCTGAGCTCTACTGCACTGAACAGTACCTGAAACAGCCCCGAAAGAGTGGTAAACGCGACAAGGGCGATCCCAAGGATGAGGAAACAGACGAGCATCTCGCCCCAGATCTTCTTTGTGAGTTGTACGGACTCGGCAACTGCCATGGTCAGCGTCTTCTTCTCGAGAACGATAACCGGGGTAATGAATGCCGTTATCGCAAACAGAACCACGGTAATGATCATCATCAGGAACGTTGCATTGGAGGCATACATGAGATGGAATGTTCCGGCAATGGGGCCCTGGCCGTAAGCTTCCGGCTCCACGATATAGCCGAACGGGAACCTGGTTATCAATGAGTTGATCGTGAGATCTCCCGTGAGCCGGAACAAGTAATAGATTCCAGTTCCTGCCATTGCCAGGATCCCGGACCAGGCAAGAAGCGGCCGGAGATACTTCCCTGCTTCTGAACATCCATCCCGGATCGTGTGCGCTCTTCCCCCGTCTTCTGCCGGCCGGTAAAGAACGAGTCCTGCCAGCAGGAAACAGAAGCAGAAGATGGCAACCCATTCAATGCAGAATGTCAGGACAATCCCTGCAGGCCCGCTGATCAGCTCGTACGGGTACGATCCCAAGATGGCGAGTGCGTATTGCGCAAGGAACACGAATGCTATCACAAGGCCGGTCAGGGCCGAGAACCAGAGCAGGTGCGTCTCCCGCGCCAGGGTTTTTACGCTCCCGGCAGCTATCCCGACCCCGCGCCGGAGCCGGCCCGCTCCCCCGGAGGCCCCGCCATCGCCCGGCTGTGCGGCATTTACTGCTACTGGTCTTACGGTGAACGCCGATGGGGATGCGTGCAGGGTTGGAGTTTTCCGGCACAGGCCGAACCAGTGTTCAGCCATTTCCGATACCCGGGTCATTTTCCATTCCCCCTGATTTTTGCAAGTAATTCTTCAGCCATTTTTGTCGGATCGCCGGTTTTCTCTATCTTGATTCCCAGCTCGGTTGCGAAATCCCAGATGAATTCGATACACTGGGTGAATTCATTGCACGTCCCGCATTCGCCGTCATGCTCGTACCAGACCTGCATGCCGTGTTTCTCCGAGACAAAGATATAGGCATTGGTCTGGAACGGGATGGATCGCCCGGACAGGATCCCGCGTTCCAGATCGATCTTCTCAATCTGGATCCGGTTTGCGCGGGCCATCTCACGGAGCGAGGCCTCGATCTTCTCGTCCACTGCCCGGAGCGCCTGGGAGACCCCCTGCCGGGTGATGCCAAGCTCGTTTGCAATGGAGACATTCTGCATCCCGCTGCGGTGCATCTTCCAGAATCCGAACTGTTTTTCGTTCATTGGTAAGAACATATGTAAATGTATAAACATTTACAATATAAAAGTATGGGTGGACCCGGACAGAACGCCGGGGATTCATCAGTACGGGAAATACCGGCCCGGGGCCTTCCCGTTCATCTCGCTGATGGCATCCGCATCAGGATCCGGGATTCAGAGCACTGGATTCGTCCCTCTTGTTTTCGCTATCGGTAAACGCCCCCGGCAGCCGGTCCGTTGTTCCGTACATATAGAGGCCGAGGGTAGCGATGCCCATGATCGTTGAACCGACGAAAAGCAGGATGATCATCACCAGCAGGTACAGGATAACCGCGACACCGATCATTGCAGGATTCCCGGTAGAAAAACCGATAAGGGAAATGGGGACTACCGCGATGAGCATTATCACAAACACGATTGCGACAAAAATACCTGCGCAGATGACAATTTCCCCCCAGATCTTCCGGAACAGTGATACCGACTTCAGGATCGCAGGAAACAGGCCATCCCCGTTCAGGATAATTGCCGGGATAACAAACATCGTAAGAACCCCGAAAACGACCCCGATCACGAGTGAGATGGCGATAAGTGCGAGATTTCCCGGGGAATTATTCATAGCAAGTGTGAGTGCCGTTCCCGCAAGGGATCCGATAACCGCCCAGCCTGCAAGGGATCCCATCCGGCTTCCGGCCCGGAACAAGGCTTCCCTTATGGTGATCGCTCTCCCGGAAAAGAGGTGTGATGCATACGCGATCAGTCCGGCCAGCAGATAGAACGTAAGAAACGAACTGATGAGCGTAGTGGTCAATGTCAGCCCGACCAATAAAATCGATCCTTTGGCAATCAGGAGGGTTCCGGGATCTGCTGTGAGGCCGGTTCCCGGAAACGGATTGGTTCCGGAGAGAATCTGGAGGCATATGGTTGTGGCAAGGCTGAAGATCATCACAAGGCCCGAAAGGAGCGAGAACCAGAGCAGTTTCCTGTTCCTGAACAGTATCTTTATACTCCCTATTGCGACACTTGCTCCGCGGTCAATCCGGCTTGATCCCTCGGTTCCGCCTCCTGCCTGTGCAGGATTTTCCATGGCAGCCGTTGGTGCGAACACTGCCGGGGCCGTTCTTATTGTCTGTGCATTCGGGCACCAGCCGAGCCGGTGCCGGATAATTTCCATCATGTGGGTGATCATGCGAGCGCCTTCACGTGAACCGACGACTCCCTGGCGGTGCCAGGGTATTATGTCAACATATGAATGTTGACTTTATATATTTTGTGAAATTAAAATCCGCTTCCGAATCCGGAATGAATCTTTTCGATAGATCATGGGGAAGACTGGTTGTGCATCGTCCGCGTTTCCGCCGGTGATCGCAGGTCCGTCCGGACTCAGGCCACAAGGCTCGCGAAGGTTACCGGCATGAGCGGGGCAGCCGCTCGCATCTCCGTCGGATGTAAGAGGCTCCCTACGTTAGATTGTCCTGCCAACCCTCTTTGCATACCGGTACGACCAGACTGAAATGTACACGGTGACTCCCAGGATTATCACCAGCATCAGGGCAATGGCCCAGATCCCGGCAACAAGGCTCCCGAGCACGGTGAGGATACCGGCAGCCATGAACGCAGGACCGCCGTGCTCGTGCGTCTTCTTCCAGACCTCGTCGCTCTTCAGTGTCCACGGGAAACGGATTCCCATGAGGGTGTTCCTGCCGATGTTCGGCATGATGCTGCCGAGTGCTATGAAGAGCAACCCCATCAGTATCGGGATGATGGTGATGACCGGCAGGTCGAGACCCAGTGCAACCATCAGGGTGACGATCTCAATGCAGAAGATCAGGGAAACGGTTGCAAGGATCAGGATGGCATAGTTCTCCCGGAATGCGGCAAGGGAGGTCTGCACCGAGTCGAACCGGGGGAGTGCCAAGAGGAGAACTGTTATGATCGAGAGGATGACCGGTAGTCCGAAAGCCCCGATGAACCGGCTGGAGAATCCGTCCGCCTGACCGTACAGGTTCCAGTGGATCGGTACTGTCTCCGGAAGATAAGGCAGGATCAGGAATGCGACTGTCCAGGAGAGGAAGACAAGTGCCCAGGTGAGGCGCATGAACCGGGCGGATCTCCGGGCAACCGGCCCCCCGTCTCCGGCTGGGTCCTCCCGCTGGAGATTTCCGGGAGCTCCCTGCAGTGGGTGCCCTGCGGCAGCGGCCATCGGGCACCAGCCCATGGCGTTCCAGACCGAACTGGTGAATTTCATCATCAGGCCGCCCTCCGGTAGATCTGTTTCCCGTCAGTATACAGCGGGATACCCGACTGCTGCTCCCATGTAATGATTGTCAGGAGGTGGAGCCAGCCGATCGCGGCAAACCCGGCCAGGAACCCGTTGACTGCAAGCATTGAAAGGCCGGGGACGAGGCCGAGAAGAACCGCCCCCACAAATGCAAGGAGGATTGCAGCGCCGATGACCGGGAGGAGGCGGACAATCGAGATCTCCTTCCAGTCCCTTTCCTTCACTATGCCGGCCTCCTTTACCTGCCGGAAAAGATCGCGGTACCGGAGGGCATCGCCGCAGTACAGGATCGCGGCAAGGGCAAGGCCGGTTGCAAGCATGGCAAGCCGGTCCCCGGTTGCTGTGGCAAAGAGGGAGATGCTGACACCGGTCATGCAGAGCGCGAACGCGAATGCCCGGGTGCGGTACCGGTTCATACGGCCAAATGAAAGGGCCGGTGTGCCCCCGCCGCCTGGTTCCGAAATGATGGTCTGTTCGGCAGGTGCGGTCCTGCAGACCTGGTGCATACGGGCGTTCGGGCACCAGCCCATGAGTTTTTGGATCTGTTCGAGGATGGCGTCTTTGAGGTAGTATCTCTCTTGGGAAGGCATGATCAGGCTCTCCCTTGGGTCTGGATTGTTCGGATATGGATGAAGACAAATATGAGAAGAACCCCAAGGACAAAGATCGGCCACCAGAAATTGCCCCCGACAAAGAGCGTTGCAAAGAGGATTGCAATCGATACTGCGGTCATCCAGCGGGGAACGGCAGTGACCACCGGGGTAGTACCGGGTTGCGGTGTATCGGGAAGATCCCCGGTATGGGAAAGAATATCTGTGCAGGGAACGGCGACTCCCGAAGACCGTGCATTCGGGCACCAGCCCAGGTATGTCCTGATGGTATCAACGAGGATGTGCGTCATGCGTCCCCCGTTAACGGTCGTGCTCCTCTCGTATTCCGTGCCTGATCGATAGCCAGTTTCAGGTCATACGGCTCGTCAGTACCGATCCGGAACGCCTTGCCGGACATGAGCCGCACTTCAACGGCATGGGGGCCCGATACATTGTAGAGCGGCCCGTACGGCGTTATGCGGATACCGTAGCCATAGTACCAGGGATTGGTCACCGTTGTCACCGAGACAATCTCTGATAGCGGCCAGCTCTTGCAGATGAGGCCCACCGGCCCGAAGCGGATCGCAAGGATGCCATTGCCTGCCGATACGGTCAGCGTGGACATGATAGCAAGTAAAAATACCAGGATGGCCATCACTATCATCGTGACCCATACCGGGCCGAAGATGAACGACATACTGAGGATAAATATGATGGCCGCAGCAACTCCCCCGATGATGAGCGTGCCCCGCTGGGTATGCTCGTAGTTTCCTCTCCACGAAGTACCGGGTCCATCGGTACCCGGGGGAATGGGATTCTTTACCGGATTTTCAGCGCGGATGCTGATACCAGCCCCGCTGCGGTTCTTTGCCTGCATGCCATTTTCATTCGGGCACCAGCCGAGCCAGCCCCGGATCACTTCAGAAAACCGGAACATTACGCGATCGCCTTCACTTTTTCAAACAGTTCTTCTGCCATCTTGGTTGGATCGGCCGTCTTCCTGATCCGGATGCCCAGTTCGGTGGCATAATCCCAGAGCAGCTCGATGCATTCGGTGTACCGCTGGCAGGAGCCGCAGTCCCCGTCGTGCTCGT
This sequence comes from uncultured Methanoregula sp., assembly GCF_963667735.1. NCBI lineage: Archaea > Methanobacteriati > Methanobacteriota > Methanomicrobia > Methanomicrobiales > Methanoregulaceae > Methanoregula > uncultured Methanoregula sp. The sequence goes on from NZ_OY763919.1 coordinate 1,194,572, forward strand.
ACCAGACCTGCACCCCGTGTTTTTCCGATACGAAGATGATGGCCGCGGTCTGGAACGGGATCGACCGGCCGATGAGGATACCCCGCTCCGGGTTGATCTTCTCAACCGAGATCTGGTTTGCCTGCGCCATCTCCGCAAGCGTTGACCCGATCTTCTCGTTCATCTGGAGGAGGGCGTGCGACACTGCCTGGCGGGAGATGCCAAACCGGTTGGCGATTGCGATATTGGACTCGCCGCCCCTCCGGAGCGCCCAGAACCCGAACTGCTTGTCGTTCGTTGGCAGGAACATATGTCAACATTAGAACGTTGACGATTTATAGATTATGGGATTTCCCCTAAGGCGTCCGCGCCCCCGGTTCCCTCACCGGGCAGAAATTCCCCGGATGGCCCGGGACCGGAGTAATACGGTGAGCAGGAGCGCGGCAGGTCCGGCTGCGAATATCATATTATTCTGGTTGAGTTCCTGAAAACCCGGTTTTTCACGGATGTGTTTAGGTTTTTTCAGGCCGGTTATCCTGCCCGGAAAAACGCAAACCTGCCCGGCCAGTTTCACCCCCTGCGGCCACTCTTTTAACCGCTTACCGTTCTGATCGGTTATCAGGAATCCCCCATGGAACCCCGCGTTATTCTCCACACAGCAACCAGTCTCGACGGCCGGATAACGAACTTCCCTGCGAATCTCGAACTCTATTACACCCTTGCCGGGCAGTATAATCCCGATGCAGTCTTGTTTGGCAGTTCGACGATCCTTGAAGCCCCAACGCTTGAAGTCCCGGAAGAGCACCGGAAGATGTTCATTCCCCGGGCCGGGGAGCCGGATCCCCGCCCCCTGATGGTCGTTGCCGACAGCCGGGGGAAGATCACCTGCTGGGATACCCTGCGGACATGGCCGTATTTCCGGGGCTTTGTAGTTCTCTGCTCGGAATCGACGCCTGCTCCGTATACCGGGCAACTCAGGGCATCCGGTATTCCCGTGATTGTGACCGGCGCTGACCGGGTGGATATCAGGCAGGCCCTGCAGGAGCTTCACCGGCAGTTCCTTGTAACGGTAGTCCGGGCGGACAGCGGCGGGACGCTCAACAGTGTCCTCCTCAGGACCGGGCTTGTCAGCGAAGTGAGTGTCCTCATCCACCCGTTCCTTGCCGGGGGCACGCCGGAGGCCACGATGTTCGACCCGCACCGGGCCGGTCTTTCCGGCCTACAGATCCCGCTCCGGCACCTTGCTACCGAGACGCTCCGGAACGGGATTGTACGGGTACGATACGTTCCGGACCCGGCTCCTGCAGGGGACTGACACGAGGATTCTTACCTGGTCTGTTTCCCGCGAATGAGAAGTGTCAGGATACTACAGAGAATGAGGCACGCCCCGATCACGACAAGTCCGCCCTCAGTTCTCCCGGTTGCAGCAACAATGTACCCGATGAGCGACGGCCCGACAAATCCCCCGATGTTTCCTACCGAATTTACTGCCGCGATGCCGGCTGCAGCGGCCGATCCTGTGAGAAACACGGCCGGCAGTGTCCAGAACGGGCTAAAAAAGCAGTAGATCCCGATAGTGGCAACGACCAGGAGGCAAAAGGCAAGGATCGGGTTTGATGAGGAAACAAACCCGGCTCCCGCAAGAGCCAGACCGCCGACAAGCGGAGGCAAAGCTGTGTGCCAGCAACGCTCTCCATACCGGTCGGAGTGCCGGCTCCACAGGATCATGCAGACAAGAGCCGCAATGAACGGGATCGTCATCCAGAGGCCGATCTCGAAATTGGAGAAGGCCGGGTTAAGGGACCGGATGATGAGTGGCATCCAGAACCCGAGCCCGTAGAGGCCGACCGTCACCAGGCTGTAGATCAGCCCGAGGTACCAGACTTTCCGGTCAGTGATAACATCCCGGAACCGTGTATGTGCGCCGTCCCTGATCCGCTGCTCCCGTTCCTTTTCCAGCTCAGCAGTGAGCCATTCTTTCTCCCTGTCATCAAGCCAGCGGGCATCTGCAGGCTTGTCAGTCAGATAAAACCAGGTAACAATTCCCAGGAGGATTGCCGGGATTCCTTCGATGATGAAGAGCCAGCGCCATCCGGCAATTCCCAGCCACCCGGCTGTGTCCAGGATCCATGTCGATACCGGGGCGCCGATGATATTGGAGACCGCAAGTGCCGTCATAAAAAGGGCGACTGCCCGGGCAAGCTCTTGCTCCCGGAACCACATCGTGATGTACAGGATCATCCCCGGGAAGAAACCGGCCTCGGCGATTCCCAGCAGGAACCGGAGAATGGCAAGATCGGTTGCACTTGTTGCTGCCGCAGTTACCATGACGACAATTCCCCAGCTGATCATGATGCGGGAGATCCAGACTCTCGCGCCTATCTTCTGGAGAATGATGTTGCTTGGGATCTCGAAGAGCAGGTACCCGATGAAAAAGAGCCCGGAAAGAAGACCGAACATTTCCGCAGAAAGCGAGAGGGCGCTGTTCATCTCCAGTGCCGCATAACCGAAATTTACCCGGTCAAGGAATGCTATGATATAGAGAATGAACAGGAACGGGAGGATGTGCAGGGTTACTTTCCTGATAGTGCGCCTCTCCATTGTACCGGTATCCGGGTTCACCCGTGGGTGTCGGATTTCGTGCCTCATATGCATGATGGTTTGATCCTGGCGTTTCAAAACGGGATACGGGAGGATCAGCAATCATCCTATCCCCTTCCTTTATTATCTCCCGTTACTAAAAAACAGAGATAATGATCCAGGAATCGCCGGAAGAACTTCTTGCCCTCATCCGGGAGCATTCTCCCGATCCGAAAAAGTCCGTTCCCCTCATGAGGGAAGATCTTTCTGCATTCTATATGGAGATGCAGGAAGAGGTCACGAACGAGGGTGCGCACCAGATCGGCAAAGTCAGGATCTCGGATACTGTATCAGGTTACTGGATTACCCTGCCGGATGCCGACACGGGCGGGGCGATTCTCTTCTTCCACGGAGGCGGGTTCTCCCTTGGATCCACCCGGGACCACCTGGGACTCTGTATACGCCTTGCCCGGGCAGCAGGCGTGCCGGTCCTGTCCGTTGACTACCGGCTTGCCCCGGAACATCCCTTCCCTGCTGCTGTGGAGGATGCCGTTGCAGCGTACCGCTACCTGATAGCCGAAGGTTACCATCCCCACCGGATCCTTCCCGCGGGCATATCCGCCGGGGGAACCCTGGTCCTCTCCCTCCTTCTGTCCATCCGCGACGAAGGCCGCCCCCTCCCGCTTGCGGCCGTATGTATGTCTCCTGCAGTTGATCTGGAATTTCCGGGGGAATCGGTGACAAAGAACCGGGACCGGGACTGGATCACACCGGCCCGCCTCCAGGCTGTCCAGAAGACCTACCTGGCAGGTCACGATCCCCACGATCCCCTTGCATCCCCCGCCCACGCAACCATGAAGGGACTCCCGCGCCTCTATATCCAGATGGGCACCCACGAGCTCCTCCTCTCGGATATCGGGAAATTTGTTGACCGGGCCCGCTGGGCCGGCATCCCGGTCCAAGCCGAGATATGGGAAGGGATGTTCCACTCCTGGCAGATCTTTGCGGGCCAGGTTCCCGAAGGCAGAGAAGCCATTGATCAGGCAGGGGCGTTCATCCGGAGCATCCTGTCCCGGTGAACCGGCAGGATACCGATCGATACCTCTATCACATGCCCGGCAGATCCTTTTTTGCTTATACCATGTCCCGCAGAACCTTCGTTCTTCTTGTCCTGCTGTCTGCACTCGTCCTCATGAGTGCCCCGGCAGCGGCAAATGTTGTCCAGCAGACGGTCTCGTTCTCGCCCAATCCTCCCCTCACCCCCGGAGGTCAGCAGAAGGTTGTCGCCACCTACTATGTCATCCCGGCAGGATCCACGACCTTCCCCTCAAGCAACCAGCTCCAGATGCAGACGGACCTCCAGAACGCCCAGTGGGTTATCCAGGTGACCCTTGACGGCACCAATGCGGCCCGCCAGACCGCCTCGGGCAATGCGGCCTTCCTCAACGGTGCGCTTCTTGCCTACCCGACAACCCAGACCGTCGGGTTCACGGTCACGGTGACCGGGACGGTCCCCCCGGATGCAACCTCGTCCGTCATGCTGCTCCAGGTTGAGCAGCTCGACAACATCAGCAACGTTGTCCCGGGGAGCGTTCTTACCATCACCCAGCCGGTTGCCGGCACATCTCCCCTCCCGGCCACTCCTTCGGCCGGGCCCACCCTGACTCCCGCGCTGTCCCCGCCGGTCCCGACACCGACCCGTGCCTCCCTCCCGCTCGTATGCGGAATACTTGCAGCCGGGATCGGGATCTGCCTTGCAGCCCGGCGGGACCGGTAGATGTGCAGGATCCCCCGGCAGGACAAATTTTTTCCGGTGTGATACCAACATCTTTACTGTACCGCATCCCACGCTGTCAGTATGTTTGAGAGTATTGGCAGGAGCTTCTCGCTCGTCAAAACGAGCTGGAGCATCCTGATGCAGGACAAGAAACTGCTCGCCTTCCCGGTCATGTCGGGTATAATCTCCCTCATTGTGCTTGCAACGTTCCTCATTCCCCTCTTCATTGCTGGGAGCCTTGAGACCGGTGTCAAGGGTGGATCGCTTGAATTCTATGCAGGGCTGTTCGTCTTCTACGTTGTCAGCTACTTTGTCGTGATATTCTTCAACACGGCGCTCATCACCTGCGTGAACGCCAGGCTCGATGGCAAAGTGATGAGTATCGGTGAGGCAGTGTCCGTCTCTCTGCGCCATTTCCCCGCTATCCTTGCCTGGGCGCTGGTCTCTGCAACGATCGGCATCCTGCTCCATATGCTCGAAGAGCGGGCCGGATTTGTTGGCCAGATTGCAGCCTCCCTGATCGGGGGAGCCTGGGGTCTTGTCACGTTCTTTGTCGTGCCGGTGCTCATCCTGGAGGATAAAGGTGTGATCGATTCTGTCAAGGAGTCCGTATCGCTCATCAAGAAGACCTGGGGCGAGAGCATTGTCGGGGCCGGCTCCATCATGATAATCTTCCTTGTCATCGGGATCGTCGCATTCCTCGCCGTCCTTGGCACCATGTTCCTTGGCAACTCCACAATCTTCTGGGCAGCCGTGTTCCTGTTCATCATCTTTGCCATCGTCCTTGCGGTGGTTGCATCCGCAATGCAGGGAATCTTTGTCACTGCCCTGTACCGGTATGCAAAGACCGGTACCGTCCCATCGGCATTCGACAAGGACCAGATCCAGAATGCCTTTGCCCCGAAGCCCGGTGCGACTACCGGCTTTGGCGGGTCGGGCAATATCTGAACAATTACAATCTCTCCTCTTTTTTGGATCAATAGCTATACAAAAAAAGCCATCCCACCAGATCTATGAACAACCGGCCCTCGTGGGAATCCCTGCCCGCGACTACTCCAGAAGGAAAGATAAAGACGCTTGGCATCGAACCCGGCCTTCTGGTCGACATCAGGACGCTCGGTACGATCAGCAACCAGTATTCCGTTGCCGTGTATCTCTTTTTCGAAAAGGACCTTGCCCACAACCGCAGTCTCGAAACCGTCCTGGAAGAGTACCGTGCCGTGTCAGAGTTCGAGCGTCCCTTCATCCGGGTTGATCGTTTCCTTGAATTCACCCGGGAGAACGATCCATCCTTTGAACAGACCATCCAGGAATTCCCCCTCATGGTCGAGATCGTCCGGATCGATGAATCCCTGCCTGAAAAAGATGGAAAGCGGATCCCCTGCATCACCGGCCTGATGCCTTTCCTGGACGAGCTCGATGTGGACAGCGAAGATCCTGCCCAGCCAACTCTCTGACGGGTCCCGACTCCCCGGCCCCGCAATCCTTTTTAACTCCTCTCCGGATTGTGAGTCACCAGATCGCTATAAATTTGAAGAGAACCAATTGATAAAGACATGAGCCTGCTCACGAAGAAGCGTTTTTATTCAGCGGTCGATACTGTTGTCCCCAGCAGATATCTCCTCAAGTTTCGGAAATTCATCTTTTTTGAGCCAACCATGGGACACGATATCGCAAACCGGGGCCGGCTTTCTCACTATGGCTGCGCAGAGCGCAAGGAGTTTGCGAAGGAGCTCAAAAAGATCCGGGCTGAATCCGATCTCCTTCTCGAGGACATCGAGGCTTACCACATCCACATGGCAGTCCAGCGGACCAAAAAAGTGCCCGGTGATATTGCCGAAGTCGGGGTGTACCGGGGCGGTTCGGCAAAGATCATCTGCCTCTCGAAAGGCGATCGGCCCCTCCATCTCTTCGATACCTTCGAAGGCCTGCCCAAGGTTGACGATATCGATATGGTCTGGCCGTTCTACGAGGGCAAGTTCGCCGCATCCTTCGACGGGGTCAAGGCATACCTCAGCGACAACCCGAATGTCCATTTTTACAAGGGGATCTTCCCGGCAACCTCGGGGCCGGTCAGGGACAAGACCTTCTCGCTCGTCAATCTCGATGTGGACTGCTACGAGAGCACCCGGCAGTGCCTTGAGTTCTTCTATCCCAGGATGAGCCCCGGCGGGATCATCATATCCCACGACTACATCACGGCGCCCGGTGTCAAAAAGGCGTTCGATGATTTCTTCGAGGGAAAATCCGAGCCGGTACTGGAAACCGCGGGCTCCCAGTGCCTTGTCGTGAAAGTGTAAAAAATAAAAAAGATCTTTTTCTTTTCTTCAATCCTTGATGATGAGGGCGCCAAAGACGACCAGCATCAGGCCGAACAGCACAACAACAATGCCGATCAAGCCCTGGACTGCCACGATAACCTGGGGAAGGTAGATCCAGATGGCGTAAGCGCCGATTACACACAGTACCAGACCGATGATCAATGCAATAATTCCTGTCTTATCCATACTCAATCTCCATTGATACTATTCTGTCGGAAAAATATAAGGATATTGGATTTACCGTGTATCAGACCCTTTTTTTTGCCTGCAGAGCGATTTCCACGGATAGGGCAGCAGGGCCATCAGGATGATCGCGATCACAATCGGGATCGGGATGGTTCCAAGAGCTGCTGCCAGGGAGACATGGTCTGCGATCAGGCCGTTGACGGCAACCCCGAGACCCCCAAAGCCGATAGCAAGGCCGAGCATCATGCCAGAGGCAAGCCCCACGTTCTGGGGCAGGAGCTCATGCGACATGGCAACCGCGACTGCAAAGGTGGACCAGAGGAAGAACCCGAAGAGGAGGAGGCAGGCGATTGCAGCAATCCCGGAACTCACGAAGAACAAATAGAAGAATGGGACTGCACCGGCAAGGCCAAGGACCATGAACTCTTTTCTCCCTATGCGATCGGAAATATGTCCCCCGGCCATCTGGCCGGCAACACCGGCAAGGAGCATCAGGGTCATGACCGCGCTTGCCATGACAAGGGTGTAGCCCTGCGACACCAGGTACATCGGGAGGAATGTTATGGCGGCAAAAACCGCCCAGGCCCGGAGAACAGAGGCTGCCATCAGGATGACAAACGGCCATTTCGAAGGAACATCCCCGGGTGCCACATCCGGTTTTGGCAGATGGCGGTCTGCCCCGGCAATGCCCCCTGGCAGGATGATCTTCAGGATAAAGACCATGACAACTGCCGGGATGACGAGGAGGAGTAATCCCGGCAGGCCAAACGCCCAGACGAGGGCTCCGGCCAGGACCGGGCCGATGGCGTACCCGACATTTCCGCCAACAACAAAGTACGACGTGATCCGCCCCCGGTTCTCGCTCGTGCACAACCGGCTGACCCGGCTGAGCGCGGTAGGGTGGAAACAGGCATGCCCGAGAGCCGCAAGGATGGCAAAGGCCATGATCAGGTAATAGTTCTGCGCAACGCCCATGAGGGCGATGAAGACTGCGCTCACGAGCAGGCTCAGGCTCACGCTTATCGTCAGGCCCCGGGTGTCCGAGAGCCAGCCGACAGCCGGCTGGGTGAAGGAGGAGGTGATGTTGTAGGCCGTGACCAGCAGTCCTGCGGCAAGGTAGGAGTACCCGTTGCTTGCAATCAGGAGCGGCAGGATTGCCGGCAGCACCGGCATGTAGATGTCGGTGACCATATGGGCCGCAGCAAGGCCGGTGATGGACTGCCTGATGCTGCGGGTCCGGGTTACTGTGTCCGTATCAGCCGTAGGATCTCGACCTCGATCTCCTGCACGTCTTTTGTATGGAAGGCAAAGGTGCGCTTTATTGGGAATGCCCCGCCGATCTTCTCGGCAATCTCCGCCCTTCCTTCTGTGTAGGCTTTTACAAATGGGGTGGATCCCGCATTAAAGATGCTGTAGGTGACCGGCGCAAGGGCCAGGGCGGCGTCGATGAACGGCCGGTCGGCATGGGCTTTCTGGGCCCCGAACGGCGGGTTCATGACAATCGTATCGCAGGGTCCGATCCCCTGGAGAGATTCCGGGCTCCTGATGTCGGATGCAACAAAGGTAACATCGGCATCCAGCAGTTCTGCATTCTTCTCCGCAACGCGGACCGCCTGCTCGTCGATCTCGACTCCAATCACCTGTTCAGCCCCGAGCAGGGCAGCACCGATGGCAAGAACCCCGGTCCCGCTCCCGAGATCGCAGACCCTGCGGCCTTCGATATCCTGTTTCATGAACGCGTGGAAGAGGAGCCGGGCGGCAAGCGGGGCCGGGGTCTGGTATTGTTCAAGGGCGGCCCGGGGCCGGGAAAATCCCTCCAGGCGCTGGAGCATCATCTCCAGGTTCTTGAGCTTCATGGGATCTCGTCGATGGCGTACTCATCCCAGGTCCGCTTCCCGCAGACGATCTCGAACTCCTGCGGGGAGAGGACCGGCACGGGAAACCGCACCTGGTCGTCATAGGCAAGCCGGGGGCAGGCGGTGTTGACATATGCGGCGAACCCGAGGTTCAAAAGCTCGTCAGGACTCACTTCCCGCATCGTGACGATGACTGCATCGGGCGAGAGCGAAGCAAGGCGCCGGGCAAGGTCGAGGCGCTGCTGGCCCTGCTTGGTGGAGACGATGATTCCCACCGAGCCGGCACTGCGGGCTTTCTCCATTGTGGCAAACCGCCTGCGACGGAGAGCATCGCCATTCACTTCCTGTGCCGTCCCGGTGAGGGGATCGAGCGCAATGACCCGGAGACCGGTGGTGAGGGCCATGCCGACCGGGTGAAAGACGCCGGTTCCGACAAAGAGGATCTCCTCCGCACCCGGAATACGGGCAGCGGTGAAACAGCAGCCAAGTACCTGGCCCGGGTGCGGGATCCTCCCGCTGCCCGGGGCTACCCGCGCTTCGATTCCCCGCGACCGGAGGAACGCCACCATTGCCGGAATAAGATGGACGTGCTGGACTGTAGTGACAAGGCCGATCGTTGTGCGGGTAAGGAGCGGCAATGCCTTTTCAAGTACCGCAGGATCGAAGTCCACGCGGTACGGCTCGAAGATCACCCTTGGCTGGTCATCCACGGGGGCGTGGCCGAAATGGACGAGCACATCGGCAAAAGCAAGGGTGTCGAGCGCCAGGTCGCAGGCGCCATAGCAAGGATCGCCGCTTACGATGACTGTAAAACCGGCCTCGCGCAGGAACCGTGCATATTCCCCGGCTTTCCGTTTCAGCCCTGCCGGGAACTGGAGGGCAATGGTCTTTGCCCCCCTTGCCCGCAGTTTTTCTACCAGTTCAGAGGAACCGCTTGACAACATGGACCCGGTCATCCACCTCGATCTTCACGAGGGACTTGTACGGCCGGCCGATATCGGGCTCTCCCCGCTGGATGGCGATGCAGACATCGACCACGTCTGCACCTGCGATCTCCAGCGCATGGAGGAGCGCCTTCATGGTCCCGCCCGTGCTGACCACGTCATCGATGATCACGACGCGGTCGCCTTTGTACACGCCATTTAAGTACAGTTCGCCCTTCGAATAGCCGGTCTTCTGGTGGACCGGGATCTCGTTAGGGAGGTTGTACACGCGCTTGCGCATCACCGTCATCGGGATGTCGGTCATGATCGAGAGGACGGAACCTATGTGGATGCCCATAGCTTCCACGACAACGATCTTGTCCACGCCATTTAAGTCCATCACCTTGATCATGGCGGCTGCCACATCGCGGAGGAGGGCTGGTTCGACAATCGGTACCCCGTCGGTGATCGGGTGGATGAAGTAATTGTACTCCCCGCGTTTCACCATCGGGCAGGTCTCAAGGGATTCTACAAGCCGGTCAAGCATGGTTCTCACCTATATCTTTCAAAAATGCTTCAATTCTGTCCAGGTGCACGTGGGGCATACAGACTATGCGGAGATGACCCTGGCAGGTCCAGGAGACCTTCCAGGGCCCCGGAACCTGGTCTTTCCTGCACACAAAGGTCGAGACGTTCACATCGGGAGTTGCCGCCCGCATAAAGCCCCGGGTCTCCATCCCGGCAATGAGACGCTCCGTGTTCTTCATGCACCCGGCAACAATGGCAGTCATACCCTCCCTGCCGAGATAGTCGAGGACGGCGAGCGCCCCGGCAACCGGGGCCCCGGGCCGTGTTCCGCCAAGCGTGTACTCCTGCTTGACTGTCAGGTACGGGGTATCGATGTTGAGGATGTTTAAGAGGTCAGCCTCCCGGGTGAGGAGGCATCCGGCCGGGATCGTGCTCATACCCATTTTGTGGGGGTCCACGGCGATCGTGGTCACGCCGGGCACGGCAAAGTCGAACGGGATGGGATCGGGAAGGAACGGGATGACCATGCCGCCGAATGCGGCATCCACATGGAAGAAAATGTCGTCCTGCACCGCGATCTTCCCCAATGCGGGGATTGGGTCCACCATGCCGTACTCGGTAGTGCCGGCAACTCCTACAATGGCGACCGTGTTCTTATCCACAAGCCCGGCCGCTGCATCTGCGTCCATGCGGTGATCCTTGCACAGAGGCGTCCGGCGCATCTCCAGGCCGAGGATATCGCAGGCTTTCTTGAAGGAGAAGTGGGCGGAGCCGGGCACGATCACGTTCGGTGCGGGGATCTCGTGCCTGCGGGCTTTTGCAAGCCGGAGGGCCTGGATATTGGATTCGGTTCCCCCGCTCGTGGCATACCCGCCCGCACCGGGGCAGTGGAAGAGCTCGCCAAAACGCTGCACGAGGAGTTTTTCCAGGGAAAATGTCCCGGGAAAGAGCCCCGGGTCCCCGAGGTTCGTCTCCATGAACATGCAGTGGGCCCGCACCGCAACGCTGTGCGGGATCGTGCACATGGAGCTCAAAATAAAGTCGTGGTCAAGGTCCTCCCGCTTTTTCTCCAGGAGGAATCGGAAGAGTTCTTCTTCGGACCGACCCTTATTCAGCATCTTTTGTTCTCGCGGCTTCGAGGATGATGCGTTTTTCTGTCTTTGCAACTGCTTCGCGGATCTTTGCAATGGCATCGATGTTGGCTGATACGCTGGTGATGCCGTGCTCGACAAGCCAGGCTGCCATCTTCGGATCTGAGCCGGCCTGGCCGCAGATCGAGCATTCGACATTGTATGCCCGGCACACCTGGATTGCATTGTGGATCAGGGAGAGGACGGCCGGGTGCTGGGGGTTGTACATGTCGGCAACGTTCTCGTTGTTCCGGTCAATGGCAAGGGTGTACTGGATCAGGTCGTTGGTACCGAACGAGGCGAACTTGATCCCGGCATGGATGAAGTCCTCAATCATGATCGCGCTTGAGGGGATCTCGATCATGATGCCGAGATCCACGTTCTCGACATCCACGCCGCAGGCCCGCATCATCTCTTTTGCGGCGATAAACTGGTCGGGGTGGGAGACCATCGGGAACATGATGCCGAGGTTGTCGTATCCCTCCTTCCAGAGGCGCTGGAAGGACTCGACCTGGAGCCGGAACTGGTCGGGGCTCTGGAGATCCCGGCGGATGCCTCTCCAGCCGAGCATAGGGTTGTGCTCGTGCGGCTCGCTCTCGCCGCCTTTCATGTTCCGGAACTCGTCGGTCGGGGCATCCAGGGTCCGGACCCAGACGGTCTTACCCGGGAATGCATCGAGCACGATCTTGATGCCGTCGTGGAGCTCCTTGACGAACTCCTCTTCCTTGTTGTTCTGGATGAACCAGCCGGGGGTCTTGTTGAGGCCGAGGATCAGGTGCTCGATCCGGAGGAGCCCGACGCCGTCTGCACCGGTTGCCGCTGCCCGGGCTGCTGCCTCGGGGATGGAGACGTTCACTTTGACGCTCGTTGCGGTGATGATCGGGGCATGGGCGATGACCGCCTGCTGGGCGGCCCCGGCTGCGGGTACGGCTGCGGCCGATGCAACCGCGCCTTCGTAGATGAGACCCATCTCGCCGTCGACCGTGACGAGCTGCCCGTTCTTGAGGACTGACGTTGCCGTCTTGGTCCCGACAACGGCCGGCGTGCCCAGTTCCCGGCTCACGATTGCCGCATGGCAGGTCATCCCGCCTTCGTCGGTCACGATCGCCGCCACCTTGCGCATGGCCGGCACCATGTCCGGGTTGGTCATCTTCGTGACCAGGATGTCGCCTTCCTTGACCGATCCCGTATCCTTGACATCGCGGATGATCACGACTTTGCCTGAAGCTATGCCGGGTGCCGCACCCTGGCCTTTGATCAGAATGTTCGCGCTTGCTTTTTGTCCTGACATGCCCTTTGCCTCCTTCCTGCTGCCGATGGTTGTTATCGGCCGGGACTGGAGAATATAGAACGTTCCCTTGACGATACCCCACTCGACATCCTGCGGAACCCCGTAATGGTTCTCCGCGATCTTGCCGTACATCGCGAGCTTGGCAACCTCGGCATCCGAGAGCACCTGCGTGTCCTGCCGGTCCTTTGGCACATCGGCAAGTTTCGTGCCATGGTCGCCATCGGCAACGATCTCGACTATCTTGTTGGAGATGAACGTGTCGACGACTCTCTCCGTCCTCTGGTCAAAGACATATTTGTCGGGAGATACCGAGCCCGAGACCACGGCTTCCCCGAGACCCCAGGATCCCTCGATGATTGTTAAGGGTTCGCCCGATATCGGGTGGGAGGTGAACATCACACCGGCCTTCTCGGAATGGACGAGCTGCTGGACAACCACGGCGATATTGACGGTATTGTCATCGAATCCCTGTTTGGCCCGGTAATAGATGGCCCGCGCACCATAGAGCGATGCCCAGCATTTCTGGACTGAAAGAATGAGATTTGCATCGCCTTTGATATTCAGGTAGGTCTCCTGCTGGCCGGCAAAGCTGGCATCCGGCAGGTCTTCGGCAGTGGCGCTGGACCGCACTGCAACGATGAGATCGCCTGCGTCCATCTTATGGTAGGCTTTTTTGATCTCGTCCCGGAGTATTGCGGGCATCTTTGCCTTGAGGACCATAGCCTTTGCCTGTTCGGCTGCTTTCTCCAGTGCCTCGTTGTTCTCGACATCGAGCCGTTCGAACGACGCAAAAATCTTCTTTTCAAGACCGGTCTCGACTAAAAACCTGCGGAATGCCTGAGCAGTCACGACGAAGGCTTTCGGAACCGGAAGGCCGATGGACGCCATCTCTCCAAGAGACGCCCCCTTGCCCCCCACCGAAATAATATCCTCCTTCCTGATCTCCTCGAGCCAGAGAATATTGGGCACATCTTTCATTGCTCGCACCACTTATGATCTCATCTCCCGCCACTTTAATAATTATCATACCGTGTTTTTGCCGGGCCGGAAAACCCGCGGGAACGGATCCGACAGATTATTTGTCCGGATCGTTTAAGAAGCGCCTCGCGCAGACAAGAAGAATAACCCTCTTTAAGTCCGGTGATGATAGTATATGGGTTTTTATGGCAAACGCGAGAGTGCTCGTCAGCGATCCGCTGGCGGAAGAAGGGCTCGTCATCCTGCGGGCGGCCGTTGACGTTGATGTCAAAACCGATCTCAAGGAAGAAGAGCTCTGCAAGATCATCGGGGACTACGATGCCCTGCTGGTGCGGAGCGGCACCGATGTCAACGCGAAAGTGATAGCAGCCGGGAAGCGGCTCAAGTTCATCGGGCGTGCAGGTGTCGGCGTGGACAATATCGATGTGGATGCCGCAACCAAGTGCGGTATCATTGTCGCCAATGCTCCCGAGGGCAACACCCTTGCGGCAACCGAGCACACCATGGCGATGATGCAGTCCCTTGCCCGGAACATCCCCCAGGCGAACGCGAGCCTCAAGAAGAAGGAGTGGAAGCGCTCCAAGTTCATGGGCGTTGAGCTCAACGAGAAGACGCTCGGCATTGTGGGATTCGGCCGGATCGGCCGCGAGGTTGCAAAACGGGCCAAAGCCATGGACATGAAGGTCGTTGCCTACGACCCGTTCATAACCCAGGAACGGGCGGCCCAGCTCGGCGTTGAGATGATGTCGATGGCCGACCTCTTCACGGTTGCCGACGTCATCACCGTCCACACCCCGCTCATCCCCGAGACAACGCATGTGATCAATACCAAGAGCATTGCCACGATGAAGGACGGCGTGCGGATCATCAACTGCGCCCGCGGCGGTATCATCGACGAGAAGGATCTCTACGATGCGATCAAGTCCGGGAAAGTTGCCGGGGCCGCGCTCGATGTTTTCGAGCAGGAGCCCCCGACCGAGTCCCCGCTTTTGACCCTCGACCAGGTCATCGTCACCCCGCATCTCGGGGCGAGCACGGTCGAGGCGCAGCTGAACGTGGCAGTCTCGGTGGCAAAGCAGTGCGTTGAAGTGCTTAACGGCGGATCGGCCAAGTACGTGGTCAATGCCCCGATGGTTCCCCCCGAGCATGCGGAGATCCTCCAGCCCTATGCCCAGCTGGCCGAGAAGATGGGCAGGTTTGCGATCCAGATCGCCGGTGGAAGACTTGCATCGGTGGAGTGCATCTATGGCGGCGAGCTGTCGGCGTATGCCGGGAGCATGAAGTTTGTCACGCGCCTTGCCTTAAAAGGACTCCTCGACCCGATCCTCCAGCAGCCGGTGAACATCGTGAACGCCGAGTTCGTGGCAAAGGAACGCGGCATCGCGATCAGCGAGACCGTGACGCAGGAAGCATTAGGGTTCAAGAACCTGATCACCCTGAAGATCAAGACCGACAAGGGAGAAGAATCGGTCAGCGGCACGGTCTTTTTCAAGGGCCGGAGCCGGATCGTTGCGGTTGGCGGGTACACGATGGATATGATCCCCGAAGGCCACGTGCTCGTATCCAAGCACCTGGACAAGCCCGGTGTTATCGGGCGGGCGGCAACCATCCTTGGCAAGAACCATATCAATATCGCGGGCATGCAGGTTGGCCGGTTCAAAGCCGGGGAACCCGCACTGATGGTCCTGAACGTGGACAGCCCGGTGCCGCAGAATGTGCTTGACGAACTTCGCGGCCTCCAGGGCATCTCCACCATGATGTTTGCCAAAATTTCAGATGAGAGAATCTGAAGATTATTCTTTTTTGAAGTGTTTTAATTCTTGATTTCTTAAGGTCTGATTTTCTTTCATAGTAATGAGCTCAGCATATCATTCCTGATATTGCGATGTCCCCGCCGCCCCCAAGAGCGGATCTGTTTTTCAACCAGACCCGGCTGAAAATTTTCAATCGCGATCACGACCCTGGTTGTAAAATCGATACGGATCAATCGAACCTTTGATTGAAAAACGAATTGATCCCCCATGCGCTCCTGTGACCCCCCCACCCCATAGCAGGGGGGGGTTCGATCGATTTGAAAAAGATCAGGAGGGGGGGTCTGCGAGAGACCCCCCGCCTCAAATGTGAGTAATCCCCCTCCTCCGGCAGTTGCCCGCCTGGCATTTCGTGTGGAGTTCCTGACGTGACGGGCACAACCTGCAGGCACTCATTATTGAGTTGGGGATCGGATCCCGCATGGTGACAGGGGGGGTCCCCGGTCAACCCCCCCTATGCTCAGGGAGGGGGGTTGGATCGTTTTAAAAAAATAATGGTGGGGGGGTTAGCGCGGGACCCCCCATGTGTCCTGCTTTATTTCCCGATAAAATCCTTGGCAACCATCCGGCAGAGCCGGTTGCTCTCCGCAAGGTACCGCGGCGTCTCGCGCTCTATCTTCTCGCGCTGGAACCGGGTCACGTCCTTTGACCAGTCCCGGATCAGCTCTTCCGTCATCTCCAGGTGGAACTGGAACCCGAGAGCATTCCGGCACACGATCGCCTGGTTCCTGACGTGCTCCCCGTATGCAAGGAGCCTCGCCCCATACGGCATCCCGAAGGTCTCACCGTGAAACTGGAAGACCTGGAACCGGTCCGGGAACCCGGCCAATGCCCCGCCCGCGCCTTCCACTTTCGAGAGCGGCTGCCACCCGATCTCTTTTTCGAACGGGTAGACTTTCGCCCCATGGGCCGAGGCGATGAGCTGGGCCCCGAGGCAGATCCCGAGGACTTTTCTTCTGTCCTTTGCTGCCGCACGGATCAGCGCTTTCTCCTCTGCCAGCCAGGGAAGTTCCTTTTCGTCGTTGACACTCATGGGGCCGCCCAGGAAGAGCAGGTGGGTGGCATCCAGCCGTTTTGGAACCTCCCCCGTCTCAAAGAGCAGGACGTACTCGACCGGGACTTTGGCTTCCTCAAAAACCGTCTCGAAATACCCGGCATGCTCGCGGGGAGCCTGCTGGAGTATGGCGATCTTTTTTTCCATACTCTTGGTCTCTTGCTCCCGGGTAATAATGTGAACGAAGGGGCTGGACCGCGTCTGGTTCCTGCGGAGCATCCTGCCCGCCCGGGACTGGCAATGGGAGCGGAGTAAAAAGGGAGGACTTATGTTCCGGACACGAAGTCCCGCTATTTTGTCTGCTGGGGGATAACCGGGCCGGGTCCCATGGGCGGGAGTTTGGGAACCGGGGAGATCGAGACCGACCAGCTCCCGGGGTTGTACCGTCCCAGGACGTTCAGGTAATAGGTGCCGTTCTCCGGGATGGTGATAAACACGAACGGGTGTGGCGAGAGCGCACCGAAACCCGGCTGGATGTACGTGTTGTTGGCGTCCATAAGCGGCGTGCCATTGGAGTACCCGAGGAAATAGTAGGGGGAGTCGAGGCCGGTCACATTCCGCTCGAAGAAATATTCGCCGCGCTCCAGGTAGAAGACCGGGGTTACCTGCGTTCCCGTACCCGAGAGGTTCACCGGCGCCTTCAATGGATTTGCTGTCAGGAGCGGGGCAACCTCTGCGGTCCACCGGCCAGTGCTCGTGATGTTCAGGTTATACGTGTCCTTTGCGGGAACCTGGAAGGAGACCGACCCGGCATACGGGCCGGTTGTCGAGAACACGGTTGCTGCCCCGCTTGTCTGCGACAGGTTGAAAAAGTCAACCTCCATCTTCTGGGCACCGGCCGTCTGGAACGATACGATAATTACCCCCGGTTCATGGGTGAACGTGGCATTCGGGTTATCGGAAGAAAGAGACCGGGTCTGGACCGGTGTTACGGTTACGGACGGAGCCGCAGGGGCAGGGGCCTGCGTACACCCGCAGGAGACGAGACAGAGCAGGACAACGATGGTCAGGATAAGGGAAAACTGCATACTATGTCCCAATGTCTGCATGAAATTTCAGTGTTTCTTTTTTATCGGGATGCGTATATTTAATAAAAAAGGTTATAGCCGCCGGGAACCTGCGATGGATAATCCACCCTCCTCCCGATGCCGGCTCTTTTTGCCTTCCTTATGCTTCTTCGTACACCCGTACCGGTACCGGCAGGATACCCGGCCTCCGGTCGGTCATGAAGTACATGTAGGGCATCACGTGGACCAGGTATTCCAGGTAGCCTTTGACAAAGTTGGATAGTCCTTCGATGCGCCTCCCGAGGATCAGGATGCAGACCCACTGGATGATGAGGCAGATTGCCGAGATGATCCCGTACACCCAGAGGACAATGCCGATGATGATCCAGTAAACGATACGGATGAGCAGTTCGAGCCTGCTCGCGTCATGCTCGTACAGGAAGAGCTGACCAAGCGCGGGGGTTGCTTGTGTCATGATATACCAAATCAGGCATGGGGGCCGTTTCGTAATAAAAGCAGCGTATTTCTCGCCCGGATGCCCTCCGGTGCACCATAGGGATTTTTGGACGTGTGTGCACTAATTTTTAATAATACCAGAACAGATGCTATAGAGCATCAGACATTAAGCGGGCTCGTGGTCTAGTTGGCTATGACGTCGCCTTGACATGGCGGAGGTCCTGAGTTCGAATCTCAGCGGGCCCATCTTTCTTCTTTTCCGAAATATTCCGATAATAATCCGGTTGATCACGTATCCTGGCAGTTGCAAAACATGGCTGTGGATATCTGCCGCAATGGTTTGGGAACAAAAACAGTACATTGCAGGAATTAATCTTCCGGAGGCGATCCCCGGTCCAGGCTCATTCCGGTTCTACCTGGTGACTCAGGTTTTCATACACGCTGTAGGAGTACACGTGGTTCTGGACGTTTTCTTTGATTGTGATGTTTGGGGTGGATCTTTTTGGCTTCCAGCAGGACTCGCACAACCCGCTCTTTTTTGTCCGTAAGAAATCGGTGACCGGATACCGTTCCCCGCAGCGGAAACAGCGGATAGTGGGTAAAACCGGTTCATACAGCGCGGAATCCTCCGGGCTGAGGATCGTACTATCGTTTCTGGTACCTGTACCGGTCCATCCGTCACTGTTATTCCCGTTATTGATTATTGGATGCGTATTCATGGCGGTTCCCCGGCTCTGTCATGTGAATACACTTTATGGGAGAAATGGGATGATATACTCCCTTTTTACCCTATTTTTTGCCGTAATATTCCCAATTTCCTGAAAAATTCCTGCTCCGGCCGGATCGGGGCCTCGTTGTTCCGGGAAATGGTCCGGTTTTTCGGTTGGAATGATTAACCGCTGCGAAGTGTTCGGAAGTCCTACCCCCCGGTCATCCGGCCCGGTGATGCTGTTTTCGTGCAATGGAAAAAAAGCGGTTCAGAAGAATTTCTTTCGCCACATGAAAAGGCCGAGGATTATTGAGCACATGAAGGATATGCCAAAGATGATCTCGAATGCCAAAGGCTTCTGCGAGAGCGGGATGTCCACGACGTTCATCCCGTAAAAACTCGCAATCATCGTCGGGATGGCGATGATGATCGTGATGGAGGCGAGGAACTTCATCACGATATTGAGGTTGTTGGAGATGATCGTGGCAAACGCGCCGGTCATGCCGTTCAAGATGTGCAGGTAGATCTGGGACATCTCCATGGCCTGCTTGTTCTCGATGATGACGTCTTCGAGGAACTCGGCATCGTCGTCGTACATCTTCAGCGGCTTGGTTCTCAGGATCCGCTCCAGGACCGCCTCGTTCGACTTGAGCGATGTCGAGAAGTAGATGAGGCTCTTTTCCAGTTCCATCATCCGGAAGAGCTCCTCGTTCTTCATTGAACGGTGCAGTTCCACTTCTATCCGGGAGATCGTCTTCTCAATCTGCCGCAGGTGCTGCAGGTACGAGGAAGCGTTCCGGTAGAAGATCTGGAAGATGAACCGGGTCTTCTTGGCTGTATGGAAATGACGGACCTTCCCTGCGGTGAAATCGTCCAGGATGGGGGACTGGCTGTTGCAGACCGTGACTACCAGGGTATCGGTGATGATGATGCCGAGCGGGAGGGTGGAGAGCGTTCGTATCCCCTCGTTGTCGGTGATCATCGGTACATCGAGGACAACGAGAACCACGCCGTCTTCGGAATCGATGCGCGGACGCTCCTCTTCATCGAGGGCAGCTTTTAAGAATTCCGGCGGGAGGTGGCAGGTTTCGGCTATATGGGCAAGTTCGGCTTCGGTCGGGCTCGTCAGCCGTACCCAGGTGCCATCGCCCGGTGTGTCCACGGTCTCGATGATTGCCGGTTCTGTGTCTTTTTTTGTCCTGTAGATCTGCATCATGACCCGGGTCCTCCCGATAATCCCGAGGTTCCCCACCGGTTTGTTTCACGGGGCGGGGGAACCTTCGGATGTACTTCCATCCCATGGCTGCGTTCCCCGCCCGCCAGTAGCGATCTTTTGCATCGCACGCCGGTCGTGGAACAACCTGTTGCTGATGGAGGAATTGGCGCTGGATATATTTTGTTCAATCGGTTTATGCTTTTTCCGGCTTTCGTGAGTGCCGCAATTTTGCCTGAATAGCAATTTCACACACAATAATAAGGTATTTATTGAATTCTCTCTCAAAATATCCGTATTTTTCCCATTTATGGCTATATATATCTCTGATGCCCCAAAAAAGGCGAAAAAGAAGAAATCATTATAAATACCTGGGGTATATTGATATGCAGGACGTCATTATCCGTGACAGGGCACCGGCATGCCCGTCATCTGCGGTGAATGGGGGCTGAATAACCGGCTATGTAACAATATACTATCTGGGGCGTGACTGCATGGATCTCGGATCAACCTTTTTTTATAAATACCAGCGATTTATCAAGACCCTGAAAATTTACCTGCTCATCGCCGGGCCGGGTCTCATCGTCATGCTCGCGGACAACGATGCCGGGGGCATCACCACCTACACCGTAACCGGTGCGAAATTCGGGTACGGGCTCATCTGGTTCTTGCTCCTCCTCCTGCCCGTTGCGTACGTTGTACAGGAGATGACCGTGCGCCTCGGGGCAGTCACAAAACGGGGCCATGCAGAGGCGATCTTCGATGCGTTCGGCTCGTTCTGGGGCTGGTTCTCGTTCCTCGACCTGGCTCTCGTGAACTGGCTGACGCTGGTGACGGAATTTATCGGGATGACCGCAGCGCTCGCCATCTTCGGCATCGATCCGGTGATCACGGTCGTTATCGTATCCATTGTCATGATGCTGATGGTGCTGCAGGGGAAGTACTGGACCTGGGAGAAGATCGCCATGCTCTTTGCCGCCCTCAATATCGTTTACATTCCGGCGGCATTCATGGTGCACCCCTCGGTGGGCCAGGTCCTGGCGCAGGGTCTCATCCCCCATTTCCCCGGGGGATTCAACGGGACGTTGTTCTTCTTCTTAATGGCCAATATCGGTACAACGATCGCCCCCTGGATGATCTTCTTCCAGCAGAGCGCGGTGGTTGATAAGGGGATGAAGGAGAAAGATATCCCCTGGGGTCAGATGGACACTCTCATCGGATCGGCATTCACCGTTCTCGTGGCAATATTCCTGGTCGTCGTGACCGGCACCGTGCTCTATGGTTCGGAAGTCGAGAGTGCCGCCCAGGCAGCGAGCGTGCTCATGACCACCAATCCCTGGCTCGGGACCTTCATTGCGATCGGTCTCTTCAATGCCGGGTTCCTCGGGGCGATCTGCATCTCCCTTGCAAGCTCGTGGGCGTTTGGCGAGGTATTCGGCTGGGCCCATTCGCTGAACCTGAAGATCCGCGAGGCCCCGTGGTTTTACTTATGCTACCTCTTTGCGCTCGTGAGCGCCGGTGCGGTCGTGCTGATACCCAATGCCCCGCTAGTTCTCATCACCCTGTTCGTCCAGGTCATCGCCGTGACCCTGCTGCCTGCGGCCCTGGTCTTTCTGATCCTGCTCTTGAACAACGAGGAGATCATGGGCAAATACAAAAACAATCTCTGGCAGAACATTGCCGGCACAACCATCGTTGTCGCGATCATTGTCCTCTCCACCCTGTATGGCATCACGACCCTCTTCCCGGGGCTGATCTCATGACGGGCCGGATGGGGGTGCAGGTATGGTAACGCTCGAAACGGTCTTTGGCCTCAGGATCGGGAGCATGATCCAGGGGGGGATAGACAAGATCCACGAGATCAACAAAAAATACAAGACGCCCCGGATCAAAATGTCCCGCGGAGTCAAACTCGCGCTCCTGTTCCTGCGGCTCTACCTGATCCTGCTTGTACTGCTGCTTGGCTATAAATTCTGGACATTGCTGTAAAGGGAGGGAATCATGCAGACGGATGGTACGCAATCAGGGAAAAGTGCCCAAAACCCGGGCACGGAATATCTCATGAGCACGCTTATCGGGGGAAAGGTCTTCCGGGGCTCAAAGAAGATCGGCAGGCTTTCCGATCTGATGATCATCGAGACCGGAAAACTTCCGGAAGTCAAAAACCTGGTGATCACCCGCCCGTTCGGGGACCCGGCGCTTCTCGTTCCCTGGGACCGGGTGAAGAGCTTTGAACCGGGACGCTGTGCGATCGAGCTGGAGGATCTTAAAAAATACGAGGCTGAACCCCCGGAGGACGCGATCCTTCTCTTCGACCATATCCTCAACAAGAAAGTGCTCGACATGGAAGATGCCGAAGTCGAGGTTGTGTACGATATCCATCTCGTCAACCGGAACGGCCGGCTGTATGTGACGGAAGTCGATACCTCCAAGTCGGCCCGCCTCCGCCGCCTCGGGCTGGGTTTCCTGTCCGGCGTCCTGTACCCGCACGAGGACCCCAAGGACCCCGGCGTGATCTCCTGGCTGTATATCCAGCCCCTTCCCCCCCAGATCAGCAGTTTCCGGGGGGATGTCAAGCTCAATATCTTAAAAGACAAACTGGCGGAGATCCACCCGGTGGATCTCGCCGATATCCTGGAAGAGCTCGACCATGACCAGCGCGTGATGGTCTTCTCGTCGCTCGATCAGGAGCAGGCATCGGATACCCTCGAAGAGATAGAACCCCAGGTCCAGCGCGACATCATCTCGTCCCTGACCACCGAGCAGGTAGTGCGGCTCCTCAACGACATGACCCCCGGCCAGGCTGCCGATATCTTATCGGTGCTCCCGTCATCGGAAGCCCAGGAGATCCTCGAAGCCCTGAGTAAGGACACTGCCAGGAAGATCCAGGCGATCATCGGGAAACAGGAAGAGAAAGTCATCCACTATACCACGCAGAAGATCCTGAAATTCCCCCCGGAGACGACTGCCGGTTATATCGAGAACGATTACCCCCGGCATGCTCGTGGGAAAGACGTCATCATGTACATCTATGTTACCGGCACGGATGACACCCTGCTTGGCGTCATCGATCTCAAGGATCTCCTCCAGGCCGACGATCAGGCATTGCTCAGGGACATCATGCTCGAGAATGTGATCAGCCTGTCAACGGAGAGCACGCTCAAGGAAGCATCCCAGCTCTTTGCCCGGTATGATTTCCGCGCCCTGCCCGTTGTCGATGACAAAAATCGCCTGACCGGTGTGATCCCGTACCGCGATGTGATGAACCTCACCCACCATTTCGTGGAATAAAAAAAATAAAATCTTCGGGGAAGATCCCCCGGATCCCCTTATTTTTCCTGCCACATCAGCCAGACTGCATAGAGCATGGATAAGCACGCGGCAAGGAAGATGACGGCGTGGAGGCCCGGCAGAATGTTCAGGGCAAGGATACGGTCGATATCGAAGATGACGAACAAGGCAAACGTGATGGCAATAAACCCGCCGTACATCTTCTTTCTCTTCCATGCAACGAGCAGGGCGAGTATGGCTACCGCCAGTTCGGTAATGATTGCGATTACCTGGATAACGTCGGATATCTGCATATGTTCACGTTTCTTTTGGTTCTGGATTAAGTATTGTAAAAAAACCTGCGGACTGCAGGATCAGATGTGACAGGTTCCGCCGTGTTTCTCGAAATACTGCTGGTGGTACTCCTCGGCCCGGTAGAAGACCCCGGCCGGCTGGATGATCGTTACGATCTTGCCAAACCCGAAATCATCGGACAACTAATAAGAAATTATATATAATTTTACCTATTGTCTATCTATAATATAATCTTCTCCGGATTTATGCCTCCTTCTGAGAACCCGACCGTTGAGAGACTTGAAGCGCAGTTGAGGTATTACAGCCAGAGCAGTCGGAAAAACCGGCTCTGGTACAAGTGGCTCAAAGTTGCAGAAATTATTGCGGCGGCTGCAATTCCTCTGGTTGTTGTGATATTTCCAACACCCAAATGCTCAGATCCGCCGGTTACCGCTGCATTCATCGCTGCCCTGTTGGGGATGCTGATTGTCATACTCGAAGGGTTCCAGGGTCTCAACCAGTACCAGCACAACTGGATTACCTTCCGCAGCACGGCAGAAGACCTGAAACATGAGAAATATCTCTGGCTTGCAAAGGCGGGACCGTATGCGAATACTGCCAATCCCGATACACTCCTTGCAGAGCGTATTGAATCCCTGATCTCGCGGGAACACTCTAAATGGATTTCATCCCGTGAACGGGAACCGAAGAACAATTCGGAAAGTGAAAAATAAGGAGTGGATTGTGAGCCCGGATGTTTTCATCAGTTATGCTTCAGAGGATAGAGAGATCGGGCTATCTATCTGTAATGGTCTTGAGGATGAGGGCATTTCCTGCTGGATCGCACCCCGAGATATTCTTCCCGGCATGGTCTATGCAGAAGCGATAATCAAAGGGATCGATTCAGCAAAAGTGCTCGTTCTGGTATTTTCCTCTCACGCCAATGCATCTCCCCATATCATCCGCGAAGTGGAACGGGCCGTGCACAATAATGCAATTATCATTCCTGTGAAACTTGAGAAGATTGATCCTTCCCCGGCTCTTCAGTATTATATTAGTGCTCCCCAGTGGATTGATGCAACTGGAGGAATATTAGAATCTCATATTAATCAACTCGTGGAGACCTTGAAAAAACACTTGTCTCTGGAATGTGTACATGAGCTTAAGGTTAATTCTTTAGAAGATGTCTCACAACAAAATGGTCCACTGAATCCATCCCCCGGTATTAGTCGCTCATTTTTTCGATGGAGTGTGTTGAATTTTAAAAAAATATTGATAATAATCGTTTTGCTTCTTTTTATCGCAAGTATTTCAACATATATTGTTGTTTTTCGAGATGGCGATAGTAAAAGTGCATTTATAATTGGCGATCCATATGTGGGGTATTATAGTAAGTCCTCCCCCGTTTTCACCTCCACTATGCCTAACTGGAGTGGATATATGGAAAATTATCCTCATAATAGTTTTATCGGTAAAGGCGATTTATCTCAACAAAATTCACGCAATTTCCTTATAATTGAGTTCCCCGTCCATTTTCTATTACCCGCAAACGATGTTAGCTTTAATTATACTTGTATCGGTGATGATGGTGATTACGCCACTCCAGTTCCACCACCACATGATCAATGGGGGTATACACATAATCCCGAATTTAGTGTTGCTGTGACGAACGTGACAAATTGGTGGGGTGACTGGGTTGATGATTCGAGTGGAGAGCGTACAAATTACAATAAAACAAATATTTTTTTAGTATCGTATTTTGATAAAACTTCTTTTGGGTCAAACAAATCGGGTTCTGAACCGATTTTTACAAGTGGCCTCTCTCGTGGATCTCATATTCAAACAATTGGACAAGGAGATATTATGTTAAATATGGAAATTTTCTCTCTCGGTAATGGATATCATAAATATACTTGTACGTATATTGTCACATCGAAAGAGCCCAAATGGACTCAGCAAAAAACGATAATTTTAAGCCATTATGATTGAAAATCGGATTTAATCTGAATTTGGAAAATGATGTCTCCATTTTTAAGGCAAATGTGATTCACATAATCTACCGTCCTCTTTTTTCTGCCGCGCTGTACGTGGGGACTATTATCTGGTATGGCATTGCCCGCCGTGTTTCTCGAAATACTGCTGGTGGTACTCCTCGGCCCGGTAGAAGATCCCGGCTGGCTGGATGATTGTTACGATCTTGCCAAACCCGAACCGGCCGGAAACCTCCTGCTCCAGCTTCGATGCCCGTGCCTGTTTCGCCTGGTCAGGATCATGGTAAAAGATCACCGACCGGTAGTTTGACCCGATATCCGGTCCCTGCCGGTTGAGCTGCGTGGGGTCGTGGATCGACCAGAACACCTCAAGCAACTCTTCATACCCGACCCGCGATGGATCGTAGGTTACCTGCACAACCTCTGCATGCCCGGTCTCGCCTGTGCAGACCTGTTCGTACGTGGGATTTTTGGTAAAGCCTCCCATGTACCCCACTGCTGTGCCAGAAACTCCGTCAAGCTTCCGGAACGCTGCCTCAACGCCCCAGAAACAGCCGGCCCCGAACGTGGCTGTTCTTCCTGTGCCGTCTTCTGCCATAATCCACTCCTGTATGATCATGGAACCCGGGAACAATAAGATTCTCCGATCTCAGGAACGCATCACGTATATAATGGCAACAACCCCAGTTTATTCATGAAACAACTGACCCGGCCAGAGAACGGCCGTATGATCGGGGGGGTCTGCGCGGGGATCGGTCAGCACCTGGATGTCGACCCGACCGTTATACGGATAATCTGGGTTGCCTTGACCCTCCTCTCCCTCGGTACCGGCATCATCGTCTATATCATTGCCTGGATTCTCATCCCCGAAGCTCCCCGGGATCCTCCGGCTTCCCTGTCACCCCCATAACCGTACCGGACTAACAATTCATCAGGGACAACGACAAACCTGTAGGCAGGCAATTGATGAAGATCCTTTTTGTAGTCTGCGGTGAGGGACTCGGGCATGCATCCCGCTGTCTCCATCTCGGGCATTACATGCAGCAGCAGGGCCACACCATCCACTACGCCGGGTACGGCAAATCCTATGATTTCATGCAGCAGCACGGGTGCCAGATGCTGCATAAGATCCCCCGCGAGGTTTGCCTTGAGGGGGAGGGAGGCTTCTTCGACCTGAAAAAGACCCTCTGGTGTTCCAAGTCGGTGGCCCTCGACCTGCTCAAATCCGCAGCAGCCGTGCGCCGTCTCCTCCATGACAACGAGTTCGACTGCGTTGTCTGCGATACCATGTACGGGGGACTGTTCTCAGCCTGGGCCCGCAGGATCCCGAGGGTTTTCATCACCAACCAGAACCATTTCAATGGCCATGCCGGCAAGACCAACCCGGTCTGGCACCTCCTCAACCTCTTAATCCGGCGCTACATCGGCTTTTTTTCCCCCCACATCATCGTCCCCGATTACCCGTCCCCGGATACGGTGAGCGAATACAACCTTGTCATGCCCTATCGCTCGAAACCCCGGTATTATTTTACCGGCCCGTTCTACGAGTTCGACCCCACCAAGTACGTGTACGACAAGAAGACCATCTTCACCAGTTTCGGGGGGGAACCCTACAAGCTCCCGATGTACCTGATGCTCAAGGCGATAGCCGACCAGCACAAGGAAGAGTTCTTCGATGTCTTTTATACCGGCCCGCAGATCCCGGAATCCTCGGACAACTTCGCCTCCCACGGGTACGTCCCCAACCTCTACGAGCACCTTGCGCTGGCAAAGATTGCGATCGTCCACGGGGGCCTCACTACCCTCCACGAAGCCCTGCTCTTCGAGAAACCCGTGCTCATCATCATGGACCCGAACCACCCCGAGCAGCAGAACAATGCCAAGAAGATAGTTGACATGGGTGCAGGGATCGCCATCGACGGCAGGGATGTGACCAAAGAGGTGCTTGAGGAGAAGATCGCCGAGACGCTCCTCCTGACCCCCCGGCCGTTCCAGGCCAAGCATGCGGAGATCAACGGGCGGAAGGCGGCCTCGGATATCATCCTTGGCCTCTGCAAACGCCGGCAGCCTTAAGTAACGGGAGAAAAAAGATCCTTTCAGGATACGATGAGCATGGAAAAGAACGGGGAAATATCCCACCTCAAGGTTACGGAAGAGCTGCATACCTGCCCCTCCTGCGGGTACGACAAGGGTTTCCATACCTCGTTCCTGAACGTGAACTCCTCTGACAATCCGGTCAAGTCCACCCGGGAGGTCTTCCGGGTGATCCTCATCTGCCCGGAGTGCGGCGCCCGCTATGATGTCGGGTGGCGGGTCTCGTTCGTTGAGCCCGAGAGCCGGTTTACGAAAACCATTGTCCTGCCTCCCCCCAGCTCATGAACCGGCAGATCCCGCGTTTCTGTTCTCTCCTTTCCCTCCTGCCGGTACGGTGTGAAGGGCCATGATGCAGTGTGCCGAATGCAAAGGCAAGGGCCGGTGCGGCCTTCCCCGCTGCCCGATCGTGAGCCGGTTCCATACGCAGGCGCAGATCAAGCCCGTGAGCAGTTACCAGGGATCCGCCCCGTCTGTTTTTATCGGGAGTTACGGTTACCCGGATGTCACGGGCGGCCCCCTGATGATCAATGACTCCGACAACCCGCAGGACTGGATAAAGAAGGGGCTCGGGATCGAGGAGATCGTCGCGGTCCGGGCCCGGACCATCCGCGGGAATTCGCACCTTCCCTCGGTTGCCGAAAACCTGCAGGAGATTGCAATCTCGAGCCGCCCGCTGGATGTGGATGTGGCGTTCGAGAAGCCCGTTGCTTTCAGCCTCAGTTTTGACGGAACGGTAGCCCCGGTCGGGTTCTCCGGCCCGGTCCGGTCCCTGGACGTGGTCGGGAGCGCACGGGTGGAGCGGGCGGTTGACCGGATCACGTCGGATACCGATCTCCCGGCAACGGACGCGGCCGTCTCCCTCATGGACGCGGACATCGATGTATACCAGATAGCAAAGCTGATGACGGCCGGGCTGCTCGGGAAGCGGCGCACGTTCGTTCCCACCCGCTGGGCGATCACCGCGGTCGACGATACCCTCTCAAAGAGCCTCAAAAAAGAGATCTCCCGGTTCCCCCCGATAGGCGAGATCTCGGTCTTCTCGGCGGAGATCTACGGGAACCGGATCGTCTGCCTCCTGGTCCCCGGCGATTACCGGTTCGAGATGATCGAGATCTGGGGAAGACAGACGCTCTGGGCCGGCGACGAAGAAGTGATCGTGCAGGATCGCGAGGGGGCAAAGAAGAGCGGGTATTCCCCCATATCCGGTGCCTACTACTCGGCCCGGCTTGCGGTCTGCGAGTACCTGGTAAAGATCCGGAGGTCGGCCCGGATCGTTGTCATCCGGAGCGTTTCGAGCGATTACTGGGCGCCGCTCGGGACCTGGGTGATCCGGGAAGCTACCCGGAAGGCGATGGAGAACCTGCCCGTCACCTGCGCAACGCTCGACGATGGGGTCCGGAGAGCCAGCGCTGCAACCGGGTCGGATACCTGGCTTGCGAAAAGCACCCTGATCCCCGAGATGAAAGCCCAGAGAACGCTCTTTCAGTTCTGATAGGCCTGGGCCGAATTAGCCTGCCGCAAATAGCGCTCGCGGATGCTCCCGAGGGTCTCGATATCGGCGAGATCCTTGTCGTCCCGGATCCGGATGAACCTCGGGAACCTGAGGGCATAACCGCCATCATAGTTCTGGCTTGCCTGCAGTTCGGCATACCCGACTTCGAAAACAAGGGACGGCTCAAACGTGACTTCTTTTCCGGCTTTCCGGATCACGCTGTCCTTGAGGAGTTCGTAAACTTCGATCAGCTGCTCGTCGGAGAACCCGGTTGCCACCCGGCTCAACGGGATCAGTTTCCCGCTGTCCTGGCAGGCAACGAGGAACGATCCAAAGACATGGGCCCGTTTCCCCTCGCCCCATTCGGCGCCGATGACGGCAAGATCGAGCGTGTCCACCTGCGGCTTGATCTTGATCCAGTTCTTTCCCCGCTGCCCGGGTGTGTAGGGCGACCCGGGCACCTTGATCATGATGCCTTCGTGGCCTGCAGCGAGAGCGTCGGCGTAGGTCTTCTCTATTGTTGCCTGGTCACTGCTGACTACCTGCGGGGCAACGTACTGGCGGATGGTGCTCTCCAGTTTTTTCCTCCGCTCTGAAAGCGGCAGATCGATGAGCGTCTCCCCGTCCAGGTACAGGATGTCGAAGACATTGGGGATCATCTCGATAGCTTCTGTTGCCTCAGCCACATCGTGCCTCCTGCGGAACCTGCGCAGCACCGACTGGAACGGCATGGGTCTGCCATCCTTGACAGCGATAACTTCCCCGTCGATGATAACATCGTGGTCGGTAGCGGCCATCAGCTGCTCTATCACGTCCGGCAGGGCTGCTGTCACGTCCTCGAGCCTGCGCGAGTACATCCGGGCCCAGTTGCCTTTCTTGTGGAACTGGAACCGGGACCCGTCATACTTGAACTCGGCGGCGATCTCCCCGTGCTCTTCGATCATGCCGGCGATCGTCCCCTGCTGGGCCAGCATCATCCGGAGCGGGTGGAACGGGGTGATCCGGACTGCGGTGAGTGCATCGGGGCCGGTCTTTGCAAGCCTTGCCACTTCGCCCATGTCGTTGAGCGCCTGCATGGCATGCTCCACGAGAGCGGAGTCGACATTGAATGCTTTTGCCACCGCTTCCCTCACACTGCCCTCCCCTACCCCGATCCGGAGTTCTTCGAGCAGGATCCGGGCCAGGTACCGGCCTTCGAGTGGGTGGGCGTTGGCCAGGAGCCGGCGGACCTCGAGCAGTTTCTCCCGCTGGGATTTCTTCCCCTCCTGGCCGGCAATGCTGATGAGGGCATTGTACACATGCACGAGATCCAGCTCCTCGTGGAAGAACGTCATCTGCGATTTGGCTGAGAGCAGCTCCTCGACTGCCTGCCCGACATCGCCGGTCTTGTTGATCCGCTCGATCACGTCCTCCTTTTTTACTCCTGCCACGTACCCGATAGCTTCGTAGAGCAGGTTCGGGCCGATGCCGAGCTTCTGCGAGGACCAGTCCGGGAAGATCCGCCCCATCACAAAGCAGACAAAGACCGGCAGTTCCTCGTCCGAGAGCCCGGGCAGAACTTCGCTGATGATGGCAATCATATCGAGCCGGCCGGCTGTTGCTTCGAGCCGTTCGCAGCACCGGGAAAAATCCATGAAGAGCATGGCGTAACTTGCTTTTGATGTTGCTTGGGGTTATGGATTAAGATTGTGTTCTTTGGGCTATTCTCCCCCCGTGATTCTTCCCCTTGTGAGGAAATGCCAAAGAAAAAAGCTGGTCTTCCGGTTCCGGTAACCCGGTGATCAAAACCGGAGACACTGGGGATGAGCAGCCGAGGTCCCGTCCTGGGTGGCGACCGTTACCCGGTGTTCCTCGAAAAAGAGGCCGAGGCCCTCCCGGGCACTCCCTTTTGCTTTCTCGGGGGTATTGTTCATCTCGCTCAGGTGGGCGAGGATGACTTCGGGCACGTCTTTTCCGAACTCCCGCAGGCAGAGGGCGGCGTCCGGGTTGGAGAGATGGCCGCGTTTTGATCGGATCCGGCGTTTGAGGGATTCGGGATAGGGGCCGTTTGCAAGCATCTCGGGACAATGGTTGCTCTCAAGAATGATCCCGTCGCAGGGCAGGAGCAGATCCAGCATCTGCGGGGTGACAATACCGGTATCCGTGCAGTACCCGATCCGGCAGTCGCCCTCCCGGATGATGAACCCGCACGGTTCGGCTGCATCGTGGGAGATGGCAAACGGCTCGATTGTGAAATCCCCGACTGTGAACTCTTCGCGGTACCGGCACACCCGACTCTCCAGGGGTTTTTCGGAAGTCCGGCGGTGATTGAGGAAATCGGCCAGCGTCCCTTCCGTTGCATAGACCGGCAGATCCAGTTTCCGGCAGAGGACGTCCAGGCCCCGGATATGGTCCCCGTGCTCGTGGGTGACAAGAATGGAGAGCAGCTGTTCCGGGTCGAGCCCGGCCCGGGCCATGCGGAGAAGCAGTTCCTTTGCACTCAGGCCAGCGTCGATGAGGATGCTCCCGGAGGATCCTTCAAGGACAACCGAATTTCCCTTGCTCCCGCTTGCAAGAACAATGCAGCGCATTGTCTCACCTATTCGTCGCGATCCTATTAGAGCCTAGAGCCTGTACCCTGCCGTGCAGGAATAAAAAAGGCGGGATGATCGTTCAGCTGGGACCTTACCGCATGACTACATGAGTTATTTCTTTGGCTTGAGCGCCTCGTACTCGGCCAGGACCGGGGCAATGGTCTTGGTGGATATGGAACGTCTCACAAGAGCGGTGAGCTTGCGGCAGTAATGGATATGGGCCATCTGGAAACTGACGATCAAGCCAAAACAGAAACAGGTTACGATGACCAGGGAATAACTGACAATATCTACCATCTTTTCTCCTCCACTTTAGGTCTCCCTCTGGAGTTCGTCAACGATCGGCACAACGGAATCTGCATCGGAACATTCCTTTGCCACGATCAAAAATCTCTTGGTATAATGCATAATCAGGAGCTGGTACCCGATGATCATCCCTATGGCGAAGGTGAGGATCCCGATACCGATATAAATCAGAATATCCGTGGTAAGGTCAACCATAATGTATCCTACTACAGAGACTGTTACTTCAGGCAACCTGATAAATATATTGAATAGGTTCTCTCCGGCTGACTGTCTGAAAAGGTTAATCCCTATGGCTAATGCTACTTTACAGTAATCAAGACCCGCGAACGAGCCGGCCGGGGTGGTGACTGCCCGTCTCCCTCACGGTTACGGCCGGGAACCCGATACCGTGTCCGAAACAACCCTGCCCCCCCTCCGGTTCAGCCTCTCGGAGCTGGCGGGATCGCTGGGGGATTTCGGGACTATCATTCCCCTCATCCTTGCCGTGGCGCTCGTCTCGGATGTCAATGCCCGCTACATCCTCCTCTTCTTTGGGATCTGGTTCATTGTCACGGGCCTCTGGTACCGGCTTCCCATCCCGCTCGAACCGATGAAAGCAGTGGCGGTGATCGTCATTGCCGGAACTATCGGGAGCGGCGAGATCGCAGCAGCGGGCCTCATCCTCGGCGTTATCTTCCTCGTGCTCGGGTACGGCCGCTTCTTCGGCATCATCGAGAAGTGGGTGCCCCAGAGCGTTGTCCGGGGTATCCAGCTGGGTCTTGCCCTGCTCCTCTTCAAATCCTCGATAGGTTTCGTGGTAAAAGACCCGCTCTTCTTCATCATCGGGATTGCCATCATCGCAGCATTCCTCCTGCTCGCCCGCTACCGGAACGTCCCCGATCTCTCGGCGATCGTTGTCATCGCTGTCGGTCTTGTCGGAGGGATCGCCATCTTCGGGGTTCCCCCGGTAAGCCTGATCCCCCCGCCCCAGCTGGTCATCCCGCTGACAACGGACTTCTCCTCTGCGTTCTCGACCCTTGTGCTCCCGCAGGTGGTCCTGACGATAACGAACGCCATCCTGGCCACATCCCTGCTCACCAAGGACCTGTTCGCCCAGGACATTGCGCCTAAGAAATTCTCCCGGACCATCGGGCTCATGAACCTCACGTCGGTACCGTTCGGCGGCTTTCCCATGTGCCACGGGGCGGGCGGCCTTGCCGGCCAGTACCGGTACGGGGCCCGGACCGGGGGTGCGAACGTGTATGCCGGCCTGATCTTCATCATCCTCGCCCTCTTCTTCACCTCGCCGCAGGTGCTCTCGATCATTGCCGTTGGCGTGCTCGGGGCCCTGCTCGTCTTTGTCGGGATCGAGATGTGCCGGTACAGTATCAGGACGGATTCCCTGCTCGTGACCGGAGTCATCGGGGTACTCGCGCTCGTGAGCTCCATGACCCTTGCATTTGTTGTGGGAATGGTTCTCGCGTACCTGGTCCCGTACATCCGGAAACGGGCGGCGGCCGGATAGACGGATACGGCGGTCCTGCTGCACGATCCCGCCATCTCGCCCGGACCGCTCTGGTGCTCTTTTTGTGGGCACAATACCAGTATTGATTAGCCGGCGTTTCCAACACCTGATCAATGCAGCACGAATCAGGCATTCATATGAAAGGAGGCGTGATAACCGAACGCGATCCCGATTACTGCACAGTCAGGCTCCGTGCACCGGCAGGCGTCTTCACGGTCGACCAGCTCCGGGGAATTGCCACTCTTGCCAAAAGGTACGGGAACGGCGAGGTGCATGGCACCACCCGCCAGACCCTCGAGATCCCGCATGTCAGGGGGTCCGACTTAAAAAAACTCGGAAAGGGTCTTGAGAAGAACAATACCCCTATCGGTTCCGAGAAGGACGAAGTGGTCAACATCATAGCCTGCCCGGGTACCTCCCGGTGCAAGTTCGCCAATATCGATACGATAAGCCTTGCAAAGAAGATCGATGCAAAACTCTTCGGGAAGGAGATGCCGGTCAAGATGCGCATCGCCCTCTCGGGCTGCCCGAATGCCTGCACGAGCCCGATGCTCAACGAGATCGGGATCATCGGACGGGTGAGACCGGTCCGGACCACGGAGCGGCTCTGCACCGGCTGCGGCAACTGCGTCTATTACTGCAAGGAGAAGGCAATCCGGATCAGAAACGGTATTTCCGTGCTGGACGAGGGCAAGTGCGTGGACTGCGGGGTCTGCGTCCAGTCCTGCCATTTCGACCTCATCAAGGCCGAGCACCGCCATTTCCTCATAACCGTCGGGGGCCGGCGCGGCAGGCATCCGAGGATCGGCAGGGAACTCTTAACGGTCGAGACCGAGGAGCAGGTTCTTTTTGCCATCGACAGGATCATTGACTGGGTGTACCGCCGGGCCTGGAGCGGCAGGCTGCTCTCCGAGCAGCTGGACGAGATCCATTTCGAAAAGTTCCGGGAGGACATCCTGAAGCAGGTGCCGGAAGCAAAGCCGGTCACCGATGAGAAGAATGCTGCCGTGAAAAAAGAATAATGCATGTCCTGGTTTCAGGCTTGGGACTGAACCGTGCCTTTTCCCCGCTCCTTCTTTTTTGCACCCTGATTTATGGCATATCCATGGTCATGGTGATGGGGAATCAGCCAACATGACACTCCCCTTCGGAATGCATAATTAAAAAAAACAGCCGGCGCCTCTCCCTGAAACGAGATGCCGGCTTTGCACTGATGCGTGTGTGCTGATAAAAATGGCGGGAAGAAAGGACTAGATCTTCTTGTACAGATTCCCGTACACGACAATGCCTTTCTTCTTCTTGTGGCGCTCTCCAAGATCGCCGATGAAGTGGGCAAAGGTCGCCTTTTTGCCGTCAACTTCGAGCTCGACTTCGCCGTTTGGCTTGAAGCCGGGCATCATGACCTCGATGGAGCCAAAGACGTAGATCGTTCCCTCGACCATCTGGCCGCCGAGCTTGCTCTTGGCATTGCCCTTGACAACGAGCTTGCCTCCCTCTGCATGGGTCATGGCGTGGACATCGACATTGCCGTTGACAATGATCTCGCCGCCGAGCATGTACATGCCGATATCGGAACCGGCATTGCCCTTGACCAGGATCTTACCGCCGGACATGCCTCTCCAGTCGCCCCGGTAGGCTGCGCCGAGATAGTTGCCGGCATTGCCCTCGATGGTCAGCTCCCCGCCTTTCATGGCCGTTGCGGCAAAGGCTGCAACATCGCCCTTTGCAAGGAGTTTTCCTCCCTTCATCCAGGCTCCCACGTACTGGTCGGCGCTCCCTTCGATGACCAGCTCGCCGGCGGTCATCTTGAAGCCGAGGTACTTAACCTTCTTCACATCGCCTTTGACAATGATCTTCGTGTCAGCCGCGGTTGCACCTGCGCTTCCGCTGACTTCGAAGTACTTGCCAAGGGTCGAGGGCACGTTTCCCTCGAAGACGGGAAGTTCCGCAATCTGGGCAGCGCTCTTTCCGGCAAATGCATCGGGGGAGATGGTGTCTGCCTCAAGATACAGTGCAGGCGCATTTTTCAAATTAATGGTAACGGTTTCCATTTCTCTCCACCTCAGTTGGTTGCATCCACCTCAAGGGCGTACGGGTTCGGGACAAAGTGGTGCCCGAGCGCCTCGTAGTTGTTCTGCGTCATGCTGTAGTACTTGACGAACTTCTCGGCAATGTCGCGCATGACCTGCGGGTTCTCCTTGGCCTTGACATTGACCCAGAGCGTGCGCTTGTGGCCGTTACTTACAATCTCGCCATTGCTGACAACCTGCACGCCGCTCTTGAAGACCGCTGCGCAGCGGCTGAATGCGGTCTCGATGTCGTCCGGGTTTGCAACCGGCTTGTCGGGGTTGAAGTTGTAGACTGCAACGTCGGCATCCATGCCGGGTTTCAGGCCGCCGCAGATTGCGGTAAGACCCAGGGATTTGGCCGGGCCGGCGCGGGTCATCTGGGCCAGTTCGTAGAGCGAGATCTCCTTGTCCAGGCTGCCGATGCTGGTCTGGGAGAGGACCTTGTCCTTGTGCTTGAAGGCGTCGATCTGTGCGTCGCGGGCCTTCTTGCTCATGAGCCACTTGATGACGCGGGGGTACCGGGTGAACGGTCCTGCGTTCGGGTGGTCGGTGGTGATGTAGCAGCGCATCGGGTCCTTCATCATCAAGGGGATCTCAAGACCGATCGCCCACTGGATGGCGCAGACCGAGATGGACGGGCTGTAGATGTACGGCACGACACCGGCTGCGGTCTCGAGTTCGACATCGCAGTTGGCCCACTTCAGGTGATTGAGGCCGGTGAGGTGGTGCTCGAACGGACCGTCGGCAGTCATCGTCGTGGTCTCGTCAAGGGTGACGTTTCCGGTGTCGATGGTGATGTTCTTGTTCTTGTTCACGTAGTCGGTGATCTCTTTTGCGCCCGATTCGAAGTCGCCCCAGTTGGTTCCCTTGTAGGAGTGGAACTGGGAGTGGGTGAGGTGCAGTACCTGCTCGCGGCCGAAGGTGTTCTTGGCCTTGAATCCCTCTGCGATCTTCAGGGTGTCGAGGGTTGTCTGGTAGCATCCGGGGTTCCCGAGGTTGTTCGGGTGGATGTGCACGGAGTGCGGGAGACCGAGGTACTCGTTTGCCTCGATGAGACCCTTGACGATCTCTGCCGGGGTGATGTCAAAGTACGGGACCGGGTCGTTGACCGAGAGACAGTTCAGTCCCCAGGCCCAGGCTTCCGTGCCGCCGGGGTTGACAACCTTGACTGCATAACCCTTCGTCACTTTGAGGAGCCAGGCAATGTAGGCGGCGGTGTTCTCGACTTCCTGGTTCTTGAGGTATTCGAGTACGAACCAGTTGTTCCCGAAGACCGGGAATGCGCCCTCGTCGATGATGGGGGTGTCGCGGATCTCCTCGTGCACGTGGCGGGCGAAGAGCGGGGGCATGGCGGCTTCCATTGCCGTGGTGTAGCCCATCTTGGCATACTCGTAGCCGGTCTTGAACGTGGTCGGGATCGAGGCCCCGCCGCCCATCCGCTCCATGCCCTTTGTGGGCGTGCAGCTGAAGAGCTTGTCCTCGGGCCGGTAGATACGTCCGAGGTTGACCTTGGGCCCGGCGATGTGAGAGTGGATCTCGACTGCGCCTGCCATGACGGTCTTTCCGGTGGCGTCGATAACCTTTGCACCGGATCCGACCTTGTCGACAATCTTGCCGTCTTTTATTGCGATATCTTTCTTGTCGCCCTTGATGCCCTGGACCGGGTCAAAGACGTGGCCGTTCTTGATGATATATTCAGACATGTTATGCAACCCCCTTGAGCGTCTTTAAGCGGTCACGGACTTTGATGAGGAACTGCTCGTCGGTGAGCATGCCCTCGGGCGGCTCGACAACCTTGCGGCAGTCGATCGGGACATTGTCCATGCGGTAGCAGTTGCCGCCGCATTCGACACCGTTGAATGCAACGGGGATATGGAGCTTGGAGACGCCGGAGGTCGGGGTCAGGTGCGGGTCGATACAGACCGAGGGAACCTGGGCGATGTGCTTGACAGCGCTGATGGGGAAGTGTGCCCCCGGGTCGCTCCCTATGGTGAACATGGCATCGATCTCGCCTCGGTTGAGGAGATCGATCGAGCTCGAGTCGCCCGGGTTGTAGCGGGCAAAGCCGCGGGTCAGGTCAACGGAGTACGGGAACCCGAACTGCCAGGCAAAGACTTCTCCGGAGCCGGTCACGTTGTAGTGGCCCCGCATCGGCATGATCGAGTACTTCGTGTACTCGTTGAGGTCCTTGGTCAGGGCAATGGCCTCGTCGATGTTGTGGTTCTTGGAGAGGGACTGGGTGACACCCATACCGAAGAAGATGATGCCGAACCGGCCGCTCTTCAGGGTATCCGCAACCTCGCGAATCTTGGCTGCCGGGATACCGGCAACCACATCGGGGAGCCACTCTCCCTTGAGGGCAACGCGGAGTGCATTGAGCAGCTCGTAGTCGCGGCCCTGCTCGACCTGCAGGTGGACATCGGCCATCTTGGCGGTGTCGGTGCAGCGGGGGTCAACGACCACCAGCTTGCGGCTCATCTGTCCCTTGCCGGTGAAGAAACCGCGGGGGAAGATGGAGTACCGGGACATGTGCCGGGGGTGGGCGTGAGCCGGGTTGCAACCCCAGAATATGACGCGGTCGGCACGGTTCTTGACCTCACCGAGCGTACAGGTCGGGAGACCGATGTCCTGTACCGCAATCAGGGTGGTGCCGTGGCAGACCGCTGCGGTGTTGTCGCAGCAGGCTTTCGAGATCTCGGCGATCTCGTTGCCTACGCTCTGGGCCTCGCAGTTGGTTGAGGACCAGCCGTACATCAGGGGCTTCTTTGCCTTCGCGAGCATCTGGGCCGTGTATTCGGCAGCCTCATCATAGCTGATCTCCTTCCAGCTGCCGTCGGCCTGGCGCAGCCGGGGTTTCGTGACCCGGTCGGCTGACTGGGAGTGGAGGAACTTCTCGGTCCCGATGACGCAGGCATTGTAGACTTCGAGCAGTTTCTTGCCGTCATCCGATACAACGACTTCGAGATCGTCGCAGAGGGTTCCGCAGAACGGGCAGATGACATCGGTGATAGTCTTGGTCATCCTACGATCACCCCGCACTGCTTCTGGACAAGTTCGATACCGAGAAGGATAGGCTCGTTGATAGCTACTTCAATGGTGACCGGGGTGCCCTTGAAGGTCGGCATACCGGTGGAGTAGGTGTTCGGGTTGATGATCGAGTTTGCCCACGGGCCCATGGGGATAAAAGCAACGCCCGGGTGGGGTCCCTGCGTGGCTTCGACAGCTTTGACGACGACGCTGCCATACTCGCTCGTGACCTTCACGTTGGTGTTCTTCCATGCGCCGAGTGCTTTCAAATCGACGGTGTCCATCTCGATTATGCCGCAGGCGGTGCGGTACGAGGACTTCTCTTTGCCGCTCTCGATAGCAACACCCTGCTGGATGGTCCTGCCGGAGATCAGGTTAACAGATATTGACTTTGCCATAGTATTCCTCGCTTCAGGCCACGTTTTGGATCATCTCTCCCCTGCCGGAGAGGCGTATTACGTCATACGGGCAGGCATTGACACAGACGCCACAACCTGCGCAGAGTTCAGCCTTCACATCGAGGTGAACCGACTTTCCGTTCCTGACGGCGTAGATCTTCTCTTTGGTAGCCGGGTCCACGGTATATAGCTCAAGGGCATCAACCGGGCATGCGATGACACAGTTGCCACAACCGGTGCATCGCTCCATGTTTACATGTACAGAAAACGCCATGCGCATCACACACATTGTCGTCGATGGATCCAATGTTGTTGAGCAAGTTAATTAAAGATATCTAAATTTACAACGTGGTAATCAAAAGTAGTTAACTCGCTGCGATAAGTTATGTGGAAACCATGTACTTTTCCTGGATTCCGGCCCGTTTTCCGATCGTTTCGGATACAAAAACCGCAAGATCCGGCCCCTGATTTCATAATCACGTCCAAAATGGACGATGCCACTATATAATCGTTTGCTCCCTGCCATCCCCATGCCGGATTTCTGCAATCGCATGTGCATGCGCGTAATCGAAAGACGCCATATACAATATTGTACGTGCACTAATTGTCTACAGTGTACCTGTAATACGTGATTGGAGAAATCCGCGACATGTATTCAGTAAAATGGTGAACCGGATGCAAACCATTACTCAGGTTCTACCGGACCTCTCGCAGTGTGCCGGTCTCCGTTGTATCGTACCCGCCAAGATTCTTTAGGATCTCCCGGAACCGTGCCGACCGGATTGCACTGATGAGTGCCCGGACCCGTGGGTCCCCCGCATGTTCATGCCGGATGGCAATCTCGTACCTCTCCTGCGATACCGGGACAAACGGCAGATTGAGCGCTTTTGCCGCACTGTACACACAGAGGCCGGCTTCCGCTTCCCCGCTCTTCACCGCAAGGGCAACGGCGATGTGCGTGGTCACCTCCCTCTCGTAGCCCGGGATGGAACCAGGATCGATCCCTGCCTTCTTCAGTTCAAAGTCCAGGAGCATCCGGGTGCCGGAGCCTCTCTGGCGGTTGACAAATGCCCGGCCCGGCAGCTCGGCAAGCGCAAGGCCGGTTCGAGAGACAACTCCCTGCTGCCGGCCGGCAACGCAGATGAGATCGATTTTGGTCTGCGGCAGGTACTTCTGCAGGAATGTCGTGTTGTAACTCCCGTCTTCTGCCAGCAGGTGGGTGGGGGCGGCATGGCAGTCGTCTTTTTTCAGGGCAAGGATCCCGCCCATGCTCCCCACGTGGGTTGAGATGAGGGTGATGCCTTCCGGGCGGAGGAGATCGGCCAGGTAATCGAGGACCGGGTCGTGACTGCCCGTTACGATGAGGGCATTTTCCGCCTCGTGGACCGGCACCATCAGCCGGGCCTCGACTCTATCCCCGGCCGTGTAACCCTCAGAATTGCGGGGAACCCGGATATACGCGTTTGCCCGGACAGCGCTCATCTGGACACCGGCTCCCTTGGACTGGGGGGAGACGGTCCAGCGGTTCCCGACTTTTCCGAGCGTGCAGAGCACGAACTCGTCGGATCCGATCTCTTTTGGCAGTGCCGAGGTTATCTCCGCCTGGATCACGGCCGGGTCCGGCACAACAAGGCCGTAGTTTCTGAGGAACGGGAGGACGAGCTCGCGGATGATGGTCAGGGCCGAGAGCGGATAGCCGGGAAGGCCGATGACCGGCTTTCCCCCGATTGTGCCGATGATGACCGGCTTACCCGGTTTCGTTGCAACGCCGTGGACAAGCACGGTGCCAAGCCCTGCGATGACATCCGCGGTGTAATCCTTTGTTCCTGCCGACGAACCTGCAGAGACGATGACGATATCGTTCTCCCGTGCAGCCGTTTCAATAGCTGCCCGGATCCGTTCGGGCCGGTCTTCCACAAAGGGGTACCGCGTGCAGCTGGCCCCGGCCTCTTCGAGCATCGCCTTTGCCATGACCGTGTTGCTCTCCACTACCTGACCCGGTGCCGGCCGGGTGCCGGCCGGAACGAGTTCGCTTCCCGTGGGAACGAGCCCGATCCTGACCGTGATCGCGTCGAGCGTCGTGATCCCGTACGTTGCAAGAGCGCCGATCTCGTGAGGCCGGATCCGGTGATGCGAGGGCATCACCATCTCGGACTCGGCGAGATCCTCTCCCGCCGGCCGGACATGCTGCCACGGGCTTGTGGCTTTCCGGATCGTGTAGGTCCCATCCTTTTCCCAGACATCCTCGATCATGATCACGGCATCGTATTCCTGCGGGACAACATTGCCGGTATTCACCCGTGCGGCCCGGGTGAGAGTGATCGGGTGCTGCTCGGAGGCCCCTTTTGTATCGGCACTCACGACCGCAATGCCGTCCATGGCCGCGAGATGGATCTCCGGTACCGAGAAGCGTGCAAAGATGGGGCCTGCCGTGATCCGTCCGGCAGCTTCTTCAACCGGCACCTGCAGGACCGTTGGAACGCAGGAAAATTCCCGGGACAGGAGGGAGAGGGCATCGTCCAGCGTGATGACCGAGAGGTAACGTTTCACCATGCTATGCCTCCGGCCTTTGCGTGTCCGGCATCCCAACGGGCCGGCATGTTCCGGCATACCTGCCTGCCGCCCGCCGCCCGAATCCCTTCGCCAATCCGGATCGTTTCCTGAAAAGAACGATATCCCCCCTGCATGGATCTGCCCATCTCTCTCACCCCGGCTCCTGGTACTCTGTTGTCATCTTATCTGGTATACCCCTTATGGATGATTGGTGGCCCGGTGCGTGCCCTCCGGGAACCCTGCCGGTCGGTACAGGGCACACCCGGAATATCGGTACCCTCAAGCAAGGTACCGGTGAAAAATCCGAGGATCCCGGGAAAAAACCAGAGAGCGAACTCTGCGGGAACGAGACGCCCGGGGTCCTGTCCGTAGGGGCCTGGATGTGTCTGCGATGAGCATGCCAAAAATTCCCGCCCGGCACTCAGGGCCGGGATGGTGGAGATGTAGTGTATCCCGAACGGTCCGATACGACCGATCCCTGATTGCTGATTAAAAAGGGGGCCCGGGTCACCAGACCTCGGGGAATGCCATGTTGGTATAGATGTCCTCAAGCCGGGCCTTGTGGCTCCGCTCCATGTTCGCCAGCTGGGAGAAGAGCAGCTGCGTCTCCGTGTCAGCGGCTGCGTTTGCAAACTGGGTGTACATCTGCATGGCTTCGAGTTCCTTCTTGATGGCAATGACCAGGCCTTCGAGCGGCTTTAAGTCCATGGTCAGTTTCGGTGAGGGGAGTTCGTCGCCCACCTTGTAGTCGTGGCCGGCAGCGAACTTGATCTTGCCGGCATCCTTTGAGAGGAATCCCTGGAGGAACTCCCGGTGTTTCTTCTCCTCTTCTGCAAGTTCTGCAAAGAGTGATTTCAGCGCCTTGTCCTTTACCTTGTCAGCAACGCTGCGGTAAAAAGTGTAGGCTTCGACTTCCCTGTCGATAGCCGTGGAAATGATTTTTTTTGCATCTTCGGTTTTCATAAATGCACCTCTCTTGTTAGTGCTCCTTTGCGGGGTTGAACACGTTCAGGTAGATCATGTCGCTGCCGGTGTTGTGCAGCCGCGAACGCTCGGCCTTCTCCTCTGCGTAAGCAAGGAGGGGGAGTTCCATGCTGACACCCGGGGTGTGGCCGAACATCTTCTCGAGCTCGACCTGCTGGGCGTGCATGAACATCGCGTTCGGAATCTCCGACGGGCAGAGTTCCTGGCACTGGCCGCAGTTCACACAGGAGTCCGCAATGTGGGCAAAGCGGATGAGGTGGAACATGAAGTTCGGCGGAACTTCGCCGGGTTTGACATAGGCCGGGTTCTTGGTTGTGCAGTCAACGCAGTAGCAGATCGGGCAGGCCGAGATGCAGCTGTAGCACTTGATGCAGCGGGAGGTCTCGGTCATGATCTTCCGGAGCCGGTCCTTGCCCTCGCCCAGCGCTTCGAAGTCGTGCTTGCGCCACTTGTCGCCGAGCTTGAGCATTGCGCCCTCGACCTTTCCGCGGATCTCCAGACCCTTGGGGCTGGCGGCCTCAGCTGCGAGGACGCCATTCTTGACTGCGCCGGAGACCAGGTTTGCACCTTTCTCGGAGCAGACTTCAACGAACGTGGCTTTTCCGGCCTTCTCGCCGATGACGCCCCAGTTTCCGCAGGCAAGATCTGCCTGCCGTGGGATCTTCATCTTGCAGCGCCGGCAGTTGGACCTGCGGCCATAGCCTGCCTCTTCGAGCTCGTCAACGGAGATGCCTTTGTGGCCTCCCTCGTACTCGATGATGAACTGGCCCTTGTCGATCTCTTCTTTGTGGACAGTGTTCGGGTCAACACCGTACTTGTCGGCAATCATTTTGCGGGCAAGGACCGGGCTGACCGATCCGCCGCAGTTGACCCCGATCATGATGATGTTGTCGAGGTTGATCTGCTTTCTTTTGGCCAGCTCGTAGAAGGCCATGGCATCGCAGCCCTTGACGGTGACACCGAGTTTCATGTTCGCAGCGCCATCAAAGTATTTCTTGATGAGCTTGGGAAGGAGCAGGGTGCCGCAGTGGAGGGACCCGGCAGTCTTTGCAAGCTCCTTGGGATCGGAGATCAGGACCGGCTGCGCATCGTAAAGGTCCGCTCCCTTGGTGATGACGAGCACGGCATCGACTGCTTTTGATTCGAGCGCGAACTTCCAGAGGGCAGTGACTGCCCCGCCAAGCTCGGCCTTCTTCTTGATGTCCGCGTCGTTTGTCCATGCATAGAGCATATCGCCTTTCTTTGCCATGTTAGGCCTCCTTGATCTTTTCAATCCTCAAAGCACAGGCCTTGAACTCGGGGATCTTTGCAACCGGGTCGAGCGCATTGATCGTGAGCGTGTTGGCAGAGCACTCAACAAAGTGGAACGGGATGAAGACCTCGCCCCGCTTGATGCCCTTTGT
This sequence comes from uncultured Methanoregula sp., assembly GCF_963667735.1. Lineage (NCBI taxonomy): Archaea > Methanobacteriati > Methanobacteriota > Methanomicrobia > Methanomicrobiales > Methanoregulaceae > Methanoregula > uncultured Methanoregula sp. Next base: position 1,238,329 of record NZ_OY763919.1, read on the forward strand.
CACGCGGGCGCCGATTCTGATCTCGCCTCGGCGGGAGATCGCCTTGACCATCTCGCCCTCCTTGATACCCCATTCCTTTGCATCCTCGGTATTGATCTCGATCCAGCCGGTCGGCTCCTCGCGTTCGAGGCTGGGGGAGCGGCGGGTCATCGAGCCGGTGTGCCACTGCCAGATGCAGCGACCGGTGGTTAAGATGATCGGGAAGTCCTTGTCCGGCACTTCTGCCGGGTACTTGAACTCAATGGGCGTGAAGATCCCAAGTCCGTCCGGGTGGGTGAACTTCTCCTTGTGCAGGATCGGGGTTCCCGGGTGGTCCGCGGTCGGGCAGGGCCAGTGGAGAGCTTCGGGCTTTTCGAGCCGGGCATAGCTCATGCCGCCGTACGATGGCGTGACCTTTGCAATCTCATTGAAGATCTCTTCTGCACTCTTGTACGGGAACTGCTTCTCAAAGCCCATTGCCTTTGCAATGTCGCAGATGATCTGCCAGTCCACCTTTGCCTCGCCGGGTGGGTCCTGCGCCTTTCTCCATTTCTGGACCCGGCGCTCGGTGCTGGTCTGGGTGCCGTCCTTTTCCGCATAACAGGTGGCCGGGAGAACGACATCAGCCATCCGGGCAGTCTCGGTCAGGAAGATATCCTGCACAACGATGAATTCCGCGTTCTTCAGTCCCTTCTCAACGTGGTGGAGATCGGGGTCGGAGATCATCGGGTTCTCGCCCATGATATACAGGCACTTGAGTTTGCCGGGTGTGTCGGCGAGGACATTGACCATCTCGGTGACGGTGTAGCCGACCCTGCCCTCGGCGATCTCGGATACGCCCCAGGCCTCCTTCATCTTCTTCTGGAAGTCGGGGTTGATGACGGCTTGGTAGCCGGAGTATACGTTCGGCAGTGCCCCCATGTCGCAGGCGCCCTGCACATTGTTCTGGCCCCGGAGTGCACAGACCCCGCCCCCGCGCTTGCCCAGGTGACCCGTCAGCATCTGGAGGTTTGCAACCGACTTGACATTGTCGACCCCGGTGGTGTGCTGGGTGATGCCCATCGAGTAGAGGACATTGCTCGACTCGGCTTTTGCAATCCACTCTGCAGCCTGGGCAAGCTGTTCAGCCGGGATACCGGAGATCTTGGAGACTTTGTCAAGGGCATAGTCGGGTTTCATTACGACTTCCTTGAGTTTCTCGAAGTCTTTGGTTCTGTTCTTGATGAAGTCCTTGTTCTCCCAGCCGTTCCTGATGATGTGCTGCATCATCCCGTTCAGGATGGCCACATCAGTGCCGGAGTGGAACTGCATGTAGAGATCTGCCTGCTTTGCCGTCGGGGTCAGCCGCGGGTCTGCAACAATGACCTTGCCGCCACGCTGCCTGGCGAGCATGATCTGCCGACCAATGAGCGGGTGATTCTCAAACGTGTTGGAACCAAGAACAAAAACACATTTCGACTCCCCGATATCGGTGATCGAGTTGGTCATTGCACCGGAACCAAAAGCACCGGCAAGACCAACGACCGTTGAAGCGTGGCAGAGCCGGGCGCAGTGGTCGATGTTGGGGGTCTTCAGGACAGCCCGGGCAAACTTGTTCATCAGGTAGTTCTCTTCATTGGAGACCCGGGCCGATGAGAGGCACTGGATCTCTTCAGGCTTGTAAGACTTGAACTTCTGGGCAATGAGCTTGTACGCCTCGTCCCAGCTGGCTTCGACAAACTTGCCATCCTTCTTGATGAGCGGCTTTGTCAGCCGGTCCGGGCTGTTGATGAACTCCCAGGCATAGTTGCCCTTGGGACAGAGCTTTCCTTCATTGACCGGATTGCGCTGCCACGGCTGGACGCCGACGACCTTCTTGTCAACGACAACAAGGTTGAAGCCGCAACCGGTTCCGCAATACGGACACGTGGTTGGCACATACTTGAATTCCATGGTTATACACACCTCTTGAATAATCACGGGTCTGGCTGAACGCTATTTAAGGATAGTGTATTTTTTGTAAAAAATGGCGATTAAGTGGGGGTAAGGGGCGGATCGCACGAAAAAGGTAACCGGATTTTATAAACTACAGGGTTTTACAGAATTTTTGAAAGTAAACACAAATGGTTTACTCCTTCTTTTTGCAGGTTCTGGCCGCGCATGGCTGCTTATACGACGATAAAATGGCCGGCCTCCTGCCTTTTTCCGGTTGTCGTCCATGCGTTCAATCCTCTTTTTCATCTGTTGCTGGTCTTTGCCGGGTCCCTGCCGTCCCCTTCCTCAGGCAATACATGGATTGCCGTTGCCTTCACTCCGGCAAGGACGCTTGTTCCGACAGCCAGCCCGAGATCCGTGCAGGACCGGCGGGTGATGAGGGCGACCAGGATAAACCCGCAGTCCACGCTGACCCTGACAAACGGGCCGGAGGGGACTATCTTGGTTATCCGGCCGGTGATCCGGTTCCGCATGCTGCTTTTTTCCGGAAGTGTACCGGTCGGGGCGATGGTCACTTCTTCCGGACGGATGCAGAGGGAGACCTTCCGCCCCTCTTGTAGATCCGTCAGTGCTTCAAAGCAGGTCTCCCTCACCCGTATCAGGGCATGTCCATCCCGGTTCTCGATAACTTTTCCGCCGGTGATCGCCTCGATGCCCACGAACCGGGCAATGTCCCTGCCTTTTGGCTGGTAGAAGATCTCGCTTGCCCCTCCCACCTGGACGAGCCGCCCGTCCATGATTACGCCGATCCGGTCGGCGAGTCGCTGCCCCTGGGCCATGTCATGGGTGGACAGGATGATGGTGGTTCTGAACTTCTTGCGGATCCGGAGGACGAGATCCTCGATCAGTTCGGACGAGACCGGATCGAGGTTTGCCGTCGGCTCATCGAGCAGGAGCACTTCAGGCCGGGTCACCATGGCCCGGGCTATTGCCACCCGCTGCATCTCGCCACCGGAGAGGGTCGTTGCTATGCGGCCTTCAAACTCCGGCAGGCCCACCAGTTCGAGGGCTTCCTGCACCCGCCCGGCAATCTCTGTTCTTTGCACCTTGCGGAACTCGAGGCCGAAGGCAATGTTCTTTGCAACCGTTGTGTTCAGCACGGCCGGTTTCTGGAAGACCATTCCGATGCGGCGCCGGATTGCAAGCCGGCCGGCTTCGGTAGTTGCCGTATCCTGCCCGTCAAAGAATATTTTCCCGGAACTCGGGATATCAAGGAGATCGAGTAAGCGGATGACCGTTGTCTTCCCGCTCCCACTGGGGCCGATAAGGGTGAAGATCTCGCCTTTTTTGGTCTCGAACGAGATATCCCGGATCGTCTCCCGGGCGCCGAACTTCCTGGAGACCTGATCGAGCCGTATCATTCGCGGGGGCCTCCACTGATCCGCTGCATATCCACGGACATCCCTGCCGTGATCAGGTTCAGGGAGAGAACAACGAGCAGGGCAACCAGGAGGAGGATGATCCCAAGGGCAATGGAGAGACCGAAATCCCCCATACCGGTCTCAAGGGTAATGGCAGTTGTCAGGACCCGGGTGTGGCCCCGGATATTGCCGCCGATCATCATCGCAACCCCGACCTCGGCGATTGCACGCCCGAACCCGAAGACAACCGCACTCAGGATGGCGTACCGGGCCTCTTTGAGGATCTCCCAGATCTTCTGGAATGTGTCCGCACCCAGGGCCACCAGTGTATCGCTGATGCTCTTGTCTATCCCGCTCAGTGCCGAGATGACAAGCCCCGTCATGATGGGGATGATGAGAACCATCTGCCCGAGAATCATTCCCTGGGGGGTGAAGAGGAGCCCGAGAAAGCCCAGAGGGCCGCTTCGGGAGATGAGCAGGTAGATGACAAGGCCGACAACTACGGTCGGGACCGAGTAGAGGGTCTGGATGAGGATGATGAGCGCACGTTTTCCCCGGAACTCATTGAAATGGATTAGGCTCCCAAGCGGGATAGCAACAAGGGCTGCGAGGATAGTTGCCGAGAGCGAGATGTACAGGGAGAGGAGGGCGATCTGCATAACCTCAGGGTTTAAGGTAACGATGAGATCGATTGCCTGGATGATGCCTGCCGATATGTCGCCCAACCCTGTTCACTCCTGAATCTACCTATCTCGCGTTCATCTGCCGGATGATCAGAAGACCCGGCTCTTCAACCAACGTTTCTTTCTTTTCATTATAGTTAATGAGATGCTCCGGGCAGGGCATGCGTACCCCGATGAACCGCTCTCTTCCGGATCTCATTGGCAAAAAAAGAAGGGGGATTACTTTGTACTGGCTGCTGCCGTGGTTGCCGCGGTTACTGCAGCAGTGGTTGTTGCTGCTTTGGGAGCAGGAGCCACATCGGTTGCGGGGGTCGTGTGATCCCCGACATATCCTGCCGGTGCAGTCGGGACCGTGACACTCATCGGGATGAAGAGGGCTTTGCTGTACTTGTCCACACCATAGCTGCCGATAGCGGTCTGGGTGTCCGGTGCAATCAAGAAGTTGACGAAGTTGTTTGCCATCTGGATCTTGTCAGCCGGCTGCTTGTCGTTGTACACGGTCATGACGCTGTAGATGTTCAGGAGACTTGCACCATTGCTGATGATCGGGACGAGGTTTAAGTCCTTCTTGTAGGCAAGGTACGTGCCTTCGTCGGTAAGGGCATATGCTCCCTTCTCGCTTGCCATCTGGAGGGTCTCTCCCATGCCCTTGCCTGCCTCTACATACCAGTCACCGGACTTCTCGATCTGGGCGGTGTAATTGTACTTGGCATTGGACCAGATCTTCTGCTCGGCAGTGTGGGTTCCGGAACCGTCGCCACGGGAGATGAAGGCCACCTTTGCGGTCTTGTTCATGCCCTTCAAGTAGAGGGTCGTGAATGCATTCTCGGGAGTCATGCCCTTGATGCCTGCCGGGTCATCGGCCGGGCCGACAATGACAAACGAGTTGGATGCGAACGAGCGGCGGTTCAGGCCGTAGCCATCCTTCATGAAGGCGAGCTCCTGGCTCGGGGAGTGGACGAGCAGGACATCTGCATCGCCTTTCTTGGCAAGCTCGATCGCCTTGCCGGTACCCTGCGAGGTGATCTTCAGCGTGACATTGTACTGTTTCTCGAACATGGGCTGGAGGTAGTCGAGAAGCTTGGTGTCGTACAGGCTCGTTGTCGTTGCAATGACGAGCGTCTTCTGGCCGCTGTCCGTTACTGCCGGGGTTACCGCAGCAGTTCCGGCTGCTGTAGGGACCGTGGTTGTCGCGGGCGTTGTTGCCGGGGAACTGGTACATCCTGCTATGAAGACTGTCAGGCACAGGACTGCAATGATACCTGCAGTCAATCCGAATTGCACACTCTTTTTCATAATATGACCGGCATAACGTTACGGCGGGTAATAATTGAATGTTTCTTTTTATACTATGTTAAAAAAAATGGTTAATCAGCTGGTAACCAACTGATAATCAAATGGTTTTTAAAATTTTTTATTGACTTGACACTCTTGTTAACTGCATGCGAAACGCATGTGCAGATCCCGACAAAAACCGGCAATCAGCTCTTTTTGATCAGGGCAGAGAAGATCTCGCACCCGAGTATTTCCTGCATCTCACCGGCGTAATGATCCTGCAAGAGCTGCAGCAGTTTACGGCTTCCTTTGTCCGTTGTCAGGACGCCCACGCGTTCTGCGCGGGTGATGAGGTCTTCCTCTTCCATCATGGCAAAATACGGAAGAATGTAGTAATGGGGGACCTCGAGGAATTCCGCCAGCCGCCGTGTTGTGGGGAATTTGATCCTGATCGCATTTTCCGCAAACGTCAGGGATATCGATCGTTCCTGTATCTGGATGCGGATTGCCGCATCAAAGAGGATATCAATCGAGAGAGCCGCCATGGAGATTTCCTGTACCTGATTGGGCGTGACGGACTAAAATAATATCACTCCCCGGAGATGCCGGTCCAAAGGTCTCCGGTACTGACATTGCGGGGGAATATCTTCATCCCTGACTGGAGATCTTTCGATCCTCTTCCGGATCAACCCCTCCTCCGGCCCTCCGGCCGATCTCCCCTCCGGGAAAAAGCCGGGACATCGATCCAATAGGCAATAAAAAGGTTTTATTTGGGGGCAGAATTCCCCCTCAAATGGATAAAATACGGTCAATTTAACCCCCTTCCAGATTCAGTGTGCTATAATTCGTAAAAAAATGCGACTCTCCAAAAACCTGTTTTACAAATCGGGCTCCGATTGGCAAACGGGGCGTTTTAGGGGGAGATTTGGCTGCGGGCGATCCCAGGTCAAAGGGCTTCCAAGGACTATGTGAAACGCAGAATAAACCGGCAATACCCGACCGTGAGGCTTTGCTCCCCCGGCAGGGTTACGGGAAAAATGATTATTTCTTCTTCTTGTGGTCGTCGGCAACGGGTTTCATGTACACGATCTCCGCACCAACGTCTTTTGCAATCTGCTCGATCTCGAACTTCCGGAAATGGGTTGCCGTGATCTGAATCTCGCCCCCGGTCACTGCAACGATCCGGTACTTGGGCGACTCGACACCTTCGCCGACTTTCTGGCGTTCACGAATGTAGATTTTCATATATAATCTCCTGCCAGTCACCGGGTGGTATACCGCTGTTCTCTGGTCTGCCGGGGTGATGGCTCTGATATACCAATTGGTATACAAGACTTTATACTTTACCATTGCAGTATTGGGAATGAGTGTGTCACTATGAACAAACGGTTTGAGCTGACGAGCGGGCTCCAGGGCGAGACCCTGGTCCGGAAGGGGATGAAGAGAAAACGATCGATGGCAGAACAGATCCGGATTGCCCCGGAGATCAACGTGATCAAGATTGGTGGCCACGGTGCGATCGATTACGGCCGTGAAGTCATGCACCCGCTCTGCGAGGAGATCGGCACGTTGTCAAAGAAACACCAGCTGCTCGTAGTAACCGGTGGCGGCGGACGGGTACGCCACATCATGGACATCGGCATGGATCTCGGTATGCCCACCGGTGTCCTTGCGGAATTATCTGCTAAGATATCAGAGCAGAATGCGATCATGGTATCGATCCTTCTTTCTAAGTATAACGGGACGCGTATCCATACCGGGGATCTCCTTGAACTCCCGATGCTCTTGAAACTCGGGATCCTGCCGGTGACCCACGGCACTCCGCCGTACGGGCTGTACGAACATCCGTCCAGGAACGACATGATCCCTCCGCACCGGACCGATACCGGGGCTTTCCTGATGGCTGAGGTTCTCGGGGCCAGAAGCTGCATCATCGGCAAGAACGTGGACGGACTCTATACTGAGGATCCGCGGAAGAACCCGGATGCAGAGATCATCCGCAATATAACCGCACAGGAACTCCTTGAGATGAACCTGGACGACCTGGTGCTTGAACCGATGGTTATCGAACTCCTGAAAGAATCCGTCCACATCCGCGAGGTCCGGATCATCAACTGCCACACCCGTGGCAATCTCGGAAAAGCCATCAGCGGGAAAAATGTCGGGACAATTATCCGGGCCGAATGATCCTGCCCCACTCTATCAGGTTACCTGAGCCTTGTTCAGCTCTTTTTCTTTTTCCCGGTATCTTTCCGATAATGTGCTGTTCTGATATCCTGGACTGTCGCCGGCATGAAACAACCGGATCCGCCGCCAGGGTTCTTTCGATACTATCCTCTTACGGGGTGTTTGTGCGCGTTTGGGGCAAACCGGTCCCCGGGACCGATCCTGATTACGGCAGGGAATTATTTTTCCTGTTTTATGAAAACCCATGGGCCGGAAAACAGAAAAAAACCCTCACCGGTGTTAAGAAGATGTTAAACCGGGAACCCAATGTTAACCTGATGCAAAAAAACCGATCCTACATTAACTCATTCTGTTTTACCGTCTGTAAAATTCATAATCTTTAATTACAGTTTTGAATCAACTCTTGGATTAAGCAAATTTGATAAAAAAATTTGTGTGTGATGTGCATGGCGTTTGCAGTACATGTAAACATGGAACGATGCACCGGATGCAACAACTGTGTTGTTGCCTGCCCGGTCAATGCCCTTGAGCTCTTTACGCTCGACCCTGTCACCAAGGAGAAGATCTACCAGGTGCAGGACGGGGTGGCAAAGAGCCTTGATTTCAAGGCTGAACTATGTGCAGGATGCGGCGTATGTGTCGAAGCATGCCCGTATGATGTGATCAGTCTCTCCGGGAAAGGCTCAACTGATGTCCCGGCCAAGGCCTGACCTGAAAAGCGAGGAGATGGAATGGCAGAGAAGAAAATTACTCTCAATATGATCACGTGCCGGACGATCCAGCAGGGCGTTGGCATGGAAGCAGGCAAGACGTCTCAGAAGTACTTCGACGCCTGCACGATTATGCATATGCACCCCGACGACATGAAGAAACTCGGGGTATGGAAGAACACGAATGTGAAGGTAACAAGCTCGGTCGGCAGCGTTATTGTCAAAGCCGTCGAGACCCGCGAGGACCTTGTCCCGGGCCTTGCCCATATCCCGATGGGACCCTGGGCAAACCGGATCGTCCCGGCCTACACCTTCTCAACCGGAGAGCCCTGCTTCAAGGGATTCCCGGTCGATGTCGAGATAGCGGCAAACGAACGCATTATGGGCGCTGTCGAGGTACTGCAGGACGCCTGCGGACTCTTAAGGAAGTGACGAGCAATGCCAAAAGAAGTAACTGATGTTATCTGCCCGTTCTGCGGCACCCTGTGCGATGACCTCATCGTCACTGTTTCCGATGACAACAAGACCATCCTTGGTGTCAAGAACGCCTGCGCCATCGGCGCCGAGAAGTTCAACCACCAGCGGCTCCCGGGCCGGGTCAAACTCCCCCGGATGAGACAGGCTGACGGCACCTACAAGAACGTGTCTTACGATGAAGCCATCGACTGGACTGCAAAGATGCTCGTCAAGTCAAGGAAGACCCTGATGTACGGCTGGGCATCCACGAGCTGCCAGGCCATGTCCATCGGCCACGAGATTGCCGAGAAGGTCGGCGGTATTGTGGACAACTGTGCAACCGTCTGCCATGGCTCGTCCCTGATTGCAATCGAAGATGTCGGTGTCCCGAGCTGTACGCTCGGTGAGGTCAAGAACCGTGCCGACCGCGTCATATTCTGGGGTTGCAACCCGGCTCACGCCCACCCCCGGCACATGTCCCGGTACTCCATCTTCCCCCGCGGCTTCTTCACGGTGAAGGGCCACAAGGGCCGGAAGATCTACTGTGTCGACTGCCGGTACACGGACACTGCCAAGTGCGCCGATGAGTTCATCCAGGTCCAGCAGGGATTCGACTACGAACTCTTAAACGCCTTCAGGACCGCAGCCCGCGGCGAGGCACTCCCGGACACCGTTGGCGGCGTTCCCAAAGAGAAGATCTACGAGATCGTTGAAGACCTGAAACAGGGCCGGTTTATTATCATCTTCTTCGGTATGGGTCTCACCCACTCCATGGGCAGGAACCACAATATCGATATCGCCATCAACCTGACCCGCGACCTCAACGACTTCACGAAATGCGCGATCATGGCCATGCGGGGTCACTGGAACGTTACCGGTTCCGGCCAGGTACTTGGCTGGCAGTACGGGTTCCCGTACGCAGTCGACCTCTCCCGGAGAGACCAGGCCCGGCACCAGACCGGTGAGACGACCTCCGTCGATCTCCTCAACCGCAATGAAGTCGAAGCCTGCTTCTATATTGCAACCGATCCCGGTGCACACTTCCCGGTCGATGCAATGATCAGCTCCTCCCGGAAGCCCACGGTCACTATCGACCCGCACATCCAGTGCACGACCGAGATCTCCGATATCCACATCCCGGTCGCCATGGTCGGGGTCGAGACCGGTGGCTGTGCCTATCGTATGGACAACGTCCCGATCGAGACCCGAAAGGTTGTCGACCCGCCGGAAGGCATGCTCACGGACGAGGAACTCTTAACCAAGATCAACCACCGTGTTGACGAGCTCCTGAAAGGAGGCGCGTAAATGTCTGAATATATCATCAAGAACGGACACGTCTTTGACCCGGTCCAGGGCATCAAGGGTGACAAGAAAGATATCGCTGTCAAGGATGGCAAGATTGTCGACAAGGTCGGATCCGGTGCAAAGGTCATCGATGCCGCAGGCAAGACCGTCATGGCAGGAGCCATCGAGGTTCACGCCCATGTTGCAGGCCCCAAGGTCAATGCAGGCCGCTGGTACCGCCCCGAGGACAAGCATTTCGACTCGCACAAGAAGCCCGGTATCACCAGGATCGAGGGCGGCAAGTCCATCCCGACCGTCTTCAAGACCGGCTACGAGTATGCCCGGCTTGGGTTCACGTTCGCGATGGAAGCCGCAATGCCCCCGCTGTATGCCCGGCATGTCCACGAAGAGATCCACGACACCCCCATCATTGACGAAGCCGCACTCCCGGTCTTCGGCAACAACTGGTTCATCCTTGAGTACCTCAAGAACCATGAAGTCGAGAACACCGCAGCCTACATTGCCTGGATTCTCCGCCAGACCAAGGGCTATGGTGTCAAGTGCGTCAACCCCGGCGGCACCGAAGCCTGGGCCTGGGGACTGAACTGTCTCACCATCCACGACCCGGTCCCGTACTTCGAGATCACCCCGGCAGAGATCATCAAGGGCTTAATCGAGGCAAACGAGTACCTCGGCCTCCCGCACTCGATGCACCTCCACCAGAACGATCTCGGCAACCCCGGCAACTACAAGACCACGATCGACTCCTTGAAGCTCGCAGAAGGCATCAAGGCCAACAACAACTTCGGCCGCGAGCAGGTCCTGCACTCCACGCACCTTCAGTTCCATGCCTACAAGGGCACCAACTGGGGCGACTTCGAGTCCGGTGCCAAGGAAGTCATGGACTACGTCAACAAGCAGAAGAACCTCACCATCGATACCGGTAACGTCACCCTTGACGAGACCACGACGATGACTGCCGACGGTCCGTTCGAACACCACCTCCACGGCCTCAACCACTTAAAGTGGTTCAACGTGGATGTCGAGCTCGAGACCGCAGCGGGTATCGTGCCATTCATCTACGACCCGAACAACGCAGTCTTCGCCAGCCAGTGGGCAGTAGGCCTTGAGATCGCACTCTATGCAAAGGACCCGATGCGCTGCTTCATCACCACCGACCACCCGAACGCAGGACCGTTCACCCGCTACCCGCGTGTGTACTCCTGGCTGATGTCCAAGAAGGTCCGTGACGAACGCCTCCACTCCTTCAAGAAAGCCGACAAGGTCATCGCAGCAACGAACCTCGCCAGCATGGACCGCGAGATCACGCTCTACGAACTGGCAGCCATGACCCGCGCCGGCCCGGCAAAATGCCTTGGCCTTGCAAAGGACTACGGCGGCCTGAAGCCGGGCATGAACGCCGACATCGCCATCTACAACATCAACCCCGACAAGTTCCCCTCAAGCGGGCCTGAGATCGAGAAGGCATTTGCAAACGTTGCCTACCTCTTCAAGGACGGCAAGATCTGTGTCGAAGGCGGCAAGATCGTCGACATGGGCCACAAGCAGACATTCTGGGTGGATGCCAAGGTCAACGAGAACAAGCAGGTCATGCACGACATCCGCGAGAAGTTCCTCCGCTACTACAGCATCAACGAGAACAACTACCCGGTCCCCGAGAGCTATGCACCGCACCAGCACATCATCGGCGTGGATGCAACCAAGGCGTGAGGTGAAAAAAGATGAACACGGTTACACTCACAGTAAAAAAGCAGCCGGAACTCTACCTTGAATGCGAGAACGTCAACACTGACGCATTTGCCGGCAAGACGGCTGCCGAGATCGCAAAACTCGGCGCTTTCCAGGGCAAGGAGATCTCCACCATCGGCGATTACTTCACCATCGCCGGCGACGCCGGAGCAACTGCCGCTGACACGAAGATCATTGTCAATGGTGACTGCACGAAGATGAAGTATCTCGGGGCCAAGATGACCGCCGGCGAGATGATCGTCAACTCAGCCTGCGATATGTACACGGGCAGCTGGATGAAGGGCGGAAAACTCACCGTCAACGGAGATGTACACTCGTTCTGCGGCCTTGCGCTTGCAGGCGGCGAGTTCACCATCAACGGCAATGCCGGCAACTACCTTGGCGCTGCCTACCGGGGCGACTGGAGAGGCATGTCAGGCGGGGTCCTTCGCGTGAAGGGCAATGCCGGTTCCGATGTCGCCAGTTTCATGACCGGCGGCGAGATGATCATCGAAGGCAGTGTTGATATTCACCTCGGCACCCACATGGAGGGTGGCAAGATCATCCTCAAGGGCAATGCAAACCGCCGTGTCGGCGGCCAGCTGGTCAAGGGCGAGATCTATGTCTTTGGCAAGATCAATGTCATGATGCCCGGCTACAAGCCGGTCGGAGAGGTTGATCTCGAAGTTGACGGCACCAAGGCAACATTCGTCGATTACATCGGCGACCTTGGCGAGCGCCATCCCAAGCGGAAGGGCGAGACCGTCTACGGCCACCTCTATATGAAAAAATAAGCGAGTGAGACGAGGCGAAACAAATCATGGACAAATACGTATGCACGATGTGCGGTCATATCTATGACCCGGCAGTCGGAGAGACGAAGGCATTCAACAACACCATTCTGGTCAACACGGACCGGATGGAACTCTATGAGGGCAAGATCATGGCGACCCAGCCGATCAAGGCCGGCACGGATTTCAAAAACATTCCGGCAGACTGGAAATGTCCGTCCTGCGGCCACCCGAAGTCGTACTACCGCAAGATGGAACCGGACACACTCCGGGCAATGCGGACGATCACCTACTGATCAGTCAATCCATCACACCCTTTTTTTTTAGGATTTGAACTTTTCCTGCGGAGATCTTCTCTTCGTTGATCATCGGATGAAGATTTCGGATTCGTCAGAGATCGAAGGCCGGCAGATGACTCCTTCCCGCAATACAAACAGAAGTCAATAAGTGAAGTACAACTTTTTTCAACAATCAATTGTGTATTTCCATCAGAGTTCTCCGATATGCCTGCTCATTCTTTTGTTGCAGTCATGATACAGAGACTGTGCAGACTTTCCAAAACGAAAATACCGGAAAAACCTGCTCCGGCCAGTGCTGCAGTTACCTCCGCGACAGAAAAAAACCTGGCATACCGGAAAAACCGGCCGCCGGATCCTTCTTCCCGCTGAGCAATCTCCCCGTCTTTTTCCAGGAAGGCAACAACCAGCATCCCTTCGGCCTTAAGAACGCGGAAGGCCTCCTGAAAGGACCGGTCAACATCATCCATGAAGCAGATGGCGGTCATCATCAGGACACCGTCAAATATCCCGTCCCGGTACGGCAGGAACTCTCCTTTACCGAGAACTGCTTCCAGCCCACGGCTTTTGGCCATTGCGAGCAGCCGGAGTGACGGGTCGATACCGTTTCGTATCCCAAGCCGGGATGAAAACCTGCCGGAGCCGACACCGGTTTCAAGAGTCCGCGCCCCGGTTGGAATATACCGGCGGAGATGATCGACCTGGGTTGCATAGATCCCGGCATTATCATCGAACCATTGATCGTACTCTTCGGCAAAACGATCGAATGCAAAAACTGACGGGTTCATGCAGCGTCACCGGCGCCGGGCATCCGGGTCTTCAGCTTCTTCTGGATTGATTCAACGATTCCCTGGATTTTTTGACGGCCAGGCTCCTGTTCGCGGGAATAGAAGAGCAGGAGATGGAAATAGTCAGCCAGCAGGTCGGCATTCTCCTTTCGGAAGCGCACCTCAACGGTGGTGTCGCCAGAAAAACCCTTGACTGAAACGAAGTGCTCCTGCTCAAAGGAGAAGTAAGGGCGTTTCAGGTGCGGGTACCGTTTCACGGTACCGAAATTTTCAAGAAACGTAAGGAATGAGGGAGTGAGCGGTTCATCGAGAGCATATTCCTTCATAAGCGAGCCATCGACGCAGACTTTTGTCTGGGTGGATTTAACTATTCGCACCTTCTGCAACCTCCCGCACAGATTTCACCGCAGAACGACACTCTTCCGGAGTATTGAGATGGGAGAAACTGATACGGACACATCCCTTGCCGCCATCGATCCGCTGGTGGACGAGCGGGGCACAGTGAAGGCCGGTACGGGTAACAATACCATACGCTTTTGCCAGGATGTAGCCGACTTCATCATTATCCATGTTCCTGATATTGAAGGAGATGACCGGGAGATCGGGATTCTGATTGTAGAGGATGATATTTGGATCCTCGGACAGTTTCCCGACCATGTGTGAAATGAGGCTTTTGCATTTATTGCTGATTACATCCTGTCCTTCCTGTTCAATGTACCGGATGCCGGCAAGGAGCGAAGCTATGCCGGGATAGTTCGGAGTGCCGGCTTCGAATCTTTGCGGCATATCCTGCGGATGAGCAAGGGTGCGGGAATCCGTACCCGTCCCCCCCTGCCTGACGGGCACGACCGCTTCAGGATCCTGGATGTAGAATCCCCCGATACCGGGGAGCCCGAAAAGTGCTTTGTGCCCGGTGAATACAAATGCACCTGCCGGGATTTCCGCCAGGTTAATGGGAACCTGCCCCGCAGTCTGTGCCCCGTCAACAATGAGGAAGATTTCGTTTGATGCACAGTATTCAGCAACCGGCCGTACGTGTTGTAAGGAGCCGAGCACGTTGCTGCCATGAGTCATGACAACAAGGCGGGTATCGGGCTCTAGAGCTTTTTTGATGTCCTGCAGGGAGACGCGATTATCCTGGAAGGGGACGATAGAGAGTGCGAGGTGCCCTTCCTCTTTGAGCGTCTGCAGGGGACGGAGGACGGAGTTATGCTCCAGTTCCGTTGTTATTGTATGGAACGGCTTTTTCTGGTTTTTTGTAAATCCGTGTATGAGAATGTTCAAGGAATCCGTTGCACTTTGCGTGAATATGATATGATCGGGTTCTTCTGCATTGAAAAATCCGGCAAGGGCATCCCGTGCGGCAGAGGGATAATCCGTTGCTCCGCCGGCAGTGGAACGCCCGTGTTCAAAGAAAGGGGTCGCAAGACACCGGGCAACTTCTGCAAGGACTTCGGGTGGTTTTGGCCAGCTGGTTGCAGCATTGTTGAGGTAGATGAGCGGAGGTTCACCTGCCGGGTGATCAGCCATACTACCGTGTTGGTTCTGGCTCGACATGGTTCTTTCGAATGAAGAGGGCAGATTTATCCAGGGATCCAGCCACATTTCCCGGTCGGGTTTTAAAAAAAACAGACAACCATGCGGAACCATCCGTACAGGAACCTCCGCAGAGGTGTAAAAAAGGTCAGACTATTGGTTATGCACTGCTGACTACCGGGATCTGCCCCTCTACCGTCTTCCGGTAAAGCCGCTCGGGGAAGGTCGCGTGGAAGATCGACGCATAGAGCTGGTAAGGTACCGGTGAATGCATCTTTCTGGTTTTGTTCGTAAATACCACTGCCATTGTCTTTGTCTTGATATCATATCCCAGTTCGCGGATCCCGCCGGAAAGATGCCTGTCCCAGACCATGTTCATGTTTATTCTCCCTGGCACCATAGGTGCCTTACGCGGCAATGGGACGGCCGGGGGCATAAGGATTGTGCCCTCTTGCACTTTTCGCTATCCAACACCCGTTTCCAACAAGCAACCGCTCATGGTTCCGGAGCAGGTTCAGGCAAAACCGCGGTGAACTTTTGCAAAAAAAAAATTTTAGAAGAGCGGATGCTGAAGACAGCCCGTTTATCCGCCGATCATCTTTACGATCTCAGACTTGAACTTGTCAAACTCAAGCTCGTCCAGCTGCTCGGGCAGGAGCGACCCGCTTGAGGCCTGGCGGTAAATCCAGTAGATGATCTTGTCGATGACCCGGATCACCTCCTCGTGGGATTTCACATCGATCAGGTGACGCCCGAGTATCGGGTGCCGGCCCCGGTGG
The DNA here is from genome assembly GCF_963667735.1 of uncultured Methanoregula sp. NCBI lineage: Archaea > Methanobacteriati > Methanobacteriota > Methanomicrobia > Methanomicrobiales > Methanoregulaceae > Methanoregula > uncultured Methanoregula sp. The sequence goes on from NZ_OY763919.1 coordinate 1,254,177, forward strand.
CCGCCGACCGTAATCCGGTATTCCGGGGGTGCGCCGCTTATGAGATGGAACGGGCAGGGCATGATGCAGAACCCGCACTCCATGCACTTTGCTGTATGGAGGAGAATCACCCCGTCCACGACCTCGATTGCCTTCTCCCGGCAGTAGTGGGTGCAGGTGCCGCAGCCGGTACAGAGACCGGGGTCGCGGATCGGCCGCTGGATACCGGTGATTCCGATCTCGTTGAGCCGTTCGCTCTCGCAACCGTTCGGGCAGGAGGAGATGGCAATCCGCACCTTGACCGGCAGCTCCTTTCCGAAGAATTTCTTATCGATCTCTTCGGCAAGCCCCACGGAGTCGATGATCCCGAACTTGCAGTTCCGGGTCCCGAGGCAGGAGGTGATGTTGACAACCTCCTCGCGTTCGGCCCCGAGGGAGGTTCCGTTCGCTTCCAGTTCCGCAAGGAGACCTCCAAGCTTTGAGGGGTCCACGTGCGGGAACTCCATCGTCTGGCGGGTCGTGAGATGGATCTTCTCAACCCCGTACCGGGAGGCGATCTCCCCGACTTCCCTGATCTGGGCAGGGGTGATCATACCGGCAGGCATGCGGAGCCGGACAATACAGTAGTCCGGGTCACGTTCCGTGATGATACCTCCACGGGTAAAGAGGTCCTGGTCCACTGGGCAACGCTGACGTCGTACCATAGCATCAATCTATTCGGGGTGTTAACGGATAGATGTTATCACCGTACTAACGATTATAGTATTTACTTACCTATACTGTACATATGACGAAGCAGTCCGAATACATGGAGGCATTTTTCGGGGTGGAGCTCAACCAGAAATTTGAGGATATGATCACTGAGCTCAAGGATGTCGAGGAGAGCCTCAAGGATCTCTCCCTGGAGATCGGCAAACTGGGAGGAAACTTCGACAAGCCGGAGGAGTTCAAGGAACTCATCAAGGAATGCCGGGCGGTTTCCTACGAGAATGCCCAGCAGATCAAGGATGTCCGGACCTTCCTTGACTTTTACTTGAAATCGGACAAGACCTCGACCCACATCATCCTCGAGAGGGATGCCTACATGAAGGTTTACCAGATCTTCAAGTGGGACGGTGCAGATGTGCGGGACCTGAAGCGCTGGATCAAGGAGCTGCGGGAGATCTGCGATAAGATCGGCCTGAATGTCAGGGACCTGATCAATTTCAAGAAACTCACTGCCCAGCCGGTCCCGGACGAACTGGTGAGATTTCCCGTCTATGCCCTGGACCGCCAGGGGTACTGCCTCACCGGCGCAGCCTTCGACCAGGTGCTCCACACCGATGAAGTCCGCGAGAAGCTTGCCGAGAATTCCCAGTCCTGAATATAAATCACCCTGCTTCCATTTTTCCCTGTCACCTCTTTTGCCCATCGCTGCTGCTGGCAGATTACCCATATCTGAATTTCCGGGGACGCCTGGTAATTAATTTCAATTTACTCGAAGAATGATTTCATCAGATTTATTTACACTCGGTAAAAATGTATGATCATGGCCGAAACCAAGGCAAAATGTGATGAATCCACTTCGTGCCTGGACACCCTTGCCAGAAACCCGCTCTATGTCGGGATTGCAATCGGTATCCTCGCCGCATTCGTACAGGTTCTGCTGATCAGTGCGGGCGGGCCGGAAGCCTATGGCTTCTGTGTTGCCTGCCACACCAGGGATGTTGTGAATACTGCTGTCAACGATGTTGCCGGAACAAAACTCGCGGTTGCTGCGATCTCGCAGAACGCAATTCTCCCGGTCCTCACCGTTGTGGGTGTCCTCATAGGGGCATTCATCTCGGCAAAGGCCTACACGGAGTTCAGGACCAAGACCGGTAACGCGGTCTCGTACATCTGGTACGCGATCGGTGGCCTGCTTTTTATGATCTTCGCGCTCTTCATGGGCGGCTGTCCGTATCGTATCGGCCTCAGAGTCGGGTACGGCGATGTCGTGGCCTTAATCGGCCTTTTCGGCATCATAGCCGGTGTCCTCATCGGGATACAAGTGGCAACAAAACTGATGGAGCGTGAGGCATAATGGCAGCGGCTGGCTGGCTTGCAAAGAACATTGCCGTCATCGCGGTGCCCATCGTAACCATCCTCCTTGGGATCCTCATCGGCTGGCTCGGGCAGCGGTCCGGGTTCTGCTCAATCGGGGGGTTCCGGGACTTCTTCCTCTTCAAGCATACCCGGCTCCTCTACGGGTACCTCGCCCTGATCATAGGGGCGTTTGTCGGCTATCTCGTCTTCTGGCTTATCACCCCCTCGGCATTCGAGCACTTCTTCTGGCTCGCAACAAGCGGGTTCACCCCGGTCCCCGGTGCACCGGCAGGCCTCACGGTTGCCGGGTACATCGTTCTTGCGATTGTCGGCGGGATAGCCGTCGGTATCATCGGGGTCCTTCTTGGGGGATGCCCGCTCCGCCAGGTTGTCATGACCTCGGAAGGCAACCTCAAATCGCTCTGCTTTGTCATCGGGATGTGCGTTGGATCGGTAGTCTTTGCCATGTGGGTCTCCGGCTGGGGAGTTGCCCTCATCAAGAGCCTGGGGATTGCGTAAGGGGGAACCATGACAACCAAGAACCTTGATATAACCGGAAAAGTCTGCCCGTACTGCCTCCTTGTGGTGCAGAAACATGCAAAAGCATTGAAACCTTCCGATGAACTGGTCATCACCTGCGATCACCCCCCGGCAGCAACCACCACCATCCCGCAGTTTGCGAAAGATGAGGGGCTTGGCATTGATACCAGGAAAACTTCTTCCGGAGTCTGGGAGATCCGGCTGAAGAAAAAATGACAGGGTTAATTAACACAATCCATAAATAATCAGGTTCATGAAGCTCTTAAGGAGAGCCACGTCATGACCTCACATTTTTTTCTTCTCACCGGACCGCTCGGACAGGAACGACTCTCCTGGATTGAGGAGACCCTCAAATTCTTCTTCGTTAAAATGAACCCGGAGAACCTTCTCCAGCACGGGAAAGCCCGGGAAGGAATTTTTACCTTCCTGCTCAGCGGGGATGCCCTGTACAGCCTCCAGGATCCCGAGACTCTCGCCATCTGGGAGATCATCCTCTCCCTGCCCTCCATTCGGATCATCTGCGACCGGCAGGAACTCTCTCTCCGGGGCATCTCGGTTGAGCGGCTGAAGATGAAGAGCCCGGACCAGGTGATCGATCACAACAGCTTAAGCATCAATGGCCAGACCTCGTTCTGGAAAGACGTATCAAAGATCGCACGGCAGCACGAGCAGCCGGTGCCAAGCACGATCGGCTTCTTCCAGCTGTACTCTCCCTACATGAACCGCTCCACCCTCTATGCCCTCCAGTGCCTCACCGCGGCTGCCGAGGTCCAAGCATCCGTTGAACTCTATGCGTACCTTGACGGGGTTCACATGGGACACCTGAGCCAGAATCCTTCGGAGTTCGAGAATATCGGGAACGGGCTTGACGAGCTTTACGAGAAATGTTCGAAACGGGGGCTTTCCTGCCTGATGCTCGCCTGCGGCCGGTGTGCAGCTGCCCGCGGATACAGTACCTGGGACGACGGGCAGGGGGTGGTCGTATCAACGTGTACTATCAAACCCTTCAAGATCCGCAATCTCCACGAGATCATCGACCGCTTCGAACGCAACCACATCATTCTCGGTGAGAATATGGCCTCGATCGAGCTCAAAAAAGAGGGCATGGCGAGTTCGTTTAGCCTCCAGGAGAAAGGCCGGGCGCCCCCGGTCACGATCCTGATAACCCGTTTCCCGTACGGGACCGAACTGGCGTTTGGGGGGCTCTCGTTTGCCGTGGCCTGCGCTTACGAGGGCATACAAACCCGGGTGATCTTTATCGAGGACGGGGTGTACGCCCTGAGCGGCACCCATCACCTGGAGCGGGAGACGCAGTTCTTCAACCTGCAGGAAGTGATCGATGCGGTGGCAGGAAGCGAGAATCTTCAGCTCTTCGCGTTCCAGCCCTCCCTCCACCGCCGCGGCATCACCAAGAACAAGAAGATGAATGCGGTCCTCGATATCGGGGTTACCGAGCTTGGCCAGCTCCTTTTCACCCCTCCTGCGGGCGTCCAGGCAATCCACCAGCGGGTGATCTTCTTCTGATGCAGAGCGGGGAGGATCGGGCGGCAGATGACCTCAATCCCGTACCGGACTTTTCAGACATGACCTGCACGAACCTGATGATCCGCTTAAAGATACTCCTGAAAAATGCCCCTCCCGGGACGCCGGTAGAATGTATTGTAAGGCGGGACCAGCGGGACACGATCGAAGTGCCGTTCAGCCGCACCGGGTATGAGGTGGATATCCTCAAAGTTGATACAAACCACTACCGGGTCCGGCTCCAGAAGAAAGGAACTCCGGACTCCTCCTGAGGAAAGGAGCATGACTGCTCATATTCACCATCTCTTCAACCGGCATGACCGGCAGTACTGCTTCTTCTCGCTCCCGGGACATGATGACGTATTCCTCTATTTTTCGCATACGGAAAAACCGCTCCGGTCCCTGGTATATGGCAGGGGCTTTTTGGAAAAACTGCCGGAACTTCTCGAAAACGAGAATCTCTGCATCGAATGCGGCCTCGGGCTCGCAATCGCCGGGGGAATAGCCCTTGACGGGGAAGATATCGTAGATCAAGGCTGCTCCGCCGAGGAGGCAAACACGGTTCTCCTCCTGCTTGCGGAGCACCTTAACGACCGGGGCTCGTGGATAGAGCGGTTCTAAAAACAATTGCGCGGATATCTTCATGGAGAATGTATGAACACAGAGACCGGACCCGTTGCAGGTATTGACCTCGGGTCGACCACGATCAAACTCGTGATCTGGGATGGCAGGAAGTACATGGCCCGGATACGGGACGCATCCTGGAACCCGCGGGAGGTTGCAACCGCCCTGCTCGAATCGGCAGCTACCGAGGCAGGTCTTGAAAGCCCGCCGCGAGTGATCGCAACAACAGGATACGGGCGCCGGACCATGGCGGGAACCATGTATACCTATACGGAGATAGCCAGCCATGCCAAAGGGGCGTCCCATCTCCTGCCCGGGTGCCGGTTCGTGATCGATATCGGGGGCCAGGATGCAAAAGGGATCCGGCTTTCGCAAAAAGGCGATGTGGAAGACTTCGTGATGAACGACAAGTGCGCTGCGGGAACCGGGCGGTTTCTCTCCACCATGGGGCTGGCCCTCGGGGTGCCTGTGGACAAACTCTCGCACTATGCGGACGGCACCGAACCGCACCGGATCAATGCCATGTGTACGGTATTCGCCGAGTCCGAAGTCATCAGCCTTGTCAATCACGGGATCCCGCGGAATGCAATCATTGCCGGTCTCCATGCCTCGATAGCCCGGAGGACTGCATCTATGGTCTCGCCGCTCCATCCGGCCGAGCCGCTCGCTTTTACCGGCGGGGTTTCGCAGAACCGTGACATAGCAAGAAGACTGGAAAAGGAACTCGGGCTTGTGGTTACGGTCCCCCGGGATGCCGTATTTGCCGGGGCGCTCGGGGCTGCACTGCTTGCGTGGGAGAAGCGGGAATCTCCCGAACCCTAAAGAAAAAAAGTTAGTGTTTCTTTGAGACCATCTCGAGGAATGCCTCGATACGGGTCCTGATCTGGCCGGCATCGCCCTGCGAGTAGTCGGTCTCGATCTGGAGGAGGGGCACATTCCCGTGCTTTGAGAGATACTCCTTGAGGACACGGGATTCCACGTTGTACGTGTGGCAGCCGACCCAGGTGATATCGACAACGCCGTCAGCATGATACTCTTTTGCAAGTTTTGCAAGGAGTTCGAGCCTGCCGGTATTCGGGCTCATGCAGGAGCAGGGGGTCTCCAGGTACTTGTCGGCAATTGCGTCGAGCGGGGAACCGGCTGTGGCAACATCGTGGAGATACTGCTTCATGCCGGAGCAGTTCTCGATGTACACGATTGCAGCGCCGGACTCCTCAATGATCTTCAGGACCTTCTCGGCACCGACACCCGTAGGAACACCGGTCACGATGATCCGCTTTGCGGTCTTCGGCATTGCTCCCTCGCCCTTGGCCTTCATGGCTTTGAGTTCCGTGATCAGGTCCTTGAGCTGCTGGTTGAATGCAGCCCGGTCGAACGTGAAGTTGCGGGCCCACATCACCTTGAGCAGGTCCAGGCCGGACAACGGGGCGGGAATCGCCGTATTCATGTGGGCAAGCTCCCTCATGAGTGCCCGCTGCTCGTTGAGCTCCTTGATCGCAGACTTCATCTTCTCATCGGTGATCTTGACACCAAGGCGTTTCTCGATCTCGGTCTTGCACCGGGCAACTTCCGAGCGCCAGTACTGCTTCTGGGTCTCGCCTTTTGCACTCTGGGGTACTTCAAGGACAACGGTCGGCTTGAAGGTCTCCATCAGCTCGAACATCTTCTTCTTGCCATCGCAGGTTGTCTCGCCGATGATGAACTCGGAGTTGTTGAAGAACGCACATTTCTCGGTGATCGCAAACCCGTAGCTCGACTTGATGAGCGGGCAGAAGTTCCGCGGGAGGTACTTCTCGCCGTCTGCGATGGGCTCTTCCTTGGTTGCACAGAGGGTCACCGGTACCGCGTCGGCTGCCACGATGAGTTCCTGTGGCGCAAACACGCAGTAGAATCCTACGAACTTTTTGCCCTGGTCGCGTACGCTCTTGATCGCTGCCGATGCATTCGGTATCACCGAATCGAAATAGGTCATTTTCTCTGCTCTCATGATGAATCAATCCATTGTTATATCGATCTGTCTGGACCGGATATTCCTTTGGGAGTGTCCAGTTCCCGCAGGATGATCGTTGCCGTTTCTTCTGCCACTTCACCGGTAAATGCAATGCATTGCCGCATATGCTCAGGGGACTTCAGGACCATACCATGCGTCAGGGTACGGCAGCACAGGCAGCCGTGCCGGTGGACGAACAGCATATGCAGTTCCCGTGAAAGCGCCAGGCACCGGTCAATGCAGGGGTCCTTGGGAGTGCTCCGGCCAAAGACCATGCCGAGGGCCATCACGCCCCCGGTCACCGCCCCGCAGGCACAGCCCGAACTGCCGATACCGATCGGGAAGCCGGATGCAAGCCTGACGATCTCATCCGGATAGCCCAGCCTGAATTCATCGTTGATGGTCCGGACGATCGCCTCCGAGCAGTAAAACTGCCCGGACCGGTAATATTCCTCGGCGATCTTTCGGATCCTGGCCGGATCGACCGGGACCTTGAGTTCCTGCATCGTGATGCACCCGGGATACGCCTTATTTCTGGAGCCGGACTTCAGCCTTGAGCGGGATTGCATGCTGGATGGTGAACATGCCCATGCACCGCTTGAGGGCATATTCTTTGAGATCCTGGATCTGGGCATCAGTCACGCTGCCCTTCACGTCCATGAAGACCCGGTAGCCGGTGATCAGGGGGTTGCTGCCGAGATCGAACTGGGCGGTGTAATCGAGATCCGCCTCCACCCGGGTCTTGACCGAAGTGAGCACAAGGTTCCTCATGGCTGCTTCGGTGACAAAGGTGCTGGAGTAACAGGCAGCGAACCAGAAGAGACCAAAGGCCATCGGGCCGGGCCGGGAGGCCGGGCCGGCGAAGTTCGGGTGGCTGGATTCCATCGTGTAGGTGCCGTCCTTCACCTTGACGGTTGACCGGAACTGGGGGCCGCCGGCTTCGAAGAGCCAGTCCCCCTCGATCTTCGCGGTGAACTTTGCTTCCTTGGGATCCGCTTGGATCTCCTTCTTGTATTGCTTCACCTGTGCGGTGTCGATGTTGTTGATGCTCATTTTGTTAACTCCATTGAATTATTGGAATGAAGAGTAAAAATAATTTATTAAATCGAAACGATTAGCGGTGAAAGAGGCTTTTACTCAGGAGCCCTGATCGAAGTGAATGGGCCTGATGCGAGCGGGTTGCGGGGCGTCTTTTTGGGGAACTGCAATCCCTGCCATATCCTTCCGATACACTTATTTTATGACGTGAAGTTACGGCTCTGCTACCATACTCATGGGTGGGTATCCACCGAATTTAATAGACATCAATTTCGAATTCAAAAGGTTTATTAATTTCAGTAAACTAATGATCGATCTATACAAAACATATTAACTTTAGTCTCGATGTGATGTGCATGGCGTTTTCAGTACATGTAAACATGAACCGGTGCACCGGGTGTGGGATCTGCGTGGTTGCCTGCCCGGTCAATGCCCTTGAGCTTCATACGCTTGAGCCGGTAACGAACGAAAAGATCTATTACGTCAAGGACGGGAAATCGATCAACCTTGATGCAAAGACGGAACTTTGTGCCGGCTGCGGCGTGTGTGTGGATGCATGCCCGTACAAAGTGATCACCCTTTCAGGAAGGGGAGATACCAGCGCGATGGTACACCAGTAACCCGGGAGATCCACGTATGTCAAAAATTCACTTGAACATGATCACCCAGCGCTCCATCGAGGAAGGCGCTGCCATGGAGAAGGGCAAGACCAATCCCGATTACTTCGATGCCTGCTCCATCTGCGAGATGCACGAGGACGACATGAAGAAAGCCGGTATCTGGAAGAACACCAATGTCCGGGTCACCAGCGAATGCGGCACGGTGATTGTGAAGGCTATCCACGCAACCCAGTACGTGCCTCCGGGCCTTGCCCACATCCGGCAGGGCGTCTGGGCCAACCAGGTTGTCCCGCCCCGGACCCAGTCCACCGGCACCCCGCAGTACAGCGGCTTCCCGGTCACGATCGAACCAGCTCCAGAAGAGAAACTCAAAACTGCCCTTGAGCTCGTGCAGGGCGCTGTCGGGCTCTGGCAGGGAGGGAAGATATAATGCCCAAGCTGATCAAAGGCGTCGGATGCCCGTACTGCGGTTCATCCTGCGACGATATCGAAGTGCTCGTCTCCGATGACGAGACGAAAGTCCTTGAAGTGCACAATGCCTGCATCATCGGGACCAACCTGTTCCACCATGCAAACGACCCCACCCGGCCCCGGCTCCCGCGCAAGCGCCAGCCCGACGGCACCATGAAGGAGATCCCTTATGACGAGGCGATCGACTGGATGGCAAAGACCATGCTCGCGGCCAAGAAGCCCTTAATCTATGGCTTCGGCTCAACCAACTGCGAAGGCATGAGCGCCGTAGGCCGGATTGCAGAGAAGTCCGGCGCCGTGCTCGACAACTGTGCAACCATCTGCCACGGTCCCTCGTTCCTTGCCATCTTCGACAACGGGTACCCGAGCTGCACCCTTGGCGAGGCCAAGAACCGGGCCGACGTCGTGGTCTTCTGGGGCTGCAACCCGATGCACGCCCACCCCCGCCACACCTCCCGGTACTCGATCTTCCCGCGTGGCTACTTCACCCAGAAGGGCCAGATGCAGAGGACCGTCCTCTGTATCGACCCGCGTGAGACCGATACCGCGAAACTCGCTGACCACCACCTGATGCTCGACCAGGGCCACGACTACGAGCTCTTCAATGCATTCCGGACCGTGCTCAAAGGCCACGACATCCCCGATGTAGTTGCCGGGATTCCGAAAGAGAAGATCAAGCAGTCGGTCGAGATCATGAAGAAGGCCAAGTTCTGCATGATCTTCTTCGGCATGGGCTGCACGCACAGTGACGGACGCAACCACAATGTCGACCATGCGATCAGCCTGACCCGCGACCTCAACGAGCACACCAAGTGCTCGATCATGGCCATGCGGGGCCACTACAATATCGCCGGTCCCGGCCAGGTCTGGGCCTGGCAGTTCGGCTTCCCGTACTGCATTGACCTCTCCAAGGGAACCCATGCCCACATGAACCCGGGCGAGACCAGCTCCGTCGACCTTGCCATGAGAGACGAAGTGGACTGCTTTGTCAATGTCGGAGCCGATGCCGGCGCCCACTTCCCGATCCAGCCGGTCCAGCACCTGAAGAAGCACCCGTTCATCACCATCGACCCGAACTTCAACATGGCAAGCGAGATCTCGGATCTCCACATCCCGGTCCGGATTGCCGGTGTGGACGAGCCGGGCGTTGTCTACCGTATGGACAATGTCCCGATCCAGTTCAAGGCAGTGCTCAAGGGGCTCCCGGGCGTACCGAGCGACGAGGAACTCTTCAACAGGGTCTACGAACGCATGTGCGAGCTTACGGGCACCAAGCCCATCTGGCTTGCAGCAAAGGAAGACCGGAGATACCCCGAGTCTGAGGCGGTGATCTGAGATGTCATCAGGAGAATTCATCGTAAAGGGCGGGTTTGTCATCGACCCGACCCGGAAGATCGATGGCGATGTCGGCGACGTTGCCATCAAGGACGGCAAGATTGTCGAGAAGGTTGGCTCCTCTGCAAAAGTCATCGACGCAAAGGGCAAGATCGTCATGGCCGGTGGCGTGGATATCCACTCCCATGTTGCCGGTCCCAAGGTCAATGCCGGCCGCCTGATGCGCCCGGAAGACAAACTCCGATCAGGAGTCTGCCTGAGCGGGATGGCACAGAAAAACGGTTACCGCATGGAGTCCGGCTTCTCGATCCCCTCGGTATTCAAGACCGGGTACGAGTATGCCCGGATGGGATACTCCTTTGTTATGGAAGCCGCCATGCCCCCGCTCCTCGCCCCCCACGTGCACGAGGAGATCCACGACACCCCCATCATTGATGAAGCGGCACTGCCGGTCTTTGCCAACAACTGGTTCGTCATGGACTACCTGAGGCAGGGCGAAGTCGAGAACACGGCAGCCTACATTGCCTGGCTCCTCAAGGCCACAAAAGGCTATGGCATCAAGCTCGTCAACCCCGGCGGCACTGCTGCCTGGGCATGGGGTCTCAACTGCTTAAGCCTCAACGACTCGGTTCCGTTCTTCGAGATCACGCCTGGCGAGATCATCAAGGGCCTCATCGAGGCAAACGAGTACCTCGGCCTCCCGCACTCCATCCACCTCCACCAGAACAATCTCGGCAACCCCGGCAACTACCCGGACACCATCGAAGCCCTCAAACTCGCCGAAGGTGTCGAGACTAAGAACAAGTTCGGCCGTGAATCGGTCCTGCACTCCACCCACCTCCAGTTCCACTCGTACGGCGGGGAAGGCTGGAAGGACTTCTGCTCCAAGTCAAAGGAAGTCATGGACTACATCAACAAGCAGAAGAACATCACCTTCGATCTCGGCTGCGTAACGCTGGACGAGACCACAACCATGACCGCGGACGGCCCGTTCGAGCACCACCTCCACGGCCTCAACCACCTCAAGTGGACCAATGTCGATGTCGAGATGGAGACTGCCGCAGGTATCGTCCCCTACATCTATGACAAGGACGTCCTGCCCAATGCAATCCAGTGGGCAACCGGTCTGGAACTCGCCCTCTTTGCAAAGGACATGAACCGCTGCTTCCTCACCACCGACCACCCGAACGCAGGACCGTTCACAAGGTACCCCCGCATCATCAAGTGGCTCATGAGCAAGAAGGCCCGCGAGGCAACCCTTGCCTCCATGAAGAACACCGACAAGGTCATCAATGCAACTTATATCCACGGAATCGATCGCGAACTCTCGCTCTACGAGATCGCCCAGATGACCCGGTCCGGCCCGGCGAGGAGCCTCGGCCTCTCCAGCACCTACGGAGGTCTCGCACCCGGCATGAACGGGGATGTGTCAATCTTCGACCTCAACTACAAGAACCTGCCAAGCGATGCCGAGAAGATCGAGACTGCATTCCAGCGGGCAGTCTGCTTCATCAAGGATGGCGAGATCGTTGTCAAGGATGGCGAAGTTGTCAGCCACGGCCACAAGAAGACGGTCTGGGTCAAGGTCAAGATGCCCGAGAACCCGCAGGTCACCCGGGATGTCAGCCAGGCATTCCACCAGGGAACCTACACGGTCGATATCAGCAACTACCCGGTCCGGGAATACCTTGCCCCGCACCAGTCTGTCATTGACGTGAATGTGGAGGCCTGAGGGATCATGGCAACGGTAACATTAAAACCCATCAAGGTCCCCGAACTCATGTTCGAGGGCTACAGCATCACCCCCGATGCATTCGCAGGAAAGACAGCAAAGGAGATCTCAGAGCTCCCGGGACACGAAGGCAAGTTCGTCTTAAAACTCGGGGACTTCTTCACGGTCACCGGTGATGCAGGTGCAACCGCAGCAGAAACCGATATCGTGATCACCGGTGACTGCTCCCGTGTCAAGTATATCGGCTCCAAGATGACTGCAGGATCGGTCACCGTCAACGGCAATGCCGACATGTATGTCGGCGGCTGGATGAAGGGCGGCAGGATCCACATCAAGGGGAACGTGGACTCGTTCACCGGGATCCAGATGCAGGGCGGGGAGCTCCTCGTTGACGGCGATGCCAAGAACCATGTCGGCTGCGCCTACCGCGGTGACTGGAGAGGCATGAAAGGCGGCCTCATCCGGATCAAGGGCAGTGCCGGCAATGATATCGGTACTGCCATGCTCGGCGGGACCATCATCATCGAGAAGGATGCGTTCATCCACGTCTCCACCCATGCCGAGGGCGGAACCGTCATCATCAAGGGTGATGTCGAGGGACGCGTCGGCGGCCAGATGGTCAAGGGCGAGATGTACGTGCTCGGCAAGATCAAGTTCATGCTGCCCGGGTACCAGAAGGTCGGCACGGTCGAGAAGGAAGTCGATGGTGGCAAATATACCTTCGATCACTACATCGGCGACCTTGGAGAACGCCACGGGAAGAGCAAGGGTCAGATCGTGTACGCGAATCTGTACCTGAAAGCGGCGGCATGAACTCCCCTTCGCATCACATCACCCCCGTCCGTAAAGGACAAACCTCTTTTTTTCCAGCCGGTTCACCGGAACCGGAAGGACGGGAAATCCGAATGGATTTTTCGGACAACAACAAAATATCTCTTGCAGGTGTGACCCTATGAACAAAGTTGGAAACGATTTCATCAATGGAACCCGGTGCCCGGATTATTCCACGGTCGACCTTGTCCTCCGTGTCCCGGAACCCCCCCACGAGCTCCCGGTTAAAAAAGGGCAGACGGTGATCAAGCTCCCCAGCCCGAAACGGTTCAAGCTCCCCGATGTACCGGTCAGGAAAGCCATCGAGAGCTATGAGCCCGTCGGGTTCTTCCCCCGCTCATCGATGGACTTGAAGCAGCTCTCCTACCTGCTCTGGTGCACCCAGGGATTCAAGAAGATCGTGGCAGAGACGATCGAGATCCGCAACTCGCCCTCCAGCGGCTCGCGGAACCCGCTGGAGACCTATTTTGTCGCGGGCGAGGTGGAAGGGCTGGAGACCGGGCTGTACCGGTATCTCCCGAAATCCCACAGCATCGTGGCCGAACGCATCGACACCGGCATTACCCTGGAGATGAGCACCGCGAGCCTGAACTTCAAGCTCACGACCCGGGCTGCGGTCACCTTCCTCTGGGTAGCGATCCCCTACCGTACGGTCTGGGCTGTGGGGAACCGGGGTTACCGGAGCGCACTGATCGAGGCCGGGCATGTCTGCCAGAGCCTGATCCTGGCAGCCGCGGGACTCGGGCTCCAGGTTGCCCCGATAGATCTCTTCCACGATGAACTGGTAACAACGCTCGCCAAGCTCGACCCGGAGACCCAGTGGCCGGTCTACCTTGCTGCCGTGGGCTCGGTCCAGGAGAACGTGGCCCTCTGACCCCGGCCCGTGGGGTCGGCCTTTCTCCCCTCTCTTTTTTGTGACTGGTCAAAACGAATCGTTTATTCATGAACAGGGCCATAAATTGTTTTCAGTTGATTCAAGCCTCAAGTACATTTTTTTATCGCTATCCAAAGGAGAGGTACGCCCGCAGAATGAACACCCGTTTACACTCGCACCCCCACCATGGTAAAACGCTACCTTGAACTCCGCTCCCTTGAAGAAGCGCTCGCCCTGCTGAAAGGATCGTTTGCCCACCCGGGGCGTACGGAAAAAGTGCCGGTGGTCAATGCGGTCGGGAGGGTTGTTGCAAAGCCGGTCTTTGCCAAATATTCCGTTCCTGAAGTGAATATCTCCGCAATGGACGGCATCGCGGTCCGGAGCAGGGACACCATCGGTGCAAGCGACCAGCATCCGGTAACCCTTGAGCATTTCGCCCGGGCAAACACCGGCAACATTGTACCTCCGGGGTTCGATGCGGTGATCATGATCGAAGATGTCTGGGAGGCGAAAGGTCGCGTCCAGATCCGCCGCTCCGCAGTGCCCTGGCAGCATGTCCGCCCCGCCGGGGAAGATATCAAGGAGAACAAGCTTGTTGTCCCGAAAGGGCACCTGATCCGGCCCTTCGATATCGGGGCGCTGGTCACGTACGGGATCACAACTATCGAAGTCCTGGCAGTCCGGATCGGGATCATCCCCACCGGAAGCGAACTCGTCCCGTTCGGGGTCCGGCCGGGGCCCGGCCAGGTGGTGGAGAGCAACACGGTCATGGCCGAGGTCTTCCTCTCGCAGATGGGGGCCCGCTGCACCCGCTACCCGATCGTGCCCGATGAGCCGGACATCATCCGCGAGACCCTGCGCACCGCCACAAACGAGAACGATCTCGTCCTTATCTCTGCCGGCTCTTCCGCCGGTACCCGGGACTTCACCGAGATGGTGATCCGCTCGCTCGGGGATCTGATCTTCCACGGGGTGGCAGTCAAGCCCGGCAAACCGGTCATGCTTGGAAAGATCAAAGAAAAACCGGTTCTTGGCCTGCCGGGCTACCCGCTCGCCGCCCAGACGGTTCTCCGGGAATTCGCCGCACCCCTGCTTGAATCCTGGGGATTTGCCCCCGCACCTCACTACCCGGTCACGGTCCGCCTGGCCCAGCCGCTCACCTCCGACATCGGGTTCGACGAGTTCGTTCCGATATTTGTCGGCCGGGTAGGGACAACCTATATCGGGACTCCTCATGGGAAGGGGGCGTTTGCCCAGATGGCAACCGTGAAAGCCAACGGATACACCCACATTCCGGCACCGGTTGAAGGGTACGAGGCAGGAACCGAACTTGAAGTGATGCTCACAACCGATCCCGGGAGCATAGACCGGACCCTTATCCTGACGGGTTCGATCGACCCGGCCCTTGAGGAACTCGCCGGGCTGGCTCACGACAAAGGCCTCTTCCTCCATGCCACCAATCCCGGCAACACCTCCGGGATCCAGGCACTTCTCAGCTGCAGCTGCCATGCGGCGCCGCTGGTCCTGCCCGCCCAATCGCTTTCCTCATACCCGCCCCTTATGCAATACCCGGAATCCGGCGATCTGGCGTTCATCCACATCGCCACCGTCGAAGTTGGTATAGCCTCCCGCGATGGCCTGGGCATAAAAGATCTCACGCGTGCCCGGTTCATCAATACCCGGAAAGAGACCCCCTCCCGGACGGTTCTTGACACGCTGCTTTCCGCTGAAGGCATCGATCCCTCCCATGTGAACGGTTACCTGCAGGTGGTCCATGGCCCGCCGGCAGTGGCTGCCGCAATCCGGAACGGGTTTGCAGATGCCGGCATCTGCACGTCGAGTATTGCCCGTGCCAGCGGCCTCCGGTTCGTCCCGGTTGCGCATGAGGATTACGAGCTTGCCGTGCGGCTGGAACTGTTAAACGACAGCCGGATGGGGCTGCTCCTCTCGATAATCCGGTCCCCGCAGTTCCATGAGATCCTTGAAAAGACCGGCGGGTACGACCTCAGCCTTACCGGAACTCTCCGGATGCTGGATGCCGGAAACACGCTTGCGCCCGTCTCCCCTCCCACCGGGTCTCCCTGAACCCCGGGGTAAATTCTTTCATTCGTTCCTTGCCGCCGGACCGTTCAGATTGATAAAAAAAGAGTGCCCGGGTGCGGGATAGAGCACCGGGCAACCTACAATACGGTTACCACCAGGTCTCGGGGAAGGCCATGTTGGTGTAGATATCCTCGAGCCGCGCCTTGTGCCCTCTCTCCATGTTGGCGAGCTGGGTGAAGAGCAGCTGGGTCTCCAGGTCTGCAGCTGCATTTGCAAGCTGGGTGTACATCTGCATAGCCTCCAGCTCTTTCTTGATGGCAAGGACCAGGCCGTCGAGCGGCTTTAAGTCCGTTGTCAGTTTCGGCGACGGGAGTGCATCCCCGACCTTGTAATCGTGGCCGGCGGCAAACTTCATCTTGCTTGCGTCTTTTGTCAAGAACGCCTGGAGGAACTCGCGGTGTTTCTTCTCCTCACCGGCAAGCTCATCGAAGAGGTCCTTCAGGTTCTTGTCCTTTACCTTGTCAGCAATGGTCCGGTAAAACGTGTAGGCTTCAACTTCTCTGTCGATAGCCGTTGAAATGATCTTTTTTGCATCTTCTGTCTTCATACATACACCTCCACAAAAATTTTTATGTGATTATTTCCGGGGAACCGGGTTGAACACATTCTGGTAGATCAGGTCGCTTCCCGTGTTGTTGAGCCGCCCACGCTCCTCTTTCTCCTCGGCATAGGCCATGAGCGGGAGTTCCATGTTGACGCCCGGCACGTGGCCGAACATCTTCTCAAGCTCGACCTGCTGGGAGTGCATAATGAGGGCGTTTGGGATCTCCGCGGCACAGACTTCCTCGCACTGCCCGCAGTTCACGCAGGAGTCGGCAATGTGGGAGTACCGGATCAGGTGGAACATGAAGTTGACCGGCAGCTCGCCCGGGGGAACCATGGCCGGGTTCTTGGTCGTGCAGTCAACGCAGTAGCAGATCGGGCAGACATCGATGCACTGGTAGCACTTGATGCACCGGGCGGTCTCGCTTAAGATCTTCTTTAACCGGTCCTTGCCCTCGCCAAGGGCTTCGAAGTCGTGCTTGCGCCACTTGTCGCCAAGCTTGAGCATTGCGCCCTCGACCTTTCCGCGGATCTCAAGACCCTTGGGGTTGGCGGCCTCGGTTGCAAGGATACCTTTCTTGACAGCGCCGTCGATGAGGGATGCACCCTTCTCGGAGCAGACCTCGATAAAGGTTGCCTTTCCGGCCTTGGGGCCGATGACTCCCCAGTTTCCGCAGGCAAGGTCTGCCTGCCGTGGGATCTTCATCTTGCAACGGCGGCAGTTCGAACGGCGGCCAAAGCCTGCCTCTTCGAGCTCGTCAACGGAGATGCCCTTGTGGCCTCCCTCGTACTCGATGATGAACTGGCCCTTGTCGATCTCTTCCTTGTGGACCTTCTCGGGGTCGACATCGTACTTCTCCCGGATCATCTTGCGGGCAAGGACCGGGCTGACCGATCCACCGCAGTTGACGCCGATCATGACGATGTTGTCAAGGTTGATCTGCTTGCGCTTGGCGAGTTCATAGAACCCCATGGCATCGCAGCCCTTGACGGTGACACCGATCTTCTTGTCCTTTGCACCGTCAAGGTACTTCTTGACGAGCTTGGGCATGAGGAGGGTCCCGCAGTGGAGTGAACCGGCGGTCTTTGCAATGTCCTTGGGGTCGGTGATGATGACCGGGACGGCATCGTACAGGTCAACACCCTTGGTTACGGCAAGGACTGCATCGACCATTTTCGTCTCGAGCGCAAACTTCCAGAGGGCGGATACTGCGCCACCGAGTTCGGCTTTCTTCTGGATCTCTGCGTCATTTGTCCAGGCATAGAGCATATCGCCTTTCTTTGACATGGTTCAGGCCCCCGTGATCTTCTCGACCTTGACAGCACAGTGCTTGAGCTCGGGCATCTTGGAGAGCGGATCGAGTGCGGTGTTGGTGAGGTCGTTTGCACCATGGGCAAAGTGCATAGGCATGTACAGAACTTTCGGTCCCACATCGTCGGTTACGCGTGCAATGGCAATGGATTCGCCACGGCGGCTTGTCACTTTGACCTTCTCGTACGGCTTGATGCCGAGTTCCTTTGCATCCAGCGTGTTCATCTGCATGTAGTTTTCCGGCACATCGTTGTGGAGGGTCGGGCTCCGGTCGGTCTGGGTTCTTGTGTGGTAGTGGAAGATGATACGGCCGGTCATCAGGGTGAACGGGTACTCGGCATCGGCAACTTCCGCGGGCGGGCGGTACTCGAGGCCGAACATGGTGCCCTTGCCATCCGCTGCGGAGAACTTTCCGATGTGGAGGATAGGTGTTCCCGGGTGCTCGATGGTCGGGCAGGGCCAGTGGATGGCCTCGGGCTTCTCGATCTTCTCGTAGGTCACGCCGAACTGGCCGGGGGTGACCGAGCGCATGTCGTCCCAGACATCCTTGGCACTCTTCCAGTCAAAGCCCTTGAGGCCCATCTTCTTTGCAAGCATGCCGATGATCTCCCAGTCGTACTTCGACTCGCCGGGACCGTCAACGGCCTTCCGGACACGGTTGACACGGCGCTCGCCGCTGGTGAAGGTTCCATCCTTCTCGGCAAAGCAGGTGCCGGGCAGGACCACATCTGCGTACTCGCAGCTCTCGTTCCAGTAGATATCCTGGATAACGAGGAAGTCAAGCTTATCGAGGGATCTCCGGACATGGTTCGAGTCCGGGTAGGAGACGACCGGGTTCAGGCCAAGGATGTACATCGCCTTGATCGGGTCGCCGCACTGGGTGATCTGCTCGGTTAAGGTGACACCATACCAGTCGGGCAGGGAGCCTTCCTTCATGAACCAGGCCTTCTCCATCTTGGCACGGTTCTCGGGAACGGCAACGGCCTGGTAGCCGGAGAAGACGTTCGGGTAAGCACCCATGTCGCAGGCACCCTGCACATTGTTCTGGCCACGGAGCGGGTTGACACCCACACCGGGGCGTCCGACATTACCGGTCAGGAGAGCGAGGTTGCCCATTGAACGGACGTTGTCGGTACCGGTGGTGAGCTCGGTGATGCCGAGGCAGTAGATGATGACCGCGTTCTTTGCCTTCGCATACTGGCGGGCGAACTCCAGGACGGTCTCCTGCGGGACACCATGGATTTTCGTGGCATCGGCATACTTCTCGACCGTCTTCTTGAGGTCCTCGAAGCCTTTTGTCCGTTCCTTGATGTACTCCTTGTCCTCAAGTCCTTCCTTGATGATGTAGTACATCATGTTGTTGGCAAGGGCAATGTGGGTCGATGGGTTGAACCGGATGTACTTGTCGGCAAGCCGTGCTGTCGGGCTGTACCGGGGGTCGACGACCACGATTGGGATTCCCTTCTTCTTGGCCTGCATGACGCGGCGGGCGGCCAGCGGGTGGGCCTCAACGGCGTTGGAACCCCAGATGACAATCAGGTCTGAGTTCAGGACATCCTCGAACGGGTTCGTTGCTGCACCGGAACCGAACGAGAGCGAGAGACCGGCAACCGAGGGTCCGTGGCAGATACGGGCGCAGTTGTCGACGTTGTTGGTCTGGAACGCGACCCGTGCCCACTTCTGCAGGGCATAGCAGTCCTCGTTGACGGTACGGCACGAGGTATGGAAACCAAGGGCCCGGGGGCCGAGCTTGTCGGAGACTTCCTTGAACTTCTTTGTAATCAGGTCAATGGCTTCGTCCCACGAGGCTTCCTCGAACTTGTCGCCCTTCTTGATCAAAGGCTTGGTCAGCCGGCCCGGCTTCTGGACCGTCTCCCAGCAGGTTGCACCCTTCGGGCAGAGCTTGCCCTCGTTGATCGGGGACCGCTTGTACGGTTCGACACCAACGAGCTTATTCCCCTGGGATACGAGGTTCAGGCCGCAGCCCACACCGCAGTACGGACAGGTCGTTGCTGTATACTTAAGAGCATTTTTCATATCTTCCATTGTCTATCACCAAAACTTCACGGGGGAACCTGCCAAAAACGGATAGTTCCCCGTACACACACCTCTGGTGTTTGATATCTGCAAAACTGGTTAACCAATTCTGCTTGATTGTTGATCTCTGTAAACACCGTATTTATACATTATGAAAAATGTCCCGAAATTGGAGATTAGTCGGGGGTTATCCGGATTCAATATCATCTCCGGCAGCAAACAGTGAGAAAAAGATCGATCAAAAGATGCATCCGCGCAAAAGTCTTCCTTGCCCCCGGGGGTCATCGTCATGAAAGTCCGTTCCCTGCCTCCCATGCTTATCCAGATTGTTCATACCGCACTCCAGGCCTGCGACAAAACCCGGTACTCTGTCTATGGACCCTGTCCTGCCTGCGGCGGCACCCTGTCCGGTTATGATTCAAGAAAGAAACGGTTCGCCGTCCTGCGCGAAGAAGGAGAAGAGATCCCGGTTGAGGTGATCCTCCAGAGATCCTACTGCTGTTCCTGCGGGAAGATCGTGGTGCCGGAGGGGCCGTTTTATCCGAAGACCCGGATAGGATCGCCGGTTGTGGATCTCTCTCGGGCCTTTGCAGGGACCATGCCACCCGGCCGGGTGGCAGCGCGGCTCGAGCAGATGGGAATCATCGTGGACCGGGGCAGCGTGCGGGAGTATATCAGCGGAGATTTTCCTGCGGTTCCCACCATTGCCGGGTTCGGTATGACGATCCCCATCACCATCATTTCTCTTTCAGGTCTTGCCGGGTCGGTGCAGGAGAGCCGTGCGGTAAGCGGAGAAGATATCCTGGCTGCCTGCAATTTTCCTGCACGGTACGGAATGGGGCAGCGGGATACTCCGGGCTGAATGCGAGAACCGGTCCGGTTTGCAGCTGCCGTTTTACTTTCACAAAATGTTTATCGGATGGTATATCAACCGGTGATCATGCAAACAGGCCCCCATGAAGAGACTCCGGAAGCACTGAAAGCCAGTATGGAACGGGGCGGTGTACGGCCGCAGCTCCAGGAAGAGATCCTCCGGCTCGCGGAATTCCACACCTACCCGGCCCCGGGCGTACTCATCGGTGCGTTCATGGTGGATTATGCCCTGGAACTGCTCGGTGTTACTCCCGACCAGAAACTCTACGGGGTCTGCGAAACCCCCAAATGCCTTCCCGATGCCCTGCAGGTGCTGGCCCATATCACCACCGGGAACAACCGGCTGAAGATCGTGCCCATCGGGAAATTCGCGATCACCATCAACGCCCCCACCGAAGACCCGACTGCCGAGGCAATCCGGGTCTATGTCGATCTCGAGAAACTGAAAAAATATCCAACTATCGATGTCTGGTATGCCAACAGCCCGGCCTTTGATAAAAAGACCATGAAGGGGAGACTCTTCGATGAGATCTTCCGTGCCGGACGGCAGATCCTGTCCTATGAGCGGGTGGTGGTGCCGGTGAACAAGAAGAAGAAATGGACGTCGGTCACCTGCCCGAAGTGCGGGGAGACTGTGCCGGATTATCTTATGGAAGGGGACCGGTGTGCTGCCTGCGGGTCGATGAAATATTACCGGAATACATAAAGCGAATCACGTGATGTAAAAAAATGCAGGATTATTACCCTGCAATTATTTGTTTTCCGGGTTTACTTTCCGGACCGGTTTTTTGACCCAGGTCAGTTCCTTGCCGTCGAAAGCAAAGGATTTCATGACAAATATCTTCAGGTCTTTTGGCAGTCCGGATACATCCGCATTGCCCGGAACGATGACAGCGTAATCATAGCGGGGAATGGTGCCATCGAGCACGGGCTCGGGCCGGATAAGCTCGTCGATCATATCGAGCGTGACCTCTTTTTTGAACGTGACCAGGATCCGGACAATCTCCCGGCATCCGCTGTTCATGCGCTGCGCGATGACAACGGTGTCGTAGCCGGCCCCCTTCTTCCGGGGATTTATCTTCCAGCCATCGGAGCTGGAATAGAGTCGGTTGATCTCCTGCAATACGAAATCGTGCATGATGTCAGTGCAGATACCCATATGCTCACAGTTAACATAATTTGTTAGCGAATAAAAAGTCTTTGTTAAATGTACTTGGTTGACAAAATGGCCGGGGGTTGATGCATCCTGAAGGGCAGAGTACCAATCTGGCCCCTGCCATCTCGCTCTAACACTCATCCGCTCCCCTTGTGCCAACCCTGCCCCCATGGAGGGCCGGGGGTATGCGATTCCATTGTATTGCTAAAATCCCGTTTTGGGTTACAGCACACTATCGCAAACGGGGCGTCATGAGCGTGCGGGGAGATCAGCCGGAGAACCGGGGGCGGTCGATCCGGGGATGGACTTTTTGTCCGGAATAAAGGGGGGGCATCCCCAGCAACTTCAGCCTGTCCGTTACTCCCGGGTGAATACAATCCAGTACCCTGAGTCATCCAGGATCAGGTCGTATCCGGAAATACCGGCTCCGGCAAGGGCAACCCTGACCTCCATTGGATGACATCTCCTATACGCATCGTCACACTTCGCATCCCAGGACGGGTCGATTGTGCGCATACGGGATGCGATGGTGTCGCGGAGTTCTGCGGTGCCAAAACCACCCCCGATATAGGCCAGTCCCCCGGGCCTGAGCACCCGTCTGCATTCGGCAAATCCCGCTGATAAGTTCTTCCAGAAGAAGAACGATCCGCCGCTGACAACAAGATCCATGCATTCATCGTCAAACGGGATCATCTCCGGGTGACCGAAGACCGGTCTGACCCGTGCGTCAAGCCGGTATTTTTGTATGTTCTCCTTTGCAATCCGGTACATGTTCCGGGAATTTTCCATGGCAAAGACCCTGAGATCGGAGAAGGTTGCAAGAGACAGGGAAAGATTTCCCGGGCCGCAGCCGATATCCAGACAGTGACCGCAATCGATATCCGCCCGTTTGAGAATCTGGTGAGCGATGACCGGATACACCGGGAAAAAAACGGTTTGGACCAGATCATTGTATTGTACTGAGTTTTCCGGCCGCCACTCCCCCGAACTCCAGCAGATCAGGCTCATGCTGCCATTGCCTCTGCGGGTGTGGGATCTGCCCTTCCATCCATCTCGATCCTGATCTCGGACTGGCAGATCATGGCGCCGATGCAGGCACTGAGGGCCAGGAGAGCAAAGGGAATATAGCAGTATGCCGGCCAGACAACGATAGCCTGGAGGGAGAGGAATGCAACAAGAACCAGCCCGTGCTGGATATGGAAACGGCGTATCCGGTTGTCGCTCGTATCGCAGGGGCGAATCGAGCCATGGATATCGGTTTTTGTGAACGGATAGAGAACCTGGATTCCTTTTCTTGTGCAGATGTCTTCGGTAAGATGGAATGCCATTCCCATCAGGAGCCCGCACATGAATCCTGTTGCAGCAGAAACCGGAATAATACCTCCGGAAAGGATGCATACGATACCGGAAATTCCTGCAAATATTCCCCAGAAAAAGAGGATCCCGTGGAGTGAATGGGTCAGTCGTTTGTCGTCCGGAGGGATCCGGATGTTCCAGACTGCCCGGTACATCCTGCAGAGAACCGGGGTGCATACCCGTTTCCCGAACTGGATGATATACCATGCAATCGTAAGGGGACGGATCTTTTTCGGTTGTTTCATATGGATATCCGGCAGGATGGCCCCGAGGCCGACACCTGCCAGTATCAGGAGTTCCCGGGCCGGATCAAACCCAACCACAGCACTGGTGATGATGAGGCCGCAGATCAGGGCAAGCCCGAGATGGTGGCGGGTGATCATGGATGCAGTTTTTTTAGTGCCGGAAACTTCAGGCAGCAACTGCCTGTTCCATGGGGAATTTCCTGGCATACTTCTTCTTTGTGAGCCAGACCAGTTTCCCCTCGGTAAATGCAAACGCATTCATCAGGAGGATGCCGACATGGGGCGGGACCGACGAGGTATCGGCAGCCTGGGGCGTGAGCAGGTACTTTTTCACCCGCGATCCCCGGCTTGAGGGAAGTGCATCGAGTCCCAGGATGCAGTCTTCCTGCGGGATCTGATCGATCGAGACAG
This sequence comes from uncultured Methanoregula sp., assembly GCF_963667735.1. Taxonomy (NCBI): domain Archaea; kingdom Methanobacteriati; phylum Methanobacteriota; class Methanomicrobia; order Methanomicrobiales; family Methanoregulaceae; genus Methanoregula; species uncultured Methanoregula sp. Next base: position 1,277,832 of record NZ_OY763919.1, read on the forward strand.
AGATAAAGGCTATCTCATCATAATAACCCCGGTTCCGGGAGGCCCGGTATAATCCATTGGGTGACTTCACGCCACCAACCGGTGCAACATTCCATCCCTCGTGTTCGGAAAAACGCTGGCGGATGTCCCGCTCTGCAAAGGTTGCCATTACGTCTTTTGATGAACCCATACGTATCGCACTGTTGTTGCACGTCCAACCATATAAGTTTTAAGAATTTAATTGATTTTTGTAAAAAGTTAATTATTTTTAGTTAAACATCCCCCTTCCGGAAACCGGTGACCTTCTCACGCCCTCCCTCAGGGTTTATGTTCAAACCTCATCGGCAGGAACCGTGCAGATCATCATTGCAGGAAGTGTACGAATCCGGAATCCGGCATTTTATCATCAGGGAGCACCAGATCAGTGATCTGACCATGTCCTGTCCGGCTTGCGAACTGGCAGAACCTTACCCCGGCTGGGAGTGCCATACCTACCGGCTTTCCCGCCCGCTCACCGGTGAGGATGTTGCCGCTTTCCTGGGAAACGAGGAGCTGTATGTGCGGGATACCCCGGCGGGCCTTGTGAATATCATCCATAAGTATGGTATTCTTGAGATTCACGGGATTGTAGGGAAACCGGAGATTTGGGTCTGGTCGGACCCGGAGAAGGGAGCCTATCCCTCCGAGTACCTGGATGCCCTCCTGATGACCCGGTTCTGATCGAAACCGGATACCCGATTTTTATGAGAAATTATCCTGGCCGGATGCACAGGGAGCCGGATCCGTGAATAATAATCCGTCATGAAAAAAATTCCGTATTGGCCAGACGGTAAAAAAAGGGAGTATCATATCGGGGTTGCCGCAATGATATCCACGATCTGGCGGACAAGCGCCGGGTCGGCTATCTGCGAGAGGACGAGACCTGCAAACCCGGTGAAGATGGCCCAGAAGACTTTCTTTGTCTGATCGTTCTTCCCGATGGTTTCAAGGACCGCATCCACGTCCGCTCTCATTGCCCGCTGGATCAGTCTGGGCAGGAATACAAAGAGCGGCAGGAAGAGAACCGCAGCCCCTATGAAGGCGAGCGTGATCTCTGCTTTTCCGGCAAGGAAGATCCCTGCCGGCACAGAAAAGAGCCCGGCCAGTACCGCGGCCATCCCAACCTCGCCGAACCAGAAATAATGCCGCTTCTCCGTACAGTTCGCCTTCTCAGTCTCTGTCAGGGCAGAGAGATCGAAGATCCCAAGCACGTGTGTCATCCCGTAAAAGACCGCATGGGTCTCCACCGGATCAGCAACGATGCCGAGGAATAGGACAAGGACCGGCACGGTCAGCAGGAGAACGGGCAGGTGCGCGAAGAGAAAAATGACGGCGAGCAGGATCCCGGTGCCGCAGATGGCGGCCCGGGTCTCTGCAATGTTCTCAAACATCGATCTCATCCGCCGTTATGGTGAGCTCGAAGACCGGGCTTGTGTACCCGCCGTTTTTCGGGCTGAAATCCCGGACCATTCCCGGTCTCCTCCGGGCAGTCCGGATCCGGACCGTGTGGGTGCCCGGCGCCCGGGGATAGACCCGCCGGCCGTCCATGTCGCGCATCTCCCGGTAGTGCGGGATCTCGAACCAGTCCGGCCAGAACCGGATCCCCCGGGGAAGGTCCGTGCCCCGTTCAAGGTCCAGGAGCCGGAGGGGCGAGAGGTTGTCGTAGATCAGATCGATTATCAGATCGAAATCGTCCTGCTTCTCGTTCAGGTCGAGTTCGTAGAAGACCGGGCTGCGCCGGACCTCCTCAAGCGTGAGCGGTGTGTCTTTTGTGAGTGGAACAAGACCGGAGAACGTGCCCCGGTACAGGCCGGTCACGGTTGCAGCCGGCGCGGTTTCAGATTCCATGGGATACCTCCATGATATGTTCGTGCTCGTCCCGGAGCCGTTTGAACTCCTCCACGACCTCGTCGTACTTTCCGATCCGCTGATGGATAACAAAAAGAACGGGATAGAGGGGGAGGACGGCACAGAGGACGAGCCCCAATGTTTCCGTTTCCATAGTGTCTGTCTCAAAAAGAGGGGTGAGTGGTCTTCACCTCTCAGTGTTGTTCTTTTCCGGGTACTCCTCAGGCGAGTGCCGCTACCGAGTCGGCCCAGGTCTCGATCGTTGTCCGGATCGCATCGTCCGAATACGATGTGATGCTCATGGTCGTGCGCCCGAAGGTTACTATGTAGATCTCCCCGTTCGCATCATGGCACTTCAGGGTAGCCGAGAAGGTGTCGTTTTCGGCATCGTGGACGATCGTGCCTGCGTGAGCCGCGATATTGTCGGCTGCTGCACGCATCGCGGTGATACCCGCATTGTAACCGGCAAGGGTGTTGTACTTCTCGGAGCTGGTGCCGATGCTCTTCGCATCATCGTCCTGGTAGAAGAACTTCGCCGTGTAGGCTTCCCTGGTCTTCTCGACCGGCGCATGGTTCACGCCGGCGGTCTCATAGGCTGTGCAGGCGAACGGGTTTGTCGTGATGACCGACTGGACGATCGTGTTGAACGCTGCCGCATCTGCAATCGGGACCGCGAGCTTGCGGGTCGCGGTCTTTACTACGGTTTTCTGTACGAAATCTGCCATTGGTTTTTCATCTCCTTTGTTTTTCCCGAAGGTTCATGTGAACCTCAACCGGGTGGAGATCCACTCCGTGGATTTCCGCTTTTGTCGCGGGGCCCTTTGACATACCAGTATGGATTTCACAAGGAGATGGGTCTGGCTGAATAAATTTTCAGAATGAGAAATGGTCGGTTTTGGAGAGGATTGAAGGCAATTGGAACGCAGCAGTTGACCGGATTTTTTTGACAAAATGGGATTACAAAAAAATGACCTGATGGAAAATGTACTGACATAAAGCGCAGAAAGAACTCCCCGCCTCTGAAATGGGTATGTGCGGGGGTCTTCCCGGGCCAGCCCATACGGCGAAGGGCAGAATCCCGATGCCCCCATACCCCCGGATCGGCATTTCCCGGGCATACCCCCTGAATCCTGAAATACGCTCCCAACGCCCGACCTCTGCTGGAATAGATCTGTACTCTCCGGTTATTCTCAGCGTAAAACCCCCAGTCGGGCAATCCGGAACAATAGCATGGTTTTCTGAAAAACTACCCCAAAAAAGGCTGAAAACTATCCGGTCATGATCCTGATAATAATAGGAAACGGAGCCCGTTGTGAGCCCGGATTCCCCATTTTCCTGAAAAAGAGGGGGTAGCCCCCCACTGGTCAAAAAAGCGATCTTAAGTATCACCCCCCGAAGGTGAGCCCCCGGGCCCGGGGGGTCCGGCGGGGTCGTTCCTTTTCACGGTCGGGGGAGCCGGCTCTCCTGCCCCGCCCAGCAGCAGCGGCACGCCGTCTCTCCTGATCTCGATGATCCGGTCGTCCAGGATACGGAAGTACTGCCAGGTGTCCCACGGCGAGAGCAGCCAGAGCTCGCGGGCCGTGACCGAAGTCAACGGTACCCGGCGGAGCCCGTGGATTTCCGATTTGAACTTCGTAGAACAGTCATCAGGTGTCAGGATATGCTGCCGGGAACGCCTGACCCGTACAAAGACCGTGATCCAGGTACAGAAGAGAGTGAGCTCTGCCCGGAATTCCCTGAACTGATCCCGGTCCAGGATGGTACCGCGGTCCGCTGCATTCCGGACCGCCTGCCGGATTGCAACAACCGGAACCGGTCCTCGTGTCATACCGGGCACTTCCTGCGCCGGCTTTTTGCCTGCGGTAAAGGTGTCCCGCTTTTTTCCGGCGCCGGGGAACCCGCTGTGATTCTCCGGGTTGACAACTCGCGCCGCGGGGGTTTTGTCCGGGCCGTCACGTTGTAGTGATGCCAGTGCGTCCTCTTCACGCTGATGCGGTACAGGACATCGCCCCATTCCCATACCTTTTCCGTAACTGCCTGCGGAATGAGATACAGAGGGATTTCGGTCTCGGTCCTGGATCTCTTCTTCGTCATCCGAACCTCCCCCTGACTGACGGGAGGTTGGATGAGGCTTGCGCTAGTGTATCCAGCCTGCGCTCAAGGGCGTCGATATGCTGCCTGAGTTCGGCAACATGGAGGAGTTGTTCATCGTTCATCCTGTCCTGCCGTTCCATGAGGGAACAGACAAAATCCCGGAACACGGATTCGAATTGCTGGTATGTCACTTCAGCATCGGGATCTTTGAGACGGTGCAAGGTCCGTTTCCGGGTTTTTTTCTTCGCGTCCGGTGTGAACGCTGATAAGGTACCATGCAGTTCCGTTTTCCGGAAGACCGCCTTCACCGGCCGGATCGCCGGCTCATCCTTTCCCATCTTTCTTTTTCCCCATTCCGGTTCTTCGTTCTCCCGCCCGGGATAACCTTGATCGGACCGGGGAACGTTACCCTGCGATACATCGCAAAAATCGTCAGGGCGTTCGCTCTTATCCGGCGTCATTCACGCTCCCTGCAGCACGATGCGGTCAGGAAGCAGGCATCTGGAGCCGAACTCACCCTGAGCCCGGCTGAAAAATAGAGATCACTGGATTGTCTTTGGTCTATTCTATCACCTCAGGGAAGACCCTGTTCGTTCAGTAACGGACACCGGCAACCGTGGGAGAGGATCTCCCGTTCCCCTCGGCCGGTCGTAGGTATCCGAACAAAAATATTAAAAATGGTATATTAATTGTTTCTCACCCGGTACCTTACGCATCGGAAATATATTTCCCGGATCTTCGAGGGGAAGGACTCGCACTGCCGGTAAGATTATTCCGGCCAATTCCAGAAAAGAAGAAGATTAATCCGTTCCTACCATCACTTCGGATGCCTTCATGATGGCATAGACGGTCATTCCTTCCCGCAGGTTCATCTTCTCTGCGGAGTGGGTGGTGATGGACGATACGATCTCGTTCCCGCCGGCAATGGTGATGACGACCTCGGTGCTGACCGGGCCTTTCTTCATCGTCTTCACAGTTCCCTTGATCTGGTTTCGTGCACTGATCTTCATGGTTCTCACCACGCGTAATTTGAGCGGGTTATATTTAAGATTATTTCGGCAGGCCCGGAATACGGGACCGCACCTTTCATGGATGTCGATCTGCGGGTACAGATTACCTGCACGGGAGGATTACATACCTGAGAAATGGATTTTTTTATAAGAACCGGATGAGCGGATACAATCCAGTTTTTTAATCCCTTTTATTGCAGGATCTATTTCGAGAGCCCGGTCATAACACCCGATTGCTCCCTCAAACTGGTTAAGATCCCTAAGAATCCTTCCTTTACTGAGCCATGCCTGGGATAAAGCCGGGTTTATTGATAATGCTTTATTCACATTTTCGAGGGCAACGTGGAGTTGGCCCAGATTATAATATGCATTTGCTATATTGAGCCAGGCATTCGCATTTTTCGGCGTTATTGACAGGACATTATCATAGACATTGATTGCTTCCTGGTACCGGTTGAGTTTGTACAGGGAATCTCCAATAATGAGCCAGGCAACGCCGCTACACGGATCCGTCAGCAATGCTTTCCTGCAGGCGGTCATTGCCTCTTCATACCGGCAATTCTGAAATAACTCCAGTCCGATTAAAGTCCAGTCAATATCATCCATGGTATCCGATGCCAGAAATTTTCTGATCAGTATACGAATCCATGATAATTAATATTATTGAATTTTAAAGTTATATTAATTAAATTTGTTTAACTTTTTAGCGATTTGATAACTACTATTAGTAAATTTTTTTAGGATCTTTGTGACTGCGAAGTCAGTCTCTCATGGCTGTGTTCCGCGACAGGGAGAAGCCGGCCCGTTGATCTTTCGGAAAACGTAGGGCTTCTGACCCGGAATTATAAATAAAAATGGTTAACAAAGTAAAAAAGTAAAAGTAAAATATTATCAGGATGAAATATTCGATCAATGGATCGTATTCTGTCGGATCGCGCAGTCAAGGTCATTGTTCTGGCTATTGCAATCATCCTTGTAATCGATATGGTGAATGTTTTTGTTGTGGGCGGACCGTCGATGTTATCCCTTCTGTCCAAAAACGGGGATACGGCTTCTGCCTCTGAAATATCCTCAAATGCGGTAATTAAACCCGCAGGGGAGAATATTGCGGTCACGCCGACTTCCCCGGCCCGTTCTGTTCCGGCAATTTATGTTCCTACAACAGCAACAGCCGTACCAACGATTGCGTACGTCACCGAAGTGACCCCGATTCTTGAAACGACGACTACCGTTCCCCTGAGAGTTACCCAGGTTCCCACGCAGACCTCCCCGGAAGAGAATGACTATGCTTTGATTTACTCAGGCGATCTTTCCTATAATCCTACGAACACTCCCACTGCCGTAGCCTTCAATGTGGCAAACCCGCCCCTTATAATCAAATTCACCGTGAGCCCGGAGATGACGAGCCATGTATCGGTCTCCATCAACCGTTCGGCAAAGAAAGACGGACCCTCCGACACCCTGTATAATTCAACCTATGCTTCAGAAAATTCCCGGTTCACCGTGACTGTCTATGACAAGGATACCGGCGCGAAACTCGACCAGGACGGGTACGGGGGCCTTTTCGATCAGGAGATTGACAATACGTTTGTTGTGCGCAAAGCCGGCAATTACCTGATCCAGTTCGATGGCAGGCAGGCTGATGCCCACGTGGAGATGCTGCTCAAGAAAGAAGGAAATATTGTTTAATTTTTTATTTTGCCGCCCGGTGTTTTCGTACAAACAATCCTGTCGGGGCTCTTTATCAGGAAAATCCGCTCTGCACCGTTAAATAGCGGTTTCCGGGATCTGGCAGTCATCTCTTTTGTTTTGCACCAGCCCGGCCCCTTTTTTGGGGCGGGAGCTTTTGAGATATCCCATAATAACTGCACAGGAAAATCCGGACCCTGCGTGCAGGTAGTACGGCCCGCCGCGACCGTGGATCTGCGGGCATGCGGGCATGCGGGGAAATCCTGTAGAGCGTCAGATCTTCCCGATGCAGTATCCATAGTCACTCTGTTTTCCGAATCATTTTTCCGGGGCCGGGGGGAAATCCTGAGTTTCCGGCCCGGTACCCTCTCCCCCTGGCACGTCAGGCGACGAAGAACCAGTTCAACGTCAGGAGGAAAAGAACCAGCCCGGCCAGGATGAGCCCCATGAGCAGATCCGGCCTGCCGAAGACCGGTGGACGATAGCAGGAATGAGGCATGGTCTGGCAATATCCCCGGGCCTGCATGGCATCGGCGGTATTCTTCGACCGCTTGAGGAGGGAGACCGTCACCGGTATGAAAAGCGCTGCGAGTTTGGAGCGGTTTTTTATGACCGTTCCCCGGTCCAGTTCAAGACCCCGGGACCGCTGGGCATCCATGATCTGCCGGGTATCTTCGGTGAGGGTGGTGGTTGACCGGAGAGCATACCCGAGCGAGAAGGTGAGGACCGGCGGGAGCCTGAGGCCCCTCAGGCTTCGCGTGAAATCATCGTGCGAGGTGGTCATGATGAAGAGGAACGAGACCCCGGCAAGGGAGAGGAGCCGGAATCCCATTGATGTGGCAAAAAGTATCCCCGCGGTCGTGACTTCGGGATGGAGGAATCCGACCTCCTGCGAGAACCAGACCGTGCCCCCCGATGTTTTCGAGAAGAGGCTGTCGAGAAGAAGGACGAGGATGAAGAGGGGCAGAACGAGCGTGAGCGCCCGCAGGAACCGGCGCAGAATGCCCGAGCCTGCGGCGAGCAGCAGGACAAAGAGAAAGAGAATGACCAGCACCACAAGCGAACTTAACAGGAGGGCAATGATGCTTACGGTCAGGACAACGAGAAGCTTTGTACGGGGGTCGAGACGGTGCAGGAACGAGTCCCCCGGCCGGAACCGGAGTATTTCCAGCCGGCGAAGTTTTCTGGTTCCCCTTCCGTTTTCGTTACGGATCCCTTCCGGAGTCTCCGGGTTCACGATCCCTGCACCAGCCTGCCCGGCCTTCGTTCGTCTGTCTGGATGCGGCCGGCAAGAACTGTTATGAACCGATCCCCGCAGGCAAAAGCGAACTCCTCGTCATGGGTTGCAACAATGACCGTCCTGTTTTTATCCGACAGCTGCCGGAGAAATGCGGTAAATGTTTTTTTAAGATCCTGGTCCAGGCCAAAGGTAGGTTCGTCCAGGATGATGACCGGGGTCTCCATAGCAAGAATGCCCGCAAGGGCTACCCGCTGTTTCTCACCCCCGGAGAGCCCGAGCGGGGGGGTTTTCGGATCAATGTGGGTGAGGGAACACTGCTCAAGGACCCCTGCTATTATCTTTCGGATCTCCTCCGGTGTTTTCTTAAGATTGCGGGGCCCGAACGCGAGTTCGTCGGTGATCGTGCTCTCGAAGAGCTGGTAATCGGCGTGCTGGTTGAGGAGGCCAACCGTGCGGGCCGCAGCGGCAACGGTCTTTCCGGCAAGGGGTTCCGTGCCATACAGGACCGAGCCCTGCTCCGGGCGAAGGAGCCCGTTGCAGTGTTTCAGGAGCGTTGTCTTTCCCGATCCGTTTGCACCGGTGATGACTGTGATCTCCCCCGGATAGAAATCAACCGTGATCCCGTCAAGGGCAGCCGACCGGGCGCCGGGATACCGGTACCTGATGTCCCGGAGCGAGAGCGATGGGAGAGGAAGAGCCTGTTTCCCTGTATCCCGGGATGGAAGGGATGCCCGCCCGGGCGAAGGGGATTCCCCGGTGCTGCGAGGGCCGGGTTTCCGGTCGGAGACGATCGTTCCGGCCTTCATGACGATGATGCGATCGGCAAGCGGGAGCAGGTACGCGGTCCGGTGCTCGAAGACGATGATGGTTATCTCAAGCGTCCTTTTGAGATCCCGGAGAAGGTCTGCGAGATCCCGTACTGACCCCGCATCGATACCGGAGAACGGTTCGTCCATGACGAGAACCGAAGGCCGCATGGCGAGGACCGACGCGATGGCCACCCGCTGCCGTTCCCCCCAGGAGAGGTCGGATATTGGTTTTCCCAGGAGATGGCTGATCTTGAGGAGCGGGACGGTCTCGTCCAGCCGTGCCCGGATCTCCTCCCGGGAGAGGTTTTTTGCCTCCAGCCCGAAGACGATCTCGCTCTCGGCATCCCCGGTCACCAGCTGGTGGCCGGGATCCTGGAAGACCATCCCGACATGCGATGCAAACTCGCAGGTATCGTGCTCCTTTGTATCCATACCGTGGATGATGACCGTTCCTTCCATGGTGCCTTCCGTTGCATGGGGAATCAGGCCGTTCAGGCACCGGGCCAGCGTGGATTTTCCCGACCCGCTCGGGCCGGTGATGAGCACAAACTCTGCTCTCTTCATTGTGAGCGTGAGATGCCGGAGGGCGAGGATGCTCCTGCCCGACAGGGTCTCCGGGTACCGGAACGAGAGGTCAGTAATGACAACCGGGTCAGGATTTGTCACGGGAGATCACCCCGGCTTTCAAGAGACGGGAAAGGACGAGCGCCGCGATGACGCCCCCAATGCCCCCGAAGATGAAATGGGTTATGGATGCAGTGCCGATACCGATCACGATGAATGCAGCAGGGATCCCGAGGAATGTCTGGAGGACGTAATTTACCACCATCTTGGCAAGGTTGCCCGCGGCTCCTGCAACAAAGCCGGCTGCCGGGTGGTCGAGCCGGTAGAAGAAGATAAGGCCGGCAAGATCGATCATCCCCCCAAGCGCGAGGTAGATTGCGAGATTGAAGATATGGAGGGTGTTGAGCCCGAAGAGGGTGGCGAGGATCCCCGAGATAAGGCCGATGTACGTCCCCGCCCCCGGCTTTTTCACGATGCCGACCCCGATGATGACCGGGACCACCCAGTAGATGCCCGTGTGGCCGGGAATTTTCAGGGGAAGGGTAAAAGTCGAGTTCAGGACCACGATGAGTGCGGCGCAGAGCGAGAGAAGGGCAATCTCGTGCAGGGAAAAGTACGGTTTTTTTATCGCCATCGTATCAGGTCCTCACGAATTCCGACCGGATCCGCAGGCTGAAATTGTCCGGCTGGGGGCGGTCGACTGAGACCAAAAGGAGCATCTCGTTACCCGGCGCGGCTCCATTGGCTGTGATATAAAACACGCCGTCCTTTTCGGATGTTTCCGTGAGGGTTCCCATGCGTTTTGCAAGGCTCGAAGTCACATGGAGGGCAGCCTCGCCGCTTCCGGCAGGGGGGTAGAACGCCAGGGTACTCGTTGTTGCTGTCAGGCTGTTGTAATCTGCCTGCTGGTTGTTGGAGACCGCTATCCGGTACTGGCGGATACCTGAAACTGCAAGCGGCATGGCTGCCGGCATGGACGATCCTGCCGTTGCATTGCCCGTTACCATGAAACTGCAGTTGTTATAGCCGGTCTGCCGGTTTGTCCGTGTCGAGCGGGCATCGTCTGAGAGGCCGTACACGTCAAACACGGCCCTGCCGTTCAGGGCAGTAATGTTATAGGTTACCCGGACCGACCCGACTCTCTTTACATTGGGATCGCCGCTGACCGGGGTTGCGTTCAGGTTGACGAACATCAGGTACCAGGTCTCGTTATCCTGGACCCCTTGTCCCGGTTCGATCCCCAGGGGATCGTAACCGGGGCGCCAGGATTGCGGGCCATACAGGAACCCGGCTTTTGTGAAGACCTGGTCGAGGAGTACGCCGGGAGCAATGACCGGCGTGCCCTGGGGGAAAACTGCTTCGCCAAACATATCCAGGACCAGCATCCCCGCAAGGAAACAGCCTATCAGGATAAACGCGAGCCCCACCCGGTTGCGCAATTCCATGTCAATCCCGTTTGTCTTCCACCAACTGGCCGTTCTCTTCCCTGACGAAGAGGACGGCTTTCCCGGACATCGGGCAGGTGCGGGGTGCCTTGCCGGGCCGTAACTGGATGGTCCCTGTCGTGAGCTGCCGGCCGTCCATCGTGCAGACCTCGTCGACACCATGCTCGAAGAGTTCTTCCACGGTACAGGGCCCGGTAATATCCCGGATTCTTCCCCTCAGGAGGTAGCGCCCGTCACATTTCATCGTGGCAAGCCCGAGGCCTGCCATTGCGCCGATCACGCCGTCTTCCGTGCCCCCGAGACCCTTGAGCCGGATATGCAGGTTCTTTGCAAGCGTTCGGGCCCGCTCCTGGTTGAGAATTTTACATTTTGCATCCTGCCCGTAGGCGATAAGCGATGCGGTGATCTGGTCCGCTGAGGCTACGGCAAGGCCGGGATCGCTGCCTTCCAGAAAATCGCCGAGCATGACCTGTTCGGCCGTCTCGAAGATGTGATCCAGGGCATCATTTCCTTCTGCCTCAACGTGGATGACGGCATCGCTGTTGTGCGAAGTATAGGGGATATCGGGATGCACGTACAGCTGGTGGCGGGTCACTGCAAAGATCGGGTATTCTGCTTTGAGGGTATCTGCGATGGCTCTGGCCAGTTTCCCTGTTCCCCGGGGCCCTGTCAGGGTATCAGTGTCGTCAATACAGATATAGATCGTTCGGATCAGCTCCTTGTTATGTGGGGCAGACAATACATAAGTTTTTGTTAATTTATTTCATTTGTTTAAACTATATGGTTAACAAGGGGCCGGTATCGTTAACCGAAGATCCCTGCAATGGGCATGCTACCCGAACCGTAACCCGCCGTTGCTCTCCAGGTACACATCAATAGCTTTCTTGATGTACCGCCCGTGGATACGATCGGGTTTCTCGTTACGGATCCGGTTGATGAGATCCATCGGATCGCCGGGTGCAGGAATGCCTGCCTGTCCGGCTTGTTCAATAATGTGCGGAATGGAATCGAAGAGATCGGATCCGGCATCCAGGGTAAAGATCAGGCGTGCGTCCAGGAGGTAAAGAGAGGAGAGTGTCTCCTGAGCGGACTGTATTTTTCTCCTGGCATTTTTCTCTATCGAACAGACGTTAGCCTTCGATGTGTGGAAAATATCTGCGATCTGCTGCTGCGTCTTCCCGTCTTTGCGGTATCGTAGCACTTCCATCTGACGCTCCGTGAGCAGGCTCCTTTGCATATGGATGGTACTCCCGTCAGTGTATATTCTATCAATGTAATATTTTTAACTTTTGGAAAAAATAAATAAAATTATGTTACAATCGGAGGGGCTGGCGAACGGTACCCACGAACCCGGCTGGTTGAAATTATGGGGCAGGTCCCGGGAGGATGCCCCTAAAATCCTAAAATCAGATGTTCCGGAACTAACTCTCGCATAACAGGGATCGTTTATTCACCGGACTCCGGGGCAGGACCCTTTTTATGATCTGTCCGGCAGTGTTCTTTGAGCGGTATGCCCTGTTGCCCACGCGAACGGAACAGTTCTTCCCGGTTCACTTCCCCTGCTGTTCTGACGGTAGTCCGGCCTTGTTATTCGGTCCTTCTTCGCCATCCACCCCTGAGAGCATTGCCCGGACAATCCGGATCATATACGGAAGTTCTCCTGCGGGCGGCAGCTCTTGTGCAAACCCTACCTTCCGGCACCGGTCCAGGATGAACCGGACCTGTTCGGAATCTCCGGCAGGGGAGCCGATAAGCTGTTCCAGCTCCGCACCGGTCAGTTCCCTGCCGCTTCCCCGCTCATGCGAGAGGAAGAACCTGAGGGCCCGTCCGGTCTTCCGGTACGCGTCCGGCCAGGAGTCGCACCCGGCATCCTGCTCTGCTTCATCCAGGAGGCGGTTTGCGATCTCCCGGGGGGATTTGTGTGATCGCGTCTCTGGTCTTCCTTCCTGAAGCACAGTTTTCTCTGCCGGGCGGTGCCGGGCAAGGTACCAGATCCCGGTGGAAATGAGGAGGACCGCGGCAAGACCGATGACCGGGAGGATTGCTGCAAGGGGGTCGGTGGGGTCATCTCCTTGTATTGCAATGACCCTCCCGCCCAGTATCTCTGCTTCCAGATGAAGATTGCGGTTATTTGTATCCGAATATGTGAGGTCAATGGTCTTATGATCCGGCGTGACATTGATCCTGGTCTGCCGGCGGAGGAATCCCAGTTCTGCGATCCGGCTCCCGTATTCCTGGTACGTTGTATTGCTGATCAGCACATCCGGCAGGGGAACCGGGACACTGGAGGTTTCTTCTGCGAACTGGACGCGGGTCTCCCGGATGGTTCCCCGGACATTCACCTCCTTTGCCCCGGAGGAATAGGTCAGCAAAAAAAGACCCGAACGGTTGGAGACCGGGCTGATATCCGTTTTCGCAAGTGCAAAACCGGCTCCTTTTACTTCACGGTCCAGGGAGGTTATGAGAGGATCTGCGAGGATGTATCCTTGTAATTCATCCTCATTATTCTCCGACCGGTTGCTCTCTTTTGCCATCTGGCTTTTCAGTGCAGACATGTCCTGCGGCATCTGGCTGGCCTGGAGCTGCTCTTCCTGGCTCCGGGTCTGCGGTGTCTCTCCCGCTGCGGGGCGGTCGGGGGATTTTCCTGCTGCGGGATCCGGGGTATCGGAACCGGAGAGGGTTTCATGGTTCGCAGGTGGATTTTCAATGCTCGTGATGAAATGGATCCGGATTTTATTGATCGCTGAAATCCTCCCGCCATCTTCAGGATAACCGAACGAGATCGCAAGATCGAAATCCGCCGGCTTGTCCGATGTCCCGACAGGAAGAGAAACCGTGCGCTCCTCCGTGAACGCGGAAAAAGTCCGGGAGACTGTACCCGGGCCGCGCGATCCGGTATATCCGGAAGTCACCGGCATCATGGTTTGTGTCAGTGTCCCGGTAATATCATGATCGTACGTGCTTACGATCGCAAGGGGGATTGTTCCTTCTTCTCCAACCCGGATATAATATTCGCTCTGGGGTGTCGTCAGGGCAACTCCGGCAGCACCCGCTGCAGATATTCCCCATAAAACAATGAGAAGAACCAGTGCTGCAGGGAATTTCATCGGACGTCTTCCCCGGGTAGCAGGACCCTCGCGGTTCTTTTCGGGGTGCCCGGTCGGAGTGGATACAGGAACCGCATGACAGGCCCGGGGGTGAAGGAGTGGCTGTTCATGGTACCTGAATGCCACTCCACTCCTCGCAATGATCCGTCCAATGGAAATCCCCGCGCAGCATGATTACCTCCCGGTTTACCTGATGCAGCCGGAAAGACGGCATCTCCGGGTGATCTTCCGGGGCGATCTCCCGCCGGAGGAGAATCGTATATCCGATACTCTCTGCTGCAAACCTGCATCTTTTTTGGGACTGGTTGTCCGCACCATGAGGGATATATTTACTTACTCATGAAATAAAAATAGTTACCTTATTGCAATAATTAATTTTAATTGTTTAACAAACCGGGGGACGAAGCATTTCATGAACAACCAGAAATCAGGATCTCGAATCAGGACCGCGTGGATACCTCTTGCCATTGTTTTTTTTCTCCTGGTATCCAGTATCCCTCCTGCAGCAGCAGATGACAGCTCCACTGCACTCGGGGTCTTCCCGGGAAAATACGATATTAGCAACATGGCTTTTGCAAACCAGCCGACCGGGTATTATTACTTCAAGTTCACCCAGGGAGGCACCGGCGGGCTCAATGCTCTCCACATTGCATCGACTGCAACAACCGCGCCCCCGAATTATGGCGATGTTTCCACTACCAAATCCCAGTCCGGCACGTTCTATGTCACGGAGACCGGAGGTAGAGGCTACCAGGACAAGGCCATTCTCCTGGTTGCCGTGAACGGCAATATTCCTGAAAATTTTGCAATCCATATAAAATCCAGCGGGTATTCCTGGACTCCGTCAGGCGAACTGGGCAAACAACCCGATCTTGCAAACATAACCTACCTTCCCGGGGCCATTGATACTACTTTTACCAAGTCCCAGTTCGTCTATGGATCGCAGACCTGGAAACCTGCCGGGAGCAATCCCCCTGCCGATTACCCGCTCTATTACGGGCAGGATACGAGCGACACCACCAACAAGTTCAAGCTTATGTTCGTGGATCTCAAGGCAGGTCCGCTCGGACCAAATGGGGCGATCGACCTGTCCAAGCTCAACGACAATGGGGCGGTGAAAGTCGAGTACACGATCGAGAACCTGGATACGGTAGCGACTTTCAACGTGTATGCCTGGAACCTGAATACCAACCAGGGAAAAGGTATTTCCTGGACGAACATGCTTGTCGGGTCCTCCGGGTGCAGCGGGTATACTGTTCTCGGGCCGCTGTATGCAAACCGGGCCTCCGAATTCCCGACAGCTCCCGGCAGTGCACCGGTATATAATGCACCTTCGCCCGATTTCAAGGCAAATGTGACCTCGGGTGCAGCGCCCCTCCTCGTCCAGTTCACCGATACCACCTATCCCCAGCAGCTTCGGACCTGGTCCTGGGACTTCGGCGACGGGAACACGTCCACCGAGCAGAACCCGGTACATACCTACCTGTCTTCGGGAACGTATACCGTTGCCCTGACCGGGACAAGCGGCCAGGGGATCAGCGGCACGAAGACCCAGGCCGGTTACATAACCGTCGGGTCCGGGTCGGGATCGAAAAGTTCGTATCTCGATGACAGCAGCGGGATTGTCCCGGGCATCAGCACCGGTGAGGCCGGTAACACCACCTCCGGCATCAGCGCGGTAACCCCCAGGGTCCGGTTCTCGGCAAATACTACCACCGGCGTTCCCCCCCTTGTTGTCCGGTTCCTGGACACCTCGACCGTCCAGAATGCTTCCTCCTGGTCCTGGGACTTTGACGGGGACGCTGTTCCGGACAGTACCGAGAAGAACCCCGAGTTCGTCTTCCGGCAGGTCGGGAATTATACCGTGAACCTGGCCGTGACCACGGATGCAGGAACGGTATACAATCTTACGCGCCCCGACTACATCCGGGTAACGGTGGTTCCCGCATCCGAAGGCAGCGGGTGGGTCTCCTCCGACCAGTACGATGCCGGGCAGGCGTCCGGCGGATCCGGCCAGCCGCAGGCCGGCCCGGTTATGACAAAAGCGACAGCAGCGCCTGCGAAGAGTTCAGGTGGGAATCCTCTCGGGACGAAAGTGGCCGAGACCCTCCTCGACACGGTGATCGTTGTCGGAGTTGTCGGGGCCGGAGTGATCTTATGGAAGAAGATGTGATGGCATGTCCTGCGGGGGAGTCCGGGGGCCGGTCCCGAAGGCCTGATCCTGATGGCGCACGAAGGGAGTCGTCTGCCATCACGACAATAACCGTCCTGCCCGGGAAGGCCCGGGACGGGAGCAGGGAAGCGTTTGAGGAGATAACGATCCGGGCCGGGGACATGATCTCGATCGTTGGTCCCACCGGGTCCGGGAAGACCGCGCTCATCAACGATATCGAGATCTTTGCCTGCGGGGACACGGTGACCGGGCGGACCGTTCTTGTCAACGGTGAAGTGCCCCCCGACGAGATGGTCCGGGACCCGGCAAAGAAACCTATTGCCCTCATCACCCAGAACACCAAGTGCCTTGCGGATCTCACGGTCGGCGAGTTCCTGGATATGCACGTGAAAGCCCGGAGGATCATAGACGCGTCCCGGATCGAGGGCACCATCCGGCTCGCGAACGAGTTTACCGGTGAGAAGATCGCAGGGACTATGCGCATGACCGCACTCTCGGGGGGGCAGACCCGCTCGCTCCTGATAGCAGATGCCATCTTCATCAGCAGTGCGCCCATCATCCTCCTTGACGAGGTGGAGAGCGGGGGCATCTTCAAGGAGAACGTGATAGCCTCCCTCAAAAGCAACAACAAGGCAGTCCTCTTTGTCACGCACGATCCGCTCCTCGCTCTCCTCTCGGACCGGCGGATCGTGATGCGGAACGGGGCCGTGGAGACGATCCTTGAGCCGGGCGGCCGGGAGAAGAAGATCCTCTCGGAGATCTCTTCCATGGACGGGTACCTGTCCCGCATGCGGGAGAGGATCCGGGCAGGGGAACTTCTGGACGGGGAGGTGCTCCAATCATGAAACTGCTCATCTTTGCCGGCCCCCCGAGCGCCGGGAAGACCGCGGTCATCCGGCAGATCATCCGGCAGCTCCAGGGCGAGTACGCAATCGCCTTTCTCAAGATCGATGTCGTGCGGGCTTTCGAAGACGAGGAACTCTCAAAAGAGTTCGGGATCCCGGCAAAGAAGGTCTACTCGGGCGATGTCTGCCCGGACCATACCGGGATCCTCGTGCTCCGGGATGCCATCACCTGGGCCGACGATCTCGGTGCCGGCATCCTGATCGTGGAGAGCGCCGGACTCTGCCTCCGGTGCACGCCCTATACTACGCAGTCGCTCGGGATTGTCGTGCTCTCGGCAGTGGGGGGGACGAACAGCCCCCTGAAGATGGCGCCGATGATAGCGCTTGCCGATATTGCAGTCGTGACCAAGGTCGACCTGATCTCCCAGGCGGAAAAGGAGGTGTTCCGGGAGCGGGTGCGGGAAGTTGCGCCCCGGGTGGATATCATCGAGACCAACGCGGTGCAGGGAACCGGCCTCCGCTTCCTGATGAAAGCGATCCGGGCCATGCCCGGGATTCTCGACCCGGGCACGATCGTGCTCCGGGGCATGCCGCCCCTTGCGGTCTGCACCATCTGTGCCGGGAAGAAGGAGATCGGGTGGCAGAATCATTTCGGGATCCTGAAGGCACTCGACGGTGCCGACGACCTGTACCGGGGAGAGTGAGAAGATGGTGTGGGAGCCCCCCGGCCGGAACTGTGCAGCCTGCGGGTGTCCTTCGTGTGGGGAGTTCATAGCGCTTGCCCGGCAGGGAAAGAAAGAGCTTGCCGGCTGCCCGTACTATCCCCGGCGCGAGAACCCGATCCGGGCCCCTTCTGATCCGGCCCCCTCCGGCCGGGATCTGCTCGGGTTCGATTACGATTTTATCGTGCGGCCGTTTCAGGGCGAGCCGTCCGCCCGGCGCCACATCCATCCCTTCCGTGCCGACCTCGTGGACCGGTGGGGCATCGTACCGGGCGACATCCTCCGGGGCCGGCCCATCGAACCCGCGTGTCCCATCCAGCACGTGCTCCGGGTCATCTCTGCTGACCCCGTGACCGGCATCCTCTCCTGCCACACGGTCGGGCCGGCGGCTGCCCGGTCGGCTGCGGCGGTCTACGATATCCGGGCCTACCACGAGATCGGTTTCGAGGGCATTGCGGAGACAGTCCGGCACGAGCCGGTTGTCGGGTTCCGGATGCGTTTTTTGCCGAAAAACTGCATGCGCCAGATGGTCCACTCGGGAGTTGTCCATATGGTTCTGAACAAATCGTCCGGCACGCACGTGCTCATCGAGGACATCCAGATGCACGGGAAACGGGAGAAACTCAAGGACATCACCATCCGGCCCGGCGATTCGGTCTCCATCGAGGATGTATCGGGGGTCCGGAAGACGGTCCTCATCGAAGGCATCCGGGCCCATGCTTCGGACGGGACCGTGCTCGAACGATCCCGGGAAGATGGCGGACAGGGCGGGCGGGGATGCGGCAACGGATCCGGCCGGCGCCACCGGCACGGTCCCGACGGGCATCGGCATGAAGACGATGACTGATCCGGCGTACCGGTGAAACTCCCCGGAGACGGGCCCCGGTTTTATTCCGGAGCCGGGGGAGTTTCTCCCGGTGCCCCTGCACACCGGAAAGTAAATTGATATATATTAATTTTTTACAAAATTCAATTTAATTTAATTAACTTTTAATAGTTGTACGAAGCATGGGTACCTGATAATACAGGCTGCCGGTCTATGACCCCACAGGTACGTCCCGGGAAGGTAAATTCCCCGGTCGATGTATCCTGTCGCTCAACCAAGCTGACCGACTGTGTTATCAGCGAGAACAGGCAGGTATTACATTCAATTGCTAACATGGGCTTGATCCTTCATCTCTACCCAACCGGCAAGTCCGAAAAACATCATCCGGGAACCGGCACATGTTCACCCTGTGGCCGGTTCCTGCAATTGTGGGAAATTTTTCAACGGAGATCGTATTGTAAATGCCAGGGATCTACCGGCCGGACCCGCCGCGGGAATGCCGGCCGGCTTCCCGATGATATCAGAACAATGCCATAACTTCCACCCCCGTCACGATCCTGGCGGGGGCAACGTACCGGCCGGGGAATCCACCGGAAGACGGTCCAGTCTGCACCAGGATAAAAGACCGGAACCTGGCGGATGCAACCCGGCC
The DNA here is from genome assembly GCF_963667735.1 of uncultured Methanoregula sp. Taxonomy (NCBI): domain Archaea; kingdom Methanobacteriati; phylum Methanobacteriota; class Methanomicrobia; order Methanomicrobiales; family Methanoregulaceae; genus Methanoregula; species uncultured Methanoregula sp. Next base: position 1,296,874 of record NZ_OY763919.1, read on the forward strand.
GTACGGGTGCCCGAGAGCGACAACAGGGTACGGCATCCCGGAAATGTACCTGAAATGGATTGATCGTATGCATCCCGCAAGAGAAGAAAGAGCAGGGAAACCATTGTCCTGCACCGGCGGGGACGACAAGAGCCTGCGGCTGCGACCCGGATCAGCGGCAGCGGCACTTCACCGGTTATCCCTGAGGATGTGCCCGAAGTGCAGCTCGAAATTCCGCCCGGACCCGGGGTATCACGGTCCGGTGTTATGCCCGGAATGCAGGGAGAACTTTGTCCGGAACTGCAGGGAATGCAACCGGCCGTACCGGATCGATATCCACCCGGGTTTCAGCGGCTTGTGCCCGACCTGTTATTATATCGTGTACGACGATGACGGGGACTAGCCCGGCTTCCGGAGATTCCGGGACGGTTCCTGGAACACGGGATTGCCCCTGGTAACGGTTACACGTTTCGTTAACGCTTTTCATACCCCCGGCAGCGGGATTTTATTCAAACGGTTTTACGGTTTCTCTCTCCCGTACTGCCCGGGCAGAAGAGCCGGGCCCCTGCCTGGTTGTTTCCTGGCAATAAAACGCCGGAAGAGACAGATTCGCTTTCATATAATAGTAATGATACAATGTTACCCAAAGTATTATACATCAGGCAGATGCATGGACAGATGGTGAAGACCATGAAGATCAGTGCGCGAAACCAGATTGCGGGCACCGTGAAGTCTATCAAGAAGGGCCCGGTCAGTACCGAAGTCGTGATCACCATTGCCGGCGGCAATGAGATCGTCTCATCGATCACCACCCATTCGGCAGAACACCTGAAACTGCACGAGGGATCGAAAGTCTATGCCATCATGAAGGCTTCCGAAGTGATGGTCGGGATCGATTAATCATCTCTTTTTTCCGGATCCGGTAAAAACAGTTCCGGCACGATCCAGCGGGGAGCTTACCCTGGTGGGAAGTGCATTATCCATCAGGGTTTACAAAAAAAGGGTAAGCTGGAGGAGTACTTCAGGGATCTGTCCTGATATTCCGGTTGTAATACCCGATTCCATCCGGGGTTATAACGTAACTGTTGCCGAGCCTCTCCGATGTATCGCGTGCATTCCGGATGAGGCCGTATTCGAGAAGCGTTCCCAGGTGCACGACAAGAGCACTGACATCCATGTCCGCAAATGCATGGTGGATTGCGCTGATGATCACAGGAGTTGCGGGATCTCCTTTGCCTAACGTAACGATGGCTGCGAGGACCATCTCCTCATTTTTTGTCAGTCTCATCAGGATCACGTGTACCCGGACCGTATTTACCCTGATCGTAGGGATCCCGGTCATCCTCTGCCATGCTGCCAGGGACTACACCCGCCGGCCCGGGATAGTGCAGGGATTGTGGGATCCCACATATGGTAATCCGGGAAATAGTTTATCAACGGCGCCGGGTGAGCATACCGGCCGGTATTTTTGAAAATATATCAAATACAAAAATATATGTGCCCGTTCGATCAAGTGAAAAACGTTAACAATTTGGTTTAATTAAATTAAAATTGTTAACGCCCGGCGGGGCAGTGCCCTGCAGGGAATGAACGAGGTAATCGTATGAGAACAACAACCATGAGAACAACCAGATTATGGTGGATGGCTGCAGTTGCCCTCCTCCTCTTTGTCGCCATTGCGGTGATACCGGTGGCGGCAGATACTCCGTGGTCGGGTTATAAGGACATTAACATCAAAAATGCAAATGGCATCAGGTTCGATAAAAATTCCAATGAGATGTATTACTACAAACTCGGCGGCGGCGGCCTCAATGCCCTGCACATCACGCACGATCCAATAAATGTCCCGAGCGGGGCTTTCAACAAGACTACATCAACAAGCGGGACATTCTGGCTGTCGGACACCGGGGGACGGGGTTTTGACGACGATGCAATCCTCTTCATTGCGGTAAACGGGACCCCGGACTCCAATTTCAAAGTCCACATAACGTCGAGCGGCTACAACTGGACACCCACAGGCGCCCTTAACCAGCTGCCGGCTATCGGGAATATCGCGTACAATGCATCAGCGGTGAGCAACGCGGAATTCAGTATGGCGGATTTCACGCAAAATGACGATTCAGATAACATTGATACCTACTGGAGACCTTCGACCTCAGCTACATTCCCGGTCTTCAACGGCCAGAACATGGCCGATACTGCGGTGAACAATTTCAAGTTTATCCCGGTTGATCTCAAGGTCGGCATCATCGGGACGAATGCGAACAGCACGTACAATGGTTCGTTGATCGATCACGGTGCTGTCAAGGTCGATTATACCATAGCGGGCATCCCGACCAACGCTGTCGTAGCGTTCAACGCATATGCATGGTGCAACCAGTCCAACCAGGGACAGGGTATATCATGGACAAACAGTGTGAACACATCTGCGCAGGGTCCGGGCAGCAGTTACAGCGGATGGTTAGTCGATCCCGTCTAATCCCCTGTGATTGCTCCCCACTATAATAACTTCCTTCTTTTTTTCACTCCGGGTACCGTTTCCCGTCTTTAGGAAAGCATTACCAACCAAAGAATGTTTCCGGGCTACCCTCTTTCGGGTTGTGCGGCTCAAGGAGAAATTCCCCGGATTACCGGTGACACCGGGTTTTTCCGCGCTCCTACGCATTCTCCCGCGGTTGATCCGTTCCGGAACATTTATGTTAATGTTAAATTTTGAATTTATCACAAACATAAACTAAAAATAGTTTACGGTTTTGCTTTTTCCCGGGATTTTCTCCCATAGCGGATTTCCGCGTACCAAAAAACGGGAACCCGGAAGATCCCGGTCCCGGCAAGGTCCGTTAGTTCAGGAAAAACGCCCAATTTATCAATCATTTTAATTTAACTTTAGTAAATGATAAAATAGAAATCTTTTACTTATGTGAGTTTCAATTTTGTCATAATGTACAACAGGATCCGCTTTCTCAACCAGTTCATCAGCCTGCTCGTGCTGGGGTTCATAGTCCTTACGGGAACCCCGGATGCGACGGGACGCGTACCGCTCCCTGAACCCGCAATTGCAGACACTGCAATAAGGAATACCCCCCGGCCGGCCCCTGTGCCGGCTGCCGGCAGCACCGGGAATGTGTGAGACCATGAACCGTACTGTATCTTCGTTCCGGGCAGGAGTTTGGGTGCTCATGAGTGGTCTCATGTTCATTGCTGCGCCAGCTACCCGTTGTGCCATCTGTTCCGGCGGAATTTTTCAGTGGAGAATGTAAATATGACGATAAAAACCGGTTTAATTTGTTCCGGGTGGCGTTCCGCCCTCTTGGTACTGTTTCTGGTGATCGTAACTGCGATCATGCCGGTATCGGCAGCCACAAACTGGACCGTTGGCGCAAGCGGATGTGACTTCACATCGTTTGCCACTGCGTTGAGCAGTGCATCGGTGGTTAATGGGGATACCATTTTCCTTTATAATGGGACTTACGCGATGGACGCAGGTTTCTCCAAGACCCTTACTATCGCTGGTGAAGATGCCAATTCCGTAACTATTGATATCGGAGGAAAAGGCCGGACATTGAATACCGGCACCGGTTCAATTATTGAACGTATCCGTTTCACCAACGGGAGATTTACGTTTCCCACAACATCTCCCGGGAATACGAACCTGATCATCCGGAATTGTATTTTTGATGGATTGATGGCTCCAACATCAACCACATCGGGAGCTATCACACTGATGGGAACAAATAACACCATTTCCAATAATATATTCAGAAATAATCCTGTAAACACCCTGATTCTTCTTTCCGGAACGAAGAATGTCATCGAAAACAATACATTTACAGGCACCACGGGGACGGCAACCAGCAACAATGGTGTAATCTATTCCAGTGCGAATTACAATAGTGTCATCAGGAACAATTCGTTCAGCGATAACACCGTCCCCTGTGTTCGGATATTATCGACATCGTACTCCGCCAACATATATCTTAACAATTTTGTTATCCCGGATGGTGTGAGTCCCGTAGTCAATCAGGGAGCAAATGATCCCCCAGCGTTCTCTTGGGTTTCCCCCTCAGTTATGGCTTATACCTATCAGGGAACTCCTTACACCAAGGTTCTCGGTAATTACTTCAGCACCTATGCCGGTACGGATGCAGATGGAGATGGAATCGGGGATACCTCGTATTCATTGTCTGCTAACCAGATCGATTCAGCACCCCTGATGAAACCGACGTCGTACTACTTCGGGACAACCAACTCCCCCGTTGCATCCTTCAATGCTGATACAACCTCCGGCACCGCCCCACTTGCGGTCCAGTTCAACGACACCTCGTCCAACACTCCGACCTCATGGGCATGGGACTTCAACAACGATGGCGTAGTCGATGCGACAACGCAGAACGCGACCTACACCTACACAAGCACTGGTACCTACGCCGTGAACCTGACGGCAACAAATGCCGGAGGCAGCAACAGCCTCCTGAAGACGGACTACATCACCGTAACCTCAGCGGCTGTGGCACCGGTCACAGCGTTCTCGGCAAGTACAACTTCCGGTACCGCCCCGCTTGCAGTGATGTTCAACGATACCTCGGTCAACGCTCCGACCTCGTGGCTGTGGGACTTCGGTGACGGCAGCACTTCCACCGAGCAGAATGTGACCCACACGTTCACCTCAGCCGGTACATTCACGGTCAACCTGACCGCCACAAACTCTGCGGGCAGCAACAGTCTCCTGAAGACAAGCTACATCTCTGTAACCTCAGCGGCAGTAGCACCGGTCGCGTCGTACACTGCGAGCACGACTTCCGGTACCGCCCCGCTTGCGGTCATGTTCAACGACACATCCTCGAATTCCCCGACCTCATGGGCGTGGGACTTCAACAACGATGGCATGGTTGATGCGACCACGCAGAACGCTACCTATACTTACACCTCTGCCGGCACGTATACCGTTAACCTCACGGCCACGAACGCGGTGGGCAGCAACAGCAACGTGCTTGCGAATTATATAACGGTCAGTGCAGCTGCCGTAGCCCCGGTCGCATCGTTTACATCGAGTGTAACAACCGGTCATGCACCGCTGACTGTCCATTTCACTGACACATCGACAAACGCCCCGACCACCTGGGCCTGGGATTTCAACAACGACGGAACAACAGACAGCACCGAGCAAAACCCCGCATATACTTACTCCACGGTGGGAATGTACACGGTGAGCCTGAATGCGACAAACGCAGCAGGCAGCAACACGGTCACCCGGGGATATATCTCGGCAACCACGGCGGACGGAACGGCGCCGCTCCCGGCGACCCGTATGATCCCGATTAATGTATCGAATGATGCCGGTGTGAAATACAAGGGATGGGATGCCGCGTACTGGCCTGCGAACAACGTACCCAGCAATGCGTATTTACTCACTGCAAACGGTGGCGGATTGAACCAGCTCCACGTCTTCACCTCCCCCACCGGGACGGATACCCCCATCAGGTCCACGGCACAGTCGGGCACGGTCTACCTGACGACTACCGGTGGAAGGGGATCGAACGATGATGTCCTCCTCCTTCTCACGGTCCAGGACCCCATCCCCGATGACTTTGCAGTCCATATAACGTCAAGCGGATACAACTGGACACCCCCGACCCCCGGGGCATATAATCCGAGTATGCCCACGGAATACAGTTACGTATCAGGGGCTGTAGACGAGACATTTACCAAGTCCGATTTCGTCTACGGTGGCCAGACCTGGAGACCCGGTCCGGGCGGCTCCACCCCCTACACTCCCCCCTCAACACTCAATCTCTATAGCGGCCAGAGTATCACGGACACCACTTCAAAATCGTACCTGATGTTCGTTGATCTGTATGCCGGTAACATGAACAATGCTGCGTTGACGGATCGCGGTGCAGTCAAGGTGGAATACCGTTTCACGAACCTGAGTACCACTGCTGCCTTCACTCCCTATTCCTGGGCCAGTGCATCCAACCAGGCCGAAGGAATTTCATGGACAACCGATGCCAATTCAAGAATTTATATCGTGAACGTTGCCCCGGTAGTTACCAGTGATACCCCTGTGCAGAATGTTGATATCGGCAGTGCCATACACCCCGTTGCCATCTCCGCCAGGGATATCACGTCCGATACCCCGTTCACGATTGCAACAACCTATACCGTTGATGGCGGATCCGTTGTTTCCGGTTTACCCGAAGGATTGACCCTGTCGTCCTCCACGTATGCCCTGAGCGGCTCCTATTCCGGTATGAATACCTCTTACCAGACAATTTCAGGAACTGCAAATACCGCAGGGAAATACAATATAACGGTAACTGCATCCGACAAGTACTCGGCAGCGGGATCTACGGTATTCGCCGTTAATGTCGCGGCACCGTCTGTCCCGGTTGCTGCGTTTTCAGCGAACGCAACCACCGGTACCGCACCGGTGACGATCCTCTTCAACGACACATCGTCCAACACTCCGACCTCGTGGGCGTGGGACTTCAACAACGATGGCGTAGTCGATGCGACAACGCAGAACGCGACCTACACCTACACAGGCGCCGGTACCTATTCGGTCAACCTGACGGCAACCAACTCGGCCGGGAGCAACAGTCTCCTGAAGACGGATTACATAACGGTATCCTCAGCGGTTGTAGTCCCGGTTGCATCGTACACGGCAAGCTCAACCTCCGGTACCGCCCCACTCGCGGTCATGTTCAACGATACCTCGGTCAACGCTCCGACCAGCTGGCTGTGGGACTTCGGTGACGGCAGCACTTCCTCCGAGCGGAACGTGACCCACACGTTCACCTCAGCCGGTACATTCACGGTCAACCTGACGGCAACCAACTCGGCTGGGAGCAACAGTCTCCTGAAGACGAGCTACATCACGGTAACTTCAGCGGCAGTAGCACCGGTTGCATCGTACACTGCGAGCACGACTTCCGGTACCGCCCCGCTTGCGGTAATGTTCAACGACACATCCTCGAATTTCCCGACCTCATGGGCCTGGGACTTCAACAACGATGGCGTGGTTGATGCAACTACGCAGAATGCAACGTATACCTTCACGACCGCAGGGACATACACGGTGAACCTGACGGCCACGAACTCAGCCGGCAGCAACTCGCAGGTGAAGACCGGGTACATCACGGTCGGATCCTCAGGAGGAGTCCTTCCCGGGTACAACAACATCTTTGTCAGCACGGCAAACGATGGCGGCGTTCAGTACAACACCTTCAGCAACAACACCTACATTATCCGGTTCGAAGGGGTTGACCGGGGCCTCAACGCGCTCCACGTCTCCACCGATCCCGCCGTGAATTTCGGGCAGGTGACCACGACCGACAGCCGGACCGGCACCTTCTATGCCACCGATTCGGGCGGGAAGGGATACGAGGACGATATCCTCCTCCTGGTTGCGGTGAACGGGACCATCCCCGACGACTTCAGCCTCAGGATCACGTCTGACGGGTACACGTGGACGCCGAACACGGCCAGCAACACGGCCCCGGATCTCTCCACCGTAACCTACCGCCCGGCAGCCCTCGACGAGACCTTCACCAAGGCGGATTTCATCTACGGGCCCCAGACCTGGAAACCAACCGGGAATGAAGTGGATTATCCCCTCTACTATGGCCAGGACATGACCAATACGTCCAACACCTTCAGGCTGATGTTCGTGGATCTCAAATCCGGTGTCCTCCGTCCGAATACCGCCCTCCAGAACCAGGGAGCCGTGCGGATCAACTACACGATCCGGAACCCGGGTCCCTTCACGACGTTCAATGTCTACGGGTACTGCAAGAACTCCAACAACGGCCTGGAGATGATCGCCTGGACAAATGCCCTTATACCTCCAAAGGAAGTGAGCGGATACTCGGTCACCCGGGATCCCATAACGCCGACCCCGACCCCCACCCCGACTCCGGGCGTTTCCGTACCGGTGGCAGCGTTCGGATCCGACATGACCTCGGGCACGGCGCCGCTGACGGTCCAGTTCAACGACACATCCTCGAATTCCCCGACCTCGTGGACCTGGGACTTCAACAACGATGGCGTGGTTGATGCAACAACGCAGAACGCGACCTACACCTACACAAGCGCCGGTACCTATACGGTCAACCTTACGGCAACGAACACTGCCGGCAGCAACTCGCTTGTGAAGACCGGGTACATCACGGTCAGCGCACCGGTAATTTTGGCACCGGTTGCCTCGTACACGGTGAACACCGCGTATGGCTTAGCCCCGCTGAACGTGCAGTTCACGGACACCTCGACGGGCACGCCGACCTCCTGGTCCTGGGATTTCGGTGACGGCACAACCTCCACCGACAAGAGTCCCTCGCACACGTACAGCACTCCCGGGACGTACACGGTCAACCTGGTAACAACGAACAGCGGCGGCAGCAGCAGTACCGTCAAGACAAATTACATCACGGCAACCGGCCTGTTGTCCAACAACCGCCACATCTTCATCAATGTTGCAAACGATGACGGCGTGAAGTACAATATGGACGGCGCGACCTACAGCGGTCCCAACAACACCTATTACATCAAGGCCGATGGCGGGGGCTTGAACGAGCTCCATATCACGAACGATATATCTGCACCGAGCGGACAGGTCACGACGAGCAATGCGAAGTCCGGCACCTTCTATCTCTCGAACACCGGTGGCCGGGGATTCGACAACGATATCATCCTGCTGGTCTCCGTAAAAGGACCCATCCCCGATGATTTCGCAGTCCACCTGAAATCGAGCGGGTACAACTGGACCCCCGCAACACCCGGGGCCTACAACCCCTCCCCGCCAGCCGAATATGCGCACATAGACAATGCCATCGATGAGACGTTCACTAAGGCGGATTTCATCTACGGGCCGCATGTCTACAAACCCGGGCCGGGAACCCTTGGATCCTGGACGCTGCCCCTCTATTACGGGCAGTCTACCTCGGATTCCTCGACAGCAGAATACCTGATGTTCGTGGATCTCAAGGCAGGGAACATGTACCCGACAACCGTGCCGGGAGCCACCGTCGATAACGGGGATGTCAAAGTCGAGTACAGTTTCACCAACCTGACCACCCGGGCCTCATTCAACGGGTATGGCTGGTGCACGGCCTCGAACCAGGGCCAGGGTATCACCTGGACGAACCCGACATCCGGCACTGCAAACGGGTATTCCGTAGTCCCCGTCACGACAACCGCACCGGTAGCAGCGTTCTCTGCAGGGACAACCTCCGGCTCAGCCCCGCTGACGGTCCAGTTCACGGACCAGTCGACGGGCACCCCGACCGGCTGGCTCTGGGACTTCGGTGACGGCAGCAGTACGAACGCAACCGTCCAGAGCCCGGTCCACACCTATGCAAATGCCGGGACGTATACCGTGAACCTGACGGCAACGAACACGGCCGGCAGCAACACCGTCTCGAAGACCGGATATATCACGGTGGCTTCGGGAACGGTTGCGCCCATTGCAGCGTTCGGCTCCGATGTGACGAGCGGTGCAGCCCCGCTGACGGTAAAATTCCTGGATATCTCGGAGAACGAGCCTACATCCTGGCTGTGGGACTTCGGCGACGGCAGCACGTCCACGGTCCAGAATGCGACGCACACCTACACGGCAGCCGGCTCCTATGCGGTGAACCTGACGGTGACGAACGCGGCAGGTACGCACAGCCTCCGGCTTACTGACTTTGTCACGGTAACCGGGGCAACGCCAACCCCGACCCCGACCACCACGCCTTCAGGCACGGTACCGGCCGCATTCTTCTCGGCGAGCTCAACGGCAGGAACGGCCCCGCTGACGGTTCTCTTCACGGACACATCGACGGGCACGCCAACCGCCTGGCACTGGGACTTCGGCGATAACAGCAGCACGAACGCAACCGTCCAGAACCCTGTCCACACGTATGCGGCGAACGGGAACTACACGGTGAACCTGACGGTGGCAAATGCAGCCGGCAGCGCTTATATGGTGAAGACGAATTATGTCACGGTGAGCGCAGCGGTGACCCCAACGCCGACTCCAACATCGGGAACCCCGGTGATACCGGCAGCGGCCTTCAAGGCGAACAAGACCGAGGGCGACAAGCCGCTTGCGGTGAAGTTTGTGGACCAGTCCACGAACACGCCGACCAGCTGGCACTGGGACTTCGGCGACAGCAGCACATCGGCTGAACAGAGCCCGGTCCACACGTTCTCGGCCGCCGGCACCTACACGGTGAGCCTGAAGGCAGAAAACGCTGCCGGGAACAACACGGCAACGAAGAGCGGGTACATCACGGTGATAGCGCCGGTGGTCCAGAGCAACACGTTCGCTGTCAGCAACGTGACCGCGACAACGTCGGCCGGTGTCCAGAACGTCACCATCGACACAACGGGTGGCAATGTCACGAAGAGCGGCAATGTGGTCACGATCAGCAACACGACCAGCTGGTCGTCGCTTGCGATCACGCTTGCGGCCAACACGACACAGAGCACCGGAACTGCAGTCAACGGCACGGTCGAGACGGTGAAAGCCACAACCGAACCGGTGACGGCGCCGATCGCATCGGTGGGAACGCCGACCGTCCAGATCGCGCTCAACATGAGCGCTATGCCGGGAACAACCTCCGCCATCACACAGACGATCACAAAGGATCCGGACGCAGCGGCCCAGAGTTCGTTCAGCCTCTTCGCAAGCTCGGCAGGCAAGCAGATCGATGAGATCGCGTACACCCTGAACGTCCAGAAGACGAACCTGGCCAATGCCGGCGATGGCGGCATCATCCAGTCCGCAACCCTGACCATGACCGTCAGCAAGACCTGGGTCGACGCCCACGGTGGCACCGGTGCTCTTGCGGTCCTCCGCAGGGCTGATGATGGCACCACCCAGATCCTGACGCCCACGGTGACCGGCCCTGACTCGTCCGGCAATTATCTCTTAACCATCGTCTCGCCAAACGGTCTCTCGACCTTCTCGGTCGCATCCGTCTCGGCGGTCTCAAGCGGCTCGTCGGGAAGTACCAGCTCGGGCTATAGTTCGTACACCAATAACGGCGACACGGATACCGGGACGTACGTCTCAAGCTCATCGAAATCCACGGCCATGCTTGCTGCCCCGGACCCGGGCTCCAATCCCTGGACAACCCAGACGGTCAACGGGCCGACCCACATAACAAAGATCGAACTCCAGCCGATTGGATCGTTCAGCAAGGACCTCTTCATCCTGACCGAACAGCCGGCCTCGCTGCCCAAGGAGATCCCGTCCCCGGGCGTACCGGTGTACGAGCTCCACAAGGTAGATCTCTACCATGCAACGAGCAGCGATGTCAACCAGGCAAAGATCGAGTTTGAGGTCAGCCCGTCGTACCTGGACAGCCAGAAGATGACGTACCGGGATGTCCAGCTGTACCGGTACCATGACAAGACCTGGGAGAAACTGCCCACCGAGTACATCGGCATGAAGGACGGCAGCCACCTCTACCGGGCAACAACCCCCGGCTTCTCGTACTTCGCAACGGTGCTGGTGAAGGATGCGACCACCATCACGGCAACGACAACGGCCCCGGCACCGGTGTCCACGGTCCAGCAGCAGGTAACGGCAAAACCGGTTGCGGAAGTCTCGTACAAGGCACCGGCCACCCCCGCCCCTGCACAAACCCAGGCCGCCCCGCCGGTCAGCACCGCACAGGAGCCGGCTTTCCCGCTGCCGATGATAATCGGTGCCATTGCAGGAATCGTTGTCCTCTGCCTCGCGGTTGTCACGGCAAGGAAATGGCATATCCGGAAGCAGAACCCGGGCCTCTTCCAGGACGAACCGTTCTTCGGCAAGAGACGGCGTTAGCCGGCCGGACCCCCGCTCTTTTTTTTTATCTTCCTGTGCAGTCCGGCAGTCTTCATGAAGTGTACTACTTCGGGATAAGCAGGGCCCCGGTGAATCCCAGACCTCCATAGCCGCGTTTCCCGGGTGTACCCCCCAAATCCAGAAATACGCCCCCGGCCCCGAACCTCTGCTGGAACAGATCTGTACTCTCCGGTTATTCTCAGCGTAAAACCCCCGGTCGGTCAATCCGGAACACCAGCACAATTTCCCTGAAAACTCCCCCAAAAAAAGACCGAAACTCTCCGGTCGTGATCCTGATGATCCGGGGAAACGGAGCCCATAAAAAGCCCGGATTCCCCGTTTTCCGGAAAATGGGGGGGTATCCCCTTACAGGTCAAAAAAGCGATCTTACGTTTCACACCCGAAGGTAAGCCCCCGGGACCGGGGGGTCTGGCGGTGCCATTCTTTTCCCTGGCCGGGGCAGCCGGCTCTCCGGCCCCGACCTGCAGCAGCGGCATGCCATCCCCCGGATGATAAAATGATTAAGATGCGGCAATATAATGAGAAAGAGATGCACAAACGCATACCCTGTTCTTTTCTGATCGCTCTTGCATGCAGTGCCATGATCTTTGGTGCAGGCTGTACCGGTCCGGCCAGCCCGGCACCTGCGACAACACCAATAGCGACAACCATGGCAACCGTTACTGCAACTGCCGTGCCTTCCATGGCTATGACAACGCCCGCTCCCACTGCAGCACCGGACCCGGGCTTTGAGACAAAGGGCTCCCTTGACAAAACCTATTATTACATGCTGGATGGAACACCCGGCTATGTTCCCGTCAAAATCTACACCGGTGTGAATGAGTACATAACTTCGCTTGGGGATATTTACACCGGTGACGATTATACTGCAGTGATCGGGAACGAAGTGCAGCGGAAATATGTCAGTAAAATGGTGGAGAACATCCGGAGTACTGCAAAAAATCCCGATGACGAAGCCCGGATTGCGATAAGCCTGGTCCAGCACATCAGGTACGATGCCAATGCGGTGAGCGAGGTCCGGTACAATTCATCCCGGACCGGCCAAAAATATATCGGGCGGTACCCCTACACCATTCTCGATCAGAACTGGGGGGGCATCTGCGGGGAGAAATCCTTCCTTCTCGCACTCCTCTTAAAGGAACTGGGCTATGGCGTGGCTCTCTTCGAGTTCGATGACATCCACCATATGGCAGTCGGGATCCAGGCACCGGCCCGGTATACGTACCAGGGAACCGGGTATGCCCTTATCGAAAGTACTGCACCGCAGATCCCGACATTTGCCGATTATTCCTTTGCCGGCACCGATATCCGGCTCTCAAATACCAGCCCGTCCAGGACCGTGATAATCTCCGATGGAAAAGCGTTTGCCACCATCGGGGTGGAGTATTCGGATGCAGAGCTGGAACTGTCGATCTACCAGGCGATGAGCAACGTGAACAGAGCCGCAGCAGCGGTCAATGCGGCCACAGTGCAGCTCGATCAGCTCAGGGCAACCGCTGAGTACTGGCGGACCAAAGCGCAGAACGATTATGCACAACGCGATATGGCCGGCTACCAGTACGATGTTGCAATGTTCAACCAGGCAAAAACTGTGTATGAAAAGTACTATAGCGAGGTTTACACCCCTGCATACCAGTCCTGGAGCACCCTTGCGGATGAATACAAGAGCCGGTTCGCGCCCCGGCAGAAGGAGCTTGAAGACAAATACGGGATGAATACGGGGATCAGTGTCGGGCTGTAAAAAGGACCGGTGATTCCCCCTCAAAAACGGTATTCCGGTGGCACACTGCCGCCCCTTCAGTCACTTCACGTGCACCAGGAACTCCTCCTCCGGTATCTGCCTGAGAATTGCCTGCATGATTCCTGTTGCAATTCCGTAATGATCGGGAACGGTGACAAGCCTGCGTGTCCCATCCGGCTTCCTGCCCGGGAGAACTTCTTTCAACTGTATTTTGTTAACTTTCCTGAAAGATAAAATAAAAACATTTTACATATCTGCGGGACAATTTTTCATGGATGTCTTTGTCCTCGCTACCCGCCTGGTCCCGCGCCCTGCTCGTGCTGGGGCTGCTTCTGCTCTTGGTAATCCCGGTATCGGCAGGTACTGTCGGCTCCCCATGGCCGAAGATCGGCCATGACAGCAGGAACACCGGCCAGTCCCCGTATACCGGTCCACAGGCAGCTCTTCTGAAATGGAGCTATACCACCGGCGGCCAGATCCAGTATTCCAGCCCGGTTCTCGGGCCGGACGGCACAATCTATATCGGCAATTACGAAGACCGGAAGGTCTATGCCATCAATTTGGACGGTACCCTGAAGTGGACGTACCTGACCGGGGGTGCGATCCAGAGTTCTCCTGCGGTCGGTGCCGACGGGACCATCTATATCGGGAATGCAGGTGACAACAAACTCTATGCCCTGGATCCGGACGGGACCCTGAAATGGGCCTACACTACCGGCGGAGGGATCGTTGCATCGCCCGCACTTGGCCCCGATGGCACGATACTCTTCGGGAATACGGGCGAGGACAAAAAACTCTATGCCCTGAACCCGGACGGGACACTCAACTGGTCATTTTCCACCGGCGGCCTGATCTATAATACTCCGGCAATCGGGCCGGGTGGCACGATACTTTTCGGGAATTACGGGGATCATTATGTCTATGCCCTGAACCCTGACGGCACCCTCCGGTGGCGATACTACTCGGGAGGTCCTGCACTTTACCTGTATGGATCGCCGGTCATTGGATCCGACGGCACCATATACCTCGGCATAGTGAACACGGGTAACCAGAACCAGCTCCTTGCCCTGAACCCGGATGGGACCCGGAAGTGGAGTTATACTACGGGAACCGGGCGCATCTATGATTCAGCCGCGGTTGGTACCGATGGCACCATCGTTTTCGGATGTGACGATGGCAACGTCTATGCCCTGAACCCCGACGGCACGCTCAGGTGGACGTACCTGTCAGAAGGATCGTTCAAAAACCCGGCGCCCGCGATCGGCGCGGACGGGACCATCTATATCGGGAATGCCGGTGACAGCAGGATCTATGCGCTGAGCCCTGACGGCAAGCTCAGATGGACGTACGAGATCGGTGGGTTGAAATCCTGGGGCTCCCCGGCGATTGGCCCGGACGGGACCCTCTATATCGGCAGTACCGACTGCAAAGTCTATGCATTTTTGGGCGTTTTGGATTTCACCGCGGATCAGACCGGCGGTAAGAGCCCGCTCATGATCAGGTTCAGTCCGGCTTCGGCTCTTGCTCCTTCATCGTGGTCCTGGGACTTCGGGGACGGATCAGGATCTCAAGACAAAAACCCGTCGCACGCGTATGCCCTGCCGGGGAATTATACGGTCACCCTGACGGCAACCGGCCCCGCGGGAACAAATGTTCTCCGGAAGACCGGGTATATCCTGGTCACACCCCCGGATGGAGCCGCAGCGGCCCAGAAAGCCGGTCTTGTTCCCCTGCTGGTGAACCTCTCGGAGAAGATCGGTCTCCTTGCAACGACCGCACCATTGCCCCCGGCCCCGGTGGCAGACTTTACCGCAGACATACGGTACGGGCTTGCCCCGCTGACCGTCCAGTTCACCGATACCTCGACCGGTTCGCCCCGCTCCTGGTCCTGGGACTTTGGCGACGGCAACACTTCGGTACGGCAGAACCCGAGATATACCTACAGCCGGCCGGGGAACTATACCGCCACCCTGACGGTAAAGAACCGGGGCGGCAGTTCTACAAAAACCCTTGCTGACCCGGTCATCGTCCGCCCGATCGCGATCCTGCCAGGCCCGGACTTCTCGCAGAATGCAAGTTCCGGTCCCGTCCCCCTCGCGGTCCAGTTCGGCGACCGGTCAACCGGCCCCGGAATAACTGCCTGGGCCTGGGATTTCGACAATGACGGGATAACAGACAGCACGGACAAGAACCCGGTCTGCGTGTACAATCTCGGCGGCAACTACACGGTGAATCTCACGGTTACGAACGATTTCGGGAAGAGAACCATCTCCAGAAAAGATCTCATCACGGCCGAAGGACGGGGACCCGTTGCTGCATTTACCGCCAATATGACCGCGGGGATCCCGCCGCTCGCGGTCCAGTTCGGCGACCGGTCAACCGGCCCCGGGATAACTGCCTGGTCCTGGGATTTCGACAATGACGGGATAATAGACAGCACGGACAAGAACCCGGTCTGCGTGTACAACCGGTCGGGCAATTTTTCGGTCAGCCTTGCGGTCACCAACATTTCCGGGACAAAAACGATCTCCAGAAAAGACCTCATAAAGATTGTCAGCCCGGCCCCCGTTGCATCGTTTACGGCAAACATCACAACGGGAACCCCGCCCCTTGCCGTCCGGTTTTCCGATATCTCGACCGGCAACATAACGGCCTGGTCCTGGGACTTCAACAACGATGGCATCCCCGACAGCGCGGAGAAAAACCCGGTCTGTGTCTACACCCGGCCGGGCAACTACACGGTCAGTCTTACCGGCACGAATGCCTACGGGACCAATACGAGCTCCCGGGATGGCGCCGTAACCGTGACAAATGGCGTTGCCATAAACTTTACCGCAAACCAGACCGTCGGCACCGCTCCCCTTGCCGTCCGGTTTTCCGATACCTCGACCGGAACGAACATTACCGGGTGGACATGGGACTTTGATACCAATGAGATCCCGGACAGCACGGACCGGAACCCCGTATGTGTCTACACCCGGCCCGGCACCTACACCATCAGCCTCACCGTCACCAATGGATACGGGCCGCAAACGAAGACCAGGAAAGAGTATATCCGCGTCAGGGACCCGGCCCCGGTTGCTGCGTTCTCCGCAAACCAGACCGCCGGCACTGCTCCCCTTGCCGTCCGGTTTTCCGATACCTCTACCGGAACAAACATCACCGGCTGGTCCTGGGACTTCAACAATGACGGGGTGACCGACAGCACCGAACAGAACCCGGTCTGCGTCTACAACCAGGTAGGGAATGCGACCGTCCGGCTTGTTGTCACCAATATATACGGATCCAACTCCACCATCCGGAAAGATCTCGTCACCGTATCCACGGGTAAACCCAAAGCCCGGTTCGCCCTGAACCGGACCTCAGGGTTCGCACCTCTCCCCATCCAGTTCAAGGATGTCTCCGAGGGCACAAACATCACCGGCTGGTCCTGGGACTTCAACAATGACGGCATTATCGACAGCACTGAAAAGAATCCTTCCTGTGTCTACAACCTGCCGGGCACTTATGGGGTAACCTTCACTGCCACGAACGCATACGGGTCGGACACCGTGGTCCGGAAAGGTTTTGTAACGGTGACCTGAGGGGAGAGCAGAGTATCGGGGGAAACCATGAGTGCGGAGATTCAACAACTGACCAATGAAGCAAAGATCCATGCCGGAACGCTCGATCTGATCCGGCAGGAGATGAAAAAAGTGATCGTAGGGCAGAACGAGGTCATCGACCGGTTACTCCTTGCCCTTTGTGCGGACGGACACGTCCTCATCGAGGGGGTTCCCGGGATAGCCAAGACCTTAACCGCCCACAGCCTGGCACGCTGTATTGACTGCAGTTTTGTCAGGCTCCAGTTCACCCCGGATCTTCTTCCTGCCGACATCATAGGAACAAAGATCTACAACCCGAAGGATGCCACGTTCTCGACCGTGAAAGGCCCGGTCTTTGCCCAGTTCGTCCTTGCCGACGAGATCAACCGTGCACCCCCCAAGGTCCAGTCAGCACTTCTTGAAGCCATGCAGGAGAAGCAGGTGACCATCCAGGGCGGGACGCACGCCCTTCCCCGCCCGTTCTTCGTGATTGCAACGGAGAACCCGATCGAATCCGAGGGAACCTACCCGCTGCCCGAGGCACAGGTTGACCGTTTCATGTTCAAGCTCATCATGACCTACCCGGACAAGGCCGACGAAGTGACCATCCTGGATCGTTTCACCGAAGGAACCACCATCGTTCAGAAGAAAGCGATCTCTGCAGAGGATCTCCTCAGAATCCAGGCCTTCACCCGCCGGATATATGCGGATCTCTCCATCAAGCGGTATGCCAGCGAGATCACGGATGCCACCCGGAACCCCGGCGCTTACGGGATCGACGATGCCCGGTACATCGCTGTCGGGGCATCCCCGCGGGCATCGATCTATCTCATCCTTGGCAGCAAAGCCCATGCCTTAGTTGCCGGCCGGGGCTATGTCATTCCCGAGGATATCAAGGCAGTAGCGCACGATGTGCTGCGGCACCGGATCCTTCTGACCTACGAAGGGGAGGCAGAGGGAATCCGCCCCGAAGCGATCATCGATCGCATCCTTGGAGCAGTGAAGGTTCCATGAGGCATGGAGCCGGCTCGCCGGAATATGCGGATGGGTGCAAAGGTGCATGGCCGGAGGAGAGCGGTACATGGAAGACCGGCACGACCTGATCCGGCAATTCACGCGGATCGAACTGAACACCCTCCGTCCTGCCGGGGGATTCCGGCCCGGGCTTCACCATTCACCCTTCAGGGCAGAGGGTCTTGAATTCTCGGAGATCCGGGAGTACGTGTGCGGCGACGATATTCGTTCCATCGACTGGAATGTGACTGCCAGGTACAACCATCCATTCATAAAGGAATACACCGGGGAACGCGACCAGACCTTCTACCTGGTGGCAGATATCTCCGGCTCGGGAACGTTCGGGTCAGAAAAGACAAAACAGAGAACGATCGCGGAACTCGTCGCAACCCTGGGATTTTCCGCAATAGCAGCCTGCGACCGGGTAGGTCTCTGCCTCTTCTCGGACCGGGTGGAAAAATTCATACCGGCGAAATCCGGGAAGAAACATCTTGTCCGGATCCTGAATACCGTTATCGACCACAAGCCGGTCTCAAAAAAAACCGATCTCAACGCTGCCACCCACTTCCTTGCAAAAACACTCCCCCGCCGGAGTTCGATCATTATCCTGTCGGATTTCCTCTCCCCTTCCTTTGGGCATTCCCTCGCAGTGTTGCACCGGCACCATGAAGTGATCGCGATCCGTGTCATGGACCTGCGGGAGCGGGAACTGCCGGATATCGGTTACATCGAGTTCGAAGACCCTGAAACGGGGGAACAGATGCTGGCCGATACCTCCGATACGGGATTCCGTGCCCGGTACCGGGAACTGGTAGCGGATGCAGAAAGGGATCTCTGCCGCGATCTGGCAAAAAAGCGCATCCCCCACCTTGTGCTCACGACAGGCGAACCCTATGGCAATCCCCTGAAAAGGTTCTTTCTGGGCTTGCCCGGACGGAGGCGATATCATGCCGGGATTTTATAATCCCCTCTGGCTTACCGGACTCATTCTCATTCCCGTACTTGCCGTCATGTATGCCTGGATCACAAAAAGGAAGAAGAACGAAGCCATTGCGTTTTCCCATCTTGCATTCGTGAAATCGGCCCTGGGCGACGCGAAGAGATCCCGCCGGGTCCATCTCCTCTTTATCCTGACCCTCGCAGCCCTTGCCCTGCTCATCGTCGGGCTCGCGGACCCCCATATCCCGCTGGAGCAGACCAAGGATGGCGTGAATGTGATCCTTGCCATCGATGACTCCGGCAGTATGCAGGCTGACGATTACAAACCCTCCCGCATCGAAGCAGCCAAGAGTGCCGGGGAGATCCTCATAAAAAGCCTTGATCAGAAGGATTACGCCGGCGTTGTTATATTCGAATCGGGTGCAACTACCGCGGCGTACCTGAGTCCGGATAAGGACCGGGTCCGCGAGAAGCTTTTATCCATCAGGGCAAGGGAAGGACAGACTGCTATCGGCGACGGCCTCACCCTTGCCATCGATATGGCGGGATCGGTTCCGGGCCGGAAGAGCGTTGTCGTCCTCCTATCAGACGGGGTGAACAATGCCGGTGTTATCTCCCCCGATGAGGCGGTCGGTTTTGCAAAAGAGGCAAAGATCCAGGTATTTACCGTAGGCATGGGCTCGGATCAACCGGTTATTACCGGCAGAGACTGGATGGGCAACCCCCAGTACGCCCGGCTTGACGAGGCAACGCTCCAGTCGGTTGCTGCAAAGACCGGTGGGAAATATTTCAAATCCGTTGATGCGGGGACCTTAAAGGAGATCTACGCAAACTTAAACCAGGAGATAACCCGGGAGAAGGAAGAGACGAGTATTAAGGACCTGTTCATAGCAGGAGCTCTCGCTCTCCTGGTACTGGAACTCTGGTTGCGCTATGGAATGAAGCGGATCATCCAGTAGCGGGCAACCTTTTTTCAGGGATATGTGCGGCCGGTCCTTTCCCGCAATACCATCGGCATCTTGTCTGCCTGTTGCGGGTGTAGCGATGCTCCGTCAGATCGTATCGAAATAATAGACGCCCATCATGAGTCCCGTTGCGGGATACCGGGGCTTTCCTGGAAAGAATATCGGATCCAGCAGGACCTGCGGCGGGGCTATTGGCATCCCGTCCTTCGGATCTTCTGAAATAACCTGCACATCTGATGACATGATCATCATCCCAACGCAGGATCCAAGACCAAAGAGGCATATGGACTCTGCCGGGATCATGGACCCGGTTCCCAGGTACTGGAATGCGAGGATGATTGCCGCCACCGAGCAGTCATAGTAATGGAACTGCGCGATCCTCCGGTCGGTGCTGTCGCAGGGACGGATCGAACCGAAGATCTTCGTGGTGCTGAACGGGAAGACAGGAGTAATTCCCTTACGGGTACACAGATCTTCGGCCAGGTGAAGGATCAGGCCGAACATCACCCCCCCGAGAAATGCGGCAGGGATATACATGGCCGCCCGGTCCATCAGGAGGGAAGCAGGAACGAGCAGGAGCACAGCAAGGACTGCCCAAAGAAATACAATCCCGGGGATGGAATGCGTCAGCCGTTTGTCGCCAGGGTCCAAATCCTGCCCTGTCAGGTTCCTGTACATCCGGCAGAGCAGGGGCGTACAGAGGTGTCTGCTGAATCGCGTGATCATCCACGCACATGTCCTCAGCTGGAAGCTATGCGGTTTTTTCATCTGGATGTCCGGCAGGATGGCACCGGTACAGGCACCCGTACAGATCAGGAGGATGAGTGCCGGAGCGGTGGGCACCAGCGCACTGCAGAGGATAAGAGTACTAATTCCTGTCAGTACAATATGGTGCCGGGTGATCATGAGATGGACTCCGGTTCACTTGAAGGGAAGTCTGGCGAACTCCCTTTTGTATGTGTGTGCATGTTGTCCACAGGTTTTGGCGATCTTGGGGACAATTGCAATGTTGGGCGTTTCAGATATTAATTGTTCGGTTTAACATTTCCAATTTGTAAATATAAAATAATTAATAACCGGGTGGGGAGTATGTTTCCTCGGGACACCATAGCTGGAAAAATTATATCGGGGTAACGGCTGCTATAATGATTTCAACAGCCCAATGGTCCATTGTACTCTGTTTTAGCGGTTTACTCCCGCCTGTGATAGAAGAATACTTCCTATGTCACAATATAAATATTTGTAATAACAGAAAATGATCCTGTAACAGAGAAGAGATCATATCCTCGATCGTACGTTACGCCCGCGGGAGACACCGTAATGCGGTGCTTCCTTCTCCCGGAAGTTATCCCCGGGACAACCCTGGCAGGCCTCCTGCCGGGATCTGGTTCAACGGGCGGTCCTGTTAAAATCAACAATAAACCATTAACATTTCACAGCAATTAAACATATTTTTAAATTACCGAAACAACAGCTTATGGAAGGAGTTCAACAATGTCTCTCTTGAAACCAAAGCAGATCGTTCTCATCAGTATCGTAACCATGCTGCTCATCGCAACAGCAGTCTTTGCCGGCTGCACCGGCACTAACCCGCAGGCCCCGGCAACAACCGTAGCAACCCCCGTTGCAGCAACACCGGTTGCCACGCCCGAGCCGGTAGCAACAACCGCTGCCCCGGTCTCCACGCCAACCGCTGTTGTAACAACCAGCACGCCGGCACCGGTATACACGTACTCTGAAGGAAACGTCATTGCCTACACGGCAGCGTCCCTCAAAGGTGTATCGCCCAAACTCGCAAAGGACTTCGAGACCATGTTCCCGGGACACCATGTCACGTTCAACCTTGACGGGACCCAGGCCTTAAAGACCCAGGTGCAGAACGGCGCCTACTGCGATGTCTTCATCTCAGCAAGCAATGCGTACACGACCGAACTCACCAAGGGCGGATACTTCCTCGATGGCACCGTCAAGCCCCTGACCTCGAATTACGTGATCGTCATCCTGCCTTCCAAGAACCCGGCGAACATCCAGTCCCTTGCCGACCTCTCGAAATCAGGAGTAAAGATCGCCCGGGCCGACACGAGCGTTCCTGTAGGCACTGCAACCAATGCCGCGCTTGCCAACCTTGCGAAGGGCCAGTATGGCAATGACTGGAACACTTCCGTCTGGAAGAACACGGTGACTTTCGAGACTTCGGAGCCAGCGGTTGCAACCAAGGTTGCGCTCGGCGAAGTGGATGCCGGATTTGTCTACGAATCCACGTACACGGCAGCCCCCGCAGGCACGTACACCGCACTTACCATCCCGAAGACCTACAACTACCTCCAGACCTACACCATCGGCGTCATGAAGCAGTCCACCAGCAAGGGTGCGGCAGCGGACTTCGAGACCTTCATGCTCTCGACTGTAGGCCAGCAGGATCTCAAGGACTATGGCTTCAGGCCGGTATAATATTTCCCAACCTTTATTTTCGTTCGCTCCCCATTGGAGGAATAGCCGGATCGGCGGAGACAAAGAACCATGAGTTCTTCATCAGTTCAGAAATTCCAGAGATCCTTACTCCTGCTAGGTTCAGCGGTTCTCGTTCTTGCTGTCACCCTGTACCTCGCCCTGCCGGTCCTTGCCCTGTTCTTCCGGACAACGCCGGAGCTCTTCCTCTCGTCCCTCTCCAACCCCGAAGTGATCAGCGCCCTCTGGCTCAGTCTCTTCACCTCGGTTGTCTCGCTTGCCATCGTCATTCTTGTCGGCACGCCGTTCGCATTCGTGCACTCCCGGAGCAAATATCCCGGCAAGGTCATCGTGGACACCTTGATCGATCTTCCGCTCGTGCTCCCGCCCGCGGTTGCCGGTCTCGCGCTGCTCGTTCTCTACGGGCGGGTCGGGATCCTCGGCCAGTATCTCAACCTGATGGGCATCACCATCGCCTTTACCACGGTTGCGGTCATCATGGCCCAGGTCTTTGTGGCATCCCCGTTCTACCTGCGCCAGGCCAAATCCCTCTTCGAGCAGCTCGATCCGGCGTACGAACAGACGGCCCTGACCCTCGGGGCGTCTCCTGTAAGAATTTTTTTGCAGATCACCCTGCCGCTCACGGCCGGCGGGCTTGTCTCCGGTGCCGTCATGACCTTTGGCCGGGCGCTTGGCGAATTCGGGGCAACGATCATGTTTGCCGGCAACCTCCCAGGAGTAACCCAGACCATGCCCCTTGCGGTCTACGTGGGCATGGAGGGGAATTTCATGGTCGGGCTCACGGTCGCGATCATCCTGGTCATCATCTCCTTTGCCATCATGATCGCAGTCCGGCTTCTTGCCGGAAAGGAGATTCCCCATGCTTGAGGCCCGCATCATAAAAGAGCTCCGGGATTTTACGCTCGATGTCTCTCTTCGCGTGGACAAGGGCAGGATACTTGTCCTGATGGGGGAGAACGGGGCAGGAAAATCCACGATCCTCAATATCATAGCAGGGCTCCTTGCTCCGGATTCCGGCTCGATCAGATTCAATGGCAATGCCGTTGTCGATGCGACAACCGGCCTTTGTGTTCCGACAGAAGAGCGCCGGATCGGGTATGTCTTCCAGAAATCCGCAGTCTTCCCGCACATGACGGTCCGGGATAATATCGCGTTCGGTCTCCGGGCCCGGCACTGCGACGAGCGTATTGTCAAAGAGCGGGTGGCAACATGGCTCGACTCCCTGGATATCGTGAAGCTTGCTGATGTCAAAGCGGGCAACCTCTCCGGCGGGCAGAAGCAGCGCGTTGCCCTTGCCCGGGCGCTTGCCACCGAACCGGTCCTCCTCATGCTGGATGAGCCTTTCGAAGGGCTGGATCCCGAGAGTACCCTCTCCGTGAAGGAGGCGGTCCGGCAGTACACAACCGATCTTCAGATTCCCTGCATCATGGTGACCCACATTGTTGCAGATGCCCGCGATATCGGCGATCACGGAAGCCTCCTCTGCCGGGGAAGCATCACGTGGAATGGCCGGGCATCCGATTTTCCCGGGTGCGGATGCCGGCCCTGAACCGTTTCCGCACATGATTTGGCGGTATCTTCTTCTCACACAACCGGTTCAGAGTCCTGGCATCGTCAAATCCCCCGGCTTTATGTTTATTATTTTCAATTAACATATCAATATTGTTAAATGAAAAATGTTATAACCTGGAACGCATAACATTGTAGTGTCCCCAGGAATACACGCATCCGGAGGACACATGCACACACCAAATGTCAGAGTAACTATACCTGGGAGTTTCCTGACCAGAAATTCCCCCTATTTTTCTTTACAGGATTTTAAAAAAGGAGATATACCGGTATCAGGGTGTTTTTACCGGTTCGAGCCGGAGAAGTACCGCATCCCCGTCTTTCCGGGTGGAGACCAGTACCGGTATCTCTTCGACCTTTCCCTGTGTGAGCCGGCTGATCACGGCCGGCGTACCGGTGATTGGAGTTCCTGTGGTGTAGGTCGTGATCACGGAATTCCGGATGGTGCAATCCGGACAGGCCTCGGTCTTCCCGCATCCCGGGGGCAGGGATGCATTGACACATTCCAGCACGGTTCCGCACAGGCGGTTTTTGAGCTGTGAAGCCGGGATCTTTCCGAGTGCACGGGCAAGGGTGTTTGCGGCAAGGACATTGGCATTGTCATCCACAAGAAAGACCGGGGCATCGAACATGTCCAGGTACTTCCGGGCATTGAACCGGTGCCGGGCCAGAATCTGTTCATAGCAGGAGCTGCAGACCCCGTGGCTGACCGGATCATCGGGAGATGTCCCGGGACGGATGACCGCATTACAGAACGAACAGACGGTTTTCATAGCAATCAGAGGCGTAATTATTGGGGTTGTTGCCTCATAAATGGGATCCTCTTTTTTACCAGGATGCGGGACACGGGCATATGCTATACTACCTGTTACCCGCGATCCGGGTATCCCTGGGAAGTCATTAAAAAAGGAGTTCTTTTTGGGTCGTCTCTTCCCGGCATTATCCGCCCGACTGGACATCCCCCATGAGGCCCTGGTAACTGCTCACCTGGTTCTGGGTTGCCTGCAGGAGCCGCGCCGAGACAACAACGGAGAGCTTGGGATCTATCTCCATTGCCTTCTGGTAACTCTCCACGGCTTTCTTGTAGGAATCCATGGACTGGAGCGATTCGGCCGAGACCGGCTGGTATCCCGGGGAGCCGGGCTGCTTGGAGAAGCCTTGTGCAATGCTCTTCAGTTTCTGTTGATCCTGCGCTGTCATTGCCATGAGCGTATCCCCCTTCCGGAGCAATGTCACGGCATCGTTCGGCTTGACCGCGAGAGCTGCATCGTAATAGGAGAGTGCACCCGTGAGATCCCCCTGCCGGCAGAGCGTGTCCCCCATCCGGACCATTGCGGTTGTGTCGCGGGCATCCTGGGTGAGCACCTGCCGGTACACTTTCTCGGCATCCTGAACCCGCCCGCATTTGGTCAGGGCTTCGCCTTTCTTCTTCAGAAGAACGGAATCGCTCGCATTCTCGGCAAGCGCATTATCGTACACCGTGACGGCCAGCTCCGACTGGTTCATCAGCACAAGCGCATCTCCCGCCGCCGTTTTGCCATCCCGCATCACGCTCTTTACGGTAACCGTTGGCGCAAATGTCGGAAGGATGACGAATACGACTAATAGCGCTGCTATAACCAGAAATGCAATCCATTTTAATCTCATCCGGGGATCACTCTCTCAATTTGTCTCCAGGGACACTGATACTGAGATCTTCTGATCCTGGATTCTATAAATACGCCGGTTTTGTTGCAAGGGGATCCAGCGGGAATCTCTCCCTTATTCATGAGCTTAACCGCCCGGGTCCGCTCCCGGTCCGGATTGCCAGATCCATGGACCCTGTTGGAGCACGGCTGAACAAAGCCGGTCTCTGCGGGGCGGAGATCCCACAGAGGATGTCCCTGCCGGCAGAGCGGCAGAGATCGTCCGGCAGAGGCGGTTGTGATGTACAACGTCCCTTTCAGAAATACATCGGCGTGCTCTGCACGGTCAGGCTTGCAACCGGCTTTACGGGGGTCATGCCGGCAATCGTGCCGGTCCGTGTGTCGAGCAGGATGTCGAGCGAGCCCCCCGGGGTGCTGACGTTCCGCGTATAGATCATGTTTGCATTGTTGTACACTTCGATGGTGAGGGGTCTTCCGGAATTATCCCGTTTCTGGATGGATGCCTGGACGATCCCGTTGTATTCCTGGACGGGGTAGAAGATATCGCCGGTTCCGGTCACGGGTTTCATCTGGGCCGGGTTGCCGATATTCCCGGCAAAATCCCCGTCATAGGTCACCCGGAACCCCGCACCTATCGCCGGTATTGTAAGCACTGCGGGAGTCGCCACAGGCTTTTGTGTTACGGCCGGAATTGCTACGGAACCCTGATCGGCCCCGGGATTTCCGGAATAGCTGAGGACAATGATACCTATCCCGGCCAGCACCAGCACGGCTATGAGGATGAGCAGGACCGTGACAACTCTGGGACTGCCTGCCCCGGTTCTCTTGGGGGAACCCGGCTCCTTCCTTCCGGCTTTCTGCTCTCCTGCCGGTGGCACCGGAGAACTCGCCGTTTCCGTGGTGCCGCTGCCTGTGGGGAGTCCCCTCTCCCTGCTCATCGTTTCACCGGGATCTTCGCAGGCAGCTTCTTCTTCAGCCTGGCTGGTGGCGGGAACTGCGTCTGCAGGAGTACCGGTCTCTTTCCCGGATGGGGAATCCCTGCCTGCCTGCCCGTCTGCTCCATAATCCTCGTCAATCCCGTCTCCTGCCGGCTCTTTCCGGTCAAAGGATCTGGCTCCCGCAAGAATGAGATCTTCCGATACCTGTTCAGGCTCTTCTTTTTGAGTCTTCCCGCCCGGCGGGATGCTGGTCTCCGGCTTCTCCAGGGATGCAAAGGGAATGACGATTGTCTGGAACTTCTGCAGGGGATCCGGATCCTCAGTGGGAGCCGGCGTGAACGCAGCTTCGCCCACCTCTTCAGTTATCCCGTAATCATACTCCGGCGCAGACCGGGAAGTTCCGGTCCCTTCGGGAGTTGCAGGCTCGGGATCTTCCTCCGGCCCGGTGCTGTCCTGCGGATCCGGAAGTTCCCGGTGCGGGGCCGCGGCAGGGGTTTGCAGGGTTTTTCCCTCCAGCAGATCTCCCTCCTCATCAGGAATGATGGTGAATTCCGGCTGTTCGGGTTCCTGTACGGCAAAGGGAGTGTGGAGGGTGATCCCCTCCGGGGCAACCCAGCGCCGGATGGAAGCTTTCATGGGGCCGGGTTCGGAAGCGGTTCCTGCATCCGCCTCGGCAGTCCTTTCGCGCCCGGCAATGATCGATTCCATGAGTTTCTTGACCCAGATATCCCGCTCGTCTTTCCGGTGCTCTCCTGCCTGTTGCAGGAAGACGAGGTTCATGACATGAGCGCTCTCATCGGCGCCCGTGTAGGTGAGGATGATCACGGGCTCCCCGGTGGATGCCGTCCCGCTCTTTACCGTAAGGATGTCCTCGAACGCGATCATCAGGGGTTCGAACCGGGCATACCTGCTGTCGATGAGGGTGAGGCGGTGCGTTGTGAGCATCACGTCGTAGGGAACCGACTCGACCTCAACCCGGTGGGTTGTCAGCGTGATGGATTCACCTTTGCTCAGATAAGGACTGCCCATGGAACTCGTCTCTTCTTATAGGTTTGATCTTGGATGAGATATGCTTTTTAGATAGATCCGGTTTTGTGCGGGGGTATATGTTTTCATTGGATCCTTTCGGTTAGCTCAATTGTACCTGAGGGGGTGAATGGGATGCCGGAGCCTTTGTTTGTTATCCCGATGTGGAATCAGCATGAACGGATTGTTAAAACCGGTAAGGGCCGAGTGATTCTTTTTATGAAAATTTCGCGCCCGGAATTGTTACAAATGAATGTAACCCTCTTCTGTTTTCAACAAAGGGGAATGGGGGGAAATCTCCCGGGCTACCTGAAGACCGGGAGATCCTGCATGCAAATAAAAGAGAAGAAGGGAACCGCCTATTTCTTTGCCTTCTTTGGCAGGGTATCCTGCTCATCCACGAGCAGGTTGATGACGGTCTCGGAGATGTCGCCGGCATATTCCCCGCACCGTCGGATACTCTCTGCAACATAGCCGACATGGATGGCGACGAGCGTGTCCTGCTTCAAGACCATGTTGTTGATGTCACCGCAGATATTCTCAAGAGCGGCAATCGATTCGATGTTCCGGTGGGCTTCTTTCATATCGGTGTTGAAGAACGAGACAATACTCCGGTCGAAGATCTCAAGGGACATGGCGCTAGCCTTTTTGAGTGCATCAGCGATCTTTTTGTCAAGGCCGGCATCGATGATCGGCTGGGTGTTTTCTGCAATCCGGACCGCATGGTCGCCCACCCGCTCGATGATCCGGCTGAGTATGTAATAATGCATGGCCATGCCGGGCGAGATGCCCATCTTCCGGGAGAGGGCATTGTTCTGCATGATCATGTTGGTCTGGCGTGCGATGAGCCAGTTGAGCCGGTCGGCATCCATGTCGCGGGCGATGACATCGTCTGCCAGGTCGTGGTTCTGCGTGGCAAGGGCGGTTATCGCATCCTCGTGCATGGTCTTGACGATCACAAACATGCGCCGGATGGTATTGTCAAACGGCATCTCGGCAGGGTTGAGAAGATCCTTGATCGCAATAACATCCTCGGTCTCCTCGACCACTTCCTGGCCGATGGTCATCTGGGTGAAATCCCGCACAACCGTCCGGACAAACGGCGGGAACCGCTGTTTCGAACTGAGCCGGATCATCGAAAACCCGGTGATGTACGTCCCGATGAGAAGCCGGAACAAAAAGGCCGGGTCCGAGACCGTACCGACATCGATCTCCTTTGTCCGCTGGACCGGCTCTTCGGTGATCTTCTTGGTCACGACCAGCGTCCCGTCCGGCTGGACCATCAGTCCCACCGGATCGTTCTTCTTGATCTTCTGGCTCTCCGCCCAGTCTTTGGGAAGCGTCACCACAAACGATGAGCCCCCGGTCATCTGCACCCGCCGTATCTCCATTGTTCCTCCGCATCGTTCCAGGAATCAGATATGTCTGTATTCCTCTATTTGCCTCTATTGCTTATATATATTCATATATTCTATGTCGAAAAACTGTATATCTGCTCCTGAACCATGAGAGATGGAACACCATGAAAGCAAACCGGAGTTCGTATCTCTTCGTAACCTTAAGCCTGGTCATCCTGCTCATCGCGTCGATGGCAATAGCCGGCTGTACCGACAATGGAACAAAAACCACGTCTGCCACTCCCGCGGCAACCCCTGCAGCAACCGCAGCAGCAGTTGCCCCGGCAGCCACCCCGGCAGCTGTGTCGGCCCCGGTAGTTGCGGCAACCACCGCTGCGGCGGCCCCGACAGCCTCCGGCCAGAAGCAGACCATCACGATCAGCGGCTCGACAACGGTCCTCCCGATCGTCCAGAAAGCCGCCGACCAGTATATGGCAGCCCACCCGAACGCTGACATCCAGGTATCCGGCGGCGGCAGCGGTGTCGGTATCCAGGCAATCGGCGCAAAGACCGTTGATATCGGCATGACCTCCCGCGAAGTGACCAAGGACGAGCTGAAAAAGTATCCCGACTTTGTCGTCACCACGGTTGCAAAGGACGGCATCGCGGTGATTGTCAACCCGGCCAACACCATCCCGTACATCACCCTCGACCAGATCAAGAACATCTACCTTGGCAAGATCACCAAGTGGACCGAGATCTCCGGTGCCGGCGTACCCGGCACGAACAACCAGATCGTTGTCATCGGCCGAGACAGCGCGTCCGGGACCAGGACCTACTTCGACGAGACCGTGCTCCTGAAAGCAACCCCAACCAGCAAGATGCTTGAGAAGAACTCCAATGGCGCAGTCACCCAGACCGTTGCCCAGACCCCCGGTGCAATCGGCTATGTCTCGATCGGCTTTGTCTCAAACGATGTCAAGGCAGTCCCCGTCTGGTACAATGCCCAGAAGATCGTTGCACCCACTCTTGACAATGTCAAGTCCAAGACCTACCCGGTCTCCCGTGACCTCTACGTGATCACCAACGGCCAGCCCTCGGGCCTTGCCGGCGACTTCATCAAGTACATCCTCAGCCCAGAAGGCCAGAAGATTGTCGCCGATGAAGGCTACGTCACTCTCACCAGCTGAACCGGATACTGATCACCAACCCATTTTTGTGCATGAAAAGGAGGCGGATCATCATGGATTCCAGCAAAAATACCGGGACGGGCAGGTTCGCCTCCCCCGGCACGGCCCAGTTCTCCTTACTTAAGGAACAGGCGATAAAAACCGTATTCTTCTGCACAGCGTTCTTAGCCGTTGTAGTTGTAGCCTTCATTCTTCTCTTCTTGTTACGGGACGGGTATCCGATCTTCGGGGAGGTCGGGATCATCCCGTTCCTCTTCGGGATGACGTGGGCCCCGACCGCGATGGACCCGCTCTACGGGATCTTCCCGCTCATTGTCGGGACCCTGCTCGTCACCATCGGGGCAATGGTCTTTGCCGTCCCGCTTTCCATCGGCTGTGCAATCTATATCTCGGAACTCGCGTCGCCAAGGGTAAAAAATGCGCTCAAGCCCGCCATCGAACTGCTGGCCGGCATTCCCTCGGTAGTGTACGGGTTCTTCGGGCTTATTGTGCTCACGAACTTTATCCGGATCTCGTTCGATATCCCAACGGGCGAGACCTGGCTTGCGGCCTCAGTGCTGCTCGGGGTCATGGCGCTTCCCACGATCATCAGCGTATCCGAGGATGCCATCAGTTCGGTTCCCCGCGAATACAAGGAAGGGTCGCTTGCCATCGGGGCAACCCGGTGGCAGACGATCAGCCGGGTCCTGGTGCCGGCAGCCCTCTCGGGCATTGCCGCGGCAGTCATTCTCGGTATCGGCCGGGTGGTCGGCGAGACCATGGCAGTCCTGATGGTGGCCGGCAACGCCGCCATCATCCCGGATCCGATCTGGAACATCCTCTCGCCGCTCCGGACCCTGACCGCAACGCTCGGGATCGAGATGGGTGAGGTCTCGATCGGCAGCGAACATTACAGCGCCCTGTTCGGGATAGCGGTTGTGCTGCTCGTCATCACGCTCATCATCAATCTCTCGGCAGTCGCCATCCTCCGCCACATCAAGGGAGGCAGGACTTCATCGAAGAAACCCCTTCTTTCAACCCGGACAAAGGAATCGTTCCTGCAGTACGGCAAGGTTGCCGGTCTCGTGCTCGTGCTTCTCTTCCTGCTCATTGCAGCGCCCTGGTGGCTTGCAGCCCTGGCGCTGCTTGCCTGGGGCATCTGGTATTATGCGAAAGACCGGATCTCCGAGAAGCATATCCAGACCATCGCATTCTGCCTGGTGGGCCTTGCCGCGGTCATCGTCCTTGCCATCCTGGTCATCATCCTCCAGGATATCGTCATCAACGGCATTCCTGCAATCTCGTGGGACTTTTTGACCCAGCCGCCAAAAGATCTCGGCCGGGCCGGCGGGATCTTCCCGGCCATCGTCGGCACGCTCTACCTTGTCCTTGGTGCGATCGCCATCGCCCTGCCCCTTGGTGTGGGAGCCGCCATCTATCTCGTTGAATACACCCGCGAAGGAACGATCACCCGCATCATCCGGACCGGTGTCGATCTCCTGAACGGCACGCCGTCCATCGTCTTTGGCCTCTTCGGCTTCGCCTTCATCGTCCTCTACCTCAATGTCGGCGTCTCGCTCATCGCCGGGCAGGTCACGCTCGCCCTGATGGTGCTGCCGACCGTCATCCGCACTACTGAGGAATCGTTGAAGAACGTCCCGCAGTCCCTGCGGGAAGGCAGCCTGGCACTCGGAGCAACCCGGTGGCAGACGATCAGCAGGGTCGTCATCCCCCCGGCCGTGCCCGGGATCGTGACCGGTGCCATCCTGTCCATTGGCCGGGCTGCCGGGGAGACTGCGCCCATCATGTTCACGGCAGTCGTCTTCTCGTCCCGGTTCCTGCCCTCGTCGCTGACCGAACCGGTCATGGCGCTGCCCTACCATCTCTTCATCCTGGCAACCAATGTGCCCGGCTCTTCCACCAACAAATACGGGACCGCGCTCGTCCTGCTCCTGCTCGTCATCGGGTTCTACGCGGTCGCGATTGTCATACGAACACATTTCCAGAAAAAGACACGGGGATAAATTATGTCCGAATCTGCAATTATCGCAACAAACAACCTCAACCTCTGGTATCATGAGAAGCATGCGCTCCAGTCGGTCTCGATCAAGGTCCCGAAGAACAAAGTAACGGCCCTGATCGGTCCCTCGGGCTGCGGGAAATCCACCCTCCTGCGCTGTTTCAACCGGCTCAACGATCTCATCGACCACGTGAAGATCACCGGCGAGATCACGCTCGATGACGAGAATATCCACTCACCCTCAACCGATGTAGTGACCCTCCGGAAAAAAGTCGGCATGGTCTTCCAGAAACCCAACCCGTTCCCCAAATCCATCTGGGAGAACGTTGCCTACGGCCCGCAGGTCCACGGCATCCGGGACAAAACCGAACTGGATAAGATCGTTGAACAGAGCCTCCGGCACGCGGCCCTCTGGGACGAAGTGAAGGACCGGCTGAACGATTCGGCGCTCGGGCTCTCGGGCGGCCAGCAGCAGCGGCTCTGCATTGCCCGCACGCTTGCCGTCAACCCGGAAGTTATCCTCATGGACGAGCCCTGCTCCGCCCTCGACCCCATCGCCACTGCCAAGATCGAGAACTTGATCGAGCTCCTCAAAAAGGAGTACACCGTCATCATCGTCACCCACAGCATGCAGCAGGCGGCCCGGGTCAGCGACTATACCGGGTTCATGTACCTGGGCAAACTCATCGAGTGCGGCAGAACCGTCCAGATCTTCGAACACCCGAACGAAGAACTCACCGAGAATTACATCACCGGGCGGTTCGGTTAGGAGCTTGGATATGGCTGAAAAATTTCACACGGAATTAAAACAACTCAAGAGTGAGACCGTCAAGATGGCCCTCTTCGGGCACGATATGCTCAGGACAGCAGTCGATGCCCTGATCCGGCAGGACAAGGAACTTGCGGCATCGGTTGTGGACCGGAAAGAAGAACTCCATGCCATGGAAGTGAGGCTGGAAGAGCACTGTTACCAGCTCATCGCCCTCAACCAGCCCATGGCAAAGGATATGCGGGTGATCGCCTGCACGCTCAAGGTGATCGCCGCCTCCATGCGGATTGGGCGGTACGGCAAAGTGATCGCAAATATCGTAAAAGAGATCTCCGACAAGCCCCATATCGCAAACCTGATGAG
The DNA here is from genome assembly GCF_963667735.1 of uncultured Methanoregula sp. Taxonomy (NCBI): domain Archaea; kingdom Methanobacteriati; phylum Methanobacteriota; class Methanomicrobia; order Methanomicrobiales; family Methanoregulaceae; genus Methanoregula; species uncultured Methanoregula sp. The sequence goes on from NZ_OY763919.1 coordinate 1,330,238, forward strand.
CATCCCCCATATGGCCGATCTCGTCATCGACATGGTCGACGATGCGATCAAGGCCTATGAATCCGACAATCTCCGCTTCATTGTCGAATTCTCTGCCCGGGACGATACCATCGATGCTCTCCGGCACTCCATATTCCGCGAAGGGATCACCTACATGATGGAGGATCCCAAGAACATCTCCCGCTGTACCCATTACATCATGGTGGCCCGGTACCTGGAACGCTGTGCGGATCACTCCTGCAAGATCGCCGAGAACGTCCATTACATGCACACCGGGGAGAGAATCGAGATCCACTGAATCTGTTCTGCTCCCCCGGGGTTTTTCCTCCGGCACCCGGATGGATCCGGGTATTTTCTTTTTTGATTGGTCAGGCCGGCTGCATCGTGTCCTGGTACAGGGCCGGTCGGCTCCCGACCCTTGTGAGCGATAAAACTATAGTTAAAATACAAAAATATAGAGTAAATGAACAAAAATATATAGATTGAATGGGTATAGGAGAGTAACGTGAACTGGTCCCATGCCAGGTCACAGGATGGAAAGCATGGTTATTACATCCGCACAAGAGAGACCCGTGTCCTCCCCGGCTGCCCGGCAGGACGGGGACGGTGTACCCCGGTCGTCCGGGGATGAACTCCTGCAGGACTGCCTGGGCTTCACGTACCGTTCCGTGAGAATCTGCGAACTGGAACGGTTCAGCGTAAAATAACGGGGGATTGCATGATCGAACATCCGGGTACAACGAATTATCCCTTTGCCTTGAGACGGAGATCCCGCGAGCCGGTACCATCACCGGAACTACGGTTCATGCACCCGGAGGATCGCCAGGCGCTGACTGCCTGGGTTGCTGCAAAAGTTCTCCAGGAAGAAGCACGAGGACAGCACCCTTCTCCGGGTTCCCGTACAGGCAGCGGACAACCCCCGGCGTTTTCATCGCATCCCCAACGCGGAATGGATACCGGAATTCTGAAAAATCCCTGAATCAGGGAGGCCCTCTATGTTCACCACCCCGATAAAAAAAGCAGTAACTCAGGTATCGGCCCTGTTCAAGGCAGAAACGGCCACTGGTATGTACCCTGAGGCCGGGCAGCCCGACCCGGCCTGCTCATCCCTTTCACCGGGCACACATCAGCCTCAGATGAACATCTCTGTCCTGCTGGTGGATGACGAACCCCTGCTGCTGGATGTGGGAAAACTCTCCCTTGAACGAACGCCCGGGATCACGGTTACCACTGCCGGTTCGGCAACGGAAGCCCTCGATCTGTTCGATGCCGGCACGTTCGATGCCATTGTGTCCGATTACCAGATGCCGGATATGGACGGTCTGGCCTTCCTCCGGAAGATACGCCTCATCTCGCGCGTCCAGCCGTTTATTCTGTTCACTGGTAAGGGGAGGGAGGATGTGGTGATCGAAGCCCTCAACGGGGGTGCGGATTATTATGTGCAGAAAGGGGGCGATCCCCGGGCGCAGTATGCCGAACTCATCCACAAGATCCGCCGCTCCGTGCGGCAACGGCGTTCAGAAGCAGCCCTCCTGAGAAAACATGAGATCCTCCGTGCCCTTCTTGCCTGTTCCCCGAATGGGATAGCATTTGTCCGGAACCGCACGCTCCAGTGGGTGAACGAGTCTATGGGATCGATGCTCGGGTATACCCGTGAAGAGATGAAAGGCATGCACCTTGCAAAGCTCTATGAGAACGAGGCGGTGTATACCCGGGTCGGCAGCCAGATCCAGCAGGACCTGAAAAGAACGGGAAAGTCGAGAGTGATAACCCGGTTCCGGCACAAGGATGGTCTCTGCCTTGATACCGAGATCCATATAGCCCCGCTGGATCAGGGACATCTCCATTATGGCCACATGCTCACGATGACGGACATATCAGAGAAAGTTGCAATAGCCCGCAACCAGAAAACGCCTGCACCCCTGCCCCACCTGGAGCTCTCGCCGGTGATCGAGCTTGACCGCAATGGCAGGATCATCTACTACAACGAGGCTGCAATCGAGGCCATGATCCGGTACGGGAGCCGGGGCACGCTCGAAGAATTTTTCCCGCCGGATATGACGGAGTTGATCCCCCTCCTGGATGATCCCAATGCCGGATCCATCTTCCGGGATGTCAGGATAGGCCCGGCACTGTTCCGGGTGCATATCACCATCAGCTCCCGGTTCCAGGTGATCCGGCTCTCCGCACTGGACATTACGGGCCAACCGGGAGACAGCGGACTGTGAAGGCACCCTCCCTTCTTCACACCCTGGACCGTCGTATTCGCAACCGTTTTATTCTACCCGGCGCACATACGTTATCCCTGACATCCATGCTCTCGAAAAGACTCTTCTCCTCCCTCCCGCTGACCCTTGGCATCATTTTTACCCTGATGCTCACCCTCATGTTCCTGTACGAGCTGGTGAAACAATATGCCAACCCGTCCCTGACCCTCTGGGAATCCCACGCCATCACGATCCTTTTCACAAGCATCCTTGCTGTCATCCTCCTCTATTATCCCCTCAGGACGGCTCTCTATGAACAGCAGCATGCAAAGGACGCCCTCCGGCACCAGCGGGAGGCGGAGGAGAACCTGCGCCGGTCCGAGATGCAGTACCGCTCGTTTGTCGAATCTGTTGAGGATTCGCTGTACACGGTCGACGTGGAGCTCAACTATCTCCTCATAAACACCCGGCATCTTGTGCGCCGGGGGCTCTCGCCGGATATGTACGCCGGCAAACAGTACGGGGATTTCCATTCCGCAAGCGAAACCCGGAGATTTTCATCCCTCATCGATCAGGTTGTGCAGACCCGAGCCTGCGTGCAGGACGAGTACGAGCAGAACGGGCGGTTTTTCCTCCGCAAACTCAACCCGGTCATCGATACGGTGAACCACGAGGTGGTGGCAGTCACGGTAATTTCCTCGGATATCACCGATCGCAGGCAGACCGAGAAGTGCCTCTCCGATACGAACCGGAAGCTCAGCCTGATGAACGATATAATACGGCACGATATCCTCAACCAGCTCACGGTGCTCAATTCGTACCTGTCCCTTGCCGAAGAGCGCTCCCGCGATCATGAGCTGGGAAAATATTTGGTCCGGAGCGAACAGGTTGTCGACACCATCCAGGCACAGATCCTGTTTGCAAGGGATTACCAGACGATCGGTGTTGAATCCCCCCAGTGGCAGAATGTCCAGACAACGCTTGTCCATGCCCGCCAGTCCCTGAAGATCCCGCAGCTTGAGATCGATCCTTCCTGTGACCGGACCGAGATCTTTGCCGATCCCCTGCTTGAGAAGGTCTTCTACAATCTCATGGAGAACTGCACAAAGTACGGGTCTGCAAATACCGTTATCCGGTTCTCCTGCACTACCGAAAGCAGGGCCCTCATCATAACCTGCGAGGACAATGGCGGGGGGATTTCTCCTGAAGAGAAAGAGAAGATCTTTCTCCGGGGCTATGGCAGGAATACCGGTCTTGGCCTCTTCCTGATCCGGGAGATCCTTGCAATGACCGGTATCGGGATTCGGGAGACCGGTGAACCGGGAAAAGGGGCCCGGTTCGAGATCCTTGTTCCCGAGGGGGGATACCGGGTATCTCCTGTACCCTGACGTTCATTTCCTGTTTTTTAAAAGAGGGCAGGAGATGAATATTTTGGCAGACCCGCGATCCGATCCCCCGCCGTTGGCCTATGCCCGGAACCCTGGTTACGCAGAGGGCCGGACAATGATGATTTTATTGGCTACCGGTAAGTCGGCCTGGGCCTCGATCGAGCCCTTGGGTGCTTTTGTTGTGCTGCTCTTGACAAGAACCCCGTCCTTATAGAACTCTACCGTGAGCGGATTGCCGGAATTGTCCAGTTTCTCGACTGATGCAAGGAGCATGCCCTCGGTCACCGGTATCTGGTACAGTCCCTGTCCTGTTCCGGTGACTTCCTTGAGACCTCCCGCCGTCCCTACCGATCCGGTGAATTTTCCCTCATAGGTGATGCGGATCCAGACTCCTGTCTGGGGGATGAGGACCTGGGGTTCGGCCGTAGGCGTAACTGCAATGGTCGCCGGTATGGTTCCAGCGGGTGTTGCCGTGGTAACGGGGATGGTCGTCTCCACGGGTTCCGGCGTTGGAATGGTTGTTGCAACCGGTGTGCTGACCGGCGTGGGAACCGGTGCGGGCACTCCGGCTGCCGATTTTCCCCATAGCGAGGGTGCAAGGACATAGGACCCGAGAACAACTGCAATGATGAGGATGAGGATTCCGGCACCCAGGGCAAGAGTCCGGCTCTTTTGTGGTTTGTCAGCGGAGCGGCCATGCTTCTGGGCCGGCTTGAGCGGGCGGTACACGTTCTCCGACTGCCCGGTCTTCTCCTTCTCTTTTCCGGGGTCAACGGGGAGTTCTCCCGGCACCCACGGCGGCATGAGCTCGGCAGGCACAATCCCTTTCTCCTGCTGGGCCTCCATGCTCATCTCCTTGAGCTTTTTTGCCCAGGAATCCCGTTCGGCGATCCTCTTCGTCCTCTGGACCGGGATGAAGGTCATCCCCATCGTATGCCGGGTCCCGTCCGGTGCTGCGATCGAGAGGGAGAGGACCGGCACCTTCTCGGAGTTCTCGCCTATGGTAACCGTCTCGATCGAGGCGAGTGGGATGTCCTGCGGCAGGATCTGGGGATGGCTGAAATCGAGGAGCATCAGGCGATGGCTGGTGAGGATCGCTTCGGCAGCGATAGTATTGATGACAATGTTGTGCGTTGACAAGAGGATGGTTTCATTACTGCTCAGGTAGGGACTGCCCATGATACCACATTCCTAGTTCTATCTTGCGCTCTTTAGGGCAATATGCTTTTATGGCACCTGAACGGGTATGCGGGGAAAAAAGAGTCCCGGAATCCCGCGGGATCCCGGACGCGGGAGACAATTCACAGCTTGAGCCGCTGGAGGAAGTAGACCCCGATACAGATTGCAGCTATCGAGGCGGCCATGAAGAGCATATCCATGGTACTGGTAATGGTCATAATGAGAACCCGCTGGAAGAAGGAGACGATGAGCACCATGATGATAACCTTGATGATCTTGTTTTTCAGGTCATCGAGGCTGCTGATCTCAAGGAGCGTATGGTACGACTCCGAGCTTCGGGCAATGTCGATCTTGGAGATTGCAAGTTCGTAGATGCCGAAACTGAAGATGAGGAGGACCATGCCGATCAGGTACATGTCAACCCCGCCGATTATAGAGATGACCACTTCCCGGTAATAATCGGAGTCAAGGGGTGAGGCCGAGGTTGCATGGAGGAGGCTCACGATGATCTCGAGCGACCCGGTGACAAAGAGGGCGATCGCACTCAGGGTGCCAAAGAAAACGGCCAGGAGAACGATCAACCGGGAGTTCCAGAGGGCGGACTCGAAGATCCTCTCGAATGGGGTCTGTTCATCGACAGACTTGATTTTGTCATTCGTATGTGGGGGTTCCATCGTATATCAGGTGGATTTCCGGAAATAAAAAACCGGGCATCCCCATTGAGGAATACTTCCTTGCCGGGATTGCCATGACCTCCCGCGATTCCCCCCTGCCAGGCCATCTTACGCCGCTCGTGCGAAACCTTAACAAACTTTCCTGCCGAAGATATTCGCACTATGTGGAAGGAAGTCGGGATCGATGCGTGGCTTGCGGCCCGGAAGACGAGCCTCGAGGATGCACGCACTACCGTCACCGAGATTATCGGCCGGGTGCAGAACGAGGGCGATTCTGCACTCCGGGATCTCGCAAAGAAATACTGCGAACTGACCGACATTGCCGTTTCTGAAGAAGAACGCGAAGCTGCGTACGATAAAGTCGATGCACAGGTTGTTGAAGCCTTAATCGAGGCGCACGCCCGGATCGAACGGTTCCACGAGCTCCAGAAACCAAAAGACCTCTGGTTCCAGGAGATGGAGCCGGGGATCGTGCTCGGGGTCAAGACAACTGCCCTGAACCGCGTGGGGATCTATGTTCCCGGCGGGCGGGCCGCATACCCCTCGTCAGCCCTGATGTGCGCAGTCCCCGCATGGGTTGCGGGAGTAAAAGAGGTCTGTGCCTGCTCCCCTCCGCCGGTCAAGCCCTTAACGCTCGTTGCCCTCGACATCGCCGGCGTCACCGAGATCTACCAGGCCGGCGGTGCCCAGGCTATTGCCGCCATGGCCCTCGGCACGGAGTCCATCCGCCCGGTCCAGAAGATTGTCGGGCCCGGTAATGTCTACGTGACGCTTGCGAAGATGATGCTCCGCGAGAAGGCCGAGATCGACTTCCCGGCAGGCCCAAGCGAGATCGGCATCATTGCTGACAGCACTGCCGATCCCCGGATCGTGGCCGCCGATGTCCTCGCCCAGGCCGAGCATGACCCGAACGCAGCCTGCATCCTTGTCACAACCGACAAGAACCTCCCGGCAAAGGTAGGAAAAGAGATTGCAAAGCAGCTCGCCGCTGCCCCCCGGAAAGAGATCATCGAGCAGGCGCTGAAGAACTCCGGCTACACCATTGTTGCCGATATGGACGAAGCGATTGCCGCTTCCGATGTGGTTGCACCCGAGCACCTCTCCATCCAGGTTGCCGACCCGCTCTCGGTTGTGACGAAAGTGAAGAATGCCGGTGCCATCTTTGTCGGCAAGTATTCCGCGGTTGCCTGCGGGGATTACGCTGTCGGCACCAACCACTGCCTGCCAACGGCAGGGTACTCGAAGATGTACTCCGGGCTCGATGTCCAGCACTTCTGCAAAACTGCCTCAGTAGAGATCATCGACCGGGACGGCCTCGAAGCCATCGGCGATATTGTCGAGACGATTGCCGATGCAGAAGGTCTCTATGCCCACGCCAACTCGGTGCGGGTCAGAAGGGAACTCTAGATTCTTTTTTTCCCGGTCAGAATACCGTTTTTCTGTACGGATCGCATCTTTTCCACCTGTAGCCCCGGTTCCTCTTTCCCGGAATCCCTCACCATCAATCCTTGTCCCGGTGCCTGGCTGAAAATCTGAGGGGTTTTCCTGAACCCTGCCCGCGTCCGGAAACCGGATGGTCCTGAAATCAATGCCGGGCCCATCCCCCCAGAAATATATTTTCACCACAGACCCCCCTGCGTACCATAACCAGAGGATTTTCTATTTCTATGTCGTAAAATTCCCCCAATTTTGTAACTGCAACCAGGGCCTTGTGGGGGGGGTCTGTGGTGAAAAAATAATTTTATGGTTGCCGGTTTCTGTACCGGAACCAAAAATTACGACGTGTTATAATCGGTCATCCTCGTTTTCGTAAATTTTTTTTATCCCCACGGACCCCCCATTTCACAGAACGCCTGCATGACCGGGACTCGGCGGGGCCGAGGTGAGGGCCGGGGAATTGCATGCCAGCGCCCGCAGGGTTCCCAAGATCACCGGTCCGTCCGTATCAGGGACACTTTCGCGGAGCGGACGGAACAAAATAAACCTGTCCCCGTCCTACATTTTTCACGCATCCGGATCTTCCCGGGAAGTGATCGCCATGGATTTCATGCTCGCCAGTGCCAGTGTCATCGTCCTCTCCGTCATCCTCCTGTATCTCGGCCAGCGGTTCCGGATCCCGAGCATCGTCTGTTTCCTCCTCATCGGTATGCTTGCCGGGCCGTTCGGGTTTGCCCTGATAACCGACCAGGTGACCATCGACACGGTGGGAGAGATCGGGATCATCCTCCTGCTCTTTACAATAGGGCTCGAATTCTCGTTCCAGAAACTCCTCCACTCCTGGCGGGCAGTCATCATCGGCGGCGTGGTCCAGGTCTGCGCAACGATTGTCGCCATCACCTTCATCTCCTCGTACTTCGGGATGCGGTTCTCCGAAGCCCTCATCTTCGGCTTCATCGTCTCCTTGTCGAGCACAGCTATCGTCATGAAGATCCTCCAGGAGAAAGGCGAGGTCGATACCCTCCAGGGCCGGACCCTTCTTGGCATCCTCATCTTCCAGGATCTCGCCATCATCCCCATGATGCTCCTCCTGCCCGTTATCGGGGGAAGCGGTGCTTTCAGCCTCTCCACCCTGCCCTTCCAGGCAGGCAAGCTTGCCCTGATCATCCTTGTGGTCGTTGTCCTGGCACGCTGGGTGATCCCCCGGTTCCTCTTCCGGGTGGCAAAGGAGAAGAACCGCGAGCTCTTCCTCTTCACCATTGCCGGTATCTGCATTGTTATCGCCTGGCTCACGAACGAGGCCGGGCTCACCTACACCCTTGGCGCTTTCATAGCCGGTCTCATCATCGGGGAATCGGATTACAATATCGATGCCCTGGGGCACATCATCCCGTTCCGGGACGTCTTTGCCGCGGTCTTCTTCCTCTCGATAGGCATGCTGCTGGACACCCGGATCGTGTTTGGCAACTTCCAGTACGTGGCCCTCATGGTGGTCATCATCATCGGCGTCAAGCTCCTGACCGGCACCCTCTCGGTAGCGGTCCTCGGCATGCCCGCCCGGGTCTGCATCTTCTCGGGGCTCGCGCTCTGCCAGGTAGGGGAGTTCTCGTTCGTTCTTGCAAAAAGCGGTATCGACGCCGGTGTCATCGATGTGCCGGTGTACCAGCTCTTCCTTGCCGGCGCCATCATCACGATGATCCTCACGCCGTTCCTCATGAAGGCGTCGCCCGCTGCTGTCGACGGGTTCTACCGTCTTCTTCCGGTCAGGCCGGCAAAGGAGACGGATCCGGCGGGGATCGATGAAGCCACCGGACAGGAGATAACCGACCACATCATCATAGCCGGGTACGGGATCACGGGAAAGAGCGTTGCCCGGGCCGCCACCATCGCCGGCATCCCGTACATGGTTATCGAGCTCGACCCCGAGATCATCCAGGAAGAGCGGTCCCGGTCCCACCCGAATTTCATCCTCGGCGATGCCGTCCAGGAGGAGGTTCTGGAGCACGCGGGTATCCGGAGGGCAAAGACCCTTGTTGTGGCAGTCTCGGAAGAAGAGGCGATTCCCCGGATCATCCACACTGCCCGGAATCTTGCGCCCGGTGTCCACATCCTGGCCCGGACACGGCGCACGAGGAACGCCCAGCACCTCCTCGATCTCGGCGCCGATCAGGTGATCTCGGAGGAGTTCGAGGCAGCCCTTGAGATCTTCACCCGGGCCCTCCGGCAGTACCAGTTCCCGGACGATGAGATCGCCCGGATCATCCGGAGAACCAAGAAGATGGGAAACGCTCTCTTCACCCGGTGCTCGGATCCCGACCAGAGCCGGCGCCTGCAGAACTTCGAGACGTTTTTCAAGGCAACGCATGTCCACACGCTCCGGGTGGAGGAAGGATCCGAGGCCGAGGGAAAGACCCTTGGCGAGCTGGAGATCCAGGAGCGGTTCGGGATCCGCGAGTTCGGGTACCGCCGGGGCGGAACGGAGAAGCTCATCATCCCGGACAAGAACACGCAACTCCTTGCCGGCGATATGCTCATCCTCTTTGTCGCGGATGAGAAAGCTGCGAAGATCATCTCGCTTTTTTCGAGGAACCGGTAAATCAGGAAATAATACGGTAAACCGTATCTCTTCACGCAACGGGGAGAACCGGTAATGACGTTTTCACTGTGCCTTAAAATCGGATGATAGTAGGATTTATTATGAGCCTGATTTAAGTTGTCACGGGTCCTACCGCTGCACTTGTGGCTGTACCACTATAATACCCTGTTGCGGTTATTGTAACCTTTATGTAGTAAGTAACATCCGAACTCTTCACCGAGTATGTGGATCCGGTCCCTCCTGAGGAGATGTTTGTATATGTCCCGCCTGCCGATGTGGATCTCGACCATTGATAGGTAACCGTTGCTGCAGAGGGGGTTCGTACTGCCGTTAGGGTTTGGTATCGCCGGGGTGTGCCAGATATCGTGACATCGGTGATCGGGATTTTTATAACTGGCCCTGCCGCCGCACTTATCTGCGAGCCGGAGTAACCGCTCGTACCGGTTGCAGTAACCTTGAGGTAGTAATTAATATCACCGGAACCCGGGGTGTACGTCGAGGTAGTTGCACCGGAGATGGTGGTATAGGTACCACTGATAGATGAGGATCTCGACCATTGGTACGTTGCTGCAGCACCGGAAGGCGTTAGTGTACCCGCATTCTGTGGAGTGTTCCACTGAAGGTTTGTGCCGGAGATCGCACCGATTGCGGTGATGGGTATAGCGGTGATGGGACCTGTTGCTTCAGTAGTGTATGTGCCGGAATAACCGTTTGTTCCGGTTGCGGTAACCTTGAGGTAGTAATTAATATCCCCGGACCCCGGGGTGTACGTGGAGGAAGTGGCACCGGAGATGGTTGTATAGGTACCACTGATAGATGAGGATCTCGACCATTGGTACGTTGCTGCAGCACCGGAAGGCGTCAGTGTACCTGCATTCTGTGGAGTGTTCCACTGAAGGTTTGCGCCGGAGATCGCACCGATTGCGGTGATGGGTATAGCGGTGATGGGACCTGTTGCTTCAGTAGTGTATGTGCCGGAATAACCGTTTGTTCCGGTTGCGGTAACTTTGAGGTAGTAATTAATATCCCCGGACCCCGGGGTGTACGTGGAGGAAGTGGCACCGGAGATGGCGGTATATGTACCACTGATAGATGAGGATCTCGACCATTGGTACGTTGCTGCAGCACCGGAAGGCGTCAGTATACCTGCATTCTGTGGAGTGTTCCACTGAAGGTTTGCGCCGGAGATCGCACCGATTGCGGTGATAGGAATGGCAGTGACCGGGCCTGTTGTTGCATCGCTGGTGACGGCACCGGAATAGCTGCCCGTGCCTGTTGCGGTGACTTTCAGGTAATATCCGATGTCCCCGGCAACCGGCGTGTACGTGGAGGAAGTAGCACCGGAGATGGTGGTATAGGTACCGCTGATAGATGAGGATCTCGACCATTGATATGTTGCTGCAGCACCGGAAGGCGTCAGTGTACCCGCATTCTGTGGAGTGTTCCACTGAAGGTTTGCGCCGGAGATCGCACCGATTGCGGTGATAGGAATGGCAGTGACCGTGCCTGTTGTTGCATCACTGGTAACGGTTCCGGAATAGCTGCCTGTGCCTGTTGCGGTGACTTTCAGGTAATACCCGATATCGCCGGCAACCGGAGTATAGGTGGATGTTGTTGCACCTGTAATGTCAGTATACGTTCCGCCGGATTCTGTGGACCTTGACCACTGATAAGAAGCAGTTGCCGTTCCAGGGGTCAGAGCCCCTGCAACCATGACCTCGCCAACCTGTGGTGTACCTGATATAGCACCAATGGCGGTGATGGGAATCGCCCCGACCGGCCCCGCCGCATCACTCGTAGCGGTACCGGAATACTGGCCGGAACCTGTAGCAGTGACCTTAAAGAAGTACCCGATATCCCCGGCAACAATGGTATACGAGGATGTTGTTGCACCGGCGATATCTGTATAGGTACCTCCGGATGTAGTGGACCTGGACCACAGGTAGGCCGCAGTTGCTCCGGAAGGTGTGAGGACACCCGCCGAAAGGGTACTGCCTACCTGGAGTGTGCCGGTGATTGGGGCGATTGCGGTAATCGTCTTTCCAGCCGAGGTGTCATCCGTATCAATTGTATGCCATTGGCCAATGAGCTGGTGAGTCAGGTTGTCCACGAGCCGCACACCCAGCTTCTGTGTCGGGACCAGGGAATTGGCCGCTGTTGCAACGGATCGGTCGTTTGTCAAGACATAGCCACCGGTGCTGTTGTAAATATAGAGTGACGTCCCCGGCTTGAACGTATCCACCCCCGGTGGCGGGGACAACAGGTAACTTCCCGAGGGGGTGTCAACAAAGACATCCATTGAATACAATTCCTCATTGCTTGCAAGGGATACACTGTCACCGGCTTTGTGGGAGAGCGAGATGGCATTCTTCTCAAGGGGAGTCAGCTGGCTGATATCTGCCGAGATGTACGCTGATTTCTTTTGAATGTAACTTTCACCAAAAAAGACGCCGGCAATTGCAACGCTCATGCCGATAACCATGAGCAGAATCAGGCCAATCGTGAGTGTCTGACTCATTGCATCGTCGTTTTTCATTCTCACTCGCAATTACTTTGATGTGATATTCGATATATTATATTGCTTTGTTTTCTTGCCATGAGAGAAACTCTACGAACCCCGAATGCATATTACCCTGCAGCCGGTGACGAATACTCCCGCAGGGATCTGGGTCACGAAGGAAATACGGCTCCGCACCTGATGAATGTAATGGTAGCCAGGATCCCCCTCGGTCAAAAAATGCCAAAAGATATTCTTATTGCGATCACCAATGAGTAACCGGGTGGGTATTCCCCTTTCATTCAGGGTTTTTATCGGGAGAAAAAGCAAAGCCTGTTTTATGAATTGTTTTAATATTCGCACCATTATTTCCGGTTCAGGCGCAACGAACAGACCAGAACGCTGGCAATCCCCAGCGCTGCAACCGGCAGGAACGGAGACTCCGGTGATTCTGTGACCGGCACTTCCGGTGGCTGGAACGAGAGGGTTGCCGAGGCCTGTTCACCCGGGGCGAAATGCAGGCCGTCCACCGGGTGGCTGACCACGTGAACCGTGTAATTGCCGGGCCGGAGCGTGCCGAGGATGACTGAGGTATCCCACCGGTACAACCAGGTGCCATTGTTCATATGCACCGGTGCGGTGGTGAAAAGACCCCTGCCCGTGGGAATATTCAGGTTATCGAGCGGTGTCCCCCGCGGGTCAAGGCCGGGCCCGGTAAGGAAGAGGTATACGGCGATGGTATTGAGGCCTGAGACCGTGCCGTTGAGGGTGATTGTATCCCCGATATGCGGGTTTGTGGGAGATGCGCCCATCGTGAGGCTGACTGCCCCCGATACCGGGATACAGACAACTCCCAGCAGGGCTAACAACAGGATTGCCGGACACACCCCTCTCATATCACAATAATGTGCATTTCAGGGGTAAAAAGGATCTTACGCAATGGTCCTTTTTAGAACCTGACCACCATCACGGCCTCTTCCTCCTGGGTGAGCTCACCTTTGAGGTGTTCGGCATCGAAATCATAGGTCCCGGCGGGGTTGTAATCATCGTAGAGTTCGCATTTGTCGAGGATATCCACGAATTCCTTCAAGAAGATCCTCGGGATGATATCCACCCGTCCGCCAAAGCGCGTGGTGATCTTCTGGATCATGGCCCGGATAAACCGGTGGGAGATCCGCTCCCGGTCCGGCTCGGTGTACGCCTGGGCGTACACGTCCATGACCTTGAGGGCAACCAGTTCCAGTTTCCCGGTGTCGAATTTGGCAAGGTGGATCTGGGGCTGGCGCGGGTTCCGGAAATTCTCGTCCTGGGTCACGCTGATCCGGTCATAGAGCGGGGGGACCGATCGGATTCCCCGGGACCCGTCGTACAGGGCCGGTGTCCCTGTGAACAGGAAGTAGCAGCGCGGCATATCCCCCCGGTCCAGCGCATCGATTACCTGGACGAGCGTATGGTATCCCTTCTCGCGCTGGCTGCGCTGGAGTCCCTGGGTGGTTTCCATCTCGTCGACCGCGATGGCGAGCCCCCGGTAACCGGCGCCATGGATGATCTCAAGAAGACCCCGCAGGAATGTAAACGCGATGGATTCGTCAATATCGCCCCGGATTCCTGCTTTCTGTTTGAGATCCCGGCCGATATTGGGCTCGGCCGAGATCCACCCGAGCGCTGCCTGTGCGGTCTGGAAATCCCCGGCATTGTTGGACCGGTAATACGTGCGGAGGACTGCCGCAAGCGAGGAGTTCATCTCGGAGATGACCGAGAGGGCCGCCTCGATCTCCCGTTCTGTTAAGGTTTCGAGCTCGGCATCGGACTGCCCGCTCGTTGTCACCGAAAGGATCTTCTCTTCAAGGGAGAAGATCCAGGTGTCGAGGATCGTCTTGAGGGCATGCTCTTCTTCCCGGGTCCGCAGGCCGGCGCAGATCTGCTGGTAGATCCCCCGGAGACGGTAGAGCGGGGTCTGGGAAGATATCACGATCTGGGATGTGACAAACCCTCTCGTCCGTGCGATTTCGAGGGCCCGGGCCACGAGGAAAGTCTTGCCGCTGCCGTACTCGCCCCGGATGAACTTCGCATCGCCCCCGCCCTCGGCAACATAATCGAGCTGTTTTGCGATAACACCCTCTTCGACATCCAGCCCGACCGCGATCCGATCGAGCCCGCCGGCCGGCACCGTCCCGCGCCGGAGGGCATTGATGATATTGATGCTCTCGACTTTGCGCCGGTCCATCCGTTCAGGTTCCGGTATATTCATAGATCTCCCCGTCTTCCCCCAGACCTTTCTTCTCGATGAGCGTAATGCCTTCCGCTGCAGCCTTCTTTATGATCCGGTTGACCATCCCGGCCACCCTCCGGCTGCCGAGCAGGGTGCGCAGGTCCATCTCGCTGGCTTTCCGGTGGGACCGGAGGAACGAGACGATCTTCTGCTCTTCTTCGGAAAGCCCTATCTGGTCGCTCATGACCTGCGTCAGGGGCGTTTTCTGTTTGAACTCCTTTGCCTGCAGGGTATGCATGATCGGCCGGTCGGCAACCGACCTCTCCTTGCATTCCCCGATCAGCCTGAGGTAATCCTCGAGCCGGATGGTGCGGGAACGGGGCGGAATGACGTCCATCCCGCACAGGCAGAAGTACTTGCACCCTGCGTAATCCGCTTCTTCCAGAGCATTGGTTGCCATGATGAAAAAGGCAATGGATAGGATCTCCAGCCCCTCGGAATCGAGCGTTGTGCGCCGCTCTGATAGCTTCGCAATCAGCTGCTCCATGAGCCGCCGGAAGCGGTACATCCGGCAGTCGTCGTTCACAATGATCGCCGCAACACGGATGAGATCGGATCCTTTCCTGACGTTTGCGAGGATGTACAGCATCACCTTCTCGCACTCGCGGTCCTCCCCGTGGGCGGAAAGGAACTTTGCATACGCCGGTCCTCCCAGGAGGAAATCCGCCCTGTAGGCCCGGTAATACCAGGACCGGGCTTCATTGTCGTTTTTTTGATCCTCAAAAAGACGTGCAGTCTCAAGGAGACTTGCCACACCGACATCCCGTGAAACCAGGTCAAGGAACCGCTGCGTTGCCTGGTCGGCGGGAAGGGATTTCAGGATAAACTTCCGGTACCGGCAGATGATCCGGGCCAGGACGCCAGGATCCCCCTTCGCCGCCATCTCGTCCCGGACCAGGGCTTCGTATGCAGCAAGGGCAGCAGGAATATCTTCCAGTTCTGCCAGGAGTTCGCATTCGAGCAGCCGGCCGGCTGTCCCGCGATCGCAGGAGATGAGATTTCTCGCGGTAGCAAGAGCTTCGCGGTACTGCTTGCTGTTTTTCAAGAGGAGGATATAGTCGCACACTATCCCCGGGTGGGGCTGAATTCCGGCCTCACTGGTGTAGCAGGCGTATGCCTTGAGGGCAGCATCCGGATCGTACCGGGCCTGGGCATCCAGGTACGTTCTCCGGATATCCGGATCCCCCGAATCCTGGAACAACCGGAGGCCGTATTCGAACGCATCCTCGAATTTTCCTGCCCGGACCAGGGCATCGAGGTATTCGTGCGAGAGTTCCGGGTCGTTCTGGGCTGCATGGGTGGCAAGCGCTTCTCCCGGTTCCCCTGCCTCGATGAGTGCCCGCATCAGGTTTTTTCTGTCCGTGGTGGTGGTTCCTGCATCGAGAAGACGGCGCAGTACCGGAAGAGCCCCCCGATAGTCCCGGTGGGCGATCAGATAATCCGCATAACTCCGCAGGGCATCCTGGTTGGCGGGGTCCAGGCGGACCGCGGTTGCGTATTCGGCAATGGCCCCTTCGTCCCCCCGGGCTTCAAGGACTTTTGCCAGGTAACTGTGAACATAGGACGAAGCCGGCATCCTCCGGGCCAGATCGCGGAAGAAGAGCTCGGCATCGTCGAGTTTGCCGCAGTTATAGAGATTGGTTGCTGCAAGGATCTCGACTGCAGGATCCTTTTCAGTGGCAAGCAGTTCCGTGCAGAGAAGGAGCGACTCCTGGTACTGTCCGTCTTCGAAAAGCCGGAACGCTTTCTTCTGGTTGTCTGAACTATCCGTCATTTCCGTCCGGAACCAGAGCGGATGGCAAACAGGCCCAGGAGCATCCGGATCATGTCCGTCTTCTGGACCCGTGAGTCCCCCTGGTTCTGCCATTCGATAGGGACTTCTGCAATAGTACAGCCTGCTCCCCTGAGTCGCCATAGGAGTTCAACATCGAACTCGAATCCCCGGGATACCATGCGGGGAAGCACATCTGCAAGCGCTTCTTTCCTGAAGACCTTGGCACCGCACTGCGTATCGTGGAACGAGAGCCCGAAGAGGAGCCGGATGAGCAGGTTGAAGACCCGGCTCTCGATACGGCGGAGGAATCCCTGCCGGACCACGAGGTTCGATCCCGGCACCCAGCGCGAACCCATGGCAGCATCAGAAGAATCGAGCATGGCAAAGAGACGGAGCATCTCGCTGATGCTGGTAGAGCCGTCGGCATCAAAGTACCCGACCCGGGGGGTTTCTGCTGCGGTGAGACCGGCAAGCACTCCCCCGCCTTTTCCCAGCCGGTGATCGAACCGGAGGCAGCGGATGGAAAGGTCCGTGCGCCGGGCCGCGATGTTCTCGACAACATCGGCAGTGCGGTCCGTCCCGTCACAGACCACAATGAGTTCCCCGTCAAAGCCGGCTATGGCATCGAAGAGCCGGGTGATCCTCTTCTCTTCGTTGTAAGCGGGTATGACGAGGCTTAACTGTCTCCCGGGTAAAGCGGTCATGGCGGAATTGCGTCTCTTTCGGATCCCTTGTGAGTGCCGGCCAGGAATGGGGCAGACCCTGTCCGGCGCCGGAGATCGATCCGGCATAGCCCCGGACAGGGACAGCACTGTTTCCTGTATATTTTCGCCCGGGTCACACAATAACGTTACTGGTGCTCTCCCAGATGCCTTGCAAGAGCACTTCCCGGGCGGTATCTCTCTGCCATGGCAAGCGCCGTCTTCCGGAGCTCGTGGTGATCGGCAAGGCAGCTTGCGGGGGGAGCGGATTTCCGGAGAATGGATGAGGTGTTCTCAGTGATCTGGATGAGCTCGGTTGCGATGACGGCATTGAGCCAGACAAGGTCAGCGAGCATTGCTTTGGTTTCCTGGTCCTGCATAAGGATAGGTCGCGTGTGCTGGAATATAATGTCTGGGGAACAGGATCGAAAAGGTAAATGCGCAAGGGAGCAGGAGAAGGGTTAATCTGCGATCCTTCCGACATACTGGCATGAAACAGATCCTTCTTGTTGTTGTGGTTCTGGTGGCGTGCATCGTTGCCTGCGGCTGTACCTCAAGTCCCGTACAGGTGCCCACGTCCGCTCCCACGGTTCCCCCCACACCGACCCCGCTTCCGGTGTCATCCCCGGCGATGGCGTATCCTGCAACCCCCGGGCCGGTACAGACCGTTCCGGATTATGAATCGGTGAGCGTGAGCGTGAAGCGGAATGTGGTATCAACGGATCCGACCATAACGGTCACCTATGATGGAGGAAAGGGCCTTGGCATGACCACGCAGATGGATGTCACCGTTATCCGGTCCGATGGCGTTGTGGAGAAGGATTCACGGAAGAACCCGGTGATGGGCACCAGCATCACGCTGATGGGCACTACGGGGAATGATCGCGTGATAGTCTCCGTCACCATGACCTCGGGGGACCAGTACACTATCATTGACAGGTACTACCCGTTCCCGGGCAGCATGGTGCCCTCATAAAACAACAATCTTAATCCCCTCACCCCTTTAAAATTCACCGGATGATTATGAGTTATCTGGACAATATCAGCAAGAACGGTCAGCGTGCCAATCCCTTTTTTTGTCTCATGGGAATTGAGATTGTTGAGGCCGGGCCGGGAAGGGCGGTCCTGAAGATGCAGGTCCGGCCGGACATGCATAACGGTGTCGGCTGGCTCCAGGGTGGGGTTCTTGTTGCCATTGCCGATGAGGCCATGGCTCTTGCCCTCTACCCGCTCCTCTCCCCGGAGGAAGGCATTGCCACGATCTCGGAGTCCACGAGTTTTGTCAAGGGAACGCGGGACGGTGTCATCTTTGCTGAGGGCCGGGTTGTCAAGAAAGGCCGCCGGGTGGCTTTTATGGAAGGGGAGGTCTGGATGGAGGAGGGCGAACGCATCCTCCTCTCCCGGACAACCGCAGCCTTCGCGGTCACTTCCCGGTCTTAAAAAAATAAAAAAAAATTATTCTTTCTTCTGTTTCTTGTCTTTCTTTCCTGACGAGGATTTTTTATCGGCTGGTGCTGGCTTCCGGAACTTGACATACCAGACTACGAGCACGATGGCGATTATGACGATTGCACCAAGGATTATATTCATTGTTGTGGATGCATTCTGTGCATCTTTCTGCGCTATGGCAAGACCGGCCGTTGCATCGGCATTGCCCGGGTCGGATTCGAGCACTTTGTTGTAGGCCGTGACTGCCTCACCGGGTTTTCCCGACAGGTTCAGGGCGATCCCTTTGTTGATATACCCCTTGATGTAGGTCTCGTTCTGTGCTTCTGCAACGGTGATGGCCTGGTTGTAGGCAGTGATTGCATCATTGTACTTGCCCTGTTTGAAGAGAGCATATCCCTTGTTGTTCCAGAGACCGGGATCCTTTTTATAGAGTGCCAGACCCTGGTCTGCGGTTGTCACGGCCTCAGAAAAATTCCCGAGATCGGCAAGTACTGCTGCCTTGTCCCTGTAAATATAAAGGAGCGTGTCGGATTTGGCAACCAGAGACGTGTTCGATGCAAGCGCTTGGTCGAACCAGTACACTGCGATCTGCAGGTTACCTGCCGAAGCAGCCTGCGAGCCCCGGTTGTAATAAGTCGTAGCCAGGGTCCCGTTATCAAATTCCGCCATTTCAGCCATCACCGGCTGTACAACGCAGGCAATTATCACAAGAATTGCCAGCATGGAAAGAATACGCCCGTATTTCATAACGTACAGATCTGGTGTTGTCCCAGATTAAGGTTGCCTCATGCCTGATGACCGGAGTCTGCCCCGTCCTGCCTTTCACGCCGGTAAGATAACACTATTAGGGATTGTGAGCAAAATATAGAGCATTCGGGGAGATCGTACGTGAAGTATATTATTGTCACCGGTGGTGTGATGAGCGGGCTTGGAAAAGGAATCACCGCTGCATCCGTGGGCCGAATTCTGAAAAACCGGGGCTACCGCGTGACTGCGGTCAAGATCGACCCGTACCTCAACATCGATGCCGGCACGATGAATCCGGCCCAGCATGGCGAGGTTTTTGTCTTGAAAGACGGGAGCGAAGTGGATCTCGACCTCGGGAACTACGAGCGGTTCCTGGATATCGAGCTCTCCGCCTCCCACAACATCACAACAGGCAAGGTATACCGCACGGTCATCGAGAAGGAACGCCGCGGGGATTTCCTTGGCGAGACCGTCCAGATCATCCCCCATATCACCGACCAGATCAAGAAGTGCATCCAGCAGGCGGCAGAAGAGGAGTTCCCGGACGGGACAAAAGCCGATATCTGTCTGGTTGAAGTCGGCGGCACGGTCGGCGACATCGAGAGCATGCCGTTCCTTGAAGCGGTCCGTCAGATGCACGGGGAGCTGCCTCCCCACGACTTTGTCCTGATTCACGTCACCCTGATCCCCGAGGACACGATGGGGGACTTCAAGACCAAGCCCACCCAGCACTCGGTCAAGGCCCTGCGGGAACTGGGTCTCCACGCGGATATCATCGTTGGCCGGAGCGAGAGTCCTATAGGGGCCAACACCAAGCGCAAGATCTCGGCCTTCTGCGATCTCCCCCAGAGCGCTGTCATCTCGGCAGCCACCGCCCCGGACACCTACGCGGTCCCGATGGAGATGGAAAAAGAGGGCATCGCAGACGTCCTCTCCGCCCATCTCGGCCTTGATAAGAAGGACGTCGACACCACCTGGTACCGGATCGTCAACAAGGAGTACACGAACCGGATCACGGTTGCCATCGTGAGCAAGTACGGCATCGAGGACGTGTACATCAGCATCAAGGAATCGCTCAAGCACGCCGGCCGGGCCCTCTCCACCGAGGTCAAGATCGCGTGGCTGGATGCCGAGCGGTACGAGCGGTGCTCGCTCAAGGACTATGACGGCATCCTGATACCGGGCGGTTTTGGCAAGCGGGGCATCGAGGGCAAGATCGAGGCGATCCGGTTCGCCCGCGAGAACAAGATCCCCTTCCTCGGTCTCTGCCTCGGGTTCCAGCTGGCAACGGTCGAATATGCCCGGCACAAGGCGGATATCACCGATGCAACGAGCGAGGAGTTCGGCGAAGGTACTCATGTGATCGCCATCCTTCCCGAGCAGGAGAATGTGAGCGAACTCGGCGGCACCATGCGCCTTGGCAACTACACGGCGGACCTCCGGCAGGGAACGCTTGCCCGGAACCTCTATGGCGCGGACCAGATCGTGGAGCGGCACCGCCACCGGTACGAGGTGAACCCGAAGTATATCAGGAACCTTGAGACTGCCGGCCTCGTCTTCTCGGCAACGAACAAGAACCGGATGGAATGCCTGGAACTGCCCGATCACCCGTTCTTCTTTGCCACCCAGTTCCATCCCGAGTTCAGGTCACGGCCCACGAGACCGTCGCCGCCGTATCTCGGCTTTGTTGAGGCATGCAGGGCAAACAAACGGACGAAATAAGGAGTATTACCATGGTCAAATGCGATAAGTTCATCCCGAAGTCGATAGAGGAGATCAAGGCCGCGGCCGGCACGGACAAGGTTGTCATGGCTCTCTCGGGGGGTGTCGACAGTTCCGTCTGCGCAGCGCTTGCAGCGCGTGCCATCGGCGACAACCTCATCCCGATCTATATCGATACCGGCCTGATGCGGAAAGGCGAGACCGACCGGATACGGACGATCTTCGGGAACATCCACCTCCAGATCGTTGACGCCGGTGACGAATTTCTCGATGCCCTCAAAGGCATCACCGACCCCGAGGCCAAACGCAAGGCCATTGGCGAGCGGTTCATCCGGGTCTTCGAGCGCGAAGCGAAGAAACAGGGAGCGAAATGCCTTCTCCAGGGAACCATCTACCCGGATCGGATCGAGAGCGAGGGCGGGATAAAGAGCCACCACAATGTCGGTGGGATGCCGCTCCACATGGAGTTCACAAAAGTCATCGAGCCGATCCGCGACCTGTACAAGGACGAGGTCCGCGAGGTGGCAGGGGCGCTCGGGCTCCCGAAGGAGATCCAGCACCGGATGCCCTTCCCCGGCCCCGGGCTTGCCGTGCGGGTGCTCGGTGAAGTGACCCGCGAGAAAGTTGCGGTCATCCGGGAGGCGAACTGGATCGTCGAGGACGAGCTTGTTGAGAAATACGTCCCCTGGCAGTGCTTTGCAGCGCTCGTCGGCCTCGGCACCGGTGTCAAAGGTGACAACCGGATCCACGGCTGGATCGTGGCCGTGAGAGCCGTGAACTCCCGGGACGGTATGACGGCTGATCCCGTTAATATCCCGTTCGAGCACCTGATGAGGATCGGGTCGAGGATCACTGCCGATATCCCGAGCGTTGCCCGGGTTGTCTATGACATTACAGCAAAACCCCCCGCAACCATCGAATACGAATAATAAAGCACCGGCAATACAAAATCAACAAGGCAAAATCGTGATTGGAATGGAAACAACCAGCCAGATGAAAGCGCTTGACGAGCGCTACTACATGCCCGCGTTCTCCCGGGAGATCGCGATCGTGAAAGGCGAGGGATCGAAGGTCTGGGACGCTGACGGGAAGGAGTATATCGACTGCGTGGCCGGCATCGCCGTCTGCAGCACCGGGCACTGCCACCCGGCCGTTGTAAAAGCGATCTGCGACCAGGCGCACCAGCTCATCCACTGCTCGAACCTCTACTATGTCCCGCACCAGGGCGATCTCGCAAAGAAGATTGTCGAAGTCACCGGGATGCACAAGGCGTTCTTCTCGAACTCCGGCGCCGAAGCAACGGACGGGGCGCTCAAGCTGGCCCGCGTGAGGACCGGAAAGAAGAAATTTGTGGCATTCATGCACGGGTTCCACGGCCGGACCGTAGGGTCCCTTGCCGTAACCCACAAGCCTGCGATCCGGGAGCCGTTCGAGCCGCTGGGTCTCAAAACAACGTTCGTAGAGTATGGCGATCTCGACGGGCTTAAAAAAGCGGTTGACAACGACACCGCCGGCGTCATCGTCGAGCCCATCCAGGGAGAAGCCGGAGTTATCATGCCACCAGACAGTTTCTTTGCAGGGATCCGCGAGGTCTGCGACAAGTCCGGCGCGCTCATGATCGTTGACGAGGTGCAGACGGGTATGGGCCGCACCGGCAAGTGGCTGGGCATCCAGCACACAAAAGTGCAGCCCGACATCGTGACGCTCGCAAAGGGGATTGCGAGCGGGTTTCCCATGGGCGCGCTCGTTGCCCGCGAAGGGCTGGAGTTCAAGAAGAGTGAGCACGGCAGCACGTTTGCCGGCGGGCCACTTGCCTGCGCCGCATCCCTGGCAACGATCGGTGTGATCGAGAAGGTCCTCCCTGAAGTGGCGGTGAAGGGCGAACGGTTCCGGCAAGGTCTCGCGAAATACAATCCCCGTGTACGGGGGCTCATGATCGGCATAACCATCGGGGATAAATGCCCGGAGATCCAGAAGAAGTGCGCCGGGGAAGGCGTACTTGTCAACTGTGCAGCGGACGGGAACCTCCGTCTCGTCCCCCCGCTCACGATCAGCAATGCCGAGATTGACCGGGTAGTGAAGGTTATCAATGGAGCGCTTGGTTAGATCCTGCTACAAGAAGAAGAGCGGCTATGTCTTTGCCAAGAAGGCCGAGGACATAGCCCGCGAGTACGGCATCGACCGGATAGCACGCCTTGCCAGCAACGAGAACCCCGAACCCCTCTCTCCGGCAGCACTGGCCGCAGCGGAGACCGCCTTAAAGACGGTCAACCGCTACCCGGACGAGAGAGTGAACGTGCTCATGAACGGCCTGCGTTCCCGGTACGGGGATTACCATTTCGTGACCGGTGTCGGGATGGACGGCGTGATCGAGACGATCATCCGCACGCTCGTGGAGCCGGGGGAGCAGGTCGCTATCTCGACCCCCACGTTCTCGTTCTATGCTCTTGCGGCAATGGGGCAGGGCGCGGAGGTCATCACCGTTCCCCGGGAGCCGGACTTCTCGGTGGACACAAAGAAACTGATCCGGGCAGCCAGGACCGCCAAGATCACCGTTCTCTGCTCGCCCAACAACCCCACCGGGAACGCGACCCCCATTGACGGAGTTGAGGAGATTCTCGAAGGGATCGAGGGGCTCCTCTTCCTCGACAATGCGTATGTCGAGTTCTCGGGGATCGATTATCTCCCGCTCATGAAGAAGCACGAGAACCTGGTCCTGGGCCGGACCCTCTCGAAAGTTTACTCGCTCGCCGGCCTCCGGGTCGGATATGCGTTCACGCCCCGCTGGCTGCCCCCCTGGTACCAGCGGGCGGGAACCCCGTTCACCGTCAATTCGGTCTCGATGGCCGCGGCAGCTGCAGCCCTCACGGATCAGGCCCACGCAGAGCGGTACATTGCGCAGGTGAAAACGTGGCGGAAGCGGTTTTTGGAGGAAGTGAACCTGCCCGTCCTTCCCTCGGATGCAAACTTCGTCATGATCGATGTTGCGCCGAAGAAAAGTGACGAGGTTGTTGAGGAACTTGCCCGCCACGGCGTGGTAGTCCGTTCCTGCCGGAGCTTCTCGGGGCTCGAAGACCACTACATACGGGTCAGTGTCGGGGAAGACTGGGAGAACGAGTTGTTTGTCCGGGTGATAAACTCATTATGATGTGCGGCATCACCGGCACCCCGGGCACCGGCAAATCGGCGATAGGCGATGAGCTGGCCCGCCGGGGGTACCGGGTGGTCCATCTCACGGATACGATCGGCCCGTACGTTGTCGGGGATGACGAGAAGCGGGACGCCCAGGTGATCGATGTTGACCGGTGGGCTGAAGAGTTTGTCCCGGTTGAAGGGTTTGTCGAAGGCCACTTCGCCCATCTCCTCCCCTGCGATCTCGTCGTGGTTCTCCGCTGCCGCCCGGATGAACTCAAAGCCCGCCTTTCCCAGAGAAAATACCGGCCGGCCAAGATCCGGGAGAATGCCGAGGCCGAGGCGCTCGACTCCTGTCTCATCGAGACCGTGGAAGAGCACGATCCCTCGCACATCTTCGAACTCGACACCACCGGTCGCGATGCCGCATATTGCGCCGAACAAATCGAGCAGTTCTATTCAGGCCGGATACCGGCCGATTTCGGCCACATCGACTGGACGGAATATCTGGAGATCCAGCCATGACCCTCGACAATTACCGCTCCCATGCCAAAGTCTATTTCGACCCGCTCGTTGCAATAGCTATCCGGTGCCATCTCACCCCGAACTTCTTCACCCTTGCGGCGCTTGTGGCCTCGGGCCTTGCCGGAATCCTGTTCTACCTCCGGCTGGAACTCTGGGGTGTGCTTGCCGTTGCCGCCAATGCGTTCTGCGACGCCATGGACGGCGCCGTTGCCCGGGAGATGAAGTGCCAGAGCAAGCGCGGGGATTTCCTCGACCATGCGGTTGACCGGTTTGCCGACATCTTCATCATCACCGGTATCTTTGCCGGGGGGCTCGTCCCGTGGCAGATCGGGGTCTTCGCCCTGACCGGTGTGCTGATGTCCTCGTATCTCGGCACCCAGGCCCAGGCGGTCGGCGTTGGCCGGTACTATGGCGGAATACTCGGGCGTGCGGACCGCCTGGTCATGATCATGGCAGTCGGCATCATCGACATGCTGGTCCCCTTAAGTTTCTACGGCCTCTCCCTTCTCGGGTGGATGCTCTTCCTCTTCGGGTTCTTCGGCTATATCACCGCATTCCAGCGGTTCGCGTACGTGTGGCAGAAAGTGGAGTAATTCTTCATCCTCTTTTTTGTGGATTTGGCACCCTGCTGTCGTTCCCATTCTCAATTCCATAGCCTTTTATTCCTCTATTTTGATAATTCATATCTCATGTCCCGGTGCCCGCGGTGCAAATCCGAAGTTGCCGATGAACTGACGCACTGCCCGGTCTGCCGCAAGGAGTTGTCCGGGTGTCTCTATGCCCCTGCGGGATCGGAAGGAAGAGCCGGCTCCCCTGTTCCGGAAGAGCAGGGCAGCCGGATAGGGTATGCCGGGTTCTGGCGCAGGCTCTGCGCCACCATTCCCGATCTGATCGTTGTCGGCCTCGCCGCTGTTGTTATAAAATCCCTGCTTGAAAAATACGCGCTGCCGTACCCCATTCTCGCAACCCTCTTTCTCGCCGGCGTCTTCTATCTGGCCCTGTACTCCCCCGTCTTTCTCAGTTCCCGGTACCAGGCAACGCCCGGAAAGATGCTTTTTGGGGTGATCGTTGTCTATGACAATGGCCGGCAGCTCCCGTTCTCCCGGGCCCTGATCCGGGAACTGGGCAAATATGTCTCGCTCATCCTCTTCGGCCTTGGTTTTTTCCTAATCGGGGTTTCGAAAAAGAAGCAGGGGCTTCACGATCTCCTGGCCCTGACCGTTGTCGTGCGCAGGTCGGACTGCCACATCTACGAACGCTCGAACATCCAGAATCCCCATGCAGTCAGAAACCGGCTCCGTGCATCGGGTCTTATCATCTGCATCTGCCTTGCCTGCACCCTTGCCCCGATCGCCTACTTCGGGACTCTCCCGCCAAAGACGGTTACTCCCCAGTTCTTTGCAGCCAGGGGCTTAAGCTCAGCGGCCGATACTCTTGCCGAGACAAAATACCCCGAATATTCCCTTGAAGTCTACAATACGGCGATCGAGCTCCAGCCCAACGATACTGCGATCCAGGTGAAGAAACTCTATGTGCTCGATCGCCTTGGGAGAATGGACGAGGCGCAGGTGTACCTGGAAGAGATGATCGCGATGTACCCCAACGAGACCACGCCCGTGATACTCAAAGGGGATCTCGCGCTCCAGCAGGGAAAATTTACCGAAGCGCTTGCCAGTTACGAGAAAGCGCTGGCGGCAGACCCGAAGAATCCCAAGATCTGGATCAAGAAAGGCGATGCCCACCTGCTCATGGCAATGACGGGCATGCACGAGATGCGGGACATGTACCATAACCTTACGATCAGTTCGGGCAAGCCGGGCCAGTGGCAGAATGCAGCGCCGGTCGATGCCTTCGCGACAACCAAGCCCTACCAGGATGCCGTGAGTGCCTACAACAAGGCGATCGAGCTCGATCCCATGACGAGCGTTGCCATATCCGGCCGGATCCTCTCGTCGACCGGCAACCTTGTCGACACCTACCAGGGAATCCTGCAGGATATGTGACGGGAATCCATTTTTATTGGTTTTTTGGTTGCAAAGCAAATTCAGCGGATCGTGGTCATAGCGCCCCTTCCGATCCCGCGATCATTCGGATATATTCGAGTGCCGCTACGGCGTCCTCCCGCTTCTGGTCGCAGGCGTGGGTATCCGCCCATAGCAGGAACCGCTCCCTTGTCACGGCGCTGACCGCATCCCCGGCCTTTGCAACAACCGACCGGTAGGTCCTCTGGGGATAGAAGACGGCCCTGGCAGCCGTAAGGAGCACCTCATGCTCCGGACCGCTGAGAATCCCTTCTTTCTGGGCCCGTTTCAGCGTGAAGCGGATATTGATGAGCGGCTCCGAGAGCGACATCCCGGTAACCGGGTCAAAGACCAGGGCGACCTCGTCGTCTGAGATGAGTTCGCCGCTCCTGTACATCCGGTAGATCTCGCCTACCCCGGCCATCCCGAGCGTGTCCATCTCGGCTGCCCGGAGGGCTCCCATGCTGGATGCGCCGACAACCCGGACGCCTTTTTTTACTGCCGCAAGGATCTCCCGGTGGGCAACCGCGCTCTCCTGGTGGAAGACCCCGTCGATGAGCCCGATGATTCCTGCCCCTTCTTCGGCAGCCCGGAGGAGATCGCCCCGTTTTGCCGGGGGACGGTAGTCTGCCGTCAGAATCGATTGAGCTGCTGCCAGATCAAGACTTGGCCCGAGAAAGACGATGATCCGTGGCATTGTTTACCCGCTCCCCCCGCCGCTCCGGGTCCATGGCAAAGACCTCGAGGCCCGGGACGATAACTCTGACAACCGGAATGCCGATCTCTTCCCTTGTCAGGTCCACGACAATGACCCGGTCCAGCCCCTTTGCCCGGAGCCGTTCGATGACCCCCTGTATGTCGGTTAAGAAATCGTCGCTGTCCGATGACGGCACGTCCCGGTACGGGACCGTCCCGCGGTCCTTGTACCAGTAGCCGTTGATCCGTTTTGCCCGCTCGTATCCCATCTTCTTGCGGAGATCGGCAATGGTTGTGTCCTCCCGTGCCCCGTGGATCTGGGTGAGCCGGCTCTGCGCAACCTCGGTAAGCGCCCGCATCACCGCGATCCGGGCACTGGTGTGCGTTCCGATGCCGATCGTGAGGAGCGATGGATCCTTGAGGAGAACATCGTCGGCAACTGCGGCGATCGTAGGGATGCCGATGTCGCTTGTGATATCCCGCACTTTTACTTCCACCTGGGCATCGGAGAATTTTTTCAGCATCTCCGCGAGCGCCGGGTCGTCGATCCCGGTCAGGCAGGGCCCGGTATCGCGGCAGGCCTCGACAAGCGACCAGGCATCCCGCTCGATCACTTCCGAGAGGGCGTGGAAGATCGCCTCCTCGATGGTATTGCCGGACGCAAGCCCGTTGGTATTGGTGCGGGCGAGCCCCCGGTAGTTGTGCGGGAGCGGGTGGAAGACCGTGAAGGCCGGCACGAAGACCGGGTGGTTGTTTGCGATATCGTAGCCTTCGATCCAGGCCATGAGCCGGTCGGTGTCGGCTCCCTCGGGAAGGATGAGATCCTTGGGATCGAGCACCTGCCCGTGGGCATGCATCTGCTGGAAGGGGGCAAGAATAGTCCGCCGGTCATGGATCTCGGACGAGTACCGCTCGATGCCCTCCATGATAGCCGAGATCCGCGACTCTTCTATGGTTGCCCCTTTCCCGTTGTATACGGTGATGGCCCCGGATTCGGCGGTCGGGCGAATGCAGGAAAAAACAGGTATGCCGATCCGGTCAAGGCTTGTTATATCGGCAACGCGGGTGATGCCGGCTGCCGGGACTTTGGGTTCGATCCGTGCAAGCGTCTCGCCCAGCGGGACCGCCCGCTGCGTCTCGTTGTAATAGGTCTTTTTGCAGGACTGGAGCTGCATGGGAATTCTCTTACGTATAACGTGAACGCTGCCGGTGTTTATACATGCCCATTTTTTAACAATGGGTAACGGGCATACGGTTTGCACCGGTTTTATCATCCTCACACTGCAATGGATGAATACGCTATGGATTACTCGTACCTGGTCCTGAAGTTCATCGTGGGCGGGGGAGTCATCGTGGGGGTGACGTTCCTGGCCCAGCAGGTGGATGCGAAATATGCCGGCATCCTGATCGCTGCCCCGATCCTGACCCTTCTTGCGTTCCTCTTCACGTATTCCGAGAGCGGCCTCTCCACGTCCCGGCAGCTGGTCATCGGGGCGTTCTGGTTTGCCATCCCTACGCTCCTCTTCCTGCTGGCACTCTATCTCCTCCTGGCCCGGTATCCCGTTGGACCCAGCCTCGGCGGGGCATTCGGGGTCTGGTTCGTGGCAATCCTCGCGATGAACCAGATACTCTACGGGGCCTGGCCGGCTCTATAGTTCTCCACGAACCAGTTGCCGGCACATCTCTGATATACCATTATTTGGCCCGCCACCGGACAGATCCATTAATATTCCCGGACTTGAATGCTTCATGAGAGATCGTCCACATGAAACCATCCGCTCTTTGTCTTGGATCGGGCCTTGCGCTCCTGGTTATATTGGTCATCGTTGTCGGCTGCACAGCCCCTTCAACCGGAACCCCGCAGGCAACACCCCTGCCGGCAACTCCTGCTCCAACGGTCCCAGCCGGATCCTCCTGCGGCCTCACGACCTGCCATGGCCTCGATCTTGCCTGTGGCTCCGATGCCCCCCAGGTCTGCACCATGGAGTACCGGCTTGGCGACAAATGCCGGCAGTATGCCCGGTGCGACAGCAGCGGGGGAACCTGCAGGCTTGTCACCGATCCGCAGTTTGCTTCCTGCAAATCCTGCGTGGAGCAGTGTGCTGCAAAAGCCGGCAGCAACGGGCAGGCCGCCTTTGAGTGCGAAGCAACGTGCTGATCCCCAGTCTTTCCGGCATGCTCTGTCAGATTCTGACTTTCCGCAGCAGACCGGATCTTCCCGCATTATTCCGGGTTTTTCCTGTTCAGGATTGGGGGGGTCCCCGGCCAACCCCCCCGCCATCTTTTTTCAAAACCGGTCTGACCCCCCTCCCTGCACAGGGGGGAGGTATGCGGGAGACCCCCCCACCCCCTCTGCCCGGATGAACCCCCCCTGATCAGAATCGGGTAGCCATTCCCGAACCGCCCCTGACGGAAGCCTGCAAAAACCGGCACTCATATGGGTGTGCAATACGTGTGCATTACCAGTTTTGAGAAGGGGGGTCTGCCGGGGACCACCCCCCCGTTTATTTTTTAAATCGATCGAACCCCCCTGCCTCACGGTTTTTGGGAGGGGGTGACCCCCCCTTGATGATCTGTGGAAAGCCTGACTGGAATTCTGTCTGGATATTTCAGGGGTTCAAAAAAAGAGGGAAATTTCAAGAAAGAAACCGGTGAGTGCTCCGGACCGAAGGACCGGGCAGGTCTGCAGCACCCTGATCAGAACCAGCTCTCAAGCGTCTTCTGGCCGGCTTTGACCGAGAAGCCTTCCAGCGCCCTGCCGATGCGGTCCTCGGAGAACTCGTACCCGTCGCAGAGGAGTTTTTTTATCCCTTCCGGGTCCGGGTGGCCGGCTGCAACCGAATAATCGTCCGTCACCGGCGGGTGGAGGAACATATCGATGACCGGGGCGGGATCGAAGTCCGGGATCTTCTCTCTGATCTTTGCTTCAAACTCTCCCTTCAGGACGATCTTGAGCCCTGTCTTTGCACCAACGCCGTCAACACCCGGGTTGAAGTCGGTCCCGATCAGGATGCCGATCTGGATGAGCTGCTCCCGTGTGAGCTTTAAGCCGGCCAGGGTATCGGCAAGCACGATCCGCTCCGGGCTCACGGTAATCTGCCGGCCCCGGATCTTCCGCTTGCCTGAAACGGTCAGGTTCCGGACAAGGGTCGGGGCACCGAAGAGCAGGTTGTCATAGTCCTGCGAGACAACGTACCGGGCATCCCCCTTTGCCACCATGTAGGAGGCCTGGGCCTCGCCCTCCCCCGGGGCCTGCACAACGGGAATCCCCATGAGCCGGAGCAGTTCCTTTGACGTCTCGACAATGGTGGTATCGACCCGTGTCGCCGACCGGGCCTGCTTGTAGGCCTCCTCGTCGTCGCCCCGCTCCACGGCCTCCTTCCACTTCTCCCCGGCAGTGTCCCGGAGTTTCCGGCGCTCATCGATGGTCGCCTGCTTCAGCGCCGCAGGTTTGCCATCGAAGACAAAGACCGGCTTGATGCCCTTCTCCATGAAACTTGCCATCCGGAAGAGGATCCCCGAGAGATGGGAGGTGACCCGGCCCTTGCTGTCCATCAGCGGCGTCCCGTCCGGCTGCCGGATGATTGTCAGGAACTGGTACAGCGCATTGTTTGCATCGATCGCCGCAATCCCCGGGAGAGCCTCCCAGGTAACCGGGGTCTTGTATTCAGCGATGATGTCCCGTAGTGCAACGCCCATGCTTTCACAACTCTTATCTGTTGTTATTTGTAGGCACGCTTTGCCATTTCCGCAACAAGCTCGTCGAGATGGGTTATCGCCATGTCGTACTTGTCCACCATACGGGTCGAGATCTCCTCGAGGTTGGTCCGGAGCATCCGCTCCCGGGTGATGACGCTCTGCTCCAGCTTGCGCATCTTGACCTGGAGCGAGAGGAAGAGCCCGCCGATCGAGAGCATCATTAAGCATGCCGCAACCGCGATCGTGAGATCCTGCCAGAACCGGAGGATGAGAACAAGGGTGGAGACGACCATGATGATGGTGAGCAGGATATCGAATGCATACTCACGTATGTCCATGCTTTTAGATGATGGAGAGCACACTAATTAATCTAACTAATTCACCGGAGACAACAAGCGTGGAAATAAAAAAAATAATCCCCTTCATCGCAATGCCGCTCCTCCTTCTCGCCGTGGAGATTGGCGCACTCCTCATCTCGCTTCCCGTCCAGGCCTCGGGGATCACCGCGTTTGAGGACCCGGATTCGATGGCAAACCCGCTCATCTTCATTGCCATCCTGCTCGTCTTCACCGCATTCCTGCTGATCCTGATCAAGTATAACCTGAAAAAAGTGATAGCAGCAATCATCGGGCTCTCCATTCTCTTTACGTTTGCCTACATCTATGCCGCCATCGTCTATGCCGCGATCGGGGCAACCGCTGCGGGAGCGCAGGGCTGGTGGGATGCGGTAGTGCCTGGCGTTGTGGTCTATTCGATGACTGCCGAGACCCTTGTTGCAACGATCATTATTGTCGCGCTCGCAGTCTTCTCCACGATCCTTCTCTACAAGTATCCCGAATGGTACGTGATCGATGCCCTCGGGATCCTGATAGGTGCCGGCGTTGCCTCCATCTTCGGCGTCTCTCTGGATATCCTGCCGGTCGTGATCCTCCTCCTCCTTCTCGCGGTCTACGATGCAATCTCGGTGTACAAGACCAAGCACATGATCACCCTTGCCGAGGGAGTCATCGATCTCAAGACCCCGATCCTCTTTGTCATTCCCAAGCGCCGGGATTACTCCTTCATGAAAGAAGGGATCGGCAAGCTCCAGGATGGCGGGGAGCGGGCCGCGTTCATCATCGGGATGGGCGACATGATCATGCCCTCCATTCTCGTGGTCTCGGCAAACGTCTTCATCAAGGGGGCCAAGCTCGGCGGGATCATCAATCTGCCGGCGCTCGGGGCTGTCATCGGCTCGCTTGCCGGTCTCCTTGTGCTCATGCACTTTGTCATGTCCGGAAAACCGCAGGCCGGCCTGCCCCCGCTGAACGGCGGGACCATCCTCGGGTTCCTTGCCGGCTGGGCTGCAATGACGCTGATGTGAGCAGTGCTCAGGCTCGAACCCTGAATCAACAAAACTTTTTTTCAAAAATCCGGTAGATTTTTTTATTTTTACTAAAAAAGAAAATTTATTTCTCGATCTTGTCCGGCGTTTGCTGGACCGTCCGGGGCTTCCTGGGCTTCTTCACCCGCGGGCGCTTGACTCCCTGGGGATTGAAAGCCTCGGCATCTGTTTCCGTCTCATCCTCATCGTGGACAATCGGCGACCGGATATCCACGGCCCGCTCGCGTTTCTTCTCCACGTACTCCGGTTTATGGGTGAGGATCTCTGCGAGAACCTCATCGACACCGGCCCCGGTCTGCGTGGACATGGTGAGATATCCCTCAACAGCCGTGATATCGGACTTGTTGGCTGCAACAAGCACCGTAACCTGGACCATTCCCTTCACTTCATCGAGCAGGCGGAGCTGGACCTCCATCGGGTACCCGCAATGCTCGGACGGGTCGAGGATGAAGAGCACGATGTTTGCAACGTTCATCATTGCCGAGAGGGCCTGCCGTTCGATCTGGTTGCGTTCCTCTGCGGGCCGGTCAAGGATACCGGGAGTATCCACGAACTGGATCCGCTCCCTGCCCATCACCCGGTGGCCGACAATGATGCCCTTTGTCGTGAACGGGTATGAGGCCACCTGGGGATCGGCGGAGGATACCCGGCGGATGAACGAGGATTTCCCGACATTCGGGTATCCTGCAATGACGATAGTGAACTCGTCCTCGACATTGGGGAGCTTGCGCAGGCCGTTCCTGACTTCATTGAGGAATATGAGGTCCCCGTCAATCTGGTGGACCATGGATGCGATCCGGGCCACTGCCCGTTTGCGCACAACAAGATTGTCTTCCGCTCTCCGGGACTGCAGCACCAGCTGGTTTCCCACCATCTTTGTGTGCTTGGCTGCCCACCCTACTGCCCCGAGAGACTGTTTGATCCGGTCGATCCCGAAGAGGATGTCGGCAAGTTCACGGTAGAACGGGTGGATCTCGTCAAACTCGGGAAAGCCGCGGATGATATAGACCAGCCGGTCGTGGACTGCCGCTCCCACTGCCCGGACAAACTCGGTATTGGCGCGCTCCTTGTTGTTCTTTTCCGACATCTTCTTTGCCGCCCGGCGGAAACTCCTGTCCAGGATCTCATCTGCCGTTGGCACTGTCGGCATTTTTTCGAATTCCACAAATCGCCTACCTATATATTTATTGAATGTCATACGGTTTATCGTTATGGACCTGTCCCTGATCCAGCGCGATATTCTCATCACCTTAATCACGCTCTACCACCAGCATTCGCATTCCATCAAAGGCGAGGAGATAGCCGACAGGATCCAGCGCAACCCCGGTACCGTGCGCAACCAGATGCAGGCCTTGAAAGCGATTGGTCTTGTCGACGGGGTCCCGGGGCCGAAAGGAGGGTATGTTCCAACCGCCCTTGCCTACACGGAGCTCAACCTGAACGTTTCGGATGGCGATACCGATGTCCCCATCTGGAGGGATGGCGAAGTTGTCGAGGGTGCGCATGTCCAGGAGATCGATTTCACCACGCTCTGCCACCCCGATATCTGCCATGCCGTGATCAAGCTCTTCGGCAGTGCAAAACTCTTCGAAATCGGGGACACGATAACCATTGGTCCTACCCCGGTGAACAAACTCCTTATCCGGGGGGAGGTCTATGGGAGGGACGAGGTCAAACAGTCGCTCCTGATAGCAACCTCGGAGATGATCTCGCTTCCCAAGCAGCCGATCAAAAATTACATGTCCAGCCCCCTCAAATCCCTCCGGTGCCTCGACACGATCAAGGATGCTCTTCTTCTCTTCAACCATGAGCATATCCACGGGGCTCCGGTCATCGAAGGTACCGTTCTTGAGGGGATCGTAACCATGAGCGATATTGCGTTTGCGGTCGAGAACGATCTCCCCATGTCGACTCCGGTAAATGAGGTCATGACCACGAATGTGGAAGAGATCTCTTCCGATGTGAAGCTCTTCGAGGTCATAAAGAGGTTCAAGGAGCGGGAGATCGGCCGGCTGATCGTTGTCGAGGATGGCAAACCCGTCGGGATCCTGACCCAGTCCGATGTCATAAGGGTATTTCCCTCGCTCTAAATGCAATATCTTTAGATATTTCACGTCCTATTCTTGTAGGAGGAATCACATTTATGACCGAACTTTCGCAGGCTGCGGTTGAACGCATTATCAAGAAGGCAGGGGCAGACCGTGTCAGCGCAGATGCTACGCTGACTCTTTCCGAGATGATGGAAGAATACGGGGCCTTCCTTGCAAAGGAAGCAAAGAAGATGTCTGACCATGCCGGGCGGAAGACTCTCCGGGGTTCCGATATCCGGATGGCTGCTGAAATATTCAAATAATGCTGATCCGCTGACCAATCGGAAAAATCTCTTTTTCCCGCCTATTTAGAACAGTTTAAATATTTGTACATCGTCCATTTTTTATGACTCGTGTATTCGCCCGGAGCCTCTCCCGAAAAAAGATTATGAGTAATGATGGGAAGCTCATTGGAACCCTCAAGAATATCAGGGTAGATTTTGATTCAGGTCAGGTTATCGAGATGATCATCCATCCCGATCAGGCTTTCGCAACGGACGGCTACAATCTGGAAGATGACAAGCTCCTTCTTATCCCCTTCGAAGCGGTCAAGGATATCAAGGATTATATTGTCGTAGACCGCTACCTTGCAAGAAAATAAGGATAATATCTTTTTACCGCTTCAACGAAGCCTTTCCCATACTCTTTTTCTGCTGTATATTGTGCAACAGCCTTGATATCCGGGTGTGCATTTGCAACGGTTGCACTGATACCGGCTGCCTGGAGCATCTGGAGGTCGTTGACCGAGTCCCCGATCGCAAAAAAATCTGTCGGGGCGAGCCCCAGTTCCGGTGCCAGTGCTGCCAGTGCGGTTCCTTTGTTGACTCCTGACGACTGGAGATGGATTGCATACCCGGTGTCCAGCACCTGGACCGGATGATCGCGGAGGATGGATCTGACTTCCCCCGCCGGGACGGTCCGGGCAAAGGCACGGTCGGCAAAGCGGTACGTGGGACTGAAGAGTTCCAGTTCCTTTCCCTCTTTCCGGTAATGGTCCTGGAGGATCTCAAGTGCCCGGAGGACTTCTGCCTGGTCTCCCTGAACGTGGGGTATTCCAGCGTATCCTACCCGGAATACCCCCCCGTTCTCGGCGATGAAGCTCCCCTGTGTTCCTATCATCTTGCAGAGCGCTTCCATGAAGCAGGGAGCATTCCCGCTCGCAAGCACGACCTCGACACCCTGGTCTGTGAGCGAGCGGATCAGCTCAACCGCTTCGGTATCGATCCTGCGGGAACTGTTCGTGATCGTCCCGTCTATATCGGTCAGGAGCGCTTTCAACAAGACTTGAGACCCGCCTCTTCTACCATGAATGGTGCTTCACCCTCGGGGAGGTTGGGGCTGTCCACGAGACGTGCAATGCGTTTTCCTCCTTTGCTTTTGCGGAGGTAGAGCCGGAACGTGGCGGTGTGGCCAACGATATTTCCCCCGATGGGCTTTGTCGGATCCCCGAAGAAGACCGCCGGGTTGGACATGACCTGGTTGGTGACGAGTCCTACTGCATTGTGCTGGTCAATGAGCTTGAAGAGCTCGTGCATATGCCGGTTCAGTTTCTGCTGCCGGGCGGCAAGCGTGCCCCTGCCGGCGTATTCGGCACGGAAGTGGGCGGTTAAGGAGTCGATGATGAAGAGCTTGACCGGCTTGTCGCTGGTCTTGAGCTCGTCCGCCAGCTCGCGGGAATTGTCGATGAGGAGCATCTGGTGATCCGAGGTATGGGCCCGGGCGATATGGATGTTGTTCAGGAATTCCTGGGCATCCGGCATATCGTCGAGTCCGAGGCCGTTGACCATCTGCTCGATACGTTCGGGGCGGAATGTATTTTCGGTATCGATATAGATGGCACTGCCGCCAAGACCTCCAAGCTCAACCGGAAGCTGGACATTGACAGCCATCTGGTGGACGATCTGACTCTTACCGGAACCGAACTCACCATACATCTCGGTGATGGCCTGCGTTTCCATACCCCCTCCGAGAAGGGTGTCCAGTTCGGGGACACGGAACGAGAGCTTCCGGACATCCTTCCGGGCTTCAAAAATATCCTTACCGGTCTTGAATCCCCCGACATCCGCAATCTCGCGGGCAGCTTTTATGATCTTCTTTGCGGTTGATTCCGATATCTCCGAGACTTCGGAGAGTTCCGCGGGGGATGCGGTCGCGATACTCTCAACGGAGAGGTACCCGGCTTCACGAAGCTTGTCTGCAGTGCTCGGGCCTACGCCCGGTAAATCTTCAATTTCCAATGGTCCTTCAGCCATTTCTTACACACTCCTATGGCACAACAAGATGTTAAAGACTGGGATATAAACCCCCGGACTGCGCAGGGTGAAAGTGGTAATCAGAGCGTAAGCCCGCTGCGGAATTTCCGGATCTCTTCGAGCAGGGCTGCCGGTTCCAGCACCACCGGTTCTGTATGTTCCGGGAGGATCCTGCTGCCGGATCGTGTCCCGGTTATACAGACTTCGGCACCGTGGGCAAACGATCCCTCCACCAGGTAACGCTCAACCCCGTTATCGATGAAAAAGCAGCCCGGTCCGGCAATGATCGTTCCGGAAAAAACAAGGGGAGCACATTCTTCGCAAGGAACCCGGAATGCACTTCCTTTTCCTACCCCCAGTTCAATCCCGCCGAACCTTCCCGGCTTTGCAGAGGCATGATAGATCTCAACCCGGTCACCCGTATGCACGGGAACGAGGGCATTCTCTCCCCAGAGCACGATCTTCAGATCGTCCCTGCCATCGCTTATGATGATGTTGCGCACCCACGACGCCGAACCCGCTTTTGTGGTGAACGACCGGGGCTGCTGCAGCTGCTTGACTTCGCCGGTCACGGAATAGATCCCCTGGTCGCCGACCGATGAAAGCGGGGCAAAGGCAACCTCAATGGAGCGTTCGGTAATGCTCACCGTACTCTTCTCGTCGAGGCTGTAATTGCGCCCCTCCGACCGGTTGTTGGGTTTTGCGTTCGTGATGTGGACGGTTGTGCCTGCGGGAATCTCCGCAAGCAGTTCCGGGACCCATGACACGATCCTGGCGGTTCCCGACGCATCCCCGAAAATAGCCTCCACCAGCTCCCCGGTGCTTCCGTCCCTTTTGGTGAAACTGCGGGGCGGTTCTTTTGAGACCAGGAGGAGATCCAGATCCACCGGGTCATCCGCAAGGCTTCCCTTCGCGGGTATTGCGCAGGATATCTCGCAGCTCGCTTTTCTCAATGCCAGGGCATAGATCTCTTTTGTGCTCTTTCCCGGGTGCCGGCCAATGACTTCGAGCACTTCCCCGATAGCAGTGTCCAGGACCGCTCCCGCTTTCTGATCCCAGAGTACAACCCGGGTAGTCCCGGTCTCATCCCCGAGAAGAAGCGTTGCAACCCAGCCCTTCTCACCGTCAGCCCGGTTGAATTCCTTGGGATCGGTCTTGTCAACCACTTTCCCGAAAAAAGAGAAAAGGCTGGATTTGGCCGAGAGCCCTTTTATCTTGACATGTTCCCGGCCCAGTTCCCCGACCACCATCATCGCGGCGGTCGGCTCGTCCACGAGATCTCCGCAATCGTCGATCTTCGCCTCTACGCGCCGTTCGAACTCCTCTTTTGAGATGAGGTCGTCAACGAGCGCGTAGTGGAAGAGCATCGATCACTCCGCCTACTGCTGCCAGGCAGGGCGTTCCATTGCGCTCTTGATGTCGTCCAGCGTCTCGCCCCGGCGCATCAGCCCGGCCTTTGATCCCTTGAGGAGCACTTCAGGACATCTCGGGCGGCTGTTGTACTGCGAGGCCATGGCATAGCCATAGGCCCCGGCATCGAGTACTGCGATGATGTCCCCGGCAGCAAGCGCCGGGAGTTTCCGGTCCGGTGCAAGGATATCGCCGGTCTCGCAGATCGGGCCGGTCACGGTGTACTCGGAGTCCAGCGGCGCATCCGCCTTGTTCGCCACGATGACCTCGTGGTACGAGTCGTACATCGCGGGCCGGATGAGGAGGTTGAAGCCCGCATCAACATTGGCAAACCTCTTGTGGGCCTTCTTGGTGGAGTTGACTCTTGTGAGAAGCACGGTCGAGTCGGCGACAAGCGAGCGGCCGGGCTCCACCCAGAGTTCGGGGGTGATCCCGCAGGCATCCATACCGGCTTTGAAGACCGGGACTACCTTTGCCGCATAGTCCTCGGGAGTCGGCGCCGGGTCGGTGTCGTGGTGGTACGGGATGCCAAGGCCGCCGCCGAGATCGACAAACTCAAGTTTCACGCCGATCTCGGTGAGTTCCTTTGCGATCCTGACCATCACTTCCGCTGCCCTGACGAATGGTTCGACTTCGAGGATCTGGGAGCCGATGTGGCAGTGGATCCCGACCGGCCTGATGTGGCTGCAGGCAAGGGCCTCCCGGTATGCGGCGGGGATCTCCTTGTGCGGGATCCCGAACTTGCTTGTTGCAAGTCCGGTTGCAATCTTGGGATGGGTCGGCACTTCGAGCGCCGGGTTGACGCGGAACGAG
Organism: uncultured Methanoregula sp.; assembly: GCF_963667735.1. Taxonomy (NCBI): domain Archaea; kingdom Methanobacteriati; phylum Methanobacteriota; class Methanomicrobia; order Methanomicrobiales; family Methanoregulaceae; genus Methanoregula; species uncultured Methanoregula sp. The sequence goes on from NZ_OY763919.1 coordinate 1,368,903, forward strand.
ACCTTCACGGTCTTTTTCGCTGCTGCTGCAACCGCCTCGAGCTGGTGGAGTTCATCGAGGGAGTCGAGGGAGACCTTGACCCCCTTCTCCACTGCCAGTTTCAGATCGGCCGGTGTCTTGGAACTCCCGTTGAAGAGGAGTCTCTCCGGAGCCATGCCGGCTTCGAGGGCCAGGTGAAGTTCCCCGGAGGAGAAGACATCCGCCCCGGCGCCCTTTGCCGCAAGTGCCCGCATCAGGGCGAGGTTGCCGTTTGCCTTTGCCGCAAAGAGGACCTGCACCTTCGGGTACCGTGCCCCGAGGGCTTTTTTGTAGCTCTCGAACTGCTCTACTACGCGGTCCTCGCTCGTGACATAGAGTGGCGTCCCGTACTTCTCTGCAAGAGCTGTGCAGTCCTGCCCGTTGATCTGGAGGTGGCCGTTCTTTATCGACAGGTGGTGAGGGAGTTTCATAGGTTCATGCTCCTCATCCGTTCGATCGCCTCGTTGATCCGGGCAACCGGGCGGGTGATCGCAAAACGCACGTACCCTTCCCCGCTTGCACCGAAGCCGACACCCGGGGTGGCGACGATGCCCGCCTCGGTCAGGAGCCGGCTGGCAAAAGCCATGCAGTCCTGGACCGGGACCCAGACATAGAAGGTTGCCTTCGGGAGCGGGACATCGAACCCGAGGCTGTGGAGCCCCTTGACGAGAACGTCGCGGCGCTCCTGGTAGATCTTGCAGGCTTCCTTCACGCAGTCCTGCGGGCCGGAGAGTGCCGTGATGGCTGCGTGCTGGACCGCATCGAAGACCCCCGAGTCCACGTTGGTCTTGACCCGTCCGAGGCCGGCGATGATTTCCGCGTTCCCGACCGCCATCCCGATCCTCCAGCCGGTCATGTTGTAGGTCTTGGAGAGGGAGTGCATCTCGATACCCACTTCTATCGCGCCTTTTGTCTGGAGGAACGAGGGAGCATGGTAGCCGTCAAAAGCAATCTCGGAGTACGCATTATCCGAGACGACGATGATATCGTTGTCGCGTGCAAAGTCGACAACTTCCCTGTAGAACCCATCCGGTGCCACGGCCCCGGTCGGGTTGTTCGGGTAGTTGATGTAGAGGATCTTGGCCGCTTTTGCAACCGGCTTCGGGATGTCCGCAAGCACAGGAATAAAATTATTCTCTCTGAGAAGCGGCATGTCGTGGACTTTTCCTTCGGCAAAGAGGGTACCCGTGCGGTACACGGGATAACCGGGGCTCGGGGAGAGGACATAGTCGCCGGGGTTAACGAACGCCTCGCCAATGTGGGCTATGCCGTCCTTGGAGCCCATGAGGGCAACGACTTCCTTGTTTGCATCAAGTGAGACTCCGAACCGCTTCTTGTACCAGCCGGCAACTGCGCTCCGGTAGGCCGGCAGCCCGGCATAATCGGGGTAGTGATGATTTTTTGGATCCTTTGCAGCCGCGATGAGGGCTTCAACTATGTGCGGGGGGGTTGCAAGGTCCGGGTCCCCGACACCAAGGTCGATGAGGTCTACGCCTTTTTTCCGTTGTTCGGCTTTCATCTCGTCGATCCGTGCAAAAAGATACGGCGGGAGATTGCTCATGCGTGATGCGTACATAAGTACTCACTATTGGCGCTGGACGCTATAGAATCTAACCGTCCTCATGGAACGGGTTTTCTTCAAGCAGCCGTGCGAAAAACTATGCTTATGTGCCGGCAGTGATAAGATCAGCGGTATGGAGACGAATAACGCGGAAGCTGCTCAGGAGATCTGTGTAATTTATTCCACCGTGCCTCCTTCCCAATCAACGGATCTGGCAAAACGCCTTCTTGAGAAAGAACTCGTTGCCTGTGTCAATATTCTGCCGGTCCGGTCACTCTACCGCTGGAAGGGAGAGTCCTGCGATGAGGAAGAGCACCTGCTCATCATCAAGACCCGGCGGGATCTTGCGGAGCAGGTGATCAGGGCCCTCAAAGCCATGCATCCCTATGAAGTACCTGAGATCATTGTGCTGCCGGTGACGAACGGGCATCTGCCGTATCTTGCATGGGTGCACGGGGAGACAAAAAAACCATGATCCATATCCACCGCGGTATCCAGGTGATCGCAGGAGTAGCAAAAGAGACCGAGGATGCAATTGTCATCGAGGACCGCTTCGATCTCCTGCTCAATGACCGGCCGGTGGCAACGATGGTTGCGAGCAACGACCAGTTGCGGGAGCTGGGCGCGGGTTACGTGATCAGCGAAGGCCTGGTCCGCTGCGTGGACAAGGTGAACCTTGACGGGGACCGCATCCTGGTATATTCCGATACCGGCTGCGACCTGAAATGGGCAAAGAAGGAGACCGGGTCCTCGGGGGGGCAGAGTTTTCTCTCTCCCGCCCGGAACGTTGCCTCGGATGTCCGGGTCTCGCCGGATCAGGTGATCGCGATCACCCGGGAGATCGAGACCGAACTCTGGAGAAAGACCGGGGGTGTCCACTGCTCAGTCCTCTATCAGGACGGAAGGCTCCTGGCCAAGAGCAGCGATGTCGGCAGGCATAACACGGTCGACAAGCTCGTTGGTTATGCGGCTTTGAACGGCATCGATCTCTCCCGCTGCGTGATAGGCTGTACCGGCCGGCAGCCGGAGGGCATGGTCCGGAAGAGTGCCAATGCTGGTATTCCCGTGATCATCTCCCGGGCAGCCTCGACCGACAAGGGGATAGCAGCAGCAGAAGCAGCAGGCATCACCCTCATCGGATTCTCCCGGGGGGATCGGTTCACCATCTACACGCACCCCCGGCGCGTTATGCTTGACGGAAAACCGTAACGTGTCTGGCCGTGATGCGTAAGGTTATTTCCTGTGGCCGAGTATACAAATTACCATGCGGCGGGATGGATGATTGTGGCAGACGAACCGACAGCAGAAACCAGAACTGCACTCCTTGTACTCGGGTGCCCGCAGGTGCCGGTGCAGACGAGCATTGCGATTTACCTCATCAACCGGCTGAAGAAGGCCGGGATAACCCCGGTCGTTGCCGGCAACAAGGCGGCAAACACCCTGCTCGTGGTCTCGGATCCTGATCGCCACTACCTTGGCGAAGTGATGGACCTTGACCGGGCGGTTGCCCTGATCTCCGACAAGAAGCGGGACTTCGATCTCTGCTTTGTCTTCATTCACAACGATGCCGGGGTCACGTATGCTGCGACCATGGGTGCGATCTCGAAGGCAAGGCTGTACGGGCTTGTTTACGGGGAACACTACGATGAGCAGGCAAAGAAGATCGATTTTCCCTGCACGGTCATTGCGGCAAAAGCCGTCCACAATCCCCTTCCCCTGAAAAAAGCAATTGACGAGGTGGCACCATGGGCTGCGTAGAATCGATGAATTACGAGATTGTCCTGCGGGATGCGACGTTCAAGGAGTCCCGCGATTATATCAAGTCGAATTTCAAGGAGAGCATCGATGTCCAGCCCGGCTTCAAGGTCTTCGATGTCCACGTGATCGGCCTCCCTCCCATAGCCATAGGCCTTGACGGGGATTTTGTCATCTTCCCGTATACCAAGCCCTGTCATGGCACGTTCCTTCTTCGCGTGGAAGACACGGAAGAAGCAGCCCGGCTCCGGAAGCAGAAGAAGTGAGCATGGTATACCAGGAATTGTATGCCGGCATACCTGCCCGGTTTTAAATCACCGTGCAGTATATCAGGCATGAAATAGAAAATACCCGGCAGGGTGTGTATTACGGGCAAAGGAAAGATTCTCCTCATGGATGATGAGCAGATAATCCTTGATGTCACACATGAGGTGCTCAAGTTCCTGGGGTACGACGTGATGTTTGCGCAGGACGGGGACAAGGCCTATGACCTGTATGTCCGGGAAAAGAATGCCGGCTCCCCTTTCGATATCGTCATTCTCGATCTCTCGGTACCTGAGGGAATTGGCGGAAAAGAGGCGATTGCGAAACTCCAGAAATTTGATCCCTCAATAAAAGCCATAGTCTCTAGCGGCTATTCAAACGATCCCGTTGTGCAGGATTTTACCAAGTACGGGTTTTCAGGAAAGCTGTCAAAACCCTATAAGATCAATGATATGAAAGTCATTCTCGAGCAGATGATGACCCGGCAGACCTGATCCGATCAGGCTTGTCCTTCAGACGTCATACCCGCTTTTTTATAGATCTTCGCGATCGCCTCAACAGCCGCCCTGCGGACATACTCGTCCTTGTCCCCTTTCAGTTCCTTTAAGGATTCAAATGCCCGCATGTCGCCGATGTTCCCGAGTGCGTCGGCAGCTCCCCACCGCACGTACCAGTCGGAGCTTTTCAGGGACTGGATGAGGATCTCGACCGGGGCGCTGCTGCCGAGTTTGCCCAGCGCCCAGGTTGCCGGAACCTGCACAAATGAATCGGGCTCTTTTAAGGCTTTTCCAAGACAGGTTACTGCCCGCTGGTCCCCGATCTTGCCAAGGGCGTCAGCAGCACTCCAGCGGACGTACCAGTCCATGTCGTTGACGGACTGGATGAGCGGTTCCACGGCTCTTTTGTCCCCGATCTCCCCAAGGGCCCATGCAGCCCTGACCCGCACCCACCAGGATTTATCTTTCAGGATGAGGATCAGCGGCTCCACGGCAGGCTTCCCGATGAGGGAGAGGGCAAAAGCGCTCCTCCACTGGACGTCGCTGTCCTGGTCATGGAGCGAGGCGATCAGGGACTGGATTGCAGGCTCCCCGATCCCGGCCAATACGCGGGTTGCATGCCAGCGGATGTCGTGATCCTTGTCGGAGAGTGCCAGGATAAGGTGGGGAATTGCAGCATCCCCGATCCTCCCAAGGGCAAGACCGGCAAGCCACCGGATATCATGGTCGTTCTCACTGAGCGCACGGATCAGGGGTTTTACTGCCGGCTCGCCGATGTCCCCGAGAGCAAGGGCAGCTCTCCAGCGGATCCCGAGATTCTTGTGCCGGATCGCCCTGATGAGGCCGTCGATATCCGTACCGCTTTCAGTATGGATATAATACGCTTTACTATCAGGTATCAGACCATTCGTGTCCACAGGGTCACATCCTTTTCTTTCCTGTCTTGCACGGGTGATGGTTCAGCCAATACGCCGGCGCTGCAACCGGTATCGTGTCCGTTGACGGGCACTTCTGCCCTCTTTAATCATGATGATTGATTTTAGCCTATTTGAATATACCTGTCGGGCTGTCACGTCGCAAAACCTCAATTCTGTCCTGGATGTTCCGCCCCAGGAGCAGTCCCGGACACCAATCTATATACACCTCCCTGCAACATCAGAACATGGTGAGGTATGAAAGACGTATCGGTTCTTATCGGGGGAAAAGCCGGTGACGGGATCAACAGTGCAGGGGCAATGATTGCCCAGCTGCTGAATCATTCCGGGTATCATATTTACCTGTATTTTGATTACCCCTCCCTGATCCGGGGGGGCCACAATTTTGCCATCATACGGGGAGCAGAGCAGGATGTGGAAACCTGCCGGGAAACGGTGGATTTCATTCTGGCCCTGAACCAGGAAACCCTGAACCGGCACGACTCCATGAAGAACCCGGGTGCCGTTGTCCTGTACAATGCGGACCTTGTCAAAGGCACCGGCCATGGCATTCCCGTAAAGGATATCCTTGCCCTTGAAAAAGCCCCGGAGATCATGGGCAATTCCGCCATCATCGGGGGGTTTGCAAAGGCTGCCGGTATCGGCTGGGATACGGTGCAGGCAGTATTCACCGCACATATCCCGAAAGAGTCCGAGATGAACCTGAAGGTTGCCCGGAGGGCATACGACATGCTTGAACCGCTCCGGCCAATCAGCCCGTGCACCTCTCCTGCCTGCCCTCTTGTCACCGGCAACGAGGCGATCGGCATCGGACTGCTCAAAGCCGGGCTTGAGGCGTACGTTTCGTATCCTATGACTCCGTCGTCGAGTCTCCTCCATTTCCTTGCCGGGCAGAAGGACCGGTTCGGGCTCCAGGTTGTGCATCCGGAGAACGAGATCGCGGTCATCCTGATGGGTCTTGGCTTCTCGTGTGCCGGTAAACGGGTGGCAATCGGGACATCCGGCGGGGGTTTCTGCCTGATGACCGAAGGTGTCTCTTTTGCCGGGATGGCAGAACTCCCGCTGGTAATCTTCGTCTCCCAGCGGACCGGGCCATCTACCGGGCTCCCCACCTATACCGGCCAGTCGGACCTGCGGCTGGTCCTCCATGCAGGACAGGGAGAGTTCCCCCGGCTCATTGTTGCTCCCGGGGATGTCCAGGAAGCAGTGTACTGGTCGGCAGCAGCGATGAACCTGGCCTGGAAATTCCAGGTGCCCGCGTTCATTCTTGCCGATAAAACGCTCTCTGAAGGAACATACCGTCTTGATCCCTCGGCAGTTCCGGAGATCCAGCCCGGCGATTCTCCCCGCTGGGATGGCAGCAGCCCTTACCAGCGGTATTCCGATTCCCCGTCCGGGGTGTCCGCCCTGGCCTTCCCCGGGACAAAGGATGCGATAATCAAGGTGAACAGTTATGCCCATGCCGGGTCGGGGATTACAACAGAAGAAGGCCGCGATGTCATCCAGATGGCGGAGAAACGGCTCAAAAAAGAGCGGAGTCTTGCTGCTGAACTGGAGAAATACCCCCAGGTGAGTGCCGGCGGGTTGGCGGGATCTCCCGATGTTCTTCTCTGCTGGGGCTCAGCAAAGGGTGTCTGCAGGGAAGTTGCCTCCAGTTTCGGGCTCCGGTTTGTCCAGCCGGTTGTCCTGTCGCCTTTCCCGGCAGATGCGATGAAAAAGGCGCTTTCCGGAGCCCGCCGGATCCTCTGCGTGGAAGAGAACCAGACAGGGCAGCTTGGCGACCTTGCGCTGCAGCATGGCATTGTTGCAGAGAAACGGATCCTGAAGTACGATGGCCGCCCGTTCACCCGCGAAGAACTGGAACAAAAAGTCAGGGAGGCCCTCGCATGACTCCCCGCAACCTGATTACCGATGCCCAGAATACCTGGTGTCCCGGGTGCGGTAATTTCACGATCCAGCATGTGCTCAAGGGGGTTCTTGCCGGGATGGAGAAGGAGGGCAGATCCCTTGACGATATTGTCCTTGTCTCAGGTATTGGCTGCCATGCCAAGATCGCAGATTACCTCAATATCAACAGTATCTACACCCTCCATGGGAGAACGATTCCCGTTGCAACGGGAGTGAAACTTGCAAACCCGGATCTCACGGTTATCTGCTGCGTAGGGGATGGCGACTGTTATGCCGAGGGGCTGGATCACCTCATCTTTGCAGTAAAACGCAATATCGATCTCACGGTGATCGTCCACAACAACCGGGTGTACGGCCTCACCACCGGGCAGTACACCCCCACATCCCCGCTGGGATTCAGGGGCAAGTCCACTCCAGCAGGCACTGCGGAGTATCCAATCAATCCCCTTGAACTGATGCTTGCCTCCGGGGCAACGTATATTGCCCGGGGATACACCCGGAAACAGGATCAGCTCAGGGAGCTCATCCTGAAAGGAATCTCCCATCATGGATTCTCATTCATCGATGTACTTCAGATCTGCGCCACCTTCTTCCCGGTGGCTGATTATTACGGTTCACGCGTGTACGATCTCCAGGGACATGATAACGGGAACTTCGATGCAGCCTGCCGTGTTGCGCGGGAGTGGGATTACAATGCCGATTCCCGGATTGCTCTTGGCCTTCTGTACCAGCGCCAGGCACCGGCATTCGACGATCTGATGCGCCCGGCGCCCGTTTCGATGGAGGAGAGGGAGGCTGCCATTGCAGCGCTGATGGGATCGAGAACCTGATCCGGCCCCTTTTTTTCAGGGACCGAGGGAACCGGAATATACATTCAAATAGGCAGGAAATTCACGTTTACGAGAGAATCTGATGGCCGGTGAGGATACGAGCACCCGTGACGACGTCGAAGAGGAAGATCTTCCCAACCAGGAAAACAGAGGCAGGGAGCGCTCCGGCTGGCTCCGGCTCTTCATCATCCCCCTCCTCGTTTATATCGCCTGGCTTGTGGAAACGTTCCTCCTGGCAAGGCAGGCCCGCCTCTTCGAAGATCCGGGCGCAGCCGGGATTTATCTCTATACCCTTATTACCTGCATCCTGATCGGCCTTGTTATCCCGGTCATGTGCATCCGCAGGTCGTTTCTCTCCGGGGCAGTGAACATGCACCAGGTGGGATTCCGTCCAGCATGGCGGACCGGGCCGGTTGTTCTCGTGACCCTTCTCATCCTGCTTCCCATCTCCCTCCTGCTCAACCCATTTGGCTCGGATCGGCTGGCGTTTTTTATGGCATTCCTCCTCCTGCTTCCAACCGCAATCGCTTCGGTCATGGTCTGCTTCGTCCTTTTGGGAACGCATGTCCAGGCCTTCCTGCGGGACGGGGGAATCATCGCATCCCTCAGTTCCGGTGTCATCATAACCTCGGTCCTCTTTGCATTTTCATCGCTTGTCCGCTCCACGGGGATCCTGCCGCAGGAAACCCTCCTCTTGGGTCTGGGCACCGGTGTTCTTATCTCGGTTTTCTTCTTCGCGGTCCGGGATGTGTACGCAACCGTTCTCGTTACTGCGGTATGCCTGGTGTTTGGCATGGCAGGTCAGGTAAGCCGGCCCGCGCTTGAACTGTCCTTTGTACCAGTCTCTGCCGCTGCCTGTCTTGCAATCCTGTTCCTGCTGGGAATCCACGTCTATTTTTACCGGAATTACACCACGATCCTTGTCCGGGCCAAATAGCCTGGTAACCCCGAGAAGAGGGTGTAATTCATGGCTTCTGGATTCTTCTTTAAGCTCCCCGGTTCGTTGAAAAACCCTTATACGGGTCTGCGTTGAACGGGAACTGTATGGATGACACATTCTGGTGTTGTGCTGCTGTTACCGGTCTTCTCCTCATGGCGGTCCTGTTGGCAGGTTGTTCAGGGGAAGAACAACCTGCAGCAACAACTCCTCCCGTCACAACAATGGTTCAGGCAGTGAAATATTCCGCCGGCGATATTGTGGCCCGACCGGCACAGGCATCGGGCGAGGCTTCGTATCTTATTCTCGGCTATGACCGCACAACCGATCAGTACGAGCGGGCCTGGGTTTACCGGAATCCCGACGGGAACTTCGGGTATCGTCCCGACAGCAGGACCGAGAAGAGCCCCCGCGCAACCGTCGAGAAGGTATATACGGTCAAACTGGCGCATGTGCCGGTATCGTCTATCCCGGTAATCACGCCCACGGTAGTTACGGTTGCAACCACCATTCCGGGAAGTGTCCCCTTGCTCCAGAAAATCTCCCCGAATACGGCCTCGAAAGACTCGACCGTAAGTATCACGATCACCGGGAGCAGTTTCTGGGATGGTGCAACGGTTAAACTTCTCCAGACGGGACATACTCCCGTGAAGGCAACGGCAGTATCGGTGGTATCTCCCCTGGAAATTGACTGCACGTTCGATCTTGCTGGTCTTGACAAGGGAATGGCAACCATCATCGTGACAAACCCTGACGGCCAGACCGGAACGATGATCAATGCCTTCAGCATCGATACCGCCGGCCCCCTGATCACCAGCGTCTACCCCGGCAGCCTGAAGGCGGGAGAAACCCGCCAGATTGTCATCTACGGGCAGAATTTCCAGGATCTCACCAAGGTGACGCTGATGCAGGGGCCGGCACTTCTCGACTGCACAAACCCGGTGCTCCAGGAGACGACAAAGATCTACTGCGATCTGGCCGTACCGGCTGCAGCAAAGACCGGCTCCTGGAACTTAACGGTCATCAATGTCGCCGATCAGAAGACCGGCCAGTATATCCGGCCCTTCACCATCACCAATTCCACCTGATTTTTAGGGCAGTCAACCTTATTATGGCCCGTTGCCAGATGATACAACAGCAATGGCGGCATTGGTAATTTCCCCGGAAATTTTTGCCTTTGTGATAGTCCCGCTGCTGATCTTCTGTGCCCGTGTCTGCGACATGAGCCTTGACACAATCCGGGTCATCTTTGTCTCGAAAGGCATCAAGTACCTTCCCCCCATCATCGGATTTTTCGAGGTTATCATCTGGCTTGTTGCCATCGGGCAGGTCATGAACAACTTGACCAACGTTGTCTGTTACCTTGCGTACGGCGCCGGTTTTGCAACCGGGACATTCGTTGGCATGGCCATAGAAGAGAAGCTCTCGCTTGGCCTGACGAGCGTGCGTATCATAACAAAAGAGGATCCCGCAGACCTGGTAAAGTACCTCCGGCAGCATAATTACGGGGTCACAAGTATCGATGCCGAGGGCGGCACCGGCAAAGTCAAGATGGTCTTCACCATCATCAAGCGCCAGGATCTCGGGCACGTGGTCGGCATCATCAAGCAGTTCAACCCGAACGCGTTTTACTCCGTGGAAGAGGTCAAGTCGGTGGCAGAAGGGGTCTTTCCCAAACGGAACTCTCATTTCCTGTACCGCTGGCTCGATTCGATGAGCTTCAATGCCAAAGGAAAGTGAGACCTCAGGGTCATCCTTATCAGGATGAAGGATAATCCACTGTTATCTGAACGGCCGGGTGTCAAACGATGAATTTTCAGACAAAAAATATGTTTTTTGTGGCGATTCTTCTCATAATTACGATTGGGATCTGCCTGCTTGCAGGTATCATCGGTTCGGTTTTCACCACGGCAGGGATTCCTGTCTGGTATGCCGGGCTTGTTAAACCGGCGTTCACCCCGCCCGCCTGGGTGTTTGCCCCGGTCTGGACGGTCCTTTATATCCTGATGGGAATATCGCTCTTCCTCATCCTGCGCTCCGATGGGAAAAAAGAGTATTTCCGTATATCTCTTGCCCTGTTTGCCGTCCAGCTGATCTTGAACGTGATGTGGTCGTATCTCTTCTTTGGCCTTCACTCCATCTCGCTCGGTCTGATCTGCCTCGTCCTGCTCTTTGTCGTTCTGCTCTGCACCATTCTCATGACCCTCCGGGTCTCCCGGGATGCAGGCCTGTTGCTCGTACCCTATCTTCTCTGGCTCTGCATTGCCCTCTATCTCAACACTTCGATATTCCTTCTCAATCCCGTGTGATCCCGTTTCACCCCTGGTATGCAGGCAGAAAGAACCCGACCAATATGTTCTTTTTCTTGTAAAGTAAGGATGAGTAAAGGGAGCGGTATGCCGATACAGCACATCCATGTTGAAAATTTCAAGAGTTTTTCCGAGATCGATATCGATCTGTCCGGTTTCAACGTTGTTATTGGATCCAATGCGGCGGGAAAGTCCAATTTTATCTCGGTTTTTAAATTTTTACGGGATATCGCACGGTACGGGATTGTCAATGCCATTGCCATGCAGGGAGGGGTGGAGTACCTCCGGAATGCCAAGATCGGTTCTGCGAAAGACCTCGTGATCAGGATGGATTATATTCCCGACCAGGCGCTCGATGTCATGGACCGGGAAGGGCACGATCCCCCCCTCCTGGGGATGCGGGCCTGCATGACTTCGTATGAATTTGCCCTCCGGTTCCCTGAGTCCGGTGATGATTTTACCATTATCCGGGACCGGCTCACGATAGGCTGCGAAGTCTCGGCCTGCGAGCGCGATGGCAGGCGGATTCTTGAGAAAAAACCGATCGGTAAAGGCGAACTTGTGGTATCCAGCGTGGACGGCGAAGTGCAGTACGCGGCTGCGATACCGGAGGGCTGCTGCTTAAAGGAGAGCGATATCGTGCCGGCCATGTTCCGGGGAAAACATCTCCCGAAGAAGACCCTGCTCCTCGAGACCATCTACGGGTATCCCCTGCCCCACACGGAGAAGTTCTTCGACCGGATCGCGGTGTACGACATCGATCCCAAGCTGCCTAAAAAAGGCGTTGCTATCACCGGCCGGCGCGAACTGGATGAGGATGCCGGAAACCTGGCACTCGTCATCCATGGGATCATCGAGGATCCCGAGAAGAAGCGGAAATTCTCCAACCTCCTCCGCGATGTCCTGCCGTTTGTCGAGGAATTCTCGGTGAAGAAGTTCATGGATGTCTCGCTCATCCTCACTCTTCGCGAACGGTATGCGAAAAGCACGGATCTCCCCGCGTCCTCCCTGTCGGACGGGACGATCGCTATCTTTGCCATGATCATTGCCCTCTATTTCGAGGAGAAGCCGTTCATCATCATCGAGGAACCGGTCAGCCATATCCACCCGTTCCTCGTGGGTCGCTTAATGACGATGATGAAGGAAGCCTCCGAGAAAAAACAGGTGATGATAACAACGCACAGCACCGAGGTGGTCAAGCATGCAGATCTCGAAGATATCCTCCTGATCTCCCGGGACAGCGAGGGCTTCTCCGTCATCTCCCGGCCGGGGGACAAGGAGGAAGTGCGGGCATTCCTCGAAAACGAGATCGGGATCGAAGAGCTGTATGTCCAGAATCTTTTGGGACTCTGAATGAAGAAGCGACTGTTCATCCTGGTAGAGGGTGAGGACGATGTCCGCTTCTTTGGCCGGATCATCAAGCCTCTTTTTATGCACCGCTACGATTCCGTGGAGATCATTCCCTATGCCTGCATCAAGCGCGAGAAGGTGAGCCGGTTCTTGAAGAGCGTGACCCAGATGGGCAATGATTACATCTTCGTTGCCGACATTGACACCGAACGATCGGTCCGGGACAAAAAGCAGATCCTTTACTACCGGTTCGCCGATATCAACGGCCGGAGCATCGTTGTCGTGATAGCGGAGATCGAGAGCTGGTATTATGCCGGTATCCCCTCGGATGCAGCCCATGCATTCGGGGTTGCCGACCTGGAGTCCACCGAGTCCATGACAAAGGAGGATTTCAACCGCATCATTCCGCAGAAGTTCGATTCCCGGATCGATTTCATGTTCGAGATCCTCAAGACGTACTCCCTTGAGACTGCGACAAAGAAGAACAAGTCGTTCAAGTTCTTCACTGACAGGTATTCCCTTCTGGAAGAGGAGTGAACGATTCCTGACCCCTTGACATGTACAATAGCAATCCTTAATTGACTCCCGTGCGCTATGTTGTTATACCCTGCACGAGGGAGGTTTATTGGTATGGAACGATATGTCTGCATGATCTGCGGCCACAGGTACGATCCCGAGAAAGGAGAACCGCTCCAAGATATTGTACCGGGTAAAGAATTTGCCTCTCTTCCGGACAACTGGGTCTGCCCGGTCTGCGGGGCAGAGAAGACTCTCTTCAAGAAGGAGTGAGAATCAGTATGGTTTCACGCGCAATTGCCCCTGGTATTTTCTGGGTGGGTGCCCTGGATTTCGACCGGAGGATCTTCGACGAACTGATACCGCTTCCCGACGGCACGAGTTATAACGCGTACCTGATCAAGGGAAGCGAGAAGACGGCTCTCATCGACACTGTCGACCCCGCCAAGGAGTTCGAACTGATCTCGAACATTGTCAAGATGGGAACCGAACGGATAGATTACATTGTGATCAACCATGCCGAGCAGGATCATTCCGGCTCGCTCCCCATGGTCCTTGAGTTCTTCCCGGACGCCGTGGTTGTGACCAACGAGAAATGCCGCGATCTTCTCGTAGCCCTCCTGCATATCCCGGCAGACCGCTTCCGGATCATCAAGGATGGAGAACAACTCTCCCTTGGCGACCGGACCCTCGAGTTCCTCATCACTCCCTGGACTCACTGGCCCGAGACCCAGCTGACGTACCTCCGCGAGGATAAGATCCTCTTCCCCTGCGATCTCTTCGGCTTCCACCAGGCCTCAAGCGAACTCTTCATCACCGACACCGCCCAGGCATACCGTTCCGCGAAACGGTACTATGCCGAGATCATGATGCCGTTCCGGAACAGTATCAAAGGCTATGTCGAGCGAGTCCGGGCTCTTCCCCTTGCAATGATTGCGCCAAGCCACGGGCCCATCCACCGCGATCCTGCGTTCATCCTCGATGCCTATGCTGACTGGGTCTCCGACTCGGTCAAGAACGAAGTGGTGATCCCGTACGTCTCCATGCACGGGAGCACCCAGAAGATGGTGGAGCACCTCACCGAGGAGCTCATTGCCCGGGGGATCGTTGTCAGACCCTTCAACCTGACGCACACCGATATCGGCGAACTGGCTCTGGCCCTTGTGGATGCGGCAACGGTTGTTGTCGCCACTCCCACGGTCCTCTTCGGCCCCCATCCCCAGGTCGTGTACGCCACGTACCTTGCGAACGCGCTCAAACCCAAGGTTAAGTACGTCTCCGTCATCGGCTCGTTCGGCTGGGGCGGCAAATCGGCCGAGACGATTGTGAAGATGCTTGACCACCTTAAGGTCGAGGTGCTGGACCCGGTCATTGTCCGGGGACAGCCCGATGAAGCCTCCATGCAGGCCCTTGACCGGCTTGCTGAGGAAATATTGAAGAAGCATAAGGAGATCAATCTCCTGTAGGTAAGGAGTTGTCCGAGTCATGACAAAACTGTTTGAAGTCTACAAGTGCGACCTCTGCGGGAACACGACAAAGGTTGTCCATGCATCGACGGGAACCATGGTCTGCTGCGGCCAGCCTATGACCCTCCAGCCCGAGAAGACCGCGGATGCCGGAAAGGAGAAGCATGTCCCGGTTGTTGAGAAATCAGCAAAAGGGATTATTGTCAAGATCGGCTCGATCCCCCACCCGATGGAAGAGAAGCATTACATCGAATGGGTCGAAGTCCGGCATGGCGAGAATGTCTTTATCAAAGGATTCAAACCCGGCGAGAAACCGGAGGCCGAGTTCTGCATCGCGGATACGAATGTCAAGGCCCGTGCCTACTGCAATGTCCACGGGCTCTGGACCAACAAAGCCTGAAACTCCGGCTCCGGCCGGGCCCCCCTTTTTTCCCCGTATTCTTGGCAAACACTAATAGAACCGGAGTATAACCCATAAGTGATGCACCGGTTTTCGCATCTGGCAACGATCATCGCCGATCTCGGGGACATCTTTGTGTTCATCGCCCCGATAACTGCACTCCCGCTTGTCGTTGCAGTGCTCTTTGCCGAATGGGGAATGCTCCTGCCCATGGCATCGGTCCCGGCAATCTTTCTTGGTGCAGGACTGATCCTCCGGCATGTTCCCCGTCATGATCGCGGCGTGCGGCTCTCGACGTCTCTCTGCTCCATCGCCCTCTTCTGGTTCTGCTGCGCTCTTGTAAGCGGCCTTCCGTTCCTCCTTGGTCTCCACATGAGTTTCCTGGACTCGCTTTTCGAGGGGATGGCAGGCTGGACCGGGACCGCGTACACCATGCTTTCCTCCCCGGATACAGCGCCTCATACCCTCATCTTCTGGCGCACCTATATGCAATGGATCGGGGGAATCGGGATCATCGCATATTCGATTGCCGTTGCCAGCAGCACCGGCCTCTTCCGCTCCAAGATCTTCCGGACCGAGAGCCGCGATGAACCCCTCATGCCCAGCATCATGCATGCCGGGAGGGCTATCTGGAAGATCTACGGCATCCTGACCTTCCTTGCCATCGGCCTCATTCTCTTTACCGGTCTGTCCCTCTGGGAATCAGTCAATCTCGCGCTTTCTGCCATCTCTACGGGAGGTTTTGTACCGCATGCCGGGGGAATCCTCTACTATCAGAGCCCCCTGCTTGAACTCCTCCTCCTCCCGATCATGATAGCCGGCGCTCTGCCGTTCAAACTCTATTACCTGATCCTCGAAAACCACCGGTGGAGCCTTTTCGGGGATAAGCAGATCAAGCTCTTCTTCATCATCCTTGCCGCAGGAGTGGCCCTGCTCACGTATGATCTCATCTTTTTTGGCAACCTCGACCTCCTTCCCGCGTTCCGGCAGGGCCTGTTCATGGCAGTCTCGGCACTCACGACCACCGGGTTCCAGGTGTCCGATATCCATGCCTGGGCAGGAGTCACCCTGCTCTTCCTTGCCATGCTGACGTTCATCGGGGGAGCTGTCGGCAGTACCTCCGGGGGAATCAAACTCGACCGGGTTGCCTTTGCTTACCAGGCCCTCACCTGGTGGTTCCACCGGCTCTATGTGAGCGGAAAAGTGCTTCTTCCCTTCAAGATCGAGGGGCGGGTGATTCCCCGATCAACTGCGGAACTCCTTGCAGCAAAGAATATGCTCGTAATCCTTCTGTCCGTCCTTGTCATTCTCCTTGCCACGCTCGTTGTCATCCAGTTCAACCAGACCCTGTATTCGGTGACGGAGATAATTTACAGTGTGGTTTCCGCCTTCTCCACCTGCGGAATCAACACCGGCTATGTATCACCGGAGATGCCGGACATATCCAAGTGGATCTTCATCCTTGTCATGTGGATCGGGAGGCTGGAAGTGATTCCGGTCATCATGCTCTTCCTCGTCATGCTCCGGGGATACGAGTCATAGAGATGCAGATCCAATGCGATCCTACGCAACTTTACTTTTGTTAACATCAGGAGATCTAATATAAATTGCCGCTCAATAGTGTGGTGATGAAGCAGATCGCCCTGTACGGCAAGGGAGGAATCGGGAAGTCCACCACATCGGCCAATCTTTCGGCTGCATTGTCCTTGATGGATCTCGATATCCTCCAGATCGGGTGCGATCCCAAACGGGACAGTACCCGGATGCTGATGCACGGGAATTTCATCCCGACGGTCATGGACCTGGTCCGGACCCGGGGCGATGCTGCAATCTCCTTATCCGATATTGTCTATACCGGTTTCAACGGCGTGCGATGCGTTGAAGCCGGGGGGCCCGAACCCGGCGTTGGGTGTGCCGGCCGGGGGATCATCGCCACGTTTCAGCTCCTGGAGAAGTTCGGGGACCTGAAA
The DNA here is from genome assembly GCF_963667735.1 of uncultured Methanoregula sp. Classification (NCBI taxonomy): domain Archaea; kingdom Methanobacteriati; phylum Methanobacteriota; class Methanomicrobia; order Methanomicrobiales; family Methanoregulaceae; genus Methanoregula; species uncultured Methanoregula sp. The sequence goes on from NZ_OY763919.1 coordinate 1,385,619, forward strand.
GGCGATGTTATAGTGTACGATGTTCTCGGCGACGTTGTCTGCGGCGGGTTCGCCATGCCCATGCGGGAAGGGTACGCCCAGGAGATCTATCTCGTGACCTCGGGAGAACTGATGTCGCTGTATGCGGCAAACAACATCTGCAAGGCAATAAAACGGCTTGCATCCCGTGTCAAGAGCAAATGCCGGCTTGCCGGGGTGATCTGCAATGCGAAGGGGGATCCCCGCGAGGAGGAGCTGGTTCGGGAGTTTGCCGGGCAGGTGAACAGTACTCTTGTCGCCTATATCCCCCGCGATCGGATCGTCCAGCTTGCGGAACTCAATAAAAAGACCGTGCTCGAATACGACCCGGCTTCGCGCCAGGCTGCCTGCTACCGCTCCCTTGCAAAGAGTGTCATGGAGAATACCAGCCTCACGATCCCCACTCCTCTTGAGATCGATGACCTTGAACACCTCGCCTACCGGTATATCTAGGTTCCGGGGCTGCACCCTCACGGGAGCGCTTTCGGTGACTACGCATGTCCGCGATGCGGTGAGCGTGATCCACGGGCCGAAGGGCTGCAGCCACCACAATGTCTCACTCCTGCATGCAACCGGACTGGAGAACGATCAGGTCTCCTTCCCCGAACTGGTCTCGACGGGGCTCGGCGAGAACGATATCATCTTCGGGGGCGAGGAATCGTTAAGGCAGACCCTTGAATCGGTGTCCCGCAAGAATGTCCGGGCGATCTATGTCCTCTCGACCTGCATCATCGATACTATCGGCGATGATGTATGCGGGATCTGCAATGCGGATTATCCGGTCCCGGTAATCCCGGTTCCCACCGCAGGTTTCCTCGGAGGGACATTCCAGGACGGGGTGAACAATGCCCTCGTGTCAATTGCGGGCACAACCCCGGTCTGCGGGAAAACCGGCGATGTGAATATCATCGGCGAAAGGAACCTTGAGTATGAAGTAGAGGAGAATTTTCTCGAGATTCGCCGTATTCTTTCCCGTCTCGGCCTCACGGTCAACACCCGCTTTGTTCACAACACCTCCCAGGACCAGATATCCCGTCTTGGTGCAGCCCGGGTCAATATTCTCCGTGAACCCGGGCTGATCCCGGTAGGCGAGTATCTCCGCGAGCGATTCGGCACTCCCTACATCTTCTCGTTCCCTCTCGGGTTCTCCGGCACGCTCTCGTTCATGCAGGAAGTTGCCACGGCCTGCGGAGTTGACGCAGCCCCTGTTATTGAAGAGGAACGATCCCTGCAGGAGGAGATCCTTGGCGTTTTCTCCGATATCCGGGACACTCCGGTCATCTTCGACCAGACCCCGGCCGATCCTGAAAGTGTCCTGGCAGCTGAAGAAGCCGCCGGCCTGCTGCACCTGAAGTTCGGCCCGTCCCCGGCAAGTATCGCCCTTCCCGCAGCGCCGGCGGTTGGTACGTACGGGATCAAGCGGATGCTCCACCGCTGGAGGAGGGCGATCCATGCCTGAATGCTCAAGCCCGCTCTGGCCCTGCGCCATGACCGGGGCGGTCGCCTGCCTTGCCGGCTTTGAGGGGGTAAGCGTGGTAATCCACGGCTCGAGCGGCTGTTATTATTATCCGGCAACCCTGCTCCATGCACCTCTCCACGGGACCTTCATTCTCGAACATGAAGTGATCTTCGGATCGGAAGAACGGCTCCTTGAAGTGGTCAGCGGGCTTTCCGGCAAGGGCCAGAAGATCGCGGTAGTGACCACCTGCGTTCCGGCAATCCTTGGCGAAGATATCCGGTCCATGCTGGAGAACTACGATGTCATCCTCGTGGACAGCCCGGGTTTTGCCGGCGATGTCGAGACCGGCTACCGGAAGGCCCTCGCCTCCCTGCCCATCCGTACCGATCCAAATGTACCCGGAGTGAACATCGACGGGATATCCCTCATCGATCCGTTTTCTGCCGGGAACGTCCAGGAGATCTCCCGGCTTCTCCGGATGGCCTCGATACCGCTGGCTTCCGTCTTTTGCCAGGACCGGCTCGAACGGATCTCGGCATCCGCCGCATACACGATCGGGACCAATGACGATTTTGTGAGCAATATCGGGAAGTATTGCGGCGGGACAACGGGTATCGGGACCGTCAGGGAGACATTTGGCACGCTCTCGGACCTGTTCGAAGATGCAGACATCTCCCCGGTGCTTGCCGAGGCCGACCGGCAGGAGGAGCGGATCGTCCGGGCATGCGATAAATACCTGCAGCGGTATGATCCTCCCTCGGTGGTTATCGCTGCAGGGTATGCATATGCCAGTACTGCCGCCCGGATGCTCGACCAGTATCTCGATGCCGATGTCCGCTGCATCTGCTCGCGGAATTCCCCCGGCGAGTGCGGATATCCGGTCAGGCAGATCGCTGGCATGGGGCAGGTGCGGGAGATTCTTGAATCGCAGGATCCCGATCTTGTCATCGGCTCCTCTTTTGAACGGGTAGCGGCCCCGGGCCGGGCATTCGTTGGCCTGACTCCCCCCCTGCGGGGAGAGATCCGGCTCGCTCCCCGCCCCTTTGCCGGGATCAACGGGAGCCTTGTGTTCATCGAGCAGGTACTCAACGCCATGCTCGATCTCCGGTCCAGCCGGCCCCGCACCTGACATCGGGCGTTCTGACCTTATACCCGGCTCCCCCTCTCTCAATTTTCACTTTCACCCCGCGCCCGCTGAGAGATTATATACCGTCCGCATCAACGCCATGATACGACAGAAGGTGGTCGTGTATGATGGAAAAAGCAGGTTACCTCCAGCGGACCGGATGCAGCGCAATTGACAGCGACGGGAATATGTGCGAAGTGATAGAACTTCATATTCTCGGGACCCGCTATGCCATCCGCCGCCAGGATCTCATCCGGGCCGTCTCGTGCCGGGTTGTCGTGCAGGTGGAAGACCTTACCCGCAACTGGAACTATTTCCTCGGGAGCACCCGGGGACTGGCCCAGGTATCCGCTTCCGGCAAAGCCCTGAACGTGGACCTCTTTGGTACTGGCAGTTTTACCCTCTCGCTTGCCAGCCTCAAAGGAGTTATGTACGGCAAGGAACGCATTGCCCGGATAGGCATGATCCCGCCAGCGTCCCCCCAGCGGTTCCACCGTGTTGCCGAAGGGCAGCAGAAACTAAAAGCCGCAGTCTGATCCCGTATACCCCCATTCCTGTCCCCTCTTTTCCCGGTTAATAAAACTGGTTCACTGCGTAGATTACCGACGGGGCTCTGCGGATTACCTGCAACGATGCCCCGCCGGCCGGAGCAACTTCGAGCGAGAATTCCATATCCCTGGGAATGCCGTTTGTCGGGTGGGCGCTGAGCGAGAACTGTTCGCCTTTCTCCAGCACGTTATTGGAAGCTCCCCGCTCATTCTGCCGGTCGGTAATCGCCCAGGTCCCCGGTGTTGTGGAAGAACCAAAATATCCCGGCACGGGCCTCAGTTTCTCCAGGTGGTTCTTGTCGCTGTAGGTCATTACCAATTTTTCCATATCGATGGCGGTTCCCCCGTTGCCGAGCGTAACGCTGAAATTGATCGTGTCGATGGTGCTTCCTGGTGTTCCGATGCCATGCACGGTCCCGGCCATCATCAGGCTGGAACTGGCTTCCTGGACACTGGAGTGGACGGTCGCCTCGCTCTTCTGGGTTGCGAAGAATCCCGCCCCGATCACAACGTAAGAGAAGACCGCAGCTACCGTAACGAATGCGATCAGGACAATGGCAGCTTCAAGACCGGTGAATGCAGGTTCGTTTCGACTGGTCGTGGTGATCCCTCTGAGTATTGACACCTTGTTGTGAAATGCCTTATATGTATCAGCCGCAGCCATGCGTTTTATCTGGTTTACAGCCCTGCATAGTGCAACATTAATAGTTCCGCGACAGATGATCATGAGTAGAGAGGACTCCTCCTCAGATACCCGGTATACCGACGTGAGCCGGCACAAAGGACATGTGGTCATGACCATGGATGCCACGGAGAATCATTACAAGGATCTTGTTGAGTGCCAGCAGGATTTTCTGGTCAAGTTCAGCCTTGAAGGCCGGCTTCTTTTCGTCAACTCAGCGTACTGCGAGGCTCTCGGGAAATCCCACCAAGACCTGGCAGGCACGGTCTTCATGCCTGTTTCCGATGAGAAGTATGCCGATGTTGTTGCAACGCAGATGACCAAGCTCTTCCGCCCCCCGTTCGCCTGCATTGTCGAGCAATGGATCCAGACCACAAAAGGCATGCGGTGCATCAGCTGGTCGGCCCGGTCCATCCTCGATGCCGAGAAGAATGTCTCTGCAATCGTTGCAGCCGGGCGGGATATCACTCATCTCAAGAACGAGCATAAAACCCTGCGGAAGCGGGATGAGGAGCTGATGCTTGTCCTCGAGAGCGGGAGCCAGATGTACTTCTCCCATACTCCCGACCATACTGCCGTATTTGTCAGCCCCCGGATCCGGGCCCTGCTCGGGTGCAGGCGGGGGGAAGGAAAGCGGGCCTGGACCGACTTTCTGACCGACAACCCGGTGAATGCAGCCGGTCTCGAACGAACCCTGCGTGCGCTCTCATCCGGCCGGCGCGAACCCCCGTACCGTCTGGAGATGGCAACCGGTAGCGGGAAGAAGATCTGGGTGGAAGTGAACGAGATCCCGGTCATGAAGAATGGCAAGGCTGTTGCAATAGCCGGCTGCCTTGAGGACGTTACTGAGAAGATGTACGTTGAGGAAGGATCGGCCGAGGCCGAGATTCTCTTCAAAGGCGTGCGCCCGAAGGAACCGGGGATCGGAAACCGGTCCCCGCTCAGTGCCATCCGCTCCATCTTCTCCCGGGACAAAGAAGCCCCGGAAGAGGAGAGCGTCTGATCCTTTTTTCGCAGGAATTTTTGCTCGTAACCCGCGGACCGGAATATTCAACCGTTATCCCCTGAATCTTAATGTATGCAGTCCCGGTACCGGATCCCGCTCGCCCTTCTCGCAGTTTTCCTGTGCATCTCCCTCTTTTCCGGAGTCTCGGCAGCGGCCGGCAACAGTACGACGTACTCGTTTGTCCACCTCTCTGACACCCAGAACCTGGCAACCTCGTATCCGGCAACCTACAATACAACGTTTTCGTATCTGGAATCCCTCAAATCGACCCGCAACATCTCGGCCATCATCATAACGGGCGACCTTGTCAATACCTGGAACAGCAAAAAAGAGTGGGACGCGTACCTGCGGGCCCGGAACCAGACCACGATCCCCGTCTTCGTCACCGCGGGCAACCATGATACGGACTCAGGGAAAAAATACGAGTATTACACCCGGTACACGGGAAATTCCGGGAAAAATTATGTGACCTCATTCGGCGATCTCGACCTTGTCGGGATCAATTATGTCAAAGCGGGCCTTCCGGCTGCCGAATATTCCCGCATCCGTCTGGCACTGGGGAATAGCACCCGCCCGGTTGCCATTATTGCAACCCACTACTACATGGACAAAAACGGCAAGCCCTCCCCGCTTGGCAGGGAGATCGACAAGAACCTGATCGTAAAACCCACCCTTATCCTCACGGGCCATCTGCACGCGGATTTTATCAACCGGCGGAATATCAGCGGATTTCCGGTGATCGGGGAGATGACCAATTACCAGAACGGCCTACCGGGTGGCAATGGGGATAAGAATTACTCGGCCGGGACCCTGTATACCGTGACCTCCTCCCGTGGGCAGGTTGAACGGATTACCGCAAGGGTCATCCATATCAGCCCGACACCCTCCCTGGATGCAGAGCAGACCGTTTTTGAACAGGCCGGTCCACCTTCGGTTCTGGTAACCGCACCCGTTTCCCTTGTGCCCTCCTCCCCTCCGGTCCTGCTCCTGCCGTTCTGTAACCCGGCCGTTCTGTCCTGCCGGCTGAACATGACCCCGGGTAGGGCAGAATAAAAACCGGTTAACGCGGGCACTGGTGCGGGATTGACCGGATCCAACCCCTCTGATGTGTGGCGACAGGGCATCGACTGTTATGTCAAGCGGTCTACCCCCTATCATGGGGTCATCCGATCTCCAACAGGTCTTAAATTTCCTAAAAACCTATTCTCTATCCAGCATACCATGACAGAGGAGAAAGATATGGTTGAGGATCTGCACCTCACCAAGGGCAGGCTGGAAGCGCTTTCGGATGGCATCTTCGCGTTCGCGATGACCCTCCTGGTCATCGGGCTGAACCTGCCGGACAAGGCCACTCTCGTACAGTCGAACGTATTTGCTCTCCAGTTTCTCCTCTCCCTCTATTCCGATTTCTTTCATTATGTTCTTGCATTCCTGATCCTCGGGGCATTCTGGCTCAGTCAGCACCAGCAGTTCCACTCCGTGCGGGTTCCCAATAAGACCTTTATCTGGATTAATCTCTTAACGCTCATGTTCGTTGCCCTCCTCCCGTTCTCCACCTCGTTCTCCGGGGATTTCCCTCATGCCTCCATGGGGGCGATGGTGTTTGAGGCGAACCTTTGTATCATCGGTCTGGGCATGTCCTGCCAGTGGTGGTACGCAACCAAAGACTGCCGCCTGACCGAGCATACCCTGAAACCGGCATATATCCGCGGAGTTCTGATGGGGAATCTTGTAGTTCCCGCGGTCTCGGTGATAGCGATTCTTGTCGCGCTGACCGGATCCTTATGGAGTTCGGCACTGTATATGACGCTTCCCTTTGTTGATTATGCGGTAGACCGGTATTACCGGAGACGAGAGGAAGCCAGCTGATACTTCATTTTTAACAACACACTTACAACAACACCCGGTTTTGCCTTGCTCGTTTCTTTGCACCCCCTCCCGCTCCCGTCACATTGATTTTATCCCCACGGACCCCCCACCCGGGGGGATCAGGTTTTTTAACAACTGTCCGACGTGAAATTAGTAATTTTTCATGCAAAACTGAAAATCGTGAGGGGGGGTCTGTGGGGATATTTTGTAAAATCAGTAGCCCTCCCATGATGTATGGCCTGGATTATTACCCCGGAGTTTCCGGGTGCGGCTCCGTTTCATTCAAACCATTTTATCCCCACAGACCCCCCGATCCGTGTTGCCAAGGTCAAGGCCCGAAGATCATTTACGGGTAAATAGATACGATACGCGACCTGCGGTCAATAGCCGGTCTTTGAGATCCTGAGCTGAACCGAACCGGCTAAAATACCGTATAATCGGAATGCAACTGGATAAAAAAGAAAAATTACCTGCCTTTCTTCACGCAGTCGGCAATGTAGGATCCGGCCTTTGCCGTTCCCGCGGTGCCGCCGAGATCTTTGGTGACAACGCCGTCATTGATGCTCTTCTCGATTGCCGAGACAATTGCGGCTGCGGCCTTGTGCTCGCCCAGGTGATCGAGCAGGAGCGATCCCGCCCAGATAGTTGCAATGGGGTTTGCAACATCCATGCCCTTGTATTTCGGGGCTGAGCCGTGGATGGGTTCGAACATCGAAGTACCTTTCGGGTTGATATTGCCGCCCGGTGCAAGACCGAGACCGCCCTGGATCATGGCACCGAGGTCGGTGATGATGTCCCCGAACATGTTGGGTGTGACCACGACATCGAACCATTCGGGATTCTTGACAAACCACATGGTGACGGCATCCACGAAGTTGAACTCGGTCTTGACGTCGGGATACTTCTTTGCGGTCTCGTTGAACACGTCCCGCCAGAGGCCGTACACATCCGAGAGGACATTCGCCTTGTCTACCGAGGTGAGTTTCTTCTTCCGTTGCATGGCAAGGTCAAATGCATAGGTCTGGACCCTGCGGGCTCCTTCGCGGGTGATGACGCCTATCTGGTAGGCGATCTCCTCGGCATCGCTCGTCACGTCGAGGCCGAACTTGACGCTGTAGATGTCGCGGACCACGTCAAGCTCGATCTTCTGGTGTTTTTTAAACCGGGAGCCGATGCCGACATAGAAGTCCTCGGTGTTCTCGCGGATGACAACAAAGTCGATGTCCTCTGGCCCTTTCCCGGCAAGCGGGGTCTCGACCCCGTGCAGGAGTTTGATCGGCCGGAGGTTGACGTACTGGTCGAAATGGAAGCGGAGGGCAAGGAGGATGCCTTTTTCGAGGATACCGGGTTTCACCCGCTCATCCCCGATGGCACCAAAGTAAATCGCCTTGAACTTTTTGAGTTCCTTTAAGTCATCCTCGGTGACCAGTTTCTTTGTCGCAAGGTAGCGGTCGGCCCCGATATCGAAGTCTGTCCAGTCGATATCGAAGTTGTACTTCTCTCCCGCTGCCTCCAGCACTTTCTTTCCCTCGGCCACTATCTCCGGGCCGATCCCGTCCCCTCCAATCGACGCTATCTTGTACATGGTGGTATCTCCTTCACTGCTTTTGCATATTCAACAAGCCCGCCGGCATCGATAATGCCCTGCATGAAGACCGGCACCGGCTCGATCGCATACTTCTTCCCGTCCGCTTCAAGGGTTCCCTCTTTGAGGTTCAGGGTGATCTTCGCCCCGTCGGCAATTTTATCGGCCTCCGGGCAGACCACGGGCAGCACGCCCACGTTCACCGAGTTCCGGAAGAAGATCCGGGCAAACGACCGGGCAATCACGACTTTCACTCCAGCCCCGACAAGGGCGAGCGGGGCGTGTTCGCGGGAGGAGCCGCAGCCGAAGTTCCGGCCTCCCACAATGACATCCCCTTCCTTAACGTTCTTTGCAAACTCGTCCCGTGTGCCTTCAAAAGCGTGTTTTGCCAGCTCGTCCGGGTTGTTGAGGATGAGGAACCGGCCCGGGATGATGGCATCGGTGTCGATATCATCGCCGAACTTCCAGGCCCGGCCGGTTGCCGAGACACGGGATTTTTCAAGGATCACTTTCTTTACCGGCACGGTCTTCTTGGCTGCCATGTTAGACCTCCCGAGGATCGGTGATCTCGCCCGTTATCGCGCTGGCAGCTGCCGTTGCCGGTGAGCAGAGGTAGACTTTCCCGTCCGTGCTTCCCTGCCGGCCCTTGAAGTTCCGGTTCGAGGTCGAGAGCGAGACCTCGCCGGGGGCGATGAGGCCGAACGCCCCGCCCATGCACGGTCCGCAGCACGGGGCTTCGACAAGTGCCCCGGCTTTGACGAACTTCTCGATGAGTCCTGCCCTGAGTGTCCTGAGGTACTCGTCCCGCGAGGCCGGGATGATAATGACCCGGATCTTCGGGTTGAACTTCTTCTTCCCGAGAACCTCGGCTACTTCTTCGAGATCCTCAAAGCGCCCGTTCGTGCAGGAGCCAATGAAGACTTGGTCCACATGCGTGCCGGCCACTTTGCTTACCGGGACACCGGTATCCACGTTGTGGGGTACGGCCACGGTCGGTTCTAGGTCAGCGACATTGTAGGAGCGCTTCTCCACAAAGGTGGCGTCCGGGTCGCTGTCCAGCTCGAACGGTTTCATCTTCCGGCGTCCTTTCATGTACTCCCACGTCACCTTGTCCGGCGCAACGATGCCTGCTTTTGCGCCCATCTCGATGGCCATATTGCAGAGCGTCATGCGTCCTGCCATATCCATCTTCGAGATGGTCTTGCCGGTGAACTGGATCGCCTTGTAGGTGGCCCCGTCGGCTCCGATATCGGCAGCGATCGAGAGGATCAGATCCTTTGGCCCGACACGCTTCTGGAACCTGCCCGATACCTCGGCTTTGATGGTCTCCGGCACCTTGAAGTAGAGGGCGCCGAACTTCAGGGCAAAACCCATGTCCGTGGAGCCGATGCCGGTGGCAAAAGCCCCTGCCGCCCCGTACATGCAGGTATGGGAATCCGCCCCTACAACGATCTCGCCCGGGGCGGCCCTTCCCTTCTCGATGGTCACCTGGTGGCAGACACCTTCGTTGATATCATAGTTATGGATCTTCTGCTCGTCTGCAAATTTCCGCATGTACACGTGGTTGTTCGCCGCTTCGATGGAGTCTGCGGGGATCTGGTGGTCAAAGAGCATGATTACGCGCTCCGGGTCATAGACGTTCTTCCCGCCCATCTCGTAGAACTTCTGGATGGCAAGTGGGCCGGTGATGTCGTGGATCATGGTCCCGTCAAGGGGTGCCATGACCACTTCGCCTGCCCGTATATCGCTGCCACATTTCCGTGAGAATATCTTCTCTACGATTGTTGCTGCCATGCTCTGGTCGCTTACACTATTCGTCTTATCTGATATTGTTGTTTGGGGGAGTATTCCTGCACCTTTATATTCTGGTGCAGTTGCCGTTCCCGGCAGGTTGCCCGGTCAGATCTCTCTCGCGCTGTGACTTTTTCATCGGTTTCCCGACATAACTGCAAGTATTTTCGCAGTCAAAGCAATCTTTAACCTCCTTTCCATGCAAGATCATGTGACAATCATGATACGAAGACTCTCTCTCTGTATGGTTGCCATTGCGGTCCTCGCAGTGGCTCTTGTCGGCTGCGCTGCAGCCGCGGATGATACGGCCAATGACCATGTTATCCATGCAACCGGCAACGGTAATGTGATTGGAACTCCCGACCGGGCCCAGGTCACCTTCTCGGTCCAGACCGAGAACGCGGATGTCAAGGTTGCCCAGGCCGACAATGCCCTGAAGATGAACAACGTGATCAATGCTCTTGTGAATGCGGGCATCCCCCGGGACGCCTTAAAGACAACTGGTTACAACATCTACCCTGTTTACGATGATTCAACCAAGAGCATCTTCGACCAGAAAGTGAAGACCTACCGCGTGACGAACACCTTAACCGTCACGCTCCACGATGTCAGCAAGACCGGCGATGTCATCGACATTGCGGTGGCAAATGGCATCAACCAGGCCGACTCGATCCAGTTCATGCTCTCGGACGAGCAGTCTCAGGTGCTCAGAACCCAGGCTCTCCAGAAAGCCGTGATCCGCGCCCGCTCGGATGCCGACACTGTTGCGGCAGCCATGGGAACCAATGTAACCGGTGTGAAAAACGCTGATATCAGCGGCGGGTACTCGCCCGTTCTGTACCAGAACTACCAGTACGACAGCGGGGCTGCAATGAAATCCGTAGCAGCGCCGACCCCCATCCAGCCCGGCGACATCACCGTCACAGCTACTGTGACCATCACTTACAACATCCGGTAACCTATTCTCCCCACTCTTTTCACAACTTTTTTACCTATGCAGCGTGTGATAGTTTCTTAAAATCACAGCTCAAGGATCCGGAATACCGGAAAAATATCGTATACAATTTCGAATACCACGAAACTGCGGATACAATAGGATTGATTTTCAACATGGAACGGAATATCGGCTTTAAGGAGCGAAGGTACATTGAAGAGTTGCGGATCCTGACCCGGTCAACAGCCCTTGACTGCGTGATCGATGACCGGTTCGACAGGGTCATCTACGTGATCCGGCAGGGCGACATGGGTCTTGCCATCGGCAAAAAAGGGGAGAATATCAAGCGGCTCCAGAATGTGCTCGGGAAACGCATTGAGATGGTGGAGTATGCCGAGAACCCTGACGCCTTCATCGCCAACATCTTCAAGCCTGCTGAAGTGGTGAGCGTGGAACGGACCGGGGAGGACGGACCCTTGAATGTTCTTGTAAAACAGCGCAGCGACCTTGGTATCGCCATTGGCAAGGCCGGCTGCAATATTGAAAAAGCGCGCATCCTCTGCCGGCGCTTCTTTGGCCTTGAAGTAGGCGAAGTTCTTCTTCCGCAGGTGGCATCATGAACAGACCGGTTGATCCGGCCGTGATTGCCGAGCTCTGGGTGGTCATCTGCGAACGGGCAGATCACCCGCAAGAATCGTCCTACACCACAAGCCTCCTGACCGACAAGAAAGGCATCGACAAAGTCCTTGAAAAAGTCGGCGAGGAGTCCACCGAATTCATCCTGGCGGTCAAGAACGGGGTCAACGAGCGCACGGTGGAGGAATCCGCCGATCTTCTCTTTCACCTGCTCGTTGCCCTCCGTGCGGCGGGCGTGGACCTGGCCGATGTGATGCAGGAACTCGAACACCGGCGGAAATAACCATATTTTTCCTTCTTACCGGCGCATTGCTTATTTTTGCAGGAATGTTGCGAGATCGACCATCACCGGCAGGGACTCCGCTGCCTGTCCTGCGGTAGCAAGCACTGTTTCGTCCACAAAGACGGGAACATCCCCCCGGAGGGCAAGGGCTATTCCGTCGCTTGGGCGGCAGTCCAGGTACTCATCCTGCTTGCCATGGGAAAAGACCAGTTGTGCATAATATACCCCGTCTTCGATGGAATCGATCTGGAGGAACCGGAAGGTGATCGAGCATTTTGAACAGAGGTCAAGGAAAAGATCATGGGTGAACGGCCGGGGAAGCACTTCGTGACTGAGGGCGCTGTTGATGGAGACCGCTTCCCAGATGCCGATAAAGATGGGCAGGAGGCGTTCGCTGCCATCGGTAAGAAGTACCAGGGGCACTGTGGCGGTATCGCCCACCGCAACGAACACTCCCCTGATTGTACACCTGACCTGTGCCATACCGTGCAGAGTGATTGCCGTCAACCCTGATAAGAGTTAAGGTGAGATGGTCCCTCTGCTGCATGCAAGGGAGTTATGGATTTTCTGCTGCCTTTGCCTCTCTTCTCACGATGATGATGCTTGAGAGGATGCCAAGCGCGATGTTGAAGTAATAGAGGACGATCCGCCAGATCACGACAAAAATGCCGACGATGGAAGCCGGGATGAAGAGCGCGTACATGGAAGTTGCCCCGATCTCGGCTATCCCGGAGCTTCCCGGGGTGAGCGGGATCATCATCAGGATGGCGAGGATGAGCTGGATGACGAACGATTCAAGGAAGAGGGGGGGCTGGCCAAGCCCGAGAAGGATAAGCGATGCGGTGACAATCTCCGAGACCCAGTAGAGCATGGTAAAAAGCATGCCCCAGAGGAGTCCGCCCTTGGCGCTTTTCACGAACTTGACCACCGACTGCTGGAAGTTGTCGATCTCCTTGTCTGCCCGGATGAGAAGTTCAGCAACTCTTGCCTCCTCCCACTTCTTGGTGAAGAACCGGGCACAACGGGTCACGACCCGCTTTATCAGATCCGGCCGCCGGATTGCAAGGTAGAAGAGGAAGAGGCACCCGGCAACGAAAATCCAGGTGACATAGACCATGATCTCCGATATTGAACCCAGGCTCTTCCACTGTTCGGTCAGGACGATCATGGCAAATGCTGCAAGTCCTGCAAGGGCAATCCCGTCAAGCACCCGCTCCATGATGACAACCGCCGTTGCATCGCCGATAGGGACTTTGGCCTTGTAGAGCTCGTGGATCCGGACCGGCTCGCCACCGGTCTGGGCCGGGGTGACGGCAGCTGCGAGCAGGTTGGCAAAGACGAGATTGAGGCTGTAGAAGAATCCGATGTTGTACCCGAGGGACCCCGACATCTTCTTGACCCGCATTGCCCAGAAACACATGGTCAGGATGTGGGTGAGGAATGCGAGGAGGAGGAACCAGGGATTGATCTTCTGGAGATAGGAGAGGGTATTTTCATTGATGGTAAAATAGAGGATGATGAGTAAGACGACAAGGGAGAAACCAACCGAGATATAGAGCCATTTGACCTGCGATTTATCCATGTTCCTCTCCTTTGAAAATGAGCAGACGCTGTATGGTGGCTGTTACCTTTACAGATTATTGGATATAGTATAAACGTCTTTAGAAGATATAACCGTGTTCCGGTTCCTGCCGGTTTTATACCGTGAAGATATCCCGGTTCGAGATAATGGAAAAGAGCCCGGCGGTCACCGCGGCGTCAATCCATCCGTGCCCGTAACTGAAGCAGGCAAGAGCCCGCTCCTCTGCCCCGCGTCTCCTGGACAGGTCCCCGAAACGTGCATAGGTGCCTGAAATACAAAGTACCCGCAGGGCAAAGGCATGCCCCGGAGCAGATGCATCCGGAGCCGGTATTACCGATGACCGGGCAGTGTCGAGCAGCCTTGCATACCTTCCTGTCTTCTCGGACAGTTTCTCCTTAAGTCCTTCCGGCATCTGATCGTCAGGTCCTTCGAAGATGCAGGGAATAGTACGGTCCCGGCAGGAAAGGATGCCGTACGCGATTCCGAAATGCAGCCACCCCGAGGCATACCAGTAACTCGCAAGGGTGTTGACCAGATCCCCGGAGGCAAAAAATCCCCTGCCGTCGCTCTCGTAGGACCGGGCCATCAGGTGGATTGCTGCGCCGATCTCTCCAAGTGGGCTATCCTCCGTGCACGGACAATGGCAGAGGGCGAGCGTGTCTGCAAGAACCGCCTGGCATTCAGCGCTCTTCATAATCCTGCAAACATCTCCAGGTACTCCCGTTCCATATCGTGGAGTTCCGCAGGTACGATGAGGATATGCAGCGGCGGGCCGAACTCCGCAGTTGCAAGCTGGCTTCCCGGCCCGGCCCGGACCACCGGGTTCTCCGATCCCGCCCGGGCAATCCCGACATAGAGTGGTATGGCAGTTCCTTTTGCGGCCGCCATCCGGTCGAGAAGGGTGACTGCTTCCGGTACCGTCATGTACCGTTGGTTCTGGATATCGAGATAGACGATAGTGTGCAGGTTTTGTGCAAGGTTCTTCTCGATCACTTCGTACGGGGTTGTCGGGAACCAGTTCTTCTGCGGGAACGGGAGGGAGCAGGATTTCCCGAACCGGTAGTTCTGGAGGCCGGAGAGGCCGCAGATGGCGCTCGATATGGATGCTGCATGGATGATTGCCGTCCGGATACCTCTTTCACCGGCCCGCATCCGCAGGTCGCTGTGCGTTGTGGAGACCATCGGGTCACCTGCACACAGGAACGCGACATTGCTCTCCGCTGCAAGCCTGAGGAGTTCGTCGGGATGCTGTTCCACATCCTCCCGGTAGAGAGGCGTTACCGGCTTTTCGTAATATGCTTCGAGTTCCTCCCGTGAAGACCCCATGAGGAGCGAGGTGTAGCATTCAAGGAATACGTGATCCGCGTCCCGGATGCACTGGAATCCCTTTAAGGAAATATCCGTTTTGTCAAAGAGGCCGAGGCCGACAAAGGTCAACATGGGTTCACTGTACCTGTGTTTCAGTACTATCTGGGTATTGTGTCCGCTGCATCAGAACGGGATCCGGGTGATGTAATTGACCAGCGATTCGAGAACCCGGTGAACATCATCGCTATCGTTTGCGGATATGAAATAAAGGGGGATTTCCCTGGGAATCTGGAGGATAGTCCGGATCTCATCCTCGGTCATCACAGCTTCCTCATGTTTCCTGTTCGCTGCAATGACAACCGGGATCCGCTGCTTTGCAACGAGCAGTGCAAGGTCTTTAGCCTGGGAGATACGTCCGGGATCCGAGGCATCGATCACGATCACGACGCCCATGGCGTGGTGGAGCGCGGGCAGGACCTGATTGGCCTGGAGCCCTCCCGGGATGCCGTAGAGCGTGATATCGAAGTTTTTCCATCTCAGCCACCCGAAGTCCATATTCCCTGGTACCGGTTCACGTCCGTGATCCGCCACCGATGGGACCTTTCCTGCTCCCGATGCATGGGAGATGAAGGTCGATTTCCCGGATTTTTCCGGCCCGATTACTACAATCTTCGGGATATAGGGAATGACCATCCCCTCATGGATCGAGAACGGGATCGAGCGGACCGGAATGGGTGCCCAGGAAGCGTGGACGAGCGTGAAATAACTGAACGGTGGCAGGGGGTGGGTCGAGAGCCGGATTGTCAGGACCAGGTCGAATGCATGCTTCTTTATAAACTGCTCCACCAGCGGATCCCCTTCAAGGTTGAGATGTTCCAGGATGAGCGTTGTCTTCCTGCCCTGCAGTGCGGATTCCAGGATGCAGAGGCCGGTCTCCAGCCCGAATTCCTCATACAGCAGATCGAAGTAGGCAAAAATTACATCGATCCGGTGATCCTGACAAATCTTCTGTATCCGGGCTTTCCAGTCGCGGGCTTTTGACTCTTTTGAAGCTGCCCCTTTCTGGATCCTCTCCCCGTCAATTGCATCGATGAAGAGGAGCCTGTCCGAGCAGAGGGTTTTTTTATCCACCTGCATTGCTATCGCATCATGCCGGAATGCATCGACCGTGGTATTGGGCAGGATGACCAGGCAGGTCAGCCCTTTTTTCAAGGCTGCGGCAAGGGTCGATGTCATGAAGAACTGACCATTGACGCCGGGCTCCATGCTGTAGATTACTTTGTCCCCCCCGGGTATGCCGCCCCCCAGCATCTCGTCCAGGGCATTTATCCCGGTTGAGATCATGGCAGGATCACCACTTGTCCTTTTGTGACCGTGAACTTGAGCCATTCGCCGGTAACTCCCCGGATGCCCATAACCCGGAAGAAGGTGATGTTGTTCTCTAACTTCACCTCGATAACGCAGTTCATCAGTTGCTTGATCAAGGAGAGCGTTTTTTCGTCAAACGACTCGCTGTTGAGAAGATAAATGCCCACTCCTTCGATCTTCTTGAGTTTGGCGGTCAGGACATGGAGGAACTGGTAGAGCACCTCAAGCCTGCGGTACATGAGAAGGGTAGAGATAGAGTTCACGCAGAACCGGATGGGCGGGGGAAAGAGACCCGGCTCCCCCTCCGAGAAGTCCCCTTCGAAGATCGTCTCGATCATATTGGAGAACTTGATCCCGATACCGGTGAGATCGGTCGGGCTTGAGACGAACATCAGCCGGGTGGTATCGGCGATGCTTGGGGTGGAGCTCTTGGTTATGGCATCGATCACCCCGACAAAGCGTTTGTCGGCCCCCGCGACTTTGAAATAGTCCACCACTTCGGCGGCACGCTCGTTGGTGGAAAGGACAATGGAATATTCGCCCTGCAGGGGTTTTATGAGCGCATAGGCGAGCTGGTCGGCATAGCTCATCGGGGGTGCGAGAATGAGTATATTGGCTCCTGCCTCAAATCCACCGCTTATGCTATCGATCTGTGCAATTCCTGTCTTATAACAATACATTTACTAACTTGATCATTTCTTGAGAATGTTTATAATCTCTCCTATGCCAAAACCCCGGAACAACGTCATTGTTGTCAGGATCTCTCATCAGTCCTGCCATGTTGTTTTTTGTTCACGTTCGCAGGAGCCGTTTGCCCAGGAACCAGATTTAGGGAACCCGAAAATATTTATTTCGGCCACCCTAAACATAATAGCATGACTTCCGAGCAGCTGGAAGAGTACCTTGAGAGCATTCTGGATATCGAGGCAAAGGATGGAATAGCCAAGACCTCCGCGATCGCGAAGTGCCTGAAAGTTGCCCCGGCCAGTGTGACCGAGGCGCTCCAGGTGCTCTCGGAAAAAGGGCTGGTCCATTACGAACCCTACAAGGGGGCGACTTTAACGGAACTGGGCCGTGGGATGGCTCGGAAGGTCAAGCGGCGCCACCGGCTCCTCGAGGTATTCTTGACTGATGTCCTCCATATCAAAAGGGAGAATGTCCACGACGAAGCCTGTAAGATGGAGCACACCCTTTCTGACGAGACGGAGTGCGCCCTCTGCAAGCTCTTAAATGCCCCTGCCCGGTGCCCTCACGGAAGCCTCATCGAAGCCTGCAACCGGCAGGTGGAGAGCTGCTCTGCCTGCCTTGAGGGAACTGAAGCCCTTTCCCCCTGTTCGCGTGGCGAACACCTGATCCCCGTCACCACCCTGTCCCCCGGCGAGAAAGGCACCATCGCGTTCATACGGGGCGACAACACCGTTGTCCAGCGCTTAACCGATCTCGGTCTTACCCTGAAGACCGAGATCCAGCTGATCCGGAAAGCCCCCATGCTCGGCCCGGTGGAGATTGGTGTACGGAAGACAAAACTTGCCATCGATCACGCTATAGCCGACCACATCTTTGTCACCGCATGCCGGGAGAAAACCGGATGAGCGGTTGCGGCGACTGCCCCGGGTGCACACCGCTGCCGGTCATGCCCGCAGGGAAGAGCGAATTTGTTGTCGCTCTTGCGGGCAACGCCAATGTCGGGAAGAGCGCAACATTCAACCAGCTGACCGGGGTAGACCAGGACATTGGAAACTGGCCGGGCAAGACGGTCGAGCGGGCCGAGGGTCTCCTCCAGCACCGCGGCCAGCGGATCCGCATAATCGACCTGCCGGGGATCTATTCCATCACTACGCTCTCCACCGAAGAACAGATCTCCCGCGAGTTCATTGCCCACGATCACCCGGACGTTGTGGTCAATGTGATCGATGCATCGGCACTTGAGCGGAACCTGTTCTTCACCCTCCAGCTCACGGAACTCGAGAGCCCCATGATCCTTGCCGTCAACCAGATGGATCTTGCGTTGAAAAAGGGGATTTCTCTCGATCTCCGGAAACTCTCCACGCTTCTTGGTATCCCGGTTGTTCCGACCATTGCAACCCAGGGAAAAGGAATTGCCGAACTCTCGGATGCGATCGTCTCGGCTATTGCAACAAGGCCTAAACCGCACCTGCTTCCCTATGGAAAGGAAGTGGAAGATCGGATCCAGAAACTCATACCTCTCCTTCCGGCCGGTTCAGTGAGTTATCCGACCCGCTGGACGGCGATCAAACTGCTGGAAGCCGATTCCGATACAATTTGGGAGGCACGAAAAAACGCTCCAGCAGCGGCGGAAGCGGCCCTGATCTTCCGGCAGGAACTGGAAAAGATACACGGAGAACCGGCAGCAACCATCCTGAGCAACGAGCGGTACCTGGTATCAGAGCAGCTGGTTGCAGAAGTAACCGTGATCCGCACTCCGGGCGATCATGAAGTATCCTTGACCGAGCGGATTGACCGGCTGGCACTCCACCCGGTTATGGGCTATCTTCTCCTGATACTGATAATCGGCGGGCTCCTCATCTGGACATTCATTGTCGGGGCCTGGATCTCGGATCTCCTCACGGCATTCCTTTCCGGTATTGCTCCGGTCCAGCCTCTTGTCAAGGGTTCAGTTTCAGATATTGTATTCAACGGTGCCTGGACCGGCCTTGTTGCTGCCCTGACGCTGATCCTTCCCTATGTGATCCCGTTCTACCTGTTCCTTGCACTTATCGAGGATTCGGGACTGCTCACCCGATTCTCCCTGATGCTCGACCGAGGAATGCACAAGATGGGACTGCATGGCAAGGCTATCATCCCGCTGGTCCTTGGATTCGGGTGCACGGTCCCGGCCTGCCTCTCGTGCCGGATCATCGAATCGCCCAAACAAAAGTTCCTTGCTGCGTTCCTGGTCACGCTTGTGCCCTGCTCGGCCCGGACCATCGTCATCCTCGGGGTTGTCGCACTTTTTGTGAATATCTGGTGGGCACTCGCCCTGTACCTTTTCGACTTCATCCTGATCATCGTTCTCGGCCGTCTCGCCTTCCGCCTCCTTCCCGGTGAATCCGTGGGAATGATCATGGAGATGCCCGATTACCATGTCCCCACCGCTCCCGTGGTCCTCGGTCAGACCTGGCAGCGGACCAAATCGCTCATCTGGATTGTCCTTCCTGCATATATTGTCGGCAGCATCGCGATCACCGCTGCATATGCCGGTGGGCTCCTTGAACCGATCAATACGATCCTGTCCCCCATCACCGTCCTCCTCCTCGGCCTTCCGGCCCTGACCGGTGCCGTGTTCGTCTTCGGTTTTATCCGGAAGGAGATGACCATTCTCGCCCTCGCCGCATTGTTCGGGACAACGATCTTCTCCACGATCTTAACCCCGGTCCAGCTCATCGTTTTTGGTCTTGTGGCAATGCTGTATGCCCCCTGTATCTCAACCCTCCTTGCCCTGGCCAGGGAATT
Organism: uncultured Methanoregula sp.; assembly: GCF_963667735.1. Lineage (NCBI taxonomy): Archaea > Methanobacteriati > Methanobacteriota > Methanomicrobia > Methanomicrobiales > Methanoregulaceae > Methanoregula > uncultured Methanoregula sp. Next base: position 1,405,288 of record NZ_OY763919.1, read on the forward strand.
TGGCTGGAAACAGGCCCTCGCCATTGCGGTACTTGAGACCGCCCTTGCGGTTTTTTCCGGGGCGATCGCGTTCCGGCTCCTCTCCCTTTGGATGTAATAACCCCCGGCTCTTCGTATCCCCGGGATAACCCCCAAGAATTTTTACTTTGACCCCCAATAGTGGAAGTGCGATGATCTACTGGCTTTACGGGCGGAGGCTCATGCGGCAGCTCCACGACCTGCCGGGCCATGTATGTTTCATGATCAGCGGCCGGGATATGCAGGATGCGCCGGAAAAGATCTACCAGATAACCCAGTGGTGCATCGAGATCTCTTCGGTTGTTGCAAACCAGAACCCCTCCGTTCAAGGAGGACTCCGGGGGATCACGTTCCACATTGCAACCGATTCCCCCGGCTCCCTCGAACCGTACCTGGACGAGATCCGCAGGATAAACACGATTGCCCGCCTGATCCTTCATGTGGGCGACCGCGAAGAGATTACCGGTTCGGGTATGGATGTTGTTGTCGCAATCGGGAAGAGCGGACGCGAGGAGATCACCGAATGTATACGGAGGATGGCAAAAGATAATGTCCCTCCCGAGGCTGTTGATGAGAGCCTGCTCGAATCCTATCTCACGTTCAAGTACATGCCCGATGTCGTGATCAAGAGCGGCGGTGACCACTTGACCGATTTCCTCATCTGGCAGTCGGTCTATTCGGAGCTCTTCTTCTCCGATGTCAACTGGAAACTGTTCCGGAAAGTGGACTTTCTCCGTATCCTGCGGGACTACCAGTCGAGGGTGCGCCGGTTCGGAAAGTAAGGCTGTTATTGTACCCGGACATTCGTCCAGCAGCGTATCCCGTCAACGGTCTTTTCCGCAAAGGCAAACTGGTTCTTGAGAGCAAGGGAGAAACGTTTCTTCTCGGGCACCGGTGTTATCCGGTGGTCCCTGCACCACCGGGAAAATTGATCGAACATCTCATCCCGGGACAGGATAGCCTCGTCGGGTTCTCCCCTCTGGATGGTTTCCGTGATGAATGTTTTTATGATATCCTCTTTGCCGCGCTTCCCGGTTCCCGAAACCTTCTTCTTTGGCTTTGCTTGTGTGAACTCTCTCTCTGCCCGGCGTATTCCTTCCGGTTCTTCCTGCGCCGATGGCGTTTTTTCCTGAGTCTGTCCCTGTTCAGGAATGGCGGCTGGCGGGGCGGGGCGTTGCTTTTTGGCCTTCAGCAGGGTCCTTACCGCGGTCGGATCATTGGCATTGACCACCGGGTGCAAGGATGCCGCTGCCATCCCGGCAGGGCTTATCGGCGTCACCGGTACGGTGTCCGGGGCAACCATGACCGGTAACGGGTCCTCAGTGGCTCCCAGCGGCTGTTGGGAGAGGTCGATCTCCATCAGATCGGCAAGTGCTCGGTTGCAGATGTGGCTGAGATCGATCTTCTGCTCGCGGGCCTTCTCAAGGATATCTGCCCGCACGAGGATGGTTGTCCGCCGCCACAGGGGGTTGTTGTCTGGTGAGCCCGTCATATCCGTATCAGGAGTTGATCTGTACGTGGACAGAAATATAGTTCCCGATCGGATCGCCAGGATAAAAAAGGGATGATTATGCCCGGGCTGAGACTCGCTGGTCGTAGATCCTGATAGCCCGGAGGAGATCGATCTTCCGGAAAAGCGGCCAGTACGGAGCGCAGAAATAGACTGCGCATTCGTGACCATTGGCCAGCCAGGGAAGGAAATTCGAAGTGCGGCAATCGTTTCCGGTCCGGATGATGAGGTCCACCGGCGGGATGCCTCTTCCCCCGTGGAGATGCTCTTCAACCATCTGGACATCGATCGTGGCCGGGTCCGCATGGTTTTCCTTAACCTCACTCAAGATCTCCTTTGCTGCAAGGAGAATCTCGTTCCTGCCCCCGTAGGCAAGGGCAATGTTGAGATAGAACCCGGAATAATCCTTGGTAGATTCTTCGGCCGCATCGACCGCTGCCAGCAGATCGTCCGGGAGCCGGGTGCGATCCCCCATCATCTGCACCCGGATCCGGTATTTGTGCACCCGCGTATCGCTCAGAACGCTCGTGAACTTCTCTTTGAAAAGGGCAAAGAGATGCGAGACCTCCTCCCTGTCCCGGGAGAAATTCTCGGTCGAGAACGTGTACAGGGTGATGTGCCGGATCCCGATATCGTGAGCCCAGTCCAGCATCTCCTCGGTCCTGTCGGCGCCCGCCCGGTGCCCGCTTGCGGTGTCGAGACCGGCTTTCTTGGCGTACCTGCGGTTGCCGTCCTGAATGATTGCGATATGGTTTGGTACATGCGAGCACTGCATGCGGAGAACCCGTTCGTACAGGGGATCAATGACAGCGCGCAGGATCATACGGGGGTCAGCTCCACGATCATCCCGCCGTTCGGGTAGCGCTCGACAACATACTTGTTCCCGTTGAGGGTTCCGGTATATTCGGTGAGGAGCCACCAGGCAAGCTCGATATGGCCGTCAATGATCTCGAAGCTGCCCGGTTCCAGCTGCCCCTTGAAAACCTCTATGCTGCCATCATCGACTCCATCCGGCTCAAGGACTCCGTACACAACGGTCCCGTCGTCCGTGATCTCTTCGAACGGCCGGGCGGTATTCTCCGCGATCCGCTTCAGGCGCTCCCTGAGCTGGACCGAATCCTTGAAAGCAGATGTGCAGAAGTGGACTTTTTCATGACGGCACAACTCTTCAGCCCACCCGCGGGCTCCGTCAATGGCGTTATGCAGGTCATCGGCCAGCTCATACCCCCGCTCGCGCATGGCATAAGCATTGGTATCGCCCCATTCCAGCTCGTTGATATTGAGGAAATCCAGGTACGGAAGCGCTGCTGCAAGATGTTCGAGGCCGGGGAGGGCCGGCACTTCGATGCCGATGTCGAATCCCATGGCCTTTGCGTGTTGTGCCGAAACAATATAATCAGTTTTTGCAATCGACTCCCAGCACTCGTGCGGCGGGTGGAGACGGATCTCGTCCACAAGTCCCTGCATTGCAGCCAGCTCCTCATCGGTTGGGGCTTTGGCGGTATAGAGATGAATCTGGTGTCCCGGCCCGAAATGGTTCTTGAGAAGCCGGCAGTATTCTGTCACCCTGTCAAGACAGAGGAGCGGCTCTCCCCCCGTTACCCCGGTTCCGAGAGCGCTCATGTTCTCGGCCTCCTCGATTATCTGGGCTGGTATGTCAACGGGACGTTCATTGGCATATACGGTATCCGTTCCTTTCCGTTCGCTTGAGAGGGGGCAGTACCAGCAGGTGCGGTGGCATCGTCCTGTAACAAAGAGGACCAGTTTTGCGCCCTGGTGGCAGAGAATACAACCCCGGGATAATGTCATGCGATGCTCCCCGGCCGCGGAAAGGCCCGGGCCGGCTTGAAAATACTGATACATGTTTGTTTCATGGCTTCAAAACCCTTCTGAGGACGGGGAACTCTCCGGCTCATGCTTTGTTCCGCCCGGCATATGGGTTGTCCTAAGGCTTTCTCGGTGAGAACATGCTCAGGATTGCCTGGATAATCCGTGCAAAAATGCCGGGTGTCGGGGATGCTTCCTTTGGAACAGGGCTTTTTCCGGTATCCTTGTTTTTTGGGATATCCCGGGTTTTTTGTGCAGCAGGTCTGCCAGAACAGTCCGGTTTTGGTGTTTGCCTGACCGGTACCTTGGCAGGAACTGGAGGAGTCTGAACCGGTTCACGATCCTCCGGTTTTTGCGCAGGGACCGGCGTTTTTTCCTCGTGCTGCAAGGATATATCCGGGTTCTTCGCAGGTTCCGGGTCTGGTTCTTCTTCGAACAGACTCTCGGATATCCTCGTTAACATCGGATTGCATTGTGCGGGAATATCAGTCGGCGTGGTAGTCACATCAATGCCCGAACCTGGGAGAAGAGCGGTGTCCCGATCTTCTGTTGCATCCCGTTTCTGGTTTTGGGATGTAGATGTCCTCTCCAGGGAAAATGCACTGCCGCTCTCTGTTTTGTCTGAGTCTCCGCGGACCCGCCCGTCGACAGGGTCCCCGACATCACTTGAAATATCTCCTGGCTGGGGAATGGGGAATGCCGGGGGGCTCACCCTTATGATCGCAGGCTCCGTTTCCCCCGCCCCATTCACCGTGATAGCTGGTACCGGTTGGTGCCCGTCCTGTCCCGGCTCAACCGGTAAGATATCCGCATCATCGCTGTTGTCCGGAATCCTACTCTCACTGCCCCGGGCTGCAACAAGGAGTTCACCGTTATGGGCAATCTCTTCCGCCTGGAGGCTGCTTTTCTGGATACGGGATTCAATGATCTCAACCGATCTGCGGATATCCTCGGCAGGGGCATCTTTCCGGCCGGTTGCAAGCTGCTGCAGCATGTTGGAGCAGAGTCCCCGGTCCACTTCTATACTGGTCAGGAGTCGCGCATATTCCTCGATCTCTTCCGCCGGCAGGCCGGCCTGTCTCCAGAGCTGGAGAGTCTTCCTGGCAGCCTCCTTGCGGGAGAGGACCTTTGCGATAGTGTCCAGCAGGTTTCTCGGGTTGACCGGCTTGGTGATGTATTCATCGATATACGGGTGGTGCGTCTCGGCTTCAAAGGGGCTGATCTTTTTTGCCGAGAACATGATGACAGGGATGTGACGGATCGCGGGGTTCTCCCGGATGTGCAGGAGCGTCTCCCACCCGTCCATGGGTTCCATAAGGATATCGAGGATGATGATATCCGGGGTCTCCTTTTTTAAGATCTCCAGGCACATCTCCCCCCCGGAAGAGATGATCGTCCGGTAATTTTTCTTCAATATGGAGGCAAGACCCTCGGTGATGAAACTGCTGTCATCCACAACGAGAACGGTCTGCATCAATTGGATCTCTCAGGTCTTCGTATCGTTATCATTCCTGGCGATTCTCTGGTGGTGGGGGCAGAATGGACCTGCGATCCGGGGTATGCGTTCCATCCATCTGACATAGTGGCAAAAAATTCCATTAACGGTATTTTATATAGTAATCCCATGACTCAAAAATTTGTTGGAATTCTGCCTTTGGATTTCCCCGGTATTCTGTTCAGATGTCCGGAAAAATCCACGGGACCCGGTCAGGGATTAGGTACCACCGCATCAGCAGGTGGGTGATCCTGTTTGTCTTCCGGATTCCAGTTCTTCACCAATTATTCATCCATGGATCTTGGCAGTGTGCACAACCTGCCAAAAACCTGAAGTGAATGGTCACACCGTTATTGGCATCGCAATCGATCTCCGGGAAAAAATTTTCAATCGACCCCTTGCCCCCTGCTTGCTTTTTTTCAATCGATCCTTGCCTGCCGGTTCCGGACCATCACGCCGGAGAATTAAAAATTTTGTAGCATGTACTTGCCGATTGTAGGATAATTATCCGATTGTAGCCTCCCCAACTAACACCTCATGATCGCGATTGAAAAATTTTCAGCAGAGTCTGCTTGAAAAAAAATGCTGGTGTATTGGTATTCAGCCGGCTTTTTGCTGTATCGCGACGTGATTCCGCGCACGCCGTCTGGTCAGATCTTACGCTTTTTGGTTCAGGGCTAAAAACCAGAAAATTACCGGATTCGATTCTTCAGGGAAACGTACTGCTATCTTTATAAGCCATGCCAGAGACGGATTATTGGTATATGAGGGAACGTGCTGTACGCGGATATGATGATCTTGCCCTGTCCGAAGTGATTGGGTTCATCCTGATAATTGCCCTGATCGTTGTCATTGCATCCCTCTATCTTACGTATGGGGTTCCTGCCCAGGGGCGCGAGACAGAGATCCTCCACATGAACGATATAAAAGACGAGTTTGTCTCCTACAAACTCAGCCTTGACGCACTTTTTACAAATGACAAGGTAGGGTCAACGGTCAGCAACTCGTTCAGCCCGGGAACTGAGGGTGGGTATACCCAGGGGATGCTAAGTTTCATTCCCCTCATGAGCCCGGTGCCCTCTTCGGGAATTCTAGCCCTCAATGACCCGATCCGCGACGAGGTTCTCACGATCGAATCCCAGTCTCTTGTTCTTGATCCAACGGTACGCGATTCAACGGATCTCCCTTCCGGCACTTCAAAGCTCATCCAGAATACCCCTCAGGATATTTATGTCAATCTCTCTCTTCCTGCAGGTTCGGTGACCTCTTCAACATATTACGGGACTGATGTGAGCGGAACCGGCTGGAAGGCAATAGTGAATCTCACACCGCGAATCTCTTATTTACCCTCAATATCCGGCCCGGTGGGCAGTTGTCCGGCAGGCACTTCGATAACCGGGATGTCCGGTTTGAATTACTATTGTATGAATCCAAGCGGGACCACTGTTTATAATGGGACGGATATCCGGATCACGGCAATCAAAGGGGGCAGTACGACTATCCAGGATCTTCCCGTCTTCACGAATATCACTGCTAATAACAAATACACGGTTGACCTGATGGACCCGGCATACGGCCTCGCATCTGCTATGACATTTCCCGATACGCTCACTTTGAACAATAATTACGCCAAGAATGCAGGTGCCATCACGGGCTCCGGGAATGCCACGTTCGGGTACCGCGAGACGACTTACAAGATGCCCCCCCTCCGGCTGGGATCGATCGAGTACCGGACCCAGAACAACTACTGGATTCCCCAGACCTATTATTACCAGATGGGGGGGGTGTTCCTTGCCCAGAACGATGGTAACATAACCTGGAAACAGCCCCCGGAGATCACGGCAACGAACGATACGGTCAATGCCAACATTGCCATTGTCAACATCAATGCACTTACCCTGAATAACCGTTCACAGGCGATGATCGGCGGCAACAGCCCGATACAGATCCGGACCACCCTGGATCGGATGACCCAGCTGCCTATTGCCCCGGTCAATCCCGGGACCGGTAACACCAAGTGGATCCGGATTGCGATCAATACAACGGATAACCAGTCCCGGACCCTGTGGCAGAATTATTTCAATTATATGGTGAGGGCAAACGGTATTCCCAACACGGTGAGCGGGTATAAGGGAAATGAGTCCTACCTTTTCATCAACGGATCCGACTCTACCCTCGCGAGTTATGATCTCAATGTCATTGCCTGGAACGCCACCTATACCCCAAGCGTGCAGGGCGTGGGCGGGATCGTCCAGTGACCGGATCTGACGATTGGGGGGTATCCGACACTCTCGGGGCCGTTCTCCTGATCGCGATTGTCGCTGCAGCATTCTCCATTATCGCAGTCTCTTTCCTGTCGAAACCGATCCAGGAACAGGCACCGGCACTGTCGGCCGATATCACAACATCAGGAAACACGATCAACTTGCGTCATGACGGGGGAGACTCGATAGCAAAGAGCGAGCTGCAGATTCTCGTTGACAACCAGGATAAGACCAGCCAGTTCAGCGCCGGTGGAGGAACGGGCTGGTCAACCTGGTCGGTCGGTGACACGCTCACGTACACGGGAAGCAGCGCGCCCAGCAGTGTCCAGATCGTGTACAACCATGGTTCTTCCTCGCAGCTCCTCCAGTCCTGGGGAATGCCCCCTTCCGCATACACCCCGGGTCCGACCACCCCCGTCACGCCGACTCCTACGGTGGCCCCCGTGCCGGTTGCAGGATTCACCGGTACGCCGACTTCCGGGACTGCCCCCCTGACCGTCACTTTCACGGACAGTTCAACCAACAATCCCACGTCGTGGTCCTGGGATTTCGGTGATGGCGGGACGGCAACTGCCCGGAACGCCACGCACCAGTATCTCGTTCCGGGGATCTTTTCAGTCTCACTTACGGCAACGAATTCCGGAGGGAGCAACACCTTTGTCAGGTCCGGGTATGTCATTGTCAACCCGACGATTACTGCAGCGGACGCCACGGGGGGGATCATAACCCCGAATGGTTCCGTTGTTGTGCCCTACGGTAGCAGCCAGGCATTTTCCATCAGCAAGAACACCGGATACCATATCGCTGACGTGCTTGTAAACGGGGACTCTGCAGGGGCTGTCACGACCTATACATTCCCTTCCGTTACCGCGGATCAGACCATCGCGGCCTCCTTTGCCCAGAACACCCGGGCGCAGATCTATTACGAGGGTTTTGAATCCGGTACCGGGGCATGGTCGTTTACCGGTGACAACAGTCGCCAGACAGGGACGGTACCCAAGAACCAGACCGCAAGTATCCGGCTCAGAAATACCGGCACCATGACCCGGACAATCTCGACAGCCGGCTATTCAGGCATCATCGTACAGTTCGGGTGGTGTGCCCAGAGTCTCGAAACCTCGGAATATGTCCGGGCAGAATATTCTACGGACGGCGGGTCCAGCTGGACAACCATATCGCAGATCACCGGGCCTACGGGAAGCCCGACAACCCTAACGATAGTCACTTCATCAGCGCTTGCCTCAGCAGCTGACAACCTCTCCTCATTCCGGTTACGATTCCGGATAGCTGGCAGTGCTACCAATGATCTCCTCTTCGTCGATGATGTGAAGCTGACCGGTATCCCCAACTGATGCACGATCTGCCTTGCGATCCAACGGCGATCTTCACGCAAGGCCGGAATTTGCTGAACGATGATACGCATAAGCGGTAAAACAATTCGAGACTGATACCCTGAGATTCTCACAGTTCCTTCGTTGCAGAAAACTCAAAAGATATAAGTACGTACTGTCTTACATCTGGATGAACGATGTCTGATCGGACGATCCTGTATACGGGAAAAAAACGATACCTCCACACGGGAGAGCATGCCGTCTCCGAAGTGATAGGAGCCACCCTGCTCATCTCAATCGTGGTGATAGCCATCGCCGTAATCGGGGTGGCAATCAATTCCCAGCCCCCGCCCCAGAAGATCCCTGCCGTCAGTGCGGTCATCTCGAACACCGGCAATACCATCCACATATACCACGATGGCGGGGATTACCTGCAAAAAGACCAGTTCTCCATCTACTTTGACGGGGTCAAAGAGCCTATCTCCTCGTTTTCGAATAACGGGAATTCGGCCTGGACCAGCTGGAGTATCGGCCAGTCTCTTGATTTTCCCCTGGCGAGCGGTCAGTCTCCCGGTCTCGTCCAGATCGTCTATACCGGGACCGGATCTTCTGAAGTGATCGCGTATGCCGACTTCAATGCCGGGACGATTCATTACAATCCAACCTCTGCCCCAACGGGTACAACCACGACCGGCACAATAACCACGGCGACCTCAACTACCACCACGACAACCACCATAACGACGACAAGCACAACTACGACCACGACGACTACAACCACCCCCGCTGTGCCCGTCCAGGCTAATTTCACCGCGTCTCCGACGAGCGGCTACACGCCACTCGCCGTTCAATTCACCGATCTGTCGACAGGGCCGGTTAACAACTGGAGCTGGAGTTACGGGGACGGCAACTCATCCTATGCTCAGAACCCGCAGTATACCTATCCTATCGCAGGGAATTACACCGTCTCCCTTACCGTGAAAAATACCACCACCGGTGCAACCAATACCCTGACGAAAACGAACTACATCTGGGCCCAGACCTTTGCTGAATACGTAGCGAACGAGAGCGTCTTTGTCTATGGCAGCAAGTTGTATTTCATGGGTTCACGCGTTGTCGGACCGGGTTCTACCGTGATCCTCACCGGAACCTCGATAACCACCGGTGACTTTAACGGTGGTGCCATCGTGGATGTCAGCAACATCTATGTTGATGGAGATGTTTCCCTGAACAGCGGCAGTGCCAGCTGGGGTTCGTCATCCAGTCCAGGCATTATCTTTGTGAATGGCGATATGTCGGTACTGTCCGGCGGAAGGGACTTTTATGGGGACATCTATGTCAATGGAAATTTCAATATAAAGGATTCCAGGATCCATGGCAATGTCTATGTTGACGGCGATGTCACCCTCGACTGGACCCCGACGCTCGATACCAATTCCTATATCTATTACACGGGCACGCTCAGCCATCCTGCGTCCTACCCGACTGAGATACTGGACAAGTGCATATACCAGGACACTGTGCCGACCAAGTCAATGCCCGATCTCACGATGCCTTCGGCGAAGACTTCTGCATGGTATACCTCCCACGGGTACACCTCATCATCAGGAGGAACCCTGACCGATAACATGAAGATCATCGCAGACAGCGGCTACACGTCAAGTTCGTGGAGTTCCTCGGCAACGAACATTGTGATTATCGCCCGCAACGGGGATATCACCCTGAATCAGGGCTGGGGTTATATCACCGGCGTTTTGTATGCCCCCAACGGGAAGGTGACCTATGATGGCGGCGACTTCCAGGGTCTCGTGATAGCAAGGGACGGCTTCTATGTCACGCATGGCGGAACTACGGTAACGTTCAAGAACCTTGGTGATTATTTCAGCAGTTCTGCCGATTATCCGTTCTAACTCTTTTTTTAAGATGCCTGCTGTCGTTTTCCGGTTGTGAAGTTCGGAACCAGAACGTTTCGAACGGAAAAATCTACTCCGGTTGATTCCAGAACAGTTCACGGATCGTGAATCGCGTCTGCATACCGCTGGAATACCCGCAGGATAACGCTCACGAACAAAAGTACTGGATACCCGAAGAACGGAGAATTACCGTCCGATGAAAAAAAGAGTTCCCGATCTTCCCGGCGTCATCCCAGTGAGAACGTACCGTACTTCCCGCCGCCGCCCGAATGAAGGGTCACGGTCCCGTCCCGCAGGGCCGCAATAGCTTCGGCAACTTTCGGGTGGACGGAGCGGATCTCCGCAACAGGAACATCGATGAGAATAGCAATCTCGTTTTCGAATCTCTCGATGAACGAAGCATAGATCGCCTTGCATTTCTTGGTATTCGGGGATGAAGTTCCCTCCATGGTCTGGATGATCTGGGCAAGCGGGAGGACATGGGCGTACGGGGGCCGTGGGTGTGCCGTGCCGCCTTTTGCAAGCTCCTTTGCCCGGTCGGCCACTCCCTTCTTGATGATCCCGCTGTCGGCAGGGCATTTCCAGGCATGCCGGATGGCTTCTTCGAGGGAGTACTGCGTGTAGCAGCGGGTGCAGGCGGTCCGGTTGTACTTCCCCTCCTCGGGGTAAAAGCCGGCATTCATCTTGATTGCCCCTGCCCGGATCGCTGCCAGAACCCCTTTTGCGGTGGGTTGCCCGATCTCGATGCGGTTGAACTCGCGCCCGAGCTTGTCCGGGTACGGGCTGTGGGCGTCCGAGTTGGTGAGGAACGGAATCCCGTACAGGTCCGGGATTGCAGCACCGTAGGAGCTGTCCGCCGAGAGGCCCAGTTCCACAAAATCGATCTTCGCGTTCCCGTAACAGGCCGGGACGCTGTCGAAGTACGCATACATCGCGGTCCACGGGGTGAAGGCATGGGCCGGGCCGACAAGGGCCCCGACCTCGTGGGCGAGATTCGCGATCTCTTCCCCGTTCAGGTACACATGCGGCCGGCCGGCAGACACAAAGCTCTTGCAGGTGCCTTCCAGCAGGTCGCGGAGCTGGGAGAACTGGTCGGGATCCTCTGCCAGGATCACGTGGTGCACCCGGTTTTTGTCCTCGATCTCTCCCTGCGGAACGATGATGATCCCGTGTTCGTTCTCAAAATACGGCTCCCACCCGGCCAGCCAGTCCGGCTGGAGGGCGTCGCCCGTTCCCAGGATCCGGATACCCTTTGTTCTGCATCCCTTCAGGAGCGTCTCCGGCTGCATAAACCGGGAGACGGCGATCGAGTACGGGGAGTGGATGTGCAGGTCGGCAGTGGCGAGCATGGCTATGTACCGGTTTGGTGCTTGCGGAATATAAGCAAGGGGTTGGAAAGGTCCTGCTTACTCCGGGGACCTGCACAGGGTTTCACGGCTTAAAACAGAAACGGATAAATCCCAATCTCTTCTTCCGGAAACCAGGAAAACCGGTGGAATCCGTCATGAGTAATGGCACCAGGTATCGTTACAGGAGAGTTCTTTTACTTGCTGTTCTGATCCTGCTGATAACTGCTCCGTTCGGTGTTGCAGCAGCAGAAGCATCAAAAAACCATGCAAAGACCCAGATCCTTGCGTACGTTGTTGGCAGCGATCTGGAGACCGACAGTGCGATGTCCACTGAAGACCTCAAGGAGATCGTGAATTCCATTGAGACGGCCGACCCGGCGAAACTGGATGTCGTCGTTGCCTTCGGGGGAGCAAAGAAAGAGGGATGGCACGGGATGCGGATTGCCACCGGGCAGCAGCTCAGGGAGGATGCAAAAGATGGTGTTTTTGGGAACTACCAGTACTTGTATTCCGACACCGGTGCAGATATGGGATCGGGCGCGACTCTTTCCCGGTTCATCCAGGAGACCAAAGCATCCCGGACTGCTGACCGGACAATCCTGATCATCGCGGACCATGGCAACTCCTATGACGGGATCGGATATGACGAGATTACCGGCACCTCTCTGAAGATGGGGGATATCGACAGTGCACTCAGGGCATCGGCTATCCGCTACGAACCGATCATGTTCGATGCGTGTCTCATGGCCTCGGTTGAGGTGGGAAAGACCATCCAGCCCTATACCGGCGTGATGCTGGGATCCGAGGAGATCCAGCGGGGAAGTTACCAGTACAGCACGATAATCGAACCCCTTCTTGAGAACCCGGACACGGATGCCCAGACCTTCATGAGGAAGGTTACCGATGCCTATATCGGCAGCTCCGGCACAGGAAGCGGCGGCGGAAAAGTCATGACCATGGCAATCATCGATGTGAGCAAGATTCCGGCAATCCGGAACAGTCTCGATGAACTGGGTGCAAAACTGGTTCCCATTGCCGAGACCGACCAGGGTCTCCACGACCTGAAGAGTGCCTATAACGATGCAGTCCGCCTGGGAATAAGCGGCGGCGGGAAACCCACTTCGGTGGATCTCGTCTCCCTCCTGCAGAATATCGAGACCCGACGGCCGGAAGTCTCGCCTGAAGTGCAAAAAACAATTGGCCTTGTGAAAAGCGCTGTCCTCTACGAGCGGCATAATGAATACAGCCCGGCTGTATACGGCATCTCGATTGCAACGCCGGATGCGATGAGTATGTCCCAGTACAATTCCTACGGGGATGCGGTCAAAGTCGGTCCCCAGTGGGATGAATTTTTCAAGAAAATGATTGAGGTGTCGCAGAAGGACGAGCCGGACTCCTCGTCTCCCGCAAGGGCGGTCTCCTCCGAACAACAGGCATCTGCATCGTCCTCCTGGATTGATGATGCAGGTTCCTCTATGGATAAAGTAAAGAAGGATATCGACAAGAAGACCGGATCGCTTGGGAAACTCAGTTTTACCGGCAAAGGAAACGGGACATATGCGCTGAATGATCCCTATCATGCTGCCAGTGTTTACGCAGCGTATTACCTGGTCAACGGCTCGCATGCCCTTGAGATTGGCGCAGTTCCTGTGAACGCCGGCGCTGATCGGTTATATCAGATTCCTGCATGGGATGGAAAATGGTATTATTTCCCGGGCAGTCCTGCACCACAAAAGACTCCCTGGAACCTGATCCTGCAGATCTTCGGGAGGGGGCCGGCAACGGCTCAGCCATTCTTCGTTGACATGGTATATGACGACGTGACCAGCGGTGGTTTTGACAAATACAACTCATGGGTCCGGATACAGGACGGCGGGGACAGCAGTGATGCAATCCTTACCACGTTTGTCAACGCCAGCCGGAACAGTCTTGAGACTACCATCACCCAGTACACGACAACAAAGGATGGCAGCGAGCTGTTCAGCCAGGGTATGGACCGGTTCGATAACGGGTCGGTTGTGACAAGTTACACCACCGGTTTTAACCTGAAAACAAAGACCGCAGGGGAATATTCTCTCTCCCGCACCACTGTCACACCGGAAATGACGATGAAATACTCGATGCTCCCCGACGGGACTTATGCGGCAGGCCTCCTTGCGTACTATGATGATGACCATGAAGTGGTAGCCGACCAGTTCCGGATCATCACTATCAAAGACGGGGCTGTAGTATCATCGGGAACAGGATCCTTTTCCTCCTGACTGCAATGAGGGTATGATTCCCTCCCCTCATTCAGGGATGTATCCCGACCTCTTTTCTTCTGCTGCGAATAAAAAAAAGCAGCATGTCATCCCTGTGGCCCGCAATAATAAAAAAAAGATGCGCCTCTTTCTTATTCCCGATGGTGATGCATTTTCTCCTGGCCATCAGTCGTATTTCCGGAACAATGCCGGGTTCTGCCTGCGGATCCACCAGCGTCTGAGCAGCAGGATAATGCCGGATAAAACTACGATACCGGCAATGACTGTAGCAATCGTTACGAGGGGGAAACCGGACTGCGATGGTGCAGGTGCCGGAACGGGAGTCTGTCTGGTAATGGCAGCAGTTGGTGTCTGAATCACTGCAGCCGGTGTCGGGGTCTCCCAGGAATACGTGACCCGTGTGGGGGCAGTTGTGGCAGTCCTGGCTGCTTTGACAAAGACCGCAAAGAAGCTGAAGTGCTTTGTCGTGGTTGAGACGGTGCGGGTGCTGCTGTCAATGGTTGTCGGGAGGGATACCCAGGATTTTGCAGCAGTATCGAAATACTGGATGGTGATATCCTGGGACCTGCCCCCCGCCTGGGCCAGTGCATCGTCCCACTGGGCTCTTGACATGGTGAAGGAGATGGTGACCGGCTGGCTGAAGGTTGCCCCGGCCGGTGAACATTCGACACCAATGCCCCCTGCTGCAAAGACGGCCCCCTCCGGTGGGGCAGTACTCCCGGTAATCCCTGCAACTGTCTCCGGCGAGACCGGGGTTACGGTGACTTCGCTTAACGGGGCTCCTGCAGCGGTGAGCGATTTCGTTGACTGGGGGATCGATACCTCGACGTTTACGGGCGATTCTTCCGTTGTCTCGACCGTGTAGGGAGCAAGGGTCTGGCCAAGATCATTGGTCTTCAGGGACACGCTTGCCTCCCCGGGGGTATCATGGGCAGCTGTTTTATCCTCTGCAGTTGCCTTGTCGTTGTCGTCATCGCCCCCTCCGGATACCGGCTCGGGTGTTGGCTGCGGGACCTGGGTTACCGAAAAACCATTGGAAAACGTGGCAAACCGGTTGTTGACATTGGTCACCACCACGTTCCAGGTTCCCGTGGGCGCGCCGGTCAGGTTGAAAGACCCGGTGATGCCGGTTGAAGGAGATACCATGATTCCCGTTGCCGGAATGGCATCCACGGCTACGACCTCAAGGGCGTCCTGACCCATGGAAGTGACATAGACAAGGGACCGGTATAATGCAACGCTGCTCGCATTTTTAAGCAATGCTCCGCCGTTCCCGTTTGAAAGTCCGGTTCTGTATGCCGGTGCAGCGGGGTCGGAAACATCGATGATATCCAGGGTGTCACCCAGGTTGCTTGCAACGTATGCATATTTCCTGTCTGCTGAAATTGCGACATCAAACGGTTCGTTCAGCCATGCTACGTCAGCGGTCTTTGCCAGGCTTCCCCGGTGAACCGGTGCGGACTGGTTACTGATATCGACAATCTCCAGTGCGTCATATCCCTTGCTGGTGACAAATGCATTGTACCCGGCCACAGTCACGCTCTGCGGATTGGAAAGCAGTGCCCCGTCGGTTCCGGTCACTATGCTTCCCATATGCGAGGGAGCTGCGGGATTGGTGATATTCACGATCTCAAGGGCGTTGCTCCCGGCACTGGCGACATATAAGTACGGGTAATCATCGGCAATCTCGAGATCGCACGGGTTGTTCAGGAGTGCATTGCCTGCCCCGGTTACCAGACTCGCATAATGCACGGGAGCAGACGGGTTGGCGGTATTCACAATCTCAATGGCATTGCTGTTGGAACTGGCAACATACGTAAGATTCCCCGAAACCGCTACTCTCTGCGGACCTTTGAGAAGGGCCCCACCGGTCCCGTCGGTGATTTTGCTTTTATAGACCGGTGCAGAAGGGTTGGAGATGTCGATGATCTCAAGGGCATTCCCTGTGTAATCCGCAATATAGGAATAGTTGCCGGATACGGCCACATCCACGGGCCCATACAGGAAAGCCCCGCCGGTCCCGTTGACAAGCCTGCCTTCATGTACCGGCATGAAGGGATTGGTCAGGTTCACGATCTCCAGGGAATTGCTTGACTTGCCGGTGATGTATGCATAATTTCCGGAGATGGTAACCCTGAACGGATCAACGAAAAGCGCCCCGCCCGAGCCGTTCATCAGGCTCCCTGCGTGCCGCGGTGTGAGGGTTGCTGATTTCAGCATCAGGTCTGCACCGCTTGCAATGTTCGTTCCTGAAAGATCCGTGGTGGTGACGGTTCCCGTGTTGCCGCCCGAAGGCGAGATGCCGCTCACCGTTGGATCGGTCTTCCACGTTGTATTGAAGACCCAGAATTCCTGCGTTATCCAGCCGTTGTTGTTGAAGGATGCATTGTAGTCCATCCACATCTTGAGCTTGTACTGGCCCTTGGTACGGTTCGTGCTCGTGCCCCAGCTGTTCTGGACAATCCAGTACTGGTTGGCTTTGCTCGCGTCGGTCTTATTGTACCCGATGAGGATCATGGCATGGGCCCCGCCTTCCCCCTCGGTTTTGTTGTAAAAGGACTGATTATACAGGTCCATGTCCCAGGTGGCATTGGGCTGATATCCCCAGAAATCAGTTCTGAACTGGCTCCATGCAGTTTTGTTGGGCAGGGTCATTGTATAGAAAATAACCTTGCCGTCAACCAGGGAACGGGTGATGTTCTCCACTGCGGCTGTCTGGTTTGAATACGGGGGAACCAGTATCGTTTCTGCATCAATGTTGCTCAGCCCGATGTTCGGTGTAGTTGCAATGAGGTTTCTTGGGACCGTTGTCTGGCTATACCCGTTGTCCTCCTGATCCTCATCCTTGTATGTAGCATTTGTGTTGCTCCAGGGAACCACAAACGGCCCGCCCGGGTATGACTGGTTCAGACCGCTTGTGTAAATATCGGCAAAGGTATAGGGAAATCCCCCGGTGCAGGCCCAGTCATGGGGCTTTTGCATGTTGAGATTCCCGTTCATGTAATTGGAATTGAAGAACTGGATGGACAGCGGGGTTGAGGTTCCGGTGGCTTTGTACAGGGTTTGGGCGAGCGTGCCCGTGCCGGCCCAGACCCAGCAGTTCCCGCAGTTTCCCTGGCTCCAGTTAACGTACGAATACTTGGGAAACTCATTGACAAGATACGCCGGAGCCGCTCCTATCGATGAGACGGGTTTGTAGACGGATGCATTTTCATACATCAGGTAATCTGCTTCCAGCTCCTCCCAGGTGAGATTCTGCATGTATGCCTCAGGTTCTTCGGCCAGCACCGGATGCAGGATGCAGATCAGGAAACTCAGGCAGAAAAGAACAGGGACCAGGGGTTTTATCAGAAGGCGGTAGTTCATGCGTGCTCCCGGGGTTCAGGAAATAACCAGTTTATTCTATCAGGTATATCTGTTTTGTTTTTATCCGTCGGGTTTCACAGAAACCAAAAAAACCGGCTGAAATGGGAATAGTACTGATTACCGAGAAGTTTCTGACTGCCCATCTCATTTTCTTATCAAATCGTCAGCAGGTTTTTTCCCGTTATGTCCGTATCATTCCAAAAAAGGAAGATTATCCGGCAATATCTGTCAGCCATTCTGGCTTTTATTGTTTTAATCATACTTCCGGAACAATGCCGGGTTCTGTCGCCGGATCCACCAGCGCCTCAGAAGCAGGACCCCGGCGATTATGACCGCGATACCCGCGATGATGGCAACAATCGTCATGGCGGGGAACTGCGGCTGAGACGGTGCAGGTGCCGGAACGGGAGTCTGTCTGGTAACGGCAGCAGTCGTTGTCTGAATCAAGGCAGCCGGCGTCGGCGTCTCCCAGGAATACGTGACCCGGGAGGGTGCAGCGCCGGCCGTATCAGCAGTTTTTACAAAGACTGCAAAGAGGGTGAAATGGGTTGTCGTGGCGGTTACCTGGTGGGTGGCAGGCGCAACGGTTGTCGGAAGCGATAGCCAGGATTTTGAGGTTGTGTCATAATACTGGACGGTGATATCCTGGGTTCTGCCGCCGGCCTGTGCCAGTGCGGCATTCCACTGAGCCTCCGTCATGGTGAATGTTATCGCGACCGGCTGGCTGAAGCTTGCCCCTGCAGGTGAACATTCGACCCCAAGGCCTCCGGTGGCAAAGACCGTGCCTTCGGGAGCTGCGGTGCCGAGCGTGAGACCGGCAACCGCTTCCTTCGATACCGGGGTTACCGTCACTTCACTGATCGGAGCCCCCGCTGCCGTAAGCGATTTCGTAGCCTGGGGAATGGCGACCGTCACTTCAATCGGGGAGGCGGCGGTTGTCTGGACCGTGTAGGGAGCAAGGGTCTGGCCAAGGGAATTTGTTTTAAGGGAGACGCTTGCCTGCCCTGCCGTGGCAGATGTTTTTCCCGTGCCGGCAGGTTTGGAGTCACCCCCCGAGTCCGGTCCCAGGGTCGGTACCGGCTGAGGGACGGCAGTAATCGTAAACCCGTTGTCCAGCGAGCTATACCGGCCATTGCTGTTGGTTGCAACAACACTCCAGCTTCCGGCCGGGGCACCGGTAAGATCGAAAGAACCGCTCATTATGCTTGCCGAAGCAACCGTTATGTCCGTTGCAGGAATTGCGTCCAGTGCCACCACCTCGAGGGCATCGCTGCCGCGGGAGGTGACATAGGCAAGCGATCGCGAAAGTACAACACCGTTCGGGTTTTTCAGGAGTGCCCCACCGGCTCCGTTCGTGATCCCGGTCTGGTACACGGGTGCGGAGGGGTTGGATATATCGATTACGTCAAACGTTCCGCCCTGGTAACTGGTCACATAGGCATATTTCCTATCGGCCGAGATCGCAACGTCAGCGGGACCGTTCAGGTACGTGACCCCGGCAGTCTTTGCTATGCTTCCCCGGTGAAACGGTGCGGACTGGTTGCTGATATCGATGATCTCCAGGGCATTGCTTGCATTACTGGCGATATAGGCATTGTACCCGGCAACCCGGACGCTGCGTGGCCCGTCGAGGAGTGCCCCGCCACCCCCGCCATTATAGATGGCGGATTCCCATGCTGGTTCGGACAGGTTGGAGATATCGATGATCGTCAGGGCGTTGCTCCCCAGGCTCGTGACATACGCATAGGGATAACCGGGGACAATATCGACACTTACCGGGTAATACAGGGGCGCTCCCTGTACGCCATCCGTTACATTGGCCTTGTGGACCGGCAATGAGGGGTTGGAGACATCCACAATTTCGAGGGAATTGCTGCCGGCGCTGGTGACATAGGCATAATTCCCGACAACCTTGACGCTCATCGGCTCCTGGAGTTTTGCCCCCCCTGTCCCGTTAACGATCTTGCCTCTGTGGAACGGTGCCGAGGGCGTGGAGATGTCTACGATCTCAAGCGCATTGTTGTTGTAACTGGTTACATAGGCATAATTCCCGGATACCGCCACATCGGTGGGACCGTCCAGGAGCGCCCCCCCGGTCCCGTTGACAATCCGGCCAACATGTTCCGGAACAAAAGGATTGCTTAAGTTCACTATCTCAAGGGCACTGCTGTTGTAACTGGCGATGTAGGCGTAATTATTCCGGACAGCTGCTTTGTAAGGGTTTTCCAGGAGGGCACCGTTCGCTCCGTTTGCAATGCTGCCAACGTGCCGTGGTGTGACACTCGCAGATTTCAGCATCAGTTCTGCACCGCTTGCGAAGTTGGTTCCTTCAAGAGCGGTGATCTCAACAGAACCGGTATTCCGGCCGGTCGATGGCGTGATGCTGCTCACCGTTGGATCGGTCTTCCAGCTTGTATTGAAGACCCAGAACTCCTGCGTATACCAGCCCGTGTTATTGAACGTGGCATTGTAATCCATCCACATCTTGAGTTTATACTGGCCGGTGGAACGGTTGACCGGGTTGCCCCAGCTGTTCTGGACGATCCAGTACTGGTTGGCGGGTGCGGGATCCGTCTTGTTGTATCCAATGAGGATCATGGCATGGCCGCTACCCTCTCCTGCGGATGAATTGTAATCCGTTGCATTCCACCGGTCCATGTCCCAGATGCCGTCTGGCTGTTTGCCCCAGAATTCAGGGTCAAATTCGTCCCAGGCAGTTTTGTTGGGCAGGTACATGGAATAGAAAATAACCTTGCCATCTACCAGTGCAAGGGTGATATTCTCCACAGCGGCAGTCTGGTTTGAGGATGGCGTTGCCAGTACCTTCTGTGCATCTATATGGTCAATCCCATAGTTCGGTCTGATGGTCATGAGGTTTTTTGGGAGCGTTGTCTGGACATTCCCGTTCGATCCCACGCTGGCGTCTTTATACGAAGCATTGTAGTTGCTCCAGGGAACCGCGAAGGGTCCGCCCTCGTAGGACTGGTTCACGCCCGTATTGTAGATCTCGGCAAACGTTGAGGGAAATCCCCCGGTGCAGGCCCAGTCATGGGGCTTTTTCATGTTGATATTGCCGTCCATGTAATTTGAATTGAAGAACTGGATCGACAACGGAGTGTAGGTGTTCTTGGATTTATTGAGGGTCTGGGCGAGAACGCCGGTGCCTGCCCATACCCAGCAGTTTCCGCATTGTCCCTGGTTCCACTCAGCATACGAGGTCTTGGGAAAGTTATTGGTAAGGTTCGTTGGAGCCACCGCTATTGTGGAGGTTGCATCATAAATCGTCACATTCTCATATGTCAGGTACTCTTCTTCGAGGTCTGCGTAGGAGAGATCGTCCATATATGCATCATCCGATGAATCGGCGGCCCCCAGAGGCAGAATATGGATCAGGAGTACCATGCAGAAGAGAATGATCGTCAGGGTTCTGGTGAGTGGATGCTGCTGCATAATCTTGCTCGGGGTTCAGAGAACAGCAGATTTATCCCAGCAATGCGGGATAACGTTATCGATATATCCAGACCGTTTATGAATCTGCCGTCTGCCTGTCAAGCATGGCGGGGTATGCCGGTGCAGATTCACCTGCCGCTCATTGCAGGTTTTTTCATGTGAGGCTGCCCCGATCCGCTCATCCGACGTTCAGGAGCCGGCCTTTGAGTTCCCCGGCATCTTCTTTCTTAGCCATCATCAGGGCTGAGATGACCGCATCGGAGAAGACCAGGGCATCGGTCTCGAAGAGCGTGCCCAGCGGGGCGAACGCGGATGCCACCGAGCGGTACTGCCCGGTCACCTGCCGCTCCTCGAACGTGGCCGTCTCTTTCCGGTAATATCCGGTGAGATCGCCGAGGTTGACAACGCAGTCTGCCATCCTGCCCATCGCTGAGTCCGGGGAGGCAGTCACCAGGCAGATCCGCCCCCCGAGATCCCTGACCGTTGTGCAGAACGTTGCCATGGTATGGGTCTCGCCCGATCCCGAGAAGACCACCAGCGTGTCGCCCGGCCGGAGGGCCGGGGTTATGGTCTCCCCTACGACATAAACGTCGAATCCCAGGTGAAGGAGCCTGAGGGCGAAGGCCCGGGAGATGATCCCGGACCGGCCTGCCCCGGCGATATAGATCCGCTTTGCCGCAAGGATCTCCCGGAAGAATGCCCGGGTCTCGCTGCGGTCCAGAAGAATTGCAGTTTTCCGGATGGACTCTGCCATCTGTTCCATGAATGTCGGGATATCGGACTCGCCGGGGATCTCTGGCATACCGGATTATTCTTCCCGGTTGGTATTGAGGGTGTCGATGGTGCGGCTTTTGCCAACGTGTATCCAACGGCAGACAACTACCTCAGGATCACGGATTCACCGGTCCTGCAGCTGAGCTGGTTTTGAATGGCTGATGGGGTCGCATGGGTACATTCTGCGCAACGGGACTCATCCCAAACCATGGGAATTATCCCTGGTTTTCCACAGTCTTTACGGTGAGAATATCGTTCTCTCCCATTCCTGGAAGAACCCTGCCGGTTGGAACGAAAATGTACTTTGTACCCACGTGACCCCCCTCAAGCGTCCTGCAAACTGAAGCAGTTTCACGGTAAAATTACGACGAAAAATCCCGTTGGAATGGTAATTGTGCCATGAGGGGGGTCGCATGGGTACAAACTGTATTTCCGATTATATCGCTGACAGCGGAAGTGCTGCGCTTTGGGAATCAGGAGTACCTGCCGGCGAGGGAAATTGCAGGGGAAATCGGGCCTGCCACATTACAAAAACGTGGGATTACCTATTGACAATTGTGAAAAAAAAGGTCGGATCAGCCGATATAGGTCAGTTCTTCATCTTTGAGTTTCTCGCCCTCGACCAGACCCTCGATGACCTTCTCCATCTCGGATGCCCGCTCGTTGAGCCTTGTCGGGTCGACCGGAACGCCGATCAGTTTCGAGAGGATCGCAAGAACGGAAGCTGCAGCCATCGGGTCCACGAGATACCCGCTCGTCTCGCCCATAAGACAGACCGCATCGATCCCGCGCCTGGCCGAAAGACCGAGCATGAGCCCGGCAGCCCCGATGATCCCGCCACCGGGTTCTTCTCGGTCGAACCGGACACCGGCAGCTTCCAGTTCGGGCCGGAGCTCGCTCTGATTCATCGCACCCAGCACCCGGGGTTCGTTCACCAAGTGGCCGACGCCGAACCCGCCAAGCGTGTAGATGCGTTTCACTTTCAGTTCTTCGGCAATCTCGCAGTAGGCATCCGCTAGAATGTAATGTCCCTCGTTCGAGGTACTCTGGTGGTCGCCGACCAGGAAGACGAGATCTTTTCCCTCTCCCTGGTACAGGAAAAGTTCGTTTCTTGCCAGCCGCACGAGGCCGTTCTCGTCCAGGATGACCTGGGGGGGAAGATAGATCGAGTGGAGCTCGCCAATCTTCTCCGCTTCGAGCACATGGATCATGTACTCGGCCACAAGTTTTCCCACCTGCCCGATACCGGGAAGGCCTTCAATGAGGATGGGATCTGTCAGTGTCTTGTCCTTGAAACTGTCAAGGTACGTGACGGTGATCTCCTCAATCATGCTTTACCATCCTCCGGTATTTCCCGTATTTGTCTTCAGGAGAGAACCGTGCCGGGTGGGCAACAGATGTCGGCCTGCCGCAGACCGGGCAGGTGAAAGAAAGAGTATAGGTATTATCTGCCGTACAGTGCCGGATTCGCCCGCTCATTGGCTCTTCCCGGACTTCGGCTTCTTGACAAGCTTGCCTTCACCGCCGGCCTTCTCGACAACGGCGATTGCGGCATTGGCTGCCTTCTCGATAGCCTTCTCGGCTTTCTTGTAATCAGGGGCGATGACCTTGATGCGGTATGTCGGCGCACCAAGGTAAAGAAGCTCAACCCCAACTCCCCCGGTCTTCTGATCGGCACCCGCCTTCTTGAGG
This sequence comes from uncultured Methanoregula sp., assembly GCF_963667735.1. Taxonomy (NCBI): domain Archaea; kingdom Methanobacteriati; phylum Methanobacteriota; class Methanomicrobia; order Methanomicrobiales; family Methanoregulaceae; genus Methanoregula; species uncultured Methanoregula sp. The sequence goes on from NZ_OY763919.1 coordinate 1,428,538, forward strand.
GCGTTCTTGATGACGGTGATCCCGTCCGGCTCAGTACAGGTCAGGTGCAGGTGCCCGGTCACTTCCACCTGGGGCACTTTCACGCTCTCCTGCGCAACTTTCTGGAGAATCTCGGAGATCTTCTTGGAGAACCCGAGTTTCTTGAGTGTGGTCTCGGGCTCGACAACGATATCCTCGAAGACCGGGTAAAACGCCCCGTACTTCTTGAAAATAACGTCCTCGATCTCCGCAGCGGATTCCCCGGTCTGTTCTGCAACGAACCCTAGCCATTTCTGGGCCTTGGATTCGTTCTTCCACTCGCGGATCTTCTCGCGGCGCTGGTGCTCGTTGACGTCCTTTAAGGAAAGGTCGATGTGGCCACGGCTCCGGTCGACATTGAGGACCTTGCAGACGATCTTCTGGCCCTCCCGGATGTGGTCACGGATATACTTGATCCAGCCCGTTGCAATTTCAGAGATGGGGATGAGCCCCTGGCGGCCACCGTACTCATCGAGTGAGACGAACGCTACGAAATCCTTGACGTTCTCGACTGTGCAGACAACCAGTTCTGCTTCCTGTGGCCACTCTCTGTCCTGCATGGGAGGTCTCACTTGAGCTCTGAGACGATCTCAGCCTTGAAGTTGGCCTTGCCGCCGGTGGGGGTTGCAAGGTCGTGCCCGCAGACAACGCACTTGACGACCGTGCTTGCTTTCTCAAAGACGGTCTGTTCGTTCTCACAGTCAGGGCACTTTACCTTGTAGAATTTGCTCCGGTTTTCCCGAATCTGGCTTACCATGTTATGACTCCGTCAACTCGAATTTTGCGACACGGTAACCCTTGCGCAGGTGCGCCTTTCCGCAGGTGACACAGCGGTACCGGACATTGATCTTCTTCGTCGGCTTATCGCCGCCGGGCACCTTGGAGAACTTACCCATGTTGCCTACTCTGCCCCTGCGTGCCTTCTGGCGGTCAATCCAGTGGAGGCCCGTGGTTTTGCCTTTCTTTACCTTCTCGACCTCGTGTACCTGGTGGTTCCGGCAGAAAGGACAATAGGTTGTGAATTTCGCTGGCATTTTCATAAAATTTTCACCGATAATGTTGATATCAAATACCAATATTATTTGCAAAGATTGATATTTAAGACTATGTTGCGCTCAGATAAGACCGCAGCATTCCGCTCAGGAAGCGTCACTATATCTCCCTTTGAGAGGGTATAAATCCTCCCATCCACGCCCATGAACGAATCCATGTCGGAAAGCACCCGGACAAGGGCGCACGGGTGGGAGATGGGTGCGTCTCCGGATTTTGGCACCGGGGTATGCGCTGCCGGTTCCTCCTCGGGAATGAACGCAGGCTCGCCCTCCTCCTCCAGGAACTCTTCGGCAACCCGGGCCTGGGGTACAGGCACTGCGCGGGGGGTTGCAGGGGCATTTTTCAGGAGGATATCCTGGCACTGTTCGATGCTTGAGGTGATCTCCTCGAACATGGCCTTCTCGACCGGGATCATGCGCTTGACCTCCTCGCGGTCGTAATAATTGCCCTCCGCATGCATGATGGTCAGCGCGATGATCTTGCGCGACCGGATGGCAAAAATATCCTGGAGCGTCTGGCGGATGGAGAGGGTCTCGTCGATGTGGGCGCGGGCATCGTCCGAGAACGGGTCCTCGAACTCGTACACTTTCTTGGTTATTGCCGAGAGTTCCGCGTGGCCTTTTTCAAAAATGTCCGGGGCTACTGCTGTGAGTCTTCCTGTCTCCCGTTCCGAGAGCAGGATGCTGCGCAGGTCGTCGAGTTTCATGATAGCCCTTACTGTTACGCGATCTCGGCCATGCCGCGGCAGCAGAGAAATACCGCCACGGCTTCCGGTACTGTAGTGATGCCTTTTGGGAGCTCATAAGTGCTTCCGAGCATCGGCATCTTCATGGCAAATTTCAGGTCCACCCGGATATCCCGGGTACCAAAGACCACGGCATGTTCGAGGGGCTCGAAGCCGGCAAGTTCGCGGAGTTCAAGGGGCTGGACCCGCATCCCGCTGCCCCCGTGAAGGGATGTCGGCATCCGGATCAGCCTTTTCGTATCGGTCGTGACCGGCTCATCGGCAAGGGCTGCCCGGGAGAGGAGCCGTTTTTTGAACTCGCCGTCCGGCTGGCTGACGATGGCCTGGAGGACCCGGTTCTTGAAGAGAAGGCCGGTCGGGCGCTTCTCGATACTGCCTGCAATCTCTTCGCGGTTTTTTAAGAACGTGCCTGCCGAGTCTTTCCCGATTCCCTCAAGGGATACAAGAAACGCCATGGCTTCTTCCTCCGGCATGCTCCCGATCCATCGGAGGGTTTCCAGGAGCGCCTCACGGTAGCGCCGGTGCCACCCGGGTCGGGGAGGATTTTTCCCCGAGAGCATGGCCGACGGATCGATCCCGATCCCGCAGATGTAATCGATCAGCTCCCGGCGCTCGGCACTGCCCCAGTTCCGGAACGCGATATCCTTGACATGGACGTGATACCCGCGGCCCCCGGAGAAGACCAGTTCGATGGTCTTAGGATCCATGCCGAACTCCTCAGTGAGCATTGCAAGGAGCTTCTGCGTCTCTTCCTTGACCCGGGCAAGCATCTGGTCATAGGGCCCGCGGACAATGTGGTCTGCGTCGAGGTCGAAGATGAGATCTGCCCCGCACCAGCCTTTCTCTGCCATGGTCCCGGCATCCGGCTTCTCGTAATAGGCAGTTGAGTAATACGTGTGTTGGGGGACGAGGTTCCGTATGTAATCGCCTAGATCATCGCGACTTTGAAATCCCACATGCCGCTTCATCCGCATGTCCGTGGATCCTGCCTGGAAGAGGACAAAACCCCATTCGCGCTGCTCAAGCGAGGACGGGGAAATGAGGACGGTCTTCCGGTAATACTCGGAAAACCGCTGGCGGAGGAATTCGGTGGTGGCCGGGTTCATACAAGATCCCTGATCATATAGGGCCCCCTTCGCTCATAACCCATCCGGCGGTAATAGGGGCGCACGCCTATCCCGCTCATGATCGCAAGCCGGGTAAACCCGGCAGCAGCGGCAGTCTCTTCCGCCCGCCCGAGCAGATCCTTTCCAAAATTGCGGTGCTGCCACTCCTCGGAGTCTGCATCTTTTCCCACCGGGACCAGGCTGCCGTACACATGGAGTTCCCGCATGAGCGCGGATCCTTCCAGTTCGGGCCGGAAGACCGACGAGGGGAAACGGAGGCGGGCAAAGCCTATCAGGGAATCCCCCGAGACGGTTGAGATGAAGTGCTCGATGCCCCCGCAGGCTTCGTACTTGAGGTCCCGCAGTTCCGTCTCCGCAAGCGAGGGGAGCCTTCCTATCTCCCGGCAGCGGATGCAGCGGCATCTTCGGCCGGTATCCCTGAGCCGGTTCTTTGCCAGCTGCCGGAAATTGGAATGCTTGGAACCGGCAACGATCAGTTTTGCCGGTATGTCCCGCTGGATCCGCTGGAGCCGGGTGTATTCCGGTATTGTTGATTTTGCGTATGCTACCAAGTCGACCAGTTCGTCCTCGTTATAGGGTGCGTAAAGTCCCTTCTTCCAGAGATCCTCGATCTCGGATCCCGGGGTGACAAGCGTCGGGTAGATCTTGAGGAAATCCGGTTTGAAGCGGGGATCGGAGAATATTGTGTCGAACATCTGCCGGTCGGATTCTATGGTGGAATGCGGGAGGTTGGGCATCATATGGAATCCGACCTTGAGCCCTGCATCGCGGAGGAGCGTGTTGGCTTCGACCGTATCGGCAACCGTGCAGCCCCGGCGATTGAAGGAGAGGATCTCGTCGTCCACGTGCTGGACGCCGAGCTCCACTTTGGTCACGCCAAGGTCAAGCATCCGTTCCACGTGCTCCCACCGGCACCAGTCCGGCCGGGTCTCGAAGGTTATGGCAACGCAGCGGATGGCGGAAGTCTCGTTTGCTGCCTCGGCTTCCGCAACCGGGATCGGTGCGGCAGCGGGAGAACCCCCCGGGTAGGTGTTCATGGACTCAATGCAGCGCGAGACGAACTCGTGCTGGTACTCCTCCGGCCGGGCGGTCATGGTCCCGCCCATCACGATCAGCTCCACCTTGTCCACCCGGTGGCCGAGGGTCTCGAACTGTTCGAGCCGGGCATGCACCTGCCGGAACGGGTCGAAGTCATGCTCCCGCGCCCGTTTCGCTGCCGGCTCTTCCCCGGTGTAGCTCTGCGGGGAATGGAACGGGTGATCGGGACCTCCCGGGCAGGGCAGGCACTTGCCGTGCGGGCAGGGGTACGGGGAGGTCATCACCGCGACCGGGGCAACCCCCGAGAGGGTCCGGCTCGGCTTGACCAGGAGGATCTTCCGCAGTATTTCGCGATCCTCCGGTAGGGCAGCGGCTAGAATGGCCGAATTTTTCGGTACCGCTGACAGCCCGTACTTCCGGCAGATCTCGATTTTCGCCGCTGTGATGGCAGCATCACCGGGAGGCTGGGTGAGGATGCGGGAGATTATCTCCCGTAATGCCGTCGCCTCATCCATAACAGATTAATGTTCGGCTGCAACTTTGGGGGATGCAGGTTCTGAAGAATAGTTCACCACGGGCACAGAGTGGTCGTGGATATGATGGACGATCTCGTCCCCGAGGGTGAGGAGAGCATCTTTATGGGCTTTTTTGTCCTTGTGGATATGGACAGGGGAAATTTCCAGAGAATTGTATCGGTCGGTCCCGATCTCTTCGTTGGTGACACCTTCGTAGTACTTCTTGATGTGGATCATCAGCATATGTAAATGCAGTAGCTCTTCCTTTTGCACACTATCACCTTCTCTAAACTGATCCTTTTTTTTGTGGTGCACATATACCTTATTGGTGAGATTTATAAGAGGCAAAATGCGGCACGTGGGATCCTTAATTGCGCTCGCAATTGGCGATGCGTTGGGTGCGCCTTTGGAAGGATCTCTGCATACAGGGCCTTTCGTGACAGAAATGCGTCCCGGTGGGCGCCATTTCCGGAAAAAGGGGGAGGTGACCGATGACACCCTGCAGGCTATGGCAGTTGCGGAATCGCTTGGTGCATGCAGGGGCTTTGACCAAAAAGACCTTATATCGCGTCTTATTTCCGGGTACAGAAAACGCCCCGAATGGTATGGACCGACCTCCTCCCTTTTCTTTGATCTGGTGCAATCCGGGACCCTGCCGCACCGTGCCGCATGGCTTGTCGACAAATGTCGAGGCTCAAGCCGGTCCAACGGGAGTGTGATGCGGGGTTTTCCCCTGGGCATATACTACCCGGCACCGGAAGTGTATAGTGTCAGCCTCAGTTGCTCCGCAGTCACCCATCACGATCCGGTTGCCGGCCACTGCTCGGCTTTCCTCAACACAATGGTCAGCGACCTGGTCCGGGGCATTCCCCGGAAGACTGCGTTCCGGCATGCCTGTTCGCTCTGTAATAATAATGAAGTCCATGCAGTGCTTGGGAATTATGATAATTACCCTGTAGTACCCGGGCTGGATGCTGTGGAATGCTCCCATGCAGCCCTTTCCTGCTTTATGAATGCAAAGACGCTGGAGAATGCAATCCTTTCGGCCATCAACCTGGGCGGGGATGCTGACACTGTCGGAGCCTGCACCGGGGCTCTTGCCGGGGCATACTGGGGGCTTGATGCGATACCGGGGCGATGGTGCCGGGATCTCGAAGGATATGATGATCTGATCCGGGCAGCGGAGCGGGTGTGGCAGGTCCGGTCAGATCGTTGAGTCCTGAACGGTTTTCTCGAAAAGAGAGCTTTTTTTGATAACCGAGATCCGGTCCATCTCCTGCATTTTTCCGATGGATCGCGAAGTGAGCAGATGCCCGGAATTTTTTTCACCTCCGACCCCCCTTGATAAATTCCTCTCATTTCATTGTACTTTTATGTCGTAAAAAATAGCATTTTTCCGGAAAAATCCGGGGCGCTTTAAGGGGGTCTGTGGTGAAAAAAACTGTGGAGACTGACAGCTGGTGTCCGATAAACACAATAAATTACGGTGAAGAATGTCATGTATTGGAATAATTGCCCGATCTGAAATATCCCCACAGACCCCCCACGTATCCGTGCAGGACCGGTGCAGTGGCTGACACCCACGCCGGGATTATGGCATGTACAACCCGACAACCGCTTCTGCTGCAATGTCGTTTATGGGAAGACGGGTGTCCCGTTCGGAAAAAGAGGTTTTTACACCGGCCGGATCTCGACCAGCTTGAGCGAGCGTCCCTTCCCGCAGATATCCGAGGCATTGCCGATCACTTCCGTGACCACGTACTTCTCGCCTTCGACAACCCCTTCGGGGCGGCAGAGGGCAAAACTCTTGCAGTCGCTCTTGTTGCAGGAGAGCTCGGGCTTGATCTTGGAGTTGACGATCGCCATGTCCGGGTTGATCAGGATCGAGATGGGGGCCTCGGTCACTTCAACGGCCGTTGCGCCGTTCAGGTGGACTGCGCACTCGTGGTGGGTCGTGCGCACGGAGACGATTCGGTACTTCCGGCCTTTCTGGAGATTGTTGCAGGCCTTTTTGACCTTGCAGGTGTCGCATTCCGCGACCTCCCCTTCGTAAATAAACTCAACGCCCTGCTTTGCAAGCACGGTTCCCACCAGGGTAACTTTTGTCTTTGCGTCTGTCATTCCCCGTCACCTCACTCGCGGTAGAGCATCTGCACGAGATTCTCTGCCGATTCCTTTGTGATCCCCATGTCAAATATGGTGAAGCGTTCCGGACGGATAGTCTTTGCCATCAGGAGCGCTTCGACAGCAACCGCGTCGTCTATTCCGACTTCGGCAGGTGTTGTCGGGGCCCCGATGCTCTTGAGCGATGCCCGGATGCCCCGCCAGTCCCCGCCGTGGAGGTACATGGAGATGATGGTCCCGATCCCGCAGCTCTCCCCGTGCAGTGCTTTGCCCGGCGCGAGCCGGTCAAGCGCATGGGAGAACTTGTGCTCCCCGCCACTAGCCGGACGGGACGAGCCGGCAATGCTCATCGCAACGCCGCTTGATACGAGCGCTTTTATCACGAGCCATGCGGACTGCTCCTGGTGGGGCTTGATCAGGTGGGCGTCTTTTACCAGGATCTCGGCAGTCATCTTCGATAAGGCAACCGCATATTCGCTCATGGGTTCGCCCTTGACCCGGTGGGCGAGTTCCCAGTCCAGGATTGCCGTATAATTGGAGATCACGTCCGCACACCCGGCTGCCAGGAGCCGGTGGGGAGCGGTGGCGATAATGCCGGTATCGGCGACAATCGCTATCGGGGGCTCGGCTTCGAGCGAGGAATGCCCCTCCGCCATCGGGACCGATGCCCGGGCGGATGCGATCCCGTCATGGGATGCAGCGGTAGGCACCGATATGAACGGGAGATCGAGATTGTAAGAGACGATCTTGGCCGTGTCGATCACCCGGCCGCCCCCGACGCCTATGAGAAAATCCATCCCTTTGGCCGCTTTCTCACCGGCTTTGATGACCGGGATGCTGATCTCCTCGGCAAGGAAGGGCGTTACCGTGCAGGAACCGGAGAGGACGGACATGACCTTCTCTCCTGCAAGCCCCATCGTGCCCCTGCCGGAGACAAGAAGCGCAGACGACCCGAGCTTGAGGTCTTCGCAGATGGCCGGAATCTGGGAAAGGACATCGTGCCCGATGACGACATCGCGGGGCAGCTGCATCCACTTGGACTTGTCGAAGACTTTGGGTTTGAGTAATTTTATTGCATCTGCGCTCATTCTTATCATGGATGATTAGTGATTTCATCTACAAATACTACATCGATCCCATACGATACGAGCAACCCTATAATGCAGTAGAGACGATCACCTATGCACTCATTCTGATAGCAGCGGTCTATCTCATCTACCGTTGGTTTAAGAAATCGGAGTTCCCTCTCGACGGGCCGTTCGTGCTTGCAACCATCCCGTACATCATCCTTGGGGGGGTTCTGCGGGTAGTCCAGGACACCCACATGATCCAGTCGGATCTCCAGTTCGCGATAGTCACCCCGTTCATCTACTTCGTCATCTTCTTCTATACCTTCGGGATGCTTCTTCTCTCCCGGTTCCTGGAAAAGCAGGGATTCTGCGATACGTATCTCAAACTTTATGCCGGGATTGGTATCTTCTCGGTCTTCTGTGTCTCGCTCGTCCTGGTTGCTTGGGGAATGACCCATACGCGGATCGACCTGTTCGTCCTTGCCATCATCCCGCTGATGGCCACCGCCGCAACCGCCGCAGTCTTTTTGTTCATGCGGTACGTGCTGCGCTGGGAGTACGTCAGCGATCCGCTCTATATCACGCTCCTCTTCGGGCAACTGCTGGATGCCAGTGCCACCAGCTACGGCATCGACCTGCACCCGTCCATCCACTATATCGAGCAGCATGTCGTGGGATCGGCGCTCATCGACTGGGCGCATACGGCGTTTGTGATGTTCCCCCTGAAACTTGTTGTTCTCTTCCCGGCGATCTACATCATGCAGATCTACCGGAAGGAAGCTAATCCTGCATTCTGGCATCTCGTACTGCTCGCGATGATCATTGTCGGCATGGCCCCGGGGGTCCGGGACATGGTGCGGATGGTCCTGTATGTCTAATGCGCCCCTGACCAATGCCATCATCATAATTCTCCTCCTTTTCTGTACAACGCTCACGGTCGGCTGGGTGGGATCTTCCCAGAACCCGGCCATCGGCCAGGATCTCCTGAAACTGTTCCAGAAGGAGGTAGCCGGCCAGATGTCGGTGGATAATGCTCCCGATCTCTGTGCCAAGCTCTTCTTCAACAATCTTGAAGCCTGCATCTTCCTCTTCCTTGGCGGGGCATCCTTTGGCATCCTCACCATCTTTGTCATGAGCCTCAACGGGATCGTGATAGGCGCAATCATGGAGATAATCCACCAGGATCACAGCCCGCTCTTTGTTGCTGCTGCCCTCGTCCCCCACGGGATATTCGAGATTCCGGCATTCATCCTCTCCGGAGCCCTCGGTCTCCTCCTTGCCCAGGCGCTTATCGCGGAATGGTATGGCGGACCGGATACGGAAGGGGATGCCCGCAGGTATGCCCGGCTCTTCCTCCTGTACGTGCTTCCGCTTGTTTTTGTGGCTGCGTGCGTCGAGGCTTTTATTACGCCTGTCGTCATACATCTAGTAGCTTAAAGAGGATTTTTTCACATGGATGATGACGCAGGCACCCTGCCGCCCAAGCAGGATTTTTCCGGATGGTTTAATGATATTCTCTGGCGGGCAGAGATCATGGATGTCCGCTACCCGGTCAAGGGTCTCTACGTCTGGTATCCCTACGGGTTTGCGATCCGGAAGTTTGTGTACAACCGGCTCCGCGATCTCCTCGACCGGGATCACGAGGAGACGCTCTTCCCGCTCCTCATCCCCGAGCAGGAGTTCATGAAGGAGGCCGAGCACATCAAGGGGTTCGAGGACGAGGTTTACTGGGTTACCCACGGCGGTACAACCCCTCTTGATGTCAAGCTTGCGCTGCGGCCCACGAGCGAGACCGCCATCTACCCGATGTACGCCCTCTGGCTCCGCTCGCATGCAGACCTGCCGATGAAGTACTACCAGATCGTCAACACCTTCCGGTACGAGACCAAGCAGACCCGGCCCCTGATCCGGCTCCGCGAGATCACCTCGTTCATGGAGTCCCACACGGTCCATGCAACCTGGGACGAGGCGGAAGCCCAGGTGGAGTACGAGATCGGGCTCACCCGCGAGTTTTACAACGGCTTCTGCATCCCGATCATCATCTCCAAAAGGCCCGACTGGGACAAGTTCCCCGGAGCAGATTACACAATCGCGGTGGACGCAATCATGCCCAATGGCAAGACCCTCCAGATCGGCACGGTCCACCACCTCGGCACGCACTTCTCGAAGACATTTGCGATCAATTACGAGGACAAGGAAGGCGTCCAGCAGCTCGCAAACCAGACCTGCTACGGCATCTCGGAGCGATCCATTGCTGCGCTCATCAGCCTGCATGGCGATGACAAGGGACTCATCCTCCCGCCGGCAGCCGCCCCGGTCCAGGCAATAATTGTCCCGATCACGATCGGGAAACGGCATGAGGACGTGCTCGCTGCCGCAAAGAAGCTGGAATCGGATCTCAAAGCAGCCGGGTTCCGGGTGAAGATGGACACCCGCGACATGCGTCCCGGTGCCAAATATTACTGGTGGGAGCTTCGCGGCGTCCCGGTCCGGCTCGAACTGGGGCCCAGGGATCTCGATGCAGGAAAAGTCATGGCGGTCAAGAGGACGGGCGAGAAAGTATCGCTTGATCTTGCAACCATCAGCGACGGGGTAAACCGGGTGCTCGTCGAGGTCACGGAAGCAATCCGCACCAGGGCCGAGGAGCACACGAAGTCCCATCTCTGCTCAGTGGAGACTATGGAATCTCTCAATAATGCCCTCAACGAGGGAAAAGTCGCTGTTGTCCACTGGTGCAGGGAGAAAGGCTGCGGTGAAGTCATCGAGGAGAAGGCCAACTCCAGCATCCTCGGGACCGAAGTGCGGTCACCCTATATCCCCACCACCGACGGGAAGTGCATTGTCTGCGGGAAACCCGGCAAGGCAACCCTTGTGGGAAGGACCTACTGATCTCTTTCCTACTGATCTCTTTTTTGTTTTTAATACAATTCCGGGCCGGCTATGTGCCCGACGGGACTTTTTGTTAATTCCCTGCAGTCTGATCGGCCCTTTTGCTGAGTATTCCTTATTCAACCCACCCGTTCAGCACGACTTTTCCCACAAACGGGTTGTCCGACAGATTGCTCAGAATCCCCCGGATCGTACAGATGCCCCGGTCGCTTGTCTCAAATTTCAGTCTCACCGGCTTCGCCATACCGGGATGGACCAGAACTTCAGAAAAGATCTGTTTTGCCTGCTGCCAGTCACTCATGACAAGGTAATCGAAGAAACTCTTTTTTGGTTCGTCATCTTCCCGATACCCGAGTGCGGCATTGAAGGACGGGCTCTGCTGCGAGAATGAGCCGTTTTGGTTGAGCAGGACAACGATCTCGGACGCCTCCTCGATGATGGCCCGGAAATATTCGGCATTGCTCCTCACCTGGTCCTCTGCCTGTTTCCTCGTTGTGATATTCCGGACGCTGACGGCATATTTTTCCACCCCGCCTTTTCTGTCGTACACCGGGTAGATCGTAACATCGTACCAGCTCCGGTTGAGCTGCTCCTCGAAAACGAGCCTCTTCTCACCCATCGGGTTCAGCTGCCAGCAGGCCATCTTCGGGGTGAGGATGTTCTTTCCGACCAGATCATATGCACTGGTCTTCTGTAACTCGTCCGGTGTCGCTCCTGCAACCTCGCTCAGTGCCTCGTTTGCCATCAGGAATCTACCGTCGGTGCCGATAAGGTACAGGTAATCCCGGGTTGCGTTCACCATTGCCCGGGTGGTCTCCTCGTTCTCCCTGATCCGCCGCTCCATACGATACTTGTAGAGGGCCATCTCTATGGCTGATTGGATCCCCCGTTCATCGTAGGGTTTGATAATATACCCGTAAGGCTCCGTCTTTTTTGCCCGGTCGAGAAGTGCCTTGTCGGCATAGGCCGTCAGGAAGATGACAGGAATATTCTGCTCTTCATGAATCCTTCCTGAAGCTTCTATGCCATCCATCTTTCCGGCGAGATGGATGTCCATGAGGACGAGATCCGGGAGGAGCTCTGATACTTTCTCAACTGCGGATTCACCGGTCTTTGCAATGCCTTCCACCCTGTACCCGAGACTGATGAGGGTCTCTTTTATATCACTGGCCACGATTGCCTCATCTTCGACAATGAAAATCCTCGGTGGTGCTTCCGTCATGCTTTTTACCGGTATCCCATTGCTGCGCCCAGGAGATTGGCGGTTATGCGCAGAGCCTCTATCTCATCCGGAGACCGTGTCTTTTCTTCAAGATCGAAGAACCCGATAAACCCCCAGAGGTCATCCCGGATAAATATGGGGAGGATGACTCCTGACTGTATTCCAAGGAGACCAAACAGCGTTTTCTCCTCTTCCGGGAGTGTCGAGATGGTTGCAGAGATGACGTCCCCTCTCATCAGGATGCCTTCCCATCGCTGGAGACCGGATGCAGCGAAACTGAAGTCCCTGAGTTCCGGTTTATAACGGCAGGCATGGTATCTGGGACATCCCCACTCGTAGATCATGCTGATCGTTCTTTTGCCGGCCGGGTCGGTCTTTGTCCTGAAAATCCCAATTGAACCAGCATCCAGGGCAAGTCCGAGGGGTTCAAGGATATTCTCGATATCGGTGGCATTGACCTCCCGGAGTTCGCAGGACCCCGAATGGTCATCCCGCGAGACCCGGAGCAACCATTCAACAGCAGAACTGACGGCAAAAAGGATAGCGTCCCGCTTTTTTATCTCTGACTCAATCCGGTGTTTGTAAAGGGCCATCTCGATAACGGAATGAAGTTCGCGCTCGTCATAGGGTTTGATGACATACCCGTAAGGTTCCGTTATTTTTGCCCGGTCAAGGAGTGCCTTGTCCGCATAAGCGGTAAGATAGATGACCGGGATGTTGTAGAGAATATTGATCTTCCCGGCGGTCTCGATCCCATCCAACTCCCCGGCGAGATGGATGTCCATGAGGATCAGGTCCGGCATTGTTTTGGGCACATCTTCAAGTGCACGTTCCCCGGATTTTGCAATTCCCAGGACCGCATATCCAAGGCTTTTGAGGGTTTCTTTTATATCATTTGCAACAATGGCTTCATCTTCCACGATAAACAACGATGCCGGTCTTTCCATGATTGCACCTCCTACGTTATCTTACTTCGATATTCCAGATAACAGTTCCTGTCATTGCCAGAATTATGGCTGTCGGGTCTCATTTCGCCCCGTCCTGATCAGGTTTCTTCGCTAAGGTTACTGTAAATGCAGTACCACCGTTCGACTCCAGTTCTACGGTCCCGTTCACCTGGTCGACAAGGCTGGTGATCAACCGGAGGCCAAGGGATTCGGTATTCCTCCAGTCGAAGCCAGGGGGGATCCCTACGCCGTTATCCCTGACAGACAGCGTGATCCGATCACCCTCTCTCCAGCCGCTGATGGTGACTGTGCCGCTTCTTCCCTCCGGGAATGCGTGCTTGAGGGCATTGGAGACGAGCTCGTTCATGATGAGGCCCAGTGGGACGGCGGTATTGATATCGACCATGATCTTGTTCATGGTGAGATCCAGCTTCACCCTGCGGGTATCGATCGAATAAAACGAGAAGAGCTGGGTTGCAAGGAAGCGGGTGTAATCGGCAAAGTCGATCTGGGAGAGGCTCTCGGAACGGTAGAGTTTCTCGTGGACAAGGGACATGGCCCGGACCCGGTTCTGGGTCTCGGCCATGATACGTTTTACACCAGGGTCATCGGTCTGGCGCATCTGGAGGTTGGTGAGGCTGATGATGATCTGGAGATTGTTCTTCACCCGGTGGTGGATCTCCCGCAGCAGGATAACCTTCTCTTCAAGGGATGCACGGATCGCTTCCTCGTCGTGTTGCTGGCGGGTGATATCGTGGGCGGAGACAATGATTCGCATATCCGTTGTATCTTTTCCCTGGAACAGCGTGGCGTTGACGGAAAGCGGTGTTATGTTGCCATCTGCTCTTATGAGTCTGACGGTATACTCGAGTCTTCCCTTCTCATGGAGATCGGCAAGAACCGTTTTCGGCGTCGTGTCATCCATAAGGTACCGGGAGTACGGACTTCCGATCAGCTGCTCACGGGGTATTCCTGTAAGGGATTCAGCAGTGGTATTCACATCCAGCACCGTCCCGTCCTTTGCACATACCACCATGAGATCCGGGTTGGCCTCTATGACCGAACGGGTATAATCGAGTGCAGCCTGGACATTCTGCTCAGCCTGGATCCTGTGCCCAACCTCTTCTTTGAGTGCAAGAGTCCGTTTTCTGACGATCGACTCGAGGTTGGCGTTGAGCTGGGCAAGTTCTGCTTCCGTCTCCTTGATCTGGGTGATATCCCGCATGGACTCGATGGCCCCGGCGATCTGTCCCTGAGAATCGAACAACGGGGAAGCTACCAGGAAAAAGAGCGTTTTCTTTCCGTCAGGACGGGTAATCTCGTTCTGGGCGGTGATGACCGAACCGTCCTCGCGGATATTGGTATACGACAGCCGTCCGGCATCCCGTTCAGGGTGGAGCACGAGGTCGATGAGGAGTGGCCGCCGTGTCCCGTACTGCCAGATACTGTACTCGTGATCGCCCCTCCCGATCATCTCTGCTGCAGTCACCCCGCTGATCCTCTCTATTGCCCGGTTCCATGCCAGCACCTTCCCTTCCCGGTCGATCACGAATGTAGGATCGGGCAGGAAACTGATGATATCGGAGAAGAGCTGTTTGGACCTGCGGGATTCAGCCTCGGCGTTTTTACGCTCGGTGATATCCCTCACTATTGCCAGAATGTCCTCCTCATTCAGCGCTACCATGCGAGCCTCGTACTGCCGTAATCCCCGGGGCACTTCGAGTGTGTATTCGAAGAGTTGAAGATTTTTGGTCTCCATCGCCAGGCTCATATTCTGCAGGATGATCTCAACTGATTCTTTCAAAAAACCGGAGTTACGGATATCTGTACCGATGATCCTGTCGGCAGGCATGGCCAGGCCAGATTTATCCGGCACATGGAAATCCCGGTATATCCCGTCCCTGGAGATGATGAACATCATGTCGGGAATAGCTTCGAGCAGTCTCGCACTCCGGTGTTCGCTCTCCCGTAACGCTTCCTCGGCCATTTTGCGCTCAGTGATATCCGTCATCATGTTGAGGGTGGCTGGCCTTCCCTGCCAGAGGATCTGGGCTGCGGATATGGACACCCACCGCGTCCTGCCACCCGCCCCGAGGATCCTGAAATCGTAGGAGTCGGGGACATCCTCCCCCGCAATCCGTTTCCGGTACCGGGCTTCCACAAAATTGCGGTCTTCAGGATAGATGTAGTCGGAGAATGGTTTTCCATTCAGTTCTTCAGCCGGCACTCCCAGCATCCGCGACATACTCCTGTTGGTAAACGCAAAGACTCCGTCCTGCGCAATGATGACCGCTTCGTTCGCTTTTTCTATCAGGGTACGGTATTTTTCCTCGCTCTCCCTCAGTGCTTCCTCCGCCTGTTTGCGCTCTGTTATATCAACGAGAAGAAGAAGAATCGCAGGACTGGTCCGGAAATGGATGGGAGCAGCTTTCACCATTACGGATCTCCGGATCCCACTCTTTGTGATCATATCGATCTCATAGGGCAGTGCTTCTCCCGCATTCAGGCGGGTTGCCATGTTCGATCTTACCGTATCGCGGTACTCTTCTGCAACATAGGAGAGTACCGATGTCCCGACAAGGGAATCCGCTTCATATCCCAGTGCCCTTGCCGAGGCCGGGTTCACATAGACAATATTTCCGTCCAGTCCGTAAACGGCCAGATAATCGGGAAGATTCTCTATAATCCCCCGGTTGAATGATTCGCTCTGCCGAAGCGCCTCCTCCATCCGCTTGCGTTCAGTGATATCAAGAAATGCCCCAATGTGTCCGCCAGTCGAGCCATCGTTGTTGAAAAACGGTGCCTTGTACACTAGGATAGCATGAGAGGTACCATCGCTATGCAGCACGTTGGTGTCGTAGTGTTGCAAAGCCGGGAAGTCAGATATCTGCCGGTCAACTGCAGTGAATTTGTCTGCGAGATCCTGGGGAACGATCTCACGTGCCGTTTTTCCTATGAGTCCTTTTCGTTGGATCCCGATATATTGTTCAAACTGCAGGTTGCAGCCAAGGTATCTCCCTGCTGCATCTTTGAAGAAGACCGGCATCGGGAGCGTATCCAGCACGGTGGATAGGAAGCGTGAGCTTTCAGCGGCTTCGGACTCAGCGGCTTTCTGTGCCGTGACATCGCGCCCGATCGCGATGAAACCGGTAGTAGTCCCGGAATCATCCCGCAGGCCTCTTGTATTCCAGACAATGGTCTTCTCTGTCCCCTCAGCGCACCGGATCCGTGTCTCAAAATTCTCCAGGAATGCATCCTTCAGGATAACCTGCCGGATGTCCGTTGTGACTTTTTTTCGATATTCCTTGTCCGGATAGAGCTGTTTCCAGATGGTTCTTTTTCCCAGAACTTCCTCTTTCCGGTATCCGCTAATCGTCACCGCAGCATCGTTCCAGACAAGAACGGTCCCGTCTGGTGCAAGGACGGTGATCCAGATATTGGCGTTGGCAATCACGCTCTCCTGGAACTGCCGG